>NZ_UWPC01000019.1 GCF_900604935.1 Vaginisenegalia massiliensis
AAGTGATATGTACCCAGAATCCTGGACACATTGATTTATAGTAGTTTCTAAGCCATGGATGCCATCCTAAATTTAACAGGGGGCATCCATTTTGTTTTTTCTTGGATACGTTCATGATTATAATAGTCGATATATGTGGCTACCGCTGACTTAAATTCGTCGAATGAGTGGTAGCTTTTTTCTTGTCCATAAAATAACTCATTCTTCAGCCTACCAAAAAAAGTTTCCATAATACTATTGTCATAACAATTTCCTTTTCGTGACATGGATTGAACTATTCCGCGTTCCTTTAAGCGCGTACGAAATGATTTATGTTGATACTGCCATCCTTGATCAGAGTGAAAGATTAATCCGTTTAAGATAGGATATTTAGTAAAGGCTTGATCTAACATATTGGTTATTTGCTTCATGTTTGGAGCAGGTGAAAGATCGTAAGCCATAATCTCATTGGTCGCCATGTCAAGGATAGGTGATAAATAACATTTACCCCACGGGAAAGTAAATTGAGATACATCCGTTGTCCATTTTTGAAAAGGAGCACTAGCTGAAAAGTTTCGATTAATAATATTACTGGCTACTTTACCCACTTGACCTCTATATGAGTGATACTTTTCCTTCGGACGTTTACCGAATAGGTTCATGTGATGCATGAGTCTCTGAACCCGTTTGTGATTCACGATTATTCCCGTATTTCTTAGTTCATGATAAATGCGTCTAACACCATATCTTCCTTGATGTTTTTCAAAAATAGCACGGATTTCTTGTTCTAAGGGGAGATTCTTCTCTTTAACTTTATCGACTTTATTTAATTCGAAGTAATAGGTCGATTTAGCGAGCTTCATTGCGCGTAGTAGATACTTTAGTTGGTATTCTTCTTGATGTAATTCTTTGATGATCGCTGCTTTTTCGCCTTGAGTTGCGCAGCCCATTTTTCGTGTCTCAAGGCCATTTCTTTTTTTATAACAGCATTTTCCGCTTTGATATAATCCACTTCAGCTCTTAGACGAATGAGTTCTTCACGTTCAGATTCAGTTAAGGGTGTAGGCTTTTGTTTTTTCATCATATGGGGCTCCTTAGGTGGTCTACCTTGTTTAGAATTATTAAGTCCTGTATACCCCTTCATTTTATAGGTTCTAACCCATTGATACAACAATCCCGAGTTAATGCCAGCGAAAACGGCCACTGAACCATATGAATTTCCAGCTAATACTTGATTAATTAGAAAGAGTTTTTCATCAATTGTCCACCGTTTATTCGTTCTCTTATGTTTGAGTGAGTCTAACCCATTCGCATCGACCAAACGGACCCATTTGCGGACTTGTCTATGAAATTCTTTGTCTGTAAGACCTGTAGGCGTTTCGGGATAATTTCCCTCATGATACATCTCTACACATAATAATTTAAATTCATAACTATAGCGCACAAAATTACCCCCTTTACTGTGTCCAGTAAAGGGGGTACATATCA
>NZ_UWPC01000018.1 GCF_900604935.1 Vaginisenegalia massiliensis
AACAAACAAACACCCTGCATGGCAACGTCCTACTCTCACAGGACCAAAGGTCCAACTACCATCGGCGCTAAGAAGCTTAACTGCTGTGTTCGGAATGGGAACAGGTGTGTCCTTCTTGCCATCATCACCACACAGGTGTCGCGTTTGTCTTTGAATGATGCTTCCACCACTCAAAACTGAATAACCTACAAAACTCTTGAACCTCAAACCAAATCGTGGTTAAGTCCTCGACCGATTAGTACTAGTCCGCTCCATACATCACTGTACTTCCACTTCTAGCCTATCTACCTGATCGTCTCTCAGGGGTCTTACTTCCAAAGAATGGGAAATCTCATCTTGAAGCTGGCTTCGCGCTTAGATGCTTTCAGCGCTTATCCATCCCACACATAGCTACCCAGCGATGCTCTTGGCAGAACAACTGGTACACCAGCGGTGTGTCCATCCCGGTCCTCTCGTACTAAGGATAGCTCTTCTCAAATTTCCTACGCCCGCGACGGATAGGGACCGAACTGTCTCACGACGTTCTGAACCCAGCTCGCGTACCGCTTTAATGGGCGAACAGCCCAACCCTTGGGACCGACTTCAGCCCCAGGATGCGATGAGCCGACATCGAGGTGCCAAACCTCCCCGTCGATGTGAACTCTTGGGGGAGATAAGCCTGTTATCCCCAGGGTAGCTTTTATCCGTTGAGCGATGGCCCTTCCATGCGGAACCACCGGATCACTAAGCCCGACTTTCGTCCCTGCTCGACTTGTTGGTCTCGCAGTCAAGCTCCCTTATGCCTTTGCACTCTTCGAATGATTTCCAACCATTCTGAGGGAACCTTTGGGCGCCTCCGTTACCTTTTAGGAGGCGACCGCCCCAGTCAAACTGCCCACCTGACACTGTTCCCCGTTTTCTTTACGTGGGTTAGAGGGTTCATATCACAAGGGTAGTATCCCACCAGCGCCTCTGTGTAAACTGGCGTTCACACTTCATCGGCTCCTACCTATCCTGTACATGCCACACAAACACTCAATATCAAGCTACAGTAAAGCTCCATGGGGTCTTTCCGTCCTGTCGCGGGTAACCTGCATCTTCACAGGTACTATAATTTCACCGAGTCTCTCGTTGAGACAGTGCCCAAATCATTACGCCTTTCGTGCGGGTCGGAACTTACCCGACAAGGAATTTCGCTACCTTAGGACCGTTATAGTTACGGCCGCCGTTTACTGGGGCTTCAATTCATTGCTTCGCTTGCGCTTACAACTCCTCTTAACCTTCCAGCACCGGGCAGGCGTCAGCCCCTATACGTCATCTTTCGATTTTGCAGAGACCTGTGTTTTTGATAAACAGTTGCTTGGGCCTATTCACTGCGGCTGATCTTGCGATCAGCACCCCTTCTCCCGAAGTTACGGGGTCATTTTGCCGAGTTCCTTAACGAGAGTTCGCTCGCTCACCTCAGTGTTCTCCACTTGACTACCTGTGTCGGTTTGCGGTACGGGTTAATTAAGACTCACTAGAAGCTTTTCTCGACAGTTTGACTAGTTACCTTCGCTACTTTAGTTCGCTCCAGGTCACACCTCATTCTTAGAGGTAAAAGCATTTGACTCTTACCAAAACTTGATGCTTCTACAGGCATATCCATCAGCCTGCGTAACATTGCCTCCTGTGTCCCTCCATCGTTCAAACGTCTTAACCAAGTACAGGAATCTCTACCTGTTGTCCATCGCCTACGCCTATCGGCTTCGGCTTAGGTCCCGACTAACCCAGGGAGGACGAGCCTTCCCCTGGAAACCTTAGTCTATCGGTGGACGGGATTCTCACCCGTCTTTCGCTACTTATACCGGCATTCTCACTTCTAAGCGCTCCACAGCTTCTTACGATACTGCTTCTCCGCCCTTAGAACGCTCTCCTACCACTCAAATTAATTTGAATCCATAGCTTCGGTGTACTGTTTAGCCCCGGTACATTTTCGGCGCAGAGTCACTCGACTAGTGAGCTATTACGCACTCTTTAAATGGTGGCTGCTTCTGAGCCAACATCCTAGTTGTCTGTGCAACTCCACATCCTTTTCCACTTAACAGTTACTTTGGGACCTTAGCTGATGGTCTGGGCTGTTTCCCTTTCGACTACGGATCTTATCACTCGCAGTCTGACTCCCAGAGATGAGTCCTTGGCATTCGGAGTTTATCTGAATTCGGTAAGGCGTGAGCCCCCCTAGTTCAAACAGTGCTCTACCTCCATGACTCTTACTCTGAGGCTAGCCCTAAAGCTATTTCGGAGAGAACCAGCTATCTCCAAGTTCGATTGGAATTTCTCCGCTACCCACAAGTCATCCAAACACTTTTCAACGTGTCCTGGTTCGGTCCTCCAGTGCGTTTCACCACACCTTCAACCTGCTCATGGGTAGGTCACTTGGTTTCGGGTCGACGACACCTGACTTTCGCCCTATTCAGACTCGCTTTCGCTACGGCTCCGTTTCTTCAACTTAACCTCGCCAACTATCGTCACTCGCCGGTCCATTCTACAAAAGGTACGCCATCACCCATTAACGGGCTCTGACTACTTGTAAGCACACGGTTTCAGGTACTCTTTCACTCCCCTCCCGGGGTGCTTTTCACCTTTCCCTCACGGTACTGGTTCACTATCGGTCACTAGGGAGTATTTAGCCTTACCAGATGGTCCTGGTGGATTCCGACGGGATTTCTCGTGTCCCGCCGTACTCAGGATACTCATAGATGGGTCGATTGATTTCGTATACGGGGCTCTCACCCTGTCTCGCGCTACTTCCCATTAGCTTCTACTATCAATCTATCATCACAGCTGAGTCCTACAACCCCAGTGTGCATGCACACTGGTTTGGGCTCTTCCCGTTTCGCTCGCCGCTACTCAGGGAATCGATTTTTCTTTCTCTTCCTGCAGGTACTTAGATGTTTCAGTTCTCTGCGTCTACCTCACTTACGTGTAACATCCCTTCAGATGTTGGGTTCCCCCATTCGGAAATCTCAGGATCTTAGCTTACTTACAGCTCCCCTAAGCATATCGGTGTTAGTCCCGTCCTTCATCGGCTCCTAGTGCCAAGGCATTCACCGTGCGCCCTTTGTTTCTTAACCACTTTTTCGCGCTTGTTTTTGTTTCATACTTTCGTACGAAACTCGGTTTAATTCTCGGTTCATTATACTTTTTTCAATATGAATCACTCGCATCGAGATAACTCATATCAGTATGTTTTGTTGTGTTATTCAGTTTTCAATGATCAAAGTTTAGTAAACTTTCGCTCACTCAAAACTAAACAAAGACAATTCCGTGTATAAGGTTCCATTTCTCCTTAGAAAGGAGGTGATCCAGCCGCACCTTCCGATACGGCTACCTTGTTACGACTTCACCCCAATCATCTATCCCACCTTCGACGGCTCCCTCCTAATGGTTAGGCCACCGGCTTCGGGTGTTACAAACTCTCGTGGTGTGACGGGCGGTGTGTACAAGACCCGGGAACGTATNTGAGTAAACTTTCGCTCACTCAAAACTAAACAAAGACAATTCCGTGTATAAGGTTCCATTTCTCCTTAGAAAGGAGGTGATCCAGCCGCACCTTCCGATACGGCTACCTTGTTACGACTTCACCCCAATCATCTATCCCACCTTCGACGGCTCCCTCCTAATGGTTAGGCCACCGGCTTCGGGTGTTACAAACTCTCGTGGTGTGACGGGCGGTGTGTACAAGACCCGGGAACGTATTCACCGCGGCGTGCTGATCCGCGATTACTAGCGATTCCGGCTTCATGCAGGCGAGTTGCAGCCTGCAATCCGAACTGAGAATGGCTTTTAGAGATTCGCTTACCCTCGCGAGTTCGCTGCTCGTTGTACCATCCATTGTAGCACGTGTGTAGCCCAGGTCATAAGGGGCATGATGATTTGACGTCATCCCCACCTTCCTCCGGTTTGTCACCGGCAGTCTAACTAGAGTCCCCAACTCAATGCTGGCAACTAGTTATAGGGGTTGCGCTCGTTGCGGGACTTAACCCAACATCTCACGACACGAGCTGACGACAACCATGCACCACCTGTCTTGCTGTCCCGAAGGATTTCACCTATCTCTAGGCTATGCAGCAGATGTCAAGACCTGGTAAGGTTCTTCGCGTTGCTTCGAATTAAACCACATGCTCCACCGCTTGTGCGGGTCCCCGTCAATTCCTTTGAGTTTCAACCTTGCGGTCGTACTCCCCAGGCGGAGTGCTTATTGCGTTAACTCCAGCACTGAAGGGTGGAAACCCTCCAACACTTAGCACTCATCGTTTACGGCGTGGACTACCAGGGTATCTAATCCTGTTTGCTCCCCACGCTTTCGAGCCTCAGCGTCAGTTACAGACCAGAAAGTCGCCTTCGCCACTGGTGTTCCTCCATATATCTACGCATTTCACCGCTACACATGGAATTCCACTTTCCTCTTCTGCACTCAAGTGACCCAGTTTCCAATGACCCTCCACGGTTGAGCCGTGGGCTTTCACATCAGACTTAAGTCACCGCCTGCGCTCCCTTTACGCCCAATAAATCCGGATAACGCTTGCCACCTACGTATTACCGCGGCTGCTGGCACGTAGTTAGCCGTGGCTTTCTGGTTAGATACCGTCACACTCCTATCAGTTACTATAGAAGCCGTTCTTCTCTAACAACAGAGCTTTACGATCCGAAGACCTTCTTCACTCACGCGGCGTTGCTCCGTCAGGCTTTCGCCCATTGCGGAAGATTCCCTACTGCTGCCTCCCGTAGGAGTTTGGGCCGTGTCTCAGTCCCAATGTGGCCGATCACCCTCTCAGGTCGGCTATGCATCATCGTCTTGGTAGGCCGTTACCCTACCAACTAACTAATGCACCGCGGGGCCATCCTCTGGTAATAGCAAAAGCCATTTTTCCTCGGTTAGCCATGTGACTTACCGTTCTATGCGGTCTTAGCAATCGTTTCCGACTGTTATCCCCCGCCAGAGGGTAGGTTCCCCACGTGTTACTCACCCGTGCGCCACTAACTTTGATGGAGCAAGCTCCATCTCCGTTCGTTCGACTTGCATGTATTAGGCACGCCGCCAGCGTTCATCCTGAGCCAGGATCAAACTCTCATGAAAGATTGTTTGAGCTCTTTGCTCGTTATTCACTAGCTTGGTTATTTTTTTGACAGGTTTGCTTCCTGTTCTCGAATTATATTCGGGTTGTATCTACTCGTTTGAATAGATCCCTTACACATCTTGGTGTTTGTCTTTGTTCAGTTTTCAATGAGCGTTGCTGTCTCGC
>NZ_UWPC01000016.1 GCF_900604935.1 Vaginisenegalia massiliensis
ATTGGTAAATCCATGTTTTTAATAAACTTGTATTAACATTATACTTTTTGCATATTAATTTATACCCGAGTTTTTCTTCCCTGTATTCATTGATAAGTTTTAATTTAAAGGCTAATTCATGTTTTTTCTTCAAAATAAACACCCCTAAAGTTGAATTTTAAGGTTCAACTTTAGGGGTGCACTACATTCGGGGCTTTTCTTATGGCCTAAAATGCGGTAAAATAATAGAGTTAAATCTTGGAGAAGTACCGAAGAGGCTGTAACGGGACTGACTCGAAATCAGTTTGTCGGTTTACACCGGCACGGGGGTTCGAATCCCTTCTTCTCCGTACTATACACCATATGACACCATGCAAACGCCTATAACATAGGATTGTTGGTGTTTTTTTGTTTAAGTGATAAAAGTTTTTAGATCCCCTAGAAATTCACGTGTTTTGCGAAAAATTCAGCTGATTTATTTTGGTTGTCTTTCGTGACATGAGTATATATGTTCATAGTCGTTTGAATATCAAAGTGGCCCCGCCGTTGCATGACGTCTTTCATAGGGAGTCCCGCTTTAAATAACAAACTGAAATGAGTATGTCTAAAGCCATGGATATTAATCAATGGCAAACAGCCAAGGGTATTAGTCTTATGGTCATATGAACCGATAATCTCAACAAAGCCTATTATTTCAACAATTGAGCAACCATATTTTGATCTACTACAACACATCTATTGAATTTGATTTACGGTGAATTTAATAGATGTGTTTTTAGTATTAACTTTACAATTTATAATGTAGATATTATCCTTTATCGTTCTTATTAATAAACTTATAAATCCTGTCAAAAATCTGTGAAAAAATCCCAGCAATAATAAATGCTTTTGCTCCTAAAGATTCTCTATATTGAATTAATATTGTTAAAATAATAATCCCTGCTATTATCATGAAAATATAATATTTATTTTTTTTGCTCATATAATACTCCTTAATATTTAATTTAGTTGTCTAGTAAGTAATTAGATGACTTATAATTTTTATTTTTTAAAACGTATATTAAACATTCGAAATGTTGTACTTTTATAATAGAATACTTAGATAATTTACATAGATAGTCATTTCAGTTAGATTTAATTGAGTATATTATAGTATTAATAATATTAAACTATTACAAAATATCTTTGATGCTATTTGATTAATTGTATGAGTAGTTATGTTTATTGTTAATTTTCATGCATTTTCATAATAGTTTTTTGCATATTGCGTTCTTCTTTACCAATTTTTTCATCAAAAGAATCTAACATATTTTCAATTTAATCATTAAAGGATGTTGCTAAGCTCATTAATTAGTCAACTTAACGGTGAATTATTTCAATGATTTGGGTAAGGCCATTAAACCAAGCCAAATCTTTGATTTGAAATGGAATGCGACCGATACTGCCTATGGTAGATTCGATAGAAAATTTTCTTGAACCGATCATTCACCTTTAGTAGTTAAAGAGGATAATCACGTGTACCTCGGTTATCATAGATTATTCATGGTAACAAAGATAACATACCAGAAGAATATTTTAATGCTGGTGATGATCCATTATTTGAACATTTTGTTAATAAAGTCCACTTACGTGGCTATATTATTATGGAAGCTGGAGGTGAGGTAGACATTTCAGATTTTAATGATTCCTTTATTAATGATAAAAAAGGGGATATTAAATCCATATTTAAGCAACAGTCAACCGGATTTAATGAAATAAAAATTAATGAGGCGTCAAAAAAAGAAGCATTCATCCTTCGTGATTCTGTCATTGATACCCTCGTTCCATATCAAAAGAAGCCCAAGATGAATCTACAATAGATATAGGTTAGACTCTTTTATTTGAAATGAAGTCGCATTTCGTTGTTATGATGATGGCACATTAAGAGACATCGTTGTAGAAAATAAAAAGGGTGAATTTCAAAATGCAAAATTGATAAAAGAAAATTTAGATTTAGCATATAAAGTAAGAGATGACTTTGTTAAACCTATTGTTCATTATCAAAAAGAACCACAAATTAATCTACAATGACTATATAATTTAATAAATCATTTCAAATAACAACTAGACGGGCATTAAACGGTTCTGACTTCAAATCAGTGAAGTAAAAATGGTTTGAGAAAAAATATTTTATATGATGAATCGCAATAAAAATTGAGACAAATAATTTAACTGAGTATATCTAATTATTGAGTTTCATAAAATGAATTTTACACTAATATTATGGAGCTGAAGTATGATAGGATAAATGTAATTAATGCTTAGTGTATATAGAAGAAGTAAGTCAATCAGAAATAGGATATATAACTGAATAATAACTATTTTATTAAAATGAAAGTTAAGACCGAAAATAGACGAAAGGAGAAACGGTAGTAAAAATTAAGCTGGGTGGGCTTATTTGCTATGGCTAGCAGAGTCTTAAGGGTATATAATGGCTTTAAAAGATTGGTATTTATCAAGTTGATTTTATTTTTTAAAAGTAGCTATTCATTGTTATTATCCTGATTTTTGATTGTTTGAGAAAAGTATTTTTGTTGTTGAAAAGTAAGATTTCGTTCGAACAAATGTCACTATTGAACTGATGATAGAAATCTTTAGTCAGTGACTTGGTTTAATTATTCACCCGTTAAATTACTGATAGTTCTATCAGTGATTAGTGGTATAAATGATATTAATAATGAATGATTTTATCTTCTTAGTCTAATGTTCTATTCAATTTAATTAAAATGGAGGATTAAAGTATGGAAATACAACAATATTTGGTTGAAAAAGATTTAAATGTATTTAAACGTTTCGCATCCACTGGTAGCAAAGCCTCGTTTGATAATAAGTTGAAATATTTAACTAAAATAGCTGAACAAGAAAAATGGTTTTTTGAAAACGATTCTGGTGAAGATTTTTCAGTAATATTTTACTATATTATTCATACATTTGATCAAGTTTTTAAACAGAATAAAATCACGATAAATGATGACAAGACGAAAGCAGTTTTTAATACTGGATTGTTGACTGATTTAGGGTATGAAATATACGGATTATTTGAAAAAAATACTCATTTTGATGGAGAATTGGGTAAGTCTAATTATTGGCATTTTAAGAGTTTTGTAACAGAAAATGAACGAGCTTTCACTGAAATCGATATAAATAAACCAAAAATGGCAACTTTTTTTACTGACTATAATGAATTGTACTTTAACCCAGACAAAGAAATTGAAATTAATTTTGATCATATTTATGACGATAATTTTGACCGATTACCCGAAGAATTACAATCACTTGAAAAAACGGTTGCAAAACAAGTTTTTGATGGTGCACTTAAGCATACGATTTTAAGAATTAAAAGAAATAATAGAATACCCGTTCCCCAAATTTATAATGATTCTGTTATGTTTCTGATACCAGTTAAAGTTTTAGGCACAAAAACAGTAGTGATAGCAGTGGAAGAACAAGGAAAAGTTTATCGTGCCAATACCATTTTAACGATGTCTATGGCTTATAATTGTGCTAGACTATTGACTCGGCCAGAAAGTAACTGGCTTTTAATTTAATGCTTGACAAATTATTTTTAGATGGTATATTATTCATTAAAGGGAATTATACATGACAATTTATAATTAAACTTAAATAAATTATTTATTCCCTTAATACGAACAAATATAATTTTTTACAATATACATTGAGAAATATAAAAAAGTACAATCTATGTGATTGTACTTTTTATTTATTTTAAAGATAAGTTTTGTCCCTCTAAACATTGGCGTATGGATAGATTAGCATTCAATTTGGCATTCAAAGTGGTTTAAGCATTGATTTAATAAGGTTTATCCAACACCAATCTTCTCCGTTTCTAATGTTGATTTAACAACGTTTCTAATGGCTTTTCCAACATGTTTCCAACAATAAATTATTTTGGATATTTTTCTTTTACAATAATTATCGAAAGGTAGGTTATAAATCCTTTAAACTAGGATTTGTAACCTGTCTTTTTTGATTAAAAAGCCAGTTATGTATAATGTAAAAAGCTGCTATACTAGGGATGAAATCGACTAAGCCATATATGGTGGAGGCCAGGTGGGATGAGAAAATATTGGCACGTTTTGTGAAAATGGAGCGTCATGATTTTGTTGCTCGTTCAAAGTCCGGTTAGGATTTTGGCAGTGATCAATTTATTCTACTGGGAGTTCATGGCCTTTTGGAGGGTACAGTTTAGTAAAAAGCAAAAAACCGAATGTCTCAAGGGACATTCGGTTTTTGTATGCGATCTCTTTACGATTGAATTTTAGTAGCCTTGTGTCTTGGTTCCGATTAAACGGCGATAGGATTTTACCAAGAGGGCTAACACAATGGCGCAGCAAAGGGTTTCAGACAAGAAGGCACCGCCGTTGACAAGGAAAGAGTATAAATAAGGACTTTGACCTTTAGGCGCATAAGAACCCCAGAAGAGGAAGCCGGCAATAAAGTGAATCACATAGCGGGTGAAAGAGCCAATGACTAAAGCCGCTACAGCGATTTTGACTTGTTTAAGGTAGTTAGCCGGTTCGCTAGCAAGGACTGCTTGCATTTTTGGAGCTAAGAGACCCGCTAAGCCGATGAGAGCGAAAGCTACAAAATATTCTAATACGAATTGGAAAAGAGTAAGAATATAAGCATTGCCCACTATATATTGCAAGAGCCCCCATAAGAACCCACCAGCGACACCAGCACCTGTTCCACGGCGAAGAGCTAAGATGATGATTGGCACCATTTTGACTGAAACAGTAAAGCTCCAAGATGGTGAAGGAATCATAATATCAATCAATAAGGCGATGGCCGCACAAAGGGCAATCTCGATTAGGGTCTGGGTTTTGATTTTTTGCATAAAAAATACTCCTTTTCTGGGCAACACAAATAAGGAGTAGACGGAACATCTTGACGCAAGCATTATCTTGATCCAATGAAGGGTATAATCTCAGCCAGTTACGGCACCCCTTGTTCATGTTGACTATTAAATTTAATAAGAATTATAACATAGCGATGGCCAATTGCAAGTTGTCTTAAAAATCCATTCAAAGGATAGACTAAAATATATTTTTTTCGCTTGATTATTAGTAAATTGAAATAGTTAGAAAGGGCAGGATTTGCGCTTTTCTTTTAAAGGATTTGACCACTGGGAGAGCTTTCCGATACTGAAGAAATAATTTAGTAGATTGTTTTATCGGTTACTTGCTAGAAAAAAAAGGATGATACATTTTGTGATTTATTGCTGTCAATTAATCAGTTTGTGGTTTCTTTTGTTTGAATATTGATAATCAAATCTCTTATACTTTAGGCGAAGTGAGATTACTTCAAAATAAAAGATTAATGGAGGAAAATATTATGTCTAAGTCACTTAAAAAGTTAGTTTTAGCCGGATTAAGCGCTAGTTTAATTTTATCCCCCTTGGCATTCAACGTGAATGTCTTTGCAGAAGAGTCTACCACCCAAGCTGAAGCAGAGTCAAAAGATGAATCAGCGACAACAGAGGCAGCAAGCCAAGAATCTTCAGAAGAAAGTCAAGACAGCAGTGAGTCAACGACTGAAGAAACAAAAAATCTTGCTGATTTAACTGATGAAGAGAAGAAACAAGCTATCTTACCGCCATTAGGTTATGAATTAGATGAATCAAAATATGAAAAAGTAGATGAAATCGAGAAGAAATTCGAAGAAGTCATCACTAAAGCTAAAGAAAATAAGGGTAAAATGACTTCTGATGAAGTGAAAGAAATCATGGGTGAACCGAATAAAGAAAGCCAAGTAAATAGCTCTACTTTCTTAAAATATGTCGGTATCGCTGAAGATGGAAAACAAGTCGTACTTTATGATTTCCAAATTAACGATGGCGAAAAACAAATCAACAATGCCGTGCGTGAAAACCGTACCTTCGCTTGGTTTGAAAAATTGGATCTTAAAACGGAAGAATTAACCCCAATCCAACAAGACGAAGATGGCGTGAAACAATTGCATGAAAAATTAGGCGATCCATTAAAAACCGAATATTACTTCGAGTTAAATAATGTGGTTTATACATGGTACTCTGAAGACAAAAATGTTGAAGAAGATGCCATTGTAGGTGTAGAAGTGACGGCTGATATGGAGACTGAAAAAATTTCTGAACTTCGTTATTTAAGTGGTAAAGATTTAGAAAAAATGGAATCTACAACTGAAGCACAATAATATTATCTTAAGCTAAAAGGCCCTCCTAACGGAGGGCCTCTTTGTCATTAATTTGTATAGTTATCAAAGTAACCTTGGATATAAATAATAGGAGTTCCTTTATCACCCGATCCGGAAACTAAGTCACATAAACTACCTAGTAAATCAGTTAATTGGCGAGGAGTGGTTCCTTGAGTTGCCATTTGTCCCACTAAGTCAGCTTCTTTATCTTGGATAGCTTGCTGAATAGCTTGTTTTAAGGCTTGGCCGGATAAGTCTTTGAAATCATTATCGGCTAGATATTTTAATTTAAGTTCATTCGGTGTACCTTCTAATCCGCTAGTATAGCCAGGAGATACCACAGGATCAGCTAATTCCCAAATTTTACCAACTGGATCTTTGAAGGCACCGTCGCCATAGACCATAACTTCGATCGTTTTGCCGGTACGACGAGCGACTTCGACTTGGATGGCTTCAACTAGTTCTTGGCAGTCACGTGGGAATAATTTGATGCTTTCCTCAGTGGCCTTATTGGAGCCAAGTAAACCATATTGAGGGTTATAACCAGAGCCATCAATGGATTGATTCATAATATCATCTAGCGAACGGACACATTTAGCTCCCCGTTTAAGTAAGAGGTTTTTAGTACGTTGACGGGTATGGATATCACAGTTGATAACATAGTCAGTGTGTTGAAGAATGGTGAAAGGACTGTTAGCAAAAATGACTTCGCATTCTTTACCTTCTGCTTCGACGATTTCTTTATAATAAGCGACATAGTCAATACCGGTAAATTCATGATTTTGTTGACCGAATAATTTACGATATTGAGCTTCATCCATCACGTCAGTCCATGGGTCAAGGCCAGCGGCATCCATCTGTTCTAGGCTGATCAGATGATTACCGACTTCATCGGCAGGGAAGGATAATTGTAAAATAATTTTTTTAGCTTGGCTGCGAGCAATCGCTCTTAAAATGATAGCAAAGCGGTTGCGACTTAGGATTGGGAAAATAACCCCAAGCGTTTGACCCGCGAAATCTCGGTTTAAATCTTCAGCCACTTGATCGATGGTCACATAGTTCCCTTGCGTACGGGCAACGACACTTTCGGTAATGGCTAAAACATCTTTTTGGCCAATTTTAATATCTTCTTGTTGATAGACTTGATCTAATAAATCCGGAATCAATTGAACTAAATTATCCCCTTGTTTAAAAATAGGGGCTCTTAAGCCACGGGCAACTGTTCCAATTAAGCGTTCCATATTTACACTCCTTTATCTTCATAACCTTACTTGTAGCTTAGCCTAGTTTGTGGTATAAGTAAAATAACAAAAAGCGATGCTAAACATAAAAGGAGCTTATGACATGAGCCGGATGACCGTTTATCAAGTCTTTATCGAAGTGGCAAAGCGAGGAAACTTCTCCAAAGCAGCCCAAGAATTGTATCTCACCCAACCCGCTGTTTCGCAAATGATTTCCAGCCTGGAACAAGACTTAGGCGTCAAACTCTTCGCGCGTCAGTCACGGGGGGTGAGTCTGACCCAAGAAGGTCAGGTCTTTTACCAACATATTATTCAAGCCTTGGACCAGATTGACCAAGCTGAGCAGATGATGCAATCGATGAAAGATTTGCAATCAGGGCTTTTACGGATTGGGGTCTCTGATACGGTGTCGCGGTATGTTTTGCCCAAAAGTCTGAAACGCTTTGCTGAGCGTTATCCTCATATTTTAGTGCAAATTGCCAGTGGAACCAGTCAAGAATTAGAAGTGATGCTTCAGCAGGATCAGGTCGATTTAGTGATTGGTTTCCAACCCCAACAGCTAGATGATTATGATTTCCATTGTCTTTTAGTTATTCATGAAGCTGTTGTAGCAAGCGCTGAATTAGCGAGTCAATTAAATCCAGTGAATGATGTGCAAGAGCTCAACCAAGTCAAGTTGATGATGCTTGACCGTAAGAGTGGGACCCGCCAACGAATCGATCAAGCCCTTAGCGACCAAGGAATCGATTTAAAGCCAGACATTGAGCTAGCCAGTTACGAATTATTAGCAGCCTTTGCTCGTGAAAGCATGGGCTTAGCCATTCTTTCAAAAGAATTTGTTGAGAATTTGGAAGTTATTTCTGTGCCCTTTAAGTTGCCTGAACGCCCTATGGGTTACTACACCAAGAAGTCAGCTAGTTTATCAATTGCCAGCCAAGCCTTTATCGACGAATTGAAAACGACTTGGCAAGTTTAAGGGGAATATAGTCAAAGAGGACTCACTGCAAGATTAGCTTGCAAGCGAGTCCTCTTAATTTGTTAAATTATTCGACGATTTCGTAAGATAAGTTTTTAGCTTCGTCGACGGTTAAAGTGACCGATTGGCCCTTGTTGCGTAAAGCATCAACAATGCGATCGATATGCGCTTTGTCGTACATTAAAGCTTTACATGATTCACCTTTGTAACGAACGAGCTTTTCTGACCAATATTGGAGAATATCTACAAATTCTCTTAGGTCCGATGTCGTCACACTATTCGAATATGGTTGTTGATTCATTGTATTTCCCCCTAACTTACGTTTTTAATTATACCCAATTTTCAAACAAGAATAAATCCCTATTTAAAGAAGTGAAAAGAAGTAGATGAAATTTTAACAAAAAGCCCGCAAAGTTGGTAAAGTAAAGTATAATAGAAGAAAGTTTGTAAAGAAGGGAACATGTTATGATGAGCAATTTAAAAGAACGTATTCTTAAAGATGGGGTGGTATATCCTAATAATGTTTTAAAGGTAGACTCTTTCTTAAATCATCAGATTGATCCACAAGTCATTCACGAGATTGCTGAAGCTTTCTACCAACACTTCAAAGATAAGGGCATTACCAAAGTATTTACGATTGAAGCATCTGGAATTGCACCCGCGATTATGACGGCTATGCGGTTTGAAGTGCCTATGTTATTTGCCAAAAAATCCTTGCCTTCAACCTTAAAGAAAGATGATCAGTATGAAACCAAAGTTCATTCTTATACTAAGAATGTCACTAGCAACGTTATTATCTCCAAGCATTATTTACAAGCCGATGATGTCGTTCTCATCGTTGACGATTTCTTAGCCAACGGTGAAGCAGCAAAAGGTTTGATGGATTTAGTTCATCAGGCTGGAGCTAAAGTAGCCGGTGTGGGTATCTGTATTGAAAAATCTTTCCAACCTGGTCGTCAAACTTTGGAAGATTTAGGAGCCGAAGTATATTCAATTTGCCGAATTAAATCCTTAGCTAACCAGGAAGTAACATTTATTGAAGACTAAGCATATTTTGGGTATTCTTAAGCTAGATTATTTAAGAAAATGAATGATTCAGGAGGCGTCAATATGTCAGAAGTGTCAGCTATTCAATTTGGTTATGGTCAAGGAGCCGCGTCACTCTATCTCAATAAGTTAAATCGCCATGGTATTATTGCCGGTGCCACCGGGACCGGTAAAACCGTCACTTTGAAAGTTATCGCTGAACAACTGAGTCAAGCAGGCGTTCCTGTTTTCTTATCTGATATTAAAGGAGATTTGATGAGCCTTTGCCAAGAAGGGTCGACTGAAGGTTTAGCTGATCGCTTGACCCAAACGCATTATGAAACCTATCAACCGATGGCTTTTCCGATCCAAGTTTGGGATGTATTAGCCAAAGAAGGAACCCCTTTACGGATGACGGTTTCAGAAATGGGACCCATCTTGTTAACCCGTCTTTTGGGCCTGAACGACGTTCAAGAAAGCATCTTGAATATTGTCTTTAAAGTGGCCGATGAGAAGGGCTTATTATTGATTGACCTTATGGATCTACGCGCTATGTTGAATTATGTAGCCGATCATGCTAAAGAACTTTCGGATTATTATGGTAATATCTCAGCTCAATCCATTGGGGCAATCTTACGATCGATGGTGGTCTTGGAAGAACAAGGGGGCTCCATCTTCTTTGGTGAACCAAGTCTGGCAATTGAAGATTTTATCAAGACCGCGTCGGATGGTCGAGGTGTGATTAATATCTTGAATGCTAAAGAAATTTATATGAAGCCGACCTTATATGCGACGGTCTTGTTGACGGTCTTAGCTGAACTTTTTGAAACTTTACCAGAAGTAGGGGATTTAGATAAGCCTAAGATGGTCTTCTTCTTTGATGAGGCGCATACTCTATTCAAGGATACGCCAAAAGCTTTGCTCGATAAGATCGAATTAATTGTGCGTTTGATTCGGTCTAAAGGGGTGGGTGTCTTCTTCGTGACCCAAAACCCAACCGATATTCCAGATACGGTGGCTAGTCAATTGGGTAACCGAATTCAACATGGATTACGGGCCTTCACACCAAAAGAAATCAAAGTAGTGGATGCCGTTGCGCAAACTTTCCGTCAAGCAGAGGGGCAAGATTTAGCAAAAGTCATTCAAGAATTAAAAGTGGGACAAGCTGTGGTTTCAACCTTGCAAGAAGATGGAACACCAAGTTTAGCTGACCAAGTCTTTATCTATCCACCGATGTCTAAAATGGGAACCGTTGACCCAAGTGTTCTTTTAGCTCAACTCAATGCGTCACCATTATTAGAAAAATACGGTGAGCCAGTTAATCGCGAAAGTGCTCATGAACAGATCGCAGCCATGACCCAAGCTGATCAAGAGCAGATGATGAAGCAAGCTGAGCAAGCCGAAAAACAAACTACCCGGGCAGACTCAACTAGCGATCAAGCTGAAGATAAATCGATTATTGAAGAAATTGGCGGTTCTATTTTGAAATCTACGCGCCGGTCAAGTCGCAGTGATACAGCAATGGAACGGTTCCAAAAGAACTTGATGAGTTCAGTGGGCCGCGAAGTCGGACGTGTGATTAGTCGTGGTATTTTAGGTATGTTTAAGAAATAATCACCAGAAAGGTGGCTAGCATTATGAGGTATCAAGCAGTCGGCTGTGCCGACATTCAAGCCAGTAGTCTAGCTTTGGGCTGTATGAGAATGTCAAGTTTGTCCAGCCAAGCAGCCGGTCAAGTTTTGCAACAATGTCAAGAATTAGGCATTAATTTCTTTGACCATGCCGATATCTATGGTCAAGGACAAGCTGAGCGTGTTTTTGGTCAAGCCATAAAAGACCTAGGAATCGACCGCCAATCCATTTACCTTCAGTCAAAATGTGGGATCCGCCAAGGGTACTTTGATTTTTCTAAACAGCATATCGTCCAATCGGTGGAGGGAATCTTAGACCGTTTACAGACAGATTACCTGGACTTCTTACTCCTTCATCGGCCAGATGCCCTTGTAGAACCGGAGGAAGTCGCAGAAGCTTTTGATCAATTAGCTCGCCAAGGTAAAGTGCGTTATTTCGGTGTCTCCAATCATAATCCGGCGCAAATTAGCTTGTTGCAAACCTATGTTGATCAGCCGCTCGTAGCCAATCAGTTGCAATTTGGGCCCGCTCATACGCCGATGTTGGATGCAGGACTCAATGTGAATATGTTAAATGATGCGGCGAGCATGCGCGATGGTGGTACAATCGAATTTTGTCGCCAAGCCAATATTACCATTCAACCTTGGTCACCATTCCAAGTGGACTTAGAGCAAGGGCTTTTCTTAAACCATCCGAATTTTGCTGGTCTAAGTCAACAATTAGCTAAGATGGCTGAGGAGCGTTCTGTTAGTGTCGAAGCCGTGGTTATTGCTTGGCTTATGCGCCACCCGGCTAAGATGCAACCTATTTTGGGTTCGATGAATCCTGAACGTTTAGCTAAAATGGCCGATGGACTCGCGATTGAATTGACGCGACCTGAATGGTATGAAATTTATCGTAGTGCCGGTCACGTGTTACCATAAAAAGAGTAAGAGATAGGAGTAATTATGACGGTTAAATTAATTGCGATTGATATGGATGCTACTTTATTGCGCGACGACAAGAGCTTTGATCATCCTCGCTTTAAAGACATTCATCAACAATTGTGTGATCAAGGGCATGTTGTTTGTATTGCATCGGGCAATTCGTATCCCAAATTAATCGAATTTTTTGATGATCAAGATCGACAAAAGCTGTACTTTGCCAGTGATAACGGTAATTATATTGTCAAGGAGAACCAAGTGTTGGAAACCATTGGTTTGACTAAAGACCAACTTTTGACTGTGGCCGATTATCTAGATGAGGTGGGCGGTTACCATCTAGACGTCAGTACTGGGTCGGGCAATTATTTCCGGGAAGCAAATGGAAAAGCCTATGACCATATCAAACGCTATAATCCCAATGTAACCTATATTAAGAACTTCCAAGAATTGCCTGATGATAGTCATATTGTCAAAATTGCGGTCTTAGGGTATCATCCCCTTGATCATTTAAAACAGACGGTGAGCCAGATTAAAGCTCAGTTTGGTGACTTCTGTGATGCGGTAACCAGTGGTGATCATTGGATTGATATCTATCACCGTCAGGGTGGTAAAGGATCAGGTATTCAGTATCTGCAAGATAAATATCAGATTAGTCCTGCAGAGACCATGGTGTTCGGGGACTCAATGAATGATCGGTCAATGATGCTCAAGGCGCATTATGGGGTAGCCATGGGAAATGCCGATTCAGAATTGCTCAAGTATGCGGGCTATCA
This sequence comes from Vaginisenegalia massiliensis, assembly GCF_900604935.1. GTDB lineage: Bacteria > Bacillota > Bacilli > Lactobacillales > Aerococcaceae > Vaginisenegalia > Vaginisenegalia massiliensis. The sequence goes on from NZ_UWPC01000016.1 coordinate 12,782, forward strand.
AATAGGAACAAACCAAGATCAAGCCGTACTGACTGTTTTAGCTGAATATTTGAAGCAAGGGAACTTGGCTTTTCTAGAAGCCTATAAACGATAAGGGATTTGATAAAAGATGGCTAAGCGTCATAATTCAACGAATAAGAAAGATAATAGTAAAGATTTTGTCCAAGTGGATGCCTATCTAATACCGGCTGCCCAAGCAGAAATGTACCGTATTTTACGGGAAGCAGTGGCGGATGAGATGGTGAGCCTGCTTCAAGCACGCTATCCACAAGTCCAACGAGAAATACTTAACCCAGATGAAGGGGAAGCCATCGTAGCCTATGATTCACATGGACAAGTGCGCGTATGTTTCCATTTGAATCCGGGCAATATTTCTGAAGCGCAGAAGGCGCGGGACAAAGATCAATTGGATAAACTTGTTTTAAAATTTGAAATGAATGAATAAAGAAAATGCAGTCTCCTGTGGCCATGGAAATACCACCAGAATGGAGACTGCATTTTTATTAAGACTGATTAGAATTTAGAGTTGCTTTGTTGGCGTTGTTGAGCGAGTTTAAGGGCGCGCTCGTAAACGTCACGTAATTGATGGCCAATGGCCGGAAGATCACGATTTTCAGCGACTTCATAGGCAGCATCTGTTAAGGAAGGGAGTTGACCATCCTTGAAGGCTTGAATATAGTCTTGAAAAGCATCAATGTCTTTGGCCTTATAGACATTGGCTTCATGTTCCAACCATTCGCCAAAGACAGGAATATCTCGAACAATGAAGTCAGCTTTAGCAGCGCAAGCTTCAACAGCTGGGATGCCTTCGGTTTCTTCATAGGTTGTAAAGATGTAGAGATCAGTTCCCTGTAAAGCCGTGATGATTTCTTTGTTCTCGACATAGCCTGCAAAGCGAAGATTAGGAAGTTGGGTTTCCACCGCTTCTCTGATCTTATTAGGAACGAGATTGAGATTAGTAAAGCCAAACCAGATGAATTGAATATGCGGCATGCGTTTAGCTAGTTCAACAAAGTCTAGAATTCCTTTGCGTTCTAGATAAAGACCGATTCCCATCACGATAAAGTCACTAGCTTGATAGCCGTATTTTTGTTCGATAAGTTGGCGTGCATGAGGAATAGGAGTAAATTTGTTCAAATCAATCCCATTGGAAATGGGAACAATTTCTCGATCAAGGGGATAGGTTTCTAAGATCTTCTTGGCATAAGGGGTCGGGGTGATTAAGATATCGCCAAGGCGATAGCAAGAGAGTAACCATTGTTTGAACAAGGGCGAAAGTTGGTTTGAAAAGAGAAATGAGTTACGAAAGTCTTCTTCGGTGGAATGGGCATGGTAAACAATGGCTTTACCATCTTTACGACACTTACGCGCAAAAGCCATCGATTCATAAAAGTAAGTGTTGATATGAAGTACATCGAAATCGTCTTGGCTATTTAATGTGTAATCAATGCCAGCTAATTCTAAAGCCCGCATCTGATGATTAATCGATTTACCCAAACCAGATTTAGAAATTTTATCTAATTGTTCACTATAGAGTAGAACTTTCATCTAAAATCTCCTTCCTACCTGTCAGATTGATTTGAACCATCTTGCTGTCCAAACCTTACAAATTTGAGTATATCATATTTTGTCAAACGGTGAAAATCCGACCATCGTCTGATTTAAAGGAACTAATAATGGCAAAATAATTGGTAGTGAAAGAAGCAGATTTTTTCAGAAAATAAGAAGGGAATTATGCAAAAAAGGGTATTTATTTGTGAAAAAAAGTAGACACAAACTCAAATATAGCTTAGAATAATAAGACCCTAAAGGTTAATACAAAACGTTCTATTATCAGTCTTGTGAATGTGTTAATGAATGAATGTTATAGGTCCATTAGTTGCTTGAATTACAAAAAGAAAAAGGTGAAAACAATGAACTCCATTTACAAATTTGGCTTAGCCTTTCTTGTGTTAGTAGGCTTAATCGTCTGGAACCCCTTTGAGGCTAAGCTTGATCCGAATGCTCCTAAACCTTTATTGATAGGTATGGAAGCTGCCTATCCTCCTTATAATTGGACGCAAAAGACAGCAGCAAACCAAGCCGTTCCTATTGTTGACTCTTCTGATTATGCCAATGGATATGATGTTCAAGTAGCTCGAAAAATTGGTCAAGCCTTAAATCGGCCAGTTAAAGTAGTCAAGATTGAATGGGATGGCTTAATTCCGGCTTTGATGGCCAATAAGGTTGACTTAATCATTGCGGGTATGTCGCCAACATCTGCGCGTAAAGAAGTCATTAGCTTTAGCCAGGCCTATTATGATATTCGCTTTGCTCTAGTTATGAAACAAGGGTCTCCCTATCTGAAGGGCCACGGTTTAAAGGACTTTGCTGGAGCACGGATTACGGGTCAGATTGGGACCTTACACTATAATCTGATTAAGCAACTTCAAGGTGCTAAGCGAACTCAAGCGATGGAATCCTTCCCGGTGATGAGAATGGGTGTTAAAACGGGGAAGACCGATGCCTATATCACCGAAGAATCAGAAGCCATTGCTGCTACGATGGCTGATCCAAGTCTAACCTATGTTATTCTTGATGATCAGTTCAAAGTGGATCCGGCTGATAAGATGATCTCGATTGGGATGGAAAAGGACAGTCCCTTGCAAGCTCAAGTTAATCAAGTCCTCAGTCAGATAACGGCTGAAGAGAGACAGGCTATGATGACGCAAGCCATTAAATTACAAGCTCAAGCCGCCCAATAAAATGTAAAGGAGACCCATTATGCAAGCATTTTTACAAACCATGTATCAAATATTAATGGAAAATTGGCCTAGCTATTTGAAAGGGACCGCCTACACCTTGCTGATTACCTTTATCGGTACCTCGATTGGGGTTTTTATCGGTATTATGGTTGGCATCGTGAAGACCTATCCAGATTCTAAGATTCCGTGGAAGCAACGCCTACTAACGATTGCAGATAAGCTGTTGGACGCCTATGTGGCTATCTTCCGGGGTACTCCAATGATTGTTCAAGCGATGATTATTTATTATGGGACCGCTATCCTTTGGGATTGGAATATTAGTCCGTTGCAAGCTGCTTTCTTGATTGTATCCATCAATACGGGTGCGTATATGGCAGAAATTATTCGTGGAGGCATTATCTCTGTCGATCATGGCCAATATGAAGCCGCCCAAACGATTGGGATGACCCACATGCAAGCTATGCAAGAAATAGTGATGCCTCAGGTCTTCCGTAATGCCTTACCGGCCATTGGTAACGAATTTGTCATCAACGTTAAAGATACCTCTGTTTTGAATGTTATTTCGGTGAATGAACTCTTCTTCACCTCTAAGACAGTGGCAGGTACCAATTATCGTTTCTTCGAAACCTTCCTCTTAACCGCTATTATTTACTTTATTTTAACGGTAACCATTACTTGGTTATTACGTCGTTTGGAAAAGCGGATGGATGCGGTAAGCGACCCTTATATTGGTTCAGGTCAACAGCAATTGAAAGTCGCTCCTAAAGTCAAAGTTAAAGGAGGGGTAAAATGAGTATCATTGAAGTTAAAGATGTGACCAAGTCTTTTGGCGAACGCCAAGTCTTAAAAGGCATTAACTTTACCGTCGAAGAGGGTGAGGTCGTTTCAATCATTGGGACATCTGGATCAGGGAAGTCAACGCTTTTACGCTGTCTTAATTTGTTAGAGACGCCGACTACTGGGCAAATCTTCTATAAGGGACAAAATGTCTTAGATCCCAACTATGCAGCCAATGAGTATCGTAAACATATCGGTATGGTTTTCCAACAGTTTAATTTATTTAATAATTTAACGGTCTTAGAAAATTGTACGGTGGGTCCGGTTAAGGTCATGCATCGGCCTTTGGAAGAATCGCAGCAATTGGCGATTAAGCATTTGGAGCAAGTTGGTATGCAGGATTTCCTCAATGCCAAGCCGGCTACCCTGTCAGGTGGGCAAAAGCAACGGGTCGCTATTGCCCGTGCTTTAACTATGCAACCCGATGCAATCTTGTTTGATGAACCGACTTCAGCCCTGGATCCAGAAATGGTGGGGGATGTGTTGGCTGTTATGAAGGATTTAGCTGAACATTCTGGTTTGACGATGATTGTGGTGACGCATGAGATGGAGTTTGCGCGTGATGTTTCGGATCGGGTTCTCTTTATGGACCAAGGGGTTATTGCTGAACAAGGAAAACCAGAAGACTTGTTTACGCAACCTAAAGAAGAACGGACGCGCCAGTTCCTAGAGCGCTATTTGTTGGATAAGAATTAAGGAAAAAGAAAAATATACAGAGAGTTATTAAGCATTATGTATCGCTGGCAATCCTAGCAAGCCTTGGTCTTGCTAGGTTAAGGACTACTTAATCTGTAAGGAACTAAAGTTCCAACAGCTAAAGTGCGTCCTTAAGCCTTTAAGCGATGATAATGTTAATAACTCTCTATTTTTGTTACTAAAAAGTTGAGTGTGATTAAGCAAAAATAGCCTTATCGTGAAGTTAGTAGACACCCACTAAGCCGAGGTCTTAGTGGTCAAAAGTCTACTTTATCTGTAAAGGAGTAAACTTCCAACAGCTAAAGTGTGTCTTTTGGTCAACCCGTACTAATATCACGATAAGGCTTGATTAGCTATTTTTTATTTTGTGAGTGTAGTGATGGACTTGAAGCGATGATAATCTTAATAACTCTCTATTTTTATTAGTAACAGTTGAGTGTAATCAAGCATAAATAGCCTTATCGTGAAGTTAGTAGACACCCACTAAGCCGAGGTCTTAGTGGTCAAAAGTCTACTTTATTTGTAAGGGAGTAAACTCCCAACAGCTAAAGTGTGTCTTTTGGTCAACCAGTACTACTATCACGATAAGGCTTGGTTAGCTATTTTTATTTTGTGAGTGTGGCGAGAGTCATGAAGCGATGATTATGTTAATAACTCTCTATTTTTGTTACTAATAGTTGAGTGTGATTAAGCAAAAATAGCCTTATCGTGAAGTTAGTAGACACCCACTAAGCCGAGGTCTTAGTGGTCAAAAGTCTACTTTATCTGTAAAGGAGTAAACTTCTAACAGCTAAAGTGTGTCTTTTGGCCAACCCGTACTAATATCACGATAAGGCTTGGTTAGCTATTTTTATTTTGTGAGTGTAGCGAGGGGCTTGAAGCGATGATAATGTTTATAATTTACTATTTTTATTGCTAACAGTAAGAAACAGCCTGATTTATAACTGGGGGATCTTGAAATTGATCTAAGTCGATAAAGTCATAGAGTTACCGTGTTGGGAATGTTACAATGAAGAGGACTATGAGGCAGAGAAAAAGGAGAAACGATTAATGACACAAGCAAAAGATTTATATAAGAAAAATCAAGAATTAGAAGGTAAGGTGGTTGACTTAACTTCAGAAGGATCAGGCGTGGTTAAAATCGATGATTTTCCTTTCTTCGTTGAAGGTGCGCTACCCGGTGAATGGGTTAAAATCAAAGTAATGAAAGTGGGTAAATCATTTGGCTTTGCTCGCTTAATGGACGTTATGGAGCCTAGTCCTGACCGTGTCCCTGAAAAAGATCAGGTAGGTCGCCAAATTGGTACCATGACCTTACAACATTTAGCTTATCCTGCGCAATTGAAATATAAGCAAGAAAGTGTCCGAGCCGTCTTTCAACGTTTGGGTTATTTTACCGATGTTGAGGTGGCTGAAACAGTCGGCATGGATCATCCTTGGGAATACCGAAATAAAGCCCAAATCCCGGTTCGTGAAGTTAAAGGGCATTTAGAGACCGGTTTCTTCCGTAAGAACAGTCATGACTTAGTTCCGGTTGAGAATTTTTATATTCAACATAAAGAAATTGACCAAGCTATTGTAGTGGTGCGTGATATTTTGCGTCGTTATGAAATCATGCCTTATTTTGAGAAGAGTCAGAATGGTTTAATCCGCCATATTATCGTTAAACGTGGCTTCCATACAGGCGAAATGATGATTGTTTTGGTGACAACCAAGAGACGTCTGGGTGTTGAGGAGGATTTGGTCCGCGAAATTACCCAGCAACTGCCAAATGTAGTCTCAATTGTGGTCAATGTGAACCCTAAGAATTCGAATGTGATTTTGGGTAAGGAAAATCGGGTGATTTATGGACGTCCATATTATACCGATACCATGTTAGGTTTGACCTTCCGCATCTCACCAAATTCCTTCTTCCAAGTTAATACCCAACAAGCTGAAAAACTCTATCAACTCGCCTTAGAAGCTGCCGATTTGAAGGGGCATGAAACGGTTTTGGATGCCTATTGTGGCATCGGGACGATTTCGTTGGCACTGGCCCGGCATGCCAAACAAGTCTATGCTATGGAAATCGTGCCAGAAGCTATTGAGATGGCCAACCAAAATGCTCAGATAAACAAACTAGACAATGTCACCTTTGAGGTCGGGGCAGCCGAGCATGTCTTACCGAAATGGAATCAAGCCGGCATCAAATTCGATGTTGTAGTCGTTGACCCACCACGCAAAGGATTGGATCCTTCTTTTGTAGAAACCTTAATTGAACAAAATCCTGAAAAGATTGTCTATGTATCGTGCAACCCTGCAACTTGTGCCCGAGACTGCCGCTTATTAGCCGATGCTGGCTACCAACTCGGCACCGTCCAACCCGTTGACCAATTCCCACAGACAGCACATGTGGAGGCTCTAGTATTGCTGACAAGGGAAAGTGAGTAAGGTAGTTCTGAAAGGCTTGAAATCAAGGGGGTTATTATTTTTGGGCTTGAATATTACATGTTGAAAATTTTGAAATTTGTGTTCAAAAATATATCCTAAATACCAATTTGTAGCAACAATGCGAATATTCTGGAAGGGGCATGTCACCACTTTGGATATTTAGAAGGTTGTGTCAACGGTATAGACGGAGTAAAAAATATAATATTAATTAGAATTTGTGGAGGCATAATGGAGTACGATTGTGGATTTGAAAAAGAGAACAATTGGTTTAGATATCGCACCGGTGGAATCATAATTCATAATAATAAAATGCTTTTTGTTAAAAGTGCAGTTGGTGATCATTATTATATGATAGGGGGTGGTGTACATTTAGGTGAAAAGTCAACTACATGTATTGTACGAGAGGTTTTTGAAGAATCAGGTATAGATGCCCGTGTAGAACACCTTGCAGTAGTGTGTGAAAATTTCTTTAAAGGCGTTGGTGGGAAAATCGATGGATTAAACTGTCATACAGTAGAATTTTATTACTATATGCAGATTGTAGATGATGATGTTAGTTTTTGTAAAGATACAACTGATTCTGGAGAAGCTTTGGTATGGTTACCAATTGAAAAGATTGAAAAATTCAAGATTAAGCCGTCGTTTGTAAAAGATCACATTAATGAAATAATAAACGGAAAAACCACGATTCATATTATTGAGGAAAAAGATAGATAGCTCTCGGCTTATCCGTCTTAAACCTTTTAACGATAGCTTCTACCTATCGTTAAAAGGTTTATTGATATGTTTCTACAAACAGACAGGCTGATTTGACATTTTTAGTGTTCATTCGTTTCATGTCGAGTGTATCGTATTGATGGAAAAGGTGAAAGAGTAATATGTTGATATATCAGCTTTTTGAATGTGCATACCATATTCAAGGGGCTGTTTTTTTAGTATAATTGGATTGGAAATGGTTGAGGTTGGGAATTGTATCTAAAAATTAATAGCTAGTATGTGGGAATTGGTCAACATCTTTTCATATAAAAAATGAATAAAAATAAATTTAAGTAGCCTACTCATCATGAGGTTATTCTATATAGATAGTTAGGCTGAATGTAATTAGTTAAGTCATTCTAGAAAGTGAGGGAACCAATGAATTTAAAGGACAACATGCATTATAATCCAGCTAGTCACTGAAACATAAGCGAGTGGGAATTTATGCGCGTGTAAGCTCGAATACAAAAGATCAGTTACGAAGTCTAGCTAATCAGGTTTCGGCCTTAACTCAGAAAGTTTCCTTAGTTGAGGATTGGCGGTTAGTTGATATCTATATTGATGTAGCCTCAGCCAAAGCAAAATCAAAGCGGGAAGAGTATAATCGTCTCATTGATGACTGTCGTAATAAAAAGTAATTATCGTTATCACAAAAAGTGTGAGTCGTTTTGGCCGAGATACGATTGAAGCATTAGAGACAGTAAGATTACTCAAGGAATTAAAAGTTCGACTAATTTTTGATCAAGAAGACATTGATACTGACAGGGATGATAGGGAGCTACTGTTAACAATTTATGAATCTTTAGCTCAAGCTGATAATGAGTCCCGCAGTCAGAATATCAAATTGGGGCACAGGTACAGAACGATGGATGGAACATCAAAACTCTATCATCGAAAATGTTATGGCTATGATCATGATAAAGATGGTTTGCTAATTGTTAATGAAGAGCAAGCCACAGTTGTTAGGCAGATTTTTGCTTGGTATCTTGAGGGGAAAAGTATTGTAGGCTTAATTAAATTACTTAAAGAAAATCATATTCCCTCACCACGAGGAAAAGCTAAGTGATCTAAACGTGCGCTCGACCTCATGTTGAGTAATGAAAAGTACATTGGAAAAGTCCACTTGTTTAAAGGGAATGAGTATGAAGACAGTAATCTGAGAGAAGGTAATCATCCGCCTATTATTCGAAAGCATGTGTTTGATAAGGTGCAGGATGAGAAAATTAGACGGAGTAATGTGGTTAGAATAGGCGAAGAAGATGTGAGGAAGAATAGTAGGTATAGCTCAAACAGAAGTGGTGAACAATGAAGACTAAAAAACAACATTATATTCCACAATTCTTTTTAAAAATGTTTTCTGAAAAGAACGATAGTTTAGTTAGTGTTTATTTGAAACCTCAAGATAAATTTATTTTAACTAACACCAAAAGAATTTGTTACAGAGATTATTACTATGATCCAGATAATATTGAAAAGTTTAACATCTGGTTAGTTGAATATGCGCGGAAGTTGAAAATAGAACTAAATACTGAATTACTAGCAAAAGATCAGTATATAGAATCTGTCTATTTAAATACATTAGAAATTACAACGGCTAATTTTCTGAAGAAAATTTTGGAAAGTAGCAATGGGATACTACTTCAGGATGATATGTTTAGAGTATGTTTTTTAATTTTTATCATTAATTTACATGCAAGGTCACCATATTATAGAGTAAAGTATGAGTATCTTTTTAATCAAAGAAACGAAGCATACGCAAGGTTTCCTAAAGAAATACAAAATCAATTAAAAAACAGATTAAAAGTGACGGCAAAAGAACAACAAATTATTGAAATTTTAGATTTGCACTTTTATTTTGAAGATATTATCGCAAGAAGTAAATATGAGTGGAGTTTAGCCATATTAGATAGAGAGAGTTTTTTTATAGGTGATAACTTTACTCAACTTTATGACTTAAAGGAATTATGTATCCCAATATCATTAGATAGAGCAATTTTGATTAGGCCAAAAGATCCAAACCAAAGAAAATGGTATTTGGAAAGATCTAATAAAAAATATATAACCAAATTGTAGTGCACCCCTAAAGTTGAACCTTAAAATTCAACTTTAGGGGTGTTTATTTTGAATAAAAAACATGAATTAGCCTTTAAATTAAAACTTATCAATGAATACAGGGAAGAAAAACTCGGGTATAAATTAATATGCAAAAAGTATAATGTTAATACAAGTTTATTAAAAACATGGATTTACCAAT
>NZ_UWPC01000015.1 GCF_900604935.1 Vaginisenegalia massiliensis
GTAAGACCTGTAGGCGTTTCGGGATAATTTCCCTCATGATACATCTCTACACATAATAATTTAAATTCATAACTATAGCGCACAAAATTACCCCCTTTACTGTGTCCAGTAAAGGGGGTACATATCAGAAGCTGCTCAAGTTAAAACGGTTTTTCTTAGTTCGTTTGGTAACGTGAAAAATAGGTTTGAAGTCCTTGTGTTATTTGATCTGCTACGCGCTGACGGTAGTCTTTGCTTTGGATCGTGTGTAAGTCATTATTATTAGTAATATACCCTAGTTCAAGTAATAAACATGGGCGGTTATTTTCACGAATGACATAATAATTACCAAATTGAACGCCATTATTAGGTAAGCTGAGGTTACCTAAAGCTTTATTCATGTCTGCTGCCAAATTGAGGTCAGCTTCGTGATAGTAATATGTTGTCGTTCCAGATAAAGAAGTTTCGGCATTTGCATCAAAGTGGAGACTGAGAAAGACGTCAACTAATTCAGCATTAGATCGTTTAGCCCGATCTTCCAAAGAAACAAATTCATCGTTATTTCGTGACATAATCACGGTTGCTCCTGTTGCTTCTAAAGCTTTCTTAACTTCAAGAGCTGTTTCTAAGGTAACATTTTTTTCGAAGACACTTTCATCCAAACTAGTAGCACCAGAATCATCGCCACCGTGACCTGGATCGATCATAATAATGGCATCCGAAAGCGATTTTGCTACTGGGCTGCTAACATGGTTATCTGAGTAAGAGAGGACAGCGGCAATCGTAGACTCGATGTAGCCCTCGACCCCATTTTCGTCTTTGACTTGATAAAATTGACTGCCATCATCGCAGTTAATTGTTTTTAAGTATTGGAATTTTTGGCCCATGGCAGCGGTATAGTGAGGTTCGGCAAGGATATTGGCTTCTTTAAGGAAATAATGATCAGCCACACGCACTTGGGCCGTTTCTTTTTTACCTTTAGCTACATTTTGATCACGCTTTGGTTCTGAAATTGGGTTGTGTCCGTCATCTTTTAAATGATCGGTTGCGCTAACGAGTTCAATATCTTCTGTTGGCACAAAGGCAAATTGACCTTTTAAAGATACTTTTACCCAACCATTATCCTCCTCATAAGCTGGCAAGATTTGTCCTTTTTGTCCCTTATCAATGGCTTTGTTATGAATAGATTTTTTAGGATAAATAGGTGTGCTATCCTTAAAAAGCACGGCGATATCATGATCATTATTTAAGTTAGAATCATCAATTAACCAGCGAGGAATCCATCCTTCTTTACGATTGGGTAACCGAAGCTTATACCAAAAATCGGTTTGATCGATAACAAAAACGGTTTGATTTTTAGTTAATGAATCAAGCGCTTTGGCGCTTGTGGATGGATCTTGACGCATAATCACTCCATCTTTATGAATCACTAGATTAGTGTCTGACGTGAGACTGTGAACGGCGCTAATTCCTATAAGAAAAAAAACTACGGCTAGCGTTAAAGGAAAAGTATGTTCACTGAACAAACGCTTCACCAAATTTTTAACTATTTCGATGATAAGGACCTCCTTGCTAACCGCCGTATAATCTTAATCTATTATATAAAGCTCTGTAATGGAATTCAAACTTCCGTTTGACTTGTTAAGAAAAAGTAATCTTTCTGTCACAAAAGAATGAATTTAATGTGAATATTTTGCGAATGTGAATACAAGGACAATTAATATAGGAGAAAAAACTAAAAAGAGAAATTTATCAACGAATAGCTAAGAAGCTTGACAATAGGCGTGGGTATCGTTAATCTATATAATAAATAAACTGAATCGTTGAAATAGACAAGTAATAGATGATGAGCAGAGATTCTATCGTTTGCTGAAAGATAGAAAAACATTTATGAAGACACTATGGAGATGAATAATGCAAAGTTATTCCGGTAGCGCCGTTATCGCTCTTGAGGTAATAGAGTATTCTATTATAAATGATAGGTGGTACCACGTTAAGTGTTCAGACGTCCTATGACGATTATGTCATAGGGCGTATTTTGTTTATAAGAAAATAAAAGAAAAGAGGGAAATTATGATTCAAAAGATGAAAGGGACAGAAGACATTTTACCTAACGAAAGTTATATCTGGCAACATGTTGAAGATGTAGCTAAAGCTGTATTTGATACCTACCAAATTAAAGAAATTCGTACGCCTATTTTTGAGGCTTACGAATTGTTTAAAAGGTCAGTAGGTGAAACAACAGATGTTGTTTCTAAGGAAATGTATGACTTTATGGATAAAGGCGAAAGACATAATGCTTTGCGGCCAGAGGGAACAGCTGGTGTGGTCCGGTCATATATTGAAAACAAATTATTTGGTCCTGAGCATGCTAATCCATTAAAAGTTTTTTATATCGGGCCTATGTTCCGTTACGAACGTCCACAAGCAGGTCGGCAACGACAATTCCACCAAATTGGGGTCGAAGTTTTGGGTTCAACCAATCCAGCAGTTGATGTGGAAACAATGGCTTCAGCTTTGGACATTTTGAGTGATTTAGGAATTGAAAACGTCACACTCTATATTAACTCTTTAGGTAAGACTCAAGATCGCTATGCATACCGCCAAGCCTTAATTGATTACTTTTTACCATTGAAAGACCAATTGAGTGAGGATTCTCAACGACGTTTACTTGAAAATCCATTACGGGTTTTAGACAGCAAAAATGAACGGGATAAGGCTTTGGTTGTCAACGCACCAACTATTTTAGATTATTTAAGTGATGAAAGTAAAAAACATTTTGAGGAAGTTCAACAAATGCTAACAGCATTAGAAATTCCTTTTAAAGTGAATCCATTGATTGTGCGAGGATTAGATTATTATCAAGACACCATTTTTGAAATTGTGACCAATGATGATTCAATTGGCGCCCAGTCAACCTTAGTGGGTGGAGGTCGCTATGATGGTTTAGTTGAAATGATTGGCGGTCCACAAACACCTGGTTTTGGTTTTGCTATGGGAATGGAACGCTTAATTTTAACTATGAAGGAACAAAGCCAAGATATGCCTGAAGAAGAAGGGGTAGACATTTATGTCATGGGCTTAGGGCAAGAAACTAACATGACTTGTCTAAAACTCGTTCAAGCTGCTCGATCTGAAGGCTTAACAGCAGAACGTGATTTCCATGATCGTTCACTGAAATCACAATTCAAAACAGCTGGAAAATTAAAAGCTAAATTGATTTTAACGGTAGGCGAACGGGAATTGGAAGACGGAACCGTTCAAGTTAAAAATCAAGCGAACGGAAAACAAACAACCTATCAGTTGTCAGAGCTACTTGATGACTTTTATAGTTGTTATTTAGAGCAAACGGTCGATACAAGTGCAATTGATAAATATTTTAGAGGAGAATAAGATGATAGAACGTACAAGCTATTGTGGTTTAGTAGATGAAAGTTTAGTCGGAAAAGAAATTAACCTTAAAGGATGGGTTCAAAAAAGACGAGATTTGGGTGGCTTAATCTTTATTGATTTGCGTGACCGTGAAGGCTTATGTCAAGTCGTTTTCAATTCAGAACAAATGGGCGAACAGATGAGTCTTGCTGAACAATTGCGAAGTGAATACGTGATCGAAGTTAGTGGATTAGTGGCAGAACGTGAATCTAGCCAAATCAACACGAAAATGTATACTGGTAAATTTGAATTAATCGCGCAATCTGTAAACATCTTGGCAAAGGCTAAAACTCCGCCGATTTATATTGAAGATGATTTAGATACGGTTGAAGAAGTCCGTTTAAAACATCGCTTTCTTGATTTACGTCGGCCAAAAATGTTTGCGAATTTAAAACTAAGACATCAAGTGGGCCAATCTATTCGAACTTATCTTAATGAACAAGGTTTTATTGATGTTGAAACGCCATATTTGACGAAATCAACACCTGAAGGAGCTCGCGACTTTCTTGTTCCAACCCGTCGTGATGCAGGTAAATTCTATGCTTTACCGCAGTCTCCACAACTCTTTAAGCAGTTGTTAATGGGTGCAGGCTTTGATCGTTATTATCAAATCGTTCGTTGTTTCCGTGATGAAGATCTTCGTGGCGATCGTCAACCTGAATTTACTCAAGTCGATTTGGAAACAAGTTTCTTAACCCAAAAAGATATTCAGGCGCTTGTAGAAGCAATGCTTAAGAAGGTTGTGCTCGATGCTAAGGGGATTAAGTTGGAGCATTCTTTTCCAACTTTAAGCTATCAAGAAGCTATGGACCAATACGGTGTTGATAAGCCTGATATCCGATTTGACTTGAAGTTAAAGGATTTTTCGGCTTATGCGGCACAATCCGATTTTGGGGTCTTTCAAACAGCTATCGCGCAAGGCGGTCAAGTTAAGGGTTTAAATTTAAAAGGCTTAGCTGACCATTATACTCGTAAAACAGCTGATGCTTTGAGTGAGATTGTTAAGCCATATGGCGCAAAAGGGTTGGCTTGGTTGAAAGTGACAGAAGAGGGTTTGAACGGACCGATTGCTAAATTCTTCCAATCTGAAGCTATGCAGACAGCCTTAAGTCAAGTGATGGATGCACAAGTTGGCGACTTGCTCTTGTTTGTAGCAGATCAACCAGATGTCGTTGCCGCTTCTTTAGGCGAATTGCGTAACGTATTGGCAAAAGAGCACCACTTATATGATGAACAAGAACTTGCTTTTGTCTGGATTACAGATTGGCCATTATTTGAATACGATGAAGAAGCAGGTCGCTATGTGGCAATGCACCATCCATTCACGGCCCCTCAAAATGCGGATGTAAAAGCTTTGAAAGAACACCCAGAACAAGCCTTGGCTCAAGCTTATGACATTGTGTTAAATGGCTATGAAATCGGGGGCGGCTCTGTTCGGATTCATACTCGTGAAATGCAAATGCAAATGTTCGAATTACTTGGATTTACACTAGATGAAGCTGTACAACAATTTGGTTTCCTTTTAGATGCCTTTGATTATGGCTTCCCTCCACATGGGGGTCTTGCCTTAGGGTTGGATCGATTAGTCATGTTGTTGGCTAATGAACCTAATATTCGCGAAGTCATTGCCTTTCCTAAGACAGGTCGAGGCATGGACTTAATGATGCAAGCTCCAAATGATGTGGCTAGCGATCAATTAGAAGAGTTACATTTAGCTGTCAATCGGGAATCCTCGCAAGATTAGGCAAAAATAAGAAGCTAGAAAATTCTAGCTTCTTAATATATGTTTATGTTTATATTGACTAGGTTCGAGAAGGTAATCTTAGCATATCAACAATCATGCTGGCCGATTCTTCAACGCTATTATTGGCAACGTTTAAGACCGGGCATTTCAATTGGGCGTAGATTTCATCGGCATATTTTAGTTCTTGTTCGACACGCTCAATACTTGCATAGCGAGAGGTTTCCGACATGCCATATTCGCGCATTCGCGTCATGCGATGTATGTTAACCACTTTTGGCAAATTGGTTAGACCGACAATTTTTTTGCGGTCAATAGTGTATAATAATTCAGGTGGCTCAATTTCAGGAACGAGGGGAAGATTGGCTACTTTATAACCTAAGTTAGCGAGATACATGCTTAATGGCGTTTTACCAGTTCTAGAAATACCTAGCAAAACAATTTCAGCCTCAATAAATCCTTTGGGGTCTTTACCATCATCATAAGTAATACAGAATTCCATGGCTTTTACCCGCTTGAAGTATTCATCAGAAAGGACGTATTGGGCTCCGGTTTCTGCCGAGGGGTTGAGCCCAGTTCGCCGCTGTATTTCAAGGGTATAAGGTTGAATAAGATTGTAGCAAATGAGTCCCGTTTCAATGCAATATTCCTCAACTAATTTTGCTTTAGGGTCATCGGCAATGGTCATAAAAATCAGACCATCACATTTATTAGCCTCCTCAAGAATGGCTTGTAATTGTTGGTTGTTTTCGACAAAATGATACTTATGACAAACGGCGTTAACAGAAGGAAATTGAGCTAATGCAGCACGAGCAACTTTTAAGGCTGTATCGCCGATGGAGTCAGATATGATAAAATAGTGTAAAGGCTCTTGATTTGTTTGGGTCATTTTTTTACCTCCCTTTTACGGCTATCATAACATAAAATAAGGAGTGGCTACTATGTCAGAATCACATTCACATTCTTGTCATCACCATGGAAACCATCCAACTATAGAGCAACGATCAACTGAAGAAATTGTTCAGGATGCTTTAAAAACAATAAAATCATCAGGTTATAAATCAACAAAAAAAAGAGAAGAAATTTTGCAAATATTCGCTGAAAATCAACGTTATTTGAGCGCTAAATATATCCATTCACAGTTAAGCCAGAAGTATCCGACAATGTCCTATAATACGACTTATCGAAATTTGTATGATTTTGTTGATATGGGCATCCTAGAATATACCGAGTATAATCAGGAGCAAATGTTCAGAATTACATGTTGGGATTGTGATCACCATCATCATCATTTTATCTGTACAAGTTGTGGAAAAACTATTCCATTAGACTGCTGTCCAATTGATCATGTGGATACGGATCTTTCAAATGTCAAAATCGAATCTCATCGTTTCGAAGTGTTTGGAAAATGTCAAAATTGTTTAGAAGACTAATAATGAAATGACTTTGAACTAATTAAGCAGAGGAGAAAAAGCATGTCAGGTTTAGAAACGAGTTTATCTTATTTAATTGCTAAAAATGCCAAGAAGAAGGAACAAATTTTTAACTCAAGTATTTTACGTTATTCTGTTAGATCGATGAATGCTAGTTTATTTCTAACATTGGGAACCGCTATTTCAATTGCTGCTGCCCAAAAAGCAGTGGGGATTCATCCTGATTTACCCAAATTTTTATTCGGTTTTCTATTCTCTTGGTCATTGGTTATGATTGTCTTTATGAATGGAGAATTAGCAACTTCCAATATGATGTATATGGTGGCAGCAGCTCATCGTAAAGATTTATCTTTAAAGAAGAGTATGACGATTATGTTTTATTGTACTTTGTTCAACTTAATTGGTGCGATTGTCTTTACTTTTCTTTTGAGTAAAACAGGGACGTTTGCTAATATTGATCAACATCATTATTTGATGCAAGCAGTACAAGGTAAATTGGATAAATCGAGTCTTGTTATCTTTGTTGAAGGGATTTTTGCCAATATTGTGGTGAATATTGCAGTAGTTGGTGGCTTGCGTCTTAAAGATGATACTGCTAAGATTATTTTTACCCTTGGCGTGATTTTTATTTTTGCCTTTTTAGGTTATGAACACGTTATTGCAAACTTCATCACATTTTCTTTAGCGTTCTTTACTAATCCAGGTGCTTTAACAGGCTTTACCTTAGCAAATGTGTTGAGACAGTGGTTCTTTGCCTTTTTAGGTAATTTTGTCGGTGGCGGTTTAATTATTGGAGCTATCTATTCTTGGTTGAACCAAACTGATACAGAATACATTGACTAATTCAGCTTGTTTAGTTATGAATGCGGAATAAATCAATCAATTTAGACAAAACTACTTGAAATGACACTTTGATTTGCTATAATGTTTAAAGGACTTAATTTAGATTTATATCTATTTGTTGAGTTTATTATTGCTTGGAGGGAGGGGAACTAAATGTCTAAAACAGTCGTTCGTGAAAACGAAACATTAGATGACGCTCTTCGTCGCTTTAAGCGTAACGTTTCTAAGACAGGTACTTTAAGAGAGGCTCGTAAACGCGAGTTTTATGAAAAACCTAGTGTTCGTCGTAAAAAGAAATCTGAAGCAGCTCGTAAAAGAAAGTTTTAATCACTGGTTGTTAAAGGAGATGTTTTCATGACATTAACTGAACAAATAAACCAGGACGTTAAGCAAGCGATGAAAAAGCAAGATAAAGCCACACTAAAAGTGATACGGATGTTGAAAGCTGCCCTGCAAATGGAACAGATTAATCAATCTGAACCTTTAACTGCTCAGCAAGAGTTAACCATCATTGCACGGGAGATGAAACAACGTAAAGATTCTTTAGTGGAGTTTGAACAAGCGAATCGTTATGATTTGGTTGATCAATTACGGCAAGAAATACAAATTGTGGAGCATTATTTACCAAAACAACTTTCGCAAGAAGAAGTTGAGTTAGTGATTCAATCAATTATCCAAGAAGTAGGAGCTACTTCGATGAAGGATTTTGGTTCAGTTATGGGTAAAGCAATGCAACAACTAAAAGGTCAAGCGGATGGACAAGTGGTTAATCAATTAACTAAAAAGCTATTAAGCTAGGCTTATGACAATTCCTTACTCGAATGAGTAAGGAATTTTTTTGTGATTAGCAAGATCTGACTCCAGTGGTGTATTGATGACATCTTTTGGTATCAATGCTATACTAGAGCTAGATTTTGTATTGTTTTTAGAATAATATGACAAGAGATTTTAATGTAGAAGGAGCTAATTTTTTGGCAAATGGGACAGGATTCTCACAAGAAATTGTAGTAACAAATACAGAATGGCTAATGGCAATCTTAGGTAATCACGACAAACATGTGAAACTATTAGAAGATAGTTTTGATGTGACCGTATCTTCACGTGGAGAAACAATCTCAATCACAGGTACGAATCAAGAAGAAATTGAGCAAACTACTTTAGTCATAAAGGCCTTATTAGAATTACTAGAAAGACATATTACTCCTCGTTCGATGGATATTGTAACGGCCATTAAGATGGCAAAAGATGATAAAATGCCATTTTTTTTGAACCTTTATGATGAAATAGTTGGACGAACTGCCGATGGTAAAGCTATTCGAGCTAAAAATTATGGGCAATTGCAATACATTAAAGCAGTTGAAAAATACGATATGGTTTTTGGTGTTGGACCAGCCGGAACGGGTAAAACTTATTTAGCTGTGGTCTTAGCGGTTCAAGCTTTAAAAGAGGGCAAAGTCAAAAAAATTATTTTGACACGACCAGCTGTAGAAGCCGGTGAAAATTTAGGTTTCTTGCCTGGCGATTTAAAAGAAAAAGTGGATCCATATTTGCGTCCGGTTTACGATGCTTTGTACAATGTTTATGGGACCGAACATACTAATCGCCTCATGGAACGGGGTGTCATTGAAATTGCTCCCCTAGCTTACATGAGAGGGAGAACTTTAGAAGATGCGTTTGTTATTTTAGATGAGGCACAAAATACGACGATTGCTCAAATGAAAATGTTTTTAACGCGGATGGGCTTTGGATCAAAAATGATTATTAATGGGGATCATACGCAAATTGACTTGCCAAAGGGTGTGCGGTCAGGTTTAATCGATGCGGAAGCAAAATTAAAGAACCTTGAGCGAATCAAGTTTGTTACGTTTGACGAGTTTGATGTCGTTCGTCATCCTGTCGTAGCGGATATTATTAAAGCATACAATGAATAGACTTTTTAGAATGGGGGAGAAAGGATGAATCGGCAGCTTCAAAATATTCAAATGAAATTAAGGCAAGCCTATGTTCCACTTCTCTTATTCTTGATGGCAGTTGTCCTCATTAGCTTAGGCTACTCAAAAGTTCAGCCCAAACAATATGACTTTAAGTTGAATCAAGTATCACCCACAACGATTCGAGCACCACGAACTCTAGAAGACGTTGAAATCACCAAGTTAAACCAACAACGTGCAAAAGATAATGTTAAATCAGTCTATGTCTTTCAACCAGACATTAGAGAGAATCAGTTAACAATATTAGAACAGTACTTCGGTTTTTTAAGACAAATTAGAAAAGAAATGGTGTCAACTGAGGATTTAAATGCTTTGCTCGCAGATACTAAATTACCGAAAGAGATTACGAGCCAAGTCACTATGTCAAAACGAAAAGCGAATCAAAAAGTCTTATTTGGACAATTAAATGATTCGGAACGTCTTTTGGTGTACCATGGTCGTTTAAGCCAGATGGGGAATACGTTACAAGCTTTTGGTAATACCTTGACCGACAAAACGATTGCCTATTTATTGCGGTTAAATGAGACTGAATTAACAACCATTCAGACAGAAGTAACCAGTAAATTATCTGATCATTTAAATCAAGAAATCTCTGATGAGAATGTTACCTTCGTTTTGGAACAGTTAGATAATGCCGTTTTAATTAGTAATTATGAATATGATACTAAGCAAGTTTTGATTGATTTTTATCATCAGTTGATTGTACCAACTTCCTTAATCGATCAAAAGCAAACGGATCAGTTAAAAACTGAAGCTGTTAATAAAGTTCAACCAACCTACATCCTCCAAGGACAAGTTATCGTACAAGAAGGGCATGTGGTTGACCAAACTAATTTGCGCCAATTAACGTTATTTGGTTTTACCAAACAACGAGGGCATTCAATCATTACTTATGCGTTTATAGCCCTTGTTATAGGCCATAGCTTGGTGGTCTTTTATTATTGTCATCGTGATTGGGCTAGCCCCAAAGAAAAAATATCAAATCAGATCAAAATGAAAGTAACCGCGTATGTGGTTGTCTTTATTCTGATGTTTGTTGGCTTTAGGGCCTTATTGTTCTTACAAGAAACGGGAACGAGTTATGCGTCATTATTATTACCTATTGCATTAATGCCATTTATGTTGGTGCCGAAAATTAAATTACGATTAACTTTAATCAGTCTAACCTTCTTTAATTTAATGGCCTTGTTCCTCTTAAATGGGATGGATAAGCTGACAGATACCATGTTACCAAGTATCCTGTATTTCTTATCTAGTTTAATTGCTCTTATTGTGATGCGACATTCACCAAAAGAACACCTGCAAAAGGAATATTTGATTCATTCATTAATTTGGCATTTGATTTTTGTTGTTCCATTTTTGGTTGCACTCAATATTAATTTAGTGACGGCTGAAGGCTTTCGAATTGTTATTTTTATCGTAAGTAATGTCATCTTTACCCATTTAATTTACTTGCTTTTTAATCCATATTGGGAACAGTTACTGAGTGACCGAGCGCCAATGACTTTAAATCAATTAGCGAATTTGAACCATCCTTTACTCAAACTCATTATCGAAAAAGCACCAGGGACCTATCACCACAGTATTTTGGTGGCTAATTTGGCAGCTAATGCGGTTGAACAAATTGGTGGTGATTCTTTATTAACCAGGGTGGCCTCTTATTATCATGATGTGGGAAAAACGGTTCACCCACTTTTCTTTGTTGAAAACTTACCAAGTGGAGTCGAATCCCCTCACCGAATGGTGGATCCATATGAGAGTGCAAATATTATTATTGGCCATGTCACTCTTGGTCAGCAAATATTAAATGAACACAATATGCCGCAAAGTATTATTGATATCTGTATGCAACACCATGGCACAACCTTGGTCCAATATTTTTATACGAAAGCCAAGGAAGACAATCCTGATGTTGATCGAGAACTATTTCAGTATCCTGGACCTAAACCGCAGACAAAAGAAGCAGCTATTATTATGATTGCTGATTCGATCGAGGCTGCTTCGCGTACCTTGAAGGACTACAACCAAGAGAGTATTGAGCAATTAGTAAATAAGATTATTGACAGTAAGATGGAAGAAAATCAGTTCGAAATGGCTAATTTAACGGTTCATGAATTACAAATTGCCAAAAAATCCCTCATTAAAGGGGTGGCGAGTATGTATCATACCCGGATTGAATACCCTGAATAGGAGGAACAAAAATGGTAATCGATATAATTGATGAAAGTAATTTTCTGCAAGCAGACCAAGTGGCTATGATTCAAGGGGTGATTGAGTTGGCAGCTCAGAAATTAGACCTAGGTCAAGCCATTGAATTAGATTTATCATTTGTAGATAATGATGAAATTCAACGGTTGAATCGGGAATTTCGACAAATTGATAAAGTGACGGACGTCTTAAGTTTTGCCTTAGAAGAAGTAGTCAGTGAATTTGATTTGGACTATCAAAGTGATGAGATAGAAGAAAGTCTGAATGAAAATGATTTAACCGCTGAAGTGGTGGAAGACGACGAGGAACTGATTGAACTAGATCGACATTTAGGGGATATTATTATCTCGGTTCCTCGCGCTCAAGAACAGGCTCTTGATTATGGTCATTCCTTTGAGCGTGAATTAGCATTTTTAGCTGTTCATGGTTTTCTTCATTTAAATGGTTACGACCATCAAACAGAAGATGAAGCTAAGGAAATGTTTGCCTTGCAAGAAGAGGTGTTAACTGAATATGGAATCTCAAGAGAGAAGCTATAAACGATTTGCTAATCCAAATTTTTCGTTATCCTTTCAAGTAGCTTTAGAAGGATTGATTTACGCCATACAAAGTGAACGAAACATGCGTCGTCATCTATTAGTGATGACTTTGACGCTCATTGCAGCAATTAGCTTTCAAATAAATCGTTGGGAATGGCTCAGTCTACTCTTAACGACTGGACTCGTATTGGTAGCAGAGATGACAAATTCAGCCATTGAAGCCGTGGTTGATTTGGTCATGGGAACTCGTTTGGATCCGCTGGCCAAAATAGCCAAAGATGTGGCTGCTGGCTCAGTGCTTGTAGCAGCAACTATCGCTGTAATAAATGGTCTATTAATTTTTGGACCTTATCTCTTAGCTGTTTTAAACTAAAGTAGAATGAGGAAAATATGAAAAAAGATTATAAATCTGGGTTTATTGCCATCATTGGTCGACCCAATGTCGGTAAGTCAACATTACTAAATCAAATCGTTGGTCAAAAAATTGCGATTATGTCGGATAAAGCACAAACAACCCGAAATCGAATTCAAGGCGTTTATACGGATGACCAAGCTCAATTAATTTTTATTGATACTCCAGGGATTCATAAACCCAAACATGCCCTTGGAGATTTTATGTTAAAGACAGCTTACAGCGCCTTAAAGGGAATTGATGCGGTCCTATTTGTGGTCAATGCAACTGAGAAGATGGGACCAGGTGATCGTTTAATTATGGAACGCTTAAAGGGTAGTCAAGTTCCTGTCTATTTATTAATTAATAAGATTGATTTGATCCAACCAGATGATATTTTGGCTATCATTGAATCTTACCGTCAGGTGTTTGAATTTGATCATGTCTTTCCGATCAGCGCCCTTCAAGGAAACAATGTTCCAGATTTGCTAAATGATTTGAAAACGAGGATGCCTTTGGGCCCGCAATATTATCCTGCAAACCAAGTGATGGACCATCCTGAATATTTTCTCGTCGCTGAATTCATCCGCGAAAAGATTTTGCTCCTAACTCATGAAGAAATTCCTCATTCGGTCGCTGTTCAAATGGAATCAATGCAGCGAAATGAAGACGGGAAGATTGAGGTGCAAGCTTCTATCGTTGTTGAGCGATCGAGTCAAAAGGGGATCATCATTGGTGCTCAAGGTTCAATGATTAAGAAAATCAAACAATTAGCCCGGCGAGATATTGAAACCTTGTTAGGTGATAAGATCAAGTTAGAATTATGGGTTAAAGTACAAAAGAATTGGCGCGATCGAGTCGGTCAATTAAATGATTTTGGTTACCAGGATCAAAATTATTAAGGAAAATTTTGTGGCGCATATTTGAGGCCAATTCCTGATAAAGAAGCAATTTACCATCACGCGTTCTGCTTATCTAGCATCGATAGCTAGAAAAGAAACTTGTCGTGAACCATGACCTTGCTTTGATCGGGATTGGGCTCTTTATTTTATGGTTAATCGCTTTGGCAGATAGACTTGGAAAGGTTGTGATTAGATGGATGAGCGCTTTGAAGGCATTATTTTGTTTAAACGGGATTATCGTGAGAAAGATGCTTTGGTGAAAATCTTTACTAAAGAATTTGGCGCTAAAATGTTTTTTATTAAGAACTTTAATCAAGCTAATCATCCTTTACGGCGTCACTGTATTCCTATTACTCAACAGTATTTTCTTGGTAAAATTAATGAGTCGGGTTTGTCTTTTCTTAAAGAAGGCCAAACACTTCAGCTCTTTCGCTCTATTCAAGAAGATCATGAAAAATTGGCCTATGCGACTTATTTTATTCAATTAGTCGATGCGGCATTAGAAGATAATGTTGCCAATCTCAATGTTTATACTATTTTATCTCAATGTTTGTCCTTGCTTAATCAGGGTCTTGATAGTCAGGTCTTGATGGTTTGTTTAGAAATGAAACTCTTGCCATATTTGGGTATCCATTTAAATTGGCAATCATGTGCTCTGACGGGTCGTCAGGATGGTCCGTTTGATTTTTCACTTAAATTTCAAGGCATACTTAGTCAAGCTGTTTGGGAACAAGATGATTTTCGTTTGCATATCAGTCCTAAAACTATTCATGTGGCTATTATTTTAGCCAATTGTCAGCTTGAGCAGATTCAATCCATTAACTTGGGGCAAAAGACCAAAGAGGAATTGAGTCGATTGATGGATACCATTTATCAAGAATTTGTCGGACTGAGATTAAAAGGGAAAAGTTATCTCAAGCAACTAAAACAGCTAGACGAACAGGTTCAAGCTATATCTAATGTTAGAAAAAGAAGCAACGAAAGCGGACCGGTCATTGACTTTTAAGAATCGTCTTAGTAAAATGACTTTGAGTAGAAAGCATGAATTTTAAGGTGATATAGCGAGTCTAGGAGGGTGGAAGCTAGACTAAATCCGTTGGTAGCTTTCGAAGTACATCAAATAAAATATAAAAGTGCTAGTAATAACTAGAATTAGGGTGGAACCGCGAATTTATTCGTCCCTATGATTAATTCACGCTTTTTTTGTGGATTTAATCATAGGGAATTTTTTTATTACTAGTCTCAAAAAGGAGTCTAACTATGAAGAAACGAACCATGCAAGAAATCATCATGACGCTCCAACAGTTTTGGGCTAAACAGGGCTGTTTAGTTTTACAGAGTTACGATACTGAAAAAGGGGCAGGGACGATGAGCCCTTATACTTTCTTACGGGCTATTGGACCTGAGCCTTGGAATGCAGCTTATGTGGAGCCTTCTCGTCGGCCAGCTGATGGTCGCTACGGAGAGAATCCTAACCGACTATTCCAACACCATCAATTTCAAGTTATCATGAAGCCTTCACCTTTAAATATCCAAGAATTATATTTAGCTAGTTTAGAAGAAATTGGGATCAACCCTTTAGAACACGATATTCGTTTTGTCGAAGATAACTGGGAAAATCCTTCGCTTGGTTGTGCGGGTTTAGGTTGGGAAGTATGGATCGATGGAATGGAAATTACCCAATTTACCTATTTCCAACAAGTAGGGGGCTTGAAATGTCACCCAGTTACTAGTGAAATTACTTATGGTTTAGAGCGATTAGCCATGTATATTTTAGACGTGAATAATGTCTATGACCTCGAATGGGTTGATGGAGTAAAATATGGTGAAATTTTTAAACAACCAGAACGAGAACACTCAACCTATGCGTTTGAATTGAGCAATACCGATATGTTGTTCAATCAATTTGATTCATGTGAAGCGGAAGCATTAAAATTGATTGAAGCAGGTCTAGTTCACCCAGCTTATGATTATATTCTCAAATGCAGTCATAGCTTTAATTTGCTTGATGCTCGAGGCGTCATTTCTGTGTCTGATCGAGCTGGTTATTTAGGCCGGATTCGCAAGATGGCACGGGCTGTAGCACAAGCCTTTGTTGATGAACGAGAAAAACTAGGTTTTCCTTTGTTAAAAGAAGCCAGTAACCAAGCTGAATCTGTGACGAAAGAAGGATAATAATGACTAAGAATTATTTATTTGAATTAGGACTTGAAGAAATCCCAGCGCGCTACTTATTATCGTTGAGTCAACAATTAGAAGAACGAGTGGTAGCCTTTTTAAAGGAAGCTAATTTAGCGTTTGACCATATTCAATCTTTTGCGACGCCACGTCGTTTAGCGTTCCGTATCAGCGGTTTGGCTGAGCAACAAGCGGATTCGACGGTAGCAGTCAAAGGACCAGCTATGCGTATTGCTAAAGACTCACAAGGACAATGGTCCAAAGCTGCTTTAGGCTTTTTAAAAGGGCAAGGCGCTAGTCCAGAAGATGTTTATGTAAAATCTATTAAAGATGAAGCCTATATTTTTATCGATAAATTTACACCTGGTCAGACAGCAGATCAAGTTCTTGGCCAACTGCCAACGATCTTAAAACAACTTAATTTCCCAGTGAGTATGATTTGGAATACTTTAGAAACACCTTTTATTCGTCCGGTACACTGGATGGTATCTCTGCTTGACCAAGAGGTGGTTCCATTTGAGTTTGTAGGAGTCAAAGCGGGAAAAGAAAGTCGGGGACATCGTTTCTTAGGTCATTCGGTTGAATTGGACCATGCGGATGAATATGAAGAACGTTTATATGAACAAGCTGTTATTGTTGATTTCCACAAACGACAACAAGTCATTTTAGATCAAATTCAACAATTGGCAGCAACTCATCAATGGATTGTTCCAATTGATGAGGATTTGTTAGAAGAGGTTACCTCTATTGTTGAATGGCCAACTGCTTTCTATGGTGAATTTGAGTCTGATTATTTACAAGTGCCAGAAATTGTTTTGATTACTGCCATGAAAGATCATCAACGTTATTTTTATGCCCAAGATAAAGAAACTAAAGCCTTGCTGCCAATTTTTATCTCGGTTCGGAATGGTAATCAAGAACATATAGACAATGTAATAAAAGGGAATAAAAAAGTACTTAAAGCTCGTTTGGAAGATGCTTTGTTCTTCTACCAAGAGGATCTCAAACACGATTTAGGTGATTTTACAGCTAAATTAAGTCAAGTGAAAGAACATTTCAAATTAGGTAGTTTAGCTGATAAGCAAGTTCGTGTTGGGCAAATGATTCCTGTTCTAGCTTCAACTTTAGCTAGTCAAAGTCCCATCCATGTTGAGATGCAAGAAGCAGCAAGCCGAGCTAGTCAAATTTATAAATTCGATTTAATGACGCAAGTTGTGGGCGAATTTGACGAATTACAAGGTCAAATGGGCCAATTGTATGCACGACACTATGGGGAATCAGATTTAGTGGCTCAAGCGATTGGCAATCAATACCTGCCAGTGACGAGTGGCGGTGCGCTTCCACAAAATCAAGCAGGAGCTTTATTAGCTTTTGCAGATAAATTAGATACCTTATTACAATACTTTGGAATTGGTATGATTCCGACGGGTTCAAATGATCCGTATGCTTTAAGAAGACAAGCTATGGGCTTAGTTGAAATTAGTTTGCATGAAGGATGGGATTTTGATTTTATTGAGTTATTGAAGTCACTTCAAAGTGTAATGTCTATTGAAGCAACCACGATTTGGGAATTAGATCGTTTCTTGAAAGCTCGAATGCAACAACAACTCGAAAAGGATCAAGTTGATTATGATATTATTAAGGCTGTTTTAGGGGCTCATGGTCTGAATTTTAAAGCCATTCGCAATCAAGCCCAGGCTCTTCAATCATTTAAATCAACGCAAGCAAACGAATATCGTTTGACTATTGAAGCCTTAAGTCGGGTGGTTAACCTAGGTCACAAACATCAAGAGGAAATTTTTAATTTTGATGCATCTCAAAGTGAGTCAGAAAGTCAATTAATGACGTGGATTCATTCATTAAACCACGTTAGCGATGACTCGCTCTTAGACCAGTTCAAACAAGGGGTTCCTTTTATTGAAGCTTATTTTGAAAATAATATGGTTAACCATGATGATTATCAGATTAAAGCCAATCGCTTAGCAACGATGGGGCAATTGAGTTATCGAATAATGACTTTAATGGATCCAAGAGAAATTATTACAAAATTTTAAACCAAAATAATTAAGGTAAAAGAAAGGAGTGAGCCAATGTCAACCTTCTTAGATAAAGCTACGGTGAATGTTAAAGCAGGTAAAGGTGGCGATGGAATGGTCGCCTTTAGAAGAGAAAAATATGTTCCCGATGGAGGACCAGCGGGAGGCGATGGCGGTCAAGGGGGCAGTGTTATCTTTAAAGTGGATGAAGGACTGCGCACTTTGATTGATTTTCGTTATAATCGTCATTTCCGCGGTAAAAACGGTCAAAATGGGATGAGTAAAAGTAAATATGGTGCTCATGCAGAGGATTTAATTGTCAAAGTCCCTCCAGGCACGATTGTTCGTAACGCAGAAACACAACAAATAATTGCTGATCTCGTTGAGAATGGACAGGAAGTCATTGTCGCTAAAGGCGGCCGTGGCGGTCGTGGTAATATTAAATTTGCGACCCATAAGAATCCGGCTCCATCTATCTCAGAAAACGGGGAACCAGGAGAAGAATTTGAATTAAGCTTGGAGCTTAAAGTTTTAGCTGACGTCGGTTTAGTCGGCTATCCTAGTGTAGGGAAATCAACTTTATTATCCGTTATTTCGAATGCTCAACCTAAAATTGCTGATTATCAATTTACCACTTTAGTCCCTAATTTAGGGGTCGTCAAATTGGGTGTTGATCAAGAATTTGTCGTGGCAGATATGCCTGGATTAATTGAAGGAGCTTCTCAAGGTGTGGGGCTGGGAACGAATTTCTTGAAGCATATCGAACGGACCAAAGTCTTATTACATGTGGTGGATTTAGCAGCGACTCATGGTCGAAATCCATTTGATGACTTTGTGTCGATTATGAATGAATTGCGCAGCTATCACGAACGCCTTTTGGATCGTCCGATGATCATAGTTGCCAATAAGATGGATGATGCGTTAGCTCAAGAAAATCTCCCAGAATTTAAAGAAAAGTTAGCTAACTATTATCAGGAATTGGGGCAGGAAGTCCCTCGTATTTTTGAAATTAGTGCTTGGCAAACTAAAGGGATTGAACCCTTATTACGGGCTACTTATCAGTTAGTGGTTGAGACTGAATTTGTACCATTAGATGTCGTTGAAGACCTCGATCATGTTTATATTGAGCTTGAGGAAGAGGAAGCTGCTTTCCAAGTCGAAAAAGTGGACCAAGGATATTGGCGCTTGTATGGGCCTAAGATTGAAAAACTTTATCTGATGACCAATATGGCCCATGATGAAGCGGTTGCTCGTTTTGCTCGTCAATTGCGGTCGATGGGTGTTGATCAACGTTTACGCGAATTAGGAGCTCAATCAGGCGATCTTGTCGAATTATTAGATTATCAATTCGAGTTTATTGACTAGGTGATCATCATGAATAAATCAGTAGCAGGAAAACGTATAGCGGTGTTTGATGGCATCAAAGGCGTTGCTATCTTAACCATTATTTTCTATTATTTCTTTCAACATATTGTTCCCGGTGGCTTTGCGGCGGTGAATAGCTTCTTGTTCGTTGCTGGCTTTTTTAACTTTAGACATTTCTATTTACGCGATCGTCAAGGGAAAGATTTAGATTACCGGGGCTATTATATTTCGCGCTTTCGTCGACTATTCTATCCGACCTTGGCTTTGATTTTAGGAACGGTAACCTATATCGCCTTGTTTGCGCGCGACTATCTAGTTAATTTGCGTAATATGGCCCTAACTAGCTTAGTTTTTTTCAACAATTACTATCAAATTCTTAACAATCAGTCTTATTTTGTTCAGGCAGTGAATCCGAGTCCATTTGTTCATTTATGGTATGTTTCCCTCTATGGACAATTAGTCTTGCTGACGCCGGTCATGATTCTTTTGTTCTATTCTTGGCATAAGAAACCACAGATAACCATCAATATTCTCTTGATTGTTTCATTATTGTCAGCCATCTTATTAGGCTATTGGTACCAAGATGGACAAGATCCGACTCATGTTTACTATTCGGTTCTTACTCGCGGTTTTGCCTATACTTTAGGGGGAGCAGTGGGCTTAGTTTTACCGGATAAATTATCACCTAAACCGCTCTCAAATAAAGCAAAACAAAGTTTTAATATTGTAGGTTCAGTTGGTATGGTCCTAGCCATACTTATGGTTAAATTTATGTATGGCGTTCAGCCCTTTGCATATCGTTTTGGTATGACACTATTTACCATTGTTACAGCCCTTGTGCTCGTTTCTTCTATCCATCCGGCTACAATCTGGAATAAATTCTTTACCTTTAAACCTTTTGTATTCTTTGGCAAACGAAGCTTTTCTTATTATTTGTGCTATTATCCTGTTCACTTGATGATGCCAAAAAATATTCATTTTATTAATCAACATTTATTGCTGAATTTAACCATTCAATTCTTATTAATTATGTTTTTTGCTGAGATTTCCTATCAATTATTTGAGAAGGAAAGCTTACCTTTACCAGTGGGTCAAGATTTAAAATTGCATCGTTTGCCTGCTCGCTTGCGTCAAATTCGCTATGATAAACAAATTCCTACCTTAATTAAAGTCATTACAGTTGCTTATTTATTCTGCTTCCTAGTTGGCTCAGTAGGCATGATTTTTTCACCAGAAAAAAGGGCGGATACGCAAAGTAAGATTGAAAAAATTGTTAAAGTTAACCAAGAAAAAGCACTTAAAGAACAACAAGGTAAAGAAAAAGTTGAAACGCCGATTAATAATATTCCAGGGCTTACTCGACAAGAGTTACTCTTTGCTAATGGCTTAGATGTGACTTTTATTGGTGATTCGGTTCTATTAACAGGGATGGAACAAATTAAGCAAGTCTTTCCTAAAGCTGTTGTTGATGGCAAGGTTGGCCGTCAACTCTATCAAAGTGTAGAAGTTGTAAATAATCTCGAACAGAATAAGCTGGTAAAACCGATTGTTGTAACGATTCTCGGCTCAAATGGAACATTTACTCAAGGTCAGTTAAATGACTATATTGAAGCCATCGGAACTGATAAAGAACAATATTTCTTAACCGTTTATGTTGATCGTGCTTGGACAGATGATGCTAACAGTCGTTTAATTGAAGCGAGTCAAAAATATGGTAATGTGAAACTAATCGATTGGGCTTCTAGTATGCGAGATCATGCAGATTGGCTCTATGAAGATGGGGTCCATCCAAATGAAATAGGCTCTTTAGAATTAGCTAAATTTATTGCCAAAGAAATCTATCGCCAACGATAGAATAAGATAGGGGGCGACGTATGTTTATCCAATTTTTAGGAACAGGAGCAGGTGTGCCTGCCAAAGCACGCAATGTAAGCTCATTAGCTCTAAAGCTATTAGATGAATTGAATGAAGTATGGCTTTTTGACTGTGGAGAGGCTACCCAGCATCAAATTTTACAAACAACTCTTCGCCCACGAAAAATCAGTAAAATTTTTATTACTCATTTGCATGGGGACCATATCTTTGGTTTGCCAGGATTTTTGAGTTCGCGATCTTTTCAAGGTGGGTCAGAGGCGTTAACCATCTATGGTCCGCAAGGTATCAAGGAATTTGTGTTGACCTCCTTAAAACTTTCTAGATCTCGCTTAACTTATCCGCTAAAATTTGTCGAATTATCTCCTCAAGGTGGGCAAATTAAGCTTGCCAATGATTGGATAGTCGATTATTTACCCTTAGATCACGGCATATTATCTTTTGGTTTTCGGGTAACTCAACCCGATTTGGCCGGCCAACTACTGATGGACCGATTAGAACCGTATCAGATTCCAAATGGACCCTTATTGGGTAAGTTAAAGCGGGGAGAAACAATTGAATTAGAGGATGGGCGTATTTTAAATGGCCGGGACTTTATTTCGCCAAATCAACCAGGAAAAGTCGTCACGATTTTAGGGGATACCCGCTTGACAGATAATGGCATTACTTTAGCTAAAGAGGCTGATCTACTGGTTCATGAAGCTACCTTTGAAGAATCAGAAGCAGCATTAGCCAAGCGCTATTTCCATTCAACCAATACGCAAGCAGCTTATGTAGCTAGTCAAGCAAGAGCAAAAAAACTTTTGTTAAATCATATTAGCGCCCGCTACTTAGGTCATCAAGCAAAATATTTAGAAAATCAAGCTTGTCATGTTTTTTCGGCAACTCAAGTTGTAGTAGACTTAGCGGAGTATCCTATTTAGGAGGTTGACATGTTTAAGAATCAAGTAGCCTTAATCACTGGAGCTTCAAGTGGAATTGGCTTGACTCTCGCCACCGAGTTAGCAAAAAAACATACCAATTTAGTTTTGGTGGCTCGAAGTGAAACAGTCCTAGAAAAATTGGCAAATGATTTAAGGAAAACTTATGGCGTTCAGGTCCATGTCATTGCGGGAGATTTGAGTCATGAGGACTTTATTGATCAAGTAGTAAACCAAACTTATGAGTGCTTTGGTCAGGTGGATTTTTTAATTAATTCAGCAGGTTTTGGCTACTTTAAACCAGCAACGGCTTTTTCTTATGCTGAGATAGAACAAATGTTTAAAGTGAATACCTTTGCCATGATGGTATTAGCACAAAAAGTGGCTGAACGGATGAAAGAAAGACAAACAGGACATATTATCTTCCTAGGGTCCATGGCTGGAAAAATGGCTACGGTTGCATCTAGCGTGTATTCCGCAAGTAAATTTGCTATAATTGGTTATGCTAATGCCTTGCGTCTTGAATTAAAAGCTGACCATATACGGGTTACCACTGTTAATCCGGGTCCAGTTTTGACCAACTTCTTTAATCATGATTCAAATTCCCAAGCGTATTTGCAACAGGTGAAGGGTTTTGCTCTCAATCCGAATCACGTAGCTCAGCAAATTATTAAATCAATGGCTGGCTCCCGACGATTAGGGCGTGAAATCAATTTACCGCGAACACTCACTATGGGCAACTTTTTCTATCAGTGTTTTCCAAAGGTGGGAGATTATTTAGCATTAAACTTGTTTAATCTCAAGGAGGAAAATCATGAAACAAGGTAAATTAATTGTAGCTTTACTTCTAGTCATCTTAGTTGTCTTTTTTGCTATTCATAACACAGAAATGGTTATGGTTGATTTGATTTTTAGCAAAGTAAAGGTTCAGATGGTGTTAGTGATTTTAATCTGTTTATTACTGGGAGCTATTATCGGACTGGTAGCTTCAATGTCAGCATTGGCTGCACAAAGACGTGAAAACAAACAACTTAAGAAAGATTATGATCAGCTTCATCAAACTAAGTTAAACGAAGTAGAAAGTAAAGATCGTGAGTTGGCTGAGTTACGGGCAAAATTGACTCAAAATGATTATCAAAATAAGAATACTGCCGTCTTTAATCAAGAAGGCGCATATAGTCAAGATATTGCTGATATAGAGGCAGATAAAAATAAAACGGGAATTAACTTTTTTAACTAAGATTGTGAGATAGTAGAGATATGACTTTTGCTAAATACCAGTGGACGATTCCTTCGTTCAATCAGACTGATTTTAACCAGCTAAAGCTGGCATGTGATCAAGCGGGAATGACCTTTAGTCCCGCTTTTTTGCGTTTGTGCCTTAAACGAGGCTTAGCTAATCCGCAAGCGATTCAAAGCGCGATAGATAAGCAACCCACACTATTTCATGATCCTTATTTACTTTATGACATGGATCGAGCAGTCGAGCGATTAAATCAAGCCATTGAGAATCAAGAGCTGATTACGATCTACGGTGATTATGATGCGGATGGTATAACAAGCACTTTGATTTTGCTTGAATGTTTAGAAAGTTTAGGCGCTCGGGTAAATTATTATTTGCCCAATCGTTTGATTGATGGCTATGGCCCTAACCTTGCCCGTTACCAATCTTTAGTTGAAGCAGGGACCCAAGTAATCTTAACCTGTGATAATGGTGTGGCTGGTCACGAAGCCATAGCTTGGGCTATGGAACAGGGCGTTGATGTCATTGTTTCAGATCATCATGAATTGCAAGCAACATTACCAAACGCCCTAGCGGTAATACATCCTCGGCATCCTTTAGGCCAATACCCTTTTGGACAATTAAGTGGGGCGGGCGTCGCTTTAAAAATAGCTTGTGCTTTATTGGATGAAATTCCTCTTGAAGCAGTGGAATTAGCCATGATTGGAACAATATGTGATTTGGTTTCTTTGACAGATGAGAATCGAACAATTGTTTTAAATGGACTTTCTATTTTGAAACAAAGCAATCGTCCAGGACTTCAAGCCTTATTTGACACTCATCAAATTAACCAAGATCAGATAAATGAAGAATCGATAGGATTCTTAATTGGTCCGCGTCTCAATGCGTCTGGACGATTGGGCGATCCTAAACCAGGCTTGAACTGGTTGCGAGCTTATGATAAAGAAGACTCACAAAAATGGCTTCAACAAATAGAAACCACTAATCAAGATCGTCAAGATATCGTCAAGTCAATCATGTTGGATGTTGAAGAACAAATGGCTCAATATGAAAAATTGCCACCTATTATTATTCAAAGTAGCCCTAAGTGGCCAGCTGGCGTATTAGGGATAGTTGCTGGCAAATTAGTGGAGCTCTATCAACGACCATGCTTGGTTGCTCAATATATCGAGACTGAGGGCGTCTACCGAGGAAGCGGTCGGAGTGTAAGCCAATTTAATTTGTTTGCTAGTTTGCAAGAGGTTCAAGATTACATAAAATATTTTGGTGGTCATGCACAAGCAGCAGGGTTTACGGTAAATCAGGATCAGTGGCAAACTTTTACCCAAGCTTTGGTTCAAGTAGCCAAGCGAGAAGAAGCGACCATTCTTAAACCAAAAGAACTTGATTTAGATTTAGTCTTAAAGATTGACGAAATTAACTTAGATTTGCTTGATGAAATTTCTTTGCTTGCTCCCTTTGGTATGGATAATCCGAGGCCATTAGTAGCAATTGAATCTACTAGAGTAGCTAAATTGCGACGAATTGGAACGGATAAACAACATATTAAATTTGATATAAGTGATGTGAATGTGGGGAATTTGACTTTACCCGTTATTGGGTTTAATATTGCTTCGCGATTTACGCAAATACAAGATACTACAATGATTCAGTGTGTCGGAGAGTTGAAAAAAAATATTTGGCAGGATCGAGCTCAAGTCCAATTGCAATTACTAGATTTTGAAGTTGAAGAACAGCTATGGGTGGACTATCGATCAAGTCAATTAAATCCAACCCTATTTGAAGAGAATCAAGCTGTGTATGTCTTTCAGCATCAATCGTTACGAGAATATTGTCAGAAAGACTTCAATAAAACTCAAGTTAGTCTTTTATTTGGCGATTGGTCTGATGCAATTGAAAACAATGGCTATTCTGCCTTGGTTGTCGTTGAACCACCCAATGATTTAGCTGAATTGAAGAAAATTCTGGACAGTCAGTCTTGGTCTAAAATCATCTTAGGCGCGTATTGTCCAGAATCCAAATATTTGGCAGGCGTTCCTAGTCGTCAAGAATTTGCTCGCTTATATGCTTGGTTAAAAACATCATCCGGCTTTAATATCCGGCAGCAATTGGATAGCCTCAGCCAACATTTGGCTATTCATCCGATTAAATTAAAATATATGCTAAGCGTGTTTTTTGAGGCGAAATTTGTTACAATTACCCATGGATTTGCTGAATTTAATCATTCTGATTCGCATGAAAAAATAGATTTATATCAATTACCAGCTATGCAGCTTTATCAAACAGCTATGAAAGCTGAAGAGGTATTAATCTATCAAGATATCCAGCAAATTAAAGAATATTTCGAGAGGACATGAGAACATGGATTTAAAAGATTATATCGCGCGTGTAGATAATTATCCCAAAGAGGGGATTATTTTCCGCGACATTACGCCTTTAATGGCGGATGGGACTGCTTTTCATCATGCTACGGAACAAATTGTTGCTTATGCCCGAGACAAGAAAGTTGATCTCGTTGTCGGACCGGAAGCACGAGGATTTATTGTGGGCTGTCCAGTTGCTTATGCTTTAGAGATTGGTTTTGTTCCAGTTCGTAAAAAAGGTAAATTGCCACGTAAAACTATTGAAGTGAGTTACGGCTTAGAATATGGTGAAGCCGTTTTGACCTTACACGAAGATGCGATAAAACCAGGCCAACGTGTCCTAATTACCGATGATTTATTAGCTACAGGTGGAACAATTAAAGCTACCATTGATTTAATCGAAAAATTGGGTGGTATTGTTGTTGGTTGTGCTTTTTTAATTGAATTAGATGATTTAAACGGCAAAGAAAAGCTCTCAGGTTATGATTATTTAACCTTAATGCACTACTAAAAAAAGCGAACAACCCAATCACTCTAAGTGAATTTGGGCTGTTCGCCTTCATTTTCCTATTAATATTCTCGGTAACACGAAACCACCTTACCAAGGATTGAAACAGAGTCTAAAATAATATCTTCCATATAATCGTTTTCCGGACGCAAAACATAATGATCCGCTTTTTTAAAAAAAGTTTTACAAGTGACTTCAAAATCGTCGGTCATTGCTACAACAATATCGCCATTATTGGCAGTCGATTGGCGCCGTACGGTGATTAGGTCGCCGTTAAGGATGCCAATATTGGTCATACTATCACCATTGATTTCCAACATGAATAATTCACTAGGATCATAGGCAAGATGAGGCGGAACAGGGTAATAATCGAGTGCTTCTTCTACAGCTAAAATGGGACTTCCTGCTGCAACTCTTCCCAAAAGAGGAATTTGTTTAGGCGAGGCACCAATGGCTTCAAGAGCTAGAGGAGTCAATTCAATCGCCCGTGTTTTTGAGGCATTACGGATGATGTAGCCAGCTTCTTCTAGACGAGAAAGATGTCCATGAACGGTTGAGGTGGAAGATAAACCTATGGCTGAACAAATCTCGCGAACGGTTGGCGGATACCCTTTGTCTTCAATAGCTTGATAAATGCAAGATAGTATGGATTGCTGTTTGGTCGATATTTTTTTCAAGATCATCAACTCTTTCTACTTAGTATATCCATTTTAGCAAAGAAAATTTAACAATGCAAACAAATGTTCGCAGTCTATATATGAAAGGATAGGTCATCATGTTAAGTCCAGAAAAAATTGCTCGTATCAACGAATTAGCTCATTTAAAGAAAGCCGGTCTTTTAACCGAAGAATTGGCACAAGAACAAGCAGAATTGCGTCAAGAATATCTACAAAGTCTTCGTCAAGGTATGCGCCATCATATTGAAGGCATGAAAGTTGTTGATGAAGAGGGCCGGGATGTTACACCAGACAAGCTTAAAAAGATTCAAAAAGAAAAAGGAATTCATGGTCGTCATCTAGAAGAAAAATAAGCCTAGGCAAGGACACTATTTTCTAGTATGATAAGGCTACATGATTTTTATGAAAGTGGGGACTATATACTTATGCAAACATGGATGTGGATTTTATTTGTGATGATCGCATTGGTAGCTGGATTTGCTGGAGGATTCTTTATGGCTCGTCGTTATATGATGAACTACTTTAAAGAAAATCCACCTATTGATGAGCGAATGATTTCAAATATGATGGCTCAAATGGGACAAAAACCATCTAAGAAAAAAGTACAGCAGATTATGGCTAGTATGAAGATGCAAACTAAATAAAAAATAAGTCTTCTCGTTAGTGTAGTGGACCCAAAAAGTTGAACTTTTTATTAAGCCACTGTCATTAAAGCAAGATTTCTGTATTCTACAGGAGTCTTGCTTTTTAATTTTCTCTTCTTCCTAACTAAATTATAATATTCTATATAG
>NZ_UWPC01000014.1 GCF_900604935.1 Vaginisenegalia massiliensis
CTATATAGAATATTATAATTTAGTTAGGAAGAAGAGAAAATTAAAAAGCAAGACTCCTGTAGAATACAGAAATCTTGCTTTAATGACAGTGGCTTAATAAAAAGTTCAACTTTTTGGGTCCACTACAAAAATGGTCTTTTTAACAAATTATTCTTTTATTCCGACACTTCTTGAACGAAGTTTCGGGTTTTGATTAGATTCTTTTTGGTGCGATTGAAATCTAATCGCGCTAAGCCCAAATAAAGAAAATCGGTCACGACTAAGCTCGAGTTCCGTGACGCTATCGCACCGATACGGAGTGGCCGTTCCTCAATTGGGATGTAGATTGGTATATCTGCTATCTTAGCTAGAGGAGTTGTGGTGTTGTATTGAGTGATAGCAATAATTTTGGCCCCCGCTTGCTTGGCGCCTTTTGCCGCATCGCAAACCATCTTAGTTCGCCCTGAATAGGAGACTAAGATCAAGACATCCTCTGAAGTGATATGGGCAATTTGTGAGAGCATCAACTGTGATTCATGATGAAAAATCGCATCAAGATCAATCCGCACTAATTTATGAACTAGATCAAAGCACGGCACAGCACTACCACCAATGCCGAATAGATAGATTCGACGTGCTTTGTGCATGGCATCAATAGCGTTCTTTAGCTCCGCATGATTAAGAATAGCTAGCGTCTTCTCCAATTCATGGGTCAGATTCTGCTTGCTTTTGTTTAGCATTGTATCAAAACTATCTTCCTCACTCAGAACTGAGGTCCAGTCAGATACTTCCATGCCTTCATCTTTCGAGAGATCAACCTTCAAAGCCGCTATCCCACTATAGCCTAATTTCTGAGCAAATCTAACCCAAGTGGATGGACTTGTCTGAGTCTCTTTAGCTAAACTTTGCGTTGAGGAAGCCAACACTTGCGACAGATTAGCCTTGATATAGTCCGCGATCTTACATTCAGTCGACGTTAAATGGGGATAAATATTATTTATTTTAGATATACATGCCATCATTCTCACCTATTCTTGTTTTAACCATAGAATTCTTTCACTAATAGACTAGCACCTCGAGCCGGACTATAGCAAGCCTTCGTTAAATAAAATTTTGGTTCTATTAGTTCGGTTACTCGATTTTGTAACAAGACATTATTTTCGATTAATCCCCCAATGGTGACAACCGGCATAGGTTGCTGGTCAAAATGATCCTGATGACACAGAAGCAAATCGGCTAATTCTTGTGCAGCCTGGTTAATGATGTCTATCGCTACGGCGTCTCCGCTTTCAGCTAGCTGGCTCACAAGCACCGCCAACTTAGCCAATTGAGTTCGGCTAGAGTAATCCCTCGCTATTAGTTGAATGATTTCACCAGCATCGTCTAAGTGAAAATAGTCCATCAAATAAGCATATAACCGAGTTCGGGCTTCTCGACCATCTGCTTGACGAGTGAAATGATTTAGCAGTTGCTTGGCTAACCAATATGCAGATCCTTCATCTCCTAATAAGTAACCCCAACCACCACTGCGATAGAAATGATTTCCTTCTTTTGCTAAAACAATAGATCCTGTTCCAGCAATCAATAAGAGCCCGTCTTGACCGTTTAGACCCCCGTATAAAGCAATTTCGGCATCATTCCATATGTGATAACGTTCTCCCTTTAAAGCCAGTTGGCACATTTGCTCTATAGCCTGCCTCAAATCTGCATTGGCTCCGTAGCCAGCTAAACCCAGCCCAATAGATAGTTGATCACTTTGCGGCTTAAACGCGATGGCTGATTTTATTTGATTGACTCCCGTTTGAAGACACTCACGAGCTTGATCCATACTTACTTGCAAGAGATGGCAAGTCGGTAGCTTAACTTGAGCTACCAACTTGCCATTTTCATCATAACATTCGAATAAAGTCTTCGTTCCGCCACCATCTACACCTAAATAATACT
This sequence comes from Vaginisenegalia massiliensis, assembly GCF_900604935.1. Classification (GTDB taxonomy): domain Bacteria; phylum Bacillota; class Bacilli; order Lactobacillales; family Aerococcaceae; genus Vaginisenegalia; species Vaginisenegalia massiliensis. The sequence continues at coordinate 1,924 of NZ_UWPC01000014.1, forward strand.
TCATACTATGGCCTCTCTAAATTTGAATTTCTGCCAAGGTTTAATTGCGTCCAAAATGAAGCATTCATCCGAACTAATAGAACCGACAACATTCGACATACCTGAATTAGGCATATCTCGCAAGGCAATTTGCAACTCGCCCGCATAGTGACCGTATAAGCTACTTTCAATAATAATATCTCCTCGGCGAATCAAACTTGGAGCATGGTGTAGCTTAAATTCATGTCCCTTATATTTTACTCGGCTTTGTGTTGAACGGATAAAATAATCTGATTGATCTCCTCGACTAAAGTGTAACTCATCTAAGACAATTGCACGCTCAACCGTCGATAAGTCCTCAATTAATTGTACATCAAACGTCACCAATGACAGATCTAAACCTTGAACTTGCTTCAACTCCTCTGAGCTAGGATAACAATTTGAAATCAAAATATCATCGATCTCACCTAAAGCTAGCAAGTGCTTAATTTGCACATGCATCGGTAAGTTGCGGTGCATTTCTAAAGTTGGCAAACCCTGAGTGACTGGCCAAGGACCAAAGGTATTTTGGTTTTGGCTAGTAACAAAAGCGGCTGTTCTAAGACCATAGGCTTTAAAACGTTGCGTACATTTCTTGAAAAATTCGAGATTCAGACCAGAATAACCATGGGGATAGAAATTATGGCATCCTTGTAGGCAATAAGGATTAGGTTGATAATCCATGATCGTGTCTAAGGTATGGACATTATTGGACATATTAATTTCAATTTTCAAGCCATACTGATTATAAGTCATCATCGCTTCTTCAGCCCCAGTAAAGCCGACATCTAACCGTAGACCATCTGCTTCGATCTCCTTAAAGAAACTCAAGTCTTGATAACTGATCTCTAGATCTTTAAAAATACGAGGAGCGACATCCACTATAATTTCATAGCCTAGTTCATTAGCGTAGTGGTTAATTTCTTTAAATTCCTGAACGATTTCTTCTTTAGACTTGTTTACCGATAGAAGGCAGGAGAATATCCGTGAACATCCTGCTTTTCTAGCATCGGCTAAATAAGTCATAATATCTTCTTTACTAGATTTATCCGGATATATTGAAATACCAAGTTGTCTCACTTCTTATCCTCCTATTTCTATAGTTTTTTCATCTTAAAGATCGCTAGCCTTAACTTCTTCAACTAAGTCTGCTGTTTCTTCTTCTAGTAACTTTTTATCATACATTCTAAAGAATGGGTAGTATAAAACAATGGAAAGTAAAATTAATAAGATACTCAAAATAGCTGCTCGCAAATCGCTACCAGTTGCGATAAATGCACCAATCGGACCAGGCAAAGTCCATGGAGCTAATGCTACTACTTTATTAACCCATCCAAATGAGATGGCAAACCAAGTAATAAGAGCATTAATTACGGGAACCGCAATAAATGGAATGATTAACATTGGATTCAAGACAATAGGTGCCCCAAAAATCATTGGCTCATTAATATTAAAGATAGAAGGTACAACAGCCGTCTTTCCTAATGACTTACCATAAGCCGATCTTGAGAAGAAGGTAAAGAGAATAGCTAAGCCTAATGTTGCTCCAGATCCCCCAATGTTGACAAACCATTGATAGAATGGTTCAGCTGCAATATTAGTGATTACTTCATGATTAGAATTTGCTAAGGTATTTTGATCAAGTAAAATCAACCATAATGGACGGGCTAAAGAACCAACAATGGACCATCCGTGAATCCCGAAGGACCAGAAGAATTGAGATAAAATAACAATAATTAAAACAGAAGGTAATGAATCAGTCGCTTTAATTAATGGTGCGACGATGGTACCCACGATACTATGTAAATCAATTTCTAAGAAATAGGTGATCGTAGCTAAGACTAATAACACAATAGTCGTTGGTGTTAATGCTTCAAATGACCGCGCTACTGAAGCTGGAACTTGTGGAGGCATCGAAATCTTAAAGCCAGATTTTTGGGTAAAACGATAGACTTCTACCGCAAAGAAGGAAGCCAAGATTCCAATAAACATACCGGCTGATCCTAGGTTTGGCATTGGCATCACGAAACCTACAGGCAAACCATTGACAAATTCTTGCAATTCAGGATTTTGACCCGCTAATTTAGTAATTCCTTCGGTCGCTGCTGGAATCATCTTTGGTGTGATCGTAAGTAAGAATGCTAATTCTGACAAGATACCACCTGAAAGTCCATCTAAATCATAGGATTGAGCCAATGAATGACCAATGCCGAATACAGCATATAAAGTCATGATGTACATAGAAACACGGTGAGGCAAAAGAATTTTGGTCTGATTTTCACGTAAGAAACTAGTTATAGCCCAATCCTGTGGTAATGAATCTGGTAGAAAGGCAATAACTAAAAACATTGACGCGACAATAATAATCGGCAAAGTAGCAATAATCCCATCGCGAATCGCACGTAAATGACGTTGCTCAGCTAAGCGAGCCATTGGGGTTGAAAGTTTTTCATCCATAAATTGAGTTATTTTATCGAACATGGTTTTCCTCCTTAATTATAGACCTAACTCTTGATTAACTTGAGCTAGTAATTTTTTACCACCGAGTGGTGTGTAACCTTGTGGTTGAATTAAAATGCAAGGGACATTAGCCGCTTGAGCCTGCGCTTTCAAGGTATCAAAGCGATGACGAATTTGCGGAGCTACTAAAGCAATCGCGTAATCTCGTTTAATTTCTTCTTCAAATGCTTGTGTTCCACATTCTACTACTTGTAATTCTTGTCCTGCTGCTTGCGCGGCCTCTTGCAAGGCTTTAGCACATATTGCAGATGACATTCCACCTGAACATACTAATAACGCTTTCATCTTTCTCTTCCTTTCTTCACATTAGAACTCCAGAAACTAAGAATAATAAAATAAGACACCCAATAAATAATGACCATAACACCGTTACCAACCAAAAGCGTCTACTAAATCCTTGCTTGGTTTGAATAAAATATTGCGTAAAGGCTACGATAAATCCGCAAAGAAAACCGCCTATGAGAATCATGCCCCAATAGTAATCTATTCCTAGCCATTTTAAGAGTGACGGCAATCCTAACCACACGAGCATAATCCCACTTAACATAACTAAAGCCGCTTTATAACCAAATTTAGGAATATCATAATCCGTCTTCATATAAGGTGGTTCGTTCTGCTTTGTTGACAAAACTTTACTTGGCTTTGTCTTTGGCATCTCTCAGCCTCCTTAACCTTGCGCTTCAATGGCAGCTAAACGTTTATACAAACGAATCATACCATCGGCCATCGAACGCACCTCTAAAGCGGTCATCAAATGATCTTGAGCATGAACAAATAAAATTGATAACTCATGATGTTGTCCTTGTGCTTCTTGATGAAGTAAATCCGTTTGCGTTTGGTGAGCCACTTTTAAGAATTCATCAGCTTCATCCAATAAGGCTTGCGCCTGATCAAAATCGCCTTCTTCAGCACTTTTCAAGGCTTCATACACAAGACCTTTAGCATTGCCACCATTCGATATCAAATTAAAGATAATTAATTCTGTTTTTTCCATTATTTCACCTCACTATCAATATGATTTAATACATGTCGGAGATGCCCTTCATGTTCAAGCAATAAATCACTAGCTTGCCTTTGATCTACCTTCGCTAGTTCCATCAAGATGGCCGTCTTAACTTGTTTACCACTATCAAGATATAAGGTTCTAGCTCGGTCTTCGTCTAAACCTAGGATTTCCTGAATCAGATGAATAGCCCGATTCTCTAACTTATGATTAGTTGGCTGTAGATCAACCATATAATTTTGATACACCTTACCTAACTTAATCATCAGACTAGTCGAAATCATATTTAGGATTAATTTCTGAGCTGTACCGGCCTTCATCCGTGTTGACCCCGTCACCACTTCAGGCCCAGTTATCACATCAATAGGATAGTCCGCCACTTGACCGATACGACTATTTTGAACACAGGCAATAGAACCTGTTTTTGCTCCACAAGAATGGGCAAACTCTAAAGCCCCTATCACATAAGGTGTCCGTCCACTAGCGGCCAAGCCAATAACAAAATCATGACTTTGAAGCTGGATTTCTCTTAAATCTTTCTCTGCACCGTCTTGGCTATCTTCAGCCCCTTCTTGTGCTTTAAAGACTGCGTCAAGGCCACCCGCAATGATACCTTGAACCAAGTCAGGCTCTACCCCGTAGGTAGGTGGACATTCCGAAGCATCTAGAATCCCTAAACGGCCCGAGGTGCCGGCGCCAACATAAATTAGACGCCCGCCCTTTTTCATTTGCTCATAAGCTGCGTCTACTAGGGCTCCAATAGCTGGAATCACTTGGCTAATCGCTTGCGGTACACTCTGATCTTCATGATTAATCATTTTAAGCATATCAAGCGTAGCAACTTGATCGATATTTCGTGTACGAGGATTCGTTCTTTCTGTATTTAGTTCCAATAAATCTTTAACTTCCATGGCTAACCCCTTTCTGCTGAGAAATATAGTTTCGATACCAATCGAAGCTGGCTTTCTTAACACGACGGTAGCTTCCTCGACCTAGATTATCCGCATCTACAAAAATCACCCCATACCGTTTCTCCATCTCACAGGAGCCTGCGGAAACCAAATCAATGATTCCCCACATAATGTAAGTTAAAACATCCACTCCATCTTCTACTGCAAGGTGTATCTGTTTAAAGTGATCAGCAAGATAATTTATCCGATCTTGATCATGAATCTGGCCGTTTGAATCGAGTTGCTCATGAGCTCCGAAGCCATTCTCTGAAATAACCACTGGCAGATGATAACGGTCATACATCTTATTTAAAGCTGTCCGCAAACCAATTGGGTCTATTTGCCAGCCCCAGTCTGTGGCAGTCAAATATGGATTCTTAGTTGATACAACAAGATTCCCTGCCGTTTTATCTGTCTCATCGGTTGAAATAACTGACGACTGATAATACGAAATGGAAACAAAATCAACGGTATAGGTTTTTAATAATTGAAGGTCTTCCTGAGTTCGTTCCAATTTTATCCCGTGAGAACGGAAATATTGTTCCATATAATAGGGATAAGAACCCTGGGCCATTACATCTGTAAAATACCATTGATGCCTTTGCTCTTCTTGGATCAGCTTCAAGGTATCTTCCGGCTTGCAGGTGTAAGGATAATAATTAAAGAAGGCCACCATCGAGCCAAATTTGGCATGGCAAATTTGGCGTCCCATCTTAATAGCTAGGGCATTAGCCACAAACTGATGATGAAGAGCTTGGAAGATATCTTCTTCGTTATATTCCCCTTTATCATCCTTCAATAAACCGATGCCATTGAAAGGTGAGAAATAACCGGTATTAATTTCGTTAAATGGTAAACAATAATCAATTTGGTCTCCCCAACGAGTCAAAACAGTTCGAGCAAAGTTCAAATAGTAGTCCACTACTTTACGGTTCTTCCAACCGCCATAGGTTTCGACTAAATTTAAGGGAATAGCATAATGATACATGGTAAGAAAGACCTTAATGTTTTTCGCTTTTAAATAGGCGAAGATCCGATCGTAATAGGCTAAGCCCTCTGGATTGGGTTCTTTTTCCGTTCCATTAGGAAATAAACGGGCCCATGAAATCGAGAAACGATAAATATCGAGTCCTAATTCAGCAAGCAAGTCCAAATCTTCTTGCCAAAATTCATAACCTTTAGATCCCTGCCGAAATGGATAAAAGGCTGATGAATCCGGGTCTTTAGCTTGATCGATTGCCGCACGATTAAGCAAACGAGTTCGAGTGGTTGCTTGGTCTTTTTGAAAAATATAAGGTCGGCAGTCTTGGGTATCCATCCCTTTTCCACCGGCTTGCCATGCCCCTTCATATTGACTGGCACAAGTTGCTCCGCCCCAAAGAATGGCTGAACTCTTCTCCATGACAAATTCTCCTTTCTTGATAGCCCTTTCATATGCATCTTATCATGAATCATTTTATTTTGGAAGAAAATTCGCAAATTATTTTAAAAAATAAGGAATAAAATTTCTTTGTTGTATCATTGTGCAGCAAAAAACCGGAAGTTGCAGTTAACAACATCCGAGTTGAATTTTAGACTCAACAGTAATTTTATGAGACAATATAATTATAACAACAAGGAGAGTGATGCTTTGAATACTATTATATTTCTTAGTTCTCTGATAATACTAATCTGTATTGCTCTATCCAAATTTTCACAAAAAATTGGATTGCCTGCCCTCCTACTCTTTATTCTTCTAGGAATGGGATTTACCCATCCCCACCTGCTTAATATTTCTTTTAGTAATTTTTCCTTAGTCGATCACGCCGCTAGTGCAGCCCTACTCTTTATTATGTTTTACGGTGGCTTTAACACTCGTTGGCAAGAAGCCCGCAAAGTCGCGATTGAATCTATTTTATTAGCAAGCATTGGAGTCGTTCTGACAGCCTTTCTGACAGCCTTCCTTATATATTATCTTTTAGGTTGGCCCTTCAAGTACAGCTTCTTAATTGGCTCGGTACTTAGTTCTACCGATGCAGCATCAGTCTTTGCGATTATTCGGTCTAAAAAATTAGCACTCAAATATAACACTTCTTCACTTTTGGAGCTTGAAAGCGGCTCGAATGATCCTGCTTCTTTCCTTTTAACAAGTATCGCCGTTCAGAATCTTAGCCATCCCATTGGGACTACTCAACTTTTTGGTCAAATAATCTTACAAATTGGTCTCGCCCTACTAATCGGCTACGGTCTATTTAAAATGACACACTGGTTTCTTAACCGCGTTCAACTTCCGCAAACGATGGTCACTGTACTTATCTTTGCTCTAGCCATGATGACATATAGCTTGACCAATCTGAGCCAAGGCAATGGCTACTTAGCCGTCTATTTATTTGGTATCCTTCTGGGAAATAGTTCAATACATGATAAGGCTAATTTAGTCCACTTCTTTGACGGTCTCACTACTGTCATGCAAATGGGCCTTTTCTTTGCGCTAGGATTATTATCCGATGCCAAGTTACTTAACCAAGTATTTGTAGAGGGCCTTTTGGTTTTTGTTATTTTGACCATACTTGTTAGACCTTTAGTTGTCAGTCTCATTCTTATCCCGTTTAAAGCCCCCTTAGCTAAAATAGCCTTAATTTCTTCGGCGGGCTTAAGAGGCGCAGCTTCAATTGCATTTGCCATCATGGCTCATACCCGCATGACTCAGCATTCCGTAGATATTTTCCATTTGGTCTTTGTAGTAGTTCTCCTTTCTATTTTATTTCAAGGAAGTCTATTGGCTTGGAATGCCCAGAAATTATCCATGACAGATGACTTAGCTAATCCATTAAAATCATTCAGTGACTATGCTGAAGAAAGACCCATTGAATTCATTGGATTCCTTGTTAACGATAACTTACATCCTTGGGCCGGACAAAAAATTGCGGATTTAAATATCCAACCTGACCTACTGATCGTGCTAGTAATTCGAGAGGATCATCCCATGGTACCAGATGGCCAAACCCAACTCGAAATTGGCGATAAAGCCGTCTGTATTGCTAAAACATTTACTCACAGCTATGATTTCACATTAAATGAAGTGACTATCGAAGCAGATTCTCCTTACCTCACTTCTCCTTTAAGTAGATTTAATCAAACCAATAAACTCTTAGTTCTAATCAAACGAGGAAATAAACACATTATTCCTGACGGAACCACCCAATTACAAATTGACGACGAAGTCATCTACCTTAATAGCGGATCTCCCTCTTAAAAAAGAAAAACCCGGAAGTTGCAGTTAACAACTTCCGGTTTAATTTCTACTATTAAGCTTTGTCTAACATTTTCGCATAGGTCTCATCAATAAAGATAGCACCCAGAGGAGCAGTCAAAATAATGGCCATGACCGCCACCGTTAAAATCAAATTTCCGCTAGCTAAGCCACTAGTAAGCGGAATTGATCCAATGGCTGCTTGAACGGTTGCCTTAGGTAAATAGGCTCCTACACAGAAGAAGCGCTCTTTCCAAGTGAGATTAGTATAACTTAAAGAAAGCATAACCCCTACACTTCTAAAGATAAGTGCTAGGAAGATGATTGCCACTACGGCTAGGCCGGAATGAGACAGGTAACGAATATCGACAGCAGCCCCAACCAGAACAAAAAGCAGAATTTCGGCCGCTAACCAAATTTGCCCGAAGTTCTGACTCAAGAATTGGGTCTCTACCGGTTCTAGTTTTTCTTTCAAACTAGCTGCCATGACTACAACCGCAATGAGGCCGGAGATTGCCACCCATTGTTCAACAAGCGGCTCAAGGGCTACTAGAGCTAATGCGAAGGCCAAAATGAGGATAAGTTGATTAACACCACGAATAGCTACTACTCGTTTCGTGATTTGCGGAACCAACCACGCAGCCACAAGTCCAAGCCCAACTCCTAAGACCACCGATTCTGGAATTTTAATGAGACTGAATAGATCAGCCCGCCCCCCCAAAGCCATCTTCAAGAAGCTCGCAAAGAGGACAATGACGAAAATATCATCCATGGAAGCCCCAGCCAAGATAATTTGCGGAATTCCTTTAGCTTTTCCGTAACCTTTGTCCATCAGGTAAACCATACGCGGCACAACCACAGCGGGCGAGACCGCTCCTAAGACCGCTCCTAAGACTAACGCATCAACCGGTAACATTCCTAAAATGACCGGTGCTAAAAGGAAATAGCCTAAAATCTCCATACTAGCCGGTAAACATGACATCAACAAAGCCGGTCGACCGACCCGTTTTAGATCATCCAGATCAAGTGATAAACCCGCTTTAATTAGAATAATTACCAAAGCCAACTTACGCACTTCACCAGAAATAGCCAGCATATGCTCATCTAGCCAGCCCAATCCAAAAGGGCCGACTAACATACCCGCTATTAACATACCAATCAACCGTGGAAGACGGAAGCGAGCCGCTAATTCGGCTAATAAAATACCTAACAAAAAAATAAGCGCCAATGATTGTAACATATATTCCTCCAAACAGATTATTAGGACCTTTTACACAAAAAAAGCTGATGAATCCGTGACAAAATAAGCCACAGAAGTCATCAGCTCGATAAGCGGTTTTGGCCTCAGCCATGGGAGAACCTCATTCCCAACGTAAGGCTAATCTTACCATGCTTTGGGTTAATAAACAAGCTTTCTTAAACGGTTACTTCAAAATCATATCCAAATGCGGAATATTATCTTCAAGGTATATTTCGGACACCGGTTGGAAGCCAAAATTCGCATAGAAATCTTGGAGATAAGCTTGAGCCTGGGCATGAATGGTTAAGTCAGGAAAGCGATTCTGACAGGCTTCGATAGCTTGGCTGACAAGTTCTTTTCCAAGCCCTTGTCCTCGGTATTCTGGCGCGACAATCACTCGCCCAAGATGAACGATACTTTCATCTGGAATTAAACGGTAATAAGCCACAAGCTTATCATTTTCCCATCGCATCCCATGCCAACAATTAAGATCTTGTTCATCCACCTCTTGATAAGGACAAGCTTGTTCGACAACAAAAACCCGTGTGCGCAAGTAATAGATAGCAAACAACTCTGTCGTTGATAATTCAGAAAAAGATTTAATTTCCCACATAATATCACTCCGAGATTTATTAGTTAACATTCCTTCATTGTGAGCCTATACTGAACTAAATAACAAAATAAGGAGCCCATTGTAATGATACCAACTACTCCCATTCAAACTTATATTCAAAATGCCCAGCCCCATCACCAAGCCTATTTGAAACAAATTGACCAATTAATTCAAGAATTACTGCCTCAGGCTAAAGGCAAGATTAGCTACCAAATGCCCACCTACTGGGATCAGCATAACATCATTCATTTTGCAGCTAACCAGAAGCATCTGGGCCTCTATCCAGGGGCGAAAGCAATTGTATATTTCGCTGATGAACTTGATCAATTAGGCTTGCACTATTCTAAAGGCGCTATTCAAATTCCCTATAACCGAGCTCTCCCCCTTGATTTTATAATACGACTAATTAAGAAAGCCTGGGAACTTAATCACTAGACATTAATAAAGTATTGGACCTTCTTTTAAATCAAGTTATTCCTCTGAAACTTGAAATCGTACATAAGTCCGGTCATCAAAAGAAGCATAACCCGCTTTAAGTCCTTTAGTCGAAGGATGGCGGTAAAGACAATCCGGATCTTCTGCTAAACAATCAGCCAAATAAGCCTCCGTCTGGACTAAGTTCATAAAAATTTGCGGATAGCCGTCTGATGCCATAACGATATGTCGGTCTTCTTTTGCCAATGGGATGGTCTTAATGAGCTTTTGGGGAATGGGTTCACCATTTAAGACCGAATAACCCAAAGGTGAGTCCGGACAATTAGCAAATATGCGAGTTTGAACTAACCATGGTTGGATTAAGTCCCGAGCTTGGCTAAGGTTAGCTTGGTCATCAAGTTGAGTGGTAGCTCGATTAGTCTCTACGACTAATTGACGAAAACCAGCTAGAATATCATCACTAAGCTTACTGATTTTATAGAATCGGCCTTCAACTAAAGCTTGGCAATCACCGATTAACCAAATTGTGTGATGGTAGGCTGAATAGATGGCAGCAGCAGCCTGAATCCCAAATTGGTGTTGATCATATGGAAAGTTATTTGTTGCGTAGAAGTCTTGATAATATTGATTAATCTGATTAATAATCTCCTCGATATCTGCCTTAGGATCTACTTGCCCCATAGCTTCAAGAGCTAATTCTGAAGCAATCTTGCCCGTACTTTTCCCATTCAATTGAAAGGGCACCTTTGCAGTAACCCCATCAAACACTGCTACAAAGTGTTCAGAGACATACAGGCTATCTTCACATAAGTCTAGATTAATTTTGCCTTCCCTAGCTGATTCGATTATTTTAATCATAGAAATACTCCTTCATTCATTAACGATTCTGCTTTTATTATAAACTAAGTCCCCTATTTTTTCTAAAATCAGTGCTTATTTTTAATTTAAAAATAGCATAAAAATCTAGTTATCCGCATAAAAACTGGACTTATCACACTTTATCAAGGTCAAAACCACTCAATTTACTACTAATTTACTACTTATGAATGAGCTTTGATACGACGATTTATCCTTGAAAAGTGAAGATATAAAGATACTTCCAATAAAATTTGAATATTTAATAGGTAGACACTTCAAAAAATGAGGTGTCTATTTTTTTACCCGATTTTGAAAGGAAGTGAACTTATGAAAACAAAAAATCAAGAATCAAAAGGTCGTTCCCCACTCTTTAAGACCATCAAACATTCATTCAGCCAATAAAAAAGAAAGGATAGGTAAAAATATGGAACTTAAATTTGTGATTCCCAACATGGAAAAAACATTCGGCAATTTAGAATTTGCTGGCGAGGATAAAGTCGTTCAGCGAAGAATCAACGGACGGCTAACTGTCTTATCAAGAAGCTATAATCTCTATTCTGATGTTCAAAGAGCAGATGATATTGTGGTGGTGCTTCCTGCTGAAGCTGGCGAAAAACATTTCGGCTTTGAGGAACGTGTGAAGTTAGTCAATCCACGTATTACCGCAGAGGGCTACAAAATCGGCACTCGTGGTTTTACAAATTACCTTTTACATGCTGACGACATGATAAAAGAATAAAGAAAGAGAGGAAAAATGATGAGATTAGCAAATGGCATTGTATTAGATAAAGACACGACTTTTGGAGAATTGAAATTCTCTGCTCTACGTCGTGAAGTGAGAATCCAAAATGAAGACGGGTCGGTTTCAGATGAAATCAAGGAACGTACCTATGACTTAAAATCCAAAGGACAAGGACGCATGATTCAAGTAAGTATTCCTGCCAGCGTGCCTTTGAAAGAGTTTGATTATAACGCACGGGTGGAACTTATCAATCCCATTGCGGACACCGTTGCTACTGCCACCTATCAAGGAGCAGATGTTGACTGGTATATCAAGGCAGACGATATTGTGCTGACAAAGGATTCTAGTTCATTCAAAGCTCAACCACAAGCAAAGAAAGAACCGACACAAGACAAATAGTCGCTAGGTAGAAAGGAGACTTTTTCGCATGAAACAGCGTGGTAAAAGGATTCGCCCATCTGGTAAAGATTTAGTCTTTCATTTTACGATAGCGTCACTCCTGCCTGTTTTCCTGCTGGTTGTCGGACTGTTTCATGTGAAGACAATCCAGCAGATCAACTGGCAGGATTTTAACCTATCACAAGCAGATAAGATTGACATTCCCTATTTAATTATCAGTTTCAGTGTCGCAATTCTTATCTGCTTGCTGGTAGCGTTTGTATTCAAACGGGTTCGCTATGATACGGTTAAACAACTTTACCACCGTCAAAAACTGGCAAAGATGATACTTGAAAACAAGTGGTATGAATCTGAACAGGTCAAAACAGAGGGTTTCTTTAAAGATAGTGCTGGTCGTACAAAGGAAAAGATAACCTACTTCCCTAAAATGTATTATCGACTTAAAAATGGCTTGATACAGATACGGATGGAAATCACGCTGGGAAAATATCAAGACCAACTCTTACACTTGGAAAAGAAATTAGAGAGTGGCTTGTACTGTGAGCTGACGGATAAAGAGTTAAAGGATTCCTATGTGGAATATACTTTGCTCTATGACACCATAGCCAGTCGTATTTCTATTGATGAAGTAGAAGCTAAAGATGGTAAACTTCGCTTAATGAAAAACGTATGGTGGGAATATGATAAGCTCCCTCATATGTTGATTGCTGGTGGTACAGGTGGCGGTAAAACTTACTTTATACTGACACTGATTGAAGCCTTGCTTCATACAGATTCAAAACTGTATATTCTTGACCCGAAAAATGCTGATCTTGCGGACTTAGGTTCTGTGATGGCAAATGTCTACTATAGAAAAGAAGACTTGCTTTCTTGCATTGAAACATTCTATGAAGAAATGATGAAACGTAGTGAGGAAATGAAGCAGATGAAGAACTATAAGACTGGCAAAAATTATGCTTACTTAGGTCTCCCGGCACACTTCTTAATCTTTGATGAATACGTCGCTTTCATGGAAATGCTGGGAACAAAAGAAAACACCGCAGTTATGAATAAGCTGAAACAGATTGTCATGTTAGGTCGTCAAGCTGGCTTCTTTCTAATACTGGCTTGTCAACGTCCAGACGCAAAATATTTAGGCGACGGAATCCGTGATCAGTTTAATTTCAGAGTGGCTTTAGGTCGTATGTCTGAAATGGGCTATGGCATGATGTTTGGCAGTGACGTACAAAAGGATTTCTTCTTAAAGCGAATCAAAGGTCGTGGCTATGTTGATGTAGGAACAAGTGTCATATCAGAGTTTTATACTCCCCTTGTACCAAAAGGATATGATTTCTTGGAGGAAATTAAAAAGTTATCCAACAGCAGACAGTCCACGCAGGCGACGTGCGAAGCGGAAGTCGCAGGTGTGGACTGATCTTGCTGGCTGGTGTGGCAATAGCCACGCCAGCACTTAACCCCCCGTATCTAACAGGGGGGTACAAATCGACAGGAAACAGTCAAAAAAACATTAGAAAATCCTTTGGTTACAAGGGATTTACAAAATTTCAGCGTATGTCAAATGGGCTTTAAAAGTTGACATACGCCTTTTTGATTGGAGGGATTTTTACTGAATGAACAAACTTGGTTACAGCATTTAAAAGAAAAACGCTTGGCTTATGGACTATCTCAAAACCGTTTAGCTGTTGCGACTGGTATTACAAGGCAGTATCTAAGCGATATTGAAACAGGAAAAGTCAAGCCATCAGAGGATTTACAGCAGTCCCTTTGGGAAGCTCTGGAACGCTTCAATCCCGACGCTCCCCTTGAAATGCTGTTTGATTATGTAAGAATTCGCTTTCCGACAACAGACGTACAGCAGGTGGTCGAAAACATCTTACAACTGAAACTGTCCTATTTTCTTCATGAGGACTATGGTTTCTATTCTTATTCAGAGCATTATGCTTTAGGCGACATATTCGTCCTTTGCTCCCATGAACTGGACAAAGGAGTTCTGGTGGAATTGAAAGGTCGTGGGTGCAGACAATTTGAAAGCTATCTTCTGGCACAACAAAGAAGCTGGTATGAGTTCTTTATGGACGTTTTGGTGGCTGGCGGTGTGATGAAACGCCTTGACCTTGCCATTAACGATAAGACAGGGATTTTAAATATCCCTGTACTCACTGAAAAGTGCCAACAGGAAGAATGTATCTCCGTCTTCCGCAGTTTTAAAAGCTATCGCAGTGGCGAACTGGTACGCAAAGAGGAAAAGGAATGTATGGGAAACACCCTCTATATCGGTTCATTACAAAGTGAAGTTTATTTCTGTATCTATGAAAAGGACTACGAGCAGTACAAGAAAAATGATATTCCCATTGAAGACGCAGAAGTAAAAAACCGTTTTGAGATTCGATTGAAAAATGAGCGTGCCTATTATGCAGTCCGTGATTTACTCGTCTATGACAATCCAGAGCATACCGCCTTTAAAATTATCAATCGGTATATCCGTTTTGTAGATAAAGACGATTCCAAACCTCGTTCTGATTGGAAACTGAATGAAGAATGGGCTTGGTTTATTGGGAACAATCGTGAACGATTAAAACTAACCACAAAACCAGAGCCTTACTCCTTCCAAAGGACGCTGAACTGGCTATCTCATCAAGTTGCCCCGACCTTAAAGGTTGCGATTAAACTTGATGAAATCAACCAGACGCAGGTTGTAAAAGACATTCTCGACCATGCGAAACTGACAGACCGACACAAGCAGATTTTGAAGCAACAGTCAGTAAAAGAACAGGACGTGATAACAACAAAAAAATAACTCAAATACAAATTCATTGAATATAGAGAGGAGAACATTTTTATGAATTTTGGACAAAACCTTTATAACTGGTTTCTATCAAACGCTCAATCACTGGTGCTTTTAGCAATCGTTGTGATTGGCTTGTATCTTGGCTTCAAGCGTGAGTTTAGCAAACTGATTGGCTTTTTAATTATTGCGATTATTGCGGTTGGCTTAGTCTTCAACGCTGCTGGAGTAAAAGACATTTTACTAGAGCTATTCAATCGCATTATTGGTGCTTAAATAAAACCGTTCTTTTGTGGAATATAAGTGGTTTTCTTATGTTCCGCAAAGGAATGGTACACCAAACGAAGTGCGGTAGGGATTTTTGAATCTCTACAAAGAAAGGACGTGAATATATGGACGATATGCAAGTCTATATTGCGAATTTAGGCAAATACAATGAGGGCGAATTGGTCGGTGCGTGGTTTACCTTTCCCATTGACTTTGAGGAAGTCAAAGAGAAAATCGGCTTGAATGATGAATATGAGGAATACGCCATTCATGACTACGAGTTACCCTTTACGGTTGACGAATACACTTCCATTGGCGAACTCAATCGACTATGGGAAATGGTATCGGAATTACCCGAAGAATTACAATCGGAGCTATCTGCTCTGCTCACTCATTTTTCAAGCATTGAAGAACTAAGCGAACATCAAGAGGATATTATCATTCATTCCGATTGTGATGATATGTATGACGTGGCACGCTACTACATTGAAGAAACGGGTGCTTTAGGCGAAGTACCAGCTAGTCTTCAAAACTATATTGATTATCAAGCCTATGGTCGGGATTTAGACCTTTCAGGAACGTTTATCTCAACCAATCATGGGATTTTTGAAATCGTCTATTAAATCTGTCGGTACATTACTACTGGCAGATTTTCTATTTTACGGGGTGGCTCAATCAGCTACCCCTATTTTTTATGAAAGGATTGATTACATGAAGAAAATACGAAGCTATACCAGTATCTGGTCTGTGGAAAAGGTACTGTATTCTATCAATGATTTTAGACTTCCGTTTCCCATAACCTTTACGCAAATGACATGGTTTGTCGTGTCACTCTTTGCAGTGATGATACTTGGCAACTTGCCCCCTCTTTCCATGATAGAGGGAGCATTTCTCAAATACTTTGGGATTCCTGTGGCTTTCACATGGTTTATGTCTACAAAAACTTTTGATGGTAAAAAGCCTTATGGATTTTTGAAGTCTGTCATTGCTTATGCACTGCGACCAAAGCTGACCTATGCAGGAAAAAAAGTAACGCTTGGCAGAAACCAGCCACAAGAAGCCATTACAGCAGTTAGGAGTGAATTTTATGGCATATCCAATTAAATACATTGAAAACAATCTCGTCTGGAATAAAGACGGGGAATGTTATGCTTACTATGAGCTTGTTCCTTACAATTACTCATTTCTAAGTCCAGAACAGAAAATACAAGTGCATGATTCTTTCAGACAGCTTATCGCACAAAATCGTGATGGCAAAATTCATGCTTTACAAATCAGTACAGAATCCAGCATACGTTCTGCACAAGAGCGTTCCAAAAATGAAGTCACTGGCAAGCTCAAAGCGGTTGCCTATGACAAAATCGACCAACAGACAGACGCTTTAATATCCATGATTGGCGAAAATCAAGTGAACTACCGTTTCTTTATCGGCTTTAAGTTGCTTCTCAACGATCAGGAGTTTTCTATGAAAAGTCTTACCGTTGAAGCAAAAAATGCTTTGTCTGATTTTGTCTATGATGTGAACCATAAGCTGATGGGCGATTTTGTTAGTATGAGTAATGATGAAATCCTGCGTTTTCAGAAGATGGAAAAGCTCTTAGAAAATAAAATCTCTCGTCGTTTCAAAATCCGCAGGTTAGATAAGGACGACTTCGGCTATCTGATTGAACACCTTTACGGACAGACAGGCACTGCCTATGAAGAGTATGAGTACCATCTATCAAAGAAAAAGCTGGATAATGAAACGCTGATTAAATACTATGACTTGATTAAGCCTACTCGCTGTTTGGTGGAAGAAAAACAGCGATATTTGAAAATCCAGCAGGAAGATGAAACCGTCTATGTAGCTTACTTTACCATTAACAGCATTGTCGGAGAACTGGACTTCCCGTCCTCTGAAATCTTCTACTACCAGCAACAGCAATTTACATTCCCGATTGATACGTCAATGAATGTGGAAATTGTAGCGAATCGTAAAGCCCTATCTACTGTCCGCAATAAAAAGAAAGAACTGAAAGACTTGGATAACCACGCTTGGCAAAGTGATAATGAAACCAGCTCCAATGTGGCGGAAGCTCTGGAAAGTGTGAATGAGCTGGAAACCAATTTAGACCAAAGCAAGGAATCTATGTACAAGCTGTCTTATGTGGTAAGGGTATCAGCAAATGATCTTGACGAACTCAAACGTCGTTGTAATGAAGTGAAAGATTTTTATGACGATTTAAGCGTAAAACTGGTACGACCATTTGGGGATATGCTCGGCTTACATGAAGAATTTTTACCTGCCAGCAAGCGTTATATGAATGATTATATTCAATACGTGACCTCTGATTTCCTCGCTGGTTTAGGTTTTGGTGCTACTCAAATGCTGGGGGAAAATGAGGGGATTTATGTTGGCTACAGCTTAGATACTGGACGCAATGTCTATCTGAAACCTGCTCTTGCCAGTCAAGGGGTTAAGGGTTCAGTAACCAATGCGTTAGCGTCGGCTTTTGTTGGTTCGCTGGGTGGTGGTAAATCCTTTGCGAATAACCTTATCGTCTATTATGCGGTGCTTTATGGGGCACAAGCAGTGATTGTAGACCCAAAAGCAGAACGTGGCAGATGGAAAGAAACCTTGCCAGAGATTTCCCATGAAATCAATATCGTCACTCTGACTTCTGATGAGAAAAACAAAGGCTTACTTGACCCTTATGTGATTATGAAAAATCCCAAAGATTCTGAATCACTGGCTATTGATATTCTGACATTCCTTACGGGGATTTCCTCTCGTGATGGGGAACGCTTCCCAATCCTTAGAAAAGCCATTCGTGCAGTAACCAATAGTGAAGTACGAGGGTTGATGAAAGTGATTGAGGAATTACGGGTTGAGAATACGCCACTAAGTACCAGTATAGCCGACCATATCGAAAGTTTTACAGACTATGACTTTGCACATTTATTATTCAGTAATGGTTATGTGGAGCAGTCTATCAGCTTAGAAAAACAACTGAACATTATACAGGTTGCGGACTTGGTACTTCCCGACAAGGAAACTTCCTTTGAGGAATATACCACTATGGAGCTTTTATCCGTTGCTATGCTGATTGTCATTAGTACCTTTGCTTTAGACTTTATCCATACAGACCGAAGCATTTTCAAGATTGTAGATTTAGACGAAGCATGGAGCTTTTTACAGGTAGCACAAGGAAAAACACTATCTATGAAGCTGGTTCGGGCTGGTCGTGCTATGAACGCTGGGGTATATTTCGTGACCCAAAATACAGACGACCTCTTAGATGAAAAACTGAAAAATAACCTCGGCTTAAAATTTGCATTTCGTTCCACTGACCTTAACGAGATTAAAAAGACCTTAGCCTTTTTTGGTGTAGACCCAGAGGACGAAAACAATCAGAAGCGATTGCGTGATTTGGAAAACGGGCAATGCCTTATCAGTGATTTATATGGTCGTGTCGGTGTGATACAGTTCCACCCTGTATTTGAAGAACTGCTCCATGCCTTTGATACCAGACCACCTGTGCGAAAAGAGGTGTAAATGTGAAACCATCAATAGTAAACAGAATAAAATCAAACTGGACGCTGAAACGTCTAGGTAAAGTGGCAATGACAGTGGCTTTCACACTTGTGATTGCCATTTTTCTTTTAGCCATGCTGGGAACGGTGGTTCAAGCTGCGGGCTTGGTAGATGATACGGTCAATGTGGCAAATGAATACAGCCGATACCCACTTGAAAACTATCAACTGGATTTTTATGTGGATAATAGCTGGGGCTGGCTTCCGTGGAACTGGTCGGACGGGATTGGAAAACAGGTCATGTATGGACTATATGCCATTACCAATTTTATTTGGACAATCAGTTTGTATGTTTCCAATGCGACAGGTTACTTAGTACAGGAAGCCTATTCCTTAGACTTCATTTCCGCTACAGCAGATTCCATTGGTAAGAATATGCAGACCTTAGCTGGTGTGAGTGCAAACGGATTTTCAACAGAGGGTTTCTATGTTGGATTCCTCTTACTCTTGATTTTGGTTCTTGGGGTTTATGTTGCCTATACGGGACTGATAAAGAGAGAAACCACAAAGGCAATTCATGCCATTATGAATTTTGTGCTGGTGTTTATCCTATCGGCTTCCTTTATTGCCTACGCTCCCGACTACATTAAAAAAATCAATGACTTTTCATCAGACATCAGTAATGCCAGTTTATCACTTGGCACGAAGATTGTCATGCCCCATTCCGATAGTCAAGGCAAGGACAGCGTGGACTTAATCAGAGATAGCCTGTTTTCCATACAGGTTCAGCAACCGTGGCTACTGCTTCAATACAACAGTTCAGACATTGAAAGTATCGGTATTGACCGTGTGGAAAGCCTGCTCTCCACCAGCCCAGATTCCAACAATGGCGAAGACAGAGAAAAAATTGTTGCGGAAGAAATTGAAGACAGAAGCAATACCAATCTAACCATTACAAAGACCATTAACCGTTTAGGTACAGTCTTCTTCCTATTTGTCTTCAATATTGGGATTTCCATATTTGTATTCCTATTAACAGGAATCATGATTTTCTCGCAGGTACTTTTTATCATCTATGCTATGTTTCTGCCTGTGAGCTTTATTTTAAGCATGATTCCATCATTTGATGGTATGTCAAAACGAGCCATAACAAAGCTCTTTAATACCATTTTGACACGAGCTGGAATCACATTGATTATTACGACAGCATTTAGTATTTCAACCATGCTCTATACCTTATCGGCTGGTTATCCGTTCTTTTTGATTGCTTTTCTACAGATTGTGACCTTTGCAGGAATCTACTTCAAGCTGGGCGATTTAATGAGTATGTTTTCTCTACAGAGTAACGATTCTCAAAGTGTGGGAAGTCGTGTGATGAGAAAACCTCGTATGCTTATGCACGCTCACATGCACCGTCTACAGCGGAAACTTGGACGTTCCATGACTACTCTAGGGGCTGGGTCTGCCATTGTTACAGGTAAAAAAGGACAGTCGGGTTCGGGGAGTTCTGCAAGGACACAAGCAGATCACTCCCGACCAGACGGAAAGGAAAAATCAACACTTGGAAAACGTATCGGTCAAACCATCGGTACAGTAGCTGATACCAAAGACAGAATGGTAGACACTGCTAGTGGTTTGAAAGAACAGGTTAAAGATTTGCCGACCAATGCAAGATATGCAGTATATCAAGGAAAATCCAAAGTAAAAGAGAATGTCCGTGATTTAACCAGTAGTATTTCTCAAACCAAAGCGGACAGAGCCAGTGGACGCAAGGAACAGCAGGAACAAAGGCGAAAAACCATTGCGAAGCGTCGCTCTGAAATGGAACAGGTCAAACAGAAAAAACAGCCTGCTTCTTCTGTTCATGAAAGACCGACTACAAGACAAGAACAATATCATGATGAACAGACCTCAAAACAGTCTAATATTCAGACTTCATATAAGGAATCTCAACAAGCCAAACAAGAGCGTCCAGCAGTTAAGTCCGATTTTTCAAGTCCAAAAGTGGAACGCCAAGGCAATACCGTTCAAGAAAAAACCGTTCAAAAGCCAGCAACTTCAACCACTACAGCAGATAGAACTTCACAACGTCCAATCACAAAAGAACGTCCGTCTACTGTTCAAAGAGTACCACTACAAAATACAAGAAGTAGACCACCAATCAAAACCGCCACCATTAAGAAAGTCGGTAAGAAACCATGAAGTTGAAAACTTTAGTGATTGGTGGTTCTGGATTATTCTTGATGGTCTTCTCACTGCTTCTGTTTGTTGCCATTTTATTTTCAGATGAACAGGACAGCGGAATTTCCAATATTCATTATGGAGGTGTGAATGTTTCCGCAGAAGTGCTGGCTCATAAGCCTATGGTAGAAAAATATGCCAAAGAATATGGCGTTGAAGAATATGTCAACATACTTCTTGCGATTATACAGGTGGAATCGGGCGGTACTGCGGAAGATGTTATGCAGTCCTCGGAATCCCTCGGTCTTCCACCTAATTCATTGAGTACAGAAGAATCCATTAAGCAAGGTGTGAAGTATTTCAGTGAATTATTAGCCAGTAGCGAAAGGCTCAGTGTAGATTTAGAATCGGTTATCCAGTCCTACAATTATGGTGGTGGTTTCTTAGGGTATGTGGCTAATCGTGGAAATAAATATACCTTTGAACTGGCTCAAAGTTTCTCAAAAGAGTATTCAGGTGGCGAAAAAGTGTCTTACCCCAATCCCATAGCCATACCTATCAATGGGGGCTGGCGATACAACTATGGCAATATGTTTTATGTGCAACTGGTAACGCAGTATCTTGTCACAACAGAGTTTGATGATGATACGGTACAAGCCATCATGGACGAAGCACTGAAATATGAGGGCTGGCGATACGTTTACGGTGGAGCTTCCCCGACTACTTCTTTTGATTGTAGCGGACTGACACAATGGACGTATGGAAAAGCTGGAATTAACTTACCACGAACCGCACAACAGCAATATGATGTGACCCAGCATATCCCACTATCGGAAGCACAAGCTGGCGATTTGGTTTTCTTTCATTCTACCTATAACGCTGGCTCTTATATTACTCATGTTGGGATATACCTTGGCAATAACCGTATGTTTCATGCAGGCGACCCAATCGGTTATGCCGACTTAACAAGCCCCTACTGGCAACAGCATTTAGTGGGAGCAGGACGAATCAAACAATGAGAAAGGAAGATTTAATGATGAAATTTAGAAAAAATCAGAATAAAGAAAAACAGATACCAAAGGAAAAGAAACCTCGTGTCTATAAGGTCAATCCTCATAAAAAGGTTGTGATTGCCTTGTGGGTACTTTTAGGGCTTAGTTTCAGCTTTGCGATATTCAAGCACTTTACAGCTATAGATACTCATACTATTCACGAAACAACTATCATAGAAAAGGAATACGTTGATACTCATCATGTAGAAAATTTTGTAGAGAACTTTGCGAAAGTCTACTATTCATGGGAGCAATCCGATAAGTCCATTGATAATCGAATGGAAAGTCTAAAAGGCTATCTGACAGATGAACTTCAAGCTCTCAATGTTGATACAGTACGCAAAGATATTCCTGTATCGTCTTCTGTAAGAGGATTTCAGATATGGACGGTAGAGCCAACTGGCGACAATGAGTTTAATGTAACCTACAGTGTAGACCAGCTCATTACAGAGGGAGAAAATACAAAGACCGTCCACTCTGCTTATATAGTGAGTGTCTATGTAGATGGTTCTGGAAATATGGTACTGGTTAAGAATCCGACCATTACCAACATACCTAAGAAATCAAGTTATAAACCAAAAGCCATTGAAAGTGAGGGGACGGTTGATTCCATTACAACCAATGAAATCAATGAGTTTTTAACGACGTTCTTCAAGCTCTATCCTACAGCGACAGCCAGTGAACTTTCCTACTATGTGAATGACGGGATATTAAAACCAATCGGAAAAGAGTACATCTTTCAAGAACTGGTAAATCCTATTCACAATCGTAAGGATAATCAAGTCACGGTATCGCTGACAGTGGAGTATATCGACCAGCAGACCAAAGCAACGCAGGTATCTCAATTTGATTTGGTACTTGAAAAGAACGGGAGTAATTGGAAGATTGTAAAATAACAAATATTGGTACATGATTACAGATACTTTGTAATCATGTACTCTTTTTGATAAAAAATTGGAGATTCCTTTACAAATATGCTCTTACGTGCTATTATTTAAGTGACTATTTAAAAGGAGTTAATAAATATGCGGCAAGGTATTCTTAAATAAACTGTCAATTTGATAGCGGGAACAAATAATTAGATGTCCTTTTTTAGGAGGGCTTAGTTTTTTGTACCCAGTTTAAGAATACCTTTATCATGTGATTCTAAAGTATCCAGAGAATATCTGTATGCTTTGTATACCTATGGTTATGCATAAAAATCCCAGTGATAAAAGTATTTATCACTGGGATTTTTATGCCCTTTTGGGTTTTTGAATGGAGGAAAATCACATGAAAATTATTAATATTGGAGTTTTAGCTCATGTTGATGCAGGAAAAACTACCTTAACAGAAAGCTTATTATATAACAGTGGAGCGATTACAGAATTAGGAAGCGTGGACAAAGGTACAACGAGGACGGATAATACGCTTTTAGAACGTCAGAGAGGAATTACAATTCAGACAGGAATAACCTCTTTTCAGTGGGAAAATACGAAGGTGAACATCATAGACACGCCAGGACATATGGATTTCTTAGCAGAAGTATATCGTTCATTATCAGTTTTAGATGGGGCAATTCTACTGATTTCTGCAAAAGATGGCGTACAAGCACAAACTCGTATATTATTTCATGCACTTAGGAAAATGGGGATTCCCACAATCTTTTTTATCAATAAGATTGACCAAAATGGAATTGATTTATCAACGGTTTATCAGGATATTAAAGAGAAACTTTCTGCCGAAATTGTAATCAAACAGAAGGTAGAACTGTATCCTAATATGTGTGTGACGAACTTTACCGAATCTGAACAATGGGATACGGTAATAGAGGGAAACGATGACCTTTTAGAGAAATATATGTCCGGTAAATCATTAGAAGCATTGGAACTCGAACAAGAGGAAAGCATAAGATTTCATAATTGTTCCCTGTTCCCTGTTTATCACGGAAGTGCAAAAAACAATATAGGGATTGATAACCTTATAGAAGTGATTACGAATAAATTTTATTCATCAACACATCGAGGTCCGTCTGAACTTTGCGGAAATGTTTTCAAAATTGAATATACAAAAAAAAGACAACGTCTTGCATATATACGCCTTTATAGTGGAGTACTACATTTACGAGATTCGGTTAGAGTATCAGAAAAAGAAAAAATAAAAGTTACAGAAATGTATACTTCAATAAATGGTGAATTATGTAAGATTGATAGAGCTTATTCTGGAGAAATTGTTATTTTGCAAAATGAGTTTTTGAAGTTAAATAGTGTTCTTGGAGATACAAAACTATTGCCACAGAGAAAAAAGATTGAAAATCCGCACCCTCTACTACAAACAACTGTTGAACCGAGTAAACCTGAACAGAGAGAAATGTTGCTTGATGCCCTTTTGGAAATCTCAGATAGTGATCCGCTTCTACGATATTACGTGGATTCTACGACACATGAAATTATACTTTCTTTCTTAGGGAAAGTACAAATGGAAGTGATTAGTGCACTGTTGCAAGAAAAGTATCATGTGGAGATAGAACTAAAAGAGCCTACAGTCATTTATATGGAGAGACCGTTAAAAAATGCAGAATATACCATTCACATCGAAGTGCCGCCAAATCCTTTCTGGGCTTCCATTGGTTTATCTGTATCACCGCTTCCGTTGGGAAGTGGAATGCAGTATGAGAGCTCGGTTTCTCTTGGATACTTAAATCAATCATTTCAAAATGCAGTTATGGAAGGGATACGCTATGGTTGCGAACAAGGATTATATGGTTGGAATGTGACGGATTGTAAAATCTGTTTTAAGTATGGCTTATACTATAGCCCTGTTAGTACCCCAGCAGATTTTCGGATGCTTGCTCCTATTGTATTGGAACAAATCTTAAAAAAAGCTGGAACAGAATTGTTAGAGCCATATCTTAGTTTTAAAATTTATGCGCCACAGGAATATCTTTCACGAGCATACAACGATGCTCCTAAATATTGTGCGAACATCGTAGACACTCAATTGAAAAATAATGAGGTCATTCTTAGTGGAGAAATCCCTGCTCGGTGTATTCAAGAATATCGTAGTGATTTAACTTTCTTTACAAATGGACGTAGTGTTTGTTTAACAGAGTTAAAAGGGTACCATGTTACTACCGGTGAACCTGTTTGCCAGCCCCGTCGTCCAAATAGTCGGATAGATAAAGTACGATATATGTTCAATAAAATAACTTAGTGTATTTTATGTTGTTATATAAATATGGTTTCTTGTTAAATAAGATGAAATATTTTTTAATAAAGATTTGAATTAAAGTGTAAAGGAGGAGATAGTTATTATAA
Organism: Vaginisenegalia massiliensis; assembly: GCF_900604935.1. Taxonomy (GTDB): domain Bacteria; phylum Bacillota; class Bacilli; order Lactobacillales; family Aerococcaceae; genus Vaginisenegalia; species Vaginisenegalia massiliensis. The sequence goes on from NZ_UWPC01000014.1 coordinate 27,028, forward strand.
ACTACAAGTGGATATTGTGTCCTGTATGTGGAAATAAAACACGATTAAAGATAAGGGAAGATACTGAATTAAAAAAATTCCCCCTCTATTGTCCGAAATGCAGACAAGAAAATTTAATTGAAATAAAGCAGTTCAAAGTAACTGTGATTACAGAGCCAGACGCAAAGACGCAGAGCCGATAAAATGAGATTAATACAATCTCATTTTATCGGCTCTTTCCGTTATGTATGGATTCTTTTAATTAGTCTTCGATGTTTCTTGCTTCGTTGATACCGCTGGCTAAAGATTCCATTAAGGATAGTTCTTTGTCTGTAAAGCTATCCATGTATTTCTCTATCTGTAATCGTCGGGTGCTTTTTACCAAGTTATTAGCAGGTAAGAAAAATTCATCAACGGAAACATGAAGTAACGATACAAGGTCATAAAGAACTTGTATGCTGGGGTGTTGCCCTTTATTTTCAATATTAGTTAAGTACCGTGGGTCAATTTCAATCAATGCTCCCACTTGTTCACGAGTTAAACCTCGTTTCAATCGAGCTTCTTTAATGGCTAAACCAAAGGCTCTAAAATCATATTTATCTTCTTTTTTACGCATAGTAGACCACCTCTATACATTTTATTGTTCCTACTGAATTAAAAACAGGTATAGAAAAACGTGTTATATGGTTTATAGGTTTATATTTAATAAAAAGCACTACTAAACGCCAATAAAAAAAACCGTTATATGGTAGTGCTATTTACGCTGTTAAAATATTGTATATTACTTCCAAATGGCGGTTTGTTGGAGGTCAACGTCGCCATGAAGTACATCATATACAATAAATTTCCTTACATTGGGTTCTTGTCAAAAAAAGTCGTCTATCTGCAATAGATAAGTACGTCCACCAATGTGGTTTTATAAATCATATAGATAGAATAACAGAAGCATGTAAACAGAGAAATAAATCTGTTTATATGCTTTTTTGGCTATTCAGAACTTTTTTACAAAGTTTATTTATCAGTAATGCAACAAATCCCCCTTTCACATTGGGACTAAGAGTGAAAGGAGATAAACGAGCAAGGCTCACTTCCTTTCCTAGACAGAAAGGGGGTGAGAAACATGAAACCATCTTCTTTTCAGACCACAATAGAAAATCAGTTTGACTATATCTGTAAACGTGCTATGGAAGACGAGCGAAAGAATTATATGCTTTATCTTTCAAGGATTGCAAAGCGTGAGGTGTCCTTTTCGGATGTTGGCGATTATCTTGTTAGCCAGTTTGCGACAACAGATAACTATTCAACTGACTTTCAGATTTTTACACTCAATGGGTTATCAGTAGGCGTTGAAAATGATTTGTTGAGTGAAGCATTACGTGAGTTGCCAGACAAGAAACGTGAAATTCTACTGCTGTTTTACTTTATGGACATGAGCGATTCAGAAATTGCAGACCTGTTGAAATTGAACCGTTCTACTGTCTATCGGCATAGAACCAGTGGACTAGCCTTAATTAAAAAGTTTATGGAGGAATTTGAAGAATGAAAACACAATATCCTATGATTCCCTTTCCTCTCATTGTAAAGGCAACAGATGGCGATACCGAAGCGATTAACCAGATTCTACATCATTACAGAGGGTACATAACGAAGCGTTCCCTACGACTTATGAAAGATGAATATGGCAATCAAAGTATGGTCGTTGATGAAGTCTTACGTGGAAGAATGGAAACCAGACTGATTACAAAGATTTTGTCATTTGAAATTAAGTAATATCCTCTCTCCTTTCGTGGAAGCGTGCTAAACCATTCCACGCTTCCCGAACAGGGAGGTTTGTTATTCCACCAAAGCATATTGAGCTTTCAATGTGTTTTGATAGGCTAACGAGCCATTGTTCTTTGAAAACTGAATAAAAGTAATCGAATACGTTTCGATAAGAAAAGAGCCAACGGAACTAACCGCCATGACCTATCTTATAAAGATAGCGAGCGATTCATGTTAGTGATCCGAGAAGCAATCTTTAGCAGGATTGCCTGCAACGACATTCTTATCGTGATAATGATACTCCCATACAGTCAATAGTCCGAGCGTGATAAAACCGTCGCAGGCAATGAGTATGGCTACATGAGAACCATGCAGGGGTGGAACTCCCGTGAGCTTTGCTAAAGCTGTTCGATTGCTGGTAAAACAACTTTTATGAAATCCAAATAAGTGATTTGGAAAGGAGGATTTTATGAAGCAGACTGACATTCCTATTTGGGAACGTTATACCCTAACCATTGAAGAAGCGTCAAAATATTTTCGTATTGGCGAAAACAAGCTACGACGCTTGGCAGAGGAAAATAAAAATGCAAATTGGCTGATTATGAATGGCAATCGTATTCAGATTAAACGAAAACAATTTGAAAAAATTATAGATACATTGGACGCAATCTAGCGTCGCCAAAGGGTCTTGTATATGATAAAATAGTATTAAGTCGTATCAAGGCTCTTTCCATAAAGGAAAGGAGCAAATGCCATGTCAGAAAAAAGACGTGACAATAAAGGTCGAATCTTAAAGACTGGAGAGAGCCAACGAAAAGACGGAAGATACTTATACAAATATATAGATTCATTTGGAGAACCGCAATTTGTTTACTCGTGGAAACTTGTGGCTACAGACCGAGTACCAGCAGGAAAGCGTGATTGTATCTCACTTAGAGAGAAAATCGCAGAGTTACAGAAAGACATTCATGATGGTATTGATGTTGTAGGAAAGAAAATGACACTCTGCCAGCTTTACGCAAAACAGAACGCTCAAAGACCAAAGGTTAGAAAAAACACTGAAACTGGACGCAAATATCTTATGGATATTTTGAAGAAAGACAAGTTAGGTGTAAGAAGTATTGACAGTATTAAGCCATCAGACGCTAAAGAATGGGCTATTAGAATGAGTGAAAATGGTTATGCTTATCAAACCATCAATAACTACAAACGTTCTTTAAAGGCTTCATTCTATATTGCTATACAAGATGATTGTGTTCGGAAGAATCCATTTGACTTTCAACTGAAAGCAGTTCTTGATGATGATACTGTCCCTAAGACCGTACTAACAGAAGAACAGGAAGAAAAACTGTTAGCCTTTGCAAAAGCTGATAAAACCTACAGCAAAAATTATGATGAAATTCTGATACTCTTAAAAACAGGTCTTCGTATTTCAGAGTTTGGTGGTTTGACACTTCCAGATTTAGATTTTGAGAATCGTCTTGTCAATATAGACCATCAGCTATTGAGAGATACTGAAATTGGGTACTACATTGAAACACCAAAGACCAAAAGTGGCGAACGTCAAGTTCCTATGGTTGAAGAAGCCTATCAAGCATTTAAGCGAGTGTTAGCGAATCGAAAGAATGATAAGCGTGTTGAGATTGATGGATATAGTGATTTCCTCTTTCTTAATAGAAAGAACTATCCAAAAGTGGCAAGTGATTACAACGGCATGATGAAAGGTCTTGTTAAGAAATACAATAAGTATAACGAGGATAAATTGCCACACATCACTCCACATAGTTTGCGACATACATTCTGTACCAACTATGCAAATGCAGGAATGAATCCAAAGGCATTACAGTACATTATGGGACATGCTAATATAGCCATGACGCTGAACTATTACGCACATGCAACATTCGATTCTGCAATGGCAGAAATGAAACGCTTGAATAAAGAGAAGCAACAGGAGCGTCTTGTTGCTTAGTAGTACAAATGAATTTACTACTTATTTACCACTTCTGACAGCTAAGACATGAGGAAATATGCAAAGAAACGTGAAGTATCTTCCTACAGTAAAAATACTCGAAAGCACATAGAATAAGGCTTTACGAGCATTTAAGAAAATATAAAAAGATAATTAGAAATTTATACTTTGTTTCACATAAAAATAGCCTCCTTCGGGTGAAGGAGGCTTTTGGGGTTTGTGAGATTAAATTAGATTATTTTTTCTTTGAAAGAGCGATGAAGCCAAAACCTAAAGTGGTTAAAGCAGCCACTAAAACTGGGCTAACTGCTTCTTCACCCGTTGCAGGTAGCGTTTCTTTAGCTTTATCTTCTGATTTTTCAATGACTTTACCTTCGCCACCTACTTTATCTTCTTCTTCAGCTGCTTCTGCATCGATAGCTTGGAATTCTTCTAAGTCTTCTGGAGCTGTCATGTTAATTAATAAGTTGTATAAATCAGCAGAGAAGGCATGTAAGTGGTCTTGAGCACGGCTACCAAATTCTTTGGTGATAAAGTCTAAATTATCCATACCAGTATGGAAGATTGGACCATATTTTTCAGTTTGGTCGTAACCGTCTAATTCAGCAATATCCCAGTTTGTTCCTTCGAAGTAAACAATTGGAATGCCTACTTCGTTAAATGGTGCATGGTCAGACCAGTCACCCGTTTCACCATAAGGATATTCAGGATTCTTACCAGGGTTTGGTTCCATACCTTCGATACCTAATTCATCTGCGATATCGAAAGCTTGGTCTCTTACCCAATGTTCGCCACCTAGACCAGCATGGATATACATTTTGTCACCAGCAATGAGGGAGTCTAGGTTAACCATAGCTGCTGTATTAGCAATTTCTTCTTCGGTCATATTCTTAACATAAGCTTTAGATCCTTGAAGACCCATTTCTTCTGCTCCGAAGAATACAAATTTCAAGGAGTATTTAGTGTCGACTTCCATCAAACGACGAGCCATTTCTAAAGTTACCCCAACACCCGAAGCATTATCATCTGCACCAAGAGAGCCACCTTTATTTACTGAGTCATAGTGAGCACCCACGACTACTTCACGAGCCACTTGACCCGCTTTGTAGGCAATAATATTGCTTGTAGTAAAACTTTCACCTTTTTTATTAGTAAATGAGAATTCTTGTAACTCAGGATCGTAACCATAAGATCTTAATTCATCGATAATATATTGACGAGCAGCCGCTTCTCCTTGCGATCCAACAACACGAGAGCCAATTTCTTTTGATAATACTTCGATGTGTTCAGCTGCTTCTTCACCAAATGTTTCGTCTTCTACTAAGTTAAGATCCATTTCTTTCAAAGTAGCGTCATTACCGACCGTATTTTCAGTCGTTGTTTCAGGCGCCACCGTTGTTGTTTCAGCAGCAACAGGCGCAGTTGTTGTTTCAGCTACAGTCGTTGTTTCCACCACTGGTGCCACAGTCGTTGTTTCTTGTGCTTGAGCAACTTGATTAGCACCGAAGAATAAAACAGTTCCAGACACAACAGATAATACACCAACGCCTAAACGTTTAATTGTGTAGCTATCTTTGCGATTAGCCATGCGACGAGTCATCTCGCTCATATTATTCTTTCCTAACAAGAAAATTCCTCCTAAAAGATAGTTTAGTAAGCGCTTTATTTAACTCAATAGTAGCACTTCAGCCTAATAATAGCTAGCTTTTAATTAAATTATAATAAAGAAGTTATTACTAATTTAATAAAATCGAAAAAATAATCGAATAAGCCCCTATTAATCACCTTTATATATAATGATGAAAGCAAGCTATTTTAATGAATCAGCCTATCTTTGAAGGCGCTTTCTCATAATGCTCTCATATATCTTTGGCTATTTGTCTACCTGACTAACAAATGCTCTTTCAATTGACCCCGCATACCCCTATGGGTATAATAAAAATTAGATTAACTTTATACATAAGGAGACAATCATGAAAATACTTATCATTGGTGGAGTCGCCGGCGGAGCTACCGTGGCTACTCGCCTACGCCGTTTAAACGAAAAAGACGAAATTATCGTAGTCGAACAAGGAGACTACATTTCCTTTGCTAACTGCGGATTACCTTACCATATTGGCGGTAGCATTGCTGAACGACAGAAACTTTTGCTACAAACCGCCCCGGGTATGAAAGCAAAATATAACCTCGACATCCGCCTTCAATCCCGGGTGGAGAGTATTGATCCCCATGGCCACACCGTTGTCATTCGTGACCTTGTCAAGAACCAAGACTATCAAGAAAACTTTGATAAATTGATTATTTCCACAGGTGCTAAAGCTATCATCCCGCCGATTCCGGGCATCGAACAGGCACAGAACCTCTTTACCTTACGCAATGTTCCTGATATGGATGCGATTAAAGCCTACTTGACTAAGAATGAGGTTAAACGCGTGGCCGTGATTGGTGGCGGCTTTATCGGTTTAGAAATGGTCGAAAACTTGACTGAGTTAGGTCTGCAAGTCGATTTAGTCGAAATGGCTCCTCAGGTCATGCCCAATCTCGATTTTGAAATGGCTCAAGAAATACATGCTCATTTACAACAACAAGGGGTTGGCTTGCACCTTCACGACGGCCTAAACCGCATCGAACAAGACGGGCATCTCCTTCATTTAAATTCTGGTACAAAGCTAGCGACTGACTTGATTATCCTTTCCATTGGCGTCCTTCCTGAAAGTACTCTAGCCAAAGAAGCTGGGCTAGAATTAGGCGTCAAAGGTGCCATCAAAGTCGACAGCAACTTCCAGACAAGCGCCCAAGACATCTATGCAATTGGCGATGTAATTGAAGTCCCTTCATCCATCGACGGTCAAGCTAGTCATATTCCCTTGGCTTGGCCAGCCAACCGCCAAGCTCGTCTTCTAGCCGATCACCTTAATGGTCTTCCGATTAAGCATCCCGGTAGTTTAGGCACTTCTATTGCCAAAATTTTCTCACTAAGCGTCGCTTCGACTGGCCTAAATGAACGTCAGTTACAAGATCGTCACATTCCTTATCACGTTATCCATACTCATCCAAGTTCTCATGCTGGTTATTACCCTGGAGCTAGCCCCATGCATCTGAAGCTGATCTTCGGTCAAGACGGTCGAATTCTAGGTGCTCAAGCTGTCGGCAGCCAAGGAGTTGACAAGCGGATTGATATTCTGGCAACAGCCATTCACTTTGGTGCAAAAGCCCCTGAATTAGCTGGCATCGAAGTGGCCTATGCCCCTCCATATGCCAGCGCCAAAGATCCAGTCAATCATCTAGGTTACATCGCCGATAACCTACTCCATCATCGAGTTGAAACCATTCAATGGCATGAAGTCGATTCCCTTCTTGAACAAGGCGCTTTCTTCTTGGATGTTCGCGAAGAAAGCGAATTAGCCAATGGGCATTTAGCCAAATTCTATCAAATACCTTTAGGGCAGTTACGTCAGCGCTTAGCTGAGCTTCCATCCGATCAACCAATCTATGTCTATTGCCAAGTTGGTTTACGAGGCTATCAAGCTAGCCGGATTCTGACGGCCTATGGCTTCACTGTCAAAAATCTTGACGGCGGCTACAAAACCTATCGTGCAGCCTCATTCAAACAAATATAAAAAGGAGTGATTCTTTGAAAGCCTCAGCTGAACAAAAACAAAAAATCCTCAACCGTTTAAAACGGTCCGAAGGCCAAATCCGTGGTGTGCAAAAAATGATTGAAGAAGATCAAGAATGTCTCGCTATTGTCACCCAACTCAGTGCCATCCGTTCAAGTATCGACCGGATTATGGGCGTGATAGTCGCGGAAAATTTGAAATCCTGTCTAGAAAATCCTGATCAAGATGCCAGCCAACAGACTGAAAAAATCGAACAAGCCTTAAACCTCATCATCAAAAAATAATCAGTAAATATCCACCAGCGTAGCTGGTGGCTTTACGGTCAGCCCTAGAAGGGCTTGTTACTGCGAGCCCCTTAAAGGGGCTTTTTTTAATGGACTGCCAACCGCAAACTCCCTTTACCTATTTTGCAAAGGGATCAATATACTCTTTTTTACTTATACTATCACTCAGTCTATCTTCTATTTCTTGATCACGAATATACTTTTCGATCATCTTCTGAT
>NZ_UWPC01000013.1 GCF_900604935.1 Vaginisenegalia massiliensis
ATCAGAAGATGATCGAAAAGTATATTCGTGATCAAGAAATAGAAGATAGACTGAGTGATAGTATAAGTAAAAAAGAGTATATTGATCCCTTTGCAAAATAGGTAAAGGGAGTTTGCGGTTGGCAGTCCATTAAAAAAAGCCCCTTTAAGGGGCTCGCAGTAACAAGCCCTTCTAGGGCTGACCGTAAAGCCACCAGCTACGCTGGTGGATATTTACTTAATGATATTGGATAAAACTCGAAAGAACATTGTTTTCAAAAAAACAGCACTATATTGCATAAAATAAAGAATGGACAAAACATTTACATACAATTTACAAGCATTTTACATAAAATCAATTATAGATTCATATAATGAGGGCAGACCAAAAAAAATCGGAGGACGATAAAATGAAACTCTTAAAAATGGCGACCCTATTAAGTTTATGTAGTTCGTTAATGATGACCGGAACAAGTGTAATGGCTGCTGAAGCGAAATTAGACGGTATTTCAGTAGAAGAATTAGCAAAAAAAGCCAAAGAAGAAGGTAAAGTAGAATCTGTCGGAATGCCAGATACTTGGGCAAACTGGGTGGGGACTTGGACTGATCTTAAAGAAAAAAATGGTATTGAACACAAAGATACCGATATGAGTTCTGCTGAAGAGTTAGCTATTTTCGAAAAAGAAGGCAAGAAAGCAACTAAAGACATCGGTGATGTGGGTCAATCTTATGGACCATTAGCGAAAGAAAAAGGCTTAACATTACCATACAAACCAAGTACATGGGATTCGATTCCTGAATGGGCAAAAGATGAAGAAGGACACTGGGTTGTCGGTTACTATGGAACCATTTCTTTCATGGTCAATAAAGACAAAGTCAAAGAAGTACCTAAAACTTGGGATGACTTATTAAAAGGTAAATATAAAGTAACGATTGGCGACGTTTCAACAGCAACTCAAGCTCAAAATGCTGTTTTATCAGCGGCTTTAGCTAAAGGTGGCGATGAAACAAATATTAAACCAGGTTTAGAAATATTCGCTAAATTACAAGAACAAGGTCGTCTTGATTTAGGTGATTCAAGTTTACAACGTTTAGAAGCTGGCGAAATCGAAGTTGCCATTATGTGGGATTTCAATGCGTTGAACTACCGTGATCAAGTGACTAAATCTAATAAAAATGCACAGTATGAAGTCTTAATTCCAGCTGATGGTGCTATCCAATCGGGTTATGCTACCGTGATCAACAAAAACGCACCACACCCATATGCAGCAGCTATGGCTCGTGAATATATCCTTTCTGATCAAGGTCAAATTAATTTAGCTAAAGGATATGCTAAGCCAATCCGTAGCGATGTGAAATTACCAGAAGATATTGCTAAGAAATTATTACCTGAAGAACAATATAAAAAAGCTCGTCCAATTAAAGACTATAAAGCTTGGGAAAAAACAGCCAACACTATGGGTGAAGTTTGGCAAGAAGAAGTTCTTTCAAACTAAGACGATAGCTTTTGCGAAAAGACTAAAAGGATGGGAAACCATCCTTTTTTAGTCGAGCGGAAAGGAACGAAAATGAAGAAATATTCATACATACTCTTATTATTGCCCTTTTTGATAGTGGTGGGCCTCTATGAATTAGCTCCCATCGTATCAATCTTTGTATCTTCCTTTAAAAGTGCTGATAGTGTGGCTTTTAATTTTAGTTTAGAACATTATCACAAGGCTTTTACCAGTAAATTCTATCTTTTGGCTATTAAAAATAGTGGTATTATAGCGGTCTTATCCACTATTTTAGGACTAATCGGTGGCCTGTTTGGAGCCTTTGCGATTTACTCTAGCCAAGGAGAGTTGCGTAAATTTTTCGTTAATATTGTTAATATGGCCTCGAACTTCCAAGGTGTCCAATTAGCTTTTGCCTTTATGATTATGTTGGGTAACGCTGGGACATTTATCTTATTAGGTGAAAAGATGGGCTTTAATTTCTTGAAAGAATTCGATCTTTATTCTGTTACGGGAATCATGTTGACCTTCGTCTATTTCCAAATTCCCTTAGCTATTATTTTGCTCTATCCTGCTTTTGACCGGGTACAAAGTCAATATATCGAAGCAGCAGAATTGATGAATTGTGGAGGAATGAAGTTCTGGCGTCATATTGGTTTACCCATTATTTTGCCTAATATTTTTGCTACTGTCTCAGTATTATTTGCTAATGCTTTTGCGGCCTACGCGACACCTTATGCCTTAGTGGGGAATAACTTTGCTTTGTTACCCATTCGTATCTCAACTATGTTTCAAGGGGAAGCAATACCACGGCCCGAATTTGGTAGTGCCTTATCGGTTATCATGCTTTCAGCGATAGCAATCGTGAGTATGCTAGCAACATTAGCAACCCGTTTAACGAATAAGGGAGGCCTCTATGAATAAAAATAAACTCTCAGTGAAAATTATTATCCTGGTTTTATCAGTTTACTTATTATTGCCTCTCGTATTTACTTTTTTGAATGCGATATTTGCTGATTTTACGGGTTTGCTACCTAAAAATTTTACTTTGGATTTTGTTAAATTGGTCTTTGCATCTGCGGATAACAGTGAATCGATTTACCCTGCATTAATGCGGACAGCTTTTCTATCCTTCATCGCTCCGTTCCTCCTTTTAGTGACTCTTTTACTATTATTCTTTGTTATTCGTCAAGTGAATCCTAAATTAGAGAAATATACAGATGTATTAGCTAAGATTCCTTATGGTATTCAAGGAGTTATTTTGGCGGTTTCGATTTTGAGTCTGTATTCGCAACAAGAAACGGTATTAGGCGATCGACGAGTGATGATTATTGGTTGTTATTTAATCATGATTCTACCTTATATGTATACTGGGATTAAGAATGCCTTATCTACGATTGAATGTGAACAAATTTTTCAAGCGGCCGAAATTCTAGGGGCTAGTCGGATTTATACGTATTTTCGCATTGTTGTGCCAAGTATTGCTAAAGGGTTGATTGCCAGTTTAATTTTATCGATTGGGATTTTGTTTGGCGACTTTGTTATCGTGAATATTTTAGCAGGGTCAAGCTTTGAAAACTTAGGCGTCTTTCTACAAGCGATTGGTAACAAATCGGGTCACGCAGCAAGTGTGATTTCAGTCGTCATGTTCTTAGTGATGTTATTGATTTCGTCTTATGCCCATCGTCTTCAGAAAAAACAGAAATAAGAGGAGAAACCTATGTCATTTATTGAAATTAAGCATGTTAGTCAGTCTTATGACCGTCAACATAATGTCTTAGAGGATTTAAGTTTAGCTATTGAAGAAGGTCAAATGGTCACTTTACTTGGACCATCAGGATGTGGTAAGTCAACTCTTCTTCGTTTAATTGCTGGCTTTGAAAAATTACAAGAGGGCGCTATTTTAATTAATGGGCAAGATGTCAGTCAATTGCCACCGAGCCAACGTCAAATTGGGATGGTCTTTCAACAATATTCTTTATTTCCTAACTTGAATGTCTTTGATAATATTGCCTTTGGTTTAAAAATGGCGAAAGTGAATAAAGAAGAGATTCAAACTCGAGTTAAAGAAATTTTGGCTTTAATTAATCTAACTGGACGGGAAAATGATTTCCCTAATCAATTATCGGGTGGTCAGAAGCAACGGGTGGCTCTGGGCAGAGCGCTCATTACTAAACCTAAGGTTTTGCTATTAGATGAACCTTTATCGGCGATTGATGCTTTATTACGGAAGAATCTTCAACAAGAAATTCGCCGTATCCAACAAGAAATGAATATTACTGCCATCTTCGTGACCCATGATCAGACAGAAGCCATGGCAATTTCTGATCAAATCCATATTATGAACGAAGGGAAAATTATTCAATCAGGTAGCCCGCGAGATATCTATACGCATCCTAAGAATTTATTTGCAGCTCAATTTATTGGCCAATATAACCTTTTAGCTGCAGACCAAGTCAAACAGTTACTAGGTTATGAGACCATCCATTCGGTAGCGATTCGTCCCGAAACGATTGAAATAGGAGACGTTTTTCTTGAAGAAGGAGAAGATTACTTTTCTACTCAAGCTAAAATCACAGACGTTCAAACCAATGGAAATATTCTGACCTATCGTTTATTGACCGAGTCAGGAATTGAGCTTCGAGCGGATCAAATTTTCCGTAGTTTTAATTATTTTAAAGTGGGGGATACGTATCCAATTTTCATTAAGAAAGATAATATTCTGGAGGTTCCAGCATGAAATTAACTTTAAAAAATGATAACTTTCGGATTATGCAACTGACTGATTTACATTTTAAAGTTTGGCAAGAAGGCCATCCTAGCTTGGCTTTTGATTATGAAACTGTTCGATTAGTTGAACAGTTAATTCAGCATGCGCAACCGGATTTACTAGTTATTTCAGGGGACTTAGTCGATAGTCCGTATATTGAGGATCCTTTTGCCACACAAGCTCACATAATCGGTTGGTTAAATAGTTTAAATATCCCTGTTTTGGTAACTTATGGTAATCATGATTCGGAATGTCGTACTAGTCGACAAAGGCTAAATGAAGGCTTGGCTTCCTTGAATCTTCAAATTGAGAAAGAAAATTTGACCGTCCTTAATGATCGCGTTAACTTCACGGTGCCAATTTATGGCTTAAATAATCAAGTAGTTTGTCAATTATATATCCTTGATAGTGGTGATTATTTAAGTCAGTTTCGGCTTGGGGAAGGGCAGTTTGATTTTTCCACCCAAGTTGAAGGTCAAAGTATTTATGCCGCTATTAGTGATGAACAAAATCAATGGCTCGAACAGATTGGGCAAGTAAACCAAGCAGCCGGGGTACGCCATGATATTATGTTCTGCCATATTCCGTTGCCAGAATACAAACAGGTTCCCATGCCTTTTCTTGAGGGGGTTATGGAAGAAGGCGTGTGTTCTGCTGACGAAAATTCGGGAACTTTTGCTACCATACAACAAGCAACACAAATTAAATTTATTAGTGTTGGACATGATCATGACAATAATTTCCACGGAGTCTATCAAGGTTTACATCTGTGCTATGGTCAACCTTCTGGCTATGGTTCTTATGGAAAATTACCGCGGGGGGCACGGATCTTTGATATCCACGAATCAGGTCAGGTTACCACTTGGCTGATTGATTCGACAAATCTAACTAAATCTGAGGTGAGAGAATAAGTGGTTTGTAAAATTATTGCTCATCGCGGGTTTAGTAGCCGATATCCGGAGAATACATTACTAGCTTTTAAGAAAGCAGTCGAATTTGGTTGTGATGGTATTGAATTGGATGTTCATTTGACCCGTGATCAAGAAGTAGTCATATGTCATGATGAATCAATTGATCGCACTTCTAATGGACATGGCTTAATCAAAGATTTGACCTTGGCTCAGCTTAAACAGTATCGATTTGACAAGGGATATGATAGTAAGGATCCTTTTGAATTAGTGGATATCCAGATCCCAACTTTATCTGAATTACTTGAATGGTTAAAAACGAAGAATCTCGAGGTCAATATTGAAATCAAAAATAATATTTTTTCTTATCCTGGAATCGTGGAAAAAGTATTGAATTTGGTCACAACTTACGGTGTAGAAGATAGAACGATTATTTCTTCTTTTAATCATTATACGATTCAAGAAGTGAAAAAGCAGATGCGGAATATGAAGTGTGGCTTCTTAACGGAGACAACTCAACTTGATCCAGGCCGCTATTGCTATGATTATCAAGTAGAATGCTATCATCCGGATTTCCAAACACTGATTCCACAGGTGGTGGAGAGCTGTCGTGATCATCAAATTGAGCTAAATGTTTGGACAGTCAATCAAGCTAATCAGATGAAAGCACTAGCAGCCTTACCGGTCCACCGAATTATCACCAATGAAGTAGCCTTGGCCAAGCAAATACTGTGAATAGTTCCCCTTGTTTACTGTGAAGGCAGTTTATAAGGGGATTTTTATATATTTCAGATTAGCAAGTTTGTTTCGAATTTGTTGGGTCAATATTTTGGTAATTCTTGGTGATTTTCGGTATGATAATCTTACTTAAATTACAATGAGTATTTGATTATTGGGCTGAAAAAAGGAGGCGGTTAAACGTCGTGAGTAAACAACAGTGGAATCAGTTAAAACAAACTTCATGGTTCTATCCCGCCATTTTTGGGATCTTAAGTGCCCTCTTAGCAATTGGCTTAACCTTTATGGATCACTATCTGCAAGGGGTATTAGATCATCGCGTGCTGATGCCTTTCTTTATTTCGGTAGATTTGTCGATCCAGATTCTCAATACTGTGGCGGTGGTCTCAGCTACAATTTTGACCTTTACCTTTTCAACGACCATGGTCGTTCTTACTACTTTCTCATCCCAGTACTCACCCAGTTTGGTGGAAAATTTCTTAAATGATACCATTACCTTAAAGGCCTTTGGTATTTTCTTTGGTGGGTTTACTTATACGATTACGGCCTTGTTGCTTTTGGATATTAATTTAGACCAGAAGAAAGTCATTGTAGCTAGCTTTTGTATTTTCTATGTTCTCATCGATTTAATTTATTTTAATCGTTTTATTCGCGCGGTTATAAATTATATTCAACCAAGCGGCTTAATTGTCCGCTTGAATCGTGAGGCCGAAAAGCATATCGATCAATATGCTAGTTTGATGGAAGGTAAGCAAGTTGTCGAATGGGAAGAACTCCCATTGGATGATTATCCTCATCAATATGACATCATGTCCCATCAAGATGGGTATCTACAAGAAATTCGTGCGAATGACATGATGGAATTAGTCAATCAGGCTGGCTTAGCAGCTGTATTCCATCAGGTGGTGGGTGATTTTGTAACCAAGGACACGGCTGTAGCCACGCTATTATCTCATCATGAAGTCGAGGAGAAAGAGCTTGAAATATTAAGAGATAAAGTCCAGAAAACTTTGCAAATTGGCTTTGTCCGAACGGGTGAACAAGATTTTCTCTTTTCGATTCAAAAAATTATGGATATTAGTATGAAAGCTATATCTAATACCGTTTATGCGCCGAATTCGACTTTATCCTCTATGAATGTGATTCGGGTCTTGCTTCGAACCATCGCTGGTTTTGAAGATGGATACCGTCTAGAACAAGGACAGAATAAAGAAACATTCGTTGCCTTTAAAACTTTAAATTTCCTGCAAATTCTAGAAGATATCTATGACCCAGTTTTCTCATACGGTTATACTAATGGTATTATCGTTAAATATATCTTTGATTCGTTAGCAACGATTAAAGAAGGGGCTACGCAAGAAAATCGCGAGAAAGTAAACGAGTATGTTAAGAACCTTCAAGATTTGTTGGAAAATAACAAGGAACAGCATGTAAATTATCATTATCAGAAAGACTTTGAGAAGATTTTGGCAGACTAAATGGTTGGCCAATCAAGGCGGGCACCTAATTTAAGGTGTCGACCTTTTTTTGTACTCAGTGTACGTATAATGAAGACAATTGTCTTTAAACGAATAATGTTTATTTTTTGTAAATTTGTAAAGGGCCTCCATCTGACCTGTTCAGAAATTTTACACAAGTTTTACACTAAATCAACATAAACTTGGTAAGGTTATTTATAGAAAAATATAGGAGGCTTACTCATGAAAAAAATTAAGGCACTTATTGCTTTTGTATTATGTTTAACTCTTGCTAGTATCTTCGCTCCCCTTACACAAGTATCAGCTCGTGCTGATGAATTAACCATCGTTTGGTATCCTAACGAATCGGGTGCTGATCTTAAAGAATCACGTGAACAAATCTCTGGTTTAGTTGAAAAAGCAACCGGTAAAAAAGTTAAAAACTTAACGACAACCGATTACAACATTGCTATTGAAGCGATTGCTTCTGGTCAAGCTAACTTAGCTTTCATGGGCGGACAAGGATATGTTCAAGCTCACGAATTAAATGACAAAGTGGTACCTTTAGTTGTTATGTCTGGTAAATCAGGTACTTTAGATGATGCGGTTTACTATTCTTGGTTAAACGTTTTAGAAAAGAATGCGGACCAATACAAAGACGATAAAGGTGAATACTCAATTGATAAAATCAAAGGCAAAAAAATGTCTTTCGTTTCTGAATCATCAACATCAGGTTTTGTTATTCCTACAAGTGTGATTATTGATCACTTCAAAGATGAAAAATTAGAAAAAGAAGCTTTAATGGAAGGCGGCAAAGATAAGTTCTTCTCAGAAGTTATGTTCGGCGGTTCTCACCAAGGTTCTTTATTCAACGTTATCTCTGGTAAAGCTGACGTAGCAGCTGCTTGTGATACTTGTGTTATCAACTATGTTGAACCAGTTGAAGGTAACTTAAATGAAGTGGGAACAGTTTACCAAGTTCGTAAAGATGCTGAACAACCATTTGATAAAAATGCTGGCGATCGTTTCGTGGCTATCGCGGTAACACCAGTATTAAACTCTCCTTTCGCTGTCAATACTGAAAAAACTGACGAAGAAACAGCTAAGAAATTAAAAGAATTATTCACTTCTAAAGAATTCCGTGACCAAGTTTTCATCTCTGAAAAAGATAAAGAAGCTGGTAAAAAAGGTTTATTCTACGCTGAAGAAAAGAATCAATTCGTTGAAGGTGAAGATTCATTCTACGACCCAATCCGTAAATTACAATAAGCTTTAGGGCTTTTCAGAATTGAATATAAGGGAGTTTTATAAATGACATTGCTAGAAGTTAAGAACGTATCGAAAGAATATGTTCCAGGCGTCAAGGCATTGTCAGATATTAACTTTTCCATCCAACAAGGAGAGATAGTATCCATTATCGGCCCATCAGGGGCTGGGAAGTCTACTCTCCTTCGTTGTTTAAATCGCATGATTGATGCGACTGAGGGCGAGATAATATTTGATGGTGTCAACGTACTTAAATTAAAAAAACAAGAATTGCGTAACTTGCGCCGTGAAATTGGCATGGTTTTCCAACATTCAAATTTAGTTGATCGCTTGACGGTGATGGAAAATGTCCTCCATGGACGTTTAGGATACACCTCAACGATAAAAGGGATGTTTGGCATTTTTACCAAAGAAGATAAACAAGAAGCGGAGAAGATTATTCAAATGCTTGGTTTGTCCGAGCAAATTAACCAACGGGCTGACTCGCTTTCGGGTGGGCAGCAGCAACGGGTAGGTATTTCACGTGCTTTAATCCAACAGCCTAAGTTAATTCTAGCTGATGAACCGATTGCTTCTTTGGATCCGTCCTCTTCGCGAGTGATTATGGACTACTTTAAAGATATTAATCAGCAGATGGGAATCACGGTTCTCTTGAACCTACATCAAGTGGATGTAGCTTTGAAATATTCTGACCGAATAATCGGTGTGAATGGCGGCAAGATAGTCTTTGAAGGTTTACCAAGCCAAGTCAGTCAAGAAACCATCCAAATGATCTATGGAGCCGATGCAGAACAACTGATAATGAATGTAGGTGAGTAGATGTCTCAAGAATTAGACAGTTTATTGGGTAAACGGCAACGACAACGGCGTACCCTCATTACCTTAATTGTAATTTTGGCCATCTACTGCTTAGCAGCCTATATTACTAAATTCTCTTCAATCAAAACCATCCAAACGTTTCCTGAAGCCTTTACTTGGATTGCGAAACACTTTATGCCAAATGAATCAAGCTTTAGTAAAGTCAATTCAATCCTTGATGCTTTAAGTGAGACAATTCTGATGGCTGTAGCCGCGACAGTTACGGCGGCCTTGTTTGCCTTTGTCTTAGCGTTACTTGGCGCACAATCAACGCAGCTAGATGGAAAAGTCGGACAAGTGCTGGGCTTTATTGCTCGCTTGATGGCCTCTTTCTTCCGTAATGTTCCTGAAGTTGTCTGGGCCATGGTCTTTCTTTTATCTTTTGGTCAGTCAGCGACAACAGGTTATCTAGCCCTCTTCTTTGTGACGGTGGGAACTTTAACTCGTGCCTTTATCGAGTCAATTGATGAAGCCTCTCACCAAGCGGTAGAAGCTTTGCAAGCTACAGGAGCGAGTTATCTACAAGTGGTTGGTCAAGCTATTATTCCATCGTCGATTGCTCAATTCATCTCTTGGGTTTTATATATGGTAGAAACGAATATCCGTTCTTCGACTTTAATTGGTATTTTGGCAGGATCGGGTATTGGTCATATCTTTAATTTGTATTATCGTCGTTTCCGTTATCCAGCGGCAGGCCTAGTTATTTTATTTATTTTGATTTCAATTTTTGTGATTGAAGGGGTTTCTAATTTTGTGAGGAGGAAAGTGCTATGAGTGAATTGATTTCTGAAACAAAACGGCACCAACCACTTCCGACTAATAAAACAAAGGGACCAAAGAAAGATTTATCTCGCTTTTATATTTTTGCCACACTGGCAGTCTTACTGATTTTGACTTTTGTGGCCTTTCAACGGATGTGGGCTGAAGAGATTAATTGGGGTGAGGCTTTGGCTCAAACTTTGGGTAATTTACAGACGATGTTCTTGCAAGCGAGTTTTCAGAATATTACTTTTGCTTATGCGCTACAACAGCTTTTTATTACGTTCTCTTTGGCGGTCATTACAACGGTCTTATCCGCTATTTTGTCTTTCTTCTTAGCGTTGGTCGTGGCTGAGAATATTATTGGTGGAATATGGGGACGCATGATTAAGGCCTTGGTATCCTTTATTCGTGGTGTCCCAACGGTACTATGGGTCTTAATCTTTGCTCGAGTAACCTTGGGTGCTGAAGCGGCTGTTATGGGGATAGCCTTTCACTCGGTTGGCTACCTTGTAAAGGCCTACTCTGAGGCCATTGAAGAAATGGATTTTGGTAAGATTGAGGCCTTAAGAGCGACGGGAGCTTCGTGGTGGCAAGTCATTGCCCAAGCCTTGGTTCCAACGACGATTACCTCGATTATTGCTTGGACCTTCTTGCGGTTTGAGATTAACTATATGACTGCTTTAGCAATGGGAGCGGCGGCAGGAGCGGGGGGCCTTGGTTATGACCTCTTTATGGCTGGTTCGTTTTATTACAATGTAAAAGAAGTGGGTGCCATCACGCTGCTTATTATTGCGACGACGATTCTGCTTGAATACACGTCTGTCTTCTTAAGAAAGCAATTGAAGAAAGCCTAATGCCTATGACACATGCTAAAGCTTCCTTTAATGAAATCCGGGATTTTATCGTCGATTTAATTCAACAAAGGCGTCAGGCTGGGTGCATGGAAATGCCGAGTGAAAATCAATTAGCCGATTATTTTGCTGTTAGCCGAAGCTTAATTCGGGCAGTATACCAACAATTAGTGGATTTGGGTTATCTAGAATCGAGTCAAGGCAAAGGATATTATTTAAAAGCGTGTTTACCCTCAGTCAATTTGTTGTTAAGAGGCGATCAATCTTTTAGTCAAAAGATGAAAGAATTGGGCTATGATTATCAAGCGCGGGTTCTTCCAATAGAAGAAGACGATGAAGGCTACTATTTTGCTCGTTTACGGTTGATTAATCACATTCCTGTCGCTTTGCATCAGTCTTATTTACCGCGGCATATTTTTCCGCATTTTATTGATGAAATCGGTCAAGAAACCTCTTTGTTTAACTATTTACATAGCAAGGGCTATCATCATTTTAATTCGACAAAACGAGTACTCTCCGTACAAATCCCTAATCAGAAACTGAGTCATTTACTAGAATGTACCAGTTTGACCAGTCTGGTGGTTCTGCAAACCAATTGCTTAGATCGAGTCAGCCAACAAGAATTAGAGACTTCGACTATCTACTATCGTTCTGATATTGTGACTTTTCAGATGCAGACCTAAGCCCTTTTTTGGGGTAGAAGCAATTATTTGGCGTAACAAAATAAAATTGAATAAGAAACATAAAGTTTCAACAAAGAATCGAATAGCGACTCATGATGCCAGTGGATTGATTGTGAATTTGATAAGTCTTGTTATTAGAAATAACAAGGCCAATCCACTCTAGTTAACCGTAAGCAGGTTAATCGACATCTTGAGTGGCTATTCGTTTTTTATTAGGCCTGTCTTCAAAAAAATGTTGAAAACTTAGAACTTAACCAAGTTTACATAAACTTTACATAAAAAGACTAGAGCCCAACTTGTTAACAAGTTAGGCTGAAAGCAAGAAGAAATAAGGAGGCATAATATGAGAAGACGTCAGCGCACACAAGTCATTATTGACCATGGATCACAAGCTGCTATTACATGGGGGCAACGTTTAGCCCAAGACTATTCAGTCGAAACAATTGTCGCTCCTCGCCTAGGTTTATTGATGATTAAACAACGTGAAACGGCTAAACAAACTTTATTCTATTCTGGTGAAATTTTAATGACGGAATGTAAGTTACGCTATCAAAACTGGGTGGGCCTGGGGCTAGTCAAAGGGGATCAAGCCGAATTAGCTCATGCTCTAGCTATGATTGATTTGGCCTATCAAGCAGGATGGCCACAAGTGACCGAATTAGATGCCTGGTTAGCGGAATTGGCTAAGGAACAAGAACGCTATTTGAATGATTTAAGTCAACGTTATGCCAAAACTAAGGTTGATTTCTCAACCATGAACCAGTAGGGAGGGTTAAGAATGGAAAGTATATTTCGGATGCAAGCCAATTTCCGCCAACTGGTAGAAGCTATGGCCTATCCTGGTGATTGCAAGTCACTTAGCTTAGCCCCAACTTACCAAAAACGTTGGGATGAAGAGGGCAATTTACCAAGTGCTGGTGTCTTTGCGGTAATGGAAGTTTTGATCGACCAAGAAGTTAAAGCGATGACCTTACCTCGAAATAAGGCTTTTGAAGCCGAGTTGTCGATTTATGCTAACAGTCAGATAACGACAGATATCCAGCAGGCGGATTACATCGCCATCAGTCATGATTTTCTTATGGATTCAAAGGCTTTTGACGACTTAAATCAATTATCGATTGGGAACTTAGAAGATCCTGATCAATCTGCTAGCTTAATTATCGAAGTAGACAAACTCGGTGATCAAGATGCAAATTATCAGCTAACTGGCCCTGGCATTAAAGAGACTAAGGCAGTTTATTTACCTTTAAGCGAAGAATTTGTTCATTGGCGTCAAACGATGAATCGAGAATTTCCTTTAGGAATTGACGTCATCTTAGTTGACCCTGCGGGTGAGTGTCTGGCACTTCCGCGGACGACCAAAATCCAGTTACACGGGAGGGATTAAAGGATGGGATATGTAGCGGTTCAAGGTGGAAAATTGGCTATTCAACAAGCTAATTATCTAAACCAATGGCAACGATTAAAAGGACAAGAATCACTCACAATCGCCACGATTAAGGCAAACATGAAACCCTTGATTGACCAAGTCATGTCTGAAGCCTCCTTATATGATGCCGATTTAGCGGCCTTAGCCATTAAGCAAGCAGGCGGATCAATGGAAGAAGCAGTCTTCCTCTTAAGAGCGCATCGCTCAACCCTACCAAGACTCTATTATTCACAAACGGTCGAATCAAATCAGATGTTAGTTAAAAGGCGGATTTCCGCTTCTTTCAAAGATATTCCGGGGGGGCAATTACTAGGGAACGCTACGGACTACCAACAACGTTTTCTGGATTTTGATTTAATCGAAGAAAATACAGAAACCATGGCTCATGATTTGGCTGATTTAGAGACCAAAATGGCTGACTTTGATTTAAGCAAGCTTGAAAAAGTGGATTTATTAAACTTACCCAAAGTTGTATCTTATCTAGAAAGTCATCGCTTAATTGAACGTCCACAAGCTTGTGATGAAGAACCGGATGACATTACTAAACGGTCTATTCGTTTTCCTTCAACCAGGTCTCAACGTCTGCAATCCTTACAAAGGGGTCAGACGGGTGCGGTAACCGCCCTAGGATATGCGAAAATTCGTCAATTTGCGGTTCATCCTAATATTGGGGAACTTCGTGTGGGGGACTTGCCATTAACCATCCGAGTAGACCAGGACAATCAAGTAAGCAGTCCAGAGGATGACTATTATATTGGTTCGATTGAAGAAACTGAAGTAGAAGCCCTTTTCGTTCAAGATCAACGAGACAATCAAGGTCAAATTAAACAAAAATTAGTACTAGGTTATGGCTTATGTTACGGTCAAAACGAAACCAAAGCGATTGCCATGTCAATTTTAGATTATGCTTTAGAATATAAAATTCAACATCCTACTTCAGATGATGAATTTGTTCTCTATCATGTGGATACGGTTGAATCAACGGGCTTTATTTCGCATTTGAAATTACCACACTATGTCACTTTCCAATCAGAACTAGAAGCTATGAGACGAATGGATGACCCAAAGAATGAGATACCAGAGGAGGGGAACTAATTATGGCTTATCAGCAAAATTTTGCCTTCTTAGATGAAGGCAGCAAAAAAGAAATTCGACGTGCAGTGCTCAAGGCTTTAGCCATTCCTGGTTATCAAGTTCCTTTTGCCTCAAGGGAATTACCCATTGCTCGGGGATGGGGAACCGGTGGTTTACAGCTTTCTTTATCGCTAGTGGGCCCTCATGATGTAGTAAAAGTCATTGACCAAGGGTCGGATGAAAGTGTGAATGCGGTCAATATCCGTCAATTTATCACTTCGTCAACGGGAGTTGAAGAAACAATTGATACGCGTGAAGCGACGCTTATCCAATCTCGTCACCGGGTGCCGGAAGTACCTTTACGTAAGGGTCAGATCTTAGTCTTACAAGTTCCCCTACCTGAACCGCTTCGTTCTGTTGAACCTTCTGAACGAGTTGCCAAAGAACTTCATGGCGACAAAGATTATGCGATTGGTTGGCTTAATCTATTTGAGCAAATTATGCGCTATGAGACGGCATCCTTAAATGCCGACCATCCAGTCATGGTTAACGATCGATATTTAATGGCGCCTAGTCCTATTCCGCGTTTTGATAATCCTAAGTTGAATCATAATGACGGGATTCTCTTGTTTGGTGCAGGGCGTGAGAAGAAAATCTATGCTATTCCACCTTATACGACTGTGAAATCTATCGATTTCGACGATTATCCTTTCCAAACCGAAGATTTCTCACAAGTTGCTTGCCGTTTAAGTGGTCGCCAAGATGTCTTCCTTGATGAATTGGTTGATGAGGAAACGGGCCAAACCTATTACCAAATGAATGATCAATCCTATCTATTACAAGTGTTAAATGAGAAGGAGGGAACCCGAGATGACTTCAATTAAAGACCAGTATCAACAAAGCCCACTCTTAGAATTGAAACATGTTCGCAAACAATACGGACAAGGGTGCTGTCATTGTCATCAACATGTTCAAGATCTAGAACATAACTTCTGTCCAGTTTGCGGCACGGTCTATGCCTTGCGGGATATCAACTTGTCTCTCTATCCAGGTGAAATCTTGGGAGTGGTGGGTGAATCCGGTTCGGGTAAGTCGACTTTGATGCAAATTGCCTATTTTGATCAAGAAGCGACGAGCGGTCAGTTTCACATTCAACATCCTCAAGTTCAAGGACAGAATTTATTTGAGGTGTCGAAGCAAACGAAGAAATGGGTTCGTCACCAACTCTTGGGAATGGTTTATCAAAATCCAATGCTAGGATTACGGATGAATTTCTCAGCCATGGCCAATATTTCAGAGAAGATGATTGCTGCTTCAAATCGGCATGTTGGCTCGATGCGCCAACGATCTCAAGAGTTGCTTGATGTAGTCAATATCCCCTTGCGCCGTGCGAGTGAGCCACCGAAGAATTTCTCTGGTGGGATGCAACAAAGGGTACAAATAGCCAAGGCTTTATCGAATAATCCACCGATTCTTTTACTTGATGAAGTGACAACCGGCTTAGATTTGTCTGTTCAAGCGGATGTATTAGAACTGATTAAGACCATCCAACGCGATTTGGGAATTTCGATGATGGTGGTTTCCCATGATTTAGCGGTTATTCGAATGTTAGCTGACCGCACGGTAGTGATGCACCAAGGAAAGATAGTAGAACAGGGTTTGACCGATCAAATATTAGAGGATCCGCAAGCGGCCTTTACGCAAAAACTAGTCTATTCATTGCTCTAGGAGGGGAAATATGTATATTTTAACCAACGGAAAAATCGTCTTGGCTGATGGGATTCAAGAAGGTAAAGCAATCGTTATTAAAGGCAAATTTATTGAGGCCATTATTGATAGGGAGCAAGTGGAAAACTACCAAGGCTATCAGATCTTAGATGTCCAAGGTAATTATATCTCGCCGGGTTTTATCGATACCCATTCCGACTACATTGAGAAGGTCATTGCCCCACGTCCGCAAGCCTTAATGGATTATAAATTGGGGATTAAAGAGACGGAACGGATTTTAATGACCCATGGTATTACTACTATGTTCCATTCTTTATCCTTATACAACGACGATTTATTCGGTAAGAATATTATCCGTCGCCCTGAACACGCTCAACGAATTATTCACATGATTAATGAGATGCACGATGAAAAGCATCTCATTCGTCACCGCGTTCATGCACGTTATGAGATTGATAACCTCTTTATGGTGGATACAGTGATTCAATTGATCCAAGAAGGCAAGATCCATTATTTATCTTTAATGGACCATACACCAGGTCAAGGTCAGTATTCGAGTATTGATACTTACCGTCAGACCATTCTCAGCTATGGTAGCGTTGATGAAACAACCGTGGATGATAAAATCAAGCAGCGAATTCAAACACCTAAATTATCCATTGAAGAAATGCAAAGTTTAATTCATGCTGCCCATCAAGTAGGAATATCAGTGGCTTCTCATGATGATGATTCGCTTGAAAAGTTAGATTTTAATCGGGAATTAGGCATTGATATCAGTGAATTTCCGATTAAATTGGAAGTAGCCAAAGCAGCGAAAGCCAAGGGCTTTATGACGGTGGGTGGAGCACCTAATATTCTCTTAGGTGGGTCTCATTCGGGCAATATGGCGGTATCTGAGGGTATCCAACATGATGCGATTGATATCATTTGCTCAGATTATTATCCTTCAGGCCTAGTTCACGCCATCTTCCAAATGCATGATCAGTTTGGGGTGCCCATTCATGAGATGATTAATCGTTTATCCTTGAATCCGGCTAGAGCTTTAAAATTAGAAGGCTTCGGTCAAATCAAAGAAGGATATTATGCCGATATTATTACCATTTCGGTTGATGAAGATCGCTATCCTGCAGTTGATACTGTCTTCGTGGGTGGAGTGCCAGTCATTCGAACCAAGTATCGTAAAGGAGGGTATCCAGTCGGATGAGTCAACCATTTATTTTAGAGGTGCAAGATTTGAAGAAAGACTTCTTCTTATATCACCTAAATAAAGAAATTAAAGGAATTGATCAGATTAGTTTTCAAGTGAAAGAACGTGACTTTCTCGGCATTGTTGGGCCTTCCGGTTCAGGTAAATCAACGATTATCAAATGCATTTATGGGGCATATAAACCTACAAGTGGACACATCTATTATCAATCATCAGACTTTGGACGAGTTGATTTGGCTCAAGAAGATGAACGGTTGATGATGGCCCTTCGGCGAGGTGAAATCGGCTATGTTTCGCAATTTTTAGATATTATGCCTAGGGTGACATCATTTGATTTGGTCTTACATGAGTTGTTGAATTTAGGCTTGGACCGTCAGGAGGCGCAAGACAAGGCGGCTGAAAGCCTTAAGCACTTCGGCATCGCGGAAGGTTTATGGTACCAATATCCACGAACTTTTTCTGGTGGTGAGAAGTTGCGGTTAAATTTGGCTCGAACCTTGGTTAAACAACCTCGCCTTCTGCTTCTGGATGAACCGACTGCATCCTTGGATCAGGCTTCAAAAGAGAAGGTCCGGGAGTCCATTATTCAATTGAAAGTAATGGGGACCACTATGATTGGTATCTTCCATGATTTAGAATTTATGGAAGGTTTAATAACGGATTGTTATCATATGCGAGGAAAAGAGGAATAAGTATGAAAAAAGTCGATGAAAAGGGACTATTTGCTGACACAGCCGTTATGACAGATTGTAGCTTTGGTCACTATTGTGAAGTTGGCGAATATAATTGGCTGGATCGGGCTCATTTTGAAGATATGGCTTATACGGGTCAATTCTGCTTTATTCAAAATGCTCAAATTGGGCGATTTGCTAATATTGCTGCCAATGTACGAATTGGTCCTACTAACCATCCTTACCATCGGCCATCCTTGCATCATTTTACTTATCGACCATCGATGTATGGCTGGGCTGATCAAGAAGATTTAGCTTTTTTTGAACATCGTCATCAGCAGATTACAAGGATTGGTGAAGACACTTGGATTGGGCATGGTGCCATTGTGATGAATAATTTGACAGTGGGCCGTGGAGCAATTGTGGCAGCCGGAGCGGTGGTGACGAAGGATGTCCCAGCTTATGCCATTGTAGCGGGTGTACCAGCAAAGATTATTAAATATCGTTATTCTGCTGAAGAAATTAAAGGCTTGGAAGCGACTCAATGGTGGACTTGGCCACTTGAAACGATTCGACAGCGTTTGGTTGATTTCCAAGGTTCAACAGCTGACTTTATTCAAAAATATGCCCCTTCATCCGCTTTAGAACAAGCACAATCGCAAGGAGGGGACCATGAAATTTAGAATGTTTGGTGATCTTCATTATTCCGAGAACTATCTTGAAGTAATGGATTTTGACTTGAAACGGGAAGCCTATTTTGACCATTTTATGGCCCAATTATTCAGTCGGCCAGCCGACCATTATGTTTCAATTGGGGATTTAACTAATTTGGGGACCATGATGGAATTTATGGCTATTCATCGGATCATTGAACGCCATCTTGGGACGGCTTCTTTCTTCCAAGTATTAGGTAATCATGACCTTTATACTCAAACCCGACTCGCCTTACAGCCACAAATTAAACAAGACTTTTATTTTTCCTTTGTTCAAGATGGGGTCTGTGTTATCGGCCTCGATACGAACCGAGAAAAAAGTCTCTTGGATTGGAGTGGGTATGTCGACACTGATCAATTAAGCTGGCTAAGTCAGCAATTGACTGAGCATCAAGATAAAGTGATTCTAATTTTCGCTCACCATCCATTGTATGATACGACTTTATATTCAACGGCTGATAAGAAAGCTGTCGTACCTGAGTGCCCTTTGGCAGAGGTTTTAGCTAGTCACAAGGGACCGGGTGTCTATGTTTGTGGTCATACGCATGCCGATAGTATTGTCGAACGGGATAACTGGACCTATATTCAGTTAGCCGATGTGATGAATCAGCCTTGCATCCGCGATTTAGAGATAGATTCGCAAGGTGTTCGAATTTCTGGACAAATGATGGATGACTTCTTTAGGCAACAAGGTCTTTGGTTAGGTTCACGAATGCGTCACTTTGCCATTACGGATCGAGGTTATCAAGGAGAAGAAAATCGTCAGTATCAAAGACAGTTTGACTAATTTAATAAATAAAAAAGGCAGGATCTCCATCATGAATAATGTGGAACCCTGCCTTTTCAGTTAACTTAATACCTTGCTATTTAATCCTGAATGATGGATACAGTTTCAGTAGATTCGTTAGAGACATGAGGCCAAATCGGCAGCCCCTCTTGTTTCCGATAATGGAATTCAGCCGCCGCTGTAAAGAGGGCATCGGTGGATGAATTGACGGCTGTTTCGCACGAATCTTGGATAACACCAATAATAAAGCCTACACCGACCACTTGCATGGCGATATCGGTTGGAATACCAAAGAGACTACATGCTACGGGGATTAATAGGAGGGAACCTCCAGCGACGCCCGATGCGCCACAGGCTGAGATAGCGGATAGGACACTGAGAATGAGAGCCGTTATAAAATCAACTTTAATTCCTAAAGTATTGCAAGCGGCTAAGGTTAGTACCGAAATAGTAATGGCCGCACCTGCCATATTGATGGTGGCTCCTAAAGGGATCGAAACGGAATAATTATCCTCATCAAGTCCAAGTTCTTCGCACAATTGCATATTGACCGGAATATTGGCGGCTGACGACCGCGTAAAGAAGGCCGTGATAGCAGAATCGCGAAGGCATTTGAAGACTAAGGGGAAGGGATTTTCATGAATCATGCTAAAGACAATAAGAGGATTCACCACTAAGACAACAAAGGCCATGGAACCAATGAGAACAGCTAGAAGGGAACCATAGGTGGTAAAGATATCGAGACCATTGGTTGATACGGTTTGGAAGACAAGGCCTAAAA
Source organism: Vaginisenegalia massiliensis (assembly GCF_900604935.1). Classification (GTDB taxonomy): domain Bacteria; phylum Bacillota; class Bacilli; order Lactobacillales; family Aerococcaceae; genus Vaginisenegalia; species Vaginisenegalia massiliensis. Next base: position 20,158 of record NZ_UWPC01000013.1, read on the forward strand.
TTCCGAGCGGGGCACAAGCAATCACCCAGCGGACAGCTTGAGAAGTCGCTTCAGAGCATGTTTCGAGTAAGGCTTTGACTTGTGGATTGGCTGCACGCAAGGCGATACCAAAAATAATGGCCCAGAACAAGATTCCAATAAAGTTACCTTGAGACAAGGCGTTTACAGGATTATCAACTAGATTCATCAAGAGTGTATTGATGACTTGAGCAACGCCTTGAGGAGGGCTCACTTCGCTTTGAACAGCTTGGCCAAAGGTTAATTTTAAGGGAAATAAGAAGCTAGCAATGACACCAACAAAGGCGGCTGCTAGGGTTCCCAATAAGTATAGGAACACAATTAATTTCATATTGGATTCTTGTCCTTTTTCATGCTGAGCCAACGCAGACATGACGATAAAGAAGACAAGGATTGGTGCAATGGCTTTTAGAGCCCCCACAAAGAGATTTCCTAAGGTTGCGATGGCTTGTAATTGTGGAGCCGTGACCCCTAAGAATGCCCCGACCATCATTCCTAAAATAATTTTATGAATTAAGCTAAGTTTTTGCCAGACTTTCATGTTACCCCTCCCGTTGTCTAAATATATAGTACATACTAAAGTCTCTAATAAAAAGTGTCAATTAAAATCAACGTTAAAGGCATCACAAACTTTCAGAAAATAAACTTATTAGTACAGTTTTTTTATTGTGATAATTTATTGAGCGATGACGAAAATGGGCTGATAAAGCCATTGTTTGTACCAGGATCATGAAAACTAGATGAGAACATAACAGTCTTTTCTCATAAAATATAAAAGCAAAACAATGATTGACAAAAAACGATCCCACTATTTAGCTAAGTGGGATCGTTTAATAGTATATTGCAGATCTAATGCTAGATGACTAAGCGTATTCTAATGGGTACCCATGGTCATAGTTTCAGGTAAAGTAGCGCCGCCGTCGATCACAATTTGTGATCCAGTCAGGTAGCTTGCTTCATCACTACCTAAAAAGGCAAAGAGTTCGCCTACGTCTGTTGGTTTTGCTAAGCGTTTCATCGGCACACCGGCTGCAATCCCTTGAATGACTTCTTCTGGATTGCTTGGGTTGGACTCTTGGGCCATCTTTTCTACCATTGGGGTACGGGCATAACCCAATTGGGTACAATTAACGCGGATATTGCGATCGGCATATTCAATGGCTAAACACTTAGTGAGACCTACTAAAGCTGCTTTAGTCATGGCATAAGCGGCTTCACCGGCATCGGCAACGAGGTCACCAGTAACTGAAGAAGCAATGACAATAGCTCCTTTTCCAGCGGCTAAAAGGTGAGGAATAGCAGCCTGACAGGTATTCCAAACGCCTTTAATGTTGACATCGATGTGGAAATCACGGATTTCATCGGGAAATTCTTCGAAGGGTGCTAAACGGCAGACACCTGCATTAGCACAAATAATATCTAAGCGTCCAAAATGGTCTACGGCATTTTGACAGGCAGCTAATACTTCTTGCTTATTAGCTACATCGACGACTGAGCTGATGATTTGAGCGCCTGTTTCTTGGCGAAGCTTTTGAGCAGTTTCTTCAACTTGCGGGTTAATATCCCAAAGAACGAGGTTTGCTCCGTAATTTGCATAAACTTGAGCGATTCCTTGACCAATCCCGGCAGCAGCACCCGTAATAATAGCGACTTTACCTTCTAGTTTTTTCATGATATGCACCCTTTCTCTTAAATTAACTTACATATAGCCTTACCTTTAGTATACGACATTAAATGACTTTGTAAACGAATAAGTGAATTTAATCACAAATAATGTTTAAACATTAGCCAAGCAAGTTGCTTGGCAAATAGGTTTGATTAGGCTAAGTATTTTTCAACTTCATCTTTGCTGATTTCATAGCCATATTGGCAAATAGGACAGACAAGGCGATATTTCTTACTAATTGGAAATAGTGGAATAAAGAATAATGCAAATTTAGAACCATATTCCATAACTTGATAGCGAACTTCGTTATGGCAATTCGGACAGGTTTGAACTAAGTTACTTTGACCAAGAAGCTTTTGATAGTGGCGTGTACCCCAGATTATCATCAGTATCCTCCTATAAGTTAATTGCTAATTTCATCCTAACAAAAAATGGTTAGAGAATAAACAAATATACTTGCTTGAATGGATTAGTTAGAGTAAAAATAGACCTATAGAACGGATGAGTTAAATGATGCAACTATCTAGAAATGAGAAAGGTTGGCGTATTGGTTGTGCCCTATCATCGATTCAGATCTTATCTAATGACGTTAATCCTAGTAGCCATGCTTATTTGGGTGCCAAATCCAAGTGTTAAAGTTAGCGTGTTTGCTATGTATTTGGCTTATTATTCTTATCGTCATTATCAAACTTATGCTAAGGAGCTAAAACAATGGGTCTATGTGTACGCTGCCTTAGCTATGACGGCCATCATTTTATTGAGCATAAGTCATGCACCTAATTTAGACATTTATTTATTTGCACTATTGATTTTAGTTTTGGGTTGGCTTTTTGATCGGATAGAGTATAATCCCTTCGTTGGTATTCGCATTCCATCTACGCGTATGAGTAAAGAAAATTGGCGACGCACCCATCATTTATTATTTTTATCGAGCTTTCCAATGGCTATGCTCCTTATCATTTTTAGCTTATTTTGTCCATTCGAATGGGTTTTGATTTCAATCTTATCTATTTGGACAGGAACAAGCGTTCTTTACTCGCTTTTGATTGGCCATTGTGGGTAAGAAATTGGCCCATGATAATTCTTAAGTTGATTTATAAAGGTTGACGGGCTTGGCTCAAATCGATATGACAATAACCCTGAGGATGTTTACTTAGATAGTCTTGATGGTAGTCTTCAGCTAAAATATAGTGGCGAAGGGGTTGAACCTCAACGGCTAGTGGTTGAGCATAGTGGCTTTGTTGTTGACGCATAAAGGCCTGGATTTGGGGCAAATCAGTTGGATCAGTGTAATAAATGCCCGTCCGATATTGGCGGCCATAATCATTGCCTTGCTTGTTCACACTCAAGGGATCAATGACACGGAAGAAATAACTTAATAGGTCTGATAAAGTAAGCTGCTCAGTTTGATAGACAACTTTAACGGTTTCAGCATGATCTGTTTGACTGACGATTTGATAGTATGTTTGGTCTGTTTGTCCGTTTGCGTAACCGACACTGACTTCCTTGATTCCTGGAATTTGTTTGAAGTAGGCTTCCAATCCCCAAAAGCACCCACCAGCGAGATATAAACTTTTTGTCTCTTCCATATTTTGTCCCTCCTTGTGAATTTAATTTAGTATAACAAGCCTCTAGTAAAAAATCATGAAATAAGATTGAGCCAAACCAATCAAATTAATTGCCAAAATAGATAAAAACAAGTAACGTGATTTTGACATGTTTTAAATAATTTTTGAGGAGAATTGCGCTTATGTTCTTAGCTTGGCAAGAATTACGCTATGCAAAATTTAAATACAGTTTGGTTGTAGGCTTGATTTTTTTAATTGCCTATTTGGTTTTTTTCTTAACTAGTTTGGCTTATGGATTGGCCCAAGACAACAGGGCAGCTGTTGATGCCTGGCAAGCAGATTATGTCCTATTGCAGAAAGAAGCCAATCAGACGTTGGCCTTATCCAATATTTCATTTGAACAGCTAGATGTAGTCCAAGCCGATGACAAAGCGGGACTTACCCAACAAAGGACCTTGCTCAAAGTAGGGAAAGAAGAAGTAAATGTAAATCTATTTGCGATTGATGAGACGAGTTTTATTCGGCCAAAAATTACGGACGGACGTCAGGTTAAAGCGGACCATGAGGCTGTTGTAGATCGAAGTTTAGCTGAACTTTATCAAGTCAAACTGGGGCAAGAGTATGAGATCGTAGCGGGCCAGACTAAAGTGAAAGTAGTGGGGTTCACCGATCAGGGGCGCTTTAGTGTATCACCCATTCTTTATGTCCGGCCTAACTTATTTAAGAAGACCCTGCCAACGGTTAAAGCTGGGCCGCAAGCGTCTACTGATTTACCAATCAATGCCATTATCGTTAAGGGTAAGGTAACAGAATTACCGACGGGATTAGAAAAAATAAGCGTGAAGCGTTTTATTGAAAAATTGCCAGGTTACCAAGCTCAAGTACTCACCTTTGGCTTTATGATTGGCTTTTTAATTCTAATTGCAGCCTTAGTTTTAGGCATTTTCATCTATATCTTAACTATTCAAAAGCGTGAGATGTTTGGTGTTCTTAAAGCGCAAGGGATTCGCAATAACTTTCTTGTGGGATCAGTTTTATGGCAGACCTTACTTTTGTCGATATTGGGGGTCGGTTTAGGCTTGGGTGCTAGTCTCCTATCAGCCTTTGTTCTTCCGGCTAAGGTCCCTTATCAAATTCAACCTTATTTCTTTGCTGTGATTGGCTTAATTATGTTAGTTATCCCCTTGTTTGGTGCCTTGTTCTCTATCCGATCGATCATTAAAATCGATCCTTTAGAAGCGATTGGTTAGGGAAGGAGAAAGATGATGAAAGCAATTGAATTTAAAGATGTGAGTAAAACCTTTAAAGATGGTAGAAATCAAATTGAAGCATTAAAATCGACCAATTTAGTGATTGAAGCTGGAGAATTTGTGGCCATTATAGGGCCATCTGGTTCAGGAAAGTCAACCTTCTTAACCATCGCGGGTGGTTTGCAACAACCAAGTACGGGACAAGTGCTGATTAAGGGTCAGTCCTTAACCGATATGAAGGAAAAAGAGCGTACACGAGTGCGTTTTGAAGAAATTGGCTTTATCCTCCAATCTTCTAATTTGGTCCCTTTCTTGACTGTTAAGCAGCAATTGCAGTTAGTGGATAAGTTTAAGCAGACCAAAAAGCAAGCTTTAGCCCATGACTTATTTGAAGAGTTAGGTTTAAATCAATTAACTGATCAATATCCTAATGATTTATCAGGTGGGGAACGTCAGCGTGTCGCGATTGCGCGAGCGCTCTATCCTGAACCGGCGATTATCTTAGCGGATGAGCCGACGGCTAGTTTGGATACTAAGCGGGCGTTTGAAGTTGTTGAGCTCTTGGCACGCTTGTCCAAAGAAAAGCAGACGGCTATTGTGATGGTGACCCATGATGAACGTTTAATTTCTTATTGTGACCGAGTGCTGACTATGAAAGATGGTCAGTTAACAGAAGAAGATTAACTTTTTATCTACGTAATAAAAAATCCGTCATTGAGTTCAATAGAGAACTGGATGACGGATTTTTGTATAGATATGAATCGCAAATAGGCGAGGATTAAAGCCCCAACATATCGTCTGTAATCGGATTTGGCTCTGGAATAATATAGTAGTCTTTTGTATTTAAGTGAGCCAATCCCTTAATTAGGATAAGAGGAAATTGTTGAATGCTAGCATTAAATTGTTCGACTAATTTATTATGATGAAGCCGATAGGTTTGGAGATTATTTTCAGATTGAATGATTTCGTCTAATAAACGATGAACATGTTGATTAGCTTGAAGTTCTGGAACAGTTTGGATAAATTGACCAAATTCACTGGATGTTTCAACTTTGGTTTGAACGGGCGTTTTATCAGATGAGGTTTGTTCCTTACTTGAAGCTTTAGCAAAAGCTAGAATTTCATCTTTCTCATTTTGACGGTGTTTGTCGACCAAGCGGTTAGCTTTATCAAGTAGATCGTGATTGCGTTTCTCGGTAACTAAGATATTGGATTGACTGGCACCAATTGAAGCTTCTAATTGGCGAGCTTGGTTATAGGAGTAAATCAGGCCGATAAGAGCGACCGTTAAAATCCCGAAAACCATAGACGCTCCATTAAAGGGTTCGATAATATCTTGGCTGTCACCAGGCGTTGTAAAAGAGAAGATGAGAGCCCATAATAAGGTAGCTAATATCATAAGGAAAATCATGAGAGTGATTGTTTTGGCAATGGATCGTTTGGGCATAAATTTGCCTCCTTTTAGTTGAGTATAGCTTAAGTATAGCGGATTTCTATAAAAAATGAAGCCGTTCTTTAATATGAATTGAAATTTTAGGATAACAAAAAAGCTACCTATAGGGGTAGCTTTTTTGAGTTCAGAAATGGAGACTAGGATTAAGTTAGATAAGTGTTCGAGCTTATTTGCGACCTTTGTAGTTGAAGAAAGCTAGGCTAAATCCTACAAGTCCCATAATGCTTGCTAATGGAGCAAAGTTTTGCTTGCTTTCGCCTGTTGCAGGAAGCGTGCTCGCTTTAGCGACTTTGCTTGAGCTTGCCTTAGCTTTGTCAGTGGCTTTAGCGTTTTCTTCTTTGCCTGGTTTTGCTTCAGGCTTAGTTTCAGGTTTTTCTGAATTTGGTTTTTCCGTTCCAGGAACTTCGGGCTTAGTTGGATTTTCTGTTCCCGGTGTTTCAGGTGTAGTTGGTTCAGTTGGTTGAGGTGTTGTGGGTTGAGTCACTGGGAGATTGATGCTAGTACCTTCAGCCACAATTGAACGGACCGCTGATTCGAAGACGGTTGGTAAAGTGACCGTTTGATCGTCCACGATTAAATTAATTGGGTTGGCGTAGAACCATAAGTCGGCATAGTTGCGTTCATTAACTTGGTTAAGGTAAGTTCTCAAGGCAGCCATGTACTCCGCTTCAGAAGCGAAGTTTTCTTGCTTTGGTTTTTGCATTTCTGGATCAAGTAATGGATTTCCTTGCATATCTGTTTGACCTTCGGTACCTGGTGCATGGTTGGTACCGCGTAAGCGCATGTACATATCTTGGTCAATCGTGAATGGTAATTCGATTGTGTGCCAGCCATCAGCATCTGCTTTAGTCCAATCTTTATCTGTGAAGCGATTAGCGATGCGAGTTGTTGGGTTGTAATCAATGCGTTGATCAGCTACTTTACCATAGATATTTCCGATAATTAAATCAATATGGTCAAGGATTGGATTGTTGGTAATGGTTGATTCATAACCATCGTAGATTGGTTTGTAGTTATTTTTAGCGGTATCTTTGAAGCGAATGGTTAATTTAGCAGCCGTATCTTTGGCAACTTTCAATGTTTCACCCATGGTTGCTTTTTGATCGCCAGCTGTTACGAAGAACTCTAAACCAGAAATTAAATCACCGTAGACAGACCATGTGTTTCCTTTTTTCAAGTCTTGAGCAATGCTTTCAAAGGTATTTCCTGATACGGTTGAGTAGTTGCGAGAGTATTCTGAAGGCCAGTAACCAGAAGAATATAGCTCATTTTCAGAAACTTTGAAGTGGAAATCAGAGTTTGCGAAGTTGTAGAATGGGCGACCTTCGCCAAGTAATGAATCCCATACGCCGCCGACTTTAGCAACCATCACATCGGTACCGCCATAAATATCGCGGGTTTCACCACGGTCACCCCCCATTTGGTTACCTGGCATGCCTTCAACACCGAAGACAACAGAAGGAGCTAATTCAAGCATTTTACGAATATCTTCAGCTCGAACTTCACCGTTACCGCCATTGTGACGTGAAGGGTGATTAACGAGCATTAAAGATTTTGGATAATATTTTTCTAACCAGCGGAGGCCATCGTATGAGTTGGTTTTATCTTTCTTATAGCTGTCGCGTGGGCCGAAAACTTCAAATTCGTTGTTTTTGAATAATTCAGTTGCAGTATCGTAGGCGTATAACCATTCGAATTTACGGTAAGCATCTAGGGGTACACGATTTGTTCCTTCTTCAATGATAGCAACCGCTGCGTGATCCAAACCAAACATATCCCATTCGAAGCCTGGGTAGTAAACTTTGCCCGCATATTTACCTTCGGCTTTTAATTTGTTGAAAGCTTCAACTTGAGCTTTAACTGATTCCCAAGTTGCTTTACGTTCGGTATCTTGGCCGTTGATATCACGTGGGGACCAACGTAAGTGTTCACTGGTCATCAAGTAATCAAAGCCCGTTCCGTTATCCACGGCAATCTTTCCTGCTTGAGGAACGTCTTGTAAGTCCTCACGGAAAGCCACGTCTAAGCTGTGCTCTAAAGTATTGTAGGCTGCTCCAGCATCATTAGATTGACTGGTGTGGTTATGAATTTCGCCAGCTACTACACGTTTGTCGGTTGGAATGCTAGGATCTGTAGGCAGTTGTCCTTCTTTTTGCAAATTTTTTAATGGGTCAACCGCCTCGTTGTAATAGGCACCGGTGTTTTCCGTTTCAACTTCGTTATTTTCATTAGTTACCGTGTGTGTTGAACCGGTTGGAGCATTGGAAACCATCGCTGCAATTTCTTCAGCTCCGGCGGCAAAAGCTGTTTGGGTGTTAACTAAGGTTAAGCGGCAATCGATGAGAAAAGAACAGTAAGTGGCTTTGCTTTGAAAGTCGATGACATAACATCCTCCTAAGATTTTTAATTTTTTACTTCCTAGGATAGTTTACTAAGTCAGTATAAATTCATTGTAAAATATAAGTAAATATTGTGTAAATTAAGGCAATCATTACAATGCTTGGTTGAATGTTGTGGTGTAATATTGTGCTGATTTAACTAACAATATTTTGAGGAAGCACATAAAAGCCATCGGCGTTTGAACTAACCGATGGCTTCTTATAATTGATAGTTGTATTATTCTAAGTCGACTTGGACGACAGTGACTCCTTGGGCTTCAATTTCTTTAATCGCTTGAGCGTCACAGAATACATCCGTAATTAGAATGTCAATTTGACTTAAATCTGACACTACGAAATTAGCATTATGACCAATTTTACGGTAATCAGCAACCACGATGACCAGTTGGCGAGTGTTTTGAATCATTAAGCGATTAACTTTTGCTTCATGAATATTGCTGGTTGTAAGACCTTTGCTAGCGGAAAAACCGGAACATCCCATAATAAGGACGTCAGCATTCATGTTGGATAAGGACTCGACCGTCAGGTCACCAACAAGAGCTTTTTTAGGAAACCTAATTTCTCCTCCAAGGAGGATGAATGTGGAATGCGAATTAACTGGCATTTGACTAATTAATAAATTGTTGGAAATAACAGTCAAGGGCACGTCCGCTAAGTAATCCATACAGGTAAGGGCTGTCATACTTGTATTGATAAATAAGGTCATGTTGTCTTTTAGATATTTAGCGGCATGTTGAGCAATGCGCTGTTTAATTTGTTCTAGGCAAGGATTATGAGTGTTTCCTTCGAAATGAGGTTCCTCGTTAATATTAGCAAAACCATGGCCGCGATTGACTAAGCCCATTTGAGCTAAAACTGTTAAATCACGGCGAATGGTCATTGCCGAAACACTCAGTTCTTGGGCTAGTTGTTCAACACTAATTTTGGTTTGCGGACTTTGACGGAGGATGGAAAGGATATTTTCGCGCCGTTCTTTGATATCTTCAAGTGAATTTTTCATAAGTCGACTCCTAAATCTTGTATTTATTGGTTAATAAGAACAATATGTAAAAATAAAATACCATAAAACAAACATTAAAAAAGAACAAATCAACTATTCAAACGTAAATTATCATAAATGAACATAAAAAGCAATTGTAAGCGTTGTCTATTTAACTTAAGATGAAATTATAGCGAGCTCGTAATGAAAGAATAGGAAGGTGTAACATGGCTTCAATTAACGATGTAACAAAAGAAACGTGGTTAAAGGCAACTTTCCCAGAATGGGGAACTTGGTTGAATGAAGAAATCGCTCAAACTCAAGTGCCAGAAAATTCGTTTTCTATGTGGTGGCTTGGTTGTACAGGAATTTGGTTAAAATCACACGAAGGCACCAATATTTTATGTGATTTATGGACAGGAACGGGAAAACGAACCCATGGTGATGGCACAATGAAATTGGGCCATCAAATGATGCGGATGAGTGGTGTGAGACAAATGCAACCTAATCTTCGTAATCAGCCTTTTGTTATTGATCCCTTTGAAATTAAAGATGTAGATGCTTTAGTTGTCACCCATATCCATTCGGATCACTTAGATATCAATACAGCAGCGGCCGTAGCGAAGAACTGTCCTCAAGCAACATTCATTGGACCAAAAGCGGTCGTAGAAACGTGGTTAAGTTGGGGTGTACCGGCAGAACGTACACAAGTCATCAAACCTAATCAATCCATTAAAGTGAAGGACATTAATGTATTAGCTTTAGAGGCCTTTGATCGGACGGCTTTAGTGACTTGTTCAGATAAAGATCAAGTTTTAAAAGGTAAAATGCCTCAAGATATGGACGAAATTGCTGTTAACTATTTGTTTGAAACGAGTGGGGGTAGTTTATATCATGCTGGTGACTCTCACTATTGTAATCTATTTGCTAAACATGGTAACGAACATAAAATCGATGTGTGCATGGGTGCTTTCGGTGAGAATCCACGGGGGATTACGGATAAGTTAACCTCAGTTGATATTCTAAGAATGGCTGAATCATTGAACGCTAAAGTAGTTATTCCTGTTCACCATGATATTTGGACTAACTTTATGGCTGATCCTCAAGAGATTGTTGAAATCTGGAAGATGAAGAAAGATCGCTTGAATTATCAATTCCAACCTTATATTTGGCAAGTGGGTGGTGAATATCAATTCCCACGTGATTTAGCACATATGGAATTTAACTTTAATCGTGGGTTCAAGGATGTTTTCGTTCAAGAAAATGATACTCCTTTCCCATCATTCCTATAAGAAGGGACGTATCACGATGTTGCAATACTTTAAGCAAGCCGGTTTAGTTCAGTATGTTGATCAGCAACCCAAAACTTGGCAAGAGGCGATACAAATGAGTTGTCGTCTCTTGTTAGAGCAGGGATATATTACCCAAGACTATGTTGATGAAATTATTAGCTGTGTACAAGAATATGGGCCATATATTTGTATTGCTCCTCACGTTGCAATGCCACATGCTTCAGAAAACAGTCAGGGTGTACTAGGAACAGGGATTGCCTTTACTAAATTTCCAGAAGCAGTCAAGTTTCTAGATGAATCTACCAATGAGATTAAAGAGGCTCAATTATTTTTCACGTTAGCGGCTAAAGACTCTCAAGCACACTTACAAAATATTTCTAATCTTATGGAACTGTTGATGGAGGAAGATAAGGTGGAAGCTTTAATGACTACATCTTCCATGCTGATTATGATCAGTTAATTTTGAAATAGGAGCGAAAATTATGGACTTAATTTTACAAATATGGACTTTTTTGTTCAAAATATTTTGTCTAAACCACCATTTTTAATCGGTTTAATCGTCTTTATTGGTTATTTATTATTGAAACGACCTTTTTATGAATGCTTGGCAGGTTTTCTTAAAGCTACGGTTGGTTATCTGATTTTAACAGTTGGGTCGGGAGGATTAATTACCAACTTTCGACCAATTTTGGTTGGCTTAAAAGATCGCTTTAATTTGGATGCAATGGTTATCGATCCTTATTTTGGTCAAAATGCGGTAACCGACGGAGTAGAGAAGATGTTTGGACGTACCTTCGGGGACGTAATGTTGCTTTTGTTAATTGCTTTTATCGTAAATATTCTTCTAGTTAAGTTCTCCCGTTTTACCAAATTACGCTCAGTATTTACGACTGGGAATGTTCAAATTCAACAAGCTGCCACTGCCTTTTGGATTTTACTCTTCTGTTTCCCTGAATTTGGTCGAATTCAAGTGTTAGTAGTCATGTCAATCATTTTAGGCTTATATTGGGCGGTAGGATCTAACTTAACAGTAGGTATCACCCAAGAGTTAACTGAAGGAGCTGGTTTTGCAGTGGCTCACCAACAAATGTTTGGGATCGCTATCTTTGCAAAATTAGCTGAAAAATTCAAAAGTAAGGATCCAAATAAGGAATCAAAAAAATTGGAAGATATGGAGTTACCAGGATTCTTATCTATTTTCAATGAAAATATGGTTGCTACTTCCATTTTAATGTTATTCTTCTTTGGAATTATCTTATTGGTTTTAGGTAAAGATTATTTAATAGCTGGTGAGTTTATGAAGCCAGATCAAAACTTCTTCTTCTACATTTTAGAAACGTCATTAAATTTTGCTGTTTACTTAGCCATTCTTCAATTAGGTGTGCGGACTTTCGTTGCAGAATTAACGGAATCGTTCCAAGGTATCTCAAACTCATTCTTGCCAGGTGCTGTACCAGGGATTGATATTGCAGCCACATTCGGCTTTGGCTCGCCTAATGCGGTTACGGTCGGATTCTTATTTGGAGCACTCGGTCAATTCTTAACGATTGCTTTATTAATCTTGATGAAATCTCCTACAATCGTTATCGCTGGCTTTATTCCTCTTTTCTTTGACAATGCCGCGATTGCGGTATTCGCGAATAACCGCGGCGGCTTCAAAGCAGCTTGCATTTTCCCTTTCATTTCTGGAGTGATTCAAGTTGCGGTGTCAGCCATCTTTGCAACTTGGATTGGTATGTCCCAATTTGGCGGCTATCTTGGTATGTTTGACTGGGTAACGGTATGGCCAGCCTTTGCGGTGGCAATGAAATTCTTAGGTTATATCGGCATTGGTCTAATTATCATCGTTATGCTAGCAATTCCGCAGTTACAATATCGAAAAAATCCAGAAGGCTACTTCCTAATTACGGAAGATTATGAGGCTTATGCAGCAAAGAAATTAAATCAATAATTTAAATAAAGGAGCGAACCAACATGAGAGTTTTAGTATCGTGTGCTAATGGATCAGGAACAAGTTTAATGATGAAAAAAAGTGTCGAAAAGGCACTGAAAGATTTAGGTTTTAAGATTACCAACATTCATCACTGTGCGATTTCAGAAGGGAAGAGTACAGCCAAAAATTATGATGTTGTGTTTACTCCCTTGAATTTTGTAAATATGTTTGATCAAGCTAAGGATAAAGGCGTGACCGTTATTGGCGTAAAAAATGTTATGTCTGCTAAAGAAATTTCAGAACGTGTTCAAGAAACCGACTTATCCGCTCGGTTTATAAAATAGGAGGGAATTCAATGATTCCAAATTTACAAGTAGCTCTGGATCATTCTGATCTGGCTAGTGCTTTAAAGGCCGCTGTCGCTGTCGGGCATGAAGTTGATATTATTGAAGCCGGTACCGTGTTACTCCTTCAAGTTGGATCAGAAGTCATTGAGTGTTTACGCCAACAGTTTCCTGATAAATTAATTGTAGCTGATACCAAATGTGCGGATGCTGGTGGAACAGTCGCTAAGAATTGTAGTCGCCGTGGAGCAGACTGGATGACCTGTATCTGTTGTGCAACCATTCCAACAATGAAGGCCGCAGCTAAAGAAGTTAAAGAAATCCAGGTAGAACTATACGGTGACTGGACTTATGATCAAGCTCAACAATGGTTGGATGCAGGAATATCCCAAGCTATTTATCATCAAAGTCGTGATGCCTTATTAGCAGGTGAAACTTGGGGAGAACGTGATTTAAATAAAGTTAAAAAATTAATTGAAATGGGCTTTAGAGTATCAGTAACTGGGGGCCTTTCTGTGGACACCTTAGACCTTTTTAAAGGAGTCGATGTCTATACCTTTATTGCTGGTCGCGGAATAACTGAAGCCGATGATCCAGCCCAAGCAGCTCGCGACTTTAAAGATAAAATTCGATCTTTATGGAGTGAATAAATATGACAACACTAGGAATTTATGAAAAGGCTCTGCCAAAGGATGTGTCATGGCTTGAGCGTTTGCAGATGGCTAAAGATTTGGGTTTTGACTTTGTTGAAATGTCGATTGATGAGACGGATAAACGTCTATCACGCTTGGACTGGACCAAAGAAGAAATTGCTCAAGTTAATGCAGCCAAAGTTCAAACCGGTGTTGGTATCTATTCTATTTGCCTAAGTGGACACCGTCGCTTCCCTTTTGGTTCAGCCGATCCTCAGAAACGAGCAAAAGCTTTGGAAATAATGCAAAAAGCCATTGACTTAGCTCAAGCATTAGGGGTGCGAAACATTCAGTTAGCCGGCTATGATGTGTATTATGAAGAAAAGTCGGTGCTTACTTATGAACGATTTGTTGAAAATTTAAAAAAAGCTGTTGCTATGGCAGCTGCTAAACAAGTAATGTTATCAATCGAGATAATGGACGATCCGTTTATTAATTCGCTGACTAAGTTTAAGGAAATTAAGGCATTGATTCCTTCGCCGTGGCTACAAGTGTATCCTGATTTAGGCAATCTATCGGCTTGGCCAGAAAATAAGGTTAATCACGAATTGTCAATCGGAATTGACTCAATTGTAGCCATCCATATTAAGGATACTTTATCGGTCAGACCCGACTTTCCTGGACAATTTAAAAATGTTCCGTTTGGTCAAGGCCAAGTTGACTTTTTAGGCTGCTTTAAAGCGTTAAAACGTTTGAATTATCAAGGCAGTTTTTTAATTGAAATGTGGAGTGAAACGGATCAACAACCAGCAGAACGCATTCAAGAAGCGTTAGCTTATTTGCGCCCAATAATGAAGGAGGCTGGCTATGATATCTAATGCAACGATTCAAGCTATGAAAGAACGGGTCTTCCGGGCTAATTTGCAATTACCTCAATGGGGATTGGTTAAGTTAACTTGGGGTAATGTGAGTGAAATAAATCGCCAACTGGGTATTATTGTAATTAAACCTTCGGGCGTTGATTATCAGCAGATGGAAGCTAGTCAAATGGTGGTGACCGATTTAGACGGTTGTCCTTTAGAAGAAGGAAGTTTAAAGCCCTCTTCTGACTTAGCCACCCATGTTATTTTATATCGCGCCTTTAAAGACATTCAGTCGGTGGTACATACGCATTCAACCTATGCAGTAGCCTGGGCTCAAGCGGGACGGGCGATTCCTGTCTACGGTACAACTCATGCTGACACCTTTTATGGACAAGTACCAGTAACCCGGCAGTTAACTGCCGAAGAAGTAAAAGAGGCTTATGAAGTGAATACAGGCCATGTCATTGTTGAAAGATTTGAACAAGATGGCTTGGATCCTTTAGCCGTGCCAGGTGTCATTGTGAATGGACATGGTCCTTTTACTTGGGGAACTTCCACAGCTAAGGCCATCGAAAACAGCTTGGTTCTTGATGAAATTGCCCATATGGCGATGATGACTGAAGAGATTCAAATTCAAGACCAAAGTTTACCTCAATATGTTTTAGATAAGCATTATTACCGTAAACATGGAGCCAATGCTTACTATGGACAATCCTAAGTTAGGATAATTGTGTGACACCTATCTCTACTATGTCAAATGACTTCATTCATGACGAATGTTAAGTGATTTAGCATTTTTTTAGTATCAATCCACTTATCTTCTTTTGAACCAAACTAGGTTCGAATGATGATGAGTGGTTTTTTGGTTAGAGGATGTAGGACTGGAAGATGCTTTAGCAATTATCGTTTAACATAGGTGAATCTTATGAGGTTAAGTATAATATTGGTCAGTTTCTTTCTTCGTGGTAAAATAGGACATGTAAGTTGAAACGAGGTTGAGGAGGAGTTTTTGTATGCCAAAGTGTATTTTTCTTGATGTCGATGGAACGCTGACTAATTATGATAATCAAATTCCCCTTTCTGCCATACAGGCCATTCAGACCGCTCGTCAGAATGGACATAAGGTTTTTACTGTGACAGGGCGAAGTAAAGCTGAAATGTATGATGAGATTCTAGCAATCGGCTTCGATGGTTACATTGGCGGTAATGGATCCTATATTGAGCTTGGCCAAGACGTTCTCTATGAAAAATGCTTGTCAGCTGTTGATAGTCGAGCAATCCGGCAATGGCTAGACCAACGGGGTTTGGAATATTATATAGAATCTAATCACGGCTTATATGCAAGTCCAGGTTTTGAAAAGCGTGGGCAGTCGACCATGATGGCTTATGCGGCATATAAAGGTCAAGATGGGGCTGACCAGATGACCGTCAGACGTGCTTTTCCTGAAATGATCTTTGATGGGGACCTCGAACGTAACGACTTGAATAAGGTATCCTTCATTTTAGAAAGTTATCAAGATTATCTTGATGCAAAGGCTGCCTTTCCCCATCTCAAAGTGGGAACTTGGGGCGGTCAAGGTGAAAAAGCGCTTTTTGGTGATATTGGGGTAGCTAATATTGACAAAGGACAAGCAGTGGCTTTTCTATTAGCCTATTTAGGCTGTTCGCGCCAAGACAGTTTGGCTTTCGGCGATGCTAAGATTGATATTCCCATGTTAGATTACTGCCAAGTTGGTGTGGCTATGGGAAGTGGGGGGCAAGAGATTAAAGCGATGGCTGATTATGTGACGGATGGTGTCGATCAAGATGGACTCTACCATGCTTTTAAACATTTTGACTTAATCTAAAGGAGGGTAAATTGATGCAAGAAATTTATTTGATGCGCCATGGACAAACCTTATTTAATTTGTATGGGAAAACCCAGGGTTTTTGTGATTCTCCTCTAACAGAATTAGGAATTCAGCAGGCCAGACAGGCTAGAAAATATTTTGAACAAGAGGGACTTCGCTTTGATTGTGCCTATTGTTCAACATCTGAACGGGCAGAGGATACCTTGTTGGAAGTGTATCAAGGACCTTATACGCGTCTAAAGGCCTTGAAAGAATGGAACTTTGGTATTTTCGAGGGTGGACCTAATTATCTTGAACCACCGCGCAAACCAGGGCAGAATTCACATTATGACAACTTCGTCCCATATGGGGGTGAGCATGTGGACCAAGTAACTAGCCGGATTAATCAAGCGATTCAAGAGATTGTTGATACTCATCCAAGTAAACTTCCGCTTGTAGTCACACATGGAGGCGCCCTATATTGTTTCTATTTGCGTTGGCAACGTGAAGGAGATCCGCGGCCAAGCTTCGGTAATTGTTGTATTCTAAAATACGGGTATGACCAAGGTGAATTCTATCTTTTGGATTGGATTGACCCAGGTAAGTAAAGATAAAGGAGCGGGTGTTCATGTGTCAGAGTCAACCACAATATTTAAACTTGACGCCCAATGAAGATAATAAGAAATGGGTTTGCGAAATCGTTGGTGAGGACCCCGTTTTCCGCTTTAAACGTGCCTTCTTGCCAGAAATGGCGGAGGGACAGTTTGCTATTTATGATGGCGTTTATCAAATTCATGGCATTTACCCAGGGATTAGCCCGTTTAATAAAGAATATTGTTTGGTTAGAGATGGCCATATGCAACGTCACCTTACTTTTTCTATGGTGCAAGAATGTTTGCCCGCAATCCTAGCTAATCAAGAGTCGATAAAGGAGCGGGTAAAATTTCAAATCAAGCAACAATTGGCGGGAATTGAGGAGGCAGTGGATCATGAATTGGTCAAAGAAGCCTTGGAACATCAAATTGATCAATTAGATGATTTGACAGAAATTAGCCAGTTATATGCGTGTCTTGCACAGTTGATTAAGCAAAAGGATTCGCTCATTCGCCAATTTCAAAAGCAAGTGGAATATTATCGGCGCTATCATGAAGAATTTTAAGACCAAAAAAGCCCTCTTCATTAGTATCAGTTAATGAAGAGGGCTTCTATGATAAAGACAAGTTTATTCCATTGGTTGGTTAGGGATTTGATTTGTTGGCTCAACTTGACCAGAATTTACGGCTTGTGTTGAGTTTGGATTTGGTTTTGGTTGAGGAGTTTTGCTAGCTTGATTTGGACGATTGCTTGGGGCTTGAGGGCGCACCATTGGACGTGGACCTTGGTTAGTTGGTGTTGCTACTTTTTGAAAAGGTGCGTCAGGTGATAGAATTAAAGCCTTGATGAAAATGGCACCTAAAATTAATAAAGTAGCAGGAATAAGTAAGAACTGAGAGAAGAAAATAGGTGAAGCATATCCCACAGCTGAAATGATCAGACCAACGTTTGACCGACTATGAAATTCTTTGGATAAAACTAAGAAAAGACTTAATGTAAAGCCGATAACACAAAGCATCGAAGTAATCGACCAGAAAACAATACCGTGAAAGTTATTTGAGATGTGGCTAATATCTACGATAGCTTTGTTACCTGTTAATTTGGCTACAGAATTGAAGAAGCCGAATAAGAACACTAAGATTTGGATGATGTTAAGTCTAAAAACTGATTGAACCATTTTTTTAGTCATATAGGACCTCCTATTAATATGAATTGCTAGAATAGTGCATGAGCTCGTTGAAGAAGACACTGAAAATTAAGAAGTAGAGAACTAAAACAGCAAGAAAGACAAGGAATTGAATGAATCCAGCACGATTCCATGTTGCTTGAACCTTCTTGAAGGTTTCGACATCGGTGTATTGCCCGTCTCGCCAAGCCCATTCATTACCTTTCGCTCCACATACAAATATCCAGATGATGTTGAATAGAGGAATTAAACAAAGCAGTGGTAAGTAGGTTTTGTTACCAATTCCCCACCAAATATTGTAGATAAAGGCACCCCAGTTCCAACCTTTGATTTCATCAGGCACCCAGTTTGCTAGAGCTTGCTGAGAGACGTAAGGATGTTGGTTGCTAGCATTATTATCGTAGTTTGGGTAGTCATTTCCATAAGCGTTTGAAGTATAGGCGGTTTGTGAATCAGCTTGATATGACTCTTGGTAGCTAGCTTCATCACTTGGCTCTACGGTTTCTTCTAGAACGTTTTCTTGATAGTAATCAGCAGCTGGATCGTCTGTATCGACTAAAGACTGGTCAAAGTCAGTTGAAGTATCAGGGAATCGTTCATCTTTCATGGTGGTAACCTCCGTTTATCAATAAATTTAAATTTATTATAACAAATTTTTTTTCAAATGATTTGAAATATAACTGGAAAGAAAAAGTTTTCTGACTAAGTGCGTTAAGTTATATCAAAAAAAGAATGGAATGAGTATAATAAAATTAAATGTTTACCTGAATAAAATGGTCGGAAGGAAGGATAAAATGAAATCCTTATGGATAAATTTACCGGTTAAAGATATTGCAGCAGCCATTTCATTTTACGGATCAATTGGTTTTAAAGTGAATATGGGCCCCATGCCGCAAATAGCTATGGCTCATATTGGGGAATCAAAAATATTATTAGTTGAACGACAAGCGTTTTCTGAGATGCTTCCTAATCAGCTTGTCGATCCTAATCAAGCGAATGAGGTTCTACTTTCGATTGAAGTGGCCGACGCCGCAAAGCTCGATCGAATTGTGGAATCGATTAAATTATTTGGCGGTCAAATTTTACTTGGCCCAAGTATGATTAATGGTTACTATGGTTGTCTCTTTACGGATCCTGATGGCCATAAATTTAATCTGATGGTATTACCGGAACAATAAAGCCAACATTGACTGGTCTCCTCTTCGCAGCTAAGAGAGACCCGTTTTTTTGTAAAGAAAATAACAAATAAGCTTCCAATGTAAAATTTATGTAAACCTTAACAATAGTTGAAGCGAGGCGCTATAATGAAGGTGTTGCATATTAAAACAATTAAATGGAGGAAAGAATATGTCATACCAAAAACGTTTTGTAGGTTCATGTTCGTTTGCTTTACTTTCAATGTTATTAGTTGCTCAAAATCCAACAGCTTTGGCTGCTGAAACAACGACTCAAATCGCTCAACCAGTAGCTGGAGAAACCACAACAGAAGTTGTAACAGCGACAAATGCACCTGCTCCTCAAGTGACAACTAGCCAATCTCAAGCTGTTCAACCTTTAGCGGCTGCTCCTGTTGAAACAACGACCACTACTGTGGCAAAAGATGTTGTTATCTTACACACCAATGATATGCATGGCCGAATGGAAGAAGAAAAGAATAAAGCTGGTGACACCAGTGTTATTGGTTTAGCTAAACTTGATACAATTGTTGAAACAGAAAAAGCTAAAGCAGGTCAAGTGACTTATTTACTTGATGCGGGTGATGCTTTCCAAGGCCTACCCATTTCTAATGCTTCAAAAGGAATGGAAATGGCAAAATTAATGAACCAAATTGGCTATGACGCGATGGCTGTTGGTAACCACGAATTTGATTTTGGTCTTGATCAAATTAAAGCATATAAAGAAAGTTTAATTTTCCCATTATTAAGTTCAAATACTTACATTAATGGTGTTCGTTTATTCGAAGCGTCTACTATCTTAGATAAAGATCCGAATCAAGTGGGCGACGAATTAGTCGTTATCGGGGTGACTACACCAGAAACAGCGACCAAAACTCACCCTAATAATATTGTGGGCGTAAGCTTCAAGGATCCATTAACCGAAATTAAAAATGTAATCAAAGAAATCCAAGCTAAAGCAACTGCAGAAGGCAAAGACTATCAAAACTATGTAATCTTAGGTCACTTAGGTATCGACCCAACAACACCGGCTGCATGGCAAGGAAGCACGATAGCGCAAGCCTTGATGAATGATCCAATGTTAGCTGGTAAGAAATTAATTTTCATTGACGGCCACTCTCACTCAGTTGAAACTAAAGTATTATCGCCAAATGCTGTTTACAACCAAACAGGTACCGCTTTAAATAACATTGGTAAAATTACTCTTACAGCACCTGGCGCGATTGAAGCGGGCTTGATTTCGGCTGCTTCAACTAAAGATGTGGTTCCTAATCAAGCGACAGCTGATCAAGTAGCGGCTGTTAAAGATGCATTTAAAGCAGCGACTTCAGGTGTGATTGTCGATAACAACCCAGTTGAATTGAATGGCGAACGTTCAAATGTACGGGTACGCCAAACCAACTTAGGTGATTTGATTGCGGATGCTCTATACAGCTATGGACAAACTGGCTTCAGTAAACCAACTGATTTAGCGGTTACGAACGGTGGGGGTATCCGTGCTAGCATCGCGAAAGATAAGCCAATCACTGAATATGATGTGATTTCAGTTTTACCATTTGGTAATATTGCAGCTCAGATCGCAGTAACGGGTGCTCAAATTCAAGAAATGTTCAATCATGCATTATCAGCAAGCATCCAAAAAGATGATGCAGGTAATCCAATTTTAGATGATAATACCGGTCTGCCATTATTAGGGGCTAACGGTGCCTTCCTTCAAATCTCAGGTGGACGCGTCTTCTTTGATCCTCGTGTTGAAGGCACGGATCGTATCTTACGCATTGAAATCTTAGATAATGTTAATGGCGGCTATGTGGCCTTAGATCCAAACAAAGTGTATCAATTAGCTACCAATGATTTCTTGGCAATGGGTGGCGATGGCTACACTATGTTAGGTGGTAAACGTGAAGAAGGTCCTTCATTAGATAGTATCTTTACTAACTTCCTTAAGGATGGCGTGAAATTAGCAGACTATGCAACTATTAATGCCAACAATCGTCTTGTTGCTTTAGATCCTAAGGCGGACTTAGATGGTGATGGTTTAGCGAATGCGGATGAATGGCTTGTTGGTCGTGATTTATTCGTGGCAGATAAACCAGAGGAAACAAAACCAGAAGAAACAAAACCGGAAGAAACCAAACCAGAAGAAAGCAAGAAAGAAGAAGCTAAGAAACCAACCAAAACTAAAGCAACCAAAGCTGATAAAAAAGCAGCTAAAGCTAAAGAAGCGAAAAAATTACCTTCAACAGGTGAAGAAGATTTAACCTTAATCTTCTCTGGTGCGGCATTAAGTATTCTAGCTGGTTTAGGAATGGTAAGTCTTGATCGCAAAAAAGTAAACGAATAAATTTATTAAAAATAAGGAAGCTAGTTAGCTTCCTTATTTTTTTGCTTGAGAGCAAGGGTATCTCTTGAAGAAAGCGCGCTCATTATGATATCGTTAAAATATAATGATAATAAAATGAGAAAGAGGAGGCCGTCTTTTGATGGAGACTAGAAAGCGACGATTTCAGACACCGCATACTTATGTCATTATATTTGGCATTATTGTACTAGCTTGGTTAATTACGTTTATGGTTCCTGCAGGCAAATATACGACCCATACACTCAATTATCAAGGTTCAAACGGAGAGACCTTGACACGGCAAGTGCTAGAGCAGGATTCTTTTCGCTATATGCATCCCCTTAAGCCTACTGTATTAAAGCAAGAGTTACAGAAACTTTTGAAGCAAGAAGACAAATTACAAGCGTTTGAAGTGGATGCAGAGGCCCTACCGCTGTTAATCCAACAGTCACAGCCCATAAGTCTAACTGATTTAGCTGATCTTGGTTTGGAAGAGTCGGAGTTGTATGAATTTTCGGGCGATAAGATCTATGATACTAGCCAACGTCTTCATAAAACAGCGACTATTTGGGGAACGCCTGATCATGGTGGGTTTGGTTTCCTCAACTATATCTTCGAAGGCTTGGTGACCGGTGATCGGTATGGATCGGCTATCGGTATCGTGGCACTCTTACTAGTCGTGGGAGGGGCCTTCGGCATCATCATGAAAACAGGAGCGATTGACGCTGGCATTTATGCTTTCGTACAAAAAGCTCAAGGGAAAGAATTTATGGCGTTACCGCTCATATTCTTTATGTTCTCCTTTGCTGGAGCAACGTTTGGTGCGTCTGAACAAGTGATTCCTTTCTTAATGATTATGGCTCCTTTCTGTGTAGCTTTGGGTTATGATTCGATTACAGCAGTAACCATCACTTTTGGAGCCTCACAGATTGGTAATGCTTGCTCTTGGATGAGTCCTTTTTCAATCGCAATCGCACAAGGTATCGCTGGGCTACCCGCTTTATCTGGGGCGGGTTTTCGGATTGCAATGTGGATTCTCATTACGACCGCATCTTGTCTCTTTATGCTGCGCTATGCTCGAAAAATCAAGCAAGACCCGAAGAGCTCACCGTCATATCATACGGATCAGTACTTTAGACAGCATCAAGCCTCAAGTGATCAACAGGAGGTTCAAGCTTTTACAGTGGGTCATAAGGCTGTATTAGCTGAACTCCTACTAGGTCTTGGGTGGATTGTCTATGGTGTGATGAAGTTAGGGTTTTCTATTCCGGAATTAGCTTCACAGTTCTTCTTGATCGGTCTAGGAGCGGGGATAATAGCTTTAATCTTTAAATTAGATCAGTTATCAGTAAACGATCTTGCTTTAGCTTTTAAAGATGGGATTGCCGATTTGGCTCCGACAGCGGTAGTGGTAGGGATGGCTAAAGGGATTTTACTTGTTTTAGGCGGTTCTGAAGCGGGAGAATTCTCAAGTTTGAATACGATTTTATTTTCGGTAGGAAATCTATTAAGTGGGGTACCTTCTATCTTTGGAGCATATGCCATGTATATATTCCAAAGCCTGTTTAACTTAATAGTTACTTCTAACTCAGGTCAGGCTGCTCTGACGATGCCAATTATGGCACCTTTAGCCGATATCGTCGGCATTAGTCGCCAAGTGGCGGTACTCGCTTTCCAATTGGGCTCTGGTTTTGTGGATGCCTTTACTCCTGTATCGGCTAGCTTGGTTGGGTGTTTAGCCGCCGCCCGGGTGGATTGGAGTGATTGGGCTAAATTCCAAATCAAGATGCAGGGTTTCTTGTTTGCTTTAGGTATTCTATTTATTACAATTGCAATGATGATTAGTTATCAATAGGAGGAATAAAAAATGAAATTAATCAAACAAGTACAAGTCTATAATCCGCAACCAATGGGCGTTAAGGATATTCTCATTAGTGAAGGTAAAATTGTGGCGATTGAAGATCAGATTCAAGCGCAAATTACTGGTGTTGAAATCGAAGAAATCGACGGCCAATATTTGATTGTGGCTCCGGGTTTCATTGATGCCCACTTTCATATTTTAGGTGGGGGTGGTGAAAACGGCTTTATGAATCGTACGCCAGAAGTGACTTTAACTGATTTAACAACGGCAGGAGTAACGACGGTTTGTGGCCTATTGGGTACGGATGGTGTGGGTCGTCATGATGCTGGGCTGTTGAGTAAGGCTCATGCGCTAGAATTTGAAGGCGTATCAACTTATGCTTATATTGGTAATTATCGTTTGCCGGTAGAGACTTTAACTAAATCGATTATTGATGATATTATGTTGATTGATAAGGTGATTGGGATTGGGGAAATTGCGATTGCGGATCACCGTAACGGAGCCCCAACATTTGAACAGTTTGCTCATGCTTGTGCCGATGCTCGTGTCGGCGGACTACTCTCAGGTAAAGCTGGGGTAGTGAATATCCATGTTGGCCCAGGTAAATCCAAACTTGATCTTATTTTTGAATGTTTGGAAAAGACCGATATTCCGATTTCAACCTTTTATCCCACCCATATTGGGCGCAGTCAAGCTTTGATTGATGAAGCTCTTAAGTTTGCAGAAATGGGTGGAGTTTTTGATATTACAGCTGCGGAAAATCCTGATCAGTTCTTTGAATTAGATGGGGAAATTCCTTTTAGAAAAATTTTGCGTCAAGTTTTAGATAAAGGCCTCGATCCTAAGTGCATTACCCTAACTTCGGATGGTCAAGGTTCGTTACCGATTTTTGATGATCGTGGTAATTTCATTGAGATGGGTGTAGCATCCGCTCGAGCTTTATTGGTTTGTATTAAAGAGGCTGTTCAACGAGAATCTATTCCGCTTGAAATAGCTTTGCAGACCGTAACCTCAAATGTGGCTGATATACTAAAATTACCGCATAAAGGACGTATTCAAGTGGGTAAGGATGCCGATTTGGTATTCCTTGATCCAGATAGCCTTGATATTCAACGGGTGATTGCGAAAGGACAAGTCATGGTTGAAGACGGACGGCCAGTTAAATTTGGCGTCTTTGAGAAACGCCCAAATTAATCTAGTTAAAGGAGTCATGAATGAGTGCCTTTTTGGTTGTGATCTGAGTTTAGGTCCGCTGAAAAGGCCTTTTTATTACAACGTAATAAAACCACCCGTTTTACGGGTGAGCTGCCAAGAGCTTTAGCGTTAAAAACTCCTTTCGATTATACTTAAATGTGGCTACCAACCGCATTAAGATCGAAAGGAGTTTTTCTATGTC
>NZ_UWPC01000020.1 GCF_900604935.1 Vaginisenegalia massiliensis
AAAAAACATGAATTAGCCTTTAAATTAAAACTTATCAATGAATACAGGGAAGAAAAACTCGGGTATAAATTAATATGCAAAAAGTATAATGTTAATACAAGTTTATTAAAAACATGGATTTACCAATTTGATACTTTCGGTATAGAAGGCCTTATATCCGGTATGACAAGAAAAAAATATTCAAAAGATGAAAAATTAAGAATCATCCAGTATAGAATGACTCATCACCTGTCATATAAAGAAACAGCTAGAATTTTTGAGATATCTAATCCTTCTTTAATAGCTCAGTGGCAGATGAAATACAATCAATATGGTACCCTAGGTTTAGAATCAAAACAGAAGGGTTGTGCGTCTTATACTATGAAAAATAATAATCATAAAAATGTTGATAACACAAGCTTGAATGAAAGTGAAAGACAAGAATTAATACGTTTACGTGAAGAAAATAGACGGCTAGAAATCGCCATTGCTCTCGAAAAAAAGTTACAATCCTTAGCTCGAAAAAATCAAACAAAGAAATAGTGGCTGCGATTATTGAGTTAAGGAATGAATCTAACTATAAGTTAAAAGAAGTATTATCAGTGGCTAAGATAGCGAAAAGTGTCTATCATTATTGGAAAATACGTTTTTGTGTCACTAAGCAAAAGGATAGTTACTTAATAACATTAATTAAAGAAATTATTGAAAAACATAAACATAGAATAGGTTATCGTAAAGTTACTGACGAACTACGAGATCTAGGTTTTGTCGTTAACCATAAAAGAGTCCTTAGAATAATGAGAGAAAATAATCTACTGTGCACAAAGTTTAAGCATAGGAATAGAACATATAAATCGTATAAAGGAAATGTTGGAAAAACGGCTAAGAATAAATTAAATCGTCGATTCGTAACTGACCGTCCATATCAAAAATTACTGACGGATGTCACACAATTCACTATTAATAATGGTCATAAACTTTATTTATCCACCATTTTCGATGTATGTACCAAAGAAATCATTTCTTATTCGATCAGTAAACGCCCAACATTGGAATTCGTAATGGAATCACTGTCAAAAGCAATCCATGTTATCCCTAATCTTCCGTATAGGACGACTATCCATTCTGATCAAGGTTGGCAATATCAGCATAGAACATGGGTGCAAGCTTTGAAAAAGAATAGAATCATTCAAAGCATGTCTAGAAAAGGCAATTGTCTAGATAATTCACCTATGGAGAATTTCTTTGGTATTTTAAAACAAGAAATGTTTTATGGAGAATCATTTAGTTCTTATGATGAATTAGAAAGGGAAATTAATGACTATATAGAATATTATAATTTAGTTAGGAAGAAGAGAAAATTAAAAAGCAAGACTCCTGTAGAATACAGAAATCTTGCTTTAATGACAGTGGCTTAATAAAAAGTTCAACTTTTTGGGTCCACTACA
>NZ_UWPC01000017.1 GCF_900604935.1 Vaginisenegalia massiliensis
ATCAGAAGATGATCGAAAAGTATATTCGTGATCAAGAAATAGAAGATAGACTGAGTGATAGTATAAGTAAAAAAGAGTATATTGATCCCTTTGCAAAATAGGTAAAGGGAGTTTGCGGTTGGCAGTCCATTAAAAAAAGCCCCTTTAAGGGGCTCGCAGTAACAAGCCCTTCTAGGGCTGACCGTAAAGCCACCAGCTACGCTGGTGGATATTTACTGAATAGGTCAGGGACTTGTAAAAAGTGCTCGAGGCCCTATTGACAATCGGTGAAAAACTTGGTTAGACTGGAGTGCTCGCTAAATTTAGTTGAGCCTTGTATAATGAAACAAGCAAGGTGAGGTGACGATGTGTATCGTGAAATAACTATCAATGAACAATGTCAATGGATTAATATTAACTCCGATATTAGCAAACATGATTCAGACATTTTTGAACGATATGATATTGATGAAGACTTCTTAGATTATGCTTTAGACCGTAACGAGCAGGCCCATATTGATTATGATAAAGAAACGGGAACTTTTTTAGTTATCTACAATGTTTTGAATCGCGTAAAGAATGATCGACATTACGAGACTATTCCGATGACATTTATCGTCCAACGTAACCGACTCATCACGATATCAAATCAAACTAATATGTATATCGTTGAGCGTCTTAACCGTTATATTCAAACGGAGGAGATTGAAACGGTTTTTGCTTTATTATTTGATGCGTTGTTTTTAGTGTCGGAATCCTACTTCCCGGTTGTAGAAGCCATTAGTCAGGAACGTGATCAGGTCAACCGTTTGCTCCGTGAAAAAACCTCTAAGAAAAATTTATTGGCTTTGTCTGACTTGGAGACGGGGATTGTTTTCCTAGTAGCGGCTTCAACCCAAAATGCTGTTTTGCTAGAACAAATCAAAACGCAATTTTTCTACCGTCGTTTATTAGACGATGAAAAAGATCGTTTGGATGATGCTATCATTGAAGCAAAACAACTTGTTCAAATGACAAAACTCAACTCGCAAATCATGCAACAACTTTCGGGGACTTATAATAATATTTTGAATAATGAACTGAATGACAATATGACAATCTTAACTTTGGTATCTATTTTCCTTATGGTACCGACCATTATTTCGGGTTTCTTTGGAATGAATGTTCCTTTGCCTTTAGGCAAAAACCCTGATGGTTGGTGGTTAACCATTGTAATGGTGCTTATTATCTGCCTTGCGCTAGGCTTTGTTCTGCGGAAATTTATGAAAAAACGTTAATTAATTAGTGTAAAGGAGTCTTCCCTTGTATGGGGAGGCTTTTTGTGTTTCTTGGCCAGTCAAGTTGACAGGGTAAAAGGATTTGGGTAATATATGGTTATTATAACCGCTTATAGGGGGTAGCTAGGGTGGATCGTATTCAAGAACTTCAACATTTCGTCTGTCCTAAATGGGAAGATTTGCCTAAACAAAGTCTTTTTAGTAAAGAAGTGATTCAATATATTAATCAAGAATTGGCTCCTTTATTAATCGATTCAAAGGGCTTAACTGTGACCATGATCCAGAATTATTCTAAATGGGGTGTGATGCCAAAGATTGAAGGACGAAAATATAGTCGGCAACATATTGCGGTCTTGATAACCATTGTCTTGTATAAGCAAGTCCTGAATATTGAAAGTGTTCATCAAGGTATGGCTTTACAATTACGTATGATGCCCCTAGAAGAAGCCTATAATATTTTGGCTGAAAGCATCACCCAAAGTATTCAGTCTATTTTTCAAAATTTTGATAATCAGCCAGGATTAATTTTGCCCCAACAAGCCATTAATCCCAAAGCAGAAGGTATTAGTGTCATTTCGACTGCGTTAGCGTTAAAAATACTCGGAACCCTTATTATTGATTTGAAAGGGTTCGATCATTTAGGAGATGAAAATGAATAAAATTGCTATTGTTGCTGATAGTTCACAAGATTTAACCTTTGAACTTGGTGAAAAATATGGAATCGAAATTTTATCCTATTATGTACAAATGGATGATAACCATTATAAAGACTTAGTTGATATTGATACTCAGTATTTTTACGACCATATGAGTCAACATAAAGTCTTATCAACAGGGATTCCACCCATCCAAGAAGTCTTTGATAAATTTGATCAATTAAAAGAAGAGGGATATACCCAAGCGGTTGTAATCACGTCTTCAGCCAAAATAACCGGAATGCGCCAACTGATGCAAGTGGTGGCAGATCAAGTCGAAGGAATAGAGTTATTTATTATCGATTCCCGTCAAGTAGCCGGAAGTGCTGGTTTATTGGCGATTCAAGCAGCTCAATTGCGCGATCAAGGTCAACCGGCTCAAGCCATTGTAGAAGAGCTTGAACGCCTTTTGCCTCAAGCTAATATTTTTGCCTTGTTTAGAACGCTCGAATATGTGGTGCGAGGTGGGCGCTTTAATAAATATAAGGGAATGTTAGGAACCTTGTTAAATATTCACCCATTGCTTAAGGCTGTTGATGGCGAAGTCGGTGTCATCGATAAAGCTCGAGGAAATAAAAAAAGTCTCCAACGCTTAGTAAATTGTGTTCGTGATGAGATTGGTTCAGCACAGCGCTACCGTTTATTTATTTTCTCGGGGGATAATCCGGAAGAAGTCGCCCAATTGAGAGACGATTTAGCGGATGTCATTGCAAGAGCAGATTTAGTTATCGAAACCCAATTGACTGCTGTATTGGGTGTTCATGCAGGACCGAAATCGATTGGTGTTTCGACATTGATTTTGGATTAATAGGAATATATTTTTTGTTGTGAGGACAGGTTTGTGTGAGAGCATAAGCCTGTTTTTTTGTCGTGATTAGCGAACAATATCCTTAAAATAGCTACTTGTCGAAACTCCGGACAATTGTCTGGTGTTGTCGATGTGGATCAATGTTAGTCTTTTAGAGAATTTGATTAGAATTTGAGGATAAAGTTCTTATTTGCTGTATTTAAAGTAAAAGATGATGTTTATTTTAATGTAATAGCGTATAATGGTATATATATTTGTTAGTCGATTTGCCAAGACATTTATCGAAAGGTGTAGGATGAAATATGATGACAGGTAAAAAGATTTTGCGAAAAGTTAAGGGCTTTTGGGTGGCCGTCTCGTTAACCATGATGGTGGCTAGTGCAGGGATGCCATTGACAGGAGTTGTTGTTGCGCGAAATGCTGTATCCATTGAAGCTTTATGGAACAATGGCTATGCGACAGACTTTGCTGACAAAGCAACTTATCTAAAAGATGAATCAATCAGAAAGCAAGTGGAAGAAGCCTTGTCTAAGACTTCAAATCCTTGGAAAGAAAACACAGTCGATGAAATAAAAGCTGAGATTGCACGTCAAAAAGACTTAGGTAATGCGGTGTATGTTATTCAATGGGGCGACACTTTGAGTAATCTAGCTCAGGCTTGTGATATGACTGTAGCAGAATTAGCGAGTCAACATGGTTTATCCTCAATGGATATGTTGCTTACTGGTGATATTCTTGACATTCTATCCGGTCCGCGCAAACAAAGTTCAGTTGAATCGAACACTACGACTGATAAAAAGGAAACTAAGACGGAATCTAAGGTAAATACCACTACACCAGAAAGTGCTAGTCAAACAGAAGAGACGACTACTAGTGTCGAAACAAGTAAACCTCAAGAACCGGTTACGACTGTCCAACCGACTCAACCGTCTGATCCAACCACGACTGTCCAACCAACTCAACCTGTCGGACAATTTGATGAAGTTATCAGCCCTGGAGCAGGGGATATCTTAGTCAATACTAGCCAAGATGTTCAAAATTCGACTGAAGCAGCTACGGGAACTCATAAAGAAACAGTTACAGAGATTGTGGAAGAAACAATTTATGAGACCGTTACGGAAACCATTACAGAAATGGTAGATGTACCAACTCAAGTTCCAGTCTTGGATGAAGCTGGCAATCCAGTACTAGATGCAAATGGTAATCCAATGGTGGAGACGGTAAATGTTCCAACCCCTGTTGAAAAACAAATAACTAAGCAAGTTCCTAAAGTCGTTCAAAAAGAAGTAACAAAAGAGATTGACGTACCAAACGATCCAATCAAGGTCGTGACGACTACCACGGTTAAAGACTTTAAGGTACCGTTTGATACGCGAACGATTTATGACCCAACCCTTCCAGAAGGGACTAGCACAGTCGAACAAGAAGGTAAAGATGGAGCCTATACTATTACAGATGTTTTAGTTACCAAGGATGGTCAGCCATTCTCTCATACCTACAGTAAAACGAATGTGGTTGTACCGGTTGAAAAAGTTGTTCGTGTTGGCACAAAAGCAGCTCCAGTGGTAACGACTAAACAAGAAATAACGACCAATCCAATTCCATTTACCAAAGAAACACGCAACAATCCTAACTTAGCCCAAGGCCAAACCCAAGTGGTTCAAGCAGGTAAAGACGGGGTTGAAACAATCACATATGAAGTAACCTATACCGACGGTGTTGAGACAGGTCGTAAAGAAGTTTCTCGTCAAATTACGACAGCTATGGTTCCAGAAATTACAGAGATTGGCACAAAAGCAACTCCAGTGGTAACGACTAAACAAGAAACAACGACCAATCCAATTCCATTTACTAAAGAAACACGCAACAATCCTAACTTAGCTCAAGGCCAAACCCAAGTGGTTCAAGCAGGTAAAGACGGGGTTGAAACAATCACATATGAAGTAACCTATACCGACGGTGTTGAGACAGGTCGCAAAGAAGTTTCTCGTCAAATTACGACAGCTATGGTTCCAGAAATTACAGAGATTGGCACAAAAGCAACTCCAGTGGTAACGACTAAACAAGAAACAACGACCAATCCAATTCCATTTACTAAAGAAACACGCAACAATCCTAACTTAGCTCAAGGCCAAACCCAAGTGGTTCAAGCAGGTAAAGACGGGGTTGAAACAATCACATATGAAGTAACCTATACCGACGGTGTTGAGACCGGTCGCAAAGAAGTTTCTCGCCAAATTACGACAGCTATGGTTCCAGAAATTACAGAGATTGGTACTAAAGTGGCTCCTGCTCCAGTGGTTACGACTAAGCAAGAAACAACAACCAGCCCAATTCCATTTACCAAACAAACCCGTGAAAACCCCAATATGGTTCAAGGATTTAGTCGGGTCATTCAAAATGGTGTTAATGGGGTTGAAACCATTACTTATGAAGTGACTTATACTGATGGGGTTGAAACCGCCCGGACAGAATTGTCACGCCAAATTACCACAGCTATGGTGCCGGAAATCACAGAAGTTGGTACTAAAGTGGTCCTACTCAAGCAGATGCTTATACAGGCACAGCTCAAACTATTATTTTACAAGGTAAACCAATTACTGTTGACGTGATTACTTTTGAAGGACCTCTTCCAACTGATGCACAAATTATTACGGATTTAGGATCCTATTCGACTGCAACAGCGGGTGGAACTATGAATAGCATTGACGTTCAGTTTGCTGACGGATCGGTTAAAACGCTAGATTATGTCATCTATGTTCAAGCTCCTATGACGCAAGCTGTTCGTGATCAACTGCAAAAAGATCTTTATAATTATGCAAGTAAAGTAACCGATCCAACGGTGACATTTACAACCTCGGTACAGGGTTATATCACTGAAACTGAACTTTGGGATATGATTAATAAAGCCGATATCGAAGGAACTTATTTACGTTCCATTACTCAAGGAACAGAATTAAGTATGGGACAGTCATATGGACCAGATGGATCTACCACAACTGATCTCGTTGTTAATAAGCTATTCCATCATACAGCGGCTCAAGAAGCAGCAGTGACACAATTTGTGAATGATGCCATAAATACATTGGCCTTAAATGCAGTAGGTAAGACGACCTATGATAAGGTTAAAGGAGTCTATGACTACATCTTGCATAATGCAGCCTATGTTAACTATTCAGCTCCAGAACCAGGTATTGTGAAAGGTGACGGTTCGTCAACCAATCCAGACACTTACTATGGCGTGTCTGTTCACTCACCTTATGCCATCACGCAGTATGACCGTGGTGTCTGCCAGGCTTATGCGGCTCTCTTTGCTAAATTCATGGATAGTTTAGGCATTAATACTTATTACGCAACAGGTCATCGTGCATTTAACAATAACGAAGGACACGCATGGAATAAGGTTCAAATCGATGGACAGTGGTATAATGTCGACTTAACTTGGGATGATCCAGTGACAGGTGTCTTATCAGAACCGGTTGTTTCTGGTTATGAACGCTATAAATATTTCTTAAAGAGTGATGCAACCTTTACTCAAGATCATACTTTTGACGCAGATTTAACTGCGAATCCGGCTGCTCTAACAGATTATCCAGTGGTACCCTAATCGCAGTAGACAATAAAAAAATAACGCTCTTTCTCTAAACGAGGAAGAGCGTTATTTGGTTACAACGTAATAAAACCACCCGTTTTACGGGTGAGCTGCCAAGAGCTTTAGCGTTAAAAACTCCTTTCGATTATACTTAAATGTGGCTACCAACCGCATTAAGATCGAAAGGAGTTTTTCTATGTC
>NZ_UWPC01000001.1 GCF_900604935.1 Vaginisenegalia massiliensis
ATCAGAAGATGATCGAAAAGTATATTCGTGATCAAGAAATAGAAGATAGACTGAGTGATAGTATAAGTAAAAAAGAGTATATTGATCCCTTTGCAAAATAGGTAAAGGGAGTTTGCGGTTGGCAGTCCATTAAAAAAAGCCCCTTTAAGGGGCTCGCAGTAACAAGCCCTTCTAGGGCTGACCGTAAAGCCACCAGCTACGCTGGTGGATATTTACTGACTATTTGTAAAGATGATTTGACGCAAAAAAAGTATTTAGTTGGTCAAACCAAAATATTGGATAAGATAACGAGCAAGTCCATCCTCATCATTGGTGAAATCAGTCTGGTCTTGACTAACTTTAACGAGTTCAGGATTGGCATTTTTCATTGCAACACCAAGACCTGCGTAGGTTAACATTTCTAAATCATTTTCTTCGTCACCGAAAGCCAGAATGGCCTCTTGAGGAATACGGTAGAATTCGGCAATGGCTTTGACACCGATTGCTTTATTGATGCCTTTTCTAACAACTTCGAGGCAGGGAAGTTGGCCGCCCCAAGTACGGACAGAAACTTGATCACCGTAGACAGTTAAGATATTTTGTTCGATTTCTTTTTGTTTGCTTTCGTGAGAGAAAATGGTTAAGGCTGTGGGATCATAGGTTAAAGATTCTCGGCTTAATCGATAAACATGAGATCGGTCAACCGGATAAAAGGGACTGTCTGGTAGAGCCATAGAAGTGGTAAAAAGTTGATCACGGCCCTCTGCACAGAGTAAATTAATTTCCAATTGTTCTTGGTGGCTAAATAATTCAAAAGCCATTTCTTTGTCTAGGCAGACATGGTAGGATGGAATCCATTGATCGTTTCCTGGGAAATGACATAAGGCTCCATTAAAGTTAACCATAGGAGCTTGGATATTTAATTGCCGGTAGATAGCTTCACTATTTCGATAGGGACGTCCTGTGACAATGCAGACTAAGTGTCCCATTTGATCTAATGTTTGTAAGGTTTGAATCGTGAGCGGGCTCACTTTAGATTGATTATTTAAAGTTGTACCATCTAGGTCAATCGCAATCAGATGTTGTTTCATACTTTCGCTCCTTTACATTTTCCTAAGCATTATAACCAATATTCAAATTGAAGACAATCTTGATTAACTTTAATGATTAGCATTTAACTTGATATCAGTGGTGAAAATATGACACAATAAATAGGTAAAATAGTTTGAGAAATGAGGCCTTAATCATGGCAGATGAAATAAAAATGACTCAAGTAGAAGAAGCGTTAAAATTCGCAATCTTTGAACAATTAGAACAAGTCATTGATCCGGAATTAGGAGTCGATATTGTAAATCTTGGTTTAGTTTATGAAGTGGATTTAAATGAAGAAGGCCTATGCCAAGTGAAAATGACCTTGACAACAATTGGTTGCCCCTTAGCTGATGTGATTGTCCAAGATGTTAAGCAACAGCTACTCAAAATAGAAGCAATTAAAGAAGTTAATGTGGAATTTGTCTGGTATCCGGCATGGACTCCAGAACGAATGAGTCGCTATGCCCGAATTGCCTTAGGAGTTAAACTATAGTCAAAAATAGTCAAAATAATTGTTGACCTTTTCTGACCAATGAGTTAAGATATTATCAAGCCTGAGATCGGCTTCCTTTTTAAGGAAAATTAATTGACCAAAGTTGACCTTTGAATCATGAAGGAAAGGTTGGAATGAATATGATAGAAAAAATGACAACAAGTATGCAAGAAGCTTTGGGTCAAGCTCAACAAATAGCCCAAACCCGAAAACATCAAGAAATCGATATCCCTCATTTGTGGTTGAGTTTAGTTCAGCCAGAATCTTTTACGACGAATCTATATCAAGATCTTGGTTTAAATGTGATTGACTTTAAAGTCAAAATCGAAGCAGAGATTGATAAATTAGCGATGGTTGAAGGAGCGAACATTCAATACGGCCAGAGTATTTCAAGTCGTTTAAATCAGTTATTTGCAAAAGCAAATCAGATAGCACAGTCATGGCAGGATGATTTTTTGTCAACGGAAGTGTTTGTTCTAGCTTTATTTGATCAAAAAGGGAATCCTTTAACACAATACTTAACAAGTCATGGCGTGACAGAAGAAAAAATGAAAGAACGAATCCAGCAATTAAGAGGAGGAGATCGTGTGACATCACAAAATCAAGAAGCAAATTATGAATCACTGGCTAAGTATGCGACTAATTTAGTTAAAGCAGTTAAAGAGAATAAACTCGATCCAGTAATTGGTCGAGATGAAGAAATACGTGATGTGATTCGTATTCTATCACGTAAAACTAAGAATAATCCGGTTTTAATTGGTGAGCCAGGGGTTGGTAAAACAGCCATTATTGAAGGCCTCGCTCATCGAATTGTTCGTAAAGACGTACCGGAAAACCTTAAAGATAAAGAAATTTTCAGTTTAGATATGGGAGCCTTAATTGCCGGGGCTAAGTACCGGGGTGAATTTGAAGAACGACTTAAGGCCGTTCTTAAAGAAGTTAAACAAGCTGAAGGACACATTATCTTATTTATTGATGAAATTCATACCATTGTTGGTGCAGGTAAAACAGAAGGGTCAATGGATGCTGGAAACTTGTTAAAACCAATGTTAGCTCGTGGTGAATTGCATTGTATCGGTGCGACTACTTTAGATGAATATCGAGAAAATATTGAAAAAGATAAAGCCTTAGAGCGCCGCTTCCAACGTGTTTTAGTTAAAGAACCTACGGTAGAAGATACTATTTCGATATTACGGGGTCTTAAAGAACGCTTCGAAATTCACCATGGTGTCAATATTCACGATAATGCTTTAGTAGCTGCTGCCACCTTATCTCATCGATACATTACCGATCGTTTCTTGCCCGATAAAGCTATTGACCTCGTTGACGAGGCTTGTGCTACGATTCGGGTTGAAATGAATTCAATGCCAACGGAAATGGATCAAGTGAATCGTCGTTTAATGCAGTTGGAAATTGAAGAAGCAGCCCTTAAGAAAGAAACCGATGATGCCAGCAAAAAACGTTTAGACTTACTTCGAGAAGAATTAGCTGAACTTCGGGAACAGGCTAATAGTTTAAAAATGCGTTGGGAAGTTGAAAAAGAAGCAGCCAATGCTTTACAAACAAAAAGACAAGGTTTAGAAGAAGCACGCCGTCAACTAGAAGAGGCAGAAGCAAACTATGATTTAGAAAAAGCCGCTGAATTACGTCATGGGCGAATTCCACAATTAGAAAAAGCTTTACGTGAATTTGAAGCGGAACAAGACTTAAAACAAGAAAATCGTTTGACACAAGAAGCGGTAACAGATGAGGAAATTGCTAAAGTGGTGGGACGCTTAACCGGCATACCAGTGAATCGTCTGGTTGAAGGTGAACGTGAAAAATTATTGAAATTAGATGAAACCCTTCATCAACGTGTCATCGGTCAAGAAGAAGCCGTTGAGAAAGTCGCCGAGGCAGTCCTCCGTTCGCGGGCTGGATTACAGAATCCAAATCGTCCAATTGGATCTTTCTTGTTCTTAGGTCCAACGGGTGTCGGTAAAACAGAATTAGCCAAAACCTTAGCTGAAACTTTATTTGATGCTGAAGATCATTTAGTTAGAATTGATATGTCCGAATATATGGAGAAACATACAGTCTCGCGTTTAGTTGGCGCGCCTCCAGGATATGTTGGGTATGAAGAAGGCGGCCAATTAACCGAAGCCGTGAGACGTAATCCGTACACGATTGTCTTGCTAGATGAAATTGAGAAAGCTCACCCAGATGTCTTCAATATTCTTTTGCAAGTCTTAGATGATGGCCGTTTAACAGACTCTAAAGGTCGTACAGTTGATTTCAAAAATACGGTTTTAATAATGACAAGTAACCTTGGTTCGCCTATACTCTTAGAGGGTGTTGATCAAGAGGGACAAATCACGACTCAAGCTCAAGAGCAAATCGATCACTTATTAAAGAGCCACTTTAAACCCGAATTCCTAAATCGAATTGATGATATTGTCATGTTCACACCGCTTTCTATGCGTCACATGAACCGTATCATTCATAAAATGTTGGCTCAACTTGAAAATCGTTTGCATAATCAAGATATTGAATTGGATATTGAAGAAGACGCTGTAAATTGGTTAGCTGAAAAAGGTTACGACCCAATTTATGGAGCCCGTCCTTTGATGCGTTTTATTACCAAAGAATTGGAAACTCCTTTAGCCAAAGCCTTAATTAAAGGTGATATTTATCCGAATTCGTTGGTCAAAGTTAGTCTAGAGACTTGTGAACCAGAACATCTCATCTTCAAAGCTGAGCCAAAAGCTGACTAAGGGTAGTCTGAACGGTTTATTACGTGAGTCATTTTAGTTGACCAAATTCTTTGTTGAATGTAAAAAAATTAACCTAACTCGCGATGAGTTAGATTAATTTTTTTGTCTAGATTCAAGTAGAATCAGGCTTGAGACTGTTATCTTGCTCAAGGGTATGCTATATTCTTAGAAGAAATGAAAAGGATGTGAACTATGGAGAAAATTGATCGATTAATTATGAAATATTTGCTCATCCTTGCTTTAATATTTTTAGCAGTTATGAATTCAAATCATATTTTGCGATTTATTGGTCAAGTGTTTAATGTTTTAACACCTGTCTTTATGGGCTTTGCTATTGCTTATGTGGTAAATGTATTAATGAGTCGCTATGAAAAATTTTGGTTTCGTGATAAAAAGGATGGGTGGCAAGCGAAATATCGACGACCTATTTGTATGGCATTGGCCTTTTTGACCATTGGCTGTGTGTTAACTTTTATTACTTGGTTAGTGGTACCACAGTTCATTTCTGCGATTGGGCAGTTTGCTGAGACTCTACCGGCAGTAGCTAAAGAAATTTCCAATTGGACCCAAGCTAATAAGGAAGCTTATCCACAAATATCGACTAGTTTAAAATCGATGGGTATTGACATTCAAGCAGTTTTACAGAATTTAGTGACCTATTTTAATGGAATTAGCAAACGTGTTTTGTCAGGTTCTGTAACTTTCTTAGCTACAACAGCAACGAATATTCTTAATTTGGTTTTGGCCATTATGTTATCCTTCTATATTTTGTCAACGAAAGAAACTCTCCAGCGCCAAGCTGATAAAATCTTGTCTACCTATTTGAATCAGCAAGACTATGTCTATTTTAAGAACATCGTAAAAGTGGCTGATGAATCTTTCGCCAATTTCTTTGCGGGTGAAGTGATAGAAGCCTTTATTTTAGGCATATTAGTGACTTCAGGTATGTTTATTTTGAAATTGCCTTTTGCTGGTATGATTGGAGCAGTAACCGGAATTCTAGTCCTAATTCCTGTATTAGGGGCTTATCTTTCTGCTGTTATTGGTTTTATCATAATTTTAACGGTTTCATTCAAACAAGCCTGTTTCTTTGTCATTTTCATTACGGTCATTCAACAGTTGGAAGGAAATTTAATCTATCCTAAGATTGTGGGTGGCTCGATTGGTTTGCCAGGTCTTTGGGTTTTGGTTTCTGTTACTGTTTTTGGGGGCCTATTTGGAATCCCAGGTATGTTAATAGGAGTTCCTTTAGCCGCAACCTTATATAAACTTCTCCGTCAAGATATCAACAATCGACAACAGGTTAATCTTGAAAGTTCGGGGAGATCGTTGATCCGTCCTGCCCTTGAGCGGGATGATAGGCAAGAAGAAGGAATTAGTTTGTTGGATCAATAACAATAACTCAGGTCGATATTATGACTGTATGTTCGCGACGGATAGATCGATCATTATTCCATTTAAAACAACCTCTTAGTCATGCTAAGGGGTTGTTTTGCTAAGGTGATTTTCTCATAAATATCATTTTACAAATAGGGCTTTCAATAATTGCCTTATTAGACATTGAACTTAAAAACAAACTTTGTAAATTTATATAATAATTTAATCAACATTTGAATAATATTAGGTGTTTTAAAATGATTTTAAATGGTATATACTGACCATAAAGGAGGGATGATTATGATAGTTTGGCTGCTGATAAGTGGTGTTTGCTTATCCTTATCAGTCTTCTTGAAGCCGCAAATTGTATACTTTCTTGCCAGTATGACTTTTATGGGTTTATACTTCGACATTCAGTCTTATTTTTTGGCTTTCGTGATTTGTTTAATTGGATTTGCTTTATTGATGGTAGAATTATATGTTCCTGACTTTGGCATAGCAGGCCTCGTAGGTTTGGTCACTATCGGCTATGCGATTAATCTTAAATTAGGAGATTTTACCCAATCTCTATTAGCGATCATTTATTTAACTTTGGTTATCATAATCGTCAGTGTAATCATGATGAAACTAGGAAACTCTTTGCGATTAAATTCAAACTTTATTCTAGCTACGAATTTAACTCGCGATGCTGGATATTCTAGCTCCAAAGATGATCCTGATTTATTGGGACAAGCTGGGGAAACGATAACTGATTTACGTCCGGTTGGTAAAGCAAAAATCAACCAAAAATACTATGATGTCATAAGTTTAACACATATGATTGAAGCAAATCGTCCTGTGAAAGTCGTTAAAGTTAGTGGTTCATCTATTTATGTAGAAGAGAGGGAAGTAAATGACTAATACTATCTTATATGGAGAATCTATGGCGGGCGGGATTATTTTAGCAATTCTAGTTCTCCTATTTATTCTCTTGTTTTTCCGTTTTGTACCAGTTGGCTTGTGGATTACAGCTTATTTTTCAGGTGTAAAGGTTGGAATTGGTGATTTAGTGGGTATGCGTTTGCGTCGGGTTGCTCCTGCTAAGATCATTAATCCATTAATTAAAGCCACTAAAGCTGGCTTGAAAATCGACACAAATCAATTAGAAGCCCATTACCTTGCTGGTGGGAATGTCAATATGGTAATTGATGCCTTAATTGCTGCCCAACGGGCTAATATTGATCTGGAGTTTGAACAAGCTGCAGCGATTGACTTAGCTGGCCGAAATGTATTTGAAGCCGTCCAAGTATCAGTTAACCCTAAAGTTATTGAAACACCGGTTATTGCCGGAGTAGCTATGGATGGGATTGAAGTTAAAGCTAAAGCTAAAGTTACAGTCAGAGCCAATATTGAACGTTTAGTCGGCGGAGCGGGTGAAGAAACTATTATCGCTCGGGTTGGTGAAGGGATTGTCACTACTGTTGGTAGTGCGCCTAAGCACTCTATTGTTTTAGAAAACCCTGATTCAATCTCGCAAACCATTTTGCGCAAAGGGTTAGATTCAGGAACCGCTTTTGAAATTCTCTCGATTGATATTGCGGATGTTGATGTCGGCCGAAATATCGGTGCGAAATTGCAAGCCGATCAAGCCGTTGCTGATAAGAAAATTGCTCAAGCAAAAGCTGAGGAACGTCGCGCCTTTGCAGTAGCAGAAGAACAAGAGATGTTAGCTGAAGTTCAACGTATGAGAGCGCGAGTGGTAGAAGCTGAATCCGAAGTGCCTTTGGCTATTGCGGAAGCCTTCAAGAAGGGCAATTTGGGTGTGATGGATTATTATAATCTAAAAAATATCCAATCCGATACAGCGATGAGGGAATCCATTGCTAAAGAGGCTCCTCACCAAACGACTCAAGGACAAGAATCATGACCTTGAATGATTTATTCGTTCTGTTAGCTTTAATCATTAGTTTTTTCAGCATATTTTTTGCGATATTAAATAAGATTTTGAAGATGATTTCTCGATCAACCGAGAAGTATCAACGCCAAATAGAGGCAATCAATCATGGTAAGAGAAATCTTAATCATACTCATTTGAAAGATAATCTTGATAAACAAATAAAACAAACAGAGCGAAAAATGACCAGTCATACTGAAATGGATCCGCAAATTAAACGCGATTTATTATTGATGAAACTTCAAAATAAAGCTCAATCTAGTCAATCTAAGACACAAGTAGCGATGAACAATCAAACTTTAGGACGCGACTTTGTTTCTAAAACAGTTGAACCTCTTGTGGAAATAGCGGGGCTTAAAGAAATAACTAAAGAATTTCTTCCACAATATATACCAGAGAAGGAAATTGTGCAGCCGGATCAATCATCTAACAGTCAAGAATTTAAGATTGATGTCCATCCTGAAGAATCTACTTTAGCAAAGGTTGATCAAGAGTTGGCTTCTAGCCTAACTAGCGATCAAGAGGCTGCCTGGTTAGATGAACTTACTCAGTTTGAAAATTCGCTAGTCGGCGATGATCAAGAAGAATTTCTTCAAGTTCATCATCGACCTGTTGTAAAGCTGAATCCAGCTCAGGGTCGTTTACAAGCCATTTCTTATAAAGACATGATGGTTGCTAAAGAAATCTTTGGTCCGGCAAAGGCCAAACATAGTCGCTTATAATCATTTATCGACTGATGTGAGCTAATATTTATAAATAAAAAATTCCGTTTGATTATCAGCTTTATGCAGATAGTCAAACGGATTTTTTGTGCCTAATGGAACGAGAGGGGTTATTCGAATGGGAATAATTTTTATATTAAAGGGGAGGATGTTTGAACCATTTTATCTGTAAGGAGTCTTTCAATATGGAGAGTTTCTCTTTTCGATTTTGGCGTATTTTCTTCAGTGTCAATCGCAGTAAATGGTTAAGCATGGTCTCATAGCGATGTTTGTCAGTTGGGTTTAATTGGTTTGATGCTTGTCTTATTTTACTTAGATAATAGCGAAGGTCATTACTGAATTCGTCTAGTGAAACAGCTCCAGTAGCTAAAAGGGCATAAAAACTGGTTTCAACGAAAAAGGCTAGGTCATCGCCGGTATAATCGTTGGCCCAAGTCTTTATAACCCAGTCGACTGTTTGACTAAAACTAGACGAAAAAGGGATTTGAATGAAGTGGTGATTGTCAACCAACCAATTAGTCGCAAAATGCTGATGGAGACCAAAGGCTTTACTTTTAACTATAATGTAGGGAGTTCGATGAACAAGCATCTTACCCACCACTGAATCTTGAGGAATAAATAGTTGAATCTTGGACAATATATGTTGGTAACCTTGAGAATTAAGAAACGATTCGTGAAAGCCTGGACCATCATAGGCAGAGACTTGGATTAATTGCTGATGAAATGAGCGGCTTTGCATGGCAGAGGCATAAATGGCTAGATTGCCTCCTTTTGAATGTCCTGTAATATAATAGCGATAGGTTGAGTATTGATGAAATACAGCTTTTAAATAAAAGGCGGAGGCAATTTGGGCTGGAACAGGTTCCTGGTATGACATCATTAAGTCTTCTTTCCAACCAATTATGGTATCATCTGTTCCTCGAAAGACAACTTGAATTTCCTTTATTTGGGGTAAAAGCCACAATGCAGCGGCGAATTGTTGGTTTATATCCGGATTAAATTGTTGATGAAAGCCGAGTAGGATGAGGTCTTGGTAGCGAGTAGCTGACTGCATTAACTTTAGTAAGCGTAAACGACTCGGAGTGAACATTAATTTTTTTAGCGGTTTAGCATCAGGGAAGTGTTGGTAAAATTTTTGACACAATTGTTCCGGACTCAAGCCTTCTTCAGGATCAAAACTAGAAGTAACCAAGGAATCAATCGGCAAGTAGAGGATTTCATTGAGAATGAGTCGGTCGATTTCGTTCATCGGTTCTTCTTCAAAGGGGATATTGCGAAACTTCATTAAATAATCGACACAAGTAGCCATAATTATCCCTCCTTACTTATAGTGTAGCATAAGTTAAAGACTTATTATGTTTATACCAAACAGAAAATTTTCCCTTGCAATATGACCGGACTTAAGTTAGAATGATTAACGGTGTAAAAACCAATTCACACGAACAAGGATAGTGATTAGGGTGCTCTTGAATTAGAGTCTAATGATTAGTTGAGTTGTTCGGAGGAAAATAAAAACCAAATGGAGGAATACAAATTATGGCAGTTATTTCAATGAAACAATTGTTAGAAGCTGGTGTGCACTTTGGACACCAAACACGTCGCTGGAACCCAAAAATGAAACGTTACATCTTTACTGAACGTAACGGAATCTACATTATCGACTTACAAAAGACCGTTAAATTAGTCGATGAAGCATACAACTATATGCGCGAAGCATCTGCTGATGGCGGCGTTGTCTTGTTTGTTGGTACAAAGAAACAAGCTCAACAAGCTGTTGAAGAACAAGCTAAACGTGCAGGTCAATATTACATTAATCACCGTTGGTTAGGTGGATTATTAACTAACTGGGATACCATCCAAAAACGTATCAAACGCTTAAAAGCTATTGAAAAAATGGCTGAAGATGGTACTTTCGATGTGCTTCCTAAGAAAGAAGTTATCGAAATTCGTAAGGAACAAGATCGTTTAGAAAAATTCTTAGGCGGTATCAAAGATATGCCAAGAATTCCTGACGTAATCTTT
The DNA here is from genome assembly GCF_900604935.1 of Vaginisenegalia massiliensis. GTDB lineage: Bacteria > Bacillota > Bacilli > Lactobacillales > Aerococcaceae > Vaginisenegalia > Vaginisenegalia massiliensis. The sequence continues at coordinate 10,372 of NZ_UWPC01000001.1, forward strand.
ATCGTTGACCCACGTAAAGAACGCATTGCTGTTCAAGAAGCGCACAAATTAAACATTCCAATCGTGGCTATGGTTGATACTAACTGTGACCCAGATGAAATTGATGTTGTTATCCCATCTAATGATGATGCTATTCGTGCGATTAAATTAGTTGCAGCTGCTATGGCTGATGCAATTATCGAATCAAACCAAGGAAACATCGCTGAGGATGTAACGGAAGAAGCTTCTGATAAAGATTTCTTTGATAACTTATTCGAATCAAACGAAGAAAAACCAGCTGTAGAAGCTGAATAATTTATAAAGATTAAAGAGACTGTCTCATAGCAGGAAACAAACCATAGGCTCGAAAGCTAGGTGCCTGTGTGAGACAGTTTTTTATTATATTTATTTTTTAGGCTATACTATGCTATAGTATAGTAGAACTACCAATTGAATTTAGGAGGATTTATTAATGGCAATTTCAGCAAAACAAGTTAAAGAATTACGTGATATGACAGGCGTAGGTATGATGGATGCTAAGAAAGCCTTAGTTGAAGTAGATGGCGATATGGACAAAGCTGTTGACTATTTACGTGAAAAAGGGTTAGCTAAAGCAGCTAAGAAAGCTGATCGTATTGCAGCAGAAGGTGTGACAGCTACTTATATTGATGGTGAAACTGCTGCCATTATTGAATTAAATGCTGAAACTGACTTTGTTTCAAAAAATGATAAATTCAAAGATTTAGTTAGTGTGATTGTTAAAGCAATTGCAGAAGGTAAGCCAGCCTCTATGGAAGAAGCATTAGCTTTAGAAGTAAATGGTGAAAGTATTGATAACATGATTAAAGAAGCTACAACAGTTATCGGTGAAAAAATTTCTTTACGTCGTTTCCAATTACTTACCAAAGAAGCTTCTGATGTATTTGGTGAATATTTACATATGGGTGGACGTATCGGTGTTCTAACTTTAGTTAAAGGAACTGATGATGCAGCTGCAGCTAAAGATGTTGCGATGCACGTTGCCGCTTTAAATCCTCGTTACGTATCTCGTGAAGATGTATCTGAAGAAGACTACAAACACGAAGAAAAAATTCAAACTGAATTAGCTTTAAACGAAGGTAAACCAGCTAATATCGTTGAAAAAATGATTAAAGGTCGTATGAATAAATATTTAGCTGAAATCAGTTTAACTGAACAAGCTTTCGTTAAAAATCCTGACCAAACAGTAGCAGAATTCTTAGCAACTAAAGGCGGAACTATTTCTACATTCGTTCGTTATGAAGTGGGCGAAGGAATGGAAAAACGTCAAGATAACTTTGCAGAAGAAGTTGCTGCTCAAATGGGTAAATAATTTAATTTGTTGAGTTTACTAAGCCCCATTATGGGGCTTTTTTTAGGAAAAGCTAAAGAGGTGGGGGAAGTATGGATAAACCAAAATATAAACGTATCATCTTAAAATTAAGTGGTGAGGCCATGGCTGGTAATGAAGGATTTGGGATTAAACCTCAAACGATTCAGACTATGGTTGATGAGATTAAAGAAGTACATGCTCTAGGTGTAGAAATTGCTATTGTCGTAGGTGGTGGAAACATCTGGCGTGGACACATTGGTGAAGAAATGGGTATGGAACGTGCCCAAGCTGATTATATGGGTATGTTAGCTACTGTTATGAATGCCTTAGCGTTACAAGACGTTCTTGAAAACAATCAGGTGCCAACGCGTGTTCAAACAGCTCTTGAAATGCGTCAAGTTGCTGAGCCATATATTCGTCGTCGGGCTATACGTCATCTTGAAAAAGGGCGTGTCGTTATCTTCGCAGGTGGAACAGGAAATCCTTATTTTTCAACGGATACCTTAGCAGCCCTACGAGCTGCTGAAATTAATGCAGATGTCATCCTAATGGCTAAGAATAATGTGGATGGTGTGTACAATGCAGATCCACGGCATGATGAAACAGCGACTAAGTTTGATAATTTAAGTCATATGGACGTTATTGCTAAAGGTCTAAAAGTTATGGACTCAACGGCTTCATCATTAAGTATGGACAATGATATTCCATTGGTTGTCTTTAATTTAAATGAGTCCGGAAATATTCGTCGCGTTGTCTGTGGTGAAAATATTGGGACGGTCGTTGGCGGTCACGAATAAAACAATTCTGATTAAAAAGATTTGCTCAATTTTATTGAGTGAATCTTTTTTTGTTTAGACTAAGTCATTAATACGTCAATGCATAATATCAAGTTGACCTAACAACATTATTTTGGGTAAGTATATTTGAGTATTTTGGCAGGTATTCGGTATTTTTCTATGAAAGCTTAGCGATTGAATAGGAAGTTGGGCTAAACATGTGGTATAATATTGGATAGTTAAGAAATTAAATTGTTCTTTAGGAGGATATATTTATGACAACAGATTCACTAATTAAAACCACCCATGAACGGATGCAAAAATCAATCGAAGCTTATCAACGAGAATTAGGATCCATTCGTGCCGGCGTAGCCAATGCTAGTATTTTGGATCGGGTTAATGTGACGTACTATGGCGTTCCAACCCCCTTAAACCAAATTGCTTCCATTACAGTTCCGGAAGCGCGAATGTTGTTAATTACCCCTTATGATAAAGGATCCTTAGCTGATATTGAAAAAGCCTTGCTCCAATCCGAAGTAGGAATTACGCCAGCCAATGATGGTAATGTGATTCGTCTAATCGTGCCTGCCTTGACAAAAGAACGTCGGGTTGAACTAGTTAAACAAGTAGGTAAAGAACAAGAAAACGCGAAAGTTTCGTTACGTAACATTCGTCGAGATGTTTTAGATACTATCAAAAAACAAGTTAAAGAAGGCGAACTTACTGAAGATGATTTCAAGGCCTACGAAAAAGATATTCAACAAGTAATTGATGACTATACTAAGAAAATTGATACCATTACGGCTGATAAAGAAAAAGAAATTTTAGAATAAGCCTGACTTCGTTTAAGCATCTTATCATGGCGTTTAATGCTCAAGGCATTTCTGACAACATGATAGGATGTTTTTATTCGCTTAAATAGCGAATTGACACAATTTAGAATGATACAAAAATAAGGAGCAATGAAATGACGACTTCATTTAAGCAGATCCCTCAACATATTGCCATTATCATGGATGGTAATGGTCGTTGGGCTAAAAAACGAATGCTTCCTCGGGTGGCCGGTCATGAGAAAGGCGTAGAAACGATCAAGGAAATCACGATTCGTGCCAACGAATTAGGTGTTAAACTGGTGACTCTGTATGCTTTTTCAACTGAAAATTGGGGCCGTCCTGAAGAGGAGGTCTCCTTCTTAATGAAACTTCCAAAAGTATTCTTTAATTCGTTTTTACCAGAATTAATTGACAATAATATCAAAGTTGAATGTATTGGCGATACGACAGCTTTGCCTAGAGAAACCCAGGATATCCTTCATCAAGCAATTGAAGCTACTGCCACTTGTGATGGTATGATTTTAAATTTTGCCATCAACTATGGTGGTCAAGTTGAAATTATTCAAGCCGTGAAAGAAATTGCTCAAGAAGTAAAAGAGGGTCAGCGATTACTTGATGAAATTAATGAGGACGTGTTAGCATCCAAATTAACGACGGGTCGATATGGCACTTTGGCCCAACCAGATTTACTAATCCGAACTAGTGGCGAATTACGCCTGAGCAATTTTTTATTATGGCAGGCAGCTTATAGCGAACTCTACTTTACTGATGTTTTGTGGCCAGATTTCAATAGCCAAGAATTTGATCGGGCCATTGAAGCCTATAATCAACGCCAACGGCGCTTTGGTAAAGTTCTTGAAGCGTAAGGAGGACACCCATGAAAACGAGACTAATTAGTGGCATAATCGGAGCAGCGATTTTATTATCCTTGGTTTTCATAGGTGGAACAGCTTTTGCTTGGTTTATGTTTGTTTTGGGGGTCATTGGTCTCCATGAAATTGCCCGAATGAAGCATATTCCTTTCTTTAATTCAGTGGGATTAATTTCGAGTTTGGCTTTATGTTTTGTCCTTGTTCCGGTTCGTTACCTCCAGGTTATTGTGTCAGGTTTGAATCCAGAATTTATGTTTTATCTCTGTTGTATGGCACTGTTAACATTGACCGTATATCTACACCGTACTTTCAATTTTGATGATGCCTCAGTCTTAATGTTTGGCGCCTTATACATCGGTTTTGGTTTTCGTTTTATGATTCTAATGCGCGATATGGGGTTAAAGACGATTCTCTTCCAGTTCATTGTTATTTGGGCTACTGATATTGGGGCTTATTTAATTGGTAAACGGTTTGGTAAACGACCTCTTGCTGCTGATATAAGCCCAAATAAGACGATTGAGGGTTCACTAGGTGGTGTTTTGTGTGCCATTATTGTAGCAACCTTGTATGTAAATGTCTTTCAACCCAATCTCGGACAGACCCATAATTATTTATTACTAACTGTTTGTCTTTCAGTAGTGGGTCAGCTTGGTGATTTGGTTGAATCATCTTATAAGCGCCATTTTGGGGTTAAGGATTCAGGTAAATTATTGCCTGGACATGGTGGCGTCCTTGATCGCTTTGATTCCACCATTTTTACCAGTTTTATGTTTATGATTTGGATAAATTTAGTAAGGTAGGATACATAAATGAAAACATTATTGGTTTTTCTGCTGATTTTTTCAGTGATTGTTGTTATTCATGAATTTGGTCATTATTATTTTGCCCGTAAAGCGGGGATTTTAGTCCGCGAGTTTTCAATTGGAATGGGGCCAAAAGTTTTTGCTCATCAAGGTAAAGATGGAACTACCTATACTTTGCGCTTCTTACCATTGGGTGGTTATGTACGTTTAGCTGGTTTAAATGAAGAAGAGTTGGTCAAACCTGGTATGGAAGTTGGGTTGACCTTCAATGAAGCAAATCAGGTTACCCGACTAAACTTATCAGAAAAAATATTAGGGAATGAAATGCCGCTACAAGTGGATGAATGCGATTTATCGAAGACATTGTCGATTGCTGGTTATACCAGTGGTCAAGAAGACCGCAAACGTTTTGATGTCGATCCAAAAGCTCGAGTAATTGAAGCCGATGGAACTAATATTCCCATTGCTACTTGGGATCAAACCTATGAACAAGCCAGTGTTTGGTCAAAGATCAAAACGAACTTTGCTGGTCCTATGAATAATTTTATCTTGTCCATTATTGTATTTACAGTTATTGGCTTCTTAGTTCCTGGCATTCCAAGTTCACAAGCTCAAATTGGACAAGTTATCAAAAACACTCCAGCCGCTCAAGCCCAGTTAAAAGCGGGGGATAGGGTGAAAGCTATTAATCACCAGCCAGTCAAGGACTGGGACCAAATGGTAAAACTGGTTGCAGAAGCGCCTGATAAACAACTGATTTTTGAATTAGAACGAGGTAATCAAGTCCTTGAAAAATCATTGAAAATAAAAGCGGTAAAAGATCCGAATTCCGGTAAAGTTTATGGTCAATTAGGAGTTATTCCAGCTTATCGCACCGATTTTGCCACGCGTTTGAGTTATGGATTTCTAAAGACTTGGGAAGTAATGACCATGGTCGTTGCTGTCGTGGCAGGAATGTTTAAATCAGGATTTGATTTGAATCAATTTGGAGGGCCTTTAGCTATGGCCCAAATGACCGGTCAAGTGGTTAAATATGGCTTTATTTCTACCCTTAGTTTAATGGGGATGTTATCTGCCAATCTTGGGGTCTTTAATTTATTTCCAATTCCAGCATTAGATGGTGGTAAAATCGTTCTTAATTTAGTGGAATTAGTGCGAGGTAAGCCGCTAAGTCAGGAAAAAGAAGGGGTTATCACATTAGTGGGAGTGGCTATTCTAGCTATTTTCATGATTGCTGTAACTTGGAATGATATCATGCGTTACTTTAATTAGACTGATTAGATAGGGATGCGGGGAGAGCTAGCATCCTTATTTGCTTGAAAGGAGGAAGCTCATGGATCAAGATAACTTATTCAATCACTTATTAGACCAACTCCAAATAGAAGATGAGGATATTTTAGCCGTTTTGGCTGATACTCAAATTGATCATGTAGATGTCTATGCCCAAAGTGGACAATGGCATTTTTATTTGGCTAGTCCAAAACGCATCCATCCTCATGCTTATGAAATATTTATGCACCATCTGCATCAAGCCTTTAGTTCGATTGCGGACGTTGAAGTTTGGTGGTCATTCGAGGATGGAGAGATTGATGAAACAACGAGTTTAGCATACTGGCAAGCGGTTCAAACTATTCTAGGAAATCAAAAACCGTTTATTAAAGCGTGTCTGTCACATGCAAGTTATCAATTAACGGATCAAACTTTAAACATTGGCTTAGAGAGTCAACACCAAGTTGATTTAGTTCAAGATAAATATCATGATTTATTTTCGCTAAAACTGAAACAAGTGGGGATTAGTGACATCCATTTAAGCTATTTTGTCGATGAAGCGGTTAATCAACAAACTAAACATGCGGTTCAGGAACGCTTATCGAATGAAGAAGAAAAACATTTACAAGAAGCACTTGAACGTCAGGAAAAAAGGCAACAACAAAGTAAGTTAGTAGAAGAAAATGCTGATATTCCACAAATTGGTAAAGATATTCCAACTAGCCCATTGTTATCAATGATTGATTTACCAGACTTTCCTAACCGTCAGATCATTGAAGGATATATTTTTAACCTAGAAATGCGTGAAACACGATCCGGTACCCATATATTAATCCTTAAAGTGACTGACTACACTTCATCGGTTACGGCCAAAATTATTGAAGGTCGTCAGAATAAATTTGAAGCTATGGCTCAGTTTAGTAAAGGTGATTGGATTCGACTTGAAGGTGACTATCAATTAGATAATTGGTCTAATGAAATGGAATTTCGTCCGCGCAGTATTCGTAAAATTAGCAAAGCTGAGCGAATGGATCAAGCACCAGCAGATCAACGGCGGGTCGAGCTACATCTGCATACCAATATGTCCGCCATGGATGCTACGAATTCGCCGACTGATTTGATCAAACAAGCGGCTAAATGGGGTCATAAAGCTGTCGCGATTACAGATCATGGAGGGGCTCAAGCCTTTCCAGAGGCGTATAATACAGGTAAGCAACTTGGCATTAAAGTGATTTATGGTATTGAAGCCTACGTGGTTAATGATGGGGAATTGATTGCTTATAATCCACAGGATATTGATTTGGCTAGTGCGACTTATGTTGTCTTCGACGTTGAGACTACCGGTTTGTCATCGGTCTATGATCGCATTATCGAATTAGCTGCGGTGAAGATGCATGACGGGGCAGTGATTGATACATTTGAAGCCTTCATTAACCCAGGCCATAGTCTTTCCGCTTTTACGACCGAATTGACAGGGATTACGGATGCCATGTTAGCCGATGCACCAGATGAAGCAAGTGTCATCAAGTGCTTTATGACTTTCTCAGAGGGAAGTATTTTAGTGGCTCATAATGCCTCTTTTGATATGGGCTTTCTTAATCAGGCTTATGAACGTTTAGGATTGAAAGCCAGTTCTTTAGCGGTCATTGATACGCTTGAACTTTCTCGTTTGGTTAACAGCCATTTGAAATCACATCGTTTGAATACATTAGCTAAGCACTATGGAATTAATCTAGAACAACATCACCGCGCAGTCTACGATTCTGAGACCACCGGTTATGTTTTGATGAAGTTATTGGAACAAGCTAAAGAAGATTATGGTATGACCGCTCACCATCATTTAAATCAACAAATTGGTCAGGGTGATAGCTACAAGCAAGGTCGTCCGTTTCATGCGACTCTTTTAGCTAAGAATCAAGAAGGGCTTAAAGACCTCTTTAAATTGATATCCTACTCCAATGTGGACTACTTCTACCGTGAGCCAAGGATTCCTAGACGTCTATTAAAGCAATATCGGCAAAATCTCTTAATTGGGACGGCATGTAGTGAAGGGGAAGTCTTCACGGCCATGATGCAAAAAGGATATGATGAAGCAGCTAAATTAGTCGATTTTTATGACTTTATTGAAGTCCAACCTAAATCGGCTTATAGTCCTTTAATTGATCAAGAACTGATTCGTTCTGAGGCGGATCTAGAACATATTTTGACGCAACTGATTCGTTTAGGTGAAGAAAAGAATAAATTAGTTGTAGCAACGGGTAATGTTCATTATTTAGACGAAAAAGATAGCGTTTATCGTGAAATTCTACAACGATCTATGAAGAAAAATGCCAACCGCACGATGACCTTTGCTCCTTTGCATTTTAGAACAACTGATGAAATGCTGGACGAATTTTCTTTCTTGGATTCTGCTAAAGCTCACGAAATCGTGGTAACAAATTCTCAGAAAATTGCTGACTCGATTGACGAAATCCAGGTTATTAAGGACAAACTTTTCACTCCTAATATTGAAGGCGCAAATGAGCAAATCACGGATCTTGCTTACGGTAAAGCGCATGAATTGTATGGTGATCCATTGCCAGAAATTGTGCAAAAAAGGATTGAAAAAGAACTCAATTCGATTATTTCAAATGGTTTCTCGGTTATTTATTTGATTGCCCAAAAATTGGTTCATAAAAGTATGGAAGATGGCTACTTGGTTGGATCGCGGGGTTCGGTTGGGTCAAGTTTAGTGGCAACTTTGACTGGGATTACTGAAGTGAATCCACTCGCCCCTCATTACTATTGTCCAAATTGTCAACATAGTGAATTTATAACGGATGGATCAATTGGTTCCGGTTTTGATTTGCCAGAGAAACTTTGTCCTGAGTGTGGGCATAGTCTGGCTAAAGATGGACATGATATACCGTTTGAAACGTTCCTAGGTTTCTATGGTGATAAAGTTCCCGATATTGATTTGAATTTCTCAGGAGATTATCAAGCTCGCGCCCATGCTTATACTAAAGTATTGTTTGGTGAAGACTATGTGTATCGGGCAGGGACAATCGGTACGGTGGCGGAAAAAACAGCCTTTGGTTATGTAAAGGGGTATTTAGAAGCCATTGGTTCTAATTTGCCTCAAGCTGAGAAAGAACGATTAGCTAAGGGAATTGAAGGCGTTAAACGAACCACCGGTCAACACCCAGGTGGAATCATTGTTATTCCTGATTATATGGACATTTATGATTTTTCACCGGTTCAATATCCGGCTGATGATATCAACTCTGAGTGGAAGACCACTCACTTTGATTTCCATGCAATTCACGATAACATTTTGAAATTAGATATTTTGGGTCACGATGACCCGACCGTTATTCGTATGTTGCAGGATTTGAGTGGACGTGATCCGAAGACCATACCACCGACTGATCCGGACGTTATGAAAATCTTTACTAGTCCAGAAATTTTAGGTGTGACACCTGAACAAATTTTCTCCGAAACGGGTACTTTGGGGATCCCTGAATTTGGGACGGCCTTTGTTCGAGGAATGTTAGTTGAATCGAAACCTAAGACTTTTTCCGAATTGTTGCAAATTTCGGGCTTATCTCATGGAACTGATGTTTGGTTGGGGAATGCTCAGGATTTAATTAAAAATAATATCGCGCCTCTAGCTAAAGTAATTGGCTGTCGGGATGATATTATGGTCACTCTAATCCATTATGGTCTTGAAGATGGTCTAGCTTTCAAAATAATGGAGAGTGTCCGTAAAGGACGAGGCATACCTGACGACTGGCAAGCGGAAATGCGTAAGTGCAAAGTTCCTGAGTGGTATATTGATTCCTGTTTGAAGATCAAATATATGTTCCCTAAAGCCCATGCAGCGGCTTATATATTGATGGCCTTACGGGTGGCTTACTATAAAGTACATGAGCCAATGCTTTACTATGCGGCGTATTTCTCTGTGCGAGCTATGGATTTTGATATTGTGGCCATGCATCAAGGAAAAGAAATGGTTAAACGCCGGATTCGTGAAATCAATGATAAAGGCTTTGAAGCGTCGGTTAAGGATAAATCACTATTAACTGTCTTAGAATTGGCCAACGAAATGTTAGAACGCGGTTTTAAATTCCAAATGATCAGTTTAGAGAAATCGGATGCTGAAAAATTTATTATTGAAGGGGATACCTTAATCCCACCATTTAGAGCCGTACAAGGATTGGGGACCAACGTGGCTTATCAAATAATTAAAGCCCGTAATGAAGCACCTTTCCTATCCAAAGAAGATTTGCAAAAGCGGGGTAAAGTATCCAAAACTATCATTGACTATTTAGCCGATAATGGCGTCTTAGATGGTTTGCCTGATCAAGATCAACTGAGTCTCTTTTAATGAGTGGCTTGAGTTGTATCAGTTACCTATGTGTGTTATACTTTGTATAGAGTAAATTGACGGAAGAGGAGAGTGAGCGGGAACGCTCACTTTTTTCGTGCAACGGGCAGATGAAATTAAAGGAGTGAACTATGAGTACGGTATTAGACAAAGTAACCCCGATTATCGAACCAATTGTGACAGATTTTGGTTGTCAATTAGTGGATATTGAATATGTTAAAGAAGGAAAAGCATGGTTTCTAAGAGTCTATGCAGACAAGGACGGACGAATCGACATTGAAGATTGCGTTGAAATTAGCGAAGCCGTAAGCAATGCGTTAGACCAAATGCAACCAGATCCTTTCCCGGAAGCTTACTTCCTTGAAGTATCTTCACCTGGAGCGGAACGTCCTTTGAAAACGCAAGCCGATATGGAAGCAGCCATTGGCCAATATATTCATTTAGATTATTATGCTCCTCAGTATGGTGAGAAGTTTCATGAAGGAACCTTACTGGCTGTCGATCAAGATCGCTATTGTTTGGAAATCCGGATTAAAACGGCTACCAAGCAAATTGAAATCAACAAAAAAGATGTTGCCAAAGCCCGTATGGCTATAAAATTTTAGTAAATTAGGTGAGATGAATGAGTAAAGAATTAGCAAAAGCATTACAAGTTTTAGAAGAAGAGAAGGGAATTTCTCGCGATATTATCAAGGAGGCACTCGAATCGGCCTTAGTTTTAGCTTATAAGAAGAACTATGATCAAGCACAAAACGTAGAAGTTGTATTCGACGATAAAAAAGGCACAATCAAAGTGTATTCGGTTAAAGAAGTCGTTCAAACAAACTATGATTCCACTTTAGAAATTTCGCTAGAAGAAGCTTTAAAAATTAACAAGGCTTATGAGTTGGGCGATAAAATTCGTTTTGAAGTTACACCAAAAGACTTTGGCCGTATCGCGACTCAAACTGCCAAACATGTTATCATGCAACGTATTCGTGAAGCTGAACGTGATATCATTTTTGATGAATATTCTCAATATCAAGACGAAATTATTACCGGTACAGTTGAACGAGTGGATCAACGCTTTGTCTATGTAAACTTAGGCAAGATTGAAGCGGTTATGCCAATCAGCGAACAGATCCAAGGTGAAGTATTCGAAATGGATCAACGGATTAAGGTCTATGTTGTTAAGGTTGAGAAAACAAACAAAGGCCCGCAAGTAGTGGTATCAAGAGCCCACGCTGACTTCTTACGTCGTCTATTCGAACAAGAAGTTCCTGAAATTTATGATGGAACCGTTGAAATAGTTAATATCGCTCGTGAAGCGGGTGATCGGTCGAAAGTTGCCGTTCGTTCACGGGATACTAATGTTGATCCAGTAGGAACTTGTGTTGGTCAAAAAGGTCAACGGGTGCAAACGATTGTTAATGAATTAAATGGTGAAAATATGGATATTGTCGAGTGGGATGAAGATCCAGCTACCTTTATTCGTAACGCTATGAATCCAGCCGAAGTCGTTGACGTCAATTTTGATGAAGCGAATCATGCCTGTATCGTGGTTGTACCCGATTACCAATTGTCTTTAGCTATTGGTAAGAAAGGTCAAAACGCACGTCTTGCAGCACGTTTAACCACATACAAAATTGATATCAAATCTGAAAGCGATTATGCAACCTATATGGCTGAATTAGCTAATCATGAGCCAGAAGTTGAGTCATTAGAATTAACTGATCTGGATGATACAATTGATATGGATGCTGAAGTGGATTCCGCTGAAGCACTCCGTCATGCTGAAGAAGTAGCTGAAGATGTTCTGAGACCGGAAGATGCGGAAGCACTGATGGACCAAGCTCAAGCCCAAGCTGAGTTAAATGAAGAAGATCGCTTAAGCCAAGATGAGGCTTAAAGCAGTTGAGGAGGGAATCGTTTGAAAACAAACCAGCCAAAACGCAAAATTCCCATGCGTAAATGCCTTGTCTCGCAAGAGATGTTTCCCAAAAAAGAATTAGTGCGCATTGTAAAAACCAAAGAGCAAGAGCTCTTTATAGATCCAACTGGGCGTCAAAATGGACGAGGAGCTTATATCGCTTTAGAACCGAAGTTTGCCATACAGGCTAAACAGAAGAAAGTCTTAGATAAGGCTTTTGAAATGAAAGTTCCTGAAGCCTTTTACGATGAATTGTATGCTTATGTTGAGCATCAGAAAGCACGTAAGGAACTTCTATGACCCCAAGCCAAAAACAATTAAATTTATTGGGATTAGCAACGCGAGCTAAGCAGTTAATCAGTGGTGATGAATTTGTCGAAAAAGCTATTAAGTCTAAACAAGTTTATCTTGTCATTTGTGCCTGCGATGCTAGTCAAGCTACATTAGAACGCTATCAAGGATATTGCCAACGGAATCAAATTCCATTGTTTATAGAATTTAACAAAAATCAAATTAGTCATGCGATTGGCAAAAGTCGAACAATATGCGCCTTTGCTAATCAAGGTATGGCCCAACGTTTTTTATCATATCGAATAGGAGAAGAATCTATGGATGGTAAATGACAGAATAGGAAGGTGAGTATATGACCACAAGTCGTGTATATGAATTTGCAAAAGAACACAATTTAAGTAGTAAAGCTGTTTTGGACCTAGCTAAGAAAAATGGTATTGAATTTAACAGCCATATGTCCTCAATGGATGACCAACAAAAAGCAAAATTAACCCAATTAATTAAGGGCGGACAGGCGGAACCAACTAGCCAAGCAAAACCGGCTGCTTCAAATAAGGAAAATAAACCCGCTAGTTCAACAAAACCGGCTCAATCGAAGCCAACTGCTCCAAAACCAAGCAAACCAGCAAGTAAGGCAGAAGTGCGTCCCTTACATTTAAACGATAAGGATTTGGAAGAAGCGAATACTAGCAAGATCATTCCAACTAAAAAACCAGCTAAACGTGCGAATGATGATAATCAAATGAAAGCTGGTGGATCTAAACGAGCACGTGGAAATTCAAAGAAAAATCGTCAAAATCGTCGCTTCCAACCTAAGACTGAATCTAAGGGTATTACAGCAAGAAAACATAAAGAATTACCTGAGAAACTTCAATATACAGATGGCATGAATATTCAAGAAATCGCAAAACGTTTCCACCGCGATTCTTCAGAAATTATCAAAAAATTACTGATGCTTGGAGTTATGGCTACAGTAAACCAAGCCTTGTCAAAAGATGTTATTGAATTAATCTGTTTAGAATATGGGGTAGAGCCAGAAGAAAAAGTGGTTTTAGATAATGCTGACTTAGAGCGCCACTTTGAAGCAGAAGTTGACGAAGCTAAATTAACCACACGCCCACCTGTAGTTACGATCATGGGGCATGTTGACCATGGTAAAACTACCCTCTTAGACCAATTGCGTAATACACGGGTAACCGAAGGTGAAGCGGGCGGAATTACCCAACACATCGGGGCTTATCAAATCAATGTCCAAGGTAAAACCATCACTTTCTTGGATACACCTGGACACGAAGCATTTACGACTATGCGGGCTCGTGGTGCAGATATAACGGATATTACCATTATTGTTGTAGCGGCCGATGATGGAGTGATGCCTCAAACAGTCGAAGCCATTAACCACGCTAAAGCAGCAGGTGTACCTATTATCGTTGCGATTAACAAAATCGATAAACCAAGTGCCAATCCAGATCGCGTAACCCAAGAATTAACGGAACATGGCTTAATTCCAGAGGATTGGGGCGGCGATACGATCTTTGTTCAGATTTCCGCTAAATTCAACAAAAACATTGATGAATTATTGGAAATGATTTTACTTGTTGCTGAAATGCAAGAATTAAAAGCAGATCCAAAACGTTTAGCGATTGGAACGGTTATTGAGGCACGATTGGATAAAGCTCAAGGGGCTACGGCTACCTTATTAGTACAACAAGGAACCCTTAAAATTGGTGACCCTATTGTGGTCGGTAATTCATATGGTAAAGTACGGACCATGCTTAATGATACTAATCGTCGGGTTAAACAAGCTGGTCCGGCAACTCCAATTGAAATTACTGGTTTGAACGATGCACCGCAAGCAGGCGATCTTTTCGTGGTCTTTGAAGATGAGAAAACTGCTCGGGCTGCCGGTGAAGAGCGGGCGAAACGTGCACAAATGGCTCAACGAGATTCTAAGAAGAAGGTAACTTTGGATAACCTATTTGATAGTTTGCAAGAAGGTGAACTGAAATCGGTTAATGTCATTATTAAAGGTGATGTTCAAGGATCCGTTGAAGCCTTATCAGCTAGCTTACAAAAGATTGAAGTTGAAGGCGTTCGCGTGAACATTATTCACCAAGCGGTGGGGGCTATTAACGAAAGTGATGTCAGTTTAGCGGCGGCTTCAGGTGCTTTAATCGTTGGCTTTAATGTACGACCTACGCCGCAAGCTAAAGCACAAGCAGCTGACGATGAAATTGATATCCGGTTACACCGAGTAATCTATAATGTCATCGATGAAATTGAAACAGCAATGAAGGGTATGCTAGACCCTGAATATGTTGAAGAAATTCAAGGTCAAGTTGTGGTTCGTGAAACCTTTACCGTTTCTAAAGTGGGAACCATTGCAGGCTCATATGTGTTAGATGGTTTAATTACGCGCTCAAGTAAAGTTCGTGTAATACGGGACAATATTGTTGTCTATGAAGGCGAATTAGCCAGCCTTAAACGCTTTAAAGATGATGCCAAAGAAGTCAAGAAAGGCTTTGAGTGCGGAATTATGATTGAAAATTACAACGATATCCGCGTTGACGATATTATCGAACCATATCACATGGTTGAAGTAAAACGCTAAGAATGAGGAGGTTAGCCGATGGCTAAGTTTAGAGTTGGACGCGTTCGACAAGAGATTCTTAGAGAAGTCAATACAATCTTATTGCGTCAAGTTAAAGACCCTCGTATAGACGGTGTGACAATTACCGATGTTGATTTGACTGGCGATTTACAAAATGCAACGATTTATTACTCGACTTTATCTGATAAAGCAGGTGCTCGTCAAAAAACGCAAGCCGGTTTGGATGCGGTAACGGGTTTAGTGCGGAGTGAATTGGGTAAGAAATTAAGTCTCTATAAAACTCCTGAAATCAAATTTGAACGCGATGCTTCAATTGATTATGGGGAACATATTTCTGCATTATTAAATAAAATTCATCAGCAAGATTCAAAATTTGAGGATCAAAAGGATCTTGATGACGATACTGATGATATGCATAATCTTGAAGACTAAACATTTGAAAGAAGACTGTTTGAAGTAAGACCCAAGCTTACTTCAAACAGTTTTTTTGTCATATTGGTTAAAATTTGACCATAATTTGAACTAATTTATATTGATTTTTTTGCTATCTGAAACATAGTTTTGAGTGGATAAATTTGCTATAATTAAAAGGAAATGAGAAGGAGGTAGGACATGTTTAATGGTATCTTACCGGTCTGGAAGCCTGCTGGCATGACCAGTCACGATGTTGTTTTCAAACTAAGAAAAATATTAAAAATGAAAAAGATTGGCCACACAGGGACCCTCGATCCGGAAGTGGAAGGGGTCCTATTAATTTGCCTTGGACAAGCTACTAAACTAGTAGAGTTTTTGATGTCTGGACGTAAGGTTTATCAAGGGTCTATTATTTTGGGGATTTCAACTGAGACGGAAGATAGTCACGGGGCAATAGTTGACCGTGAATTTCTCAAAGAGCCTATCGAAACAAGTCGAATTGATCACTGTATGAAAGAAATGGAAGGTTCAATTGTTCAAATTCCACCATATTATTCTGCCGTAAAAGTGAATGGACGGCGTTTATATGAATATGCACGTTTGGGCCAAGAAGTGGAGCGACCAAAACGCATTGCCCAAATCGATTCTTTTGAACGGTTGAATATACCATTTTTTGATATAGAGGAAGGAACTCAAACCTGGTCATTTCGAGTCTTATGTGGAAAAGGGACCTATGTGCGCACCCTTGCCGTGGATTTGGGGCAAAAGCTAGGCTATCCTAGCCATATGTCTCACTTAGTTCGAATGGAAACGGGGGGGTTTAGCCAAGCAGATTGTCTCACTTTGGAAGAAATTCAAGTGGCCATGAATGAAGGCAGATTAGCTGCCTCTATCCATCCGATTGAGCGAGCGCTAGCCGATTTTCCTAAACTTGAATTAACAGATAGTCAAGCAAAACAAGTTTTACACGGAGCCGTTTTAAGCGAAAAGGAATTTGGTACTTTGATCGATCAATCGACTGTTTTATTTTGGCAAGATAAAGCTTTGGCGATCTATTATCCACATCCACTTAAGCCTGGATTAATTAAACCACAGCGTATGTTTACCGGAGAGGAGGAGAAGTAGTGAAAATTATTCATTTAACTCATCCTTATAGGGCTGATGAAATTGTGAATCAGGATGTTGTTTTGGCTTTGGGATTCTTTGATGGCGTTCATTTGGGTCATCAAGCAGTCATTCAGGCAGGGCGTCAAGTGGCTGACGACAGCGGACGACCACTGGCTCTTATGACTTTTAACCAACATCCTAAACTAATTTTTACCCAGGTTAAGGGTGATGACCTGAAATATTTAACTCCTTTTACACGCAAATGTGAATTGTTGAATGAACTGGGTGTCGATATTTTATATCTGATTGATTTTACCTATTCCTTTGGGGCACAAAGCCCACAGGAATTCGTAGATGATTATATTGTAGGACTCCATGCCAAAACTGTGGTGGCTGGTTTTGATTATACCTATGGTAAAGCGACTGAAGCTAATATGCAGACCTTGCCCCAACATGCTAGAGGACGATTTGATATTATTGAAATTCCTCAATTGCAAATAGATCAAAACAAAGTGGGAACAACGAGTATTCGGCAAGCGATTAAGCAGGGCCGAATAGAAGAAGCCAACCATCAACTGGGTTATATTTATCAAACTAGTGGTTGTGTGGTTCACGGTTTTAAACGAGGGCGTGAATTAGGTTATCCTACGACCAATATTGATACACCTAGTCAAGAGCTTCTGCCGGGTGTAGGCGTCTATGTTGTTTCTATATGGGTTCAAGGCAGATGGTATCAAGGTATGGCTTCCGTTGGGTATAATATTACTTTTGGTCAGACAAATCAGTTAACTTGCGAGGTATATATTCTTAATTTTGATCAAATGATTTATGGTGAGCAAGTTAAGGTACAATGGCGACATTTCTTACGGTCAGAGCAAAAATTTGATAGTATAGAAGCCTTAATTAATCAACTCGATCAAGATTTGGTGGATACTAAAGCCTATTTCAGCAATCAAAAGGGTGAATCAAGATGTTAACCCAAGACCCACGAGCTGTTTACCTACATATACCTTTTTGTAAAAAAATATGTCATTACTGTGCTTTTAATAAATATTTCTACGATGGTCAACCCATTGATGACTATCTTCAGGCTTTGGACTTGGAGATGAAGCAGACACTTGCTAGCGACACTCAATCAAAAAAGACATTCGATACGATTTATGTAGGTGGAGGAACACCTTCTGCACTCTCATTGAATGAATTATCGACACTTTTAGCCAGTATTGACCAATATTTATCTAAGGCTGATCACTACGAGTATACTTTTGAAGTGAATCCGGGTGAACTGAGTCTGGCCAAATGCCAGTTGCTAAAAGAAGCTGGTGTTAATCGGATTAGTATGGGGGTCCAAAGTTTTAATGATCAATTGCTTCGTCAAATTGGGCGCAATCACCGAAGTAAACAAGTTTATGAGTCGATAGATTGGCTGCGTAAAGTCGGTTTTGAAAATCTATCAATTGACTTAATTTTTAGATTGCCAAATCAAAGTCTGGCTGATTTTAACCAATCTTTAAGTCAGGCCTTAGCTTTGGATTTACCCCATTATTCTTTATATTCATTAATCATTGAACAAAAAACGGTCTTCCAACAACTAATGCGCCAAGGAAAACTACCCATTCCCAATGAAGATCAAGATGCTGATATGTTTCAATTAGCTCAAGAGCGTTTAGCTGCAGAAGGAATTTACCAATATGAGATATCCAATTTTTCAAAAAAAGGTTTTGAATCGCAACATAATTTAACTTATTGGCAATATCAACCTTATTTTGGTTTTGGTGCGGGTGCGCATGGTTTTGTAGATGGATATCGATATGCCAATCATGGTCCTGTCCATCATTATATTAAGGCTGTGAATGAGCAAGGAAATGGACGAATACGCCAACATAATTTAAGTATTGAGGAACAGATGGAGGAGTTCTTATTTTTAGGTTTGAGAACCACTCAAGGAGTTCGCTTGGCTGATTTTGAAAGAATATTTCAGCGAAACTATTGGGACTTAATCCCTGATTTTATTCGACGACAAGAACAATTAGGCCTCATGATCTGTCAGGATTCTGACTTACGCTTAAGTCAAAAAGGGTTGAATTTAGCTGATCATGTATTTAGAGAGTTATTAGGTACAATTTATAAGGAGGGATAAAATTGATTCAAAGCAAAACCATTATTTCAGTTATCTTAGTTCTTATTGGTACTCTTATTTTTTCAATTGCAGTAAATACGGTAATTATTCCTAATCATTTAGGAGAAGGGGGAGTCACGGGATTAACCTTATTGGGTTTATATTTATTCCGAATTAATCCAGCCATTTCGTCCTTTATATTAAATAGTATTTTAATTGTTTTGGGTTGGAAGTTTCTAGATAAACGGACAATCTATTACACATTTATCTCGATTGCATCAATGTCTCTTTTCCTACAATATATTCATATTCCTGAATTTGTACCACAAAACTCTATTATTGCTTCAATTGCTGCAGGTTTATTAATTGGAGTCGGGATTGGAATTGTTGTCTTAGGCCATGGAACGACAGCTGGATCAGATATTTTGGCAATGATGATGAAAAAATATTTAGGAATGAATGTAGCTATTTCACTCTTATTAATTGATGTGATGGTAGTCATACCTTTATCTTATGTTATTGGAATTGAGAAAGGCATTCTGACCATCCTGAATTTATTTATAGCTAGTAAGGCCATGAACTTTGTCTTGGAAGGATTCAACCCTAAGAAGTCAATTACGATTATTTCTAATAAAAATGAAGAAATCGGGAATGAAATTCAAAGACAAATTGGTCGAGGGATTACGGTAATGCACGGACATGGTTTCTATTCAAAAACTGAAAAAAATATACTTTATATTGTGATTAATCGCCTGCAATTAATGCCATTACAACGTATTATTCACGATATTGATCCGGATGCTTTCGTTACTATTACAGATGTACAATCGGTCATTGGTGAAGGTTTTACCTTTTATTTAAATCGGGAAACAGGCGAAAAAATTCTACCGTAAATCGTCACTTAGCACTCTTTTAAATAGAGTGCTAATTTTTTGTCGGAATTTTGGTTTAATTGGTTGACAATGACCTTTATTAGCATTATTATATAGGTACATTAGCACTTGGAGTTACAGAGTGCTAAAAAGTGAGGTGATTAAATGCTAACACCAAGGCAACAACAAATTCTAAATTTAATTATTCAATTATATGGTGAATTTGAGGAGCCGATTGGATCTAAAACGTTACTAAGAGAAAGTTATCTTAATGTGAGTCCTGCTACCATTCGTAATGAAATGATGGCTCTTGAAAAGCAAGGTTTTTTATTAAAAGCTCATAGTTCAAGTGGACGAATTCCTTCTTTCAATGGTTTGCGTTTTTATGTTGATCATTTAATCCATCACGAAGATGAACTGATGGCAGGTCAAGAAGATTTAGATGCTGTTCAAGAACTGTTTCAAGATCACCAGTACAGTGGTTTACAACTCGCTCAGATGGCAGCAGATTATTTGGTTTCAATTACTGGCTATACGGCAGTGGTTTTAGCCCAAACCAATGAGGTTCATCATTTGCAAGAGTTTAGATTGGTTCACTTAAATGATTATTCGCTTGTGGCTATACTGCTTACAGATAGTGGTCAAGTAGAGAGTCATCTTTTCCATCTAAATTACTCGCTTAATAAGGAGGTAACCCGAAAGCTTGCTGATTTATTGAATGAAGAGTTAAAAGGTTTAACGTTAGAAGAAGTTGCTCAGCGAATGAAATTAACCATACCTTTAATGATTCAACGAAATATCGCTTTTCAACTAGACTTTACTCCCATTGTTGAAAAATCCATTCATCGATTAAAAGGGCAACGCTATTTAGTGAGTGGTAAGAATAATTTGTTTGATTTTTTAGATCCACAAATTGGCTCACAAGGAATTAAGCAACTTATGTCCTTGGTGGACGGTTCTCCAGCTATGTATCAACTGTTGGAACAGGAACGTACCGGTTTGGATGTCACCTTTGGCATTGATTTTGATCAGTATAGTCTACCGAATATTTGTCTGCTTAAAGGTTCGTACCGCCGACAAAATCAACAATTTACATTGGGATTGTTAGGGCCGGCCACGATGCCATATCAGCGACTTATTGCGATTATGGAAAAATTAGTCAAAGAGCTATCTAGTTATTAATGTAAAGGAGGCGTTGAAGTGGATAAAGAAGAACTGAAAGATTCATTAAACGAACAAGATCAAACAGATAAACCTTCTTCAACAGAAGAGAAAGATGAGCATGTAAAGGTTGACGATTCTGTATCTAAGCTAGAAGATGTAAGTCAAGATCAAGTTGACGAGCAAAAGGCTAACGAGGATGATGAATTAGTCCAACTTAAGCATAAACTTGAACAGCTTGAACAAGAAAAGCAAAGTATTGAGGATCGTTATTTGCGTGCACAAGCTGAAATTGCTAATATGAAACGTATTCATCAACGTGAAAAGCAGGATGCAGCCAAGTTCCGATCACAAAATTTAGCGACTGAATTATTGGAAGTCATTGATAATTTGGAAAGAGCATTAACTAGTCAAACGACCAGTGAAGAAGCTGAATCCTTGAAGAAGGGCGTTGAAATGGTTTTAAATCAATTCAAAGCAGCTTTTGAGAAAGAACATATCGAAGTAATTGATCCATTGAATCAAGCTTTCGATCCTAATTATCATCAAGCCGTTAGTATGATGCCGGCAGAGGCTGACCAAGAGGCCGATACGGTGATAAACGTCTTACAAAAAGGCTATGTCTTAAATGAACGAGTATTACGACCAGCAATGGTTATTGTCGCACAATAAAATTTTAAAAAAGAAAAGGGGATATTAATATGACAAAAATTATTGGTATTGACTTAGGTACAACAAACTCTGCAGTAGCTGTCCTTGAAGGTGGCGAAGCTAAAATTATTCCTAACCCAGAAGGAAACCGTACAACTCCATCGGTTGTTGCCTTTAAAAATGGCGAAATCCAAGTAGGTGAAGTAGCTAAACGTCAAGCTGTTACAAATCCAAATACGGTATCATCTATTAAACGTTACATGGGTGAAAGCCATGTTGAATCGATGGATGGTAAAGATTATACACCTCAAGAAATTTCAGCCATGATTTTACAATACCTTAAAGGTTATGCTGAAGATTATTTAGGTGAAAAAGTTGAAAAAGCGGTTATTACTGTACCTGCATATTTCAATGATGCTCAACGTCAAGCAACTAAAGATGCTGGTAAAATTGCTGGTTTAGAAGTAGAACGGATTGTCAATGAACCAACAGCTGCTGCTTTAGCTTATGGTTTAGATAAGACTGATAAAGAAGAAAAAGTATTAGTTTTTGACTTAGGAGGCGGAACTTTCGACGTTTCAATTCTTGAATTAGGCGATGGTGTCTTTGATGTGTTATCAACTGCCGGTGATAACAACCTTGGTGGGGATGACTTTGATAAGAAAATCATGGATTACTTAGTTGAAGAATTTAAGAAAGAAAACAGTGTTGATTTATCAAAAGATAAGATGGCTGTTCAACGTCTTAAAGATGCGGCTGAAAAAGCTAAAAAAGACCTATCTGGCGTGTCTTCAACACAAATCTCATTGCCATTTATTACAGCTTCTGCTGATGGTCCATTACACTTAGAAATGACTTTAACACGTGCTAAATTTGAAGAATTAACTCACGATTTAGTTGAACGGACTAAAGCTCCAGTGCGTCAAGCCTTAAAAGACGCTGGTTTATCACAAAGTGAAATCGATGAAGTTATCCTAGTAGGGGGTTCTACTCGTATTCCTGCTGTTGTGGAAGCCGTTCGTAAAGAAACTGGAAAAGAACCTAATAAATCTGTTAACCCTGATGAAGTAGTTGCAATGGGAGCTGCTATTCAAGGTGGTGTTATTTCAGGTGACGTGAAAGATATCGTTTTATTAGACGTAACACCTTTATCATTAGGTATTGAAACAATGGGTGGTGTCTTCACTAAATTAATCGATCGTAACACAACTATCCCAACCAGCAAATCACAAGTCTTCTCAACAGCTGCAGATAACCAACCTGCTGTAGATGTTCACGTACTACAAGGTGAACGTCAAATGGCGGCAGACAATAAAACTCTAGGACGCTTCCAATTAACGGATATTCCACCAGCACCACGTGGAATTCCACAAATTGAAGTAACTTTCGACATTGATAAGAATGGTATTGTTAATGTTCGTGCGAAAGACCTTGGTACTCAAAAAGAACAAACTATTACCATTAAATCTTCAACTGGTTTATCTGATGAAGAAATCGAACGTATGGTTAAAGATGCTGAAGCGAACGCTGAAGCAGACAAAAAACGTCGTGAAGAAGTAGATTTACGCAACGAAGTTGATCAATTAATCTTCGCAACTGATAAAACTTTAGCTGAATTAAAAGATAAAGTGTCTGAAGATGAAGTTAAAAAAGCTGAAGCAGCTCGTGATGAATTGAAAGCGGCTGTTGAAGCAAATGACTTAGAAGCAATGAAAACTAAACGGGATGCCTTGAATGAAGTAGTTCAAGCTCTAACGGTTAAATTATATGAACAAGCTGCCGCTCAAGCACAAGCTCAACAAGACAATACAGCAACTAGCGATGCGAAACCAGCTGACCAAGACGGTGTTGTAGATGCTGACTTTGAAGAAGTAGACGAATAAGATATTTATTAAGATGGGGTAAAGCCAAGGCCCAGCCTTGGCTTTTAACCTTGATAGAGAAAATACTTTGGAAAAGGAGGTAGACTATGGCAGATAAACGTGATTATTATGAAGTACTCGGCGTTTCTAGGGACGCCTCGGATGCTGAGATTAAACGAGCTTATCGTAAGCTATCTAAACAATATCACCCGGATATTAATAAAGAAGCTGATGCAGAAGTCAAATTTAAAGAGATTTCTGAGGCTTATGAGGTTTTAAGTGATAGCCAAAAACGGGCTGCTTACGATCAGTATGGACATGCTGCCACTGATCCAAACTTTGGTGCTGGCTTTGGTGGCGGATTTGGCGGTTTTGGTGGCTTTAGCGGTGGCGCTGGCGGATTTGGTGGTTTCGAAGATATTTTTGATACATTCTTTGGAGGTGCGGGTGGACAAAGTCGACGTCCAAATGCTCCTCGTCGAGGAAACGACCTTCAATATCGAGTTACGTTAACATTTGAAGAAGCGATATTTGGTAAGGAAACGACTGTAAGCTACATGCGTAATGAAGAATGCCATACCTGCCATGGAACAGGTGCTAAGGAAGGAACCCATCCAGAAACTTGCCATAAATGTCATGGAACCGGACATATTCAAGTTGAACGTAATACACCATTTGGACGTGTCATGACTCAAGCAACCTGTGATGTATGTCACGGAACCGGACAAGAAATTAAAGAAAAATGTTCAACTTGTCATGGCTCTGGTATTGAATCCAAACAACATAAAGTTAAAGTGACCATTCCTCCAGGGGTAGAAGATGGCCAACAAATGCGGTTAAGTGATCAAGGCGAAGCAGGTTCTAACGGAGGACCTTATGGTGACTTGTATGTTATATTCCAAGTGGAACCGAGTGATATTTTTGAACGTGAAGGGACAGAGATTTTCTATTCTTTACCTATTAGTTTTGCTCAAGCAGCACTTGGAGATGAAGTGGTTGTTCCAACGGTTCACGGTAATGTCAAGCTCAAAATTCCGGCGGGTACTCAAACAGGTACGCGTTTCCGTCTGAAAGGAAAAGGGGCTCCTTCTATTCGTGGTGGAATGAATGGCGATCAACACGTAGAAGTTACCCTAGTTACGCCTAAGAAACTGTCAGATCGTGAACGCGATCTCTTTAAGCAATTAGCTGCGGCTTCGGGACAGGAAGTAAAAGGCCATGAAAGTAAATTATTTGATAAAATGAAAGATTTATTTGATGGCAAATAGCTGAAGTATTATAAATATTGTATTGACCGAATAAATAAGCAAGTAATATGATTTACTTTTACTAAATTTAAGTGAAGTGGATTCCATCTTGTTTGTTTATTCGGTTTATTTTTTTATGAAAGGATGTCTAAATCCTCACATAAGGATAACTGACGCTCAACCAATAATATGGTACACTTTAATAAAGTGATAAGAAGAAAGTTGGCAGATTATGACATTTTTTCAAGAACATTTTTCTGAACATTTAGCTCTATGTGAATCAATCTTTAACGAGCCAGAACTAGGCTTTAAAGAATTTAAGACCAAAGCTAAAATTATGGATTTTATTAGAGATAAGGATCCCCATCTCCATATCGAAGAATTTTCGACTACTGGTTTACGAATTTGTTTAGATAATCAAGCAGACCGGACCATGGGCTTAATCGCAGAAATGGATGCACTCATTAATCCTAGTCACTTAGTAGCTGACAAAGAAACAGGAGCTGCTCATGCTTGTGGCCACTATAGTCAAGTGGCTGTAATATTAGCCGTTTTGGCTTATTTATTAGAAGATCAACATTATCAGCAATATAATATGAATTTTTGCATTTTATTCGTTCCCGCAGAAGAATTCGTGGATTTAACTTGGCGTCAGCAAATGATAGAAGAAGGAAAGTTAACTCATCTAGCTGGCAAACCCGAGTTGATGAAATTAGGGGCCTTTGATGGTGTTGATTTTGCTTTAGCCATTCATTCTATTGGTGAAGAAGAAGGGGAAACAATTGAAGTCAATTGTGATTTAGCTGGTTTTCTATATAAGAATTATCATTTCGAAGGTCAAGCAAGCCATGCTGGTTGGGATCCTTTCACTGGTGTAAATGCCTATTCTATGTCGAACTTGTTTAATGTGGCTTTAGGGTTTGCTAGACAGCAAATTCGCGAAGATGCTTATGTTCGGATTAATCCCATAATTAGCCAGGGAAATTTCTCGACCAATGTTATACCTGACCGAGTGACCATTGGAACTGATCTTCGAACGAATGATCTAGATTATATGAATATATTAAGCAAACGGTTGGATGAAATGGCCAAAGCTAGTGCTTCGGCATTAGGTGGACAGGTGATCCTAGAAACACAGATGGGTTATTTACCTTTTGTTCAAGATCGTTATTTAAATTCATTTGTTAAGACATGTTTTGAAAGCAATCTTGATATTAAACGCCTGATTGAAGACCGGGGGACGATTGCTGCAGCAGGAGATATAGGTGACTTATCTTACATGATGCCATGTATCCAAGTTTCATACGGCGGATTTAGCGGACGAATTCATGGTCAAGATTTTAAAATGGTCAATCCTCATTTTGTGTTGGAGACCTTTCCCTCTTTCCTAATTGATGTGATTGGGTTATTTAGTCAGAAAGTAGAACGCAATCATCTCTATCACCGTTCTTATTTAGACTACCAGACTTTTATTAATCAAATAGCTCTTTAAGCAAAAAAAGCAGTCCTTTTGGACTGTTTTTCTTTAATTTACTAGGCGATAAGCTATTATTTTGATAATATAAAGAGTGAGTCTGTCTGGCTGTCTAAGCCAGCGTAAGAGGAAGTGAAAAATAATGTTTAATCTTGAAGATTTAAAGAAACGACAAAAACAAATTCGCAATTTTTCAATTATTGCACATATTGACCATGGTAAATCAACCTTAGCTGACCGGATTCTTCAACAAACGGAGACTGTGGCTGATCGAGAAATGCAAGATCAATTACTTGATTCGATGGATTTAGAGCGTGAACGCGGAATTACGATTAAATTAAATGCAGTTGAGCTAACCTATTTAGCTAAGGATGGCCAAGAATATATATTCCATCTAATTGATACGCCTGGGCACGTCGATTTTACTTATGAAGTTTCAAGGTCATTAGCGGCATGCGAGGGAGCTTTATTAGTTGTGGACGCGGCTCAAGGTATTGAAGCTCAGACTTTAGCCAATGTTTATTTAGCTTTAGATAATGACCTTGAAATACTGCCAGTCATTAATAAAATTGATTTACCGGCAGCTGATCCTGAAAAAGTTCAACATGAGATTGAAGAAGTCATTGGGATAGATGCAAGCGAAGCGGTTTTTGCCTCGGCAAAAAGCGGCATCGGGGTACCAGAAATTCTTGAACAAATCGTTGCTAAGGTACCGCAACCGAGTGGCGATCTTGAAGCCCCACTTCAAGCCTTAATTTTTGACTCATTCTACGATTCTTACCGGGGAGTGGTCTTAAATATTCGGGTAGTCAATGGGATTGTTAAGCCAGGGGATCGCATTCGTTTAATGTCTAATGGCAAAGAATTCGATGTTGTAGAAGTAGGAGTCTTTTCACCTAAACCTTTAAAACGTGATTATTTGATGGTCGGTGATGTGGGCTATATTTCGGCAGCGATTAAAACTATTCAAGATACCCGGGTCGGTGATACGATTACTCTAGCTAATCAACCCGCTAGTCAAGCTTTGGAAGGTTATCGTAAATTAAATCCGATGGTCTACTGTGGTCTCTATCCTGTTGAGTCGAATGACTATAATGACTTACGTGAGGCCTTAGAGAAGTTACAACTGAATGATGCTGCCTTACAGTTTGAACCAGAGACATCGCAAGCCCTAGGCTTTGGTTTCCGTACCGGCTTCTTGGGTTTATTACATATGGATGTTGTTCAAGAAAGACTGGAACGAGAGTTTAATATTGATCTAATTACGACGGCTCCTTCAGTTATTTACAAAGTGATTCAGACTAATGGGGAAGAAGTTATCGTTGATAATCCTTCAGCAATGCCAGAGAATACTAAAGTTGATAAAATTTTAGAACCTTATGTTAAAGCTTCTATTATGGTTCCTAATGAATTTGTTGGGGCGGTAATGGATATTGGTCAACGTAAGCGGGGCAATTTTATTACGATGGATTATTTAGATGATTATCGGGTAAATGTTATCTATGAATTGCCTTTGTCCGAAATCATTTATGATTTCTTTGACAAGCTAAAATCGAACACTAAAGGCTATGCATCCTTAGATTACGAGCTAATTGGTTACAAACAATCTAATCTTGTCAAAATGGACATTTTGTTGAACAATGATTTGATTGATGCCTTTTCAATGATTGTTCACAAAGACTTCGCTTATAATCGGGGCCGCGATTTAGTTGAAAAATTAAAAATGATTATTCCTCGCCAACTGTTTGAAGTTCCCGTGCAAGCAGCGGTCGGGCAGAAAATTATTGCAAGATCCACTATCAAAGCTTTACGTAAAGATGTTACGGCTAAACTTTATGGTGGGGATGTTTCTCGCCGTAAAAAATTATTAGAGAAACAAAAAGAAGGTAAGAAACGAATGAAACAAGTCGGTTCGGTTGAAGTTCCACAAGAAGCCTTTATGGCCATTCTTCAAATGGACGAAGAATAAGAAAAGTGCAAAAATCAGCTCTTTCTCGCATTTAATGAGAAAGAGCTGATTTTGTTATAGATATTGTACTTTTCCTTTAAAATCGGCTAGTGTTTGGTATCCGTAGGTTGCCATTTCATCTTTTAATTCTTGAATGAGGCGTTCAAATACTTGGGGTCCTTTTTGATGGAGAAGAGTACCGACTTGTACCATACTAGCACCACAAAGTATATGTTCGAATACATCGCGTCCACAGGTTACTCCACCTGTGCCGATAATTTGAATTTCAGGTTTTAGTCGTTGATAAAAGGCATGGACATTGGCAAGAGCCCAAGGTTTTATACAAGGGCCGCCGATACCACCAAAGCCTTGTTTTGGGGCAATCATCATCGATAGATCATCAATCATAATTCCGTTGCCTAAACTATTAATCGAGTTAATAAAAGTTAGCGGATATTGATTGAGGATTGATGCCATTTGGTCAAAATGAGCTTGATCAAAATAGGGTGGTAATTTTACACCTAATTTTCCCTGATATAAGTCAAAGACTTGGTCTAAGATTCTCTGAGTTTGATCAAAATCATAAGCAATTTGAGCTTTTCCTGGAATATTAGGACAGGATAAGTTTAATTCAACAAAACCTTTAAAATCGTGTTGTTTAATTTTGCTAAAAAGAGTTGGCGTATCATCAGCATTCATCGGACTAATGGATAAAAAGCGTTGTTCTTGATGTGGATCATTAGTTAATAAATCTAAGTAATAATCGAGTCCTAGATTTGGTAAACCCATCGAGTTAATACTATTTAGACCAACATCGCGGTAGCGAGGCTCTGGATTACCTGGGCGGCTTTGAAGGGTTGCTGTTTTGGTTACAAAAGTAGCGGCTTGAGACGCCACTATTTGTTCTAATTCTTCTTTGGTCATACAGTAGACGCCGGCAGCATTCATTAGACAATTGTCAAACGTTATATCGGCTATTTGAGTTTTAATGAACATGGGGACCTCCTTTAGCTTGCCAAACTATTTGACCATCCACTAGGGTATATAGGGTAGGACCGTAAACTGGCCACTGATCAAATGGTGTATTATTAGATTTTGAAAGAAAATCGGCTTTATTAATAGTATAGCTTTGGTCTAGATCAAAGACGGCTAGATCAGCCGGGTATCCTTCTTTGATTTGACCAACCGGTAAGTTAAAAAGACTAGCTGGTTTAGTTGCCATCCATTGGATGACTTGTTCAAGAGTAAAAATATGTTGTTTAAC
Source organism: Vaginisenegalia massiliensis (assembly GCF_900604935.1). GTDB lineage: Bacteria > Bacillota > Bacilli > Lactobacillales > Aerococcaceae > Vaginisenegalia > Vaginisenegalia massiliensis. The sequence continues at coordinate 39,551 of NZ_UWPC01000001.1, forward strand.
AAAATGGGTATAGATGAGTTGAAAGGCTGTTTCGCTACCGACTATGCCAAAAGGAGCTTTTAAAAATCCTTGAGCTTTTTCATCTGCTGCGTGAGGGGCATGGTCTGTTGCAATCATATCTAGGGTTCCATCTAGTAAGCCTTCAATTAAGGCTTGGCGATCCATTTCTGATCGTAATGGCGGGTTCATCTTCCACATGGCATCATCAGATAGAATATCCTCTTCACTTAATAATAAATGATGAGGTGTCACCTCAGCGGTAACATGGATGCCAGCTTTTTTAGCATCACGAATAACTCTAACGCTTTCTTTGGTAGATACATGGCAAACATGATAGTGGACACCCGTAGCTTCAGCTAACAGTAAATCTCGAGCGATTTGGCTAGCTTCTGTAATTGATAAAATCCCAGGTAAGCCAAGTTCTTGGGCTTTATGTCCCGCATGCATCACGCCTCCAAAGAGGAGAGAGTTATCCTCTGTATGAGCTACTAAAGCCATATTTTGATCAGCAGCGGCTTGCATAGCTAAATACATGGTACCAGCAGTTTGAACACCGACTCCATCATTAGTAAAAGCAAAAGCACCTTGCTCTTTAAGTCCAGCAAAATCTACTAAGATATCTGATTTTAAATTTTCGCTAATACATGCATATTGGTGAACTTTAACAACGGCGTCTTTTTTTATTATCTCTTGAATTGAAGCTAGTTTTGCTGGATTATCTGGACAAGGATTAAGATTTGGCATGGCACAAATACTCGTAAAGCCACCATGAGCTGCTGCTAACGATCCGGTAGCAATGGTTTCTTTGTGGCAAGCACCAGGTTCTCTTAAATGAACGTGGACATCGACTAGACCGGGACTTACGAAATGGCCTTCGACATCAAGAACTTGGTCATTATTGTCGGGTTCAATAACAGATTGGATTTGTTTGATAAAACCATCTTCAATTAGAATATCGCATCTTTTTAACTCATTGTCCCGTTCAATAATTTGAGCATTTTTAATAACTAATCGCATTATTTTTTTTCCCTTCCACAATAGCATCTAAAATCGCCATACGCATAAAGACTCCGTTTTGCATTTGAGTAACAATGCGAGACTGAGGACATTCTACTAATTCGTCTGCTAATTCGACATTGCGATTTACTGGAGCTGGATGCATAATAATCGCTTGTGGTTTCATTTTATTTGCCCGCTCAATATTTAAGCCATAGGCGTTGTGGTAAAGGTCTTGACTCATCATCGATTTTACATCGTGTCGTTCGGATTGAACGCGAAGTAACATCATCACGTCAACTTGATCAATAATAGAGTCAATTGATACATATTGACCATAAGCGTTGAATTCAGCTTCATCGTACCAGATATTTGGTCCACAAAAATAGAGTTCAGCACCAAGACGTTTAAGCATTTGCATATTTGATTTTGCAACGCGTGAGTGGATGAGGTCACCAGCAATGGCGATTTTTAAACCGTCAAAATGACCAAATTCTTCATAGATTGTCATTAAATCAAGTAGGCATTGGGTAGGGTGTTGGCCACTACCATCACCGCCGTTAATGATAGAGCATTTGATAGAGTTAGAAGCAATTAATTCTTCATAGTAGCCAACTTGGCTATGGCGAATTACGGCAATATCTACACCGATTGCATCCATTGTTAGAACAGTATCATACAAGGTTTCCCCTTTATTTACCGAGCTATGTTCAACGGCGAAATCAATGACTTGCATACCTAATTTCTTTTCGGCCATTTCAAAACTACGATGGGTCCGGGTACTATTTTCAAAAAATAAGTTAGTCGCATAGTAAGTCCGATCGGCTTGCCAGCTTTGACCACATTTAAAGGCTTGAGCTTGTTTGATTAAAGCAAGGACTTGAGCATCGGTTAAACTTTCGACACTGGTAAGGTGTGAAAGAGCAAGTTTTTTGGTCGCTGGAATTAAAGTTGGCATATTTTTTCCTCCTAATGATTGTTCACTGACAATATTTATTAGACTTAGAAAAAAAGAAAGAGACCAATCCGTGGACTGATCTCATTAATCGGCAAATTATTTAAGGAAAAATCATATTGAGTCTCTCGTACTCATAATGATTTTGGCTTGCATAGTTTACTTTCATGTTTCACAGAACACGTTTAAAATAGACTACTTCTTATTTTCACGCTCATTATAGCGATAAGACAAGTCAACTGTCAAGTGAAAGTTAGAGCAAATATTTTTTCTTGCATTTATCTCGAATTAGAGATAATATAGATGGATCATAGAAAGGAGATTAACAATGTATCCATATCAATCAGCCATTCGTTTATCAATGATTCAATTAGGGGTGGAAAACCTCGACTTTATGACTCGCTTCTATACTGAACAATTAGGATTTTCCGTATTATATGAAAATAATAATCAGGTTAATCTAGGAATCGAAGGTCAAAAAGAAACTATGATTCAACTAGTTAATCAAGAAGGTGCTCAGCGAAAACAAGTCGCTGGTCTTTATCATATTGCGGTTTTACTGCCGTCAAGAAAAGATTTAGCTGATTGCCTCTTGCATTTTATTAATAAAAAAGTGCCCTTAATTGGCGCTTCAGACCACGGCTATAGTGAGGCTATTTATTTAGAGGATCCCGAAGGGAATGGAATAGAAATTTATGCTGATCGACTTCAATCAAAATGGGATAAGCGGCCAGATGGGCAAATTATTGGCGTGACTGAAGCCTTGGATTTAGAAGGACTTCTTGCTTTTGCTAGCCTTAAAAAAGAAAAGCATATCAACTTCCTGAAAAGACTATCTTAGGCCATCTTCACTTAAGTGTCATTGATGTAAGACAGAGTTCCCAATTTTATCAAGATATTTTAGATTTTGGTAATAAGATGACTATTCCTACTGCTGCTTGGATAGCTTCGGGTGATTATCATCATCATTTGGCTGTGAATCAATGGCAACCAGGATTAAAAACTCGAGAAATCAATGATGGTTTAGGGCTATTGCGTTATCAAATGGTGACCAATGATTCAACCTATTTCAAAGAAACACTGGCTAAAGTAAGTGGACAGTCTTACCTATTAACAGCAACTGATCGAATAATCACGATCTGTGACCCAAATGGTATTGTTTTTGATTTGATCTTAAATGAAGCAGATTAAGTACTATCATTATCAAATTAGCCTCTAAAAATACAATTGTTAACTGGTCTGTCTTTTGGAGGTATTTTCATTTTTTAAGATAGAATAATGACGTAAATGTATATATATGATCGTTTAGATTTTAGCATTCAAGGATTTTTAAAAAGAATTTAATCCTCAATCGTCTATTTATGATAGAGACAGTCATTAATGAAATGAATTGAGGAAATATAAATGTCATTTAAACAAATGCTACATTTGAAATCAAAATGGTGGATGTCAATCATAATAGCAGCGATTTATTTAGTTTTGCTGATAGCTAGTTTATCTTCTAGTATCTTGGCTAATGATCCTAAGGAACCAATTAAGAATGCGGATAACAGTTTAGACCTTTATCAAGTTGAAAAAGCATCGCCAATTAAGCTTGAAGCTATTGCGATACCAGCAAAGGAACAAGTTTATCATTGGTCTTCTGCAAAAGGTCAGGTGGGGCAAGTATTCGTTAAAGTAGGGGATGAAGTTGAAAAGGGACAGGAATTATTTTCTTATCAACAGAATCAACTTAATTACGATATTGAAGATTGTCAACGCCAGCAAACGCAATTATATAATTTACGTGAAAATTATATAGAACTTCTTAGTGAACTCACTCAAGCCAATTACAACTATCGGGGAGATCGGTTGGTCAAGTCAGCAAAAAATGGATCCAATCAAACAAAAATTGAAGCCATGATTGATTATATTGATTTAAAGCATTGGCAAGCTAGTCAGGAACAAAAGCTTCCTTCCGAAGCTTCGTCGAACAGTCAATCAACAAAGGATAGAAATAGCAAGGTTATGTTAGCGGACGAAGTAGCGTTACAAAATGAAATTCGCAAAATTAATCATCAAATAGAGGATGTTGAAATTAATCCTCAACGACTCCAATCCCAATATATACCAACAGAAAAAGCGCCATTTTCAGGGGAAATAAGGGGAGATTTGGTAAACCAATCACCTAACGGACAAGATGTCATCTTTCGTCTAGTCTCCAACCAGCAGAGTTGCGTGCAGGGGCAAGTATCAGAATATACTTACCCATTAATAAAATCGAGTCAAAGCTTAAAAGTAAATATTTTAGTTGAAAATCGTACAGTCGATGGTCGACTTTTTCAAATAACTCCAGTCCTTTCAAATAACAAGAATGGACAAGTATCTTCATCTTTTGAGGAAAGAGAGTATCAATCCAATCAAGTTAGGGCCGGTCAATTTCAATATGAAATTGCTGTGGAAGGATATATTCAACCAGGTTATTCAGTCGAGGTCGAGTTAGATGATTTGGCCTATAAAATACCCGAATCATCCATTTATATAAATGGTAACCAGTTATTCTTATGGATTTATCAAGATGGCAAATATCTCTGTCGTAAGGTTAAAGGACAAAGACAAGAAGACCATTGGCTTATTTATCAGGGTATAAAGGAAGGAGATCGTGTTGTCCTTCATCCTAAAGAGCTAAATGTAAAAACTAAGGCAGATATTAAACGTAAAGGTAGGTAACTTTAGTTTAAGAATAAAAGATGATTTAAAAGATTAGACTTTGACAAAAAATTTTATGAAATGACACAGGGGATGTTATACTTAATTCAGAAAAATAACTAGAGGTGAAAAATGGATAAAGTATTTAATCGCTCCCTTGTTAAAAAAAGCATAAAAAATGAAATGAGAAAAAATGCCATCGGGTATGCTCGGGCAAGTTTTTTGGTTGGGTTAGTCGCTTGTCTTTCGTTGAGTCTAGTATTGGTTCCCCCTTTAAAACAAGAGCTTATATTTGGAATAAATTTAGATTTTCTTTCTGACTGGGTCGTTTTTTTCTTGGGAATTCTAACCTTTCCATTAGTATTTTTAGGTATTAAATGTATTGATCAGCCAGAAACTAATCAGACTTTGGATTATAAGGATGGTCTAACGTGGATTGAAAATACTTCTGATTTCATTGACTTAGTTGCCATGTCTGTCTTATATTTCCTTTTTGTAACTTTATGGACGATTTTGTTAGTTATTCCAGGACTGATTAAAGCATTGTCTTATTCACAAGCTTTGCCCTTATATTTTGATGCTAAGAAGGCTAAGCAGCCCATCAGTTATTTACAAGCCTTTAAAATTAGTACACAGTTAATGAAAGGCAATAAGACCCAATTATTAGTCTTATTTTTAAGTTTTATTGGCTATGGTATTTTATTTGTATTTGTATGGGGAATAGGTGATGATTTATGGCAAGGGGATTCAGTTAACAAGCCGTTTGGCATATTATTGCTTATTATTGCCCAAGGGCTAGAGTGGTGGTTAACCCTCTATCAAAATTTAACTTTAGGAGCCTTTTATCGATATTTAGTGCCAAAGATAGATCAAAGCCGAGAAAAAGTAGATTCCTATGTCAAACAAAATGTTGAAAATAGCGTGAAAAAAGAATCAATTGAGAACTATACGTTTAAATAAGATTCAAATAAATAAGATACAAAAAAGACGTCATTCAAGTGAATGACGTCTTTTTGTATCAGTTATTCTGATTAGAATAATTTACTTACAGCTTCTTTAACTTTAGCATCATCAGCTAAGTAAGGGATGGTAATATGGTCAGAACCCTTACGCATCTTGTTATATTCGATAGATGTTTCAATAGCGTTTTCGTTACGAGCCCAGTTACGACGAGCAACACCGCCCATTGTGTCCCAAGCAATTGCTGATTTGATAATTTCATCAGTTTCTTTAGTACCATCAAGCACTAAACCGAAACCACCGTTGATAGATTTACCAATACCAACACCACCACCGTTGTGAAGAGCGATCAAGCTCATACCACGAGCTGCGTTACCTGCGTAACATTGTGTAGCCATATCAGCCGTTACGTTTGAACCATCTTTGATGTTTGAAGTTTCACGGAATGGAGAGTCAGTACCAGATACGTCATGGTGGTCACGACCAATCATAACAGGTCCAATTTTGCCTTCACGAACTAATTCGTTGAATTTAAGGGCAATGTTTACACGACCCATTGCATCTTGATATAAGATACGAGCTTCAGTACCAACAACCATTTTGTTTTCTTCAGCGTCGCGAATCCAGTTGTAGTTGTCACGGTCTTGATAACGACGAGTAGGGTCGATAACTTCCATAGCAGCATGGTCTGTCGTTACTAAGTCTTCGTGTTTACCACTTAAGCAAACCCAACGGAATGGACCATAACCGAAGTCAAATAACATAGGTCCCATGATATCTTCAACATATGAAGGCCAGATGAAGCCGTCTTTATCGTCAACACCATTCTTAGAAATTTCTTTGATACCAGAGTCATAGATAGCTTTCATGAATGAGTTACCATAGTCGAAGAAGTAAGTACCTTTTTCGGTTAATTTCTTAATGGCATTGAAGTGACGTTCTAAGGTTTCATCAACTAATTTTTCAAATTTAGTTTGATCTTCAGCTAATAAACGAGTTCTTTCTTCAAATGTGATGCCAGCAGGGCAGTAACCACCATTGTATACGTTGTGGCAAGAAGTTTGGTCAGAAAGAAGGTCAACATGAATATCGTTTTCGTTGATATATTCTAATAAGTCAACGATATTACCATGGTAAGCAATTGAAGTAGATTCTTTCTTATCTAAATATTCTTTAGCAGCTTTCATGGTTTCTTCAGGAGTTTCAGTAACCATTTGGATCCAGCCTTGTTCTAAACGAGTATCGATACGAGAACGGTCAACTTCAGCTACTACTGCAACAGCTTTAGCAATTTCACCAGCTTTACCTTGAGCACCACTCATGCCTCCTAAACCAGAAGAGATGAATAATTTACCAGTTAAATCACCATCGTCAGCGATACCAAGTTTCAAGCGTCCAGCATTTAATAATGTATTGAATGTTCCGTGAACGATACCTTGAGGTCCGATATACATCCAACCACCAGCTGTCATTTGACCATAGTTCGTTACACCCATTTGTTCAGCGATTTCCCAGTCTTTCATGTTGTCGTAAACGCCAACTAAAAGACCATTTGTAATGATAACACGAGGTGCATCTTTCTTAGATTTGAATAAACCAACTGGGTGACCAGATTCAACAACTAATGTTTGTTCGTCAGTCATTTCTTCTAAATATTTCTTAATTAAACGATATTGCATCCAGTTAGAACAAACTTGACCTGTTTCTCCATAAGTTACTAATTCATATGGATATAAAGCGACTGCAAAGTCTAAGTTGTTATCAATCATAACTTGCATAGCTTTGGCAGCTACACATTTACCTTTATATTCTTCGATTGGTTTACCGTGTAGGTTACCAGCAGGGCGGAAACGATATCCATAAATACGTCCGCGAGTTTTTAATTCTTCTAAGAATTCAGGAATCATTTGATCATGGAATTCTTCTGGGATATAACGCAAAGCGTTCTTCAAAGCGATTTCGGTTTGCGCTTGGGATAAACGGAAGCCACGGTTTGGAGCGCGACGGATTCCTTCTTCAAAAGCAGGCATTTCTGGCAAGACAGCATCAAGTTTGATGGTCATTGCATCAGCAACATTAAATTGTTTCATGATATTCCTCCTAAAATTTAAATTGGCGAATCTTTATTCGTTGGGCTCAGTGTAAACGTTAACAGTCAACTAAGTGTCAATCAAAAAATTTTCTTTGAAAACCCTTGCGTCAAAAACATAATTGAGAGATTTGACTAAAATTTGACACATGGTGCTTACTATTAATTTACAGTTAATAGGACTGAATAAGGAGGAAACAAAATGACAGCAGATAAAATTTTAGTTCACTTTAGTCAACTTTTTAATCCTAATGATAAGGGACGTGCTCTTCAAGGAAAAGAAATGAATGAAGCGACCATTATTGAAGATGCATATATCGCAATTAAAGATGGTAAAATTTTGACCATTGGTTCTGGCCAACCAGAAGCTAGTCTAATTGATGATTCAACTGAAGTAATTGACTACACAGGAAAATTTGCTTGTCCAGGTCTAATTGATTGTCACACTCACTTAGTCTACGGTGGAAGCCGCGAGCATGAATTTGCTAAAAAGTTGAATGGTGTTTCTTATTTAGATATTTTGAGAGAAGGCGGCGGTATTTTAAGTACGGTTCGTGCAACTCGCAAATCAGATTTTGATACCTTATATAAGAAATCAGATCGCTTATTGGATTATATGTTAAGCCATGGGGTTACGACTGTAGAAGCTAAAAGCGGGTACGGTCTAGATTGGGAAACTGAATTAAAACAACTTGAGGTAGTTAAGAAACTGAATGAAGATTCTAAAGTTGATTTAGTTTCAACATTTATGGCTGCTCATGCTGTTCCACCAGAATATAAAGGCCGTTCAAAAGAATATTTAGATTTAATTATCAATGAAATGCTACCTAAAGTTAAAGAAGCCGATTTAGCTGAATTTTGTGATATTTTCTGCGAAACAGGCGTCTTCACAGCTGAAGAATCTGAATATTTATTGTCAGCAGCTAAAGAATTAGGCTTTAAGTTACGTATTCATGCTGATGAAATCGACTCTATCGGTGGTGTTAATGTAGCAGCTAAATTACATACTACAAGTGCTGAGCACCTTATGAAAGCAACTGACGAAGGTATCAAATTAATGAGCGAAAATGGTGTTATTGGTAACTTACTTCCAGCTACTACTTTCAGTTTAATGGAAGATACCTATGCGCCAGCTAAAAAAATGTTAGAAAACAATATGGCTATTACTTTATCAACGGATAGTAACCCAGGTTCTTGTCCAACTGCAAATATTCAATTTGTTATGCAATTAGGTTGCTACATGTACCACTTAACACCGATTGAAGTGTATAATGCTGTAACGATCAATGCGGCATATTCTGTAGATCGAGCTAACGAAATTGGTAGCTTTGATGAAGGAAAACGGGCTGATATTGCAATCTTCGACGCACCAAACTTAGATCACACCATTTACTTCTTTGCTACTAATTTAATCTCTGATGTTTATAAAGATGGACAATGTGTCATCAAAGATAAACAAGCGGTTTAATATTTATTTAATTTGCTATTTCAATTGAGCAAGTTTATGAAAATAAACTTTGCGACCATTGCGCTGCTTTAAAGAAAATACAACTTGGCTATATATACGATAAGATAAGGAATACTGGGCCTTTTCTAATCTATGAGTCAAGTTGTATTTTTTTGCATTATGTTTTACTTTAAATTTTGAAGAAAATAGTATTTTTAAAAGCCCTTACTTTAAGGTACAATAGAACTATTAAGTGAGGTGTTAGCGTTATGGATACAGTATATTTTCGTTTATTTGGCAATCCTCAAGTATTTCTAAATAATGAGCCAGTTTTATTTTCTTTTTCTAAAATTAATGCCTTATTATATTATCTAGTCATTAATCAGACTGTCTCGCGTGATGAGATAGCTGGACTCTTATGGCCAAATAAATCAGAGCAAAGTGCAAAGAAGAACTTGCGAAATACGATTTATCAAGCGAATAAAGCGTTAAATGATGAGTATATTATCTCGCCAAATAATCAAATATTAACTATGAATAAAGAACTTGAAATTCATTGTGATGTTGACGCTTTTTTGAATCAACCGATTGAACATTTAGATTTATACACGGGTGAATTTTTAAAAGGGTTTTATTTAAAGGATTCCGAAAATTTTGATATTTGGATTGTAAAAATGCGAAGTTTTTATGAACAAAAATTTGTGGAAGAGTGTTATCGCAAAATCCAAGAAGATATAAAACTTAAGCATTTGAATGAAGTAGAGAAGAACATACGTCGCTTGATTTCAATCGATGAATTTGACGAACGTAATTACCAGTTGTTAATGAAATATTACCAAGATCATAATCGTAATGGTAAGGTCATTGAAACTTATCAAGAACTAGTAAACTTATTAAAGAAGGAACTAGGGATTGCACCAAGTAAAGAGACCAAAGCAATCTATGATGAGACAATTAAACAAGTGAATCAAGCACACTTGAATTATAGCAAGAACGCGGTTTCATTCTGGGGGCGCAATAAAGAAATCGGCGTGATTGAAAGCCAATTAGCGGTTTATTTTGAAGGACAAGCCTTTAAATCCATTTTCTTGAAAGGACCTATGGGGGTAGGCAAGTCAGCTCTACTAGACCGAGTCTTAGAGCATTTACCTAATGATGTTGTCTTGATTTCATATATGTGTCAACAAGTAGAAGCTAATCAATCTTTACAAGCTTTTAAAGTCATCTTGTCAAAATTAATGGATCATATCGGACCAAATGAAGATACATTCACGAAAATTCTAAGTCAACTGGGTGATGCTGATCCATCAAGCTCCTTGTTTATCGCTTTTATGGAAATTGTCAAATCAAATCCACAACTGAAAATCATTATGCGAATTGATGATAGTCAATGGTTAGATCCTGATAGTTTGATACTACTCAATCAACTTGTATTGCACCGTGAAAGTTTACCTATTTTCTTCTTTATCAGTGCTAATACAGAATTTAATAGTAGTTTAGAGGACTTGATTGCAAACGGAGTCTATAAACATCATTTATTAACCTTAGATTTGGGTCCTCTATCATTTGAAGAAACGGGTCATTTTTTAGAAAGACAACTTCCAGAGATTCGTTTATCAAAAAGTGAAGTTGATTTTATTTACCACCATTCAAAAGGACACTTGTTCTTTTTAACGGAATATGTGTATTTATTAAAAATGAACATGAAATTAGAATCCTTGACTGACAAAATGAAGCAATATTGTCGCGTGCAGTTAGCATATTTGACGCCGTTAGCTAAAGAATTGATGACCATGGTGTCTTATTTTAAAGAATTTGCTCCAACGCCTTTGCTTTGTCAGCTGCTCAATCGCGATTCGATGGAAGTGGCCCAGGCCATTGACTTATTAATTGAACGACATTTATTACACGAAATGACCCTACAGGACGAAGTAGGCTTAGCCTTCAACTATGATATTATTAAGGAATATATTTATGATGAACAGTCTGCTTCAAAGAAACGAATTATTCATGCACGGATTGCTGAATTTATGATTCACCAACTTGTTAATAAGACCAATAAAACTTTGGCTTTATCAAGAATTGCTTACCATTTTGATCAAGCTAAAGAACCTCTTAAGGCCTTAGATTACGAATTGTCTTACTTACAGAATTATCTGCGCTTTCAACATGATTTATTTCCTATTTATAGTTCAGATTATCATCACTTGGAAAACCTGAATCATAGTAAGCAAAAAATGATTCGTGTAAAATTTGAACATATAAAAGGTCAAATCAATACGCTTAAAGAAACGCATGAATTTGACCCAAATTATCAGCAATTGATCTTGAAATATTTGTATTTAGAAGGTCGTTATTATATTCGCTATAATCAGTATGATCGGGGAATTCAAAATATTCAAACTGTCATTACGAAATCAAAAGACAGTCATGATCAAGAATTTTTGCTTAGAGCATACCGACAAATGATTTACTATTGTATTCAGACAGACAATGAAGTTGAGATGGCCAAATATCTTGAATTAGCAATGAAAGTAGCTATTGAAACAAATAATCATGATTCGATTGGGATACTATTACGTTTGAAGGGCTTGTACAGCTTAATGATAGGGCAGTATGAAGCGGCCAAAAAGGATTTAGTGAACTCCATCATGACCTTTACGATTACTAATGAACTTGAGACTAAGTATGCAATCAATATTGCAGCCTCATACGATTATTTGGCTGAAATTGAAATGAATCAAGGAAACTATGAAATGGCATTAAAACAGCAGGAACAAGCACTCGCTTATTGTGAGGCAACTGGGGTTGAATCGAGTTTGGTTGTCTTTTATGTTGATATGGGTGTGGTCCAGTTTGCAAATCAAGAATATCAATTGGCTAAGGACTATTTCAATAAAAGTGCCGAACTATATTCTCACTTAACTTCAAATTGGAAGAAAGCTCAACTCGAAGCTTATATGGCTGTTATAAATATGCAAGAATCTAAATTTGAAGAGGTTGAACGCTTCTTAGTAGACGCAAAGAAAGAGATAGTTACAGATACAAATCCGCGGGATATTGGCATGTTGTATTGGGCCTTTAGTTTGATCAAGAGAAGACGAAGTTTATCAAATATAGAGTTACCTCTGATTGATGCTTTATTAGATCAACCATTGGCTTATTATGAAGAAGAGGCATTACGTCACTTGAATCCATATAGGGATCAGTTTGAACGCACACTATTAATTGAAAATCAATATGCATAATGTATTAGGCACTAGATAAAAGTGCCTAATTTGCTTTTATATGAGAAAATAATTAAAATACGCTTTTTAAAATTTAATTTTGATTAGTTTTTTTGTGAACAAAGTATCTAATAAGAGTCAAATTTTACAAAACAAATCGAATTTTTAAAAGACTAAAAACCAAGATCTAAAGCTAAATAAAATTTTGTGGTGAATTCGCCTTCAAAGTTAACTTTCGCATAAGAACAATAAAAACGGGATACTAATAGAATGCGTTTTCATAACAGGTATTGAGTTATCTTAGATAATCAACAAGATGAAATGATGAGAAATCAGTCAAATTTTCGTCAAATAATTCCAATAATTAACGACAAAGCTAAATATTATGAACTTAATTATTAGAAAATATATTGATATTATTGCTTTGAAATACTGTTTTAACAGGGTTTGACACAATTATTTACTAATGATATTCTTTAGTCACTGAAAACGTTATCAGCTATTTGCATGATAATGAACTTCAAGTTTTAAAATTTTGAAAGGACGATGTAGAATGGCAAAATTAGTAGAATGTATTCCTAATTTCTCTGAAGGTACTAACCAAGAGGTTATTGAAGGCTTAGTGAAAGTTGCAAAAAGTGTTCCTGGCGTAACATTATTAGACTATTCATCTGATGCAAGTCATAACCGTAGCGTCTTCACTTTAGTTGGGGATGAAGAAAACATCCAAGAAGTAGCTTTCCAATTAGTTAAATTTGCTTCTGAAAATATCGATATGACTAAACACAAAGGTGAACACCCACGTATGGGTGCTACAGACGTAGTTCCATTTGTACCAGTTAAAGATATCACTGCTAAAGAATGTGTTGAAATTTCAAAAAAAGTTGCAAAACGTATCAATGATGAATTACAAATTCCAATCTTCTTATATGAAGATTCAGCTTCAACACCTGCTCGTGTGAACTTAGCTAAAGTTCGTAAAGGTCAATTCGAAGGTATGCCTGAAAAATTATTAGAAGAAGATTGGGCTCCAGATTTCGGTGAACGTAAAATCCATCCAACTGCAGGTGTTACAGCTGTCGGCGCTCGGATGCCTTTAGTAGCCTTCAACATCAACTTAGATACTGATGATATTGAAATTGCTAACAAGATTGCAAAAATGGTTCGTGGATCTTCAGGTGGTTACAAATATTGTAAAGCAATCGGCGTTATGTTAGAAGATCGCAACATTGCACAAGTATCTATGAACATGGTTAACTTCGAAAAAACTCCTTTATACCGTGTAGTTGAAACAGTTCGCTTTGAAGCAGCACGCTATGGCGTTAATATTATCGAAACTGAATTAATTGGTCTCTGCCCAGCTAAAGCTTTAATCGATGCAGCTGAATGGTACTTACAAATTGCTGATTTAGATTACGGCAAACAAGTATTAGAAAATCACTTATTGAGCTAAGGAGTGGCAAAATGAAATTAGTTGAATTAACTGTAAAAGACTTTATGACAACTTTAGGCTCTGATGAGCCAGCTCCTGGTGGCGGTTCTGCTTCAGCTTTAGCAGCTGCTCAAGGAATTTCTCTTACTAAAATGGTTGCTGAATTAACTGTTGGTAAAAAGAAATATGCTGAATTCGAAGAAGAAATGAAACAAGTATTAAGTGAATCAACTAAATTACAAAGTGAATTAGTTGAAGCTATTGATAAAGATACTGAGTCATTTAACGAAGTTGCAGCTGTTTTTGAAATGCCAAAAGAAACAGATGAAGAAAAAGCAGCTCGTCGTGAAGCTATGCAAAAAGCGTTAAAGATTGCTGCTAAAACTCCATATGAAGTTATGGAAGTAATTTATAAAGCTCTTGAAGTTACTCACAAAGCTATCGGTAAATCAAATACTAATGCAGCTAGTGATTTAGGTGTTGCAGCTTTAGATTTGAAAGCAGCTTTGCAAGGATCATGGTTAAATGTATTAATCAATTTAGCTGGTATCAAAGATGAAATTTTTGTTGAAGAATATAAAGCATCTGGTCAAGAAATCCTTGATAAAGGTTGCAAATTAGCCGATGAAATTTACCAAGAAATCTTAAAATCTTTATAGGATAAAGTAAGAAAGAAAAGGTGGAAATTATAACATGGAAATTTTAACAGATATCGAAATCGCTTCACGCGTAGAGATGAAACCAATCGTTGAAGTTGCAAAAAAAGTGGGTATCGAAGAAGACAGCCTTTCTTTATATGGTAAATATAAAGCTAAAGTTGACATGAACACCATGAAAAAAGCAACTGATAAAGAAGATGGTAAGTTAATTTTAGTAACCGCTATTACTCCAACACCAGCTGGTGAAGGTAAAACAACAACTTCAGTTGGTTTAGCTGACGGTTTATCATACTTAGGCAAAAAAGCAGCGATTGCTTTACGTGAACCTTCTTTAGGACCTGTATTTGGGGTTAAAGGTGGAGCTGCAGGTGGCGGTTATGCTCAAGTTGTACCAATGGAAGATATTAATTTACACTTCACAGGTGATTTCCATGCGATTGGTGCAGCAAACAACTTGATGGCAGCATTAATTGATAACCATATTCACCATGGAAATGAATTGGGAATCGATGCTCGTAACATTACATGGAAACGTGTAGTAGATATGAACGATCGTCAATTACGTCATATCGTAAACGGTTTACAAGGCCGCACAAATGGTGTTCCTCGTGAAGATGGTTATGATATCACAGTTGCTTCAGAAATCATGGCCGTATTGTGCTTGGCTAATGACATGATCGACCTTAAAGAAAAATTAGGTAAAATGATCGTGGCTTATAACTATCAAGGACAACCTGTAACAGCAGCACAATTGAAAGCACAAGGTGCTTTAGCTGCTTTATTAAAAGATGCTATCCATCCTAACATGGTTCAAACTTTAGAAGGTACACCTGCATTCATCCACGGCGGACCATTCGCAAACATTGCTCACGGTTGTAACTCAGTTATTGCAACTAAATTAGCATTAAAACATGCTGATTATGTAGTAACTGAAGGTGGATTCGGTGCTGACTTAGGTGCTGAAAAATTCATCGATATTAAATGCCGTTTATCTGGTTTACGTCCATCAGCTGTTGTATTAGTAGCAACTATTCGTGCGCTTAAGATGCATGGTGGTGTTGATAAGAAAGAATTAGCTGGTGAAAATGTTGAAGCTGTACTTAAAGGACTTCCAAACTTAGACAAACACATCCAAAACATTCAAGAAGTTTACGGATTACCAGTTGTAGTCGCTATCAATAAATTCCCACTTGATACCGAAGCTGAATTAAAAGCAGTTGAAGAAGCTTGCCAAAAACGTAATGTAGAAGTTGTTCTTTCCGACGTTTGGGCAAACGGTGGTAAAGGTGGTAAAGACTTAGCTGAGAAAGTTATCGAATTGGCAGAAAAAGAAAATAACTTCAAATTCGTATACGATGAAGAAGATTCTATCCAAGAAAAATTAGATAAGATCGTTCAAAAAGTATACGGCGGACGTAAAGCTGTTCTTGAAGGTAAAGCTAAGAAACAAATGAAAGAATTAACTGAGTTAGGTTTTGCTTCTTATCCAATTTGTATGGCTAAGACTCAATACTCATTCTCAGATGATCCTAAAAAATTAGGTGCTCCAAAAGACTTCGATATTACTATCCGTAATCTAAAAGTTTCGGCTGGTGCTGGATTTATCGTTGCTTTAACAGGTGATGTAATGACTATGCCTGGTCTTCCAAAAGCGCCTGCATCTGAAAAAATTGATGTGGATGCTGAAGGAAACATTACTGGTTTATTCTAATTAAGTTATTTCGTTGAGAGTCAGAAGGGCCCTCTGACTCTCAATATTATGAAATAAAAATGCAATCAATAGGTGTGATGACAAGTTGATTGCAGGTTTTAGATTATTGTGAATTCACTGCAGATTTATATTATCTATTGCTATATTTTTAATTATTAAATGATTATTCATTTACAAATATGAGTCGACAAGAATACCCTTGTTGTCGGCAGGAGGAAAAAATATGGAAACATCAAACAATTCACAAATTAATGACGTTCAAATTTCTGAAGATGCTAAATTCTCGTTTGGCCAAGCGGTTTTATATGGAATTAATGCCGTTATCGGTTCAGGTATTTTCTTAGTCCAAACTGGCTTGTATAAAGATCTAGGACCAGCTTCTTTGTTAGCCATGGTAGGGGTAATGGTCTTAGTATTTATGTTAGCACTTTGCTTTGCTGAAGTAGCAGGTTACTTCGACAAAAATGGAGGCGCTTACCAATATTCTAAAGCGGCTTTTGGAGACTTTGTTGGTTTTAACGTTGGTTTATTAGGTTGGTTTGTAACAACTGTAGCATGGGGAGCAATGGCAGCAGGTCTTGCCCGTTTAATTACAATTCAAATCCCTTCATTAGCTCCATACCATATTGCGCTTAGTGTTGGTATCGTTATTTTACTTTCACTAATGAATGTGGCAGGTATTAAAACATCCAAAATCTTTACGGTTGTTGTTACTTGTGCGAAATTAATTCCTATCTTTGTCTTTGCTTTCTGTGCTTTATTCTTTATGAAACACGGTATTGATGCAGGACACTTTAGCCCATTCTTACAATTGAATCCTGATATGACATTAGGACAAGCTTTATCTAGTACAGCTGTAACAATTTTCTATGCTTTCATCGGTTTCGAAACATTACCAATTGTTGCTGGTGAAATGCGTGATGCTAAACGTAATGTACCAAAAGCTATCATTAGTTCTATCTCTATCGTATCTGTTCTTTACATCATTATTACTGCTGGTGCAATTGCTATGTTAGGTCAAGGCATCTTACAAACAGACGCACCAGTACAAGAAGCATTTAAAGAAATGGTAGGACCTATCGGATTTTCTATGATTAATATCGGTGCAATCATTTCTGTTGCTGGTTTAAATATGGGTGAATCAATCATGATCCCTCGTTATGGTGCTGCGATTGCGGATGAAGGTCAAGTTCCAGCTATCATTGGTAAGAAAAATGCTAAAGGGGCACCAATCGTGTCTATCGCAATTTCAGCTGTTGTAACCATCATCTTATTATTCTCAGGCGAATTCGAAACACTTGCTACTTTATCTGTTGTCTTCCGTTTTGGTCAATACATTCCAGCAGCTTTAGCTGTACCGTTCTTACGTAAACGGACTGACATGCCAACTCAAACTTCATTCCATGTACCATTTGGTCCTTGGTTGATTCCATTACTAGCTGTTACTGTCAGCATTGTAATGTTGATCATGGCAGAAGGTAAAAATGTCATTTATCTATTAATTGGTATTGTTGTAGCTTCTATCCTATACTTCGTAATTAACCCAAGCCGTAAAAAAGCTTAATTTACTAACGTATGTTAAAATATTAATTAATAAAATAGAGGAGTGTTAGAATGAGTAATGTTGTTGTTTTAGATGGTAAAAGTTTAACTTTAAAAGACGTGGTAAATGTTTCACGTCATGGCTATAAAGTAGAAATTTCTGAAAAAGCCATTCAAGATGTAAATGATTCACGTAAAATCGTAGACGACATCGTTCGCGAAAAACGTGTAGTGTATGGTGTAAACACTGGTTTTGGTTCTTTATGTAACGTTAGCATCTCTCAAGAAGATACTGAACAATTGCAAGAAAACTTAATTAGAACTCACTCAAGTGGTTATGGCGATCCTTTCAAAGAAGATGTTGTAAAAGCTATCATCTTAATCCGGATTAACTCTTTATTAAAAGGTTATTCAGGTATTCGTTTATTAACTGTTGAAAAATTAGTTGAAATGTTAAATAAAGGCGTTGTACCTTATATCCCTGAAAAAGGCTCACTAGGTGCATCAGGTGACTTAGCTCCTTTAGCTCACATGGTATTACCTATGTTAGGTTTAGGACGTGCTTATGTTAATGGTGAATTATTATCTGGTAAAGAAGCTATGGCTAAAGCTGGCGTTGAAGTTATTACTTTAACTTCTAAAGAAGGTCTTGCTTTAATCAATGGTACAACTGTTTTAACAGCTGTAGGTGCTTTAGCAACTTGGGATGCTATTCAATTAGCTAAATTATCTGATATCGCTGGTGCTTTATCTCTTGAAGTTCACAACGGTATTTCAAGTCCATTTGAAGATGAATTACATACTATTCGTCCTCAATACGGTCAATTAGCAACTGCTCGTAACATGCGTCGTTTAATCGAAGGTTCTGATTACACAACCGTTGCAACGGCAGAACGTGTACAAGATCCATATACTTTACGTTGTATGCCACAAATTCATGGTGCAAGTAAAGACGGTATCGCATATGTTCTTGAAAAAGTTGAAATTGAAATCAACTCAGTTACTGATAACCCAATCGTAACACCTAAAGGACATGTTATCTCTGGTGGTAACTTCCACGGTGAACCAATGGCTCAACCATTTGACTTCTTGGGAATTGCTGTTGCTGAAATTGGTAACGTTTCTGAACGTCGTGTTGAACGTTTAGTTAATAGCCAATTGAGCAAGATGCCTTCATTCCTAGTTAAACACCCTGGTTTGAACTCTGGTTTCATGATTACTCAATACGCTTGTGCTTCGTTAGCATCTGAAAACAAAATCTTAGCTCACCCAGCATCAGTTGACTCAATTCCATCTTGTGAAAACCAAGAAGACTTCGTTTCAATGGGAACTACAGCAGCAAGAACTGCCGCTGAAATCTTATTAAACTCTCGTCGTATCGTTGCTACTGAAATTATGGCTGCTTGCCAAGCTTTAGATCTTAAAGGTCAAACTAAAGGCTTAGGTAAAGGTACTCAACCTGTTTATGATTTAGTTCGTAAACATATGGACTTCATCGAATTAGATAAAGATATCGAAATTTACGATGAATTAAATAAAGCTACTGAACTACTTGAAAACGAATCTATCGTTGAAGCAGTAGAAAAAGTTGTTGAATTAACTTTACAAGAAAAAGCTTAATTCATGTTAAATTAAATTGAATCCCTTTTTGCTAGGTCCGAACGCGGACCTAGCTTTTTTATATGTATTTGAACTATTTATAACTTGAGGTAAAGATAAAACTTGAATAAAATAAAGATTAAGTATGGATAGGTTACTAATTATTTAGTAAGAAGCCACATTCATAAAGAGTGACAGTATGTTTAATTTTGGAGGGTAAATTGTGCTAACAAAGTATTTGAATCAGGATTGGCAAGAAGAGTTAAAACCATTTATAATGTCTGAAGAGTTTCAATATTTAGATCAGTTTGTAGCTAATGCCTATAAAAATAGCCTAGTTTATCCAGCTAAAGAAAATATTTTCAAGGCTCTAAATTTGGTTGACTATTCAAAGGTGAAAGTCTGCATAGTGGGGCAAGATCCCTATCATGGACCTAATCAAGCCAACGGTTTAGCTTTTGGTGTTCAAGAGGGTGTACAATTGCCGCCTTCTTTACGAAACATTTTTAAAGAATTAAACTCGGACCTTATGGTACCCACCCCTAACAGTGGTGATTTAACGTCTTGGGCTCAACAAGGTGTTCTATTATTAAATCGAGTTTTGACTGTTGAAGCAGGTAAGGCGAATTCACATCAGCACCAAGGGTGGGAGAAATTTACTCAGTATGTCATTCAGGCCTTAGCTGCTAGGGCCGACGGAGTTGTTTTTGTGCTATGGGGAAAACCAGCTCAGCAATTAAAACCCTATATTCAAGGTCAGCAACATCTGATCATCGAATCAGTTCATCCTAGTCCATTAGCTGCGTATCGAGGATTTTTTGGTTCTAGACCGTTTAGTCAAATTAACCACTATTTACAAGAAAAAGGGCTCCAATCAATAGATTGGTCGTTATCTTAAATGAAGGGAAGGAGGAGATTAGCATGTATCCAACAGACAATCGGCGTCAACGGATTGGCTTATTAATTAAAATTTTATTTCCCATATTAATTTATCAGTTGTCCAATTTTTCAGCACAATTTATTGATGCAATGATGACTGGACAATATAATGAAACGCATTTAGCTGGTGTAGCTATTGGATCAAGCATATGGTCTCCCTTCTTTGCTTTGTTAACAGGAATTAGTTCAGGACTTATTCCGATTGTTTCACGAGATTTAGGGGCTGGCAATAAGGACAAGCTAGCTAGTCATCTTAGGCAATACCTATATTTAGGACTCATTCTATGCATCCTCTTCTATCTCATCGGGAGTGTTATCCTTACATTAGCATTAAATATGATGAGTGCTGAAGCTGAAGTTGAGACAATTGCAAAAGATTATATCCTGTTTTTGTCGATAGGCTTAATTCCGGCCATGCTATTCAGTATTTTTCGCTCCTTTATTGATGGTTTAGGATTCACTCGTATTTCTATGGCTTTTATGTTATTAATGCTCCCCTTTAATTCCGGCTTGAATTATCTTTTCATTTATGGAAAATTTGGTTTTAAAGCGATGGGTGGGGCAGGGGCCGGTTTAGGTACCGCTTTGGCTTTTTGGTTAGTTCTCTTTGTGGTTTTGGCTGTGATTCAATGGCATCCAAAGATTAAAGAATACCATATTTTTGAAAGTGAACCGATTTCGTGGCGCCAGATGTTAAGCTCTTTACAAGTAGGATTTCCGATTGGTTTAAGTGTTTTTGCCGAAGCAGGAGTATTTTGCTTTGTCGGTATTCTTATGACAGAATATTCTGCTCAAGTCATTGCAGCTCATCAAGCTTCGCTTAATTTTTCCAATTTTATGTATAGCTTTCCTCTCAGTATATCTACTGCATTAACGATTGCCATTGGTTATGAATTAGGCCGACGGGACATAAAGGCCATAAAAAGTTATTCCATTATCGGAATATCAATCTCTTTATTATTAACTATTGGTACATTGCTCTTTTTATTTGTTTATCGCGAACAAGTAGCCAAACTTTACGGCAACAACCCAGCTTTTATTAAATTAGCTATTCAGTTTTTAACTGTAGGATTATTATTTCAATTTTCTGATGCGGTTAATTCACCCATTATTGGCATTCTACGTGGCTATAAGGATACTAAATGGCCATTTCTACTTAGTTTAATTGGGTTTTGGCTTGTTGGATTACCCTTAGGTTTCGCTCTTAAATTTTGGACAAATTTGGGACCTTTTAGCTACTGGTGGGGATTGATTATTGGTTTGTTCGTGGGAGCTGTTTTGAATACTGGACGCCTAATATATGTGATCAAGCATCGTAGTGATTTTCTTTCTTTTTAGCACCTTTTTAGGTGTTTTTTTATTTAAAAGTAAAAATACGAATGTTCCATCAATGATAGGGAATTATGCTATAATGAAGAAGAATTTTCGACTAAGGAGCATAGCATGAAAGAATTAATTGTTAGTCAGTTAACCAAAACATACGGGACTAAAACTTTATTAGACCAACTAAATTTTTCGATATTAGAAGGGCGGCATATTGGTCTGATAGGACCTAACGGAACAGGGAAAAGCTCTTTCTTAAAAGTTTTAGCAGGAGTTGAAAGCTATGATGAAGGGGAGATTACAAAACCGAACCAGTATTCCATCGCATATTTAGCTCAAAATCCTGATTTAGATAATGATAAAACAGTTTTAGAAACGGTTTATGATAGTCAAGCTCCTTTAATTCAATTAATTTTGGCTTATGAAAAAGCTCAAGTAGCATTAGAAGCAGATCCGAGTAATGAACAATTATTGAATCGATTTATGAAACTCAGTGATGAAATGAATTTTAAGCAAGCTTGGGATGTTGAAGTAAAGGCTAAAATGATCTTAAGTCAGTTGGGAATACATGACTTAACTAAACAGGTAGGTCAATGTTCAGGTGGTCAAAGAAAACGGATAGGCTTAGCGCAAGTATTGATTGCAGAGCCAGACTTATTGATCCTAGATGAACCAACTAACCATCTTGATGTTACCTCTATTCAATGGTTAGAAAATTTTTTGGCTCAGTTTAAAGGGGCGTTCCTCTTAGTAACCCATGATCGTTACTTCTTAGAACGTTCAGTCAATAAAATAGTTGAACTACGTTATGGTAAATTTAATGAATACGAAGGCAATTATGAAACTTATTTAGTGAAAAGAGCCGAACAAGCTCAGATTGAAGCTAAAAATCAAGAAAAACAAGATCGTTTATTCCAACAAGAATTAGCTTGGATGCGTAAGGGAGCCAAAGCACGAACAACCAAACAGCAAGCAAGAATCGATCGTTTTGATGACTTAAAAAACGATATAGCCAGTCGGCATAAAGCTGAAGAAGGCATAGAATTGAATTTTGATCAACAACGAATCGGAAATCGTATTCTTGAATTTGAAGGAGTTACCGTACAAATAGGTCAACAGACTGTCATTCACGATTTTACTAAGACCCTAGTAAAAGGTGATCGAATCGGCATTATTGGCCCGAATGGTATTGGTAAGACGACCCTTCTCAATGCAATTACAGGAGGGCACCCAGTTCAAGAAGGAAATATTTTCTTGGGGCAAACGGTTCGTTTAGCCTATTATCGTCAATTGGAAGAAGATTTGCCTGCGGATCAAATCGTATTAAACTATTTAAAAAAGATTGCGGATAATTTCAAGCGTCCGGATGGTTCAGTTGCGAGTGCGGCTCAGATGCTTGAACAGTTCAATTTTCCTCGCAATACACATGGTATGCTAATTGGACAGCTTTCTGGTGGGGAAAAACGACGTTTATATCTGCTAACTCTACTCATTCAAGAACCTAATGTTCTGATATTAGATGAACCTACTAACGATTTAGACATTGATACCTTGACCGTTCTTGAAGATTATCTTGATCATTTTAATGGTGTCGTATTAATTGTATCTCATGACCGATACTTTTTGGATAAAACAGCGACTCAATTATTGGTCCTTAAAGGAAAAGGGGAATATGACCTTGTTTGGGATCAGTACAGTGAATATCTAGCCAAAAATTCAGATCAAGATAATCCCAATGATAATTTGGAAAAACCGTCTCCTTTAAACCTCGAAAATAACGTTCTTTCGCAAGAAAACAAAGGACCTAAAAGTAAGAAAATGACTTATGCTGAGAAAAAAGAATGGGAGACGATCGAATCAGATATTGCTTTCATTGAAGAGCGAATTGAAGAAATTCAAGCAGATATGATGCGTAACGCTAATGATTCGGTTAAGTTAATGGATTTACAAGCCGAATTAGAAAAACAAGAAATGGATCTTTTAGGCAAGTATGAACGGTATGACTACTTATGTCAGTATATTTAGGAGGGATCAAGTGAAGCGATATCAAGATTTAATTCAAGCGGTTTTAGACCAAGGTCATGAAAAACATGACCGTACGGGTGTAGGAACAAAATCACTATTTGGTTATCAAATGCGGTTTGACTTATCACAAGGCTTCCCATTACTAACTACTAAACGTGTTCCTTTCTCTCTAGTAAAAAGTGAATTACTTTGGTTTTTACGAGGGGATACCAATATTAAATTTTTGCTTGAACATAATAACCACATTTGGGATGAATGGGCATTTGAGCGCTATGTTGCTTCTACTGACTATCATGGGCCTGATATGACTGATTTTGGTTTGCGTTGCTTATCAGATGAAGATTTTAATCAAGTCTATCAAGCACAGTTGAAAAAATTCCAAGAACGCATTTTAACCGATGAGGCATTTGCTAAACAATATGGTGATTTAGGTAATATTTATGGTTCTCAGTGGCGTAAGTGGCAGACTCGGTCTGGACAGACAATTGATCAAATTCAGCAAGTGATTGATACTATCAAAAAGAATCCTGATTCTCGACGTTTAATTGTTTCAGCCTGGAATCCGGAAGATGTTTCCTCCATGGCTTTGCCACCTTGTCACTCACTTTTCCAATTTTATGTGAATCAAGGTCGTCTAAGTTGCCAACTATATCAACGTAGTGCTGATATATTCCTAGGTGTCCCTTTTAATATTGCTTCCTATGCTTTATTAACTCATTTGATTGCTCGTGAATGCAATCTTGAAGTTGGGGACTTTGTTCACACACTTGGTGATGCTCACTTGTATTTAAATCATCTTGACCAAGTGGCAACTTTAATGTCACGACAACCAAAGGAACTCCCACGATTAGTGATTCAATCTTCAGCTTCTTTAGACCAACTAAAGGTTGATGACATTCGTGTTGAGAATTATCAACCACACCCGACTATTAAAGCTCCGATAGCTGTCTAGGAGGACTAAAAAATGATGTACTTTGTATATGCTCAAGACCGCCAAGGTGGCATTGGTTATCAAAATGATTTACCTTGGCATTTGCCAAATGACTTGAAGTTTTTCAAAGAAGTGACGATGGGCAAAACGATTGTAATGGGACGAAAAACGTTTGAATCGATGGGGAAACGCTTATTACCAGGACGACATACGATTGTCGTCACCCATCAAGCTGATTATGGTAAAGAGATTGAAGGTTTAGAAGTTGTTCAAGACATAGATTACTTACGTAAGCTCAGCAAGACGATAGATTTAATGGTTATAGGTGGAGCAGGTCTATTTAATCACCTATGGTCCGACGTGGATCAGATTATCCGTACCTATATTGATGCTGACTTTACTTGTGACGTCTTCATGCCAAGCCTTGATTTATCAGTCTGGCAATGCGATAAAGTAGTTAAAGTACCAGTAAGTGAAGCGAATCCTATTCCTCATCAATTTGAATGGTGGAGCAAGATAAAACAATCAGAAAAGGAGCAAAATTAATGACAATTGCTAGATATACACGTCCTGAGATGAAAGAAATTTGGTCAGATCAAACCCGTTTTCAAACTTGGCTTGAGGTAGAAATCGAAGCTTGCCAAGCATGGGCTAATTTGGGAGAAATCCCTCAAGCAGACGTAGATGCGATTCGACAAAAGGCTAGTTTTAATATTGATCGTATTCTTGAAATTGAAGAATCAACCCATCATGATGTGGTTGCTTTTACGCGTTGCGTCAGTGAAAGCCTTGGCGATGAACGCAAATGGATTCACTATGGCCTTACTTCAACGGATGTGGTTGACACTGCTTATGGGTATCAACTAAAACAAGTGAATGCTATCTTGCGCCGTGATTTGGAA
This sequence comes from Vaginisenegalia massiliensis, assembly GCF_900604935.1. Lineage (GTDB taxonomy): Bacteria > Bacillota > Bacilli > Lactobacillales > Aerococcaceae > Vaginisenegalia > Vaginisenegalia massiliensis. The sequence continues at coordinate 64,976 of NZ_UWPC01000001.1, forward strand.
CATCTAATCCAAGTTGTGGCTCAAAAAGCGCAAGAACATAAATACACGGTTTGTATGGGCCGTACCCATGGTGTACATGCTGAACCTACTACATTTGGTCTTAAGTTAGCCGGCTTTTATTCCGAATTAAAACGTCAATTAATTCGTTTTGATCAGGCTGCTGAAGGTGTCCAAGCAGGTAAAATTTCCGGGGCAGTAGGAACTTTTGCTAATACACCACCAGAAGTAGAAGAATATGTTTGTAGAACCTTAGGTATTCGCGCTCAAGAGATTTCAACCCAAGTTTTACCCCGTGATTTGCATGCGGAGTATGTAGCCACTTTGGCTTTAATCGCAACTAGTGTTGAACGCTTTGCCACCGAAATTCGTGGTTTACAAAAATCTGAAACGCGCGAAGTGGAAGAATTCTTTGCCAAAGGCCAAAAAGGATCGTCAGCCATGCCACACAAACGTAATCCGATTGGAAGTGAAAATGTAGTGGGATTAGCTCGGGTAATGCGGGGTTACATGCTAACTGCCTATGAAAATGTATCTCTTTGGCATGAACGGGATATTTCTCATTCGTCAGCTGAACGGATTATTTTACCTGACTTGACTACCTTGTTAAATTATCAATTAAACCGTTTTGCTAAAATTGTTGAAAACTTAACTGTCTTTCCAGAAAATATGCTAGCTAATATGGATCGAACCTTTGGTTTAATCTATTCCCAACGTGTTTTATTAAAATTAATTGAAAAAGGCTTGGCTAGAGAAACGGCATACGATACGGTACAGCCATTAACTAAAGCCTCTTGGGATCAACAAATTCCATTCCGACCATTGGTTGAAGCTAATGAAGTAATTATGCAGCACCTTTCGACAGAGGAAATAGAAGATTGTTTTAATTACCAATATCATTTGAAACAAGTAGATCGTATATTTGAACGGGTCGGTTTATAAGAAAGTAGGAATAACAATGAGGAAGCATTCAATAGGATTTATTGGTGTTGGCAAAATGGGATCAGCCATTGCTAGTGCAGTCCGCAAACAAGAAGTTGATGCTGATTTTTACTTTAATTCTGCACCAAGTGATTACTTAACTGATTTTGCAAAACAAATGAGTGCATCTATTTGCGATAAAGAGAGCTTGATCAATCAAAGTGAAGTAATATTTATTGGTGTCAAGCCAAAAGATATTCAAGGGGTCATGAATGAAATTAAAGGATTTGTTTCTGAGAAAGAGCCAAAACTATGGATTTCAATGGCTACGGGTGTGGATTTAGCTCTATTAACAAGCTTGTTACCAAAACATCATAAAGTTATTCGAATTATGCCTAATACACCCGTTGCCGTAGGTCAGGGATATATCGCTTACTGCATTAATGAAGCAGTTAAACAAGCTGATGTTGTTTTGTTTGAAAAATTACTCGCTTGTGCCGGACTAATTGAGCCTGTTGAAGAGAGTCTATTCGATGCAACTAGCGCGATTACTGGTTGTGGTCCAGCCTATATGTATTTAGTCATGGAAGCCTTGAGTGACGGAGGAGTTAAAAATGGACTTAGCCGCCAACAAGCCAACCGAATGGCTCAACAATTGTTGATTGGAGCGGGCCATTTAGCCCAAGAATCTAACCAACATTTTGGTCAACTTAAAGATGATGTCTGTTCACCAGCTGGTTCAACTATTGCTGGTCAAGCATCTCTAGAAGCTCATGGCGTAAGAAGTGCTTTTATTCATGCAGTGGATGCTGCTGTTGAACGCACAAAAGAAATTGCTCAATCTCTTTAACAAGAAAAAGTCCACAAGACTCGTTAAATTAACGTGAACTTGTGGACTTTGTTATTAAAGGTAATAATAGATACTAATAAACATAAATAAGGCACCAAAAAATACAAATATATGCCAGATGAAATGGGCCCAATCTTTATATTTTTGCCGATAAAAATGAGTCCCTAAAGAGTAAGTGAGACCGCCAGAAGCTAGCCAAACAAGTCCTGGCCAAGCTATTTTTTGCCAAAGAGGAAAGAAGATAACCACACAAAACCAACCTAAGCTTAAATAAAGAGCAAGTGAGACTTTAGGCCATTTACCAACAACTAGGATTTCAAAAATCATGCCTACAATCGCTAAGAACCAAATAATAGCTAAAGCTAGATGAGCATAAGAATCAGCTAAACCTATAAGTAGATAAGGTGTATACGTGCCAGCAATTAGTACATAAATTGCAGCATGATCAAATTTACGAAATAGTGTCTTGTATTTCGAAAAAGCCAAGGAATGATATAAAGCTGAGTTAAAAAACATGGCGAAAAGACTTAAAGTATAAACCAAATAGGCCCAAGTACTGATGAGAGAATGGGTTTTGCTTGCTTTATTTAATAAAAGAAATAAAGCTCCCAAACTAAGGAAAGCGCCCAGTGCATGAGAAAAAGCATTATATTTTTCAATTTTCTTTTGTTTGGCAACCAGAATGTGATTATTCAAGTTTCTATCACTCCTTTTTTAATAAATATAGCATCATTTAGTTATAATAACTAGATAAATTTCTTTTATATGAGTTTAAATAAATTTAATGCTATAATACCTATACCTTTTCATTTCCTATATCAAAGATTTAGGTAGTTCTGAAGGAGGGAAAAAAATGAAAAGAAAATCAATTCTTATTTTGGTAGCCACGATAGTTTGTATTAATCTATCTACCTTTAATTTAAGATGCTTTTTTAGCTTTGACAATTTTGTTGATAGTCCAACTAATTCGCCTATCGTCTTGGCGGCAGAAAAAATGCCCTATAGCCAGACACAGGAACTCAAACTAGATCGCCAATCATTTAATTCTTTATTTGGTCAGTTAAGTCAAATAAAAGAGATGAAAGCGATCAAAGCTAAATTAATTTGGCAGAAAGACGTTATAAAATTGGCGGGAGAAACAACCATCAAAGGTAAAAAAGTCCCTTTTGAAGTCACTTCAGATCTAAAAGTGAATCAAAAGAAAGAATTTGTGTTTGATATTGAGTCTGTTTCCTTAGGCATACTGCCATTGCCTAAAAAACAAGCATTAGAGATCATGGCTAAGCAAATTAAATTGCCTAAAGGGCTGTCTTTAAATACACAAAAAAGTCAAATCATTATGGATCTCAATCAAATTATTCCCCAAAAAGAAGGCTTGTTTGTTCAAGCCAAATCCGCTAATTTAAAGAAAAACCAAGTGGTTGTTCTGTTGAATTATGATCCAGCTAAAGTAAATCCATTAGAATTTTCTTTAATTCCCTAGAAAGGGGTGTAATTGTGCAACAAACTTATTATCAATTCATTAGCCGTTTCGTTGATTACGATGCAGACGATCCAATGAGCCGTTTAGCCAATGCTATTCATCAAGATATCGGTTTTCCAAAACAAAGTGAAGATTTTGATGAAATTTCACGCTATCTAGAGCATAATAGTCGTTATGGAAAGCTTTTGATGATTTTCGATGATTCTTGGCACCAATATCAATATTCTATTTAGAGAAAGAAGGTAACATATGTCAATTCATATTGCAGCAGAAAAAGGTCAAATCGCAAAGACGGTATTATTTCCTGGAGATCCGTTAAGAGCTAAATTTATTGCCGAAAACTTTTTAGAAGACGTAACTCAATATACGACCATTCGTAACATGTTTGGTTTTACCGGTAAGTATAAAGGCGTTCCAGTTTCTGTTCAAGGTTCAGGAATGGGAATTCCTTCAGCTATGATATATGCGGAAGAATTGTTTACGGATTATGATGTCGATACAATTATTCGTATTGGAACCGCTGGCGGGATGAAAGAAGAAGTCAAAGTTCGAGATATCGTGCTAGGGCAAGGTGCGACAACAGATTCTTCAGTCTTAAAAAATATTTTCCGAGATCAAGTATCTTTTGCCGCTTTAGCTGATTTCGATGTTCTTTACCATGCTTATCGAATTGGGCAAGAACATAATTTAGGTCCGATTCACGTAGGAAATATCTTATCTAGTGATCGTTTCTATAATGAAGAGTTAGATAATGCCAAATTAGCGGATTATGGAATTTTAGCAGTTGAAATGGAAGCGGCCGGTATCTATGCGGTAGCTGCTAAACACCATAAACGTGCTTTAGCGATGTGTACCATTAGTGACCACTTAATTACAGGTGAGGTTACAAGCGCCCAAGAAAGAGAGCAAACCTTTACTAACATGATGAAAATCGCTCTGGAAACGGCGTGTCATCTTGCTGACAAATAGATAGGAGTAACATTATGAAAATTCAATCACTCAGCAAATTTGGTTCATATCTATTATTGTCTTTGGCTCTAGTTTCACCCCTTACTTCTAGTAGTAAGCAAATAGTATCGGCTCATTCTGATAGTTTGAATCATACTAGTAGTCACTTTGCAAGTCGTCGCATGGAAAGTAAGAAGGATCAAGAGCTCAGTCAAAAAGATATTGAAAAGCTTGTTGATGTATATAATTCCATCAAATTTGGCTATATTAAAGATATCGACAAGAAAAAAATCTTAGAAGGTGCGCTTAAAGGAATGGTGAGTGCCACTGGAGATCCCTTCTCTGAGTATTTTAATGCAGAAGAAAGTTCAAGTTTTACGGATAGTGTGAACTCATCTTTTGAAGGTATTGGCGTTGAAATCATGGCTAAATCGGGTCAGATTATGATAGTTAGTCCTTTTGATAATTCTCCAGCAGATAAAGCTGGTTTACGGCCCAACGATATCATCTTGAAAGCAGATGGTAAGGAAATTAAAGATATGTCAACAAGTGAAGTCGTAAAGCTCATTCGAGGTAAAAAAGGGTCTGAAGTAAAATTAACGATTCAACGCGGATCATCGAGTTTCGATGTGGTTTTAAAAAGAGATACTATTCCTATTGTGACGGTAAAAGCTGAACTGAGTAAAAAGGATAAAGAAATTGCCCATGTACGCATAACCCAATTTTCAAAAAATACCTATGACGAATTAACGAAAGAGATTAAAAGCCTTCGCGAAAAAGGAGCCAAAAAATTTGTCTTTGACTTACGGGGCAATCCTGGTGGTTTATTAGATCAAGCTCTAAAAATATCCAATATTTTCTTAAAAGATGGACAAACCATTATGCAAGTTGAAGAACGCGATTCTAAAGCTGAAGCTTATAAAGCCAATGATAGCCAATATGGCACTTTTAAAGTTACTGAACCTTATGTGGTTTTAATTGATGAAGGAAGTGCGAGTGCTAGCGAAATTCTCTCAGCGGCTATTTCGGAAAATGTAGGGGCTAAATTAATTGGGACCAAGTCATTCGGTAAAGGAACGGTTCAAACGGTCATGAACGAATCTGACCTTGGCGAATTAAAACTGACTATAGCTAAATGGCTCACACCAAAAGGTTTATGGATTCACGAGGCTGGCATTAAACCAGATGTGGCAATTGAAAGGGAACCGGTTGCCAACGCTCTGATGTTGGATGCCAAGAAAACATTAGAAAAAGGTCAATCGGATGAATATGTGGCTAGTTTAGCTACCATGCTAAATGCTTTAGGTTACCAAGTAGAAGCAAAAAATTACTTTGATGATCAAATGGAAACAATGGTTAAAAAATACCAAGAAGATCATCAATTGCCAGTTGATGGTAAAGTTACTGGTAAAACTGTGGACCAATTACTAGAAGATACCCGGAACTATCTTAAAAATCACGATGCCCAATTAGATAAAGCCATTAATATATTAAAAGGTGAATAGCTATGCAAGTTTTTCGCCAAATCTTCGTTGACCTAGTGAATGTATTGTTTGGTTTTTTTATCGCAGTGCTAATTTATCTAGCACTGCGTTCTTACGTATTCATGCCTTTCCAAGTTTCGGGTCACTCAATGGATCCGACTTTAGCGGATGGTCAACATATGCTTTTATCAAAGCAATCTGAAATCAAACGATTTGATATAATAGTCGTGCCTGACCCATCAGGTTCTGGAAAGTATTTTGTCAAACGCTTGATTGGGCTTCCAGGTGATCAACTAGAAATGAAACATGACCAACTTCGGCTTAACGGTCATGTCATCAAAGAACCTTATCTAAGTAAACGAAGTAGGGTTAAGGAAAAACAACCCTTTACCGAGGATTTTTCTTTATATGAATTAACTGGTTATAAAGTCATTCCAGCTGGGTACTGTTTTGTCATGGGGGATAATCGTCCTCATTCTGGAGATAGCCGTCAATTCGGATTGATTCCAATTGAGTCAATACAAGGAGAAGCTAATATTCGCTTCTATCCTTTTCAAGAAGCCAAAATTTTCGAAAACAATTTATCAAACGATAAACTCAAATAAAAGGAGTGATTTAATGGCTGATCAAATTCAATGGTTTCCTGGCCATATGGCCAAAGCAAGGCGGGAGGCCAGTGAAAAATTAAATTTAGTAGATGTTGTCATTGAACTTGTAGATGCACGGATTCCTGAATCGAGCCGCAACCCTATAATTCCTGAAATTATTAAGCAGAAACCAAAAGTATTGGTTTTAAATAAAGCGGATATGGCTGATGAAAAACAAACAAAGCTATGGTTAGCCTACTACAAAGCTCAAGGGGAGACGGCGCTAGCCATTGATGCTCAACATAATAAAGGCCTGAATCAATTAGAAAAAGCCTGTAAAGATTTGATGGCCCCTTACTTTGAAAAACAAAAAGAGAAAGGGGTTAAACCTCGTCCAATTCGGGTAATGATTCTTGGAATTCCAAATGTTGGAAAGTCGACCTTAATCAATCGTTTTGTCGGTAAAAACCAAGCTATCACCGGTAATAAACCTGGGGTAACCAAAGCTCAACGTTGGTTAAAAATGGGTAAGGTCTTTGAATTATTGGACACGCCAGGTATTTTATGGCCTAAGTTTGATGATCCTGATGTGGGCAAGAAATTAGCATTAACCGGGGCTATTAAGGATCAATTACTTCATATGGATGATTTGGCCCTTTATCTATTAAAAGTTTATACGAATCGGTATCCTCAATTATTAATTGAAAAACTTAAGCTTAATTCTGATCAAATCGCTCATTCAGAATCCCTTGTGGATTTACTTCTGCATATTACGCAAAAAATGGGTCTTAAAGATGATTATGACCAAGCAAGTATCCGACTCGTTAATGAATACAGAAAAGCGAATTTAGGGCTTGTGACCCTTGATTTAGTACCAAGTGAGGAAATTAGTTAATGAAGGAAAGAAAATCGACCGCCGATTGGGCTCAAACCCTTGCTCAGGCGACTAGTTTAGATGATCCTATTTGGCAAATGGCCCTCAATGATCCACGAAAATCGGTACAAACTTTAGTTGGGCGCTATCAAAGACAATGTCTGGCACAAGAAGAAGCACGTCAACAACATGAGCAGCGTTTGACCATTGAGCGCGATTTGTTTCAAAATAAAGGAGCTCAATATATCGCTGGAGTTGATGAGGTTGGACGAGGTCCTTTAGCTGGACCTGTTGTCACAGCTGCTGTAATTTTACCGCGAGATTGTTCTGAGTTAGTAGGGGTTAATGACTCTAAATCCATTACTGCTAAAAAGCGAGCCGAATTTGATCGACTTATTCGCCAGTATGCTTTAGCCTTTCATATTTCAGTCGTTCAAAATCCATTAATAGATGAAGTTAATATTTATCAGGCTACGCGACTAGGAATGCTCGATTCAGTTCAAAAGCTATCCATTCAACCAGATTATATTTTGTTAGATGCCATGACAATCGACAGTCCCTTACCACAAATGAGCCTGATCAAAGGAGACCAACGATCACTCTCAATTGCAGCTGCCAGTATCCTGGCCAAAGAATACCGGGATCAAATTATGAAAGAATATGGACGAATCTTTCCAGAATATGGGTTTGAACAACATATGGGCTATGGAACTAAACAACACTTATTAGCTTTAAAAACATACGGTAAGACAATGATTCACCGTCAGTCCTTTGCCCCTGTAGCTCAAACACAAAAACTTAATCCACAAGTTCTGGATCATTTCCTCAAATAAATTTTAAGCTAGGAATGTTTCCTAGCTCTTTTTGTTTATTTATCACTTGAGGAGGGATCGTATGCCTATTTCTTTGGCTGACTGTATTATTATATTAGCTCTAGCGGGGTATTCATACCGAGCTCAGTTGGATTTCGTAAGACAAATGGAAGGGCGGCTTAATCAGCAAACATTGAATTTGCCCACCTGGACATGGGCAGATTTTCTTGTCTTTTTAGAATCTTGGTCTCATTTCCAACCGTCACTTATCCTTTCTAAAATACAATTGGATCAATACAAACAAAAATATCAGTATTTTACCTATTTCGATCCCATTTATCCTTGGGCTTGGCGTCATTTACCTGATCCACCAATGATTCTTTATTATCGAGGTCGGCTCGAATTATTGAGCGCTCCTTGCTTATCTATTGTCGGAACTCGAAATGTCACACCGTATGGTCAACAGATGGCGCACCGAATTTCAGTCTTTTGCCAAGAACATCAATGGGTCTGTGTTTCTGGCATGGCTAAAGGAGTAGATCAGGTTGTTCATTCTAGTGCATTGGCTTACCAAATCCCTTATACAATTGGAATTATTGCTTGCGGATTAAATAAGGTCTATCCTCGCCAACATGGAAATTTACAAAAAAGTCTTGGCCGGCATGCCTTACTGCTTAGTGAATATGCTGATGATCAAGGCATTCAAAAATTTCACTTTATCGCTCGAAATAGGCTCGTGGCTGGTTTGAGTCCAATAACGTTAGTAATTGAAGCAGCGAAAAATAGTGGATCCTTAATTACAGCTCAATTTGCCTTACAATATAATCGTCAGGTATATGCTCTACCTGGTCGCGTAACCGATCCTTATTCTTACGGACCCAATCGATTGATAGCAGATGGGGCCTGTCCTTTTGAATCTTTTGACCGTTTTGAAGATGAGATCAAGCGGATTTTTGCTCATTTTTATGCTGAGCCTAGCTAAATTTTGCGGAAATATTTGACATACTGCCAACTTTCGCATAAGATTGGTACGATTTAAATATCGGACTATAAGTGTCTTAGACAGAAAGGGGTAGTAGTATTTGGCTTATAAATATCTCGTTATAGTCGAATCACCCACAAAAGCCAAAACCATTGATAAATACCTTGGGCGCCAATACAAAGTAGTGGCAAGTAAAGGACATTTACGTGATTTGCCTAAGAGTAAAATGGGAATTGATTTAGAAAATAATTATCAACCTGCTTATATCAGTATTCGCGGTCGTGGTGACACGATTAAGGAATTGAGGAAATATGCTAAATCAGCTGAAAAAGTCTATTTAGCAGCCGATCCGGACCGCGAAGGGGAAGCCATTGCATGGCATTTAAGTTTTTTATTAGGTTTAGATCCTGAAGCAGAAAACCGGGTTGTATTTAATGAAATTACCAAAGACTCGGTCAAAGAAGCGTTTAAACACCCACGAAAAATTGACCAAGATCTAGTTGATGCTCAACAAGCACGCCGTATTTTAGACCGAATTGTGGGATATTCTATTTCACCACTTTTATGGAAAAAGGTCAAGAAAGGCTTAAGTGCTGGCCGGGTACAGTCAACCGCTCTAAAACTCATTATTGATCGCGAAAATGAGATTAGGGAGTTCAAACCAGAAGAATATTGGAAAATTCCATCAACTTTCAAAAAGGGTAGCCTGTCCTTTGAAGCGGAATTTTATGGTCATCAAGATAAAAAGTTGGAATTAAAGAACCAGGAAGAGGTTAACCAAGTGATGGCAGCCATAGATTTGAAGGCTGACTTTACCGTAAAAGATATTGAAGAGAAAGAACGCAAACGGAAACCAGCGCCACCATTCACTACGTCAACTCTCCAACAAGAAGCATCTAATCGCTTAAACTTTAGAACCTATAAGACAATGATGGTAGCTCAACAGTTATATGAAGGAATTTCCTTAGGTGGTACACCAGTAGGTCTTATCACTTATATGCGTACAGATTCCACGCGTATTGCACCGAGTGCCAAAGCCATTGCTAGCGATTTTATCCAAGAACATTACGGTAAGGAATATCTAGGTCAAAATCGGAAGTTAACGAATGCTAAAGGAGCACAAGATGCTCACGAAGCAATTCGACCTTCTAACCCTAATTTAACACCAGAATCGATTCAAGATTCTCTATCCAAGGATCAGTATAAGCTGTATTCATTAATTTGGGCGCGGTTTATGGCTAGCCAAATGGCCGATGCTGTCTATGATACGGTAAAAGCGGATATTGAACAAGCTCGGTACATCTTTAGAGCCAATGGATCAAAAATTAAATTTGCCGGCTTCTTAAAGGTTTATCCTAGCCAACAAGGCAAGGATAATTATTTACCAGAATTAAATATAGGTGATTCAGTAAAGGCAATCCAAATTGAACCGAGTCAACATTTTACTCAACCACCTGCCCGCTACACCGAAGCTAGCCTTATTAAAACTCTTGAAGAAAATGGCGTTGGCCGGCCTTCAACCTATTCACCAACGATTGAAACTTTACGGAAACGTTATTATGTCAAACTAGTGGCAAAGCGTTTTGAACCGACCGAGCTCGGCGAAATTGTCAATTCGATGATGAATGATTTCTTCCCTAAGATAGTAAATACCGAATTTACTGCCAAAATGGAAGAAGATCTCGATGGGGTAGAAGAAGGAAAACAAAACTGGGTTGCCTTAATTGATCACTTCTACAAAGGCTTTGAAACAGATATACAAAAAGCCGAAGCCAATATGGAAAAAGTTCAAATAAAAGATGAACCAGCTGGTTTTGATTGTCCTGAATGCGGACATGAAATGTTAATAAAAATCGGGCGTTTCGGTAAGTTCTACGCTTGTAGTAACTTCCCTGACTGTCGTCATACCGAAGCTATTACCAAACAGATTGGCGTGACTTGTCCTCATTGTCACCAAGGACAAGTGGTAGAACGGACATCGAAAAAGAATCGTACTTTTTACGGATGTGACCGTTATCCTGACTGCGACTTTGTCTCTTGGGATAAACCGCTTGGTCGTCAGTGTCCAAAATGCCAACATTATTTAGTTGAAAAGAATCTCAAAAAAGGAAAAGTGGTTCAATGTAGTCAATGTGATTACAAAGAAGAAACTGAGTAAATCAAGACAAGTAAAAACAAGCATTAGACGTCCATCGGATTGTCTAATGCTTATTTTTGTAAAAATAATCGAAGTTGTTGCAACAATTTTCACAAAAGAGTGTAAAATTACACAGAAAATCGGTACAATAGAATGAGGTGGTGGAACCATGGATCAAGAATTAAATCAGTTTATCCATTATTTAGCAGATGAACGTCGCTATTCAAATGAAACTGTTCAAGCATACCAACGTGATCTAGACGAATTCGTACAGTTTATTAGGCTGAGCCAAGCAACTCCACTGGCAGAAATAAGCTATCAAGATATGCGATTGTATTTAGCCCATCTAAATGAACGAGGTTTGGCACCTAATTCTATCAGTCGAAAATTATCAGCCTTACGTTCTTTTTTCCGTTATTGTTTAAAACAAAGCTATATCGAAGCCAATCCCATGGAACTTATTCAATTTCGCCCGAAAGAACAACGTTTGCCTGAATTTTTTTATGAAAAAGAAGTAGATCAATTGCTTAAAGCAGCCGCTAATCCGGCTATTCCTTATCCATTACGCAATCGAGCGATCGTAGAAATTTTATACGCTACTGGCATGCGGGTCAGCGAATGCTGCCAACTAAGGCTAGAACAAGTTAATTTAACTGTTCAGTTGATTCGAGTAGTAGGTAAAGGGCAAAAAGAACGCATTGTTCCTTTAGGAGATGCAGCTGTCTTCGCTATTCAAGCTTATTTAGATCAAGAAAGACCCGATTTGTGTGCAAAGAAAGATCTATCACTTTCCAGTGACCGCGTATTTTTGTCTGATAAAGGCCAAGAGTTACAACCCGCACAAATTCGGCGCTTGTTAAACCGTATCGTTAAGGAAGCTGGCCTTAATATAGCCATTCATCCCCATAAAATGCGACATACATTTGCTACCCATCTTTTAAACCACGGGGCTGATATGCGTAGTGTTCAAGAACTATTGGGGCACGCCGATTTATCATCCACTCAGATATACACTCATGTAACCAAGGATCGGTTACGAAAAAGTTATTTAGCGGCTCATCCAAGAGCTCACCGTCAAACAAAGGAGGATTAATATGACAACAATTTGCGCAGTGAAAAAAGGTAACCAAGTGGCTATGGCTGGTGATGGCCAAGTAACAATGGGAGAAAGTATCATTATGAAAGGCAGTGCGCGAAAACTACGCCGCATCTACAATCAACAAGTCATTGTGGGTTTTGCTGGTGGGGTAGCCGATGCGATTACTCTATCAGAAATGTTTGAAGAGAAGTTACAAGCTCATCAAGGTCAGTTGACACGAGCAGCTGTAGAAGTAGCTAAACAATGGCGAACGGATCGCTCTTTGCAAAAGTTAGAAGCTTTATTAATAGTTATGGATCGCGAATCTATCTTATTGGTATCGGGAACAGGCGAAATCATAGAACCTGATGATGGCGTATTAACCATTGGCTCAGGCGGAAACTATGCACTAGCAGCTGCTAGAGCCATGTTGCGAACAGATAGTCAATTAAGCGCTGAAGAAATTGCTCGCCAATCCTTAGAAATCGCGAGCGAAATAGATGTCTTCACCAATAATCACATTCTAGTTGAAACATTTGAAAAGTGAGGTATCCCATGCAAAACCTAAGTCCACGAGAAATTGTTAATGAATTAAATAAATATATTGTCGGTCAAGACCAAGCAAAACGAGCCGTTGCTATTGCTTTGCGTAATCGTATTCGCCGGTTGAAATTAGATGCAGAAATGAAACAAGAAGTAAAACCCAAAAATTTGTTAATGATCGGCCCAACTGGGGTCGGCAAAACAGAGATTGCTCGCCGTTTAGCCTCTATAGCGCAAGCTCCTTTTGTAAAAGTTGAGGCGACCAAGTATACCGAAGTCGGCTATGTTGGTCGTGATGTAGAATCAATGGTCCGCGACCTTGTTGAAAACAGCATTCGCATTGTTAAGAAACAACAACAAGCCAAAGTTCATGATCAAGCTTATGAGCAAGCTATTAAGCGCATTGCCCAAGCGCTTAAACCAGGAAAAATTCCACCTAAAAAAGAACCCGCTTCAATGACAAACGCTTTTGGCATACCCAATTTTAGCGAAATGTTTAAACAATTAAACCCAGACAATTCTGAAGAACCCGAAGAAATTGTAACCGAGGAATTAGCCGCTACTCGCCGGGCAATTGAACAACAAATTCGCGACCATAAACTTGATCAACACCAAGTAACCATACGGATGCAAGAGAAGAAAGTTTCGCTTGGACATTCAAATCCGGCCATGGAACAAATGATGGAGATGCAAGAAAGTATTAATCTTTTTAAACCGAAAAAGAAAATTGAACGCACCGTATCGGTCAAAGAAGCATTAGATTTGCTGACTGAGGAAGAAGCAGATAAACTCCTAAATCAGGATGATATTAATCAAAAAGCCTTAATGCTAGCTCAAGAGAAGGGTATCATCTTTATTGATGAAATGGATAAAATCGCAAGTAAAAATCAACATAGTGGTGAAGTAAGCCGTCAAGGTGTCCAACGGGATATTTTGCCAATTGTTGAAGGAAGCCAAATTCAAACCAAATACGGATTAATTTCAACAGACCATATCTTGTTTATTGGCTCAGGTGCTTTCCATGTGGCTAAACCATCAGATTTAATTCCTGAATTACAAGGTCGATTCCCTATTCGTGTTCATCTAGATGATTTGAATAAAGATGACTTCGTTAAAATCCTGACTGAACCAAAAAATGCTTTAGTTAAGCAATATCAAGCTCTTTTAGCTACTGAGGATGTAACAGTAACCTTCAATGAGGAGGCGATTGAGCACATGGCAGAATATGCCGTTCAATTAAATGAGCAGACAGATAATATCGGCGCGCGACGCTTACATACGATTTTAGAAACACTATTAGAAGAATTACTTTTCGAAGCTTCTGAAATGGCCTTAGCCCAAATCGAAATTACTGCTCCATATGTCGATGCCAAGCTAGCTAAGATAGTCGAAAATAAAGATCTTAGTCATTATATTTTGTAAGGTGGCAACGTTATGATTACATTAGAAAATAAACAATTACGCGTCCAAATTGATGAAATTGGTGCGGAAATTAAGTCAGTAAAACGCCTTAGTGACGGTTATGAATATATCTGGCAAGGTAATCCGACATATTGGCGCCGTTCTGCCCCTGTCTTATTTCCCGTTGTAGGTGGTTTAAAAGAGGGGACCTATCAATATCAAGGTCAAACTTATAGTTTACCCAATCATGGATTTGCTCGCGATATGCAATTTGAACTACAAAGCCGCAATCAGCAACATACGGCTTCATTTTGTTTGAAGAGCAATGATCAAACCCAACAAATGTATCCTTTTGATTTTTCATTGCAAATTAATTACGTGTTATATTTTAATCAAATTACAATTTCATATGAGATTTTAAATCCATCAAGTCAGGAGCGTTTATATTATTCAATTGGCGGTCATCCAGCGTTTAATGTCTCATTAAATCCTGATCAAAATAATGAATTTGATCAAGTGAAAACTAAAATTGAACCAGCTGGCAAATATCTTCATCTTCCAATCGATAAAGAAGGCTTCATTAATTTAGATAAGGCTAAATATGTCGATACGTCCGAATTAACTATTCTCCATAAGACTTTCCGCAAAGACGCCTTAGTTTTTCAATTAGGTCAACAAGCGACCACAACATTATTGGATTATAAAAATAAGGTCAAAATTAGCCTGAAACAAGATGGAATGCCCTATGTAGGTATCTGGTCTCCTTATCCAAAAAAAGCAAGCTTTGTTTGTATCGAACCTTGGGCTGGCATTGCTGATACCAATGAAACCAATGGCGATTTAATTAGTAAAATGGGCATTCACTACTTAGACCCTAATCAAATTAAAGCCTACGATTATTCGATTAGTTTTGAAACCATTTAACTCTGAATAGCCTCAGGCAAGGAAGTATATCCATGATATATTTCTTTGCTTGAGCTTTTTTGCATAAAAAAATCGCCATAGCGAAAAGCTTGACGATTGCAAACTTATTCAATTAAGAGGAAGCGAGTTTCTATTTTCGGGAACGAAGGCCAAAACCAACACGATTTTCATTTCCCATCATTAAACGCCCAATATTAGCCCGGTGACGATAACACATAAATAGAGCCATCAATACAAATCCGATACCAACCACTTTGTCATTAACGAAAATTAATAAGCCAATACTTGTAAGGGAATAACTTAACATACTAGCTAAGCTGACCGTTGAGCTTAGCCAGAGTATCAGTCCAAATAAAGCGACCATAATCAAGCCAGTCGTAAAGTGATAAGCTAAAAGGATACCAATCGAAGTCGCAACAACTTTGCCGCCTCTAAAGTCTGCAAAAAGAGGGTAGGCGTGACCTAAAACAGCGGCCAAAGCAACACTCATCCAGATTAGTGAGATTTGAGGGTATAAATGGTGAGCAAGATAAAAAGGGATAGCACCTTTCAACAAATCAACCAAGGTAACAAAAATAGCCGCTTTTTTACCAAAATTACGACCGATATTGGTTGCACCGCTATTATGGCTACCAAGTTCACGAACATCAACGGCGTGACGATAAGTTGAATACCAAACCCCAGTGGGAATAGAACCAGCTAAATAGCCTACTATAGGCCAAATGATATATGACAGCATAAATTCCTCCTTAAACACGCTCTTATTTTACCATGAAAGTGGCGTCTTGTGCGTAATATAGCGTTAAATTCATTATATTCTTGTCAGATGATTGAATTAATAAGGCTTTGTTTGTTATGATACTAGAGTTATGAGATACAAATGAGAGAATGAGGTGTACGATGTCTCAAGATAAATCAATACAATATAATGATGATGCCATTCAGATTTTAGAAGGCTTAGAAGCCGTTCGCAAACGGCCAGGTATGTATATCGGGTCAACCGATCAAAGAGGATTACATCACTTAATATATGAAATTGTTGATAATTCAGTCGATGAGGCCTTATCGGGTTATTGTGATAATATTAAAGTTCATCTTTATCAAGACGGCAGTATTAAAATTTCTGACAATGGTCGAGGAATGCCAACAGGAAATCACGCAAGTGGTGTACCAACAATCCAAGTCATCTTTACTGTTCTACACGCGGGCGGTAAGTTTGGCCAAGGGGGATACAAGTCAGCCGGCGGCTTACATGGTGTTGGGGCTAGTGTCGTTAACGCCTTATCGTCTTGGTTAAAAGTTGAAGTTGAACGCGAAGGTTTTAAATATACCATGTCCTTCAAAGATGGTGGAAAACCAGCTTCAAAACTCATAAAAACTAAAGCAAGTAGTAAAACCAGCCATGGAACAAGTGTCCATTTTATGCCAGACAGTCAAATTTTTGGCGCAGCTTCAATTAATGTTTCAACCATCGCGGAACGACTTAGAGAATCAGCCTTCCTTTTAAAAAATATTGCTATTGAAATCACCGATGAACGTAGTGATTATCAAGAACGTTTTCATTTTGAAAATGGTCTTACTGACTTTATTGCCTATTTGAATGAAGATAAAGATGTTTTAGGTCAGATTGCTTCCTTTTCTGGCCAAAATGATGGTTTTGAAATTGATTTCGCTTTACAGTATAACGATGGTTATTCGGAAACCATTTTATCTTTTGCCAATAATGTGCGCACAGGTGGTGGTGGTAGCCATGAGGCCGGCATGAAGACTGGTATTACGAAAGCCTTTAATGATTATGGCCGTAAAGTTAATTTATTAAAAGATAAAGATAAGAACCTAGAAGGATCAGACGTCCGTGAAGGCATGACAGCGGTCATTTCTTTACGGATTCCAGAGCAATACCTCCAATTCGAAGGCCAAACCAAAGATAAATTGGGTACGCCTAAGGCACGTTCTTTAGTGGATTCTTTTGTTTATGATCAATTCTCTGCTTTCCTCAATGAAAACGGAACCTTTAGTCAAATGATTCTCAAGAAAGCCATTAAAGCGCGGGAAACGCGGGAATTAGCCCGCAAAGCGCGTGATGCTTCTCGTAATGGCACCAAGAAATCACAACAAGAACGTTTAATTTCTGGGAAATTGACCAAAGCTCAATCGAAAGATGCCAGTAAAAATGAATTATATCTAGTCGAAGGGGACTCAGCGGGTGGCTCAGCCAAACTTGGCCGAAATCGGCAATATCAAGCTATCTTACCTCTGAGAGGTAAAGTCATTAATACGGAAAAAGCTTCCATGGCTGATATTCTAAAAAATGAAGAAATTAATACTATGATTTATACTATCGGTGGCGGGGTTGGAGCAGAATTTGACCTGGGTTCCATCAATTACGATAAAGTCATTATTATGACCGATGCGGACACCGATGGTGCGCATATTCAGGTTTTACTTTTAACCTTCTTCTATCGCTACATGAAGCCGCTTTTAGAAGCGGGTAAGGTCTATTTGGCGATGCCACCTTTATTTAAAATTTCCAAAGGTAGCGGCAAGAAACAACAAGTTGAATATGCTTGGACCGATGAAGAATTGAAGGTAAAAGTCAGTCAAATGGGTAAAGGCTACATCTTACAACGCTATAAAGGTTTAGGTGAGATGAATGCAGATCAGTTGTGGGATACTACAATGAATCCAGCGACAAGACTATTAATACGCGTAACCTTAGAAGATGCGGCGCAAGCTGAAAAACGGGTATCAACCTTAATGGGGAATAAAGTAGAACCTCGGCGCCGATGGATTGAGCAACATGTTAAATTTACGCTAGATGAAGAAGATTCGCTTCTCAATGACACGCAAGGAAATGACTTTAACCAACAAAATCTACCCAAAAAAGAAACCATTCTTAATGAAGGTAGCTTAGAAAAGCGTAAAGAAGAAGCTCAAAATAATGAATTTGAAATTGAACTAACTAGTCTCGATGACGGGCAATTCTCTTTATTTGATGGAGGTGAATTAGATGGTTAATCAACCCTTGGAATCAATTCAAGAACTCAGCTTTGAAAGTGTTGTTGGCGATCGATTTGGTCGTTATTCCAAATATATCATTCAAGACCGGGCTTTACCTGACATCCGAGATGGTTTAAAACCAGTACAACGACGAATTTTATTTGCTATGTATCAAGAACGGAATACTTTTGACCATCCATACCGGAAATCAGCTAAAACAGTCGGAAACGTGATTGGTAATTATCACCCTCATGGTGATTCTTCCGTCTATGAAGCGATGGTTCGAATGAGTCAAGATTGGAAAAACCGTGAACCATTAATTGATATGCACGGAAATAATGGGTCAATGGATGGGGATCCTGCAGCAGCTATGCGTTATACTGAAGCACGTTTATCTGCCATTGCATCGGAATTACTCCGCGATTTGAAAAATGAAACCGTCGATTACTTGTTAAATTTTGATGACACGCTCGAAGAACCTACCGTTTTACCTGCTCGAATTCCGAATTTATTGATTAATGGAGCAACAGGGATTTCAGCCGGTTATGCTACTGAAATTCCACCGCATAATTTAGCTGAAGTCATGGATGCCTTGATATACATGTTAGGTCATCAGAACTATGATTTAGCTAAAATTATGACATTTATCAAAGCTCCCGATTTTCCTAATGGGGGAATTATTCAAGGGCTAGATCAAGTCAAAAAAGCTTATGAAACAGGCCAAGGAAAAATTGTTCTTCGTAGTAAAACAAATATAGAAACGCTAAAAGGCGGTAAAAGTCAAATTGTAGCGACCGAGTTACCTTATGATGTGAATAAAGCCAAACTCATTCAAAAATTGGATGACATTCGCTTAAGCAAGAAAATTGATGGCATTGCTGAAATTCGTGATGAATCCGATCGTAACGGAGTTCGTGTAGTGATCGAACTCAAACGCGATGTAGATGCTCAAGGAGTGCTAAATTATCTACTCAAGCAAACTGAACTTCAAGTGAATTATCACTTTAATATGGTGGCCATCCATCAACGACGACCTATGGTTGTCGGCTTAATGCAAATATTAGAAGCCTATCTTGACCATCAACGTCAAGTACTTACCCGGCGCACTGAATTTGATTTGCGTCACGATCAAGCGCGACTTCATATTGTTGACGGCCTCATTCGAGTCGTATCTATTCTTGATGAGGTCATCGCCTTAATCCGACGGAGTGAAAATAAAAGTGATGCCAAAAATAATTTAGTTAAAGAATTTGATTTTTCTTTAGAGCAGGCTGAAGCTATTGTTTCCTTGCAACTTTACCGTTTAACCAATACAGATGTGACGGCTTTGCAAAACGAAAAATTAGAGTTAAACGAACGCATCCTAATGTATCAAAACATTCTGAATAACCCTAAAACCTTACACCAAGTTTTAATGAACGAAATGAAGGCTATTCGCAAACAATATGCGACTCCACGACGGACTAGTTTAGAAGAAGAGATTGAAACGATCAATATCGAAACGCATGTTCTTATTCCTGAAGAACAAGTTTATGTTTCAGTCACAAAAGAAGGTTATATCAAACGGACCAGCCTTCGTTCCTTCTCATCATCAGATGCACAAGATTTGGCCAGTCGCGACTTTGATTATCCTATATTCGTCCGCGAATTAAGTACCCACGATCATCTAGTCATTGTAACCAACAAAGGGAATTATATACATCTACCTGTTCACGAGCTTCCAGATATCAAATGGAAAGACATGGGTATGCATTTATCCCAAAATTATCAGCTTGAACCAGGAGAACAAGTATTGAACGTCTTTGTCGCTGCTGAAACTGACGAGAATCAAGATTGTTTAGTCATGGTCAGCAGAACAGGTATGATTAAACAGAGCCGTTTAAGTGATTTTGTAACTTATCGGTCTTACAAAACACGTACAGCAACAGCTATGACTTTAAAAGATGATCAGGATTCTTTAATTTCTGTTGAACTAGCTAAGGCAAACGAGTCTTATCAAATTTGTTTAATCACTGAAAAATCCTATAGTTTACGTTACGATTTAAATGAAGTATCTACTATTGGACTCAAAGCAAAAGGAATTGTCGCCATTAAGCTTAAAGAAGGCGATCAATTAATTGCAGGTCTGCTGTTTAATCAAGACTTAACTAAGCCCCAAGTCATTGCGACAACACAAAGAGGGCACATTAAACGGTTTAACTTAGATAATGTCCCGTTAGCTGGAAGAGCGACTCGAGGCTCACTACTATTGAAAGAGTTGAAGTCACAGCCACACCGCTTTGAATTTGCTTTGGCCTTAACTCAAAGTAAAATCCCACTTATCATTCAAGGGGATACTGGCGTAACAATTGAATTAATGCCGAAAGAAGTCCCACTGAGCGACAGGCTGAGCAATGGTAGTCTTATTTCCCAAGCTGATCAACTTGGTCAGATTCACGGCGTTCATTTTGCTCGTTTACGATTGTTAGACGAAGATTAATCATTAACTGTATTAAATAAGTGTTACAACTTATTTAATACAGTTTTTTATATTCTGTCACATATTTTTAGAACAGATTGTTTGAAGATTCACAATTGTAACTGTATGCATTATTATAAAAAACATTATATTTATAGCATTTCATATGATTAATCAGTGAAATAGCCAAATAAATATCTTGCCTTTGTGAAGTATTGTGTTATACTCTAAATGTAAAAGTTGTTCTATTGAAGATTAACAATGAGGAGGGCGAAATTATGGAACAATGGCAAGGATTTAAAGGCACAAAATGGCAAGAAGAAATTGATGTGCGTGATTTTATTCAACAAAACTACACTTTATATGAAGGGGACGAATCGTTCTTAGAAGGACCTACCCAAGCAACTAGTCGTTTATGGGAACAAGTTATGGACTTAAATAAACAAGAGCGTGAAGCAGGTGGCGTTCTTGATGCTGATACTAAAGTTGTTTCGACCATCACTTCTCATGGACCAGGTTATTTAGACAAAGACCTTGAACAAATTGTTGGTTTCCAAACGGATAAACCTTTCAAACGTAGTTTGCAACCATTTGGTGGAATTCGTATGTCTGAAAATTCTTTAGAATCTTATGGCTTCGAATTAGATCCTGAAGTAAAACACATCTTTACTGATTATCGCAAAACGCATAACCAAGGTGTTTTTGATGCTTATACGCCTGAAATTCGTGCAGCTCGTCGAGCTGGTATCATTACGGGGCTTCCAGATGCCTATGGGCGAGGACGGATTATTGGTGACTACCGTCGGGTTGCTCTATACGGTGTGGATCGCTTAATGGCTGAAAAAGCAAAAGATCATGCTAATATCGGTTATGGCACCATGTCTAATGATGTGATTCAACTTCGTGAAGAAGTATCAGAACAATATAGAGCTCTAAATGAATTAAAAGAATTGGGCCGCATCTATGGTTTTGATATTTCAAAACCAGCTCAAACAGCTAAAGAAGCTTTCCAATGGTTATACTTAGGTTATCTAGCAGCTGTTAAAGAACAAAACGGAGCCGCGATGTCATTAGGTCGGACTTCCACTTTCTTAGATATCTATATTGAACGTGACTTACAAAATGGTGTGATTACCGAAGTTGAAGCGCAAGAAATTGTGGACCACTTTGTTATGAAATTACGTTTGGTTAAATTTATGCGTACACCTGAATACAACGATTTATTCTCGGGAGACCCAACTTGGGTAACTGAATCAATCGCTGGGGTAGGGGAAGATGGACGACCATTAGTTACCAAAAACTCATTCCGTTTCTTACATACTTTAAGTAACTTAGGTCCTGCTCCAGAACCAAACTTGACCGTCTTATGGTCTCCAAAATTACCTGAAGGCTTTAAACATTTTGCTTCAAAAATGTCTATTCAATCATCAGCTATTCAATATGAAAATGATGAAGTGATGCGTCCACAATACGGCGATGACTATGCCATTGCTTGTTGCGTATCCGCTATGCGTGTCGGCAAACAAATGCAATTCTTTGGAGCCCGCGCTAACTTAGCTAAAGCTCTATTATATGCGATTAATGGTGGCGTGGATGAAAAATCAAAAGCACAAGTTGGACCTAAATTCCAACCAATCACTTCTGAATACTTAGATTATGACGAAGTCATGGCAAAATATGACGATATGCTAGAATGGTTAGCAGGCCTTTACCTCAACACTTTGAATATCATTCACTATATGCATGATAAATATTGTTATGAACGTATCCAAATGGCCGTTCAAGATACCGAAATGATTCGAACAATGGCTACCGGTATTGCTGGCTTTTCAGTAGCAGCTGACTCATTATCAGCAATCAAATATGCTAAAGTGAAAACCATTCGTGACGAAGATGGCCTTGTAGTCGACTTTGAAACTGAAGGTGATTTCCCTAAATATGGTAATAACGACGACCGCGTTGACCAAATTGCCGTTCAATTATTAAAATCCTTCATGACTAAAGTTAAAAAACACCCAACTTATCGGGGAGCGAAACACACAACTTCAATTTTAACCATTACTTCTAATGTCGTTTATGGTAAGAAAACAGGTAACACACCTGATGGCCGTCGTGCTGGAGCTCCATTTGCTCCAGGGGCTAACCCAATGCATGGTCGTGACACTCATGGTGCCTTAGCAAGCTTATCTTCAGTCGCAAAAGTGCCTTATAAATATGCTCTAGATGGCATTTCAAACACCTTCTCAATTATTCCGAAAGCATTAGGTAAAGAAGAAGATGTTCAAAAAGAAAATCTTGCTAGCATGTTAGATGGTTACTCTAAGAAGGGCGGTCACCACTTGAATGTGAATGTCTTCAATCGTGACACCTTACTAGATGCGATGGAACATCCAGAAAATTATCCACAATTAACTATCCGAGTATCGGGTTATGCAGTTAACTTTATTAAGTTAACACGTGAACAACAACTCGATGTAATTAACCGTACTATGCATGGTTCAATGTAATCCACTAACCATAGACTAATTAAGAATCGGGCTGAAAACCTTCAGTCCGATTTTCTTTCGTTATAAAATAGCTTATAATTGACTTCGTGAGGTGAAAAATATGATAAACACAAATACACAATCAACCATTGGTTATGTCCATTCTACCGAGAGCTTCGGCTCCGTTGATGGTCCTGGCATTCGTTTTATTACATTTATGCAAGGATGTCGCTTACGCTGCGAATTTTGTCATAATCCGGATACTTGGGCGACTAATGGGGGTAAAGAATATACGCCTCAGGCAATGTTTGATGAAGCCATTTCTTATCGCGAATTTTGGGGTAAAAAGGGTGGTGTGACCGTTAGTGGTGGAGAACCGCTCTTACAAATTGATTTCTTAATTGAATATTTCAAAATATGTAAGGCTCATGGAGTACACACCTGTATCGATTCATGTGGCGGACCTTTTACGCGCCAGGAACCGTTTTTTAGTAAGTTTAATGAGTTGCTTAAATATACCGATTTAATTCTTTTTGATCTAAAACATATTGACTCTGAAGGGCATCTGAAATTAACCGGTCAACCTAATGATAATATTCTCGATTTGGCTAGATATCTTTCCGATATCGGTCAGCCTGTTTGGATCCGCCATGTGTTAGTGCCTCAAAGAACGGATTTTGATGAGTATTTAATTCGTTTAAGCGCGTTTGTTAAGACCTTAGACAATGTATTAAAATTCGAAGTTTTACCTTACCATAAATTAGGCGTTTATAAGTATGAAGCCCTAGGAATTAAATATCGTTTGGCTGGCGTAGAACCACCAACTGTTGAACGGGTGGAAAATGCCAAGCGATTACTTGACACAGCTTCCTATACTAAGCATTTAAGTGAATAGCTTAATCGCGCATTTTACTATTCATTTTTACCAAAACTAATGGTAAACTATAACATTGTAAGAATCTTTAGGAGGAATTGATCTATGTCAAAATATTTAGTATTTGGTCATAAGAACCCTGATACCGATACCATCGCATCAGCTATTGCTATGGCATTTTACTTAGAAAAAATGGGCAATGAAGCAGAAGCGGTAGCTCAAGGTGAAATGAATGAAGAAACTAGCTTTGCATTGAATTATTTTAAAGTCGAAGCACCACGTATTATTACTCGCGTTGCCAACGAAACTGATAAAGTTGCTTTAGTGGATCATAATGAACCGCTTCAATCAGTGGATGATTTAAATGACGTTCGTGTTGATTACGTGATTGATCACCATCGAATCAATGGTTTTGAATCAGCTCAACCTTTGTACTATCGTTGTGAACCTATTGGCTGTACGGCTTCAATCTTGTTCAAGATGTTTAGAGAACAAGGCATTGATATTCCTAAAGCCATTGCTGGTCTTATGTTATCAGCGATTATTTCAGATACCTTATTATTTAAATCACCGACTTGCACCCACGTTGATGAAGAAGCTGCTTATGAATTAGCTAAAATTGCTGATGTAAACATTAATGAATATGGTTTAGATTTATTAAAAGCGGGGACTAACCTTAGCAGCAAAACCGTAGATGAATTAATTGAACTTGATGCTAAAAACTTTGAAATGAACGGTCAAAATGTTCGTGTTGCTCAAGTGAATGCCATTGGGTTTGATGAAATGCTTGCCTTAAAAGGCCAACTTTTAACTCGTATGGAAGAATATGTGGCTGAGAATAAATTAGCTTTATTCGTCCTACTTGTAACGGACGTTCTAAAGAGCGACTCATTCGGTTTAGTGGCTGGACCAAACTTAGCTGAAGTTGAACGTGCCTTTAATTTAAAAGTTCAAGATTTCCAAATTGAACTTCCAGGAGTCGTATCTCGTAAAAAACAAGTTGTTCCTCAACTTACTGAAGCTTTTGAAGCTTAATCTTGACTAATTAAAAAAACCCTCTCTTATTTACTTTGCTTGTTTAAGGCAGAGTAGTAAGAGGGGGTTTTAGTTTATTCAGCTAGTTGGTTGATCAATGTTTCATCTGGAGTTACAAACAGGGTGCGTTGTCCTTCGTAAATTACGAAACCAGGTTTAGCGCCATTTGGCTTATGAAGCGCTTTTACTTGGACCGTATCAACTGGAACATTGGCCGATTGACTGAATTTAGAAAAATATGCCGCAATTTGAGCCGCTTCGGTAAAGGTTTGATCACTTGGTTTATCAGAACCAATGATGACATGAGCTCCCGGAATATTTCGCGCATGGAGCCACCAATGGTTCCGAGGACTAAGTTTCAAACTTAATTCGTCGTTTTGTTGATTATTACGGCCAACATAGATTGGAGTACCATCAGTAGAGTGAAATTGGCGAGGCTTTGTTTTGACTTTCGCTCGTTTTTTTGTCGCTGTTTTTCGCTGACTAGCATAACCTTCTTGAGCTAATTCTTCTTTGATTGACTCGACGTCTTCAATATTGGCTCGCTCTAATTGGACGAGAATTCCTTCTAAATAATCATTCTCAGCAAAAGTTAAATCTCGCTGCTCATTAATATAACGAATGGCATCCCGATACTTGGTATACTTGCGATAATATGTTTGACTGTTTTCACTGACACTTTTCCGAGGATCTAGGTCAATAAGTAGAGCTTGGTCTGCTTCGTAATAATTTGGCAAGCTTATCTGATCCTGTCCTTTTTCAACCTGATAGGCAAAAGTATTTAATAATTCACCTTTAATACGATAGAGGTCTGCTTGCTCGG
Source organism: Vaginisenegalia massiliensis (assembly GCF_900604935.1). Classification (GTDB taxonomy): domain Bacteria; phylum Bacillota; class Bacilli; order Lactobacillales; family Aerococcaceae; genus Vaginisenegalia; species Vaginisenegalia massiliensis. The sequence goes on from NZ_UWPC01000001.1 coordinate 90,673, forward strand.
CTTTTTGATAATCTTGTTCTAGTTTAGCTAATTTAAGCCGATTGCGTTTGAGAATTTCATTAATTTTCTGAATTAAATCACCCGAAAGTTGTTTAATTCGATCATGGCGAACTTTCTCGTCATAGTATTGACTAATTAATTCTGATAGATTAGCGTATTCAGTTATTTTACCTTGGACGTGTTTTAAAGGGTAAAAGTAGTATAACCACTTATTATCTGTTTGAATAGTTTGGGGTTGTGGTTTCAGGACTCCTAGCTTAAAGCGTTCTAAAACACTTAAACGATATATATTTTCTTGTTCCACCTGAGCCATAAGAGAGGCTTGGCCAATTTGACTTAAACCTTGGATATTTTTTACCCATGTTTGAAGGTCGAGATTAGTGTCTTGGGCAAGCTGGTTCATTTCTGTATCATTGAAAGGATTAAGCTGCCCAACATGGTGGGGAGGATAGATATATAAGCCACCAGGTTGTAAAGTACGGTATGTGTTTTGACTCGCCGGCACATGTTTGATACAGTCAATAATTTTATCTTCATGATTAATCAGTAGAATATTACTATGGCGACCCATTAATTCATATATTAAGCGATACGTCTGTTGATCTCCTAATTCATCCCGTCCACTAAGCAAGCATTCTACAATACGATCATTTTCCACTTGCTGTATGGCCAAAATTTGCGCATTTTCGATATGTTTACGCAAGAGCATGCAAAACATAGGAGCGTGAGTAGGATTAGCTGGTTTTTCATCAGTTAAATGTAAACGATAATAGACAGGGTGAATCGATGCATTTAGCCGATAATTTTTCCGATTTGATCGTACGACAATTTGTAATTCTTGTTCAAAAGGCTGATAAATTTTATTAATCCGCCCACCTACTAGGTTTTGTAATTCAAAAACTAAGGCCCTTGTTAAAAAACCATCAAAAGACATGAAACAAACCTCCTAAAATCTCAATTTCGTGTTACTTGTCTTAGTTAAAAACAAACCGAAATCAAGTTATCTATTTTAAATTACTAATCTGGATAAGTAATGATGAAACGACTCTCTAAAGTGATTCCAGCGCCAATTTATCCTAAATGAGAAGGAAAAACTAAGCTGACATTAATTATATCCATTATACAAAGTACCATATTTGGTGTTGTTATTGATAAACGACACAATATATAGTTGTTTTTTGATTCAAACTTGGGTAAGATAGTGACATCGGAAATTTATGAAAGAGGGATATTTATGAAAAAAATTACAGTATATTCAAAACCCAATTGCATGCAATGTAACTTTACCAAAAAATTTTTAGACGAACATAAGATTGCTTATACAGCTTATGATGTTCAAGAAGATCAATCAGCATTAGCTCGTGTTCAAGAGCTAGGTTTCCAGTCATTACCCGTTATTGAAATCGATGGGGAAGACGCGTTCTTCGGTTTTCGCCCTGATAAATTAGAACAATTAGCTTAATATAGTTTTAAACATATGATAAAAATCACGAATCAGCTTGTGGATAAGAAGACCTCTTTGACCATTTTGATTCGTGATTTATTTTAGTTATTTCACTAAGGATTTCGCATAATTAGAAGGGCTCATACCAAATTCTTTACTAAATGCACGAGAGAAGTACTGGATAGATCCATAACCAAGCTCATTAGCAATTTCTGATAAACTTAATTTAGATTCACGAATCAGAACTTTACTCCTTTTTAGTCGAAGACTATTAATGTAGTTCTTAGGCGAGGTATTGGCATACTTTTTAAATAGCATCTGAATGGTTGACCGTGACAAAGAGAAGGTATTAACTAAGTCACTCACTTGGCTTTCTTTTTCAACATTAGCGTGAAGATAATCGATAATGGCTTGGAAAAGTTCATTTTCATAGTTTTCTCTCATCGAGGTAGTTGGATCTTCACTTGTATTTGCTTGCCCAGATAACATATTTAATAAAATCGTCTTGAAATTCAATAATATTTCGTCACCACTATAAGGACTTTGTATTTGATTGGATAGTTCAATCATTCGCTCAATTAAATACGTATGTTTGCTTCCAAGGTGGAATAAACGTGACTTAATCGCCGCATCAATACCATTTGCATTAAAAAGAATGGAAAGATAGCTAGTAATACCCTCGCGTTTAATATGCTGAGAATATTTTTGCCCTGGAAAAATAAGGATGCAGTCGTTTTTGTGAGCTATAATTTCTTGGTCATCAATTTTGTGAAGGATTTCTCCTTGATCAACAATAATCATCTCATAATAATCATGAACTTGATTCAACTGAGAAGATGGTCCTGTTTTTACTTGGTACAATAGCGAATACAATTGCTCAATTTGAATCATTTCGACAATCGTCTTGACATAGAATTTTTTTGGCGTTGTTATGGTGATTGGGTCATCGTGGGCTGCTGGAGCAAGATAAACCCGACATTGTTCGCTCATCGCCAAGGTATTAAAACAGATACCAGGTTTTATTCGGATTGAACCCTGCAGGACATACTCTTGATAGCTAGAAGGATCTTTAGGTTGATTGGTCATGACAACCAATGCAATCCCATCCTTTGAAGTTATATTTACACTTTTTGAAAATTGAAAAAAAGTGTCGGAATAATTTTTTCGAACGGTGACCAATTGACTCGGAATTCGACCCGTTGATGTTGGTGTATCAATATTTTCAAAGAAGTTATTGCTATATGTAGTTAGGGTTTTATTATACAAATTGAGTCCTCCCTCATATTAAATGCAAAAGACTTATCTAAATTATATAATAAATCAGATAAAATAAATAGAGTTTTATCTTAATTAGTTTATGCCAATTAAAATATATAAATATCCATGAAAATAGGATTATTCTAGGCCAAGAAGCTATCATTTAGTGGTCTTTTTAGCTATAATGAGTACGTTAGGCTTATGTCCATGAAAGGGATGAAAGAAGAATGTCAAAATTTGTCATTGCTCGAGTTGATGACCGATTTATCCATGGTCAAATTACGGTTAAATGGTGTCGTTGTCATAATATTAATTTTCTTCTCGTTGTAAATGATGAGCTAGCAACCAACAAGGTTCGCCAAGGTTTAATGGATATGGGAGTTCCCAAGAGTGTCACATCACGTTACGTTCGTTTAAGTCATGCCAACGAAGCTCTTGCTTCATTGCCAGAAGATAAACGAATTATGGTTATTGTAGCTTCTATTCATGACTTGGAAATTTTACTTAAGCAAGGAATAACTTTCTCAACAATTATTTTGGGCAATATTGGTATGGCCCCAGGACGAAAACATTTTTCAGCGTCTGTTTCGCTTACTAATAGTGAAGTTGAACTTCTCAAATCACTAACCGAACAAGGACACATAATCGAATTACGTCGCCAACCTGATGATACAGCTAATTCTATTCTTAATCTTTTAAATGAGGAACATTAAATTTGCGACTAAATCATGTTTTTTCTCAACTTAATCGTGCCATTCGGAACAATAAACGATGGTATTCTGCTGGTCTTATATTTTGTTTGTCTTGGAGCTTAAGTGCTTGTTCAAATTCCCTAATCGACTCCACGACTTCATCGTCGGCAGAAGATGTGGTCCCAGCAAGTCAAATAAGTCAATTTAATTGGCAAAATTTTGAGATATTCCCTGAATTAAAAGCCGTTCCTGTCGAATTTGTCAGAGTAGTGGATGGTGATACGATAAAAGTAAGACTTAATCACCATTCTTTTAGAGTTCGTTATTTAATGATTGATACGCCTGAATCAAAAAAAGAGGGTGTCAAGGTCCAACCATTTGGATTTGAGTCCTATCAGCGAAATGAAGAGCTTTTATCTCAAGCCAAGCAAATCTACCTAAAATTCGATTATGGTCAAAGAGTAGATGATTATCAAAGGGTTCTAGCATATGTTTACGCCGATCAAGTATTAGTTCCTAAACAGTTACTTCTAGAAGGCTTAGCCAGTGTGTCGTATATTCATCCACCGGCTAACAGTTTTGAAACCGAATTTCGTCAGGCTCAAGCTAAGGCTAAAGCAAGCAATTTAGGTGTTTGGTCTATTCCAGGCTACGTGAATGAACGAGGAAAATTTAAACAGCAGTACTAATTTTGTTAGACAAAAACCGCTAAGTATACCTAGCGGTTTTTTGTTTTATAAATGCTTTATCCACCTTAAAGTCTATTTACTTAGGGAGGGATTAAAGACAATGAAATTAATTATGATTAGTAGTATATGCATAATGTTATTTATAGGGGACTATACACATCCTTCAATGATCGTAAACTCACAGAGTTCGAGTCTACAATACATGGCTAGCAGAGAAGTCGATCAGATCAAGGATCAAATTTACCAACTAGAAGATGAGATTCAAGAAACCGAGAAAAATTTAGTTGATTGTTTTAATTATTATCTAACGCAAAATCAGGATCATGAATTTTTTCTAGCCATGACTCCGATTGAACAAGAAACTTGGATTGAAAATCAAGAAGACTACCAAATTTTGGTCGAAGAAAAGGAAACAAAGGAAGCCCGCTTACTCGACTTGGAAAGTCAATTAGATCAGATAGAATTAGATATGGAAGAGTATTCTGCTACGGAAGAACTTAGCAATGAAGTGACGGATGAATTTGCAAATTCAGACTCACCATATGCCGACAAATCCAAAACCTTAGAGGATATTCGGAAACGACTAGAAGATATCATTCCAACACCCTACCGTCAGTTGAGCTTTGAGGACATCTATCTATTCTTTAATCAAGCACAAGACAGTCATCCGCTTCACGGCCCTTTGGCTTCTGAAATTGAAAAGCTTTATAAGCAAGCAAAAGAAAGCCAATCAAACCATTCAGACACTAATACTATCCAGATTTATTACCAAAAAGCCTTGCAATTGAAGGAAAAGGACTGGCAGAAAATCTGGCGAGTCCATAAAGAGGAACTCCTAGCCATTCAAGCTGATTTAATGGATCTATTAAATAGCCAGTCTGATTCTACCTTAACCAACGAAGTTAATGAGCTACAAGATAGTTTGCAAGTTAAACTTGTCACTTATAACACGCAGTCAAAAACTTGGCAGGTTAGTGAACTCAATCAAACTGGATTCCTACCGGACTGGCAAGACAAAGAAATAATAATACCGGCAGATTGGAAGTCATCACAACTACCTAAGAGAGAACATAAAATAAATGCGACAAGCAAAACTTCTGAACAGAATGAAGCCTTTACAACTTTGCCGAAATTTCGCAATCAAAAGGAACACAAACGAAATCCTTATCAAGTAAAGCAGCATAATGAAAAACAACAAAGGATGAAATTGCCAAGTACAGGTGAAAAATTGACCCTTTCTATGATATTTACTAGTATCAGCTTATTTGCAATTGGGTTAATATTTTATAATCATCGCCACCAATCAAATGATTCGCTCTAGCAAGGAGGTTTAGTTTATACTCCATATTAAGGAGTGATGAAAGTGACACCATATCAACAAGCAACTCAACATTTTAAAGCAATCACTGTCAGTGAAATAGACGAGGCTATCGCCCAAAACAATTCATTAATCATCTATTTAGGACGAGAAACCTGTCCATACTGCCGTCTATTTGTTGAAAAATTAGCCCGGGTTCAAGCCTCAACGGACCAAACTATTCATTATTTAAATGCTCATGATTTTAACCAATTAGAGGCGATCCAACTTTTTCGTCAAAAATATGGTATCCAAACAGTTCCTAGCTTAATCAACCTGAAACAAGGACAATTGACTATTATTTGTGATAGTAGCCTCAGCGAAGAAGCCATTACCCAGTTTATTCAAAACTAATACGCCTTTTCAAGGCTAGCCTTAATGATTAGGATTAGGGTATAATAGGGCGATGAATGAATTATTAAGGAGCAAAAGATGAGTATTTTAACGGTAAAAAATCTTACCCATGGTTTTGGCGACCGAGCTATTTTTGAAGATGTTTCATTTCGTCTTTTAAGAGGAGAACATATTGGACTCTTTGGGGCAAATGGTGAAGGAAAATCCACCTTTATGCAGATCATCACGGGTCAACGGCAACCTGATGAGGGTTCTATTGAATGGGCTAAATATGTCAAAGTAGGTTATTTAGATCAGCATGCAGTTCTTGAGCCAGGCATGACTGTTCGCCAAGTCTTACAAAAAGCCTTTGAAGATCTTTTCGATATTGAACAAAAGATTAATCAGATTTATCTTGATATGGCGCAAGCAGATGAGAATGAAATGACTCAATTATTGGAAGAAGTTGGTGAACTTCAAGATATCCTTGAGGCTCACGATTTTTATATTATTGATAGTAAAATAGATGAAGTCGCGCGAGCACTCGGCGTTAATGATTATGGACTCGATAGTCAAGTTACCGACCTTAGTGGTGGCCAAAGAACCAAAGTTTTATTAGCTAAGTTGCTACTAGAAAAACCCGATATCTTATTACTAGATGAACCCACTAACCATTTAGACGTAGAACACATCGAGTGGTTAAAGCGTTATTTACAAAATTATGAAAATGCTTTTATTTTGATTTCGCATGATATTCCATTTTTAAAAGAAGTCATTAATATTATTTATCATGTAGATAACTTACAGTTGACTCGCTATGTCGGCAGCTATGAGCAATTCCAAGAAGTTTATGCCATGAAACAAGCTCAACTCGAAGCCGCATATGAACGTCAACAAAAAGAAATTGCAGACCTCAAAGATTTCGTAAACCGAAATAAAGCACGTGTTGCCACTCGAAATATGGCTATGTCCAGACAGAAAAAGTTAGATAAAATGGATCTTATCGAACTGAAAGGCGAAAAACCAAAACCTAAGTTTGATTTTATCTCAGCTCGTACGCCTGGGCGCTATATTTTCCAAACCCATGACTTACAAATTGGTTACCAAAAACCATTAACCCAACCCTTAAACTTAACCTTTGAACGCAATCAAAAAATTGCTATCGTTGGTGCCAACGGGATTGGTAAAACAACTCTACTAAAAAGCCTATTAGGAATTATTAATCCCATACATGGTAGCGTTGAACAAGGCGATTATTTAGAGATTGGCTACTTTGAACAAGAAGTTCCAGCTGGAAATCGCCAAACTCCTTTAGAAGCTGTTTGGCAAGCTTTTCCATCTTTAAATCAAGCTGAAGTCAGAGCAGCTTTAGCTCATTGCGGATTGACTGCTAAACACATCGATAGTCAAATTCAAGTTCTTAGTGGGGGAGAACAAGCCAAAGTTCGCTTATGTCTATTAATGAATCGTCCGGCTAATGTCTTAATTCTAGACGAGCCTACTAACCATTTAGATATTGAGGCTAAAGAGGAGCTTAAACGAGCTCTCCAAGATTTTAAAGGTTCTATTTTAATGGTTTGTCATGAACCTGACTTCTATCAAGGCTTAGTTGATGATATTTGGGATTTTAATGGTCTATTAGCATAAAATTAATATTTAATTCACAAACTTTGTTGATTAATACTTTTACTTAGCATTCTTTTTTATTAAGAATGCTATTTTTATTGACTTAAAAAGAAAATATACAGGTAAATTTTATGAAAGTTTTCGTGAAATAATTAACAATGTCTATTTACAAATGTTTGTGAAAGCTGTATCATAGTTTTTGTCAAAGAGAAACAAAATTAAGGAGGCCATAAAATGGTTGATAATATCGATTTAAGTGCCGCTCAAGTACATGTAAATGATTTAGTAGAAAAGGGCTTAAAAGCCTTAGAAGACTTTAGATTGTTAAATCAAGAGCAAGTAGATTATATCGTTGCCAAAGCATCGGTTGCAGCTCTAGACCAACATGGAACGTTAGCTAAACATGCTATCGAAGAAACTGGACGTGGAGTATTTGAAGATAAAGCGACTAAAAACTTGTTTGCTTGCGAACACGTGGTCAACAATATGCGTCATCAAAAGACAGTAGGAATTATTTCAGAAGATCCCGTTACTGGTTTAACCTTAATTGCTGAACCAGTTGGCGTTATTTGTGGTATTACACCAACAACCAACCCAACTTCTACAGCGATATTCAAATCACTCATTGCTCTTAAAACTCGTAACCCAATTATCTTTTCCTTCCATCCATCTGCTCAAGAGTCATCCGCTCACGCAGCTAAAGTGGTATATGATGCAGCTGTAGCTGCTGGTGCTCCAGAAAATTGTATTCAATGGATTACTGAAGGATCAATGGAGGCTACCAACGCTTTAATGAATCATGATGGAATCGCTACAATTTTAGCCACCGGTGGCAATGCCATGGTAAAAGCAGCTTATTCATGCGGTAAGCCAGCTCTTGGTGTAGGAGCCGGCAACGTACCTGCTTATATCGAAAAATCAGCTAACGTTCGCCAAGCGGCTCACGATATTGTCATGAGTAAATCATTTGATAATGGTATGGTTTGTGCCTCCGAACAAGCAGTTATCGTAGACCAAGAAATATATGATCAATTTAAAGATGAATTCAAGTCTTATCATACTTATTTTGTAAATAAGAAAGAGAAAGCCTTACTTGAAGAATTTTGTTTTGGTGCTAAAGCCAACAGCCGCAATTGTGGTGGTGCTCGTCTAAATCCAAATATCGTTGGTAAATCAGCAGTTTGGATTGCTCAACAAGCAGGCTTTACCGTACCTGAAAATACAAATATTTTAGCAGCTGAGGTAGCTGAAGTAGGTGAGAAAGAACCTTTAACTCGCGAAAAATTGTCACCGGTCATTGCTGTCCTAAAATCTACATCTAGAGAAGAAGGAATTGAATTAGCGCGCCAAATGGTTGAATTTAATGGCCTTGGTCACTCAGCTGCCATTCATACAGCCGACGAAACTTTAGCTAAAGAGTTTGGTAGTAAAATTCGTGCTATTCGGGTAATTTGGAATTCACCTTCTACTTTTGGCGGTATAGGCGATGTTTATAACGCATTCATTCCTTCATTAACTTTAGGTTGTGGTTCATACGGTCGCAACTCAGTTGGAAACAATGTGAGTGCCATGAATCTGTTGAATATTAAAAAAGTAGGGAGACGGAGAAACAATATGCAATGGTTTAAAGTACCTTCAAAAATCTACTTCGAACGCGATTCCATCCAATACTTACAAAAAATGAAAGATGTCAAAAAAGTCATGATTGTAACGGACCAAGCTATGGTTAAATTAGGATTCTTAAATCGTGTCATCGAACAACTCTTACTCCGTCGCAATGAGGTTATCTACCAAGTCTTCTCCGATGTTGAACCGGATCCAGACATTACAACGGTTGAACGGGGGGCAGAAGTGATGAAATCATTCGCTCCTGATACAATCATCGCTTTAGGTGGAGGATCCGTAATGGATGCTGCTAAAGTCATGTGGATGTTCTACGAACAACCTCAAATTGATTTCCGTGACTTGGTGCAAAAATTCATGGATATTCGTAAAAGGGCCTTCAAATTCCCAGAACTTGGCCAAAAAGCTAAATACGTAGGTATCCCAACAACTTCAGGAACAGGATCAGAAGTGACACCATTTGCTGTTATTTCCGATAAAAAGAATAATCGCAAATATCCTTTAGCTGATTATTCCTTAACTCCTACCATTGCTATTGTCGATCCAGCTTTGGTTATGACAGTGCCGGATTTTGTAACAGCCGACACGGGTATGGACGTTTTAACCCACGCCATCGAAGCTTATGTATCAACTATGGCCAACGATTATACTGATGGTTTAGCCTTACAAGCCATTAAATTAGTCTTCGAATACTTAGAGAAATCGGTCAAGGAAGCTGACCCAGAAGCTCGTGAAAAAATGCATAATGCATCTACGATGGCAGGTATGGCCTTTGCAAATGCCTTCTTAGGTATTTCACACTCCATGGCTCATAAAGTAGGGGGCTACTATCATACAGTCCATGGACGAACCAACGCGATACTTTTACCATATGTCATTCGCTATAACGGGACTCGTCCAGCCAAAACATCAACTTGGCCAAAATACAACTATTACAAAGCCGATGAAAAATATCAAGATATCGCTCGCTTGCTAGGTCTTAAAGCCGACACCAAAGAAGAAGCGGTCATCAACTTAGCTCAAGCGGTCTTTGAATTAGGTCAAAAAGTAGGTATTCACATGAGTTTACAAGCTCAAGGTGTTGATGAGGCCGACTTTATGGCCAATGTAGAAGAAATTGCTTACTTGGCTTATGAAGATCAGTGTTCACCAGTCAATCCACGTTTAGCTATGGTGGAAGATATGGCACAAATCCTCCGTAATGCTTATTATGGATACGATGTTAAACCAGGTGAATATCATTAATCATTCTTTATAGCAAACCCTTTTACCTAGGATCATTCTCTATGATGATTCTAGGTTTTTTGATTTATAGTTGACAGATGGCTTTGCAAATCCTATTCTAGAATAGTAACAAGAAAACGGTATCATTCCGTATTTATCTAGGAGGTCATCAACTTGTATCGGATTGAAAAAGATTCAATGGGCGAAATCCAAGTCGAAGAAAACAAGCTTTGAGGTGCCCAAACCCAACGCAGTTTGCAAAATTTCAAAATTGGTCATGAAATCATGCCATCCGAATTAATTAAAGCTTTAATTGAAAGCAAACGCGCTTGCGCCGTTGTTAACCTTGAAGAAGAGAAATTAACAGTTGAAGAAAGCCAGGCCATTACCCAAGCCTGTGATCAACTGCTTAATCACTATGAAGACTATCAAGAACAATTTCCATTATGTTTATGGCAAACAGGATCAGGTACCCAAACCAATATGAACGTGAATGAAGTGATTGCCCACATAGCTAGCCAAAATGGATTAAATATCCATCCTAACGATCATGTGAATCGTTCACAAAGTTCGAATGATATTTTTCCAACCGCTATGAATATGGCAGCTTATATAGCTATTCAACGTGATTTATTACCCGAATTAAATCAGTGGATGACACAACTATCTAGTTTAAGCGATCAATATGAACATACCTTAAAAATAGGGCGTACCCATTTACAAGATGCCACTCCTTTAACTTTTGGCCAAGAAGTCAGTGGATGGTTACATATGATTAAAAATAGCTATCAATCCATTGAAACAGCCAGTCAAAGCTTATTGCAATTAGCTGTGGGAGGAACAGCTGTAGGTACTGGAATAAACGCATCAACTGAATTTGGTGATAAAGTTTGTGCAGAATTGAGCAAAAGATTGGGAATAAAATTTCAGTCCGATGAAAATAAGTTTTTCGCATTAACCAGTCATCAACCGATCACCTATACTCATGGTGCGATTCGTGCTTTGGCAGCTGATTTAATGAAAATTGCAAATGATATTCGTTGGTTAGCTTCTGGTCCACGCTGTGGCTTAGGAGAACTCATTATCCCAAGTAATGAGCCTGGATCATCCATCATGCCTGGAAAAGTCAATCCAACTCAAGCCGAAGCCTTAACCATGGTTGTCGCACAAGTTATGGGCAATGATACAACCATCCAATTTGCTGCCAGCCAAGGTAATTTCCAATTAAACGTCTATAAGCCAGTTATTATCCATAATATGATGCAATCCATTGGTATATTAACTGATGTCATGAATTCCTTTAGAATCCATTGTTTGCAAGGATTGACCGTCAACCAAGAGCGGATGAATCATTTATTAAACAATTCATTGATGTTAGTCACAGCGATGACGCCACATATTGGTTATGAAAAAGCAGCCGAAATTGCTAAACTAGCCCATAAGGAAAATACAAGCCTAAAAGAAGCTACATTAAAACTTGACTATGCCACATCAGAACAAGTAGATCAATGGTTAGAGACCACCAAAATGATTTAAAACAAATGCCGTCATGTTAAAATACATGGCGGTATAATTTTTATACTTATAAAGTGGATCATAAATTCGGACACTTTAAAGTATGTTCGAATGAATCACTTCTTCAAGCAAAATAATTATAATGTATATTATGTAAACCCATATATAAAATAATAATTCGCACATTGGCATTTAATTCTAAAATGTATAGTTCAATTATTATTCGACTGGATGGCTACTTGAGATGGGAAGTACTCCGTTACACCATAAAACAATTATAGAAGATTTAGGGCAACCCAAGCAGATTGCCCTTTTTACTTTCTGTATCTCAATTTTTCCTCAATCTCTTCTGAACATCGTTATCTTAAATGAACTTGCAGGTCAACCAAATTTTGAAGTATATATTATACAGAACTTGCAAATTTACTTTAGGCGTAACAAAGTGCTCCTTAATGATTTTATCTGTTAACTTATGATACTCTGCTAACATTCGTTTTTGCCATTTATCTTTTTGAAAAGCTTTAATTGGTTCTCTAAACTGATCTTCATTTGTTAAATATTCAATATATCCTGTTTTATTGAACTGATATTCTAAATCTTTATAAAAAAAACGAAACGTTCCAAAATTATACCAAAATCCTCCATCTTCAAGATTAATAAATATTCCATCTAATCCCTCAACACTGACTTGATTTTCAGGGTAATATGTAATATCAGTAGATAGTAAAAACATTGTTGGTTCAACATCTTTATTATGTGGCATATGTTGACAGTAATATAAGGAATAGGCATTAAGATTATAGAAAATATATACAATGAACCCTAATATTCCCCATTTAGCGTATTTGAACCTTCATTTCGTCTTTTGTTCCATGCGAGAGGTTCGCGTTTGAATATCAATATATGATGACATAATAAATCCCTCATAACTAAATTATTTTTCAAATCGATCTTTATACTTCATGTCAAATAACCACTGCAGATTAATCAGAGGTTTACCAAGTGAATCTTTAGCTGGTTTTATGAAATTTTCTACTTCCTTTTTTGCTAATTTGATATCATTTTCTGAAATTTCATCATCAATTTCAACATAATTATTACATATAGAATACAACTTACCGTTACCTCGAAGCCAAAATGATCTATTGTATCCATCGAATGAAATTTCTCTGTCATTAAATTGGCTGACACCCATACCATTATAAAAAATAAGTCCATAATCCTCATAATCATTGCCTTCAAAATATATTTCTTGTATATCAAAAGGCAAATTGTAGTAGTTCTCTCTTAATAAGACAATTTCTGGAAATTAATCCTCCTCTACTTTTAAATTCTCGCAATAGTACAGCGAGTAACGCAACATATATTTATAAGTAAAATGACATGTTGCTTGAATCGTGACAATGGTTAACAAGGTAATAAGTAAGTATTTAGCAAATTTTTTCTTGGTTGATTCAGTTATGTTCACTCGCATAGCATTCTCTCTTTGTCCTTTATTTTCTAATAAGATTATTATAACGGAATATTGCTAATAAGAAACGAACTTTCTTTGATTAAATTTAATCATTTATGACGGAAATATAAATGTTTAGAACATCTGTCATACCTATTAAAAAAGCTTTCACTCACCAAATGAGCAAAAGCTTTTGTTACTTGTCAAACAAATTCTATCTTTCCCCTACTCTCCCATTAAGTATCGCAAGGTAGCCGCTCCCATGGCTTTGGCTGCGATAAGCATCGAATCCTCATTGATATCAAATTTCGGGTGGTGATGTGGATAAGCTTGTTCTTGTGGACTGGCGCCAATGTAGAAAAAGCATGATGGCCGCTCTTGCGAATAATAAGCAAAGTCTTCGGACGGACTTTGAGGACCACAATCGGCGATTTGATTCACTTGCGGTATATTCGCATTAGTCACTGCTTGTCGTACCAATTCCGTTAATGGGTTATCATTGATTAAGACTGGATAATCGTTTTGATAATCTACCTCAATTTGGCACTGATAAGTTTGAGCCATACCTGCACAGATCGTTCGAATTTCTTGTTCGATTAATTGGCGGGCCTGATTGGACATTGCCCGCACGTCTCCTTCTAGGGTCACTGCATCTTTAATGATATTGAATTGTCCTTTTCCATCAAAGGAACCAATAGTCACCACGCCCGATTCCATCGGATTTAAACGGCGAGAAATGATGCTTTGTAAGTTAACGACTAACTGACTAGCAATTAGGATAGCATCATTGGCTTCGTGGGGAGACGATCCATGGCCACCCTTTCCTTGAATCTTTATGACAAATTTTGCCCGAGCTTGTTGCGTAGGCCCACTATGATAGAAGATGCCACCAAATGGCATTTGGCTCATCACATGACAGCCGATGACATGATCAACACCGTCAAGGACTCCGTCCCGAATCATCTGAATAGCTCCACCTGGAGGCATCTCTTCTGCTGGTTGATGGATGATAACAATTTTGCCACTTAACTGATCTTTTATTTCGATTAAGCAGTCGGCCAAAGTCATTAAATAAGCGGTATGAGCATCGTGCCCACAAGCGTGCATGACACCTGGATTGACTGATTGGAAAGCTAATTGGGTTTCTTCCTGGATAGGTAAGGCATCGAAATCAGCCCGTAAAGCCAAAGTTTTACCCGGTTTTCCCGTATCGATAGTGACTTTTATCCCATAGCCACCGACTTGGCTTTGAATTTGAACATCCTTTCCTTGATAATGAGCCAAAATATACCGACTGGTCTCCTTTTCTTCAAAGGATAACTCTGGATGTTGATGTAACCAGCGACGATCAGCGACCATAGCTTCTTGTTTCTGGTCTAATAATTGAAACAATTTATTTAATGTCATGATGATTCCTCATTTCTAATTGCCTTCAACAATGGTTTCGATACTTCATTCTAACTTATAGCTAGAAATCGATGCAAGAAGGACCCCTTAGGATTGGTTTTGGGATGCTTTAGCTTGTCACTATCCCCATGTAAACGCTATAATTAAACAGATAATGATTGACTTTTGAGGAGTGAAAGTGTGAATAAACGTAAACATCGGTCAGCCAAATGGACTTTGATTGGGCTGCTAGTGCTCGTCCCAGCGGTTGTCGGCATGTACCACCGCTTAAAACCCATGCCTGAACAATACTCGATGAAAAGTCCTTTATACCCAGTAGACCAAGTAGATTTTCTTCATGATTTAACTTATGAAACGAAAGAGGGTCGTCTTACCCACAAACAAGAAATTATGAAAGAAGCTTATCAGATGATTAATCAGGCACAAGACTATCTTATCATCGACATGTTCTTATTTAATGACGATTATGATCATCAAACACAGCAATTTCCTGCAGTTGCACAAACAATGACCGATAAATTAATTGCTAAAAAACAAGCTAGTGGCATTCCAATTTACTTTATTACCGATCCGATTAATAGCTTCTATGGAACCTACACACCTAAACATATTCAAGCCTTGAAAGATGCAGGTATTACGGTTGTAGAAACCAATCTTAGTGCCCTACGGGATTCTAATCCACTCTATGCCGGCTTATATCGGTCTTATTTTGCTTGGTTTGGTCAATCGAATGCGGGCTTTTTACCCAATGCTTTCCGGACTGACGGTCCTAAAGTCAACTTCCTTTCCTATCTTCAACTCTTGAATTTCAAAGCCAATCATCGCAAAACCTTAGCAAACGAACAGGAGGCTTTGATAACATCTGCCAATCCCCATGATGGCAGTGCCTATCATTCGAATATTGCTTTTAAACTTAAGGGACCCATTCTAAAGGATTTATTGCAATCCGAACTAGCCGTCATAAAAGACGCCGGCTTAGATACTCAATCAATAAAATTAAGCCCCCAAATACCTGATAAGAAGAAAGATCAAACGCAATCTGCTTTACAAGTTGGCTTAATTAGCGAAGGAAAAATTAAAGAACGCCTCCTTCAATGTATTCAATCATCCAGAACAGGCGACAAGCTCCACCTTGGCTTATTCTATTTGTCCGATCGAGATATCATCCAAGCCTTAAAAGAGGCCGCTAATAGGAAAGTTCAGATTCAACTCATTCTTGATATTAACCAAGATGCCTTTGGCAAGAAAAAAATGGGCATTCCTAATCGTCCAGTTGCACATGAACTTAGCCAAGCTAGTCCTAATATCCAAATTCGTTGGTATCAGAGCCATGGTGAACAATACCATGCCAAATTTATGATTAAAGAATCCGCCGAACAAGTTGAAGTTATTGGGGGTTCAGCCAACTTTACCCAACGGAATCTAGCAGATTTAAACTTAGAAACTGATGTCTATTTGGTTGGCAAGTCTTCTCAGAAAACCATGCAGGAAATCCTGACCTATTACCGTCGCATTTGGACCAATGAAGACGGCCAATACACAGTTGCTTATCAAACTTATGCAGAAGATTCTTGGTGGAAAACCGCCCTCTACCGTTTGCAAGAATGGTCTGGTCTATCTACTTTCTAGCTATACACCATATAAAACCCCGCTCTTCTTTTCTGTTAATCCAGATGAGAAAAGCGGGCTTATCTTATTGAATTGCATCCTATTAGAATAAGAGATAATAAGTTACCAAGACCATCAGGCTACTCACTAATGTGCCTAACAAATAATATTCTGCAAATTGATGGCTTTTTGTCATCTTGTCATAACGTGCGATAGACTTAGCTGTCAGAACAAAACCAATAGCCGCGTATTGATTGGCTAACAAGAGCAAGCCCATAATTAACCGCTCTAAAATTCCGATAAAGGCGCCTGCATTAGCCTTGCCTTGATCTTGGCTTTTATCTTGTGGTTGAAAGTCTTCAAGTAATTTTTTGACCGTGATACTGGCCGGCTCTCCTAGAATTAGAAAGAAAATCAAATACTTAAGTAAGCTATCCATGGGTATAGTCACGATCGCTAAGAATCCTTTCCACCATGCTTGAAAGTCAATGGCTATCTTACCGTGGCTAGCTTGGATAAACACCAAACCTAAGCTAGCCAAATGACACAACTGGTCGCCTAAATATGCCTTAGCTTGATTCTCGACTTTAGTTCGGCTTAAATAATATTTCATTCCATCAATGAGACAATGAAGAAGCCATATTTCTAGAGCTAAAAGCAACACGGATCCCTTAAAGAGCGCATAAGTTCCAAGCAGATACACGCTACCTACTATCACTAAGTGCTGAACCAATTGATTTACGTGTGTTTTACTCGCTATTTTATCCGATTGCAAATAATAATCAGCCAACACATGCCACAAAAGAAATGATAAGCATAAATTAACAATCATTTACCTGCCCTCCTCTTTAAAATTTTGAGCAAGGACTTTAAAGGCATATTGGATTTCATAATAGTGCGAAGCTTTAAGCGATTTACTGATAGCCGGTTGTAGAAGATTCATTGCTTCAGCTGTCTTTCGTTGATTCTCATCATTAGCACGAAAACATTTCATAATTTCGACTTGGCGGTCAGTCCAAGATTCTTGAATGGGATAGGCTGTAGCAAATATCGCATTCACGAGCTCATCTCTTTTAGCTTGATCCGATTTTAAGGCTAAATTGGTCTGATAACGGCCATTTTGATTTTCACTTTGTTCTAATTGCTCAATCATGGCTTTGGCATTATGATAAGCTGGTCCATCATTCAAATGGCTATCATCTGGAGAAATTTGCGTACTTAAAGAGCCAATTCCTAGACCAATTCTTAATTTTACCGGATAGAGTCCTAGAATTAAGTCAAATAAGAATTCATCTAATTTCAGATTCAACTGAAACAATCCTTGAAAACTATCGCCCATAACTAGGGTGAGTGGTGAAATACAGGCCTTATCATAATTTTTATTTAATTCTTTAATTAGTTGAATAAGATGATTTTGGACACCATCCCGGTCAGCTAATTGACGTGAATCTTTGATATCGGCCATAACGACCAAGTATTGATTGATTGGTTGAGTCATTTAGCTACCTCCTTCCCCTCAAATTATACCTTTTTCTAGTCAAATAACAAGAAAGATATTCCTATTTAATGGAATATCTTAAACTTATTCCTATTTAATGGAATATCTTAAACTTATTCCTATTTAATGGAATATCTTAAACTTATTCCTATTTAATGGAATAAGTGCATTTATCTAAATTCAAAAATAATTAACAATCACAAGCGACCTGACAGCAAGTTAAATCATCTAAATACATCATATTCTGGCGATAAAGAGCTTCAATATTTGGATCCAATGTCCAAGATTCACGTCGAGCAATTTCACCAATTAAGGGAGCAAAACGTTGTCTAAATTTATAAATGTAACAGAAAATAGCACCCGGTTGGCGTAAGCTAGGACCTGCCAAAAAGATGTTTGAAGCTATCGTTGATTCGTCATACATGTTAACCTCTGGCAAACCATCTGCGTTTTTATTAAAAAATTGAGGAGCTAGCTTAAACACGGCTGAATCAAAACCAGTTGCAAGAATAGGAGGATTAGAACAAAGAAATTCTTGTTCATTGTCAAATATTAATTGAAATTGATCCCCTTTTTGCTTAATTTCCTTAAGTAGATAATTCTCGTGAATACTAATTTTTGCCCCTCGATCAAGTGCTTGCTGATATCTTTGGCGCGTATAAGGAGATAAACGAATCGAGGGATCTGCTTCAGGAGCAGATAAACCAGAATGCTCGGTAAATAAATCGACCGCCCCGCCTTTTGAAGCTAAATTCAAGGCTGCATCCATTCCGCTCTCATTTCCACCAATGATACAAAAATCAGACCCAACTAATCCGCCAAATGAAGTAATTTGACCATAGTGTAAGCCTAATTCTCCCCCTTTTATTTGAGAAAGAGAGGGTTGATCAAACTCACCTAAGGCTAAAATAACATAGCGTGCTTGAATGCAGCCATTATTTGTCTGCAAATAATACCAATCATCCACTTTTTCCAAATGGTAAACTTCTGTATGACATAATATTGGTAGTTCATAACTATGGGCAACACATGAAAGATAGTCAGCAAACTCGCGACCTGATAACCTTTCTTTACCGAGAGTAAAAGCAGGAGAAGTTGTTGGGGTTACGGCATTTAAATCTGGTATACCAAAACCATTTGAAGTAAATGACGGTGTAATCAAACGCGTTTCTGCTGGCCAATTAATAAAATTTTGTCCGATTTCGCCTTTTTCTAAAACGACAAATTGATTAATTTGTTGAGCTTTTAAGTAACTGGCCAACCCAATCCCAGCTGCTCCAGCGCCGATAATAACGATATCAAGTTTCAAGAAATCATCCTTTTTCTATACAGTCAGTTAGTTTTACATTACTGAACAAATAATATATTATGTAATGGTTACTATTAACAAATACTATCATACTGTCTCTAACATGACAATTTATAGATACGAAAGGATGCCTTTATGGACTTTATTTTTACATGTATTATTTCAATGTGGTTGATGATTGGGGCTGTTGGATTGTTTTATGTAGCTATTCTCCCCCAAAGGAAATCCGAAGCCATTCTTACCCGCTTTAGTCTAGCTCTTTTAGTAGCTATTCTCGTATGGTTAGGTATGGGTAATGGCATAGCATGTGGTGGGACGCATTCAATAATCAATTCTTTAGATATGACCTTTTTATTCTCTCCAAAGCTTCACCATTTAAAAGCTGATACGCTTCTCAATATTTTATTTCAAATGTGTTTTATGCTCTATGCAGTCGTTATGCTAATTGGATCTGTCATTGATCGGATGCGATTGTCGCATTTAGCGTTAATTGTTGCAGGTTGGATCTTATTTGTCTATGCTCCTTTAGCACGTTGGGTTTGGCACCCTCAAGGTTGGCTTAACCAACTTGGGCTCGTTGACTTCTCAGGAGGATTAGTGGTCCATCTTTCAGCAGGCTTATCAGCGTATGTATTGGCCTCTTTCTTACCCCCTACTCTTGATAATCAGACTTCAGACGAGACTGCAAACTCCTCTTTATTATATTTAGCAGTGTTTTTGATTTGTTTTGGTTGGTTTGGATTTAACGCTGGACCCGTAGGACAATGGAATCGACAAACTGCTATCGTTTTGATCAATACCTTTTTAGCCATCGTAGGTGGAGGCTTAGGATGGGGGCTAGCTCAGACTCGTCAGAAAAATGGAAACCTTGAACTAAGCGCTCTCTTAAACGGAATGGTCTGTGGCTTAGTTTCCTCCACAGCGGGAATAGGATCTGTCACTCCACTAGCCCAATTCATCACTTCTTTTTTGGTATCTTGGATGGTGGCTGTAATTTTAAGACAATGGCTTCAATCAAGAAAGATTTATGATGCGGTGGATTCTTTTGGAATGAATGGCATTGGCGGTGCACTTGGGAGCTTAGCTCCTGCTTTCTTTGCCATAAAGGACATTAATCCGCATTTACAGGTGACTGCTTCATGGTCTTTATTCCTTATCCAACTCCTTGGCATCTTCGTTACCTGCTTATTATCGTTGGTTATAACCTATCTTCTTGCTATAGTCATTTTAAGACAGCCAAAGATAAAGGAAGCAAAATCATTCTAAGTTCATAACAAATTAAGGCATTAACTCTAAATCAAGCAATTAAAGAAATCAAATAAAAGCCGAATGTTACGTAAGTCCTAGACATACATGACATTCGGCTTTTGGTATATTGTAACGTAAACTATATCAACCACGGTAAACTGACTTAAATGAAACACGATTACAAATTACTGAAGATGGCTAGCATGAAACTTCAAATGCTCATCAATAAAACTGGCTATCATATAGTATGAATGATCATAGCCTTCAACTAACTGATATTCAAGAGGTAGATGGTGACTAGCCTCTAGGAATTGATCCGCTTGTAACTGTTTTGGATAAAAGTCATCGGCCAAACCTTGGGTAATCTTAATTGGCGGACTTTGTTTAGTTTGACTAATTAAATGAACTAAGTCCCAATCACGCCAACTTGTTTGATCGGTTCCTAAATAAGCTGAAAATGCTTTTTGTCCCCAAGCAACCTGACTAGCTTGAGTAATAGGAGCAAAAGCCGAAATCGATTGAAATCGTTCAGGTTTTTTTAATCCAAGTAATAGAGCTCCGTAGCCACCCATCGAATGTCCCATAATGGCTTCTTTACCATTGAACTCTGGGACTAATACTGGAACGAGTTGGCTCAGCTCTTGGCTGATGTAATCATACATCTGGTAATTGCGCTTCCAAGGTTCTTGACTCGCATTTAAGTAGAATCCTGCACCTTGACCTAAATCCCAGTCTGAGCTATCTGCAACATGTTCGCCTCGAGGGGAAGTATCAGGAATAGCCACCGCTAAGCCCAATTGATTGGCCATCTTTTGAAAGCCGGACTTAGTTGAAAAGTTTTGATCATCACAGGTTAAACCGGATAACCACAATACTAAAGGTGTTGGCCGGTTGTTTTTATTTTCCGGCAAAAATAAAGAAAAAGTCATTTCACAACTTAGGCATTGAGAGCGATGACGGTATCGCAACTGTTGACCGCCAAAAACTTTATGTTGATCAATTCGTTCTAACAAGGCCCTGCCTCCTAATCAAAAACTAAAATATCTCGCAATGATTGACCTTTTTCTTGAAGTTCAATTGCTTCGTTGATCTGATCAATGCTAAATCGGTGAGTAATGAAAGGATCTAAATCAATCTTACCTGCCTTAAATTCTTCCATAATTTTAGGTAAGCCAGTACGCCCTTGGACACCCCCGAAGGAAGAACCCTTCCATGTTCGACCAGTAATTAATTGGAATGGCCGTGTGCCAATTTTTTCATTACCAGCTGCTACACCCATGATAATACTTTGTCCCCAGCCTTTATGGGTACACTCAAGCCCCGCATTCATCGTTGGGGTATGGCCGACACAGACAAAACTATAGTCAACTCCTCCATCGGTTAATTCGACAATATATTCTTGAATCGGTTGATCAATTTTAGCTGAGTTAATAAAATCGGTCGCACCAAATTTGCGTGCAAAGGCTTCTTTTTCATCATTAATATCAATCGCAATGATGCGTGATGCCTTCATATTTTTTAACATTTGAATAGCGGCCAAGCCTAAGGTTCCAACACCAAAAACCGCTGCCGTAGACCCTTCTTTAAACTGAGCATCGTGACGAACTGCACCTAGACCTGTCGTCACACCACACCCTAAGAGTGCTGCTTTGTCCGCTTCAACTCCTTCAGGGATTTTAGCAAAAGAGATATCAGCTAAGACCGTATATTCACTAAAGGTTGAAGTACCCATAAAATGGTAAATTGGTTTACCTTGGTAAGAAAAACGAGGTGTTCCATCTGGCATGACGCCTTTAGCTTGGGTCTGGCTAATAGCACTACAGAAATTTAGTCCCTTTTTACAAAATTCACATTCGCCACATTCGGGTTTCCACAAAGGGACAACTTTATCGCCGACTTCAACATTAGTCACTTTGGGTCCAATTTTTACGACTGTTCCTGTAGCTTCATGACCCAAGATACAAGGGAAAATACCTGAAGGATCGTTACCTGATAAGGTATAAACATCGGTATGACACACTGAAGTAAAGTCAATATGAACCATGACTTCGTGTTCTTTAGGATCCTCAACATCAATCTCAACAATGCTCAATGGTTTTCCAGGTTCAAAGGCAACCGCTGCTTTACATTTCATTTGACATCCTCCTTTAATCTTCTTGAGCTAATCATCTCATAGACCCTTTGAAGGCGCAAACAAAGTGAATTAATATAATTAAAAGAGAAACTTCCTTGTCATTCTGCAATAAAAACTAAAAAAATCCACTCACGCAGTCCTATTTAGTGCGTTTAAGTGGATTAGATAAATTAGACTATTTGATTTATTCAAGAGTTAAGTTTTGCTTTGGCATCTGTTTCAATTCAAAATAGAGAAAAGTTGTCGCACAAAGGCAGGACAGAAGATCAGCTAAAGGCGTCGCAAAGATAATTCCATCTAAGCCCCAAATCATAGGTAGACCCACCAAGAGGGGCATCAAGAAAATCATCTGTTTAGTTAAAGAAATAATAGCACCCTTTCCTGCTTTCCCAATTGAAGGAAAGAAAGTAGCGGCTGCCACTTGAACCCCATTAATGCCAGTCATCATAAGAACTACCCGCATATAATAGACAGCAAATTGATAGTAACGTTGGTCTCCTTTGCCAAAAATAGCCATAATTTCTTTTGGGAAAATTTGAAAGATTAGAAAGGCTACAATTGAAATAACAAAGGTTACTTTTAAAACTAAATAAACCATTTCGCGCACACGGTCAAATTGGCGCGCACCATAATTATATCCATTAACAGGTTGTGATCCTTGTACAATACCGATAATAATAGCCATAAAAATGACATTTATTTTCATTACAATACCCGCCACAGCAATCGGTATGTCACTCCCGTAGATACTAGTTGCACCATACTGTTTTAACAAAATATTCGTCACAATTTGAATCAACATGGTCGAAAACTGAAAAACAAAAGAAGCAAAACCTAAAGACACAATGGTTTTAAAGTAGCCAAATCGCGGTATAAAATCACTTCGTCTAAATCGAACACTTCTAAAATGACGCAAGTAAGCGAGCAAGAAGGTGGCCGATACTATTTGACTTATTACGGTAGCAATCGCCGCTCCCGCAATACCCATGTGCCATTGGAAAATAAACAAGGGATCAAGTATAGCATTTAACACTGCCCCTATTAAGACGGCAAACATCGAGTATTTAGCATTGCCATCTGCTCGAACTAAAGCATTAGCCCCAATGGAGAATAAGAGAAAAGGAAGTCCCAAAGCTGTTACACCTGCATATTCTAGAGCATAAGGTAAAATCTGAGCTGTCGCACCAAAAGCTAACATAATCGGTTTAAGAAAAATAAGCACAGCCACAGCTAAAAGGGTTCCAATTAATAACAAACTAGAAAATGCTGTTCCTGCTATCTTACGAGCTCGATCTGGATTTTGCCGTCCAAGCTCCAAATTAAAATTAGCAGCTGATCCGATACCAATTGTTAAACCAATTGCAAGACAAACAGTCGTTAAAGGGAAGGCTATGGAGGTGGCTGCATTCCCTAAATAGCCCACTCCTTGACCAATAAAAATCTGATCAATGATATTATAGAAAGCATTGGCAAGATTAGCGATAATAGCAGGTATCGCCATTGAACGCAACAAGCTAGGAATTGGAAGATAGCCCATTGGATTATCTTTAATAGTCTGACTCATTCAACGATCCTCCTTTAAAGTTCACGTTTGCCATTATAACATTATTTACTAGTCACGATAAGAGTAATTTACAATCAAGGAAGTGTCAAAGTGTGATTAAAGCGTATACAATGCTGACTTAGCTTCGTTTTTGACTTTATTTAGGTTATTTATTGATAATATAAGTTTACTATGTTTTGGAGGTATATTATGAAAGATTATATTTTACTGGGCGATTTTGGCTCCACTTATTCTAAATTTTGCCTCGTACAAACCCAAACAGCCAAAATTATTGCCAAGGATACACGGCCTACGACTGTTCAGACATCCATCGTTGACTGCTATCAGGCTGCTAAACAAGCACTCATTCAGGCAAGTGGCTTACCAATAACAGACGATCAATTAGAAGAATATTTTTCTTCCTCTGCATGGGGTGGATATAAGATGGTCGTGGTAGGGTTCACCCTCACCTTAAGTCAAGAAGCCGCTAAACGCGCTGCTCTCGGTGCAGGAACCCGAATTCTTAAAACCTATGCCTACGGGTTGGATCAAAACAAACTTGCCGAGATCCAATCATTAGCTCCTGACGTGATATTATTAACCGGTGGTTCAAATGGCGGCAATACACGCTTTGTTATCGAATGCGCCCAACAAATTTCCCAGTATTTTGACCATATGGACGTTATCTTTGCTGGCAATCAAGAAGCCATTCCTCAAGTCCAAGCTGCATTTGAAGGGACTCATAACCGTCTCTTTATTACAGATAATGTGATGCCTGTGGTCGATGAATTGGATGTCGAGCCTGTTCGTCAAGTAGCTCGAGAAATTTTTATGGATAAAATTTTACACACCAATGGTTTGAATGAGATTGCGAAACATTCTAGTCAACCTATCATCCCAACACCTAGCGCAGTGCTTGAAACAACTAAATTAATTTCCCAATCACTCAATCAACCCATCATGGTTGTTGATATTGGTGGCGCAACCACCGATGTTCATTCCTATAGTCAAGGTTATAGCCAACGGCAGGACATTGTCTTCGAAGGCTTGAAAGAACCTCAACTTAAACGAACCGTCGAAGGCGATTTAGGCATGCGCTTATCCGCCCAAAGTGTTCTTTCTTGTGTCACACCTAATCAGCTAGCCCAAGCGCTTCCAGATTGGTCACTGCAAGAGATTGAAGCATCCCTTCAGCGACGTACTCAAGAAACCAACTATATTGCTGATAATGACAAAGAATTAAACTTCGATTTGTTAATCGCCCAAATAGCAACCAATATTGCTTCTAGTCGCCATGTTGGTAGCTTACGAAAAGTGAACACCCCTAATCAAGCAACCTATTATCAAAGAGGTAAAAACCTACAAGATGTGTTTGCTGTCATTGGTACGGGTGGTATTTTAGTTCATCATCCCCAAGCCAAAGATATACTTAAATACGCTTTGGCAAATGATGACATGGACTTGCGACCACTTAGTCCCCTTCTTTGGCAAGATAAAGATTATTTGCTGAGTTTAATGGGTATTTTGGGTCAATTCTATCCTGAATTAGCTATGACCTTACTCGATAACCATTTGCGCCAGCTATAGAGAGACTTTCTAAATTTACTTGATCATTCGTGGAAGCATATAACGAAATCTTTTTACAAATAAAACCACCAAACTAATCTTTTCCTCAGATTGATAAAAGATTAGTTTGGTGGTTTTTTGCCGAATTATTGATCGATTCAAGGAGCAATTTGCTTTAAAGCTTGCTATGAGATATCTAGATTAGTGAAAAAATCGAGGAGCTTACCATTCGAATTCTTCAAGAATGATCTGCTCTTCCTTGATACCTTGGTCCTTTAACCAAGCAACTTGGGTGCGAATCATCGCACTGGGTCCACTTATTAAATAAAGGTGTTGATCATCTATAGGAACTAAAGCCGTTAACTGTTCCGTACTAAAGCGGCCTTTTTGCAAGTGAAGCTGCCAATTTGGATGTCGGCTTTCCCAATCAGCTAAGGCTTCTGGGAACAAGAAGTTTTGTTCTTTTTTAACCGAATATAATAAATCAAGATGGGTTTCTTCCACAATACCGGATAATAGAGAAATGAACGGTGTAATACCAATTCCGCCAGCAATCATCACTATATCTTTAAGACCTTGATTAGTTAGAACCTTATGTAAATGGCCATAACCTTTACTGAATTGAACAGGTTGGTTCACCTTTAATTGGTCCAAACTGTTAGTAAAATCGCCGGCTTGTTTAATGGTCAAACGAATTTCGTTATCTGCCGCTGGATGATTGGTTATCGAAAAAGGATGGTATTCCAATGCATCCACACGACTTTTTGGAAAACGAACAAAGATAAAATCACCTTGTTTAATGTTTTTTAAATAACGCGATTCAGCTTGAATTGCCAACTGATAGATACCTTTGTCGACTAAATGAACTTGACTCAAATTCCCCTTAGGTAACCGGTGGTAAAATTGAAGATAATATATGCCGTAATAAATTAGGCTAATCCCTGTGTAAACTAGTAGTATGATAAAAAATGGCCCATTTTCACTAAAGGCTGGCATAGAAACAATATGGAGGAATAAAAGAACCACCGCTAGCAAATTAAAACGATGAAGCCAAAGGACCCATAATCGTTTAACATATTGGCTAGCCAATTGACGTAACGGTTGTAAAAATGGTAAATAATTGAATAAGCGACCCATAAAGAAAAACAAAGAAATCAAAGCAAGCCCCACTAAAATTGCCCAAGCTGTATCACCAAAGAATTTGGTCACTCCATCAGCTCCCAAGAAAGCTTTATGTAATGTAGCAAAAGCAAGACCTAGCAAGGACAATATACCATGTACCAAATACAAGTTTGGCAAAGCAATCCACTTCTCAATCCATGCCGGTTTACAAGCTAGAACAATTGCCCAAAGCATGGCAAAATAAGCAAACAAACCTATGATAATTAAATAGTTTTCACTAGGGCTATAAAAAAGCAAAGATTCTTGGACAGAAATATAAAGTGGCATAAACGAAACAAGTAATACACCACACCAAACTAAACTAATACGAATCCACCGCGAAAAATTTATCATAATTTACCTTCTTTACTATTTTATATTAGGTTAGCTTAATTATAATTATTCTAAATAAAAAGCTACTTAAGTTTTATTAACAAAAAAGAAGTATCCGTTAAGATACTTCTTTTCAATTAACGATTAAAATAATTGATACCCATGCTAGTTTTTGCTTGAGAAAGAGTGACAGCAGCCGTTTGACGTGCACGACGTCCGCCCTCTTCCAACATTTTCATCACTTGAGCTGGATCTTTAGCAAATTCTAAACGACGTTGGCGGATTGGGCGCAATTCTTCTTGCAAAACATCGTTTAATAGACGTTTTAATTTCACATCGCCTAAGCCACCTGCTTGATATTGAGCCTTTAGAGAGGCCACTAACTCTTTATCTGGGCAGAAAATATCGAGATATGTAAAGACTACATTTCCTTCAACTTGACCAGGATCAGCGACATTAATATGATTTGGATCGGTATACATCTTCATTACTTTCTTTTGAATGATATCTTCGTCATCAGCTAAATAGATTCCGTTATTCAAGGATTTGCTCATTTTACCTCGACCATCAATTCCAACTAAACGTTCCATCCCTTTGGGCGGTAAGACTAACTCAATAGGCTGGAATAAATTCGGATCATAATAACGTCCAAAAGTTGCCACTATTTCATTAGCTTGTTCGATTAATGGTTTTTGATCTTCACCTGCTGGAACATGGGTCCCCCTAAAGGCTAAGATATCCGCCGCTTGACTGATTGAATAAACAAAGAAACCAACGGGTACACTTTCCCCAAAGCCCTTTTGTTGAATTTCGGCTTTTACCGTTGGGTTACGTTGTACCCGAGACACTGTCACTAAATTCTGAAAATACATATTCAATTCAGCAATTTCGGGAATATCAGATTGCAAAAATACAGTGGCTTTACTTGGGTCAACGCCGACCGCGAGGTAATCCATTGCCACTTCGGCTACATGATCTCGAATTTTTTGCGGATTGTCCGCATTATCGGTTAAAGCTTGTTGATCAGCAATCATAATGAAAACTTGGTCAAACTCTCCTGAATTTTGTAATTGTACACGATTTTTTAATGAGCCAACATAATGACCCAAATGTAAACGGCCGGTTGGGCGATCACCCGTAAGCATAACTTTTTCCATATATACTCTCCTCTATCTTTCACATTCAATAAATTACTATTTCCATTGTACCCATTTATTAAACTAATATCTATCGGAATTTAGAGAAAAACCAAGCAAACTAAGAATTTGTTTGCTTGGTTTTTGTTATCGAATTCTCATTTTAATTCATTTAATAATTGACGCATACTCCGCCCAGACACCGGATGTAGCCAATGAGGCGCAATCTCAACCATAGGTTCAAGGACAAAAGCCCGTTCGCTAATGTAAGGATGCGGTAAGATAAGATCATCTGTTGCCCAAACTTCCTGACCATAAAATAGTAAATCTAAATCAATATTCCGAGGCCCCCAATGTTCATGCCGTACTCTTCCCATGCGTTCTTCAATACTTTGTAATTGTGAAAGCAAATAGGGAGCTGTCCACCAAGTATCCACTTCAACTACTTGATTAAGAAAATCTGCCTGATCGGTTTTACCCCAAGCGGGCGTCTCAAGGACAGTAGAAACTTGCGTTATTTTTAACCCAGCAACTTGCATTTGATGAATCGCCTCTTCCAAATTTCTGAGACGTTCACCTTCATTTGAACCTAAAGCAACAAAGGCCCGTTTTCTTTGACGACTAATCTTCACTGCACAAGTGTCGAGAGCTAAAGGAACTGGGGCTTCAGGTTTTTCAATTTCAAGAGTCACTGCCTGAACCAAACTATAATGTTCAAATATTTGGTCGACTAATTTGGTAGCCACTGTTTCAATTAAATCTTCTTTGGAAGCTAACATCCATTCGGTTAATTGTTGACACAAGACACCATAATGAATAGATTCACGTAAATTTCCCTGGTAAGCTGCTTTAGACATATCGTAATCGAGTGTCACATTCAGAATAAAATGTTGGCCTAATTCTTTTTCAGCAGCAAATACTCCATGATAAGCATAAACTTTGAGTTTTTTGATTGCTAATTGATCCACCAAACCACCTCCTAGTAGTGAATGGTTCTATTTTTCTTAGTTGGCGACCATTTACAAGCTGAATAGGCTGGACAATGGAAGCACAAACGAGATTCTTTATCTGCTAAGGCAAAAAAACTAGCAAAGGAGGCTGAATCTGTTTGATCTTTTTGACGATGTTTAGCAATGGCCTGCAAAATAAGGCCTTCTTCTTCTACCGTAAAGTCCAAATCAGACAGTAGTCTTTGCGCAAGTTGATAAGAAGCTTGATCATGAGGAATTCCCGCTTGATATTGGTCAACCCGTCCTAAATCATGCAACAAGGCTGCTACGTATATCACATCTTTATTAATAGCTAACCCCTCTTCTAAACAGTGAATATAGCAAATACGAGCAACGGCTAAAAAGTGCTCTAAATCATGTTTACAGAAGAAACGATCGGCTTCAGCCGCTTCTAATGCTTGGAGTTTTTCCAAAAATAAAGGATGTTGTAGCAATAAATCGGTATTTTTCATTAAAATCCCATCATTCGATATGCTTCATCTTTTAATTGGGTATCCGTTTCAAAAATACCCCGGCAGACGCATGTTACTGTAGAGGTTCCAGGTTTACGGATTCCACGCATATTCATACACATATGTTCCGCTTCAACGACAACCATAGCTCCTTTAGCATTTAAGTAGTCCATTAAAGCATCCACAATTTCAATATTTAAGCGTTCCTGAATTTGTGGTTTTTTAGCATAAACTTCTACTGTTCGAGCTAATTTTGATAAACCAGCTACTCGGCCATTTGGCACATAGGCAATATGAACTTTACCCCAGAAAGGAAGAAAATGATGCTCACACATTGAATGGAAGAAAATATCTTTCTCCACAACCATGTTGTCGTCAACAATTTCAAATGATTTAGCCAAGTGATTTTCAGCTGTTTGACCTAATCCTTGAAAAATTTCTTCATACATTTTAGCAATACGTAGAGGGGTTTCTTGTAATCCTTCACGATTCGGATCTTCGCCTACGGCTTCAATAATCATTTTTACTGCTTCTTCAATTTTCTTACGGTCCATCTTACATTCCTCATTTCAATTATATATGGAGCATAGCAAGAGGCCCCATTAAGTTAAATTCTGTGCAAAATCAATTGAATCCTAATTCTATTCCACTAAAGCCAGCTTATACAACATCTTGTCGAATTGTTTGGATATAATGCCGTACTTGACTGGTGAAATATAATGATCCGGTGATAAGTAATAGTTCATTTGTATGGTCTTGGTGGTAATAGTCTTTAACAAATGTAGCCCAGTCATGGACTAAGTGTACGTGATCATTACTATACTCAGATAGTTCTTCTAATGAGTAGGCATGCTCATGATTAAAACTAGTTAGATAAAAAGCTTGGCTTTTAATTTGTTGCATTTGCGTCAACATAGAAGTTAAATCTTTGGTTTTAATACACGAAAACAAAATACTAACCTTTTTATCTTGGAAATTTTGGGCCATATTTTCAATCAGCCGTTCAATAGCATGAGGATTGTGAGCACCATCCAAAATGACTAGAGGCTGTTCACTAATAATTTCCATCCGAGCAGGCCATTTAGTCTGGCTTAAGGCTTGTTGAATAATTTGATGATCGTAATAAAATCCCTGTAACTGTGCTAGCAATTCAAACATTTGAATGGCCATAGCTGCGTTCTCAGTCTGATGACGACCCAATAATGGTGTATGATAAATTTCTTTACATGATTGTATACTCTCATAAGCAAAGTATTCCTCATAATTCTTTTGTTTATGAGGTAAGTAGGTTAATTTATAGTCCCGATTTAAGCAAAAATGACCAGCTTGTTCTTCTTTTGCTTTCTTTTCAATAACTTGTAATGCAGCATCTGGAATATTACCCGTAACAATTGGTACACCCTCTTTAATGATGCCTGCTTTCTGATAAGCAATCTCTTCAATAGTATTACCTAAAATAGCAACATGATCTAACCCAATAGTAGTAATGCCCGTAAGAATGGGCTGGCAGACATTGGTCGAATCCAAGAGACCCCCTAACCCAACTTCCATAATCACAAAGTCAACTGCTTGGTCATAAAAATATTGATAAGCCAAAACCGTGATTAATTCAAATTCTGTAATCCCTTTGATTGCTTCATTATCGACTTGATTTTGAAATAAAGCCTGATATTCCCCAATATAGCGAGCTAATACTTCTGTCTTAATTGGAACTTGATTGATTTGAAATTGTTCTTCATACGATGTTATATATGGCGAGGAAAAAACGCCTACACGAAACCCTCTAGCCATTAATAAATTGGCCAAATAAGTCACTGTCGACCCTTTACCGTTCGTTCCGCCGATGTGAATAACAGGCACTTTGAGATGAGGATTGCCAATTAGATTTAATAGAGCCTCTACCCTTTCCAAACCTAGACGGGGCTGTGAGCTATGGTATTGATTTAACCAAGCAACACTCTCGTTTTGTTTATGCATCTAATCACCCGTTTCTTCAAAATTACTCATAAAAACATTGTAATACAATATCTAACAAATTGAAATGGCTTTCAATGTTTCAACATTAGAATTTGATTAGAATTAATGACTGTGAAATTTTATTTTTTTGCCATCATTCGACACCCTATACACAAAGTAACGAGGTCCTGCTCTTAGCAGCAACCCCGCTAACTTAGAAATTATGATAATCAAATAAAGCTTGATCCTTATTGCTTTCGGTTCAAATAAGAAACAAGTAGACCTAGACCGGTAACAACAGTAGTAATGATCATTCTCATTCTTTGGCGTTGTTTATTATTCACTTTCAGCCCTCCTTGCTACCTAGATTGTACAACAAACGTCTCTCTTTTCACTAGGTCCAAGGATGGATATTAAAGGGATATTGAAATTATTTTCACTTATTAACCACAATATAATACATGATATTAGGAATTGCCTCGATAATAATGGTTGATATCCCTATATTAGAGTAGCATCTGATCGGTTACGATTTGATTGCCTGTTACGTCTTGGAATTTTTGCATCAATTCAACAACAGTTAGCTGTGCCTTTTGTTCCTGATTTAAATCCAGAACCACTTTACCACGATCTAACATGACTAAACGATTTCCATATTTGATTGCATCAGCCATGTTATGAGTAATCATAAGGGCCGTTAATTGATAATCACGAATTAATTGGTCAGTAATCGTCATAACCATTTGACTCGTGGCAGGATCTAGAGCTGCCGTATGTTCATCTAGCAAGAGTAAATCCGGTTTTTGATAGGTTGCCATTAATAAAGTTAAGGCTTGTCGTTGACCACCAGATAAATACGCCACTTCAGTATTTAGTCGCTCTTCTAGGCCAAGATTCAACTTGGTTAACCGAGATTTCATCTCTTCTTGAAGGTCTTCTGTCACCCCTCTTACTAGTTGTCGTTTTAACCCTCTTTTGCGAGCTAGAGCTAGATTTTCTTGGATGGTTAAGCGTACAGCAGTTCCCAATTTCGGATCTTGAAAGACGTAACCAATCTTACTTGCCCGTTTATGGACTGGCCACCGCGTAACATCTTCTCCCTTTATTAAAATTTGTCCTTGGTCCAAGCTATAGGATCCGGCAATCGAATTTAATAAGGTAGATTTACCTGCACCATTACCACCAATAATTGATACAAAATCACCAGAAGCTAATTCCAAATCAATTCCTTTTAATACATGATTTTCATTAATAGTGTTTTTTTCAAATGTTTTATGAAGATTAATTAATTGTATGCTTTCTTTCATCTTGTATCCCCCCTAGGCTTTTCGTTTATTCAAGTCAGGCAAACAAAGGACAACCAGTAGAATGATGGCTGAAAAGAGGCGTAAATCGCCAGGGCTGATTAAGATAAACGGTTGATTTAGCAAGACGTCAATGATTAGCCGATAAATGAAACTCCCGACAATAATCGATGATAAACGTACTCCAATTGAGGTATGGGGCAAAACTACTTCAGCTACAATAATTGAGGCCAGTCCAATGACAATAGTTCCGATTCCCATTCCAATATCAGCAAAGCCATCTTTTTGAGCCACTAGGGCACCACTTAATGCAATTAAGCCATTTCCCACCATGTAACCTAAAATTTTCATACGGTTCGTGTTAATTCCATTAGCTTGACTCATCTTGTCGTTATCCCCGCTAGCTCGAAATGCCAAGCCTACTTCCGTATGTAAAAATAATACTAAACCTAGAATCACAAAAAATAAAATAAGTCCGGTTATGAGGATAATCACCACATTACGATTTAAGATTGGTAGAGCTGCTTGTCCAAGACTATAGATACTTTGCTTTCCCAAAAGAGTAATATTCGGTTGTCCTTTCATAACATGAATATTTATCGAGTATAGACCAGTCAAGACTAAGATACCGGTTAATAGTGCGGGTATCTTTAATTTAGTATGAATATAACCAGCTATTAACCCCGCAATTAAACCTGAAACGATGGCTAAAATTGTAGCAATAATTGGATGGATTCCTGAACTGATAGCTACAGCAGCTGTCGCAGCGCCAAGTGGAAAGGCTCCTTCAGCACTTAAATCAGCAATATCTAATAATCGAAAAGTTATATAAACACCAATGGCCATCACAGCCCAAACCATGGCTTGCGTTAAACTGGAAATAATAATTGAAATCATCGCTTTTCCCTCTTTCTATTTTAAAATATCCGGATTAATGTCTAAGGCTTTAGCTGTTTTCTGATTGATAACTAACTGAATTTCTTGAGCCGTTTCAACTGGAATAGGGTTATCCTTTTTATTATGAGCTTGAACTCGTATCACCATGCGGGCCGTTTGTTTACCCAGCTCCTTATAATTTAAACCATAGGTCGCTAATCCGCCTGCTTGCACCATATCCTGCGATCCACCAATAACAGGTAAATGATGTTGCTGAGAAATTTGCGCTACCAAAGGCATAGCGCTTGCAATTGTATTATCATTGACTAAAAACAGGCCATCCACTTGCTTAGCTAATGCCTCTAGCGTTTGATTAATATCATTAGTCGAAGTGACTGTTTTTAGTACCACATTATAACCTGATTCAGTTAATAACTTTTGAGCTTTAGTCGCTTCTGCTTTCGAATTTGCTTCGCCGGAATTATAGATTAAGCCTATACTGGACTTAGGCTTTACAACTTTAGCCAATAAATTAATTTGTTGTTTGATAGGAGCCGCGTCGCTTGTTCCAGTTACTATAATCGAGGAGGTCTTTGAATTTGTTGACAATCCAGCTGAATTTGGGTCACTAACAGCAGAAAATAATACGGGAACGTCCTGACTAACATTAGCCAAGGATTGAGCTGCCGGTGTTGCAATCGCAAAAACAAGGTCATTTTGACTAGTCAACTTCTCACTCATAGATTGAAGATTGGATACATCGGCTCCAGCATTCAAATAGGTAATTTTAAGGTTTTTTCCTTGGCGATATCCTAATTTATCGAGCTCTTCAACAAACCCTTGTCGTGTCGCCGATAAGGATGGATGTTCAACATATTGGAGAATACCAATATTTAAAATATGGTCATTTTTTTGTTGCGACATACTATAAATTAAAGTCGTTATTAAAATAACTATGGCAAGACCCAGATGAATTTTCTTCATTATATTCCTCCTTAATATACAAAAAAGCCTAGTTAGACTAATCTAACTAGGCTCAAGGAAATAGTCATATAATGACCAAATCGATTGTTCACAACTCGTGCCCACTTAGATTAATCTCTATGTGGACACTATCAATTTAGCTCCTCATAGATACAAACTTGAAAAGTTCATCGTTTGTACCTATAAGCTAGATACAAACGCTATCTAAAGTAGCTAAAAAAGACATTTTGAGTTGAAAGTAATCGACTTGTCATGCTTACCATCCTTTAACGTGTTTTGTTATTAGTTATACTAGCACGATTATGAGAAAAGAACAAGTGTTTTCTCATAATTTTATTAAAATACGCTAATAAACAAGATCTTGACGACATTCAGCCTCTCGCCAAGATCTTCTTTATTATTTTATGAATGTTTTAAATGATGTTCAATTTGTTGAGCTGTTTCTTCAATAGATTTATTTTCTACATTAATGACAAAAGCACCTAATTCAGCATAAAGATCTTCAGCAAAACTCAATTCCGCTTTAATTCGATCTAAATCATTATAGTTAGTTGATTCGTTTAATCCTAGCATTTTAATTCGTTCACCACGAATATTCATAATATACTTAGGACTTGCTGTCAAACCAATAATCTTGTGAGACGGAATTTGATAGAGTTCTTTTGGTAGATTTAACTCAGGGATTAAAGGTACATTAGCCACTTTAAAAGAACGATTTGCCATATACATACTTAGAGGGGTTTTTGAAGTACGTGATACTCCAAGAACTACAATATCAGCCTTAGATAAGCCAGAAATATTCTTGCCATCGTCATACTTTACCGAAAATTCAATGGCTTCAACCCTTTTAAAATAGTCGGTATCCATTTTATGGATTAAACCACTTTTCATAAGAGGTTCTTGTTGCGTTTGAGTTTGAATCATCGATAGCAGTGGCGACATAAAATCAATATACTTCAGTTGATTTTTCTGAGCAAAACTAGCTGCAAAAATATTCAATTGATAATCAACCAAAGTGGTGACCACCATAGCTTTCATAGTCACGGCATCTTGTAAAATGGCTTCTAACTCATCTACTTGTTTGATATACGGAAACTTGTGAATTTCAACGTTTTCCAAATTAGGAAATTGAGCTAAAGCGGCATGAATGACGCGTTGAGCCGTTTCTCCAATCGAATCTGAAATGACAAAAACTGTTAATGCTAAATCGTTCATGCTTTATTCCATCCCTTCTGCAACTTCAACAAAGAAATTTACCAGTGAAGTTTTTGATACTTTTCCTACTACTTTTTTTGAATTAGGTTTCTCCATAATTGGAAGTGAATCAATTTGATGCCTTGTGATGAGCTTAGCGGCATTCATGACCGTCATCTCTGGATAAGCCGTTACAATATTTGGCATACGCGACATCACGATGGCAACTGCAGTATCTTGAGTATCCGCTCCACCGACAATACTTCTGAGTAAGTCTTTACGCGAAACGATGCCTACTAATTCATTTTCGGGTCCCCCAACTACATAAAGCGATCCCACATCATACATAAATAAATGAGTAATCGCATTTTGAATAGTTGTATCTGCTTTAATAACAGTTGGAGCAACCATAATTTCTTTTACTTTCACATTATGTAAATGCTCTTGTACCAAAGGATTAAAATCCAGTCCTGAATAGATATAACCGACTTTAGGTCGGGCATCTAAGACACCCGACATTGTCAAGACGGCTAAATCAGATCGAATGGTCGATTTTGTTAAGCCTAACTTAGCCGCAATATTATCCCCACTAATGGGCTCATGGGCTTTAACGATATCAATGATTGTATATTGACGTTGACTTAACTCCATATTGACCTCCAACCTATCTTAGTTATTTGTTTGCTTTGATCGCGCTTTGAGCAGAAGCAAGTTGTGCAATTGGTACACGGAATGGTGAACAAGAAACATAACTTAAACCAATATTATTAAAGAATTCAATAGATTGTGGATCGCCACCTAGTTCACCACAAACCCCAATCTTCAAATCAGGTTTAACAGCCCTAGCTTTTTCTACCGCTAATTTAATTAATTGACCTACCCCATCCACATCTAAAGTTTGGAATGGATCTACTGGTAAAATGCCTTCAGTTAAGTATTCATTGATAAATTTGCCTGCATCATCACGAGAGAAACCAAAGGTCATTTGCGTTAAGTCGTTAGTACCAAAGCTGAAGAAATCAGCGACTTGAGCTAATTGGTCAGCAATTAAGCAAGCCCGAGGAATTTCAATCATCGTTCCGATAGTATAAGCGATTTGGCAACCCAATTCAGCTTGAACAGCATCAATACGTTCAACAATTTGCGCTTTAAGGATAGTAAATTCTTCAATAGTTCCTACTAAAGGTATCATAATTTCTGGTTTCGTTTCAATACCTTCTGCTTTTAATTGAGCTGCTGAACGAATAATTCCTTCAACTTGCATTGTGTATAATTCAGGATAAGTAATAGCTAAACGGCAACCACGGTGACCTAGCATTGGGTTAAATTCAGCTAGTTCATGCACACGGCGTTCTAATACAGCTAGGGAAATTCCTAATTGTTTAGCCACTGTTTCATTTTCTTGATCTGTTTTTGGTAAGAATTCGTGTAATGGTGGATCTAATAAACGAATAACCGTTCCATTTTCATGATTTAATTTTAGGATAGCTTTAAAGTCATCTAATTGATAATTTAAGATGGTTTCTAAAGCTTTTGACCGTTCATCTTCGTTACTTGATAAGATAAAGCGACGCATTTCCAATAAACGTTCTGGACCGAAGAACATGTGCTCTGTACGAACTAAACCAATACCACTCGCTTTAAAATTCAAACCAACTTGAATATCCGCTGGTGTTTCAGCATTCATGCGTACATCCATCTTACGATATTCTTTTGCCCAAGCCATAATTTGGTCGAAATCGGCATTATTTTCAGAATAAGATTTATCAATATCACCTAAGTATAAGCGACCAGATGATCCATCTACCGAGATCAAATCGCCTTCATGCAAGACGCCACCTTGATAAGAAACAGTTTTGTTAACTTCGTTGATATCTAAATCGCTACAACCAACGACACAACATGTTCCCATACCACGTGCTACTACAGCAGCATGAGAAGTCATTCCACCATGAGTTGTAACAATAGCTTCCGAAACAACCATACCTGTGATATCCTCAGGTGAAGTTTCTTGACGCATTAAGATAACTTTTTCGCCAGCTTCTACGCGCAATTTCGCTTCTTCAGCAGTGAAATATACTTTACCAGTAGCAGCACCTGGGCTTGCTGGTAAGCCACGATCAGTAATTAATTGAGCTGTTTTTAAAGCCTTAGCATCAAAGGTTGGGTGAAGAAGTTGGTCAATCGATTTTGGCGCAATTTTTAATACGGCTTCTTCTTTAGTGATTAAGCCTTCTTTTACCATGTCCACAGCAACTTTAAAGGCTGCCTTAACAGTCCGCTTTCCGTTACGTGTTTGCAAGAAATATAATTTACCATTTTCAATGGTGAACTCAATATCTTGCATATCTTTATAGTGTTTTTCTAATTGCTCTGCTACTTCTTTAAATTGTTGATATACAGCTGGCATTTGATCTGCTAAAGCTGAAATTGGGCTTGGTGTCCGAATGCCGGCAACAACGTCTTCACCTTGGGCATTCAATAAGTATTCACCAAATAGACGATTTTCACCAGTCGAAGGGTTACGTGAGAAAGCCACACCCGTTCCTGAATTTTGTCCGCTATTACCATAAACCATTTCTTGAATGTTTACAGCTGTACCAATATTTTCTGGAATATCATTTAATTCACGATAAACAATCGCACGTTCGTTCATCCATGAACGGAAAACAGCCTCAACTGCTTCTAACATTTGATCAACAGGTTCGTTAGGGAAGGGTTTGTTTAACTGTTCAACATAAACTTCTTTAAAACGATTAGCGATAACTTTAAGATCGTCAGCTGTTAAGTCCGCGTCATTTTGATAACCTTTATCAGCTTTATAATCCGTTAAATAACCTTCAAAGTGTTTCATTGGAATTGCATAAACAACTGAACCAAACATTTGTAATAAACGACGATAGCAATCATAAGCAAAACGTGGATCTTGTGTAAGTTGTGCTAAGATTTCTACGTTTTCATCGTTTAAGCCTAAGTTTAAAATGGTATCCATCATACCAGGCATTGAGAATTTGGCACCGCTACGTACTGAAACTAATAATAAACTTTCTTTAGATGAGAAAGCTTTGCCAGTTTTAGCTTGTAATTTTTCTAAACTAGCTTTGATTTCTTCTTTAACTTCAGTTGATAAAACTTGACCATTATTTAAATATTCCATACAGGTTGCTGTCGTAATGGTAAAACCATTAGGAACAGGTAAACCCAAGCTCATCATTTCAGCTAGGTTGGCCCCTTTGCCACCTAACTCATCTCTCATTGATGCATTTCCTTCTTCAAAGGCATATACACGTTTCATTTGTCATCCTCCTAATACTTGTATAATCTTACAGGGCACATTATATAATACGCATTAATAAAAATAAAGTACGCACTATATTAAATAGTGCGTACTTTTAATTAATTTATTATCTTTTTTAGTTAAAACCGAGATATAATGCGTCTTATTGATTGCGCTAGCACCCTTTTAGATCATCTTTTTGGTCCATATCAGATCGATATCTGCTTGTTGGTCTTTAAATAAGCTTGCAAAGAAATATTTAAAGAAGGCCCGTCCATCCACCTTTTTTGAGACCAATATATGGCCATCTTCTGTCCAAGTGGTGACACCCTGTCCCCGCTTTTCTCCTTCAATGATCATCTGGATGCTTGCTGGTTCAAACTCTACAACTTGATGAATCATATCCACCGGAACTAAAGGGTCATTAATGATGCACCCCAAAGTCCGTTCTTGTTTCCAGTGAAAATCAACATAGAAACCAGTAATTTGATAAATGAAGGCAGCAATCGGCCCTTGCAATTGGTGAATCATTTCCCGCATGTTCGGTGTTAAAAGAATATCATAGGTCACATCCAAGGTATAAACATATACCCGAGGTAACTTACTTTCGAAAAAAATTGCGGCTGCCACCGGGTCACACCAAAAATTATACTCAGCAACATCAGAACAATTTCCCTTAACAGTATGGACGCCACCCATAATTCGGATTTCTTTAGCCAGTAATAATCCTTCTGGCCGTTCCTCCAATAAACAGGCTAAATTAGTTAATGGCCCAAGTGCCATAATTGTAATCTGCTTTGGAAATCGTTCCAGTTGATCGAGGATATATTGACTGGCCGACTTCTCTGGCGAAGGTAAAAACGAAGCAAAAATTTGCTCCCCTAAACCATCTTGTCCGTGGGTATCTCGAGCGTCAGTATACGGTTGATATAGGCTAGTGCCTGGTCCAATAAAGACAGGAATGTGATTCATTGCCAGTAAACTTAAGACATGCTTAGCATTGGCATACCCTTGTTGGCTATCCACATTTCCACTTGAAATAGTAACACCTAACAAATCGAAATGGTCAGATAAACCAACATACAATAAAGCTAGACTATCATCAATACCAGGATCAATATCTAAAATAAGCTTGGGTTTCATGATGTTTCCCCCTTCTAGCGGTTCAACCAACCACCATCGATTGGAATAACAGAAGCCTGAATATAATCAGCTGCATCAGATGCCAAAAACAAACTTAATTGAGCTACCTCTTCCGCTTGCGCCCAACGCCCAATTGGTGTTTGTTCTTGAACCCAATGAGCCATTTTAGCATCTTCTTGAAAATCTGCCAGATTCATGGGTGTCACGATGGCCCCTGGTGCAATCACATTAGCCCTCAATCCTTGTCTACTATAATCATAAGCCATTTGCTTAGTAAAACCGATAAGAGCATGTTTGCTAGTCGTGTAGGCAATCCCTCCACCACCAGCCGTTAAACCGGCTATAGAACCCATAACAATCAAACGTGAACTTGCATTTTTTAACATCAATGGCAAAGCTAATTTGGTTACGGAAAAAGCGGCGGTAAGATTCGTCGCCAAAATAGACTGCCAATCATTCCACGAAGTTTCTTCGATATTAGCATATTGATCTAATTGGCCTGCCGTCAGACATAAGACATGTAACGAAGTCACCCGCTCCTCAATCTGCTCAAATACTTTTTTTAATTGAGCTAAATCGGTTAAATCCACTTTAAAAAAGCTGGCTGAATCTTGATTAAGGCTAATTCGTTCTTGCCATTCGTTAGGCATCGCTTGCCGATCCAATCCAATTACACGATGTCCCTGCTCAAAAAATAAACGAAACTGAGCCAAACCAATACCCGATGCCGCTCCTGTAATCAAAACCGTCATTTGCTTTGGTAAAGAAGCTGTTCGTTCTAAGATTAAATCCGTCAATTAGGCCACTACTTTCCAATCATTTGCCAAAATATCACACACGGTCGGTGTAAACATAGTATAACCTTCCCCTTTTACCATAATGACAAAATAAGGATTCATGGTCTGACCTTCAAGTTCTTTAGGATCCATTAAACATACGTATTCTTCTAGGCCATGCCAACCTTGGCGAATAACTTTTTTCCCAGCTTTAAGTTCAGGTAAAATTTCTTCAAAACTCATACTATTTCTCCTTTACTGATAAAAATTTAGACGTTGACTGATAGGATAAAAGACAAAAGCCCCTAATAACATAACGGTTCCCTCTGAGAAGAAGAGTGAAGCATACGTTGGCCAAAAAGCTACATCCACTGTCAAATAACTAATCATCAAAGCAATTGTAAAGCAATTGAAGGCAAAGAAAAAGACGAGCGTCCCATATTTTACTAAAATTGGATTAAAAGGTATCGGCCGATAAGCTTGCCATAACTTAATTATCCAATCCCCTACCTTGATAGCCATCCAAAAAGAAACTAAGGTTGTTAAACTACCTACCACCATATCAATTGGGCCATATTGCGCGAAATTAGCAATAAATACAGCTAAAGTAATCGCATACTTATATCTCGGATGATAAAGACCTAAGAAGTTTAACATCTCGGATAGTCGAAGTTGAATTGGGCCAAAAGACCATGGAAGGAGTAATAAGGTAGTTGCTACATATAAAGCGATAACAAGTGCAGAACGTACCAAATCCTGAGGGGTCGAAAATAGAGACGGTTTCCCGCCTTGGTAATGTTGATTATTCATTTTTCATTCTCCTTTATAGGTAAAAACCTACTAATATACTGCGACCAAAGGAGGAGGCTGAGCCTACTGAAGTGCCGCAGGTCTTACAATTATGAGTCATTATAACAGACATTATAATTAACCGCAATCCATGCAAAAGCTAAAGCATCTTATTCTTCTTCAAATAGAAATAGATGGCAATCATCACTATAATACATAGGACATTAAGTATCAAAAAAGCCATGGGATTTTTTTCTAATGGTAAGGCAACATTCATTCCCCAAAGTCCACCCAAAATAGTCGGAATGGTTAAGAGAATGGTCCACGAAGTTAAGACTTTCATGATATTATTCAGATTAAAGTTAATCACATTCGATATCATATCTGACAGCTTTTCTATTAACGATTTGGATTCATAAATCATCACATGTGCTTGATGTTGTTCAACTTGTACATCACGAAGCAGAGATTGATGTTTTATCATGTTCTCTTCTTGGTTCAAACTATTTTTGATACTTTCTAAAATGGATCGATTGCCTTCAATGGCCGTTTCAAAAAAGACTAACCCTTTATTTAATCCAATGAGTTCATAAAAAATATCTTTATCACTTGAATGAATGGCTTGGTGTTCTAAGTAATGAATACGTTGATCAATTTCTGTTAATAAGACGATATATCGTTGAGCAATTAACCAAAATAGGCTCAACAGAAAAGAAAGGGCATCATTTTGGTGGAGAGGATTTTCTATAAATGTAGTCGCAAAATCAGCCAAAATAGGTAAATCTTTCTGGCTGACAGTGATCACTTTATCATCCATCATAATGAAAGAAATAGGAACCACGGTGTAGATATCCATTTTATGACTCTCTTCCTGTTTCAAGGGATGCAGAAAGATATAGAGCTGTTTAAGCTGCCCCATCTGATCGGTAAAACTTTCTGTGCGTGGTACTTCATAGCCATCTAAACCACCTGTAATAAAATCTTCTGGCATGGGATAATCTTGCAATAATTGATTTATCTCTTCTTGAGTGGGATCTGTCACTTTTAACCAAGTTAAGTTAATAACGCCA
Source organism: Vaginisenegalia massiliensis (assembly GCF_900604935.1). Taxonomy (GTDB): domain Bacteria; phylum Bacillota; class Bacilli; order Lactobacillales; family Aerococcaceae; genus Vaginisenegalia; species Vaginisenegalia massiliensis. The sequence goes on from NZ_UWPC01000001.1 coordinate 133,660, forward strand.
TTTGCTTTGCTAGGGTCTTGGAATTCTATTGTCTCGATCATAGGGCCCTCCTAATATTTATGCTTAAAAGTCCATATCACTTAAATCTTGTCCTTCCCATTCTCGATAAAATTGATTAAGAAAGGCTTCTAAAAAATGGTGGCGTTGTTCAGCAACTCGATAAGCCGTCGGAGTATTCATTAAATCCTTCAAATGCAATAATTTCTGATAAAAATGCAAAATAGCTGTATCTTGGCCCGAACGGTAGTCGGCCAAGGATTCGACTTGGTGAACAAGTATAGTCGGATCATGAATGACCCGCCCTTTAGCACCAGAGTAAGCCATCGTTCGAGCAATGCCGATAGCGCCTAAAGCATCCAAACGATCAGCGTCTTGAACGACTTTTGCTTCTAAGCTAGTAAGCGGCCGAGTTTGAAAGCCTCCCTTATAAGAAACAGATTGGATAATGTCCATTATCTGTTCGATTTGAGTCGATGTTAAACCATGTTGGTCCAAAATTATCTTTAGCTGATTTTCTTGACTGGCAACATCTGCAAACAGCTTGTCATCGACATAATCATGAACCAGAGCAGCTACTTGACAAATAAAAGGATCAGCCCCCTCGCTTAGGGCAAGTTTTTTGGCCATACGAGATACACGTTCAAGGTGCCACCAATCATGTCCGCTTGATTCCTGACAAAAGACTTGTTTCATTTGCTGACAAAGTTGGTCTAGTAATTGCTCTTGATTTTGATTCATAGACTCTCCTTATTTGTCCGCTGTTCTAAGCGTTTATTATTTAATGATAAGTTGGTTCCTTGCGTATAACCCTGTTGATAGGCCAGGTTATTTTTGCTTGGAACAGGTTGTTTAAAAGTAATAGAGCCATTAACTTGTTCTTGAAAGGCGTCCTTAACTTTTTGTGGTGTCTGAATGACCAGTGCATAAGCTTGATTTTCACGCATCATCTCTTGTCGTTGTTGTTCAAATTTAGCAGACAAACCATCCATAAAGCCTTGATAATAGGATTTTCGTAACTCTTTAAGTTCTTGAGCAGATTCATCTAATCCAGCTAAATGAACTTTAGCATAATGTTTCATAGCTTGGCTCGTTAAATAAAATATTTCGTAAGCTAATTCAACATCCTCGGGAAAACCCATTAAGACGATTTTCCGCTGAACGCTGGCTTGATAAGGTAATCGGTTACTCTGTATATAGAACATGACACGGAAATTATCGGCAATAATGCGAACTAACTCTTTCTCCCACCAATAAAGTCGTTTGTAGTAGGACAAGGATTTCAAAATAATTTCATCGTGATTCTGGTCCGTTAACTCGTGTTGCGAGATTTTATACTTCAACATGAGTTTCTGAGCCATTAACAAAGCTGTCTGACTTTCCTCATCATTGCCACCATCTTCTGCAAGACTTAACAAATTTCTAATTTTATCGAGTATTTTTTCATTGATTGATTCTGTCATCAAAAACCCTCCTATCAACTAGAGTATGATTAAATACCAGTTCGGCTTAATTCCGCTTTAATTCGGGCAAAGCGTGGTGGTATGTCCGCAGAAAATTCCATCTTTTGCTGACTGCGCGGATGGATAAAGTGTAGCGAATGAGCATGTAATAATTGACCTTCAGTATCGTCAGCCAAGTGCCCATGAAAAACTTGAATTCCTTTTCGATAAATCGGGTCCCCGATAATAGGGTGTCCCATGTATTCTAGATGGACCCGAATTTGATGCGTTCGTCCCGTTTTTAATTCTAAATCAAGTAAGGAAGCAACCGGGTAAAGCTCCACACACCGGTAATGGGTCAAAGCAAATTTACCTTGTGGATGGGCTGACCACCGTAGCCGATTGTTGGCATCTCGTCTTAAGGGTACATCTATTGTTCCAGATGGAACGGACACTTGACCATGAACTAAAGCATAATATTTCCGTCCCATGGTATGATCGGTTAATTGTTGACTCAGCATTTGATGAGCCTGATTATGTTTAGCTACTACTAATAAACCCGAAGTATCTTTATCAATGCGGTGGACAATACCAGGTCGCCAACTTTGACTTGATTGAGAAAGTTGGTCTCCCAAATAATATAATAAGGCATTCACTAAGGTACCTTCTCGGTGCCCTTTTGACGGATGAACGACCATACCCGCTGGCTTATTAATAACCATGACGTCTTCATCCTCATAGATAATATCTAATTTTATATCTTGAGCAATTAAGTCAATTTCTTCCTCATCTTCCTCATCTTGCTCTCTGTTAATGGTAATTTCTTCATCACCAAGCAATTGCAAGTTAGCTTTAGCCAACTGCTGATTCACCCTTACTTGATCTGCTTTAATCCACTTTTGAATGGTAGAACGACTTTCTTCGAGTAATTCCGTTAAAACTTTATCAATTCGTCCCGCTTGCCCTTTTAATTGAATAACTTGTTTGTTTTCTTCCATTAAATAAATCCATCCATTTCTTTATTTGTTAAGACAAGAAGAATTAGACCGATAACCCCCACAGTTAAGGCAGCGTCGGCTATATTAAAAACAGGAAAATCAAAGAACTGCAAATGAAACATATCCACTACATAACCCAAACGTAAACGATCGGCAAAATTTCCCAGTGTCCCACCTAACAATAGACCTAAAGTCAGATGGAGCGTTCCTGTTCGATACCTGTTTAAATAAATTAAACGTCCAATATATAAGACCATGGCTAGAGTGACAAGTTGGAAGAGGAGCATTTGTCCAGCAAATAGACCCCACCCTGCTCCTGTATTTTGGATATGAAACCATTCAACTAAGCCAGGTACTAAAGGTTGGGCCTGATGAAGGGGAATATGAGTCACGACCCACCACTTCACGGTCTGATCGAGAATAAAAATGCAAATTACGACGATAAAACTGGTCCCCATGGCGCCCTCCTTGTGTTATGACAGTCTTTTTTGTTATAATCTGAAGTAATAATAATAATTATATACTAGATTTACTTTTTATTAAAACTAAAACTTAGTGAAATACAATTTTTTCCTATGTAAAGGAGCCTGTATGAGACAACTTAGACATGTAATTATTTTAGTGTTGGCTTGTCTGTGTTTAACCGCCTGTGTCAACAATCTAGATAAAGCTGAACGTACTGTCGGTTTAATGCAAGACGATGTCACAAAAATTGTCAGTGAACTCAATGAAATTCAAGTTCAAGAGGATAATTTACAATCCGATTTTGAAACCGTCCTCAATAAAAATCAAGATAACTTAGCTGTTTTCAGTGAAAAAGACAATCTTGTAGAAAATAATATCGCTCAACGTCGCCAACATATTCAAAGTATAGAAGAAGCATTAAAGAACCTCAAAGAACTAAACAAAGAATTCGAATCTTACAAGGATAAAGAGAAATATCCTAAGCAACAAATCGCCCTAATTGTATCGGAAACCTATGCTTTAGACAAAGATTTAACTGTCTATCTTTCTGACTACAAAACCAATCTAGATTTAGAATCACAAACCTTTAAATCCATCGCTAATCCCAAAACAGATTACAAAGGCTTCTTTGGAATTTTTGACAATTTTAATAAATTATCAACCATCAACAGCATTAATTTAGATAAAGTTCTCGCTCATTTTGAACCACTAAACCGAGCTCTAATCAATGTTAAGGTGGAAGTTGTCAACATGAAAGAATCACAATAGACACATTTCGTTTTAAAATTTGCAACAATGAGGTGCTAAATGATATTAAAGAATCATTCCGTAAAATACCGACCCACAAAATTTATATTGCAATTATTAGTTTTATCTTTTACTTTTTTATTGATTTCGGCTTGCGGATTAAGTAAAGAAGCAAAAATGACGCCTCTGCCGAAAATTAAAGATAAATATAAGTCAGAAGTCATTGCAGATTTCAATAACCGAGTGACTAAAAAACAGACTAATAAATACGAAAACTTAGTTATTCGTAATAAACCCGTCTTAACAAAACCAGGTAATTTACCTTCTTCCCTCTTCTATGATAGTGGCATTGAAATTGCCTATCCACAAGATGGCGTTAAAGGTATTTATCTCACAGCTGATAATGTAGCTGATCCGACTACTTTTAATGATGCCATTGATTATATCAATCAGACCGATTTGAATACGGTCGTCATCGACTTTAAAGATGATAGTGGAAATGTCACGACCCCACTAAAAACAAACGATAGTGATATTAAAAATAGCATCAATCCTATTGTAGATTTAAAGGACACGATGAAAGTCCTTGAAAAGAATCAAATATACCCAATTGCTCGAATTGTAACCTTTAAGGATACGCATTTTGCCGATAAACATCCTGAATATTCCTTTATAAGTAAAGAAACAGGTCAAGTTTGGCAAAATGAGCAAGGCGCTAAATTTATCAATCCTTTCTTAAAACAAGTTTGGGATTACGATATCAAAATTGCCATTGAAGCGGCCAAAATGGGCTTTAAAGAAATCCAATTTGACTATGTCCGCTTCCCTGAAGGTTTCCATGACTTAAGTGATACTCTCTCATACTCAAAGGGTGATTATGAAAACTATGTCGGTACCGATGAAGATAAAATCGGTGAAGAACGGGTCGCTGCTGTGACTGACTTCTTAAAATATGCACGGGAGCGACTAGCTCCTTATGGTGTTAAAGTTTCAGCCGACGTTTTTGGATATACAGCGGTAGCCGGCGATAAACCGGATGTCCGTGGTATTGGACAAAACTTTGCCATGATGGCTGAACAAGTCGATGTTATCTCTTCAATGGTTTACCCTTCTCACTGGGGTCCTGGATTCTTTGGCATTCCTCATACGGACCTTCAACCATTCGATACGATTGATGAATATATGTATTCTGAAGAATCTGCCCTTGCTGGTGTGAAAAACAACGTTATTTCGCGCCCATGGCTCCAAGATTTTACCGATTCCTCCTTACCAGTAGGAACCTATCAACATTATGGACCAAAACAAGTACAAGAACAGATAAATGCCCTACATAAGCATGGCATTCACGAATTCTTACTATGGAATGTCGACGGACGTTATACACACGGTGTTGATTATAAACCAGAAAGCAATCAATAGATTAGTTAGTAAAAATTAAAGAGGCTGTAAACGAAGTCAAGAGACTTTGTTTACAGCCTTTTTCTATATATTTTTAGAAGTTATAACGATTGGTGACCTCAATAGATTGATTGAAATCTAATAAAATGAGTTTAGCACTTTTGACAGGACGTTGGTAATTGACTTGTAAAGCTTGAGCATAGAGAGAAATTTGAAAACGATATTTATCGACAATCTCTTGCATCTGGAGATTCAGATCCTGGCCAAGTAGTGGACGTTGGCGATCCGTTTTAAAATCCCATAGATATATTTGATTTTGATAGATTAAATACCCATCAACTACCCCATGAATTAATACATCATCTTGACTGACTTGACTGATTTGACTTTCTTCCAATTGTTTTTGGAACATAAGACTAGCAGGAACTATATAAGAAAAAGCCACCTCACGTTTTACATTATCCGCCTGTGAAATGATGAATTGGCCAAAATCTGACTGCAAAAAAGCCACAACTTGATCTAAATTAATTAATTTTGTTTGACCGAACAAAATTGGGTGGTTTGTCGCCAGTTCCTTGACTTGTTTTGCCAACTGTGCCTCAAACTCCCCTTTACCTTGACACAACTGGAAGGATTTAAGGTCAATATGTTGCATCAAATAATGGGTTAAGGTCCCTATTTTTGCAGCCAAATTTGTATCTTCTTGCATAAAACTTGGAGCTTCAAAACTATCTTGAGTATAACGAATACTTTGAATACCTTCTGGCTTCATAAGATTAGTCTGATCTTCCTTAAGGAAACGACGATCTTCAAAATGAGCTAATTTTTCATGGCTAGGTTCTTCGTACAAACGTTTCAGTTCTGACACCGATTGATAGCTTGAAGTTGCCGTAGCTAATTGATAAGGATATTTCATTTCGTTTAATTGTCTTAACTTATTAGTCCAAACAGTTGATTCTATCGGTTGACTGGCAGTATCTATAATTGTATCTATCCAACTTTCAATCTCCTTAGTATCTGCTTTATGAGACCGCGTTAAAGAGGGCCTTTGAAGCTGACTGGCGGACACAATTCGAATCGTCATTTGCTCGGTTAATTTAGGTGTCTGACTAAGTGGTTTACATTGGTCAACAGCATAAGCCAGTTGAATCCACTCTAGCCATGAAAGGGCATTTTGTCGATCTTCTAATCTAGCAAGCGATGTCTTATTCATCGGTTCATTTTTCTGATACCCTTCGATTTTAGCTAGCCATTTTTCACGCTGATCAATTGTGCCTACTAAGATTAATTTTTGCTCACAACGAGTTAAGGCAACATACAATTTCCGCATTTCTTCAGCTTTTAGCCGTTTTTCTTGAGCTAATTTTATTGACGTCTTTATTAAGGAATCAAATTTCAACATTTGATCCGCTCGATAATAGTCGCAACCTACCCCATAATTTTTCGAACAAATCAGACGCTGGTGACTTAAATCACGTAGGTTGAATTTTTTCTCCAAGTTCATCAGATAAACACAAGGGAACTCTAATCCTTTTGAAGCATGAACGGTCATCATGCGGACGAAATTCTGATCATTTTCTAAGATAACAGGTTCAGCTAAATCACGCTGATGCTGAAGAACTTGTTCAATATAATTTAAGAAACTAAAGAGACCTCTAAAACCGGCTTCCTCAAATTCTTGAGCTTTAGAATAAAAAGCATGGAGATTCGCTAAACGCTGACTGCTATTACTCAATCCGGAAACATAATCCAAATAATGTGTTTCTTCATAAATCGTCCAAATTAATTCGACAATCGACTTTTGATTGGCTAAGTGTCGCCAATGATTTAGCCGATTCAACAAGGTTTGCAACTGTATTTGAATAAATTGTTCAGCCTGTGTTTCAAACCCTTTTTGACAGAAATTGAGACAAGCCTGATAATAAGATCCTTCTTTCTGGTAAAGGCGAATCGTAGCTAGATCATTATCAGATAACCCAACAAAATACGACCGCAAAACAGCAACTAATGGAATATCTTGAATCGGATTATCAATTAGCTTTAGTAACGCAATTAATAAACGAATTTCTTGACGTTGAAAGTAGTTCTCAACTTTTTGACTCATTAAAGGAATTTGCAAAGCTTGAAAGGCTTGTTGAATCGGTAAAAATACTGACCGTGTAGAAGATAGGATGACAATATCTTTGAATTCAAGGGGCCGTAATTGTTTGCTTTGTTTATCGTAAATTAATTCTTGGCGGGCCATTCGTTGATTGATATCTTGGGCAATCATATAGGCTTGAGCCTCAATCGATTGGTCAAAAGCAAATTCATCCTCATTTTCAGTCGAGGTATCTGTTTCCGTCATCGCTTGTTCCTTCTCAAAAAGCAACAAATCGATTTTAAAATCCTTAAAAACACTTGTGGGCTCAAAACTATGATTGCCAGTTTTTAAGGCTTCTGCTTGGCCGTAATCCATCTGTCCAAACTGTTTATCCATTAAGCGACTAAATATCGAATTAGTAAAATGTAAGACTTCATGACGTGACCGATAATTACGATCAAGATTTATTAGATGACCGTCTTGACCTTTAGAAAAGGTATCGTACTTTGCCATAAATAGTGAAGGTTCAGCCATACGAAATCCGTAAATGGATTGCTTGACATCGCCAACCATAAATAAGTTAGGAACTAGTTCTGGTCGTTTTTCATGTGACAGCCAAGCTAAAATATTAGCTTGTATCTCATTGATATCTTGATATTCATCGACAAGAACCTCAGCAAATAAGTCTTGAAAATAGTGAGCAGCTAGACTAGCCTTTCGTTCTTGCTCATCAGAATTAAAAGGAGCCAAAATATCTAAGGTAAGATGTTCTAAATCATTGTAATCAAGTAAATTTTCCTGACGTTTGTAGGCTGTTAATCGCGAAATAAAATGTTCAACAAGACGTTTGATTAATTCTAGTTGTTGACTAATTTGCCCCTCTATTTCAGTGATGCTTGACCAAGAATAAGAGAAATATTTTTTTAAGCGTTCTAAGCTGGCTTTTACTTCATCACGTTGTTCTTTTAACCATTGTACGCTTTCATAATCATCTGACTTTTTACTGTTGGACGGCCATTTTTCAAACTGAATAGCTTGAAGCTGCTCAATAAAACGACTTAAGTCATTCGATTGTAAGACCTGATTAATCCCCTCTAGCTTGGATTGTAAGTCTTGAATAACAGGATGATATCTGCCATAACTTGCCTCGGATAAAGTCAACATCTGATCATTTATCTGTTCAATTTTTCCCAAAGCTGATCTCAATGAGCTAGTTAATAACGGCCATAATTCTTCTTGATAAAGCGGAGATTGACTAAATTGTTCAATGTCTAAAGAAGCCTGATTGAAGTGGCGAAGCCAATTAAGGGGCTCAGGATGAGCACACGAAAACTGATACACTCGGAGAATAAGATTAAATAATGCTATATCTGATTTTCCATCACCAAAAATTGCTAATAATTCGACATAGTCCTCTTTAGTTATGATGTAAGGCTCTGACTGAATCCCGGTGAATATATCGGTCAGCATTTGCTCCCAAATAGTTTCATAAATCAAATGAAGTTGTGTTTCATCTGTTTGAAGACGAAAGCTCGGATTGAAGTCAATTAAATAAAAATATTCTTGAATAACCTGCAAACAGAAACTATGTAAGGTTCGAATATGGGCATTAGGTAACAATTGCAACTGTTTTAAGAGATGCGCTTGTAAGACAGGATCGCTTGTCTGGCTAATCGTTTGTTTTAACTTTACCTCCATCCGCTCTTTCATCTCTTTGGCAGCCATTTCAGTAAAGGTACACACCAACAATTGATCGATATTAGCAAAACCTGTCACGATATGATTCATGATTCGCTCAATTAAAACGGTAGTTTTACCCGACCCTGCTGAAGCTGAGACTAAAATATTATTTCCTCTAGCATGGATAGCCTCCCATTGTTGATCGTTAAAAGAGACATTGGATGGTTTAGCCGGAATTGGACTCATCAATTAGTCTTCCCCCCTTTCTTCTTGCTTAATTTCATCTTGAATGTGATCAAGAACTTGCTTTTTACTGACGGTCTTTTGTCGATAAAGAGCGGCATGTTCCGTCGCATCAAAACCACTTATAACCCGATAAGCAGCTTGTAAACTTAATGTATAGGCTTCATCTTTGTATGGCGCTAAAGCGATATAGCCATTCAATATCTCTTGAGCTGCTCGTGTATATAAGGCATCCAAATGCCGGTAAAGTGCCTCTTTTTGATCTTTATATACAGGAGTATTGGCCGAAATGCCCTCCTTCGTTCCTGTTACAGGATAAATTAAGGATTTATTGATTTGGTCAAAACTCAAATCGATGGCTTGCAAATCTGATTTGTTCACAAATAGCGGACCTGACACACGATTCTCTAATAAATAAGATTCTTGGGCAAAATGATCACTTTCCCTTAAGTCATCGCTATCTTGACTGGACACATATGGAGTTATCACGGGCTGATAAAACGCGCCAAAAACAGGTAGATTTAGATAATTTAATTGAGCCACTCGCAAATAGGTTAGAATTTGTAAATCAAGTCCATAGTAAAAGTCTTGTAAATTGAATTGTTTTTTTCCAGTCTTGTAATCGATGACTTGAAGATAATCCTGATGATTTGTAAAACTTCTAAGAAGATCTAACCGATCGATTTTACCACGTATGGATACTTGCGCACCAGAAGGTAATAGATAACTAAGACCTTGAAGGCTTTGTTTAACACCGACATAGCCAAAAAGGGCTTCTGTTTTAAGTGTTTGAATTTGCAAATAATCACTCTGATGACGAGCTAAATAAAGAAACTGCCATAAGCGTCTTAATATCGTTTCGTTTATCAATTGATAACGAGGAGTTTGGCTAAACAAATCAAACTTGCCTTGTTCAGCTAATACTTTTTGAGACTCTATCCACAAGTCATTTAGTCGTTCTGGACTGATGTTAGAAAAGCTTTGTCCTTCTTGAGTCATCGCTTTCACCAGAAAATCTAGAGCATCATGGAAGTAAGTCCCAACTTTATTAGCATCTAAGCGCTGAATTTCCCTTTCTTTAATCCGTAATCCATAAGTAAGGAAATGACTAAAGGGATCACGGAAATATTCTTCCATCCGCGATACTGAGACTGATAAATGGGTTCCATACAATTCTTTAGCCAAATCAGCTTCAATATAGGTTGGCATGTCTTGTCCACATAAACTGGCAGTCATCAAACGTCGTAAATAGTCTCGGTTATCTTGATTAATCAGCAAAGTGTTCAACCAAGCCATAAAGGCTGAATCTGGCTGCTTTTGGGCTTCAAAATATAATCGCCATAACTTGATGACAAAAGCCAATTGAACCGAATAGGCCCCAAAATAGGCCCCTTCAAGGTCAAGAGTTGGGGAAAGTGATAGGTTACTTTGATAGTGCTTAATAGTAAACTGGTTGCCCTTCAATAAATTCTGAACATAGGGTGACCATCTTAGCATAGCTCCATCAACTTGACTGGCAAAGGAACAATAAAGGCGGTCACTAGCTGCTAATAAGACTTGATAAAAATAATACATTTCTTGATTTAAATGAACTTGATTAGCTAGCGATAGATATTGGTAGGCTAGCAAGCCCTCTTCAATGGCCTGACGATTTTCTCGGGAAAGTAATGAATTATCTAAACGTTTAATCGGTAACAAATCATCACTTAAACCAACTATGAAAGCTACCTTATACGGTCCAACTTGTGGACTTTCAATATTGGTAAAGGTAACTTGATCTAACGTAGGTGGAATAATATGAAAACTTGCTTGGCAGAGTCCCGTCATAACTAATTCGCTAAATAAAGAAAATTCTACTGGCGAATCTTTAAAAATTAGTTGAAACTCTTCTAAACAAGTCATAGTTGCTTGCCAAACTTGTTCATATTGCCGAGACAAATCAAGTTGACTTTGTTCAATGGCTCGATCGCGTTCTTGAACAAGGCGATCCTTTATTCCTCCGTCTAGCAAAGCCTGATACAACCATTGACTAGCTTGAGTCCCTGATTGATCTTTAGTCCAAGTGGAAAATATAGATTGAATTTCTTGATTAATCCAAGCTCTCAAATCAGCCATCACTTGTCCCTGGGTTTTAGTCTGAACTTGTCCCTGTAAATTAATATACGGCAAATCTTCACCATAAAAATGCCAAATATAATTTTCATCGCTAAACCGATAGAGTGTGTAACCTTCAGCCAGGACTAAGTTTTCCAGCAAGTGAATTTGATACTGATGCTCAGCTATAGCACATTCAAAGGCTTGACCTTTAAGGTGGCGCAATCTAGCTGGCAAAAACAAGGGGCTTTTAATAACCATCATTAAATCTTGGTACTGAAAGCCAAATTGCTTTAAATTGAATAAGGATTGTAACCATACCACAAATGGATGGTTTTGCATCTTAGTCTGATGATCATAAAAAAACGGAATATGATTTTGTTTAAAAATCGGATCGACAATTTGACGATAACGATCTAAATTTCGTGTCATGATAAGAATATCTTGGTAACGATAACCCTGAAAGCTAATGAGCTGGTGAATTGTGTTGGCTACCATCTGTAACTCGGTTTGGATTGAATCGCATTCCCAAAATTCGTGAATGGTGCTAGTTTTATTACGGCCTTTTTTTACGCTCTCCCCCCTACTTTGGCTAAGAAAATCATCAGCCAAAGAAAGTATTGATGGGTGATATTCGGGAAAAACTTGACCGACTTCTCGTTCAGCAAGCCAATCGATGTTTAATTGCTTAGCTAATGATTGAATTCGGATCCGAGTTTGGGCAAGATGATCAAAAGGTCCCGGCCAAGTTTGTTTAGAAAGATGGCTTTCATTGAGCGATAAGATAACCCAAACTTGCTTGAATTTAGCTGCTAAATCTAAGATTAGGCTTAACTCTTGAGCAGAGAAATAATCATAATGATCGATATACAGATAAGAATGAGCAAGGTCGGAGTCCTGAGCCTTATCTATACTTTCTTTCAATTCCTCTAAGTACCCATGAAACTGGATGTTTTCTGCTTGCAAGCGCTGATAAAAGGCATCATAAAGATAAGCTAATTCACTTAACCGTTTTTCTTCACTGGTTAATCGTGTTGTACCATCTTCATCTCCTTCAAGATCAGAACAATCCATCTTTAACCAACGGTCAAATCGATCTTGAGCAATCAAATCACTGGCTTCTATTTGCCCTTGATATAATTCATCAAAAAGACTAACAAGCTTGTCAACAAAGCCTTGATGATTCACTTGTCGTCGGTAGATGGTCAACCGTTCTTGATGTTCATTCAATAAATGGCGGATCAACATGGCAATTCCCACTGAACTTAGGCTTGTAGACACAGACTGGCCTTTTGCTAAAAACCAGGATAAGCGCTTAAAAGAAACAACTTGTATATCCAACATAACCGCTTGGGACGAACCTGTAGCTCTTTTTAATTCATTTAACATCTTTTTTTCCATATCAAATTTCAGATGGTCTGGAACTAAATAGAAAATTTTAGCTTGATTATCCTTTTGCTTAAGCTGAATAATTTCTTGGACAAGAGCTTTCTTCTTATCTAATCGTGGATCTCCTTTGATGATTCCAATTGCCATTGTTCTCCCCCTTTTTCAAGCAGTTTAGATGACTTCAAATGGATTCGTGTTGGCTTTTGACGCAAGTATTTCCACCTGCCAATCATTCGTTTGACTGGCTTCATGCAAAATTTTAGCCATCTTTTGATTAAAAACTGATTCAATATAATGGCCTGCATCAATGGTTAAAATAGGTTGATCGAGACAATCATGGCCATGGTGATAGCTGATATCTCCCGTTATAAACACGTCTGCATCTACCGCAACAGCCTGCTGAACCGACTCCCATGCTGATCCTCCAACGATGGCAACCGTTTGATAATCCCTCTGAACTTTTCCCTTAATTATAGTTAAATCTTTACACATCAAATGTTCCTTAAGATATAAGGCCAAATCAGCTAAATTCAAAGCTTGAGGCAAACGACCATATCGACCTAACCCACTTGAAGAGTCGGATGCTTCCGGCTGCAATATGTTAACTTCTTGCAAATTTAAAGCCTCCGCTAGCCAATCATTCATTCCATTGGCAGCCTTATCTAGATTGGTATGTAATACAAAGACGTTTATATCATGTTTGATTAAGTCCGAATAAAGTTGAATTGACGGTAGGACCAAATCAAACCGATCGATAGGCTTAAAGATGGGTGGGTGATGAAGAATGATGGTATCGACTTGCTGTTCAATCGCTTCCCCAAGAACTTCAGGACGCAAATCTAATGCTGTCATTATGCGACCAACGGTTCTCTCTTTATGACCAAAATGTAAACCAACTTTATCCCAGCTTTCAGCTAGTGATGGTGGATATTTAATATCCAAATAATCCGTTAAAGTAGTTAATTTAATCATGTTACTCTCCTATTAAGTTTGAGATTAAAGCTAAAGTTTGTTCTAATTCCCTCATTTTTTCATTTTCACGCTGATTAGCTTGAGAAATAGATTGATAGATACGCTGAAGATTAGTTGCCTCACGACGCCATTTTTTAAATAATAAAGGACTGGTTTGCTGTAAGTTGATTGGGCCAAATAAATATTCGGCTTCCGTCAATTGAATGTCCTCCTGACTAGGTCTAGCTACGAGCATTTCGTAGAGACGATGGTGATCTTCAACAATCGCTTCGTCAATAATCTGATAGTGATGTTGAACCAACCATTTACGTAGGCCAGCTTCCCCAATATTTGCTTGTAAGAATAAGGTGTGGTCTGGATCTAATCGTTCTCTTCCATTTGTAAGGATGTCGCAGATCAAGCTGCCTCCCATGCCACAAATGGATACACAATTTATTTTATCCTGATCTTTAATAACATCTAAACCGTCACCCATCCGAACTTGAATCAACTTCTCTAAAGCTTGGTTATGTACCTCAGCTAAAGCAGATTGATAAGGACCTTGAACGACCTCACCAGCCACCGCATATTGAAGAGCTCCTTTTAATCCTAAATAACAAGGTAAATAGGCATGATCGCTACCAATATCGGCTAAGCGAATCCGACCTTGAGGTCCATATACAATTATGAAGTCAGCGACTTGATTTAAACGAGCAGAAAGTTGTTGCGAATTCATGCTTTTCCTCCTAAAAAAAGCCAAACCTAACGACCAGCTTATTAAATTAGCTAGTTTGCCTTGCGAGCAGATGTTAGATCTGGCTTATACTTTTTCTTATTCTAAGAAGTCTTTTAATTGTTTTGAACGACTTGGATGGCGTAATTTTCTAAGGGCTTTTGCCTCAATTTGCCGAATCCGTTCACGCGTTACACCGAACACTTTACCCACTTGTTCTAAGGTACGAATATTGCCGTCATCTAAACCAAAACGAAGTCGCAAGACATTTTCTTCACGATCAGTTAAGGTATCAAGAACATCCTCAAGTTGTTCACGTAATAATGCAGATGAAGTAAATACTTCAGGACTCATTGCCGCCTCATCTTCAATAAAATCACCTAAATGTGAATCATCTTCTTCACCAATCGGTGTTTCAAGAGAAACAGGTTCTTGAGCAATTTTTAGAATTTCACGGACTTTTTCAGTTGGCAAGTCCATTTCAGCGCCAATTTCTTCAGGTGTCGGTTCGCGGCCAATTTCTTGCAAAAGATTACGTTGTACACGGACCAATTTATTAATTGTTTCAACCATATGTACTGGAATCCGAATAGTTCGTGCTTGATCGGCTATGGCCCGAGTGATGGCTTGTCTAATCCACCAAGTAGCATACGTTGAAAATTTAAAGCCCTTGGTATGATCAAACTTCTCAACGGCTTTCATTAAGCCCATGTTTCCCTCTTGAATAAGGTCTAAAAATTGCATACCACGACCCACATACCGCTTGGCAATCGATACCACTAAACGTAGATTAGCTTCAGCAAGTTCTTGTTTCGCTAATTCATCTCCTTGTTGGATTCGAATTGCCAGGTTTACTTCTTCTTCGGCACTTAGTAAAGGCACACGACCAATTTCTTTCAAATACATACGAACTGGATCGCTAACTTTTACTTTAGAAGCAGCGACTTTAGATGCATTTGAAAGTTCTTCAACAGCAATTTCCTCAGCACGAAGCATTTGCTGTTTGGTAGGTCCGCCGTCTTCACCAACAACGGCAATACCACTATCTTCAATTTTTTGAATTAATTTGTCCATACCGTCTGAATTCAAATCATATTGGTTAGCAATACGATCCGCTAATTCATCGTACGGAATTTGACCTAAAATTTTCTTTTCTTGAATTAAGGCAGTGACAGCTTGCACGTAATTAAGTGCAAGTTCTTGAGTTTCAGCATGTTCTGGTGTTACTTTATTATCTGCTTTGTCAGTCATCAAATTGGCCCCCTATTTCTTTTTGACTTGGCGCGTCAAACGTAATATATCAGCTAGTAATAGATTCATCTCACTGTGGTTTTGTTCTTTTTTTAACTCAAGAAGGCGTGCTCGCTTCTCTTTAATTTCAAGCAGAATAAACTCTTCTTCAATGGTTTGTAGGCAGTCATCGATAATTTGGTTATGATAGGTCATGGGTTCCCCATCCCACAAAAGATTATTCATCAATTGTAACATAGCCGGGTTTTCGATACTATCTACCACCCCTGTTAAAGGTAGTGGATTCCCTAAATCATAATAAAACTCTTGCAATTTAAAATATAACAATTGCATATAAGGATGGACAAATAAAACAGGCTTGTTTAATTGAGCCACATAATCCCAAGCTTCTTTGAAGTGAGTTAATAACAAGATTAATTGTTTTTCACTCTGCAAAGCTCGAGCGGATAAAATTTCAAATGATTGCTCAGGTATGAAGGCACTGGCCCTCTCCTCCTCACTAGGATGGAATGATGCTTGTCTCTCGTCGATCGATAATGGTTTAGTCTGGTTATTTTGTAAGCTTTGTTTATAGCGAATAAATTGTTCTTTAAGAATATCTAAGCTCAGGTTATACTCTTGACTCAAATCTTGCAACCGAATTTCTTGTTCAATTGGCGATGAAATTTGAGCAATAAGTTGAATGAGAGCTTCTAAGTACCGAGCCAATTCCTGCTCGTCCTGCAAATTGTATTGACTTTTTAAATAATGACGATTAAAGTCAAACGCCGAAATAGCTTGATCCAACAGAATTTGAAACGAAGAGGCCCCCTCTGCTTTTATCCATTCATCAGGGTCTAGACGATTAGGAATAATGACTGCCTTAAATTGACAATTAGCATAGTTTTGTCCCATTTGTAGGGCCCGGGCAATAGCTTTTTGCCCAGCTTGATCCCCGTCAAAAACAAAAATAATTTCCTTTGCTACTTTTATCAAGCGATCTAAATGTTGTTGAGTCAAGCTTGTCCCCATCGTTGCAACTACATGTTGATAACCTGCTTGATATAATGACATAACATCCATATATCCTTCACAGACAATCATCTGACCTTTTTGTCTTGCAGGTAATCTGGCTAAATCAAAATTATAGATAAGATCCGATTTATTAAAAAGCGCTGTTTCAGGCGAATTTAAATACTTAGCAATCGCTTTATCTTCCGTTTGCTCTGTTGTAAACCGCCTTCCCGAAAAAGCAATGACCTTTGCCTGAGCATTTCGCAATGGATAGATAATTCGTCCATGAAACCGATCAATGATCTGTTCCCGATCGTTTAAATAAAAAATGCCAGAATCTAATAATTCTTGCTTTGAGAAGCCCTCATTACTCAGATATTCAACCAATAGTTCCGACTTTTGCGGGGATAAACCTAAACCGAAAGTAGTTAAAGTGTCCTCATTTAAATTACGATTCAATAAATAATCAAGAGCGGGTTGCCCATTAGTCGTATCATTTAAAAAATATTGATAGAAATCTTGAGTTTTTTCATGAAGATCAAGTAATCGTTGATGAGTTTGTTGTTGGGGACTTTGATCTGAACCTAAATACAAATCAAAATTTATCGGTAAATCAGAAAATTCAGCCGCTTTCCTGACTGCTTCAGGAAAACTAAGCCCCTCTATTTCTTGTAGAAAACCAAAAACATTCCCCCCGCGCCCACACGAAAAACATTTAAATATTTGTTTACCTGTATGGACGGAAAACGAGGGATTTTTATCTTCATGAAAGGGACAGGATGCCACATAGTGCTGACCTTTTTTAGTCAGTTGAGTATATTGATTAATGACATCGACAATATCAGTCTGATCACGGACTTGGCGAATAATATCATCTGGAATTAGGCCCACTAAGCTCCCTCCCTTATCTCATATCAGTCATTATCATACTTTAGATACAATTAGGCTAATTGACTTTCGATAATTTCCCAAATTTCTTGACTGCCATAACCATCTTCAGCTGAAAACATAAATAGAGCATCCGTGGTTGGTAAATCTAAGGCTTTTTTATATATCGACAGGTGCTTATTCCATTGACTCCGTTTAATTTTATCAACTTTAGTCAAAACGATAGCATAAGGTAAATCTGCTTCATCAGCAAAATCCTTCATTGCTCGGTCCAACTCGGTTGGTTCGTGGCGAAAATCCATTAATAGAAGTAATAAACGAACATTCTCCCGATTAAGCAAATAATGCTCAATCATTGCACCCCATTTTGCCCGATCTTTTTTGGAAACTCTCGCATAACCATAACCCGGCACATCAACAAAGCGAAAATGATTATTAATAGCGTAAAAATTCAATGTCTGAGTCTTACCGGGTTGACTCGATGTACGCGCTAAACCCTTGCGATTAATCATGCGATTAATAAAAGATGACTTTCCTACATTAGAACGACCAGCTAAAGCAATTTCTGGGATACTATCTTGAGGGTATTGACTAGGACTGACTGCACTTACAACAATCTCTGCTTGCTTAATTAACATGCTCGTCCCCCTATTTAAGAAATTTTCTTATTGTCGTGATCATAATAATTCGGTTGGCCTTTTCCTAAGACATTTTCCTCAGAAATTACAATACGATGGATATCTTCCCGACTCGGAACGTCAAACATAATATCCATCATAATCGATTCAATTATGGCACGTAAACCACGCGCACCCGTATTCCGTTCAATAGCTTTTTTAGCAATTGCCCGCAAAGCTCCATCTTCAAACTCTAATTCAACATCATCCAGTTCAAATAAACGTTTGTATTGTTTAACTAAAGCATTTTTTGGTTCTGTTAAAATCGCCACTAAATCATCTTCAGTTAATTTTTCTAAAGCTGCCATAATCGGTAAGCGACCAATAAATTCTGGAATCAAACCAAACTTAAGTAAATCTTCTGGGGTGATTTGTTGCATGATTGTTTTAGAATCATCTAGTTTACCTGAAGCATTACCAAAGCCAATGACTTTATTCCCTAAACGTTCTTTGACAATGGTTTCTATGCCGTCGAAGGCACCACCCACGATAAAGAGAATATTGGTGGTATCTAACTTCAAGAAGTCTTGGTTCGGATGCTTGCGTCCACCTTTTGGCGGAATATTTGCTTCCGTGCCTTCTAAGATTTTTAATAGTGCTTGTTGAACCCCTTCACCACTAACATCACGAGTTATTGATACATTTTCACTCTTGCGTGAAATTTTATCAATTTCATCGATATAAATTATACCTGTTTGAGCCCGTTCCAAATCATAATCAGCAGCCTGAACTAATTTCAACAAGATATTTTCCACATCCTCGCCGACATAGCCCGCTTCAGTAAGACTAGTCGCGTCAGCAATTGCAAAAGGCACATTTAGAAGCCTAGCTAAGCTCTGAGCTAAGAATGTTTTCCCAGAACCAGTTGGTCCGATTAAACAAATATTGCTTTTTTGCAGTTCAATATCATCTTCTTGGTCCAAGTGATTAATTCGTTTGTAATGATTATATACAGCAACCGCGAGGGCCTTTTTCGCTGCTTCTTGCCCAATAACATATTGATTCAAGACTTGCATGATTTCAGCTGGTTTGAGTATTTTGATTGGTTCATGTTGTTTAATTTGCTTCATTTCTTCATCGATAATGTTTTTACATAATTCGACACATTCATCGCAAATATAAACATCGGGCCCCGCAATAATTTTATTTACTTCATCTTGTGATTTGCCACAAAATGAACAATAATAATCATTTTCATGTGTGTTTCTAGCCATTATTTCCCTCCTTTTTGCCAAAGTAAAACTAATTTCTTGACGGAAAAAGGGATGCAAGCACCTGTTGTAATCAACTTTTTGCTTTGCAACCCTCTTTTATCAATCAAATTTTATTTTAGAGCTTATTTTTCTTCAGCTGAGTCAGTAATTAAAGCCATTGCCTTTTTCATGCTGATATCAGATTTTAACATATCTTCAGAAACAAATTTCTTCACTTGATCTGCTTCCATATTATACATCGCAGCTAAGTCATTGATTTCTTTTTCAATGTCTTGTTCTGAAACTTCAATCGCTTCTTGTTTAACAATCGCTTCTAATACTAAATTAGTTTTAACTCGTAATTCAGCTTCTTCAGCAAATTGTTTACGTAACGCTTCCTCATTAGAACCTGTAATTTGGAAATAAAGTTCTTCATTGATTCCTTGACGTTTTAAATTGTTTTTGAAGTGAGCCACTTGGCGTTCGATTTCTTCATCAATCATTACTTGTGGCAATTCAACGATCTCTGCATTTTCAACCGCTTGACGCATAGCTAATTCTTCAACCATTTCTTTAGCTGCTGCAGCTTTTTGTTCTTCTAATTGAACGCGTGTTTTGTTTTCATATTCTGCTAAAGTTTCTACTTGATCATCTGCATCTTTAGCAAATTCATCGTCTAATTCTGGTAATTCTTTAGCTTTAACTTCGTGAACGGTTACTTTGAATGTTGCTTCTTTACCCGCTAAATCAGTTGCTTGATAATCTTCTGGGAAAGTTACTACAACGTCTTTTTGTTCGCCAGCTTTGGTTCCAGCTAATTGATCTTCAAATCCTGGAATAAATGAACCAGAACCTAACTCTAAAGCATGGTTATCCCCTTTACCACCTTCAAATGCTTCATCACCAATGAAACCTTCAAAATCGATTAAAACAGTATCACCTTCAACAGCTGCTTCTTCTTTAACTACTAACTCAGCTAATTGTTGACGTTTGCTTTCGATGGTCGCTTTAACTTCTTCTTCGGTAACTTCACGTTCTTGTTTTTCAACGGTTAGACCTTTATAGTCACCTAATTTAACTTCAGGTTTAGTTGTAACTTCTGCTGTTAAAACCCATGGTTGCCCTTTTTCAATTGATTTAATATCAATTTTTGGTTCAGCAACTAATTCTAATTTACTTTCTTCAATCGCAGCTTGGAAAGCTGTTGGTAAAACAAAATTTAGAGCTTCATCGTATAAAGCTTCTTCACCATAAACATTGTTAAAGATGGCACGTGGTACTTTACCTTTACGGAATCCAGGTACAGTTACTTGTTTTTGAATTTTCTTAAATGCATGGTCCAATCCTTTTTTTACTTCGTCTTGCGAAATTTCGAAAGTTAAGATTCCTTCGTTTGCTGATTTCTTTTCAAATTGTGTGGTCATTTTGTTTCCTCCAACATACTGATTTTTAATTACATACCTTGCTATTTTAACGTATTGACGGCGTTTTGTAAACAAAAAGGAAATGATAAACCTTAAGATAAACCATCTTATCAAAAAATATCAGAATATTTACAAAAGTGAAACAAATAATGTTGATATTTCATCAAATGTTCAAATATATCTACTATCACATTTAGCTAAAGTTAGGTATAATTACTGTTAAGAGGTGAGCTTTTTTGATAAAATATCCAAGTGGTCAAGGCCCAAAAAGTCTAAACCAATCACCCAATAAACCTAATCAAAAAAATATTTTATATGGTAGTCGTGGTATGTCATTAGAGGAACGCTTAAATCAAAGTAATGATTATTATCGCCTCCATCACGTTGCCGTTATTCATAAAAAACCCACACCCATTCAGGTTGTTAAAGTTGATTATCCTAACCGCCAAGCTGCTAAAATTACTGAAGCCTACTATCGCCAAGCTTCAACGACAGACTACAATGGCATCTATCAAGGTTATTATATTGATTTTGAAGCAAAGGAAACAAAAAATAAAACGAGTTTTCCTTTAGCTAATTTACCTGAACATCAACGACAACACATGCAAGAATGTTTAGTTCAAGGCGGACTATGTTTTTTAATTCTAGCTTTTAGCCAGTTAAATGAAATTTATCTACTCCCCTTTGAACACCTACTCACTTTTATTGAACAAGAGCAAAAAAATAGTATTCCCTATGCCTTTATTAAAAGTAAAGGATATTTATGTCCCCAAGCTTATCAGCCTATGGTGGACTATATTGCGGCAATCGATGCATATCTTGTCGACAATCATGATCGTTTTGTACTGAGAGGAAGAAATTAAATGGTAACAGGAAGTCGGATTGAAAGAAAAAAATATCAAACGAGTCAGCCTACTAAACCTCGTAAAAGAGGGACGGGTTCGAAAGAATTTATTAAACGAATTCTATTCGGTTTAGTGACTTTTGCCTTTTTACTAATTTTAGGAGGCGCTCTATTATTTGGTTATTATGCCATGAAAGCACCTGAGCTCGCTCCTGAAGATCTTCGCGGCCAAATTTCAAGTAAGATATACGACCGCGAAGGTAATTTAATCAAGGAATTAGGTTCCCAAAATAGAGATCTCATGACCGTTGAAGAAATTCCAGATAATTTAAAAATGGCCGTCATCGCTATTGAAGATGCCCGTTTTTATCAACACCACGGCATTGATCCAATCCGTATTGCCGGAGCTCTTGTAGCTAACTTAAAAGCAGGTGGCGTAGCTCAAGGTGGTTCAACTATCACTCAGCAACTGATTAAACTATCTGTCTTTTCCACTGATTTCAAAGATCAAACCATTGAACGGAAAGCTCAAGAGGCTTGGTTGGCCCTTCGCCTTGAACAAACCTATACCAAAGATGAAATACTTACGATGTATTTAAATAAACTATTTTATTCAAATAACACCTACGGTGCTAAAACAGCTACAAAGTTATTCTTTGGTAAAAATCTTGATCAATTAACAATTGGTGAAGCGGCTCTCTTAGCCGGTATTCCCCAAGCCCCTACTGAATATGACCCGTATAACTTCCCTGATAAAGCTAAGCAACGTCGCGATTTAGTCCTTAAAGTAATGTACGATCGAAAGATGATTAGCCAAGAAGATTATCAAAAATATACTAGTCAAACTATTGAATCCATGTTGACACCAATTAAAAAGTCAACACTCAATGAAAATGATTTGGTCATCGACTCCTATCTAGATATGGTGGCTCGCGAAGTTAAAGAAAAAATGAATATTAATATCTTCACCGATGGCGTGGAAGTCTATACTAATCTAAACATGCCCGCTCAACAACATATTTATAACTTAGTAAACAATGATTCCACCATCCCTTTTCCTAATGATCAAATGCAAACAGCTATCTCTATTATCGATGTAAATAATGGTGAAGTTCAAGCTGTTATTGGTGGCCGGAAACAAGACGTGATGTTTGGTCACAATCGGGCAACGGCATCCAATCGAAGTGTTGGTTCAACCATGAAACCACTCGCTGATTATGGTCCGGCTTTTGAATATCTCAATTATTCAACTGGCACCATGGTCGAAGATGAGGAATACAAATATTCCTCCGGTTTACCCATTCGAAATTACGATTATCAATTTAAAGGTAAAATGACGATTCGTGAGGCCTTAGTTGGCTCACGTAACATTCCGGCTCTTAAAACCTTACAAAAAGTCGGTCTTGATAATGCCTATGCTTTCTTACAAAAATTAGATATTAACATCACCAATGACGGTAAAAAACAGTTAGTCGAAGCTAATGCCATAGGCGGTGAAATTTCACCAGTTAAATTATCCGCTGCCTATGGTGCCATTTCAAATGGTGGTAAATATCATGCACCCTTTACTGTAAAAAAAGTCATTACTTCGGCCGGAACGGTAAAAGAATTTGAATCCCCTGCCAGCCAAGCAATGAAAGATTCTACTGCTTATATGCTTCTAGATATTTTGAAAGGCGTTCCTGGTGAATTTGCTCCGGAAGCAAATATTGAAAATCTCCATCACGCCGGTAAATCTGGAACCACAAACTATACGGACGAACAAATGGCTAAGTTTGGTTTATCTGATCAAGACTATGTGGCTCCCGATAGTTGGTTCGTTGGTATCACTCCACAATATTCAGTTGCAACCTGGGTTGGATACGATAATCCTTTCAAGGACAAGAATTATCTTTCACTTGAAGAAACTAAAATTAGCCAATTGCTATATGCTGATAGTATGAAATTTATGATGAAAGATCTGCCAGATACTGATTGGGTGCGTCCTTCTAGTGTTTCAGAGGTCGAAATTGAAAAATATACTGATCCAATCATGTTGCCTGGACCTTATACACCAAGTAACATGCGTTCAAAAGAACTATTTGTTAAAGGTAAGGAACCAAGTGGACAATCAACTTCATATGGTCGGGTCCTCAACATGCCAACTGGATTTGATGCTAATTACAATGAAAAAACTAAGTCTATTGATGCAGTTTGGGGTTCGGCTTCCGATTCAGGTCAATTTGAGCTTTCTATTAACGGAACCGTTGTTTATACGGGTAGGAATACTAGCTTCTCCTTCCCTGTCTCTGAAGATGGGCAATATGTCCTTAAATTAAGGATGATTGATGGTAATAGTTCGTCAGATTATCTGGTTGTAAACTTGGATATTTCTACCGAGTCTACCACTTCATCTAGTGAATCAGAATCTTCAAATAATTCAAATCAATCCGAGTCAGGTTCTAATCAAGGGCAACCTGAAAATTCAACAGAAAGTCCTTCAGGTAACTAGCAAAATTTGATTTAATAGTTTTATACGCAAATAAAGAGAGTAAAAGAAGTCATTTGCTTCTTCTACTCTCTTTTCTTCATTTCTATTTTTCTTTCTCTATCCGCTTCTGACCAAAGGCACAAATATTTAACAACGGACATTCCTGACATTGAGGATTACGGGCCGTACAAAAATAGCGCCCAAAAAATATCATGGTATGGTGTGCCTTAGACCAATCAGCTTGCGGGAGCTTATCTTGCAAAGTTATTTCTACTTGCAAGGGGGTATCTTTTTGACAGCAAATATGCAGACGTTTAGCGACACGCTCAACGTGTGTATCAACTGCAATGGCTGGAATGCCAAAAGCCACACTTTGAACAACATTGGCGGTCTTACGTCCTACCCCTGCCAAAGAAGTCAATTCTTTATGACTTTGTGGCACTTGTCCTTGATATTTGGAGACTAATTCTTGGCAACAAAGATAGATAAAACGCGCTTTGTTGCGATATAAGCCAATCGTCTTAATATAGGGTTCAATCTCAGTCGGATTAGCATGAATGACCGCATATGGATCGGGGAAACGTTCAAACAATTTAGGAGTGACTTTATTTACAGCAGCATCTGTAGTCTGTGCACTTAACATTACAGCAATCAGTAATTGATAAGCATTATCATGAATTAATTCGCAAGCAGCATCGGGAAAGAGTGCTGACATCTGAGCCACAGCACCCTGTGTTTGTTTTTTACTTAGCACCCTCTTCCCTCCTTCCTTTCAAACTTAAGATTGATTCCAGTCATAAATAGGTATGTTTATTGAAGGGGTAACCTGTTTTCGATTGATAGATTGTTCTTTATTCGTCGCTGTTTTTTGATTACGACGGTCAATCTCCTGTTGAGCTTGAGCAAGAGTCCGAATATTTCGTTTTTCCCAGTTTAATAAGATAGTATCTATATACTTAAAATTCAAGGCTTGATAAATAACAGCCTCTTTCAAAGCAAGTAAGATAAGATCAAATGAATACCTATCTTTATTCACCCAATTTTGGATCATTTCTATTTCCATTGGTGACAATGTTCGTCCGAATTCTTTTTGAAATCGTTGAACTAATTCACCTGAACCTACTTTACTTTCTTGCTCGATTAGTTGGCTGACTACCGATTGAGTAGGCGACTCTTGTTTTTGGGTATCATTTGCATAATATTGCCGATCCATAATTTCAAATAAAGGCCTTAAAGAATAATGATCGGTTTTCTTACCATCTTTGCCAGGAACTAACTCAATGGATAAGTAACCTTTTGCTAACAAATGATTCAACTGTTCGTAGACTTTCTCTGCTGGCCAATTCAAGCTTTGACCCATCAAAGCGATATCTTGATTTACTAAACTCTGATTCAATTGCGAAAACAAATAAAGAATCAATACAAATTCGTCAGAATTGAGGCCCAAGTCTCCCATATGATGTAACAAAACATTAGGAACCATGGTATAACCCTTTTTCATCCAATCATAAATTGATGAGGCTGTCATATTTACATCCTTTCTCACTCTAAAACAAAAGACCGATAATGATAACAATTCATCATTTTCGGTCTTAATTAAGCTGATCTACTTTATTATGGATAAATACGATTTAATAAGCGTGGGAAGGCTGAAGTTTCACGGATGTGTTCAATTCCGGTTAACCACGCTACAGCTCGTTCTAAACCAATTCCGAATCCTGAATGAGGGACGCTACCGTATTTTCTTAAATCCATATACCAACCGTAAGCATCTTCGCTCAAACCGAATTTTTTAATGTTTTCAGCTAATAAATCATAATCCACAATCCGCTCAGAACCACCAATAATTTCACCATAGCCTTCAGGAGCAATCATATCTGCACAAAGGACAGTTGAAGGATCTTCTGGATTAAGCTTCATATAAAACGGTTTAATATCTTTTGGATAATTAGTGATAAAGATTGGTTGCTCATATTGCGATGCAATAAAGGTCTCATGCGGTGAACCGAAATCATCGCCCCACTTAATATCATCAAAGCCATTTTTATTTAATAATTCAATCGCTTCAGTATATGAAATTCGTGGATATGGTGTTTTCGTATATTTCTCTAATTGTTCAGTATCGCGACCTAAGGTCTTCAAAGCTAATTGACAATGGTCAATAACATTGCGAACGATATAAGCCACATATTGCTCTTGAATTTGTAGACTTTCTTCGTGTTCAACAAAGGCCATCTCGGGCTCCATCATCCAGAATTCAATTAAATGACGACGAGTTTTTGATTTTTCGGCTCTGAAAGTTGGTCCAAATGAGAAAACTTTACCAAATGCCATGGCTGCCGCTTCCATATATAATTGACCACTTTGAGATAAGAAAGCATCTTCATCAAAATATTTAGTATGGAATAATTCAGTCGTACCTTCAGGAGCTGATCCCGTTAAAATCGGTGGATCTACTTTGATAAATCCTTCTTGATTCATATATTCGTAGGTTGCGCGAATAATTTCGTTACGCACTTGCATGATAGCATGTTGTTTTGACGACCGTAACCAAAGATGACGGTGATCCATTAAGAAATCTGTGCCGTGTTCTTTTGGTGTAATCGGATAATCATGACTCTCACCAATTACTTGAATGTCTTTAACCAAGAGTTCATAACCCAAGTTAGAACGCGAATCTTCTTGAATAATCCCTCTAATCTTAATACTAGTTTCTTGGTTTAAAGATTTTGCTAAGTCAAAGACTTCTTCTGAAACATCATTTTTTAGGACTACGCCTTGAAAAAACGCCACTCCGTCTCGTAATTGCAAGAAGGCGATTTTACCACTTGACCGTTTATTGGTCACCCAAGCATTCATATACACTTCTTGTCCCACAAAATCTTTTGCTTGTCGCATTGTAATAGTTTCCATAAATCCTCCTAATAAATAAGTGAATAATTATTCCTTCAATTAAATATTTTCAATTTTTTGAACCCAGGCGCCTGTTTTTGCATCTAAATAATAATAAGTGATGGTATTATTATTATTTTTCAGTGTCACTTCCCATGTAGGTTTCTTATTGACCAAACCCAAGCGAGCTTGAAGAATCCGTTTGGGCTTCATATCCGCTAAGGCAATCGATTTTGCATCTATTTCCGATATAATGTCTTGATCAGTAAGATAGATCACGTCTCCACCTGCCTGATTGATAATGGCATAACGGTGCGTTCCCTTCTCATCTAGAAAATCAAGGGAAAAATACGTTTGCTTTTCGTTAACGGTTATCCAATAAAATTCATTAACTTTATCTACCGGATAAGTATAATTAACAATTTTGACAGCTTCTGCTTCCGCTTGATATATTTTCGACTGACTTTTAATGAATAGGCCTAAAAAGCACAAGGAAATAAATAGGATAAAAACAGTCAAACCGGTGACAGTTCGTCGGCTCATTGATTAAGCCTCCTTTTATTAAAATCTGTTATTAATCATAACACAAAAGCTCACTAATAATTAGTCGATTATGTCAAATTTTATCAATCTTTTCAATTTTTGTCTCAAATTAGTCGCATAATATTTGGTAAATACGCGATTATCGAACAAAATAAGATGATTCGGATGAAATTGATTTTCGAAAAAAGCTACTATATTGAGTAATTCATTGATCATTAGGGGCAATAGCAAACGATCAAATACGCTAAAATTAGGGTCAACATAGCGATCAGATAGGGCTTTTATGTATGGGTGTTCTAAGGACATAAATGGCAATTGATAGAGAATGATATTACAAGTCAAGGGATGACTATCGTAAACATCCGTGAATAAACTAGATCGGTAAGTAATCATAATCCCCGCTTGTTGTTCTTTAAGCCGCCGCTTCAGTTTCTTAAAATTACCATGAATTCCTTGAGCCAAGATTGGCCAATCTCCTTGGACTTGCATAAATGCTTGATACAAGAGTCGAACTTGTTCCTTATTGTGGACGACAATGACCCACGCCTGTTCTAAATTTGCCCAATCTTGCATATAGTGAACTAAATGAGTAAAGTCAAGTCGCTTCTGTTTGGCACTCGTTTCTGTATAAGCCAGAGGAATTTCCATCGTTCTGAGAGGCAAATCAAGTAATTCATGTGGGATATGTTGATAGGAATAATTTTTAAGTCCAAATTGGTCTAGATATGCACTGGATGGAGGTAGATAATAATCATTAGCAGAGAGAATAGTTACAAAATGAAATTGAGCTTCTATTCGATCCATGACCCTTTGATTAGACAAATAATGTCCCATAAGTTGTAATTGATAGATTTGATTGTTCAAACTAGAACCGGACAGAGTCATAAAATTTGGCTTGTTATGGGTTAGGTCTAACACATTCATTCGCAGCTTATTTACTAGACCAATAAACGTCCCGACTAATTCATCATTTTCAGTATCCCATTCTTGTTTGAGAAATTGATTAAGCGTTTCAAGTAATTGATCCAACTGGTCAAAGATCCAGATTTCCTCTGTTTGAGGAAGATACTCATTAAATTCCGTTTCGTGTCCTTCTGAATTCAATACTTGATTGATTCTATCTTTAATGAGTGCTTCAAAGTTCAGATAAACTTGATTTAGATTTTCTATTAATAAGTCTGTCATCTTAGTCTGATTAAGACTTAACTGACCTTCATAACGCAAACGGTCAGAAGCAAAACGTAAATCAGTCTTCAATTTTCCTAAGGGTAACCCTTTTCTGTTTTGTTGCCGAATAGTGTTTAAGAAGTGACCCCAATCTCCAATGATACAGTGGCTCT
The DNA here is from genome assembly GCF_900604935.1 of Vaginisenegalia massiliensis. Lineage (GTDB taxonomy): Bacteria > Bacillota > Bacilli > Lactobacillales > Aerococcaceae > Vaginisenegalia > Vaginisenegalia massiliensis. Next base: position 162,395 of record NZ_UWPC01000001.1, read on the forward strand.
TCTCGTTTAGAAGCAAATCCTCATGTTCAAGTAAATAAATGAAATCCCATTCTTGGATTAATACAATTTCAGCCAATCGCGACTGATTAATGGCTTGTTGATAGAAATTCTTTAAATTAGAAACTCCTATTCTGCCCTGGTCCTGATCAAGATATTTTACCATCATGGTCCTCGGATCAAGTTCGGCATTCAATTCCGTCAATAAACCTGTTTGGGTTTGAGTTAACCAGACTTCTACTGCAGCAAATGTAATGAGTTCCTGTTGATTAGCCTTGTCTGTTGGAAATAATCGCGTCAATCGTTGCCACTTAGCCAAATTAAAATACTGGTAAGGACTATAAAGTAGACTAATTTGCTGGCTTAGTTGAATCATTTCTAATTCTGCTTGGGCTTGTTCTAATTCAAATTGACTTGGTAGGATTAAATAAACCTGTTGACCTTCCTGAACTAATTTCTGACTCATCATAGTAGCATACTTAGGACTTAAAGGATAGCCTTCGCTATCCAAAATGACATTAGATTTCTCACCCCTTTGTTGAAGCAAATATGAAGCAATTAATAAGTTGTTTGACAATGAATTTAGCTTATATTCCTTCAAATTTTTGCTTTTAGATTGAAACGGGCAGCGATGAATAAAATATTCTAAATCCGTAAAAAAACGGCTTGTATCAAAATTTAAAAATTGAGTAATAGTGATAAGCTTTTCTCTTGTTTGGTAGTCAAATCTAGACGTTATTTGAGTTAAATGACTTAATAAACCTAATGTAGCTTTTGCATCATTGAGGGCATCATGAGCTGATTCCATTGGCAACTCTAAATATTGACTTAAGTCTGTTAAATTAAAGCCAGGAGCTTGTGGCAGCAAAATTTTGGCTAATTGAACTGTATCAATTGCAATGGTTTCAAACTCATCGAATCCTACTTGAGCAAAGGCTACTTGTAAAACCTTATAATCAAAAGCCAAATTATGAGCGATTAAGACACAATCTTTTAACCGTTCATACCATAAACCAGCTACTTGTTCAAAGCTAGGTGCTCGATCGACCGCTTCTTGTTGAATGCCTGTCAATTGAACAATATGTTGGGGAATTTTTTTTTGAGGATTAATAAGCATAGAATGCTCCGTAATATGTTGATCCTGATCAATAATGACGGCAGCTATTTGAATTATTTTATCCCCATCTTCAAGTCTAGGACCGGTTGCTTCAATATCGACAATCGCAAGTTTAGATTGATTCATACGGTCCCTCCTTCTGAGAATTCTAATTTTTATGACATGAAATATAGTTTTTTATTGTTTGGTAATCATTGAGTAATTGACCTTGGACGATGAGTTTTTCAATTTCATCAAGCCACTGCCCTACTATTGCCGATCCTCGCTTCATTTCCAAAAAAGACATAATATCCTTGCCATTAACTGCCAGTTGACTACGATCTTGAATAGGTAAATCTCGAACCAATTCTTCAACGGGTCGAGAATTTAAGTCGCGATGGTGATACTGTAAATAGGATTGGACAATAATCATTAAAGAGGTCGGGTAAGAATATAGTTGCCAAGCAGTCAGAGGTTGACTAGGCATCATTTCAAGCAATTCAATTAATACCAAGACATCTTGAATAAATTGATTACTATGGGTCCAATTTCTTAAAAAAGTTCGCTCACTGATCCTATGACTTTTAAAACCATTATGTAATAAAAGAGCCCAGCATAGACGTTCATCTCGTTCAGTATTAGCCTTTGCTAATGGTTCTAACTGTTGCCCCATTTGACTTAAAACTTCACTTAGATGGGGTATTTCAGCCAAATTCATATATTGACTTAAGAATGATTGAACCAGTAAATGATGTTGTCGATAAAAATAAGGTCCTTGAAAAAACTTGGTTAATTCAATCCGAATGCGTTCTATCGAGATATGACTTAATAATGGAGCTAATTCTTGAATTGCCTCAAACGTTTTTGGTTCGATGGTAAAACCTAGCTGGCTTGCAAATCGAATAGCGCGCATCATCCTTAAAGCATCTTCATTAAAGCGTTCGATTGGCTGGCCAACCGCTTTAATTTGTCTAGCTTCTAGGTCAGCCTGTCCACCGTGATAATCAAAGAGTTGACCTTGATAATTTATGGCTAAAGCATTAATCGTAAAATCGCGTCTCAAAGTATCTTCAGACAAATTCCGCACAAAATCAACATGGTCAGGACGTCGAAAATCTGAATAGTCCCCTTCGCTACGGAAGGTCGTAATTTCATAGGGAATTTGATGATGCAACACAATTATGGTTCCATGTTCTTTTGCCACATCAATGGTTACAGGGAAAATCTGCTGAATTTCATCTGGTCGCGCACTGGTGGCAATATCAATATCATGTATGGATTGACCTAATAAGGTATCTCTCACACATCCCCCAACAAAATAAGCCTCATAACCATGAGACTCAATTTGTTTCAACAAGGGCAGTGCCGCTTGAAAGAGAGAATCATCTAAATTAATCTTCATCTAACTCCCCCTCTAATAGGTCAATTTGGTCCAAATATTGCTCAGCTAACAATAATTCTTGATGCCCCAATGCTTGATCAAGTTCTTGACGTAAAAACCGGATTCTTCCTTGTATAGAAAAATGATTGAAAACTTGATCGAATGCTTCTATCTCTTGACGATTAATAGGAAGGTATGGATTTTCTTCAAAAATATCAAAGCGATAGAGGGCTGCAAAGTAGTTAGGCATATTCAACTCAATATAGAAAGGTTGTGGATTCACCATCATCATTAAGCGAAGATCATGAAAGGCCTGCTCACTTTGTTGATAAGAGCGTTGGTCCTTAAAATAAACAAATGGTACAGCTGTAAATTGTTGATAAGAAATATAGATTCCTCGAGGACAATATTTGACCTCTTCACTAAAATGAAGCCAATGAATCAGATGGGGCTGATTCACAATATAGGTCAATAAATAATTCACAGCAGGATCTACGTGCTGGTAAGTCTGCAAAAGCCAAGCTAAAAATTCACGTTTTCGTTGGTTGATATTGACCATTATCAGCCCTCCTTTCGATTTTATTGATTGATTTGGTGACGAATCTCTTTCAATTCAGCCACATCGTAGTAAGTTTGACGATAGTCATGGCTAAGTTTCTTTGCTTGAGCTTCTTCTCCTAATTGAAGGAGAGCCTTGACATAATCCAACACTAAAGTCTCTTCATTAACACTTCCCTGTAGCGCTAGTGCTAATTGCTCTATGGCCTTTTCAATATTTGTCGTAGATAAATAGAATTTACCTAATATATAGGCTTGATACGCTTCATCAAAATCAGCCATTTCTAACATAGTTTGTAATTCGTTCTCTTTCAAGCCAAATGAATCAGACTGATTCGCAGATTTCGAATTCACTAAATAATTAAGTATCAGCCATTGATCATCCGAATTCTCACAAAGTGGAAAAATTTCGTGTAATTTTCTTGCTAAAGTGGTTAGGAAAATTTGATTACGCTTTGCGATCTCAGCCAGTTCAATAAAACTTTCATGGTAAGGTGGAATTGTTTCTGTTAACCAAGAAAGTTCTTGCCTTAAGGCTACTTGATTTTGACATACTTCGTACAAATCGAGTAACAAAAAGTGACAATCCAAGTTATCAGAATCCAATTCGATACATTGCAAAGCTAATTTAATGGCCGGTTCATAACGATGAGCTTGCATTTGGGCTAGTGCATAAAGATAGTGTTCTTCTGCTGTCAAGATAGATAAGCCTTCATGGTGAAACAAGCTTTCAATACGGTCGAAATCAGTAATTTCTTTAGCCAATTCTATCTCAACTAAACGGTTTCGAACCATCCGTAAATCTAACTTACTGGCAAAATAATCCATGACAACTTGGTAATAATATTCAGCTCTTGGCCATTGTTCAATTAGCCAGTATAAATCAGCTAGGTCTATATAAGGCCGTTCATCCAAGGGATATTCTTCGATCAAATGTTTATATAGGTCAATCGCAGCTTGAATTTGGTTAACCTCAACCATTAGTTTAGCTTTTAGAAGGCTCAGTGTTAGATTACCGCTAACCTCAGCAGCATAATCATTAAATAGTTTAAGAGCTTGGGCGCTAAGTCCTAAGGCCATTAACTGATTAATCAACTTACCAAATAGCTTTGGTTCAAATTGACGTGATAATAAATGGCTAGCCAAATAAATACTTTCATTCAAGTATCCCTGCTTACCGTATGCTTCGGTAATCCTCTGCCATTTGTGAAGCCAAGTTGGATCTCCTTCTGATTCTTGTAAAAATTCTTGAGCGAGCGCTTGAAACTCAACAGCTGTTTCACATACATCTAATCGCTCCTTATAAGTATTAAACTGATCCATAGCCTGCCTCCTTTATATCTTATAAAAAATTATACCATGAAGGACAATATAGTCCAAAAAATTTTTCAAATAAAAAAAAGCCTAGCCACATGGCTAGGTCTTATCATTGTTAATTATTTAACAGCGTCTTTTAAAGCTTTACCAGCTTTGAAGCCAGGAACTTTACTTGCTGAAATTTCGATTTCTTCACCTGTTTGAGGGTTGCGACCTTTACGAGCTGCTCTTTCACGAACTTCAAACGTACCAAAACCAATTACTTGAACTTTTTCGCCTTTAGCTAAAACTTCTTGAATTGATTCGAATAACGCTTCAACAGTTGCTGTTACGTCTTTCTTAGTTAAGTTTGTTTTTTCTGCTACTTTTTCTACTAATTCTGCTTTGTTTGCCATTAGTATTTCCCCCTTAAAATTAATGCCTTATAGGCAAATGATCGAAATCGTTTATAAGCAATCTTATAAACTTCATTTCTCCAATAGAATAGCATATAAATATTGATAATTCAACGTTTATGCACTAATTTAACCGCTAACATCCTATTGTCGTGCCCGTGTAATAATTTTAATCGGTGTGCCGTCAAAATAGAAAGATTGACGAAGCTGATTCTCTAAAAAGCGTTCATAAGAGAAATGCATGAGCTCCACATCATTAACAAAAACGACGAAAGTTGGCGGCGCAACAGCCACTTGTGTCATATAATAAATCTTCAAGCGTCTTCCTTTATCAGTTGGAGTCGGATTCATGGCAACTGCATCCATTAACACGTCATTTAAGGTAGAGGATTGAACCCGGCGATGACGATTTTCGTAAATTTCGATAAGTAAATCAGTCAATTTGTTTAAACGTTGACCCGTTAAGGCACTGACAAAGAGAATTGGCGCAAAACTTAAATACTGAAAATGAGCCCTAATTTCTTTAGTGAAAGTTTCAAATAACTTATCTGATTTATCAACAGCATCCCACTTATTGACTAAAATAATGATTCCTTTGCCGGCTTCATATGCATAGCCAGCTACCCGTTTATCTTGTTCACGAATACCTGTTTCCGCATCTAACACTAAGCAAACTACATCAGAGCGGTCGATTGCCGACATGGCTCTCATAACACTATATTTCTCGGTATTTTCGTAGACTTTACCTCGTTTACGAATACCGGCCGTGTCAATCATAGTAAATTCACGGCCTTCCTCGTTAGTAAAATAAGTATCAACTGCTTCCCGAGTAGTCCCTTCAATATTAGAAACAATCACTCGTTCTTCTTTCAAAATGGCATTGACTAAGCTTGATTTTCCCACATTTGGACGACCAATAAAAGAAAATTTAATCGAATCATCTGTTTCAGATTGATCAGTATCAAGTGGTACCAAAGCCATGATAGCATCCAGAACATCCCCTAAACCAGTACCATGAGCCCCAGAAATAGGATAAGGTTCTCCATGACCTAAAGAATAAAAATCATAAATATCTTGTCTTTGCTCGGGATTATCAGTCTTATTAACTGCAAGGACGACGGGTTTATTGGTTCGATGTAAACGGTGAGCTATCGCTTCGTCAGCATCCGTAAGTCCTTCTTGAGAACTGGTCAAAAATAAGATCACATCGGCTTGACTCATAGCAATATCCGCTTGATGACGAACTTGATCCATAAGGGGCTCATCCGACATATCAATACCACCCGTATCAATTAAACGAAACTCACGTCCCAACCATTTTCCGGTTGCATAAATACGGTCACGCGTAACGCCAGGATAATCTTCAACGATTGATACTCGTTCACCGACCAAGCGGTTGAATATTGTAGATTTACCTACATTTGGGCGCCCAACTAAAGCAATAATTGGAATGGCCATCTTTTCACCTCCATAAAAATAGGAGACCGACCTCAGCTAAAGTCAGTCTCCTCATAAAAATCAAATTAGGATTATTCTTCAGTGTTTAAACCGCTGAAAGCATCACCTAACATATCAGCTAAAGTGAAGCCTGATTCAGAAGAATCGCTATAAGCAGTTGTGTTTTGGTTAGACACTTTATTGTGTTGCTTACGAGGACGTGGAGCAGACTCTTTCTTAGGAGCTGGTGCTTCAGTTTCCATTCCCTCTGGTTTTTCTAATAATGCTTTAATTGATAATGATAAACGTTGTTCAGTTGGATCAACGCTTAATACTTTCACTTCAATTTCTTGGCCTTCTTCAAGTTTTTCTTGAGGAGTTGCAATATGTTCATGAGCAATTTGAGAGATATGAACTAAACCTTCAACGCCAGGGAATACTTCTACAAACGCACCAAAGTTAGTTAAACGTTTAACTGTTCCTGATAAGACAGCTCCTTGAGGCGCTTTTTCTTCGATGTTATCCCATGGTCCTTCTAAGGTATCTTTAATAGATAATGATACACGAACTGCTTCTTGGTCAACAGATAAAACTTTAACTTTTACTGTATCGCCAATAGTAAGAACATCACCTGGTTTAGCAATATGTTGGTGAGCAATGCGGCTGATGTGAACTAATCCATCCACGCCACCTAAATCGATGAAAGCGCCGAAGTTAGTTAAACGAGCTACTTTACCTTCAACAACTGATCCTTCTTCAAGGTTAGCTAATACTTCACCACGTTTCGCTTCTTCTTCTTTCTTAGCAATTTCTTTATGAGAAAGAATTAAACGGTTTTCGTTAGGATCAATTTCAACAATCGCAAAGTCCATTGTTTGGCCTTTGTAAGGAGCAAAATCATCAACAAAGTGATTTTCAACCATAGATGCTGGTACGAAACCGCGAACGCCACAGTCAACCACTAAACCACCTTTAACCACATCTTTAACAGGTGCAGTGATGATTTCTTTGTTTTCAAATTTTTCTTGTAATTCAGCCCAAACTTTCTTAGCATCAACGCGTTTTTTTGATACTAAGTAGTTGCCGTTTTCTTTATCTTTAATTGGTTTAATAACTACTACTTCGATTTCATCGCCGATATTAACAACATCGGTCAACTCTTCAAATGGAGCAGCAGAAAGTTCATTACGAGGGATTACGCCTTCTAAACCGCCACTTTCTTTTAAAGCAACGCGGACTTGATTATCATCAAAAGCTAAAACATCGCCTTTAACAACATCCCCAATTTTAATATCTAAAACGCTATCTAAAGCGTCTTCCATTGAAGTCATTGGTTCAGCTTTCACTTCTTCCTTAACTTCTTCTAATTCATTGTTCTCTACAAACTCTGACATCTAACAGTTCCTCCTAAGCAATACCTATAAAATTGTTGCTGATATCTTTCGATACAAGCCTACTGATTATCATTTTAGCAAAATATATAGCGATAGTCTAGTCTAACAACTAATATATTAGGCAATTCATGCCTTTTTCAGTAAAAGAAGTCGAATTAATTTAAAGTTGAAGCTTGAGGTTTGATATAGGTAAGTACTTTGTCCACTACTTGATCGATGGATAGTTGACTCGTATCAATTTGAATCGCATCTTCAGCTTGTCTCAAAGGACTCGTTTCCCGATTCGAATCATAATGATCACGTTCAATTATAGCCTGTTTAATTTCTTCTAAAGTTTGATTCGTCATTCCTTTGGCTTGGTTCTCTTTGAATCGTCGCTCAGCTCTTACCTGCGGATCAGCAACGAAGAAAAACTTGTAGCTTGCATTTGGCAAAACCACCGTCCCAATATCTCTACCATCCATAACAACCCCAACCTGTTCAGCCATCTCTTGCTGTTTAGCAACCAAATGAAAACGTACAAAAGGAATGGCTGATAATTCCGAAACGTGAGCCGTTACTTCAGCTTGTCGAATTGGCACTTCTACATCTTGCCCATTTAAAAATAAATGCTGTTGCCCTTCTACCTGTTTAAAAGCTAAATGAATCTGATCAAGTGCCCCTTCAATTTTAGGCCAATCACTTAAACTAATACCCTTTTTTAATAAATAATAAGTTACCGCTCGATACATCGCTCCAGTATCTATATAAACCAGATTCAATCGCTTAGCGATTAGTTGGGCAATTGTACTTTTACCAGATGATGCAGGTCCATCAATAGCAATACTATATTGTTTCATCTCTATCCACCCTATTTCTAAAAAGAATTTATTCCATAAAAAAAGCTAGACTCACGTCTAGCCCTCGTTCAATTACTGACCGGGTATCTTTATAACTTGGCCTGGAGCTAATGGTGTATTAATGGTGGCACCATTGGCTTGAGCCAAAGCATAAACATCCACACCATGGGCTCGGGCAATGGCATACCATGAATCCCCTTGGTTAACCGTATAAGAACCGCCAGTTTGATTTTGTGTTTGTTGATTTGACTCTTGTGTTTGATTAGTTTCGGCTACCTCTTGACTTGTTGCACTTTCACTAGAGGATTCATTTGCCGTAGTCTTTTCACTTGTTTCCTTCGTTTCAGCAGTTTGGGCCTCACTATTTTCTGAGCGAGTAATGGCAATTTGGGATGCCGTTCTTGCGGTAATATTATCGTCATTACGTTGCATATTCATAATCCAGTAAAATAGGAAGGGAGTCAAAAATGCTAGAACAACTAGGAATAATAAAACTTTTGATAATGTGGTGGCTTCTTTTGCAGGTTGATTTCGGACAGTCCGAGAATATTGACGATTTTTAAAATTTTCATCTTCGCCAAATTTTGAATTCCAAGGCATTCTTTTTTTAGACGTTGGACGATTCGATGTTCGACTTGCTTCTTCACCAATATTTTCAAAATTTTGATGTTGATCTCTTTCGTTTGGCATCTTATTTCCTCCTACATATGTTACAATAAAATTGCTTATATGATTGTAATCATAGGTTCATTATAGCGTAGTAACCTAGACTAGTACAATCATAGCGCATTTTAATGAAATAAAAAACAATCTAGCTTTCAATAAAACTATATTGAAACCACATTGTAATGCTATAGTAATAATGCAGGGGTGAATTTAATGGATTTTTATATTAATCGCGATAAATGTATCGCTTGTGGTAAATGTTATCTCAACTTTCCTCAAGTATTTGATTGCGACGATGAGGGAATTGCATATGTAAAAGCAGAGGCAAATCAGAAGCAAATTCTCACTAGCCAAGACGCTATCTATCAATGCCCAACTCGAGCCATTAGCCAAGATTCTCCCTCTAATGACTAGTCATTGTCAAATAATTGTTGATATTGATTATCAATATATTGACGTTTAACGAGTTGTTGACCTAATAAACGGAAAAGCAAATACTGGGCAAAGCTTACCAATAATCCCTTCAATAAATTAAAAGGCAAAATAAAGGCTAATACATAGTCTTTGATCGACGCTATTGGAAAATTTAAGACCTTAATATATAAAGGCAAAGCAACAAAATAATTTAGTAGACCCATTACAAGGACTAGGGACATTATAGCTACCATGCAAGCCCAAATATAATGACTCAATTTACGAACACTCAAATTATCTCGTTTAAAAATGAAGTGAAGCGGCAAAATATAAGCCAAAGAAGCGATAAAGCTCATCGTCTCTCCGATTGGCAAGCCTGCTTCTCCCCCTTTGATTAAATAACCAAGACCATCTCGAATAAACGCAACACTAGCGGCACCTAAAGGACCTTGGATTAAAAGCCCCAATGTCACCATTAAGTCAGAAAAATCCACCTTTAAGAAAGGGGCTGCAGGCAGAATTGGGAAATTAAATAAGCGCAGAATTATTGCCCACGCACCTAATATTGCCAGTAAAACCAAGTGTCTGATTGTCATTTTCTTCATATTCTTCTCCTCCTACGTCTCTTCGGAGTTAGAGAACAAAAAATGCGCTATCTTTACTCTTCAGCAAAGATAGCGCATTCATAGTCTATATAGCTATGCTGCACTCTATCTTCTTCCATCCAGACTATACTGTCGGTTTTGGAATCTCACCAAATCCTGCACAATGTGCTCGCGGACTTTACCGCCGATCGGGAATTTCACCCTGCCCTGAAGACGTTTTATATTTTATTAAACAGATTATAGCAAATCTGATGGAAATGTTCTAGTTATTTTCTGACTTAACTTGACTTTTTGCTTCTTGGGTAAGCTTATTGACTTCAAAAGCTGTCAATTCGCGCCATTCACCCACCTGCAAACGACCTAAATCTAGAAAACCATAGCGTTCACGTTTAAGTTTCATAACCGGGTAACCAATAGCCTCAAACATACGTTTTACTTGATGATTCCATCCTTCGTGAATGGTCAATTCAACCACGGCCGTCTGATTATCTACATTCGATGAGAGCAACCTTGCCCGGGCAGCAGACGTTTTCTTATCATCAAGGACAATCCCCCGTTCTAGGCGCCGTAAGGCTTTAATATCAGGAATTCCTTCTAGTTTAGCCACATAAACCTTATCTACTTTATATTTTGGATGCATCAACAAATTAGCAAATTCGCCATCGTTGGTTAAAAGAATCAATCCAGTCGTATCATAATCAAGCCGACCAATTGGATAGATACGTTCTTCAATTCCTTGAATATAGTCAGTGACAACCGCTCGATCTTTATCATCTTTAACGGCTGAAATAACTTGGCGCGGTTTATATAAGAGAATATAACGTGGTTGTTCCTTATAAATGGGAACTCCGCGAACTTCAATTTGATCAGACGGACCCACTTTATATCCTAATTCAGTAATGGTTTGTCCGTTAACGGTCACAACCCCATCCAAAATCATTTGTTCACACTTGCGCCGACTATCAATGCCGGCATGAGCCATCACTTTTTGCAGACGTTCCATTTTTTCACCTATTCCTCTTCTGACAAATCGAATAATTCAATCTGCCATTTTTTTGTCGAAAATAATTCATCAGGAGCTTCTTGAGAATTCAAGGATAAAGGTTCAATTTCTGGCAAATCATTTAAAGAACTTAAGCCAAAATAATCCATAAAATAAGGTGTCACACCATACAAGACAGGTCGACCTGGAGCTTCTAAACGTCCTACTTCTTTAATTAAATCACGAGCTAGTAATTTTTGAATCATTGCCACTGAAGAAACACCACGAACTTGGTCAACATCCATCCGCGTAACAGGTTGCCGGTAGGCAACTATGGCTAAAGTTTCAATTGCTGCTCGGGTCAAATGTTGGGTCATAGGTGACTGAGCATACTGCTCAACAACCTCTTCCAATTCAGACTTGGTTATCAATCGATACTTGCTATCAACTACCGATAATTCTAAAGGTGAATCATTTTGATTAGTTAACGAAACCTTTAAATCTTGTAAAGCTTGTTCGATTTCTTTGGATTCAATCCCTAATGTTGTTTGAAGCTGAGCTAAACTAACGCCTTCGCTGCCAGCTACAAAAAGAATGCCATATATTTTTTTTACTAAAGACATCTATCTATACTCCTCGATCCGTTGAATCTCAATCTTATCAAGAGCTTTGCTTTGAAAGAAGCAGATTTGTTGTTTGCGAACTAACTCAAGCATGGCCATAAAAGATGTAATCAATTCTTGCTTAGATTGATGAGCAAGAAACTGACTGAAATCCACTCTTTCTTTAATATCCAATGTCCGTAAATAGGTCATAATCTGATCTATTTTTTCAGCAACAGTGATTGGATCATGTTGAATTTCTCGTTCCTTAGGCATGCGCAATAGTTCCCGTTGAATCACTGTATACATCGCTTTTTGTAAATCATCGATGCTTAAAGCGCCCTCTTCCAATGGAATAAATGCTTGTAAGGAAGATAAATCTTCCGGACTCCGGGTAAATTGGCGTGATCTGATCTCTTGCTTCTCCTCTAAGTGATCAGCTGCCTCTTGAAATTGCTGATACAAGAGTAATTGTTGCACCAAAACTTGTCGAGGGTCTTCAGGTTCATAGTCACCCTCTAATTTTAAATCGGGTTCAACAGGCAGTAAAAGTCGCGCTTTAATTTCAATTAAGGTCGCCGCCATCACTAAATAGTCACCGACGGTGTCCAAGTGCAGTTCTTGCATCGAATGGACATAATCAAGATATTGATGCGTTATTTCTTTCATTGGAATATCGTTAATATCTACTTTCATCTCTTTAATCAGATGCAAAAGTAAATCAAAGGGTCCTTTAAACGCCCTTAACTCAAGCTCAAGTTTTGTATTATCCATAATTATTGATGATCTTTCTGCTGAATCTCACTTTGAAAGCGACTTTGCCATTTAGAAACAATATCGGCAATTTCCATCGAACCTAAGATTTGAGCTAAAGGAAAGGCAGACCGCAATTCTTTAAACATTTGATAGCCAACGCCTTCATTTCTAAAAGAAGGAATGACTGCCACTCGATGAATATAGATAATTTCTTGCTCCTTTTGGTCAGATTGACCAACCAAGTCATTTGCTCCTTGTAAACACTCAATTGCTAATAATCCAAGAAAATTATCGTGTTGATTATCTTTATATAAAAAGATTTCATAGCTATCTTTTTCACAATAACGCTTCAACAACTCTCTTAGCTCTTCGCTAGAAGCCGCTTCAGTAGATGTATAAGAAAGTAATCCTAGAACTATTTTTTCATTCTTATTTTTTGAACGGACTAACATCTTTTTCTTCCTTTCATAAAACATACCCAAGCGATTCTAACATTTCAAATGAACAAATTCAACTTAAACCAAATCAGCCAAAAATGACTGACCATTCTCCGGTTGTTTTACAGCAAAGTTAGCCGAAATGGTGGCTCCAATATCAGAAAAATGACCTTGTCTTAAGGCACCCGGCTCTTTTAAGGAAGGACTGTAAACTAAGAGTGGAACATATTCACGCGTATGGTCAGTTCCCTTATAGGTCGGATCATTACCGTGGTCAGCCGTAATAATGAGCAAGTCATCTTCTTGCATCGCCGCATAAATCTCGGGTAAACGACGATCGAAGTCTGCTAAGGCTTGACCATACCCCACTGTATCCCGACGGTGTCCATACACCGCATCAAAATCCACTAAATTGGTAAAGCTTAAGCCGGTAAAGTCCTGAGCCATCACTTTCAACAATTGATCGACTCCGTCCATATTAGATTTTGTTCGAACGGCTTGGGTAATTCCTTGACCATTAAAGATATCCTTGATTTTACCAATCGAAATCACTTCATAGCCTTCATCAGATAAATAATCAAGGGTTGTTTGACCAAAAGGACTTAGGGCATAGTCATGACGGTTAGGTGTTCGTTGAAAAGCCCCTTCCTGACCTACATAAGGACGAGCAATAATGCGTCCTAACATATAGGGATCCTCTAAGGTGATTTGACGGGCATATTCACAAATTCGATACAATTCTTCTAGAGGAATAATTTCTTCGTGAGCCGCAATTTGCAGAACAGAATCGGCAGAGGTATAAACAATAAGATCTCCCGTTGCCATCTGATGAGGTCCATATTCATCGAGAATGGCTGTTCCAGAAGCTGGTTTATTCCCTACTACTTTACGTCCAGAAAATTGTTCAAGTTGGTCAATTAGGGCTTGGGGAAATCCCTCAGGAAAGACACGGAATGGAGTTTGAATATTTAAACCCAATAATTCCCAATGGCCCGTCATCGTATCTTTACCCGCTGAAATTTCTTCCAGTTTAGTCCAATATCCTTTAGTTTGTTCTTGTGCTTCTAAGCCAGCTAATGGCGCAATGTTGGCTAAACCTAACTTAACCATATTGGGCACCTGCAAGCCAACTTCTTGAGCAATATGGCCCAAGGTATGAACATCAAAGTCACCAAATTGTTCGGCATCAGGTGCTTGACCAATGCCGACAGAATCTAACACAATTAAATGAATTCGTTTAAATTTCATTGTTATTACTCCTTTTCTTTTAAGCACGTGGAAAGTGCTGACGATAGACTTCTTGTAGCCGTTGACGAGAAATATGGGTATAAATCTGAGTCGTAGAGATATCTGCATGTCCGAGTAATTCTTGAACCAGTCTAAGATCCGCTCCATTCTCTAACAGATGGGTGGCAAAAGAATGACGGAGCATATGCGGTGACACATCAAATGGAATTCCTGCTAAACGGACATATTTATTCAAATTCTTCCATATACCTTGCCGCGTAAATCCGTTGCCTCTTTCAGTTAAAAAAACAAAGCCCGTATCACCCTTGAAATTCTTAATGACAAAACTAGGACGAATTAGATGGAGATACTGATCCAACCAATAGGCCGCTTCCTGACCTAAAGGAATTAAACGTTCCTTATTTCCTTTTCCTCGGGTCTGGATAAAACCTAATTCCAAATGAAGTTCTTTTAATTGTAAGCGGACAAGTTCGCTTACCCGTAAGCCTGTAGCATACATTAATTCTAATAGCGCACGATCTCGTAAACCCCAAGATTCTTGGATATCTGGAGCATTAAGTAGATCATTCACTTGTTCTACCGTTAATACTTTTGGTAAATGATGCTGTTTCTTTGGCCGATCAATTAATTCTAATGGATTTTGGGCAATCAGCTTTTCTTGCAATAAAAAGCGGAAAAATTGTTTAAGTCCTGATAGCATACGACTGGTAGAGCTGGCTGCATAGCCCTCTTGCTTTAATTGGGTCAGAAATAATTGGATGGTAAATTGATCGATTTGACTGACCTCTTGGATCTGTTCATCTTCCAGAAAATTAGCGAATTTTTGCAAATCACGGCCATAAGATTCAATGGTATTACTTGAACGATTTAAATCAATGCGCAAATATCGCTTGAAATCGTCAATACTAGTTTGAATCAAGCCTATGCCTCCTTCTCATCCGCATTCTGACCATCGATTAAATGTATCCCTACTCCTTTTTCTTGTTGAACCAATTTTTTCTTCATCAGTTGACCAACCGCTCGCTTGAATTGAGATTTGGAAATACCTAACTGAACCTGAATTAAGTTGGGATCACTTTTATCATGTAAACCTAAAAAATGACTCGGAGCCTTAGTCAAAAGAGCCAAAATCATACCTGCATCATCTTCTAAGGCTTCATGGGCACGTGGACGCTCAGATATGTTAAGCCCGCCATCCTCGCGCACATTAATTACACGTGCTTGCAACTCTTCACCTAAGCGAGGTTCGTCCCCTTCATATTCCGATTGATGGACGAACGCAGAATAACCCTCAGACGTAATACAAAGAGAGCCGACCTTCTTGGAATGATAAACTCGAGCTTGAATATTCTGATTTAGTAGATCCTTAGGGGCTTTTACAAATAAATTTTGAATGGTTTCAATTGGTGCTAAGGATGCCCAAAGACGATTTTGTTCATCTGCATTAAAAGTCACATATAATTGGTCCCCTTTTTTGGGCCAAATCGCGTGAATTTCAGGTAAATCATCTAAAGAAAGAACGACTTCTTTATCTTTTAATCCAACATCAAGAAAAACTCCTAAATCTTTACGGACTTCAACAACAGGTGCCCAACCATAATAACCTGGCCGAATATCTGGTAGTTGAGTCGTCATCACCCGCTCATGGTGTCGATTTTCATAAATCATTCCTTCTACTTCTTGACCCATAGCCAAAGCTTCATCAAATTCTTCTTTAGCTACAGCAAAGGTTAATCCTTGATTTTGAACAAAGTAACTATCTTCATTCTGATCAATCATTTTAGCAGTGATAATTTGACCATATTTCATACTGGCATCCTCCTCGATACACTAATTCTTGATTAATGCATGTCATGATTAGTATACCATAAGTTGGATTGAATTAGTTTTAAAGGGTCACAAAAAAATCCCTCACTTACATGAGGGATGAAGCCATTTAAATGATTATATAGAGACCGTTGCTCCACTATAGACCAAGCCACGACGTGCATCGACAGTAATTAATTCACCATCGTTGATCGAATTCAAAGCACCCTCTGCTGCCACAATTACCGGAATACCTAATTCGAGACCTACAACTGCCGCGTGGGAGGTAATTCCACCTTGTTCGGTAATGACTGCACCTGCTTTTTCCAAAGCGGGAGCATAATCACGGTCGGTTGACGGCACGACTAGAACCGAGCCAATGTGGGTTTTCTGATTGGCTTCTTCTGCATTGGTAGCTAATACAGCTTTACCAATAAAGTTACCTTTACCAACACCGACACCTTTAGCTAGCTTAGTACCAATTAACTGAATCTTCATCAAGTTAGTTGTACCAGTTTCACCAACTGGAACACCTGCCGTAATAATAATAAGTTCGCCTTCTTTAGCAAAACCTTCTTTTAGAGCCAACTGTGTAGCTGAATCAATCATTTCATCAGTTGAAGCCGGTTTAGCAATTACATGTGCCTCAACCCCCCACGCTAAAGCTAACGAACGACACGTTTCTTCATCAAAAGTCGCTGCAACAATGTGAGCTTTTGGACGGTATTTGGAAATCATTAAGGCTGTATGTCCAGAAGAAGTGGCCGCCACAATGGTTTCAATACCTAAATTACGAGCCGTATGGCCGACTGCTTGACCAATTGCTTCAGTCATATCATTCTTATCATAATGTTTAAGAGTGAAAGCATCTTGTCCAATTAAGGCTTCTTCTGTCCGTAAGCAAATACTAGCCATCGTTTGAACAGCTTCTACAGGATAATCGCCAGCGGCTGTCTCACCCGAAAGCATAACCGCATCTGTCCCATCAAAAATAGCGTTTGCCACATCACCCGCTTCTGCTCGTGTTGGTCGCGGATTACGTTGCATCGAATCTAACATTTGGGTAGCTGTCACAACAGGTTTACCCGCTTCATTACATTTTTTGATGATCATTTTTTGAACAATTGGAACTTCATGAGTTGGAATTTCAACACCCAAATCACCACGAGCCACCATTATTCCATCTGAAACAGCTAAAATCTCATCAAGATTATCCACACCCTCTTGGCTTTCAATTTTAGCAATTATCTGAACGTTGGGACGCCCTTCTTCTTCCAAAATAGCCCGGATATCCATAACATCGCTGGCCCGTCTGACAAAAGACGCTGCAATAAAGTCAATCCCTTGTTGACAACCAAAACGAATATCTGCTTCATCTTTAGCAGTAATGCCAGGTAATTTAACCGAAACATAAGGAACATTGACTCCTTTTTTCGATTTAATAATACCTGAATTTTGAACTTGGGTGATGATTTCTTCCTGTTCTAAATCTAATCCAGTTACCAAGAGATCCACTAATCCATCATCAAGCAGAATATGTTTCCCCACTTGCACATCGTGAATTAAGTTCGGATAGGAAACAGAAAAGCGTTCAGACGTTCCTAAAACCTCTCTCATTGCCACCCGCACTTCATGACCTTTTTCTAATTCAATCTTGTCATTTTCCATGTCATGGGTCCGGATTTCAGGCCCTTTGGTATCTAGTAAAATAGCAACTAATTTACCTGCTTCTTGTCGGGCTGCTTTTAAGGTATTAAAGCGTTGTAAATGCTCTTCATGACTTCCATGAGAAAAATTAAAGCGAGCCACATTCATACCCGATTGAATTAATTTAACCATGACTTCTTGATTTGAGCTTGCTGGGCCTAAGGTACAAACAATTTTTGTTTTTTTCATTGATGACACCCCTATTATTGTGATTTTTTATTCGTTAAGTCTAAGTTTAGTTGATACAAATCACGACGAACTTGATGCGACTTCTCTTTTAAGGTTTCAACAATATCATAGGTTTTTAATTGTTCGCCATTGACGCCCAAATAAACGCCTGATTGTCCTTCAATTAACAAATCAACTGCTCGTGCCCCCATTAATGTAGCAAAAACACGGTCTCGAGCACTCGGATTCCCTCCACGTTGAACGTGAGCTAAGGTTACTCCGCGAACCGATGTATCATGGGAAATAGCTCGGTATACTTCGACAAAGGAATCCACACTCATGACACCCTCAGCCAAAATAATTAATGAATGATCTTTACCGAATTTACGGCCTGTTTGAACCCGTTTAGCGACATCTTCCATCTTAAACGGAACTTCTGGGATAATAATTGCATCAGCTCCTGCCGCTACTCCAGCCCAAGTGGCAATATCCCCCGCGTGACGTCCCATCACTTCGACAACAAAAGTACGGTTATGAGAAGCAGCTGTATCCGTAATTTTATCGATTTCATCTAGAGCCACATTGACGGCTGTGTCGAAACCGATCGTATATTCTGTTCCCGGAATATCATTATCAATCGTGCCAGGAATACCAACCGCAGGAAATCCATGTTCAGTTAATTTCAATGCACCGGTAAATGAACCATCACCACCAATCACAATCAATGCTTCAATTTCATGGTCCTTCATTTGCTCGATGGCTTGTAATTGATAGGTCTCTTGACTAAATTCTGGGAAACGAGCTGAATAAAGGAAGGTGCCTCCTCTTTTTAACTTGTCTTGACATTCAGATACAGTTAACAAGCGAAAATCGCCTTCAACTAAGCCCTTAAATCCACCAGTAACACCATAAACTTCCATCCCATGGTGAAGTCCTTGTTCGACAACCCCACGGATAGCTGCATTCATCCCTTGTGCATCGCCACCACTAGTTAACACTGCAATACGTTTCATCAGATCACCCCATCTGTAAAATTCAAAACTTCAAACTTGCAACATTTTAGACATGTACAGTTTAACACAAAGTCAGCTTAAGTCCTAGCATTTTCAACTATAGTTAGTAATTTAAAGCGTTTTATTTGAAAACAACATGCTCAATTCCAAACAAATTTTTAAGTTTCTCCTGACTTAAGCGTCCATAACTGATGAGATACGGTGGGTTGAGTAGACAAGTTTGTTTATGTTGGTTAACTAAGATAATTCGACACGGACCAGGATATTCCAAGCACCAGGCTTTAAGTTGATCAATTTTTCCCTGATCTTGATCGAAATCCATCACTTTGATGTAGCAAACTGTTTTTTCTTCCGGTTTTTCTTCGACTTTTTGATTTAAATTAGGCAGTGTCAATTGGCGCACTATAATTTGCCACTGACCCCGTTTATCTTGCTCTAACTTGCCATCGACTTGTAAAATAGCCCCTTCTTTTAACAGATTTTGCACCTGCGAATAGATATTTGGAAAAATTACTAAGCCTAGTTGGCTTTCTTGGTCACTTGCCGTTGCAAAAGCCATCAATTGATTTGTTTTAGTATGTATCGGGCGAATGGCATGAAGCTCAACAATACTAGACACTGGGCCTGGTTGAGGATTTAAACAAACATCAGCGAGTGTTTTTATCGCCGAATTATTTTGAAAAATGACTCGGTACTCATCCAAGGGATGCCCCGCCAAATTGAAACTTAACCAAAGCTTTTCTCGCTCAACTTGTTCGCTGACAGACCAATCAGGACAGGGTTCAATCTTAGGTTCAACTTCTTTAAAGAGCGAAAGCGATTCACCACTGAAGTTTACACTTTTTATCAAAGCCAGTAAGTTATAACTTAAAGTGGCTCGATTATACCCAAGACTATCAAAGGCCCCTACCTCAATTAAAGGTTTAACTAGCTCTTCTTTCAAGAATCGTTTAGGTAAGCGGCGAAGGAAATCTAATAAAGAACGATAGGGTCCCATCAATTGTCGGTTATCTATGATTTGATGGATAAAATCTTGTCGTATCCCTTTGATGACGCTAAAACCGACCCGCAACTGACCTTGATCGTGGGTAAACAGTGCTTGACTCAGATTGATGTCAATCCCCGCAATTTGGCCTAATTTGTGTTTGGCCTCCCCATAATAAGTCGTTAAGTTTTTGGAATTGGATCGGCCCATGTTTAATAAGGATTTATAAAACGAAAGAGGATAATAGACCTTCAAATATGCTAATTGGTAGGCCAATGTCGAATAAACCACGGCATGGGCTCTATTAAATCCATACGCAGCAAACTCATAGATATATTCATAAATTTGTTCAGCTAACTTAGCTTCAATATGACGTTCAGTTGCCCCTAAAATAAACCGTTGTCTTTCTTTAGCCATAATATCAGCTTGTTTCTTACCCATGGCCCTTCTTAACAAATCCGCTTGACCCAAACTAAAACCAGCCATTTGACGGCAGATTTGCATCACTTGTTCTTGATAGACAATGACACCATAGGTATTCGCTAAAATAGGCTCTAAACTAGGATGCAAATACTGTTGCGCTTCTTGACCATGTTTACGACGAATAAAGCGATCGATTTGTTTCATGGGACCGGGTCTGAATAGGGCATTAACTGCCACAATATCTTCAAAACTTTCCGGTTTTAGTTTTTTCAAAACATGGCGAATCCCATTTGATTCAAATTGAAAAACACCATTGGTATCTGCCTGACGGAACAAGGCTAATACCTGCGGATCATTCATAGGAATAGATTGAATATCCAGATCTTGCCCCTTATCTTGTTTGATATCACGAAGAATATCATCTAACAAAGTTAAATTTCTTAGCCCTAAGAAATCCATCTTCAAGAGGCCAATCCGTTCGACATCATACATGGTAAACTGAGTAATCATCGCTTGTTGCGGACGATCCATTACAGGCAATATTTGGGATAAAGGCTGATCATGTATCACCACGGCTGCTGCGTGAGTCGAAATATGCCGTGGTAAGCCCTCAATTGTTTTAGCAACTTGAAAAATGAGTCGATTGTGCTCATTTTGTTGAACAATCTCTTGAAGAGCATGAGACTCAGCAAATGCGCGATCAAGGCTAATATTTAACTCAGTAGGAATGGCACGGGCCCAACGTTTTAATTGTTGAGCATCTTCACCAAGAACTCTGAGCGTATCACGTATGGCTTGCTTAGCTCCGAAGGTGCCAAAGGTACAAATCTGGGCAACTTGCTCATAGCCATATTTTTGTTCCACATATCTGATAACCTGATCACGTTTGTCATCCGGAATATCAATATCTATATCAGGCATATTATATCGCTCTGGATTTAAAAAACGTTCAAAAAGCAAATCATATTCTAATGGGTCCACTAAGGTAATTCGCAAAAGATAGGCGACTAATGAAGCTGCTGCCGATCCACGGCCAGGGCCTGACCGAATATGATGTTGATGGCAAAAAGCCAAGATGTCCCAAACAATTAAAAAGTAATCACTAAAACCTAAGTCTTTAATAACTGACAATTCATAGGAAAGCCGTTGCTGATATAACTTTATTTTATCTGACTTCGCTTGGCTTAATTCAGCTAAAGCATTTTGACATAGGTCAAACAAATATTGATCACTAGTTAAGCCTTGTGGTGCTTCAAATTTAGGAAGCAAGGTCATACCTTGTTCCATTTCAAGATCAATCCGATCAATTATTGCTTGGGTATTGGCTATACATTGATCTAACCCATAATTATGATATAAGCTGGTCAATTCTTGTTTTTCATATAGATAATGGCCACCTTTTAGCTGGCATAAAGAAACATCGATAGTTTCATTCTCTTCGATAGCTCTCAAGACACTTAAACTAAAGGCATCGTCTGCCTTTAAACTGGTCACTTTTTGATTTATGGCAATTGGTAGACCAGATTGACTAGCAAAGTCCTTTAATTGTTGAACTTCCCATTCATTAAAAGGATAAATGGGCAGTCCTAAATAAAGATTTTCCCGGCCAAAATAATGGTCAAGAGCCTGTAAAATTGCTTGCGCTTGTTTAACATCATCCTGAATCAAGGCATGTTCTAATTCGCCATTACGTCCGGGACTTAGCCATATTAAATCAGTACATTGGCTAACTTGTTGCCAAAAACCGCCTGTATTGAATTCTGCCAACTGACTCAGCCGTGACAATTTGATCAATTGACGGTATCCGTCTAAATTCTTGGCATAGATCAACATTGGAAAACGTTGATTTGTATTAACTAAACCTTCAACAATTAATGTCATGCCAATGATTGGTTTTATACCTTGTGCCCGACACTGATTATAAAATTCGAGTGCCCCATGTAGCACATTCTCATCCGCTATAGCTAAACTGGAGTAGCCTTTTTCTTTAGCCTGATTCACATAATCGGGGATTGTCAAGACACTATGTAACAGTGAATAAGCCGTCACAACATTTAATAACATTTTCTTCCCCCTTTCAGACTCACTCTTCACATTCTATATTGCCATTTTTTAGTTAAAATGACAATTCAGCAAACTGATTTAAACCAGAAATATTTTAATTGTCATTTTAAATTTTTGTGCTAAACTATGGAATGAAAGAAGGGATAAAATGAAGTATATAATGACTTTATTCTGGGGATTCATCCTTGGTCATGTGGCCTTTTATTTAGGCTCATCATTAACTAGCAGTCCATATAATGTGGTCCACGGCTCTTTAGTTGGCGTTTTCGTCGCTATTGGTGTGGTTTTAGTAGCCAATATTATCAAAAACCCTTTACCTGTTGGCACAGAAGAAAGTAGCGAAAATCCAAATACGCAACAAGTAACAACTGAAGCTTAATGTGGACACTTTTTAGAAAATGTGTTCCTTAGACTATCTAACAAAGAGGCACCCAATTACCAAATAGTACCGGTAATTGGGTGCCTCTTTGTATGTCAATTTTAACTACTTTATTTTAGGAACATGGCATCGCCAAAACTAAAGAATCGATATTTTTCTTTCACCGCATGTTCATAGGCCGCTAAAACAGCTTCACGGTTATAAAAAGCGGAAACCAACATAACCAAAGTTGAACATGGCAAGTGGAAGTTAGTGATCAAATGGTCCACCACTTTAAATTGATAACCAGGTGAAATAAAGATGGAGGTCCATCCCTTACTAGCTACAATTTGACCATCATGCTCACTAGCTACTGTTTCTAAAGTTCGAACACTAGTTGTCCCCACAGCAACAATCTTATTACCACGAGCTTTAACAGCATTTATACGTTGAGCTGCTTCTTCAGACAACTCATAGTACTCAGCATGCATGGTATGATCCTCAATACGTTCCACTGATACGGGTCTAAAAGTTCCTAGGCCAACGTGAAGTAATAGCGGAATAATTTCGATACCTCGACTTTTAGCTTCAGAAAGGAGCGCTTGAGTAAAGTGCAAACCAGCTGTAGGCGCTGCGGCTGATCCTGACTCTTTCGCATAGACTGTTTGATAACGTTCTTGATCGTCGAGTTGTGTCTTAATGTAAGGTGGTAACGGCATTTGTCCTAATGATTCCAAGATTTCAAGGAAAACTCCTTCATAGGTAAATTCAATGACACGGCCGCCATGCTCACTCTCTTCAATGATGGTTCCTACTAACTCTTGATTTTCACCAAAATAGATTATTGTTCCCACTTTAGCTCTTTTAGCATGTTTTACCAAACAATTCCATTGATTACCATGAATATTAGTCAGTAACAAAACTTCTAAGTGTCCTCCAGTATCCGGCTTAGTGCCAAACAAACGCGCAGGTAAGACCCGTGTTTCATTTAAAACAAGCGCATCGCCCGGTTGCAAATAATCTAAAATATGATGGAAATGGGTATCCGTTAATTCTCCACTTTGACGATCCACGACCAACATCCGTGAAGATGAGCGATCTTTAAGTGGCGTCTGAGCAATTAATTCCTCAGGTAATTCATAATCAAAATCTTTTGTGGTTAACATTCAGTTTGTTCCTCTTCCTTTTCGTTATTAGGGGTAAGACCAAGGTGCTGATAGGCTAGCGCTGTTACACGGCGTCCCCGTGGTGTTCGTTGTAAGAAACCATTCTGCAATAAATAGGGTTCATACATATCCTCGACCGTCTCAACATCCTCGCCAATGTTTACAGCAATAGTCGAAAGACCAACCGGTCCACCCTGATAAAATTCAATCATCGTCTGTAGTAACTTACGGTCGATTTGATCAAGCCCGCGCTGATCAATTCCTAAGGTTTCCAAAGCTTCTTGCGTCAGTTGAGGAGTAATAATTCCATCCCCTTTAACTTGAGCAAAATCCCGGACACGACGTAAAATACGGTTTGCAATTCGTGGAGTTCCACGACTTCGTAAAGCGATTTCTAAGGCCGCTTGACTTTCTACTTTCGTATCAAAAACCCGAGCTGAACGGTCAACAATCCATTCCAATTCTTGAGTATCATAATAGGCCATATGACCAATGATGCCAAACCGATCCCTCAAAGGCTGAGATAGCTGACCAGCCCGAGTTGTCGCTCCAATTAGGGTAAATGGGGGTAATTGAAAATGAACCGGATGAGCAGTCGGTCCTTGACCGATGACGATATCGACAAAATAATCTTCCATGGCTGAATAAAGAACTTCTTCCACTAGACGAGGAAGTCGATGAATTTCATCTATAAAAAGAATGTCACCCGGATTTAACTCGTTTAAAATGGCTAACAAATCACCTGGTCGTTCAATGGCTGGTCCAGAAGTGGTCTGGACTTTCACTTCTAATTCATTGCCGATGACCATAGCCAAGGTTGTCTTACCTAAACCCGGAGGGCCATATAGAAGCACATGATCTAAGGCTTCTTGTCGCTGTTTAGCCGCAGTAATATAGATGGCTAATTCTGCTTTTATCTTTCGTTGACCAATGTATTCATTCAACTTCTGCGGACGTAAACTTAATTGATCTAATTCTTCATCTTGTGCCATAGGTGACATAAAGCGATCCTGAGTCATGCTTTCCCTCCTTTGATAACTTATTTACTTAACAATAACTTAAAGGCATAACTTAAAGCTTCTTGCGTTGATTGGAATTGGCCGAGACTTAGATCTTTTTCAATCCGTTTCAGTTCGCGAGCTGAGTACCCTAAACCTAATAGGGCTTCATTAACTTCATTTAACAGTTGCTGGTCACTTGGAGAAGAAGGCTGATTTGCCACGATTACCGAATCTGTAACAGTTAATTCGCCTTTCAAATCTAGTATCATCTGCTGAGCTGTCTTCTTACCAACCCCAGGAAATTTCATCAAATATTGGCTATCTCCTGCTTCGATAGCTTGGACTAAACCCTGATCATCATCGGCTGCAAGGATGGATAAGGCACTTTTCGGTCCAATGCCCGAGACCCGATTTAAAGTTAAAAAGAGTTGTTTTTCAGCTAAATCTTTAAAGCCATAAAGCGTCTGCGAATCTTCTCTGACAACCAATTCTGTATAACAGCATAATTCCTGTCCTAAATAAGCTTGAAAATGAAAGGGATTGGCACACATTAATTTGTAGCCACACCCTCCTACATCTAAAACAATATAGGTAGGTTGAATCGTCTGTAGGGTTCCTCGTAGATATTCGTACATTATTTCACCTTATCTTTATATTGTCCATAGCCAGTAGCATCCATATCCTCATAGGCAATAAAGCGTAAGGCTGCTGAATTGATGCAATAGCGCAATCCTCCCAATTCACTTGGACCATCGTTAAACACATGTCCCAAATGTGAATCGGCTTGACTAGACCGTACCTCGATACGTTCCCTAGCTAAACTTCGATCTACCCGTTCATTTAGTGCCTGTGGTTCAATCGGTTGCGCAAAACTTGGCCAACCACATCCCGCATCAAATTTATCGCTACTGACAAATAAAGGCTGACCACTTACAACATCTACATAAATCCCCTTTTGGTAAAAATCGTCATATTGACCTGAGAAAGGCCTTTCGGTTCCATTTTCTTGGGTCACTTGATAGGCTATTGGACTTAATTGTTCAATCTGATTTTGAAATTCTGATTTCATGACTGATTTCTTCCTCCTTCATGACTATCTTGAATACGCTTGAATAGTTTCTCTAGGCTCTTTTGATCAAACTCTACAAAGACAGGTCGTCCGTGTGGGCAATGATAAGGATCCTCTAAATCTTTCATTTGTTGAATAAGCGCCTGAGCCTGTTGACGATCTAGGTAATGATTAGCCTTAATTGCTCCACGGCAAGATTGCATAATTAAGGCCTTTTCTTTAATTTGACTAATAGTGTAATCTTGCTTGGCCTCAAATAATTCCGTTAAGTCACGGACTGTTGATTCAACTTGATCAGCTTCTAGCCAATTAGGATAAGACTCTAACTGGTAAGCATTGGGACCAAACTGGTCCAAAAATATTCCCAAACGGGCTAAATCCGGTTTGATTCGTTCAATAGTCAGCATCTCAGCACTTGAAAAATTTAATATTAAGGGCATCAAAAGTTGCTGTTGAACCATAACATCTGGATCATAAGCCATCAACCGTTCATAACGAAGGCGCTCTTGGGCCGCATGTTGGTCAATCAAATAGAAACTAGTCGGGCTTTCGGCCACTAAATAAGTTCCATGTATCTGACCAATATACCGTAATTGATCAAAATCTGGCAATGGACGTTGAGCTGTCCCTACTTGATTGCCGCCTTCTGAAAGGGGTTCCGCATTATGCTCACTTTGATTAAGCTCAGATACAGAACTGTGGCCGAAAGCTTGATTAGGCTGCCCAGCGACGGCTTGACTCTCAGAAATTTGATCAAAAAGAGGCATAACTTGAGGCTTGAATTTTGGTAAGGCTGTTAGTGTCTCAGCTACAGAATCAGATTGCTCTTGATTAGAGGCCATTTGATTCGATACTTTTTCTGCTACATTCTGTTCTTCTACCTGAGATCCGACACTATTTATGCCAACTGATTTAAGGTTATCAGCATTTTGAATGACAGGCTGATTATCCGAATAGGCTTGAGGAATTGGATTAATGGCCGTTATGGCATCAGTCACCCCTTTTATAAGTAACTGACTCAATTCTGCTTCTTTACTAAGACGAACTGTTTGTTTGGTTGGATGAACGTTGACGTCGACCAAACGGGGATCTAAATTTACATGAATAACAGACAAAGGATAGCGCCCGATCATCAATTGTCTACCATATGCTTTTATTAATATTTCGTTTAAGGCATAACTTCTAACCGGTCTTCCATTAATAATCCAATGCATATAAAAGCGATTGGTCCGGGTTAAAGTCGGTGGCGATATGAAGCCGGATACTTGAAACTCTTGATTTTCAGCAGATAGTTGAATTAATTGCCGAGCTATCGCTGGTTGGTAGACGTTAGCAATCGTCTGCCTCAAACTCCCATTACCTACAGAAGAAAAAATCTTCTGACCTTCACTAAATAAGGTAAAGCGAATTTCAGGGTAAGACAAGGCTACTTCTTGTACAAAGCTTAAAATATGTTTTAACTCTGTTTTTAATGAACTGAGGTGTTTTAAGCGAGCAGGTGTATTATAAAAGAGGCTATCGACTTGAATTGAAGTCCCTTGACGACTTGCACAAGGACCTTGGTCTACTAATTTGGAACCCTCGATATAAACAAAATGAGCGAGATCACTGGTTTGAATATCCTGTCTTGCCGATTCAACCCTCACCTTGGCAACAGAACCAATACTGGCTAAGGCTTCTCCTCGAAAACCCAAGGATCGAATTTGAAATAAATCACTAAGGTCATAAATTTTACTGGTAGCATGAGGTAAAAAAGCTTTAACCAGATCATCTTGATCCATTCCTTCACCATTATCAGTTACACGAATCTGCTGTATACCCGCTTCGATCACATCAATCGTGATTTGCGTACTTTGTGCATCAATGGCATTTTCAACTAACTCTTTTACCACTGAGGCGGGCCTTTCGACCACTTCACCAGCGGCAATTTGGTTAGCTAATGCTTCAGACATTTGCCGAATTTTTCCCATTTGGCCCACCCTTTCTCATTTAAGGTAATTGTTTTTGCCACTCATCAATGAGTTGCATAGCTTCAATTGGTCGGATTTGGTTTAAATCAAGGGCTTTAAGTTGCTTGATAACCTCTAATTCTTCCTTCAATTCACCCTCGGAATTAGAGGTAAGTTGAGATGAGACGGACTGTTCGGCCAATGTAAATAGGTCTAATTGCCCCTCATCCTTTTTCCGCAATTGACAAGCCTTAGCTTCTAAATCGTTGAGAATTTCCTGACTATTTTGGAGGACAGCTTCTGGTAAGCCCGCTAATTTAGCAACATGAATCCCATAAGATTTATCCGACGGTCCCGCAATAATTTTATGTGAGAAAACTACTTGTCCTTGAAACTCTTCCGCACCTACATGGATGTTTTTTAGGCATGTTAAGTCTTGCTCTAAGCTTGTTAATTCATGATAGTGGGTTGAGAAGATAGTAGCTGCCTTAACCTTATGCGCAATAAAATTTAATATTGCTTCGGCAATTGCCATACCGTCAAAGGTAGCTGTTCCTCGTCCAATCTCATCAAAGAGAAGCAGTGATTGCTCAGTAGCTTGAATCAAAGCTTGATTAGTCTCCATCATTTCAACCATAAAAGTGGATTGCCCACTGGATATATCATCAGATGCCCCAATCCGAGTAAAGATACGATCCACTAGAGGTAAACGTGCTTCTTTAGCCGGTACAAAACATCCGATTTGATTTAAGATAACACAAAAGGCAATTTGTCGCATATATGTTGACTTACCAGACATATTAGGACCGGTTAATAGCAAGAGTGAACGGTCTGGACTAAGTTCTAGATCATTAGCGACAAAGGCAGATTGACCAATCAACTTCTCAATAGCTGGATGGCGGCTATCTTTTAGATAATAGTCCTTTGGTGTGTCAGAAATCGTCGCCCTAACGTATCCTTCTTGTTCACTTAAGCTAGCGAAGTTGGCAAGTACATCCAACTCAGCCACTTGACTAGCTAAAATTTGTAAACGTGGAATATAATTCACCATTTGATTCCGTAAATCAACAAAGAGATCATACTCTAATTTTTCAGCCTTTTCTTGGGCTTCAAGAATAGTCATTTCGATACCTTTTAATTCTTCGGTAATAAAACGTTCATTATTACTTAAAGTTTGCTTACGAATATAGCGATCATCCTTTAATTGTTGGGCTTGCAACCGAGAAATTTCAATATAGTAACCAAAGACTTTATTATAACCAACTTTTAAAGTTTTTAAACCTGTACGTTCGCGTTCCTTCAACTGCAAATCACTTAACCAAGTATGTCCATTTGCTAGGGCATCGCGATACGTGTCTAATTGAGTATCATAACCCATGCGAATGATATTACCCTCGGTTAAAGAAAGTGGAGGTTCGTCCACAATTCGCTGATTGATAAGTTCCCATAATTCCTCGTATTCTGGTAAGGAATCAAATGCTTGATCTTCTAACCCTAATAAATCCTGATTAATTCGCTCTAAAATAGCATTTATAACCGGAATTTGACCCAAAGAATACCTCAATTGGTCAAGATCTCGGGCATTGGCTGATCCTAAACTAATTTTAGTGACTAAGCGCTCTAAATCATAAATATTACCGAGCGCTTCTTGTAAATCGATTCGGTCAAAATAGTGTTGCATTAAATGCTCTACTTTTTGATGACGTTTCACTAAAGGCTCTTTACGTAAAAGAGGTTTATCTAACCATTGGTGAAGCATTCGTCCCCCCATGGCTGTCTTTGTATGATCAATTAACCACAAGAGACTCCCCTTTTTCCGCTGTGTTCTTAAGGATTTAGTCAATTCTAATTGATGTTTAGCATAGTAATTCAATTGTAAATACTGACTTAATTCATAGCGTTCAACGGGTTGAATATGGTGAGCCATTTGTTTTTGCACATCGGCAACATAGGCGAATAAAAAATTTAACAAGTCTGTCTCAGCATCTTTAGCATCCAACAAGGTCCAAATCTGCTCTGGAGTCGACTGAACAATCTCTTTGCCAAAAAAAGAATAAAAAGTCGCAACACGTTCTTGCAATAAAACGGCCCAATCATTAGATTGATCCTGATCTGATAGAACAATCTCACTTACTTGCAGACTTAATAATTCATTAAATAACTGATTTTGATCATCCGTTGACGTTAGGAATACTTGCCCAGTAGAAAGGTCCAAATAAGCCAGATAATAGACTCCATCACACACGTTCACTGCAGCCAAATAATGATTTTCTTTTTGTTCTAAGGCTGATTCATCAAGAATGGTACCTGGAGTAATGATACGTACAACTTCTCGCTTGACCATTCCTTTTGTTTGACGCGGATCTTCCATTTGCTCACAGATAGCCACTTTCTTACCGGATTCTACTAGTCGTTTAATATAATCCCGAGCAGAATGATAAGGTACACCGCACATTGGAATCGGATTATCTGCATTCTTATTCCGTGAAGTTAACGTAATTTCTAAAATGCGTGCTGCCTCTAAAGCATCTTCATTAAACATTTCATAAAAATCGCCCAAGCGAAAAAACAAAATGGCATCTGGATTTTGAGCTTTAATCGAAAGATATTGCTCCATCATCGGAGTTGGTTTATTTTCTTGAGTCATAGTTTCACCACTTATTCTTATTCAAAACGCCGTTTACTAGGCGTTCCCATTCCATCTTTTGTTATATAAATAGGTTCAATTGAACGAGTTTTGCCCGTCACATTATCCACATCTAATAAGACGGCACTTAAAACAATATTATCCGTTGTTGCCTGCTCTAGTCGAGCTGGCAATTTGCTTGTAAAACGGCGAATCGCTTCTTGTGGCCTAAAACCCAAGACACTATCTAAACATCCAGTCATTCCCACATCGCTAATCATTGCCGTTCCTTGGGGTAAGATGCGAGCGTCCCGAGTTTGGACATGAGTGTGTGTACCTAATACAGCTGATACTTGACCGTCTAATAACCATGCTAAGGCTTGTTTTTCGCTTGTGGCCTCCGCATGAAAGTCAATTAAAATATGTGGTGTTCGCCGCCGAATAGTCTCAATGACTGGAGGTAAATAATCAAAGGGATCTAAACATGGTGACATAAAGACACTACCCAAAACGTTGACGATAGCCCATTCTGTTTGATTCACCTTGACATAACGTAGGCCCACACCAGGTGTCGTCTTGGGCAAATTAATTGGGCGAATTAAACAGGAAGCACGGTCAATAAAGTCAAATATTTCACGATTATCCCATGTATGATTACCCATGGTAATCACATCAATTCCATGATGAAGCAGTTGTTTATATAACTTTTCATTTAAACCACGCCCATCAGCCATATTTTCCCCATTTGCAATGGTTAATTGAGGTTTATAAATTTGTTTTAATGTGGGTAAAAATTGAGTTAAGGCCTTCTGTCCGCTTGTACCTACAATATCGCCAATAAATAAGACTTTCATTTGGGTCCTCTTTCTAAAACATGATTACTTAAATTTTACCAATCTTACACCTAAAATGAAAGCAAGCATACGCTTAAGCTTTCAAAAATAAAAGGTCGACATGAGTCGACCTTTAACTTATTTAGCATATTCAACTGATCTTGTTTCGCGAATAACTGTAACTTTAATATTACCAGGATAATTCATTTCTTCTTCGATTCGATTTTTAATATCGCGAGCTATTCTTGCAGATTGTGCATCGTTCACTTCGTTAGGTTTGACCATAACGCGAACTTCACGACCAGCTTGAATCGCAAAACTTTGTGATACCCCATCGAAACTGTTAGCTATTTCTTCGAGTTTTTCTAAGCGACGAATATAGCTTTCTAATGATTCACTACGAGCTCCAGGTCGTGCAGCTGATAAGGCATCTGCCGCTGCGACTAAGACAGCAATAATAGAATCCGCATCAGTATCACCATGGTGAGAAGCAATTGAATTAATTACAATTTCTGGTTCATGATATTTCCGAGCAATTTCCGCTCCGATTTCAACGTGTGAACCTTCAATTTCATGATCAAGTGCTTTACCGAGGTCATGAAGTAAACCAGCCCGTTTGGCCATCGCTACATCTTCGCCTAATTCACCCGCCATAACACCCGTTAATTTAGCGACTTCAATACTGTGATGTAAGACATTTTGACCATAACTCGTTCTAAAGGATAGACGACCTAAGATCTTGATAATGTCCGGATGAAGTGAGTGAATACCGACATCAAAGGTCGCTTGCTCACCTATTTCACGAACTTTTTCATCAATTTCTTTACGCGCTCGTTCAACCATTTCTTCAATACGAGCAGGATGAATCCGCCCGTCTTGAATTAACTTCTCTAATGCAATTTTAGCAATCTGACGTCTAATTGGATCAAAACCGCTTAGGACGACTGCTTCAGGTGTATCATCAATAATCAAATCAATTCCCGTTAAACTTTCAAGGGTTCGAATATTACGGCCTTCTCGACCAATAATTCGACCTTTCATATCATCATTAGGTAAATGAACGACAGTCACTGTATTTTCAGCGACTAAATCGGTTGCTGAACGTTGAATGGCTTGCAAAATAATATTTTTAGCATTCCGGTCAGCTTCGTCTTTAGCTTTTTGTTCAGCGTCACGAATCATTATCGCGATTTCTTGCGACAAGGCAGTCTCAGTTTCTTTCATGATTATGTCTTGTGCTTCTTGGCGTGATAAAGTGGCAATCCGTTCTAATTCAGCTTGTTGTTGATCAACTAATTGTTGAATGGTTGCTTCCTTTTCAGTTAAAGCCTCGCGACGTTCTTGGTAAGCTTCTTCTTTCGCTTCTAAATTAAGTTCCCGTTTATCTAAATTAATACTTTTCTTATCCAATGTATCTTCTTTTTGAATGATACGTTGTTCCGAACGACTAATTTCGAGTCGACGTTCTTTTAAATCTTGCTCAATTTCATTACGATACTTTAAATTTTCTTCCTTCGCTTCAAATAAAGCTTCACGCTTTAATGTTTGAGCTTGTTTGATAGCATCGTCAACGATGGCTTCAGCATTTGCTTTAGCACCATTGAGTCGTTTGTCGTCATTTACTTTTCTTAATACGTAGCCTATGATTATCCCAATAATTAAAGCAATTACCGCGAAGGCGATCGACTTAAAGTCACCCATATGAATCACCTCCGAATCTTTAATTATTTAATTATTATCAACTTAATATTAGTTTAAGCATGATGTGCAATTAACACACTATCTATAATAAAGTTTTCTAGGGGAACTGTCAAATAGATATACGTGAGCGAAAAGTAAAAAACGCGACTAGGATAATTAAATCCCAGTCGTGTCTCTAAACATATTCTTATAAAATTAGTCAATGGGTAAAGTAGTTGTCGCTTGGTCGTCACTAAGATCACTTGGTGATGTAATATTATAATGATCTCGTACCTTACGTTCGATTTCTTTCCACACATCTGGATGTTCTTCTAAGTATTGTTTTGCATTTTCACGACCTTGGCCAATACGATCCTCCCCATAAGAATACCATGAACCCGCTTTGTTAATAATGTCAATCTCAGAGGCCATGTCAATTAACTCACCTGTTTGCGAAATACCTTTACCATACATAATGTCAATAACGGCTTCTTTAAATGGTGGAGCCACTTTATTTTTAACCAATTTAATTCGGGTCCGGTTACCAATCATTTCAGTACCAGATTTAATTGACTCTATTCGACGAACTTCCATTCGAATAGTTGAATAGAATTTTAATGCACGCCCGCCAGGAGTAACTTCAGGATTTCCAAACATAATCCCTACTTTTTCCCGCAATTGATTAATGAAAAAACAAATTGTTTTCGTTTTATTTACAGAACCAGACAATTTCCGCAATGCTTGTGACATTAAACGTGCCTGTAAGCCGACATGAGAATCACCCATTTCCCCTTCAATTTCAGCGCGAGGAACTAAAGCAGCGACAGAGTCAATAACAATAATGTCCACCGCTCCTGACGCAACAAGGGCATCAGCAATTTCTAAACCTTGTTCTCCAGTATCAGGTTGTGAAAGTAATAGTTCATTGACATCGACCCCTAATTTGGCTGCATAGTCAGGATCTAGAGCGTGTTCTGCATCGATAAAGGCAGCCAAACCACCCTGCTTTTGAACTTCAGCAATGGCATGCAAAGCTACTGTTGTCTTACCTGATGATTCCGGTCCATAACATTCGATGATCCGCCCACGAGGATAGCCACCAACGCCTAAGGCAATATCTAAGGCAAGTGAGCCTGTTGGAACAGTAGATATTTTGGTATCTACCTTCTCACCCAATTTCATAATTGATCCTTTACCAAAACTTTTTTCAATATCTTTTAATGCTTTTTCTAATGCTTTCTGACGATCCATATCGACCATATTATTCATTCCTCCGTTCATCTTCATAACTAGTGTAACCAATTCTACTGAATAAAGCAAGTAAAAACCGAACAAATGTTCTATTTTGTTTGTAAGTATTTTCTGGCAATGTTCAAGGCTTCATTCTTAGCTAATTGACGAATTTCATTACGCGATTTTTGACCAAAGTCACATCGTTGACAGATTAAGTCTCCGCTTTTTGAAGCTAAGCCTATAAAAACACGACCAACTGGTTGGTCTTCTTGATTAGTTGGACCTGCCACACCTGTTAATGAAAGAGCAATATCACTGTGACACTTATTTAAACAAGCTTTCGCCATAGCTTGAGCACATTCAGGGCTAACTACTCCTGCCTGTTCTAAAAATTCAAGATTCAAATCTAATAAAAGGTGCTTTAACTCCGTTTGATAAGTTACCAAACCACCTTTAATGACCTTTGAAGCCCCAGGAATTTCAATAAGAGGAGATAAAACTAGACCACCCGTTAAGCTTTCAACTACAGCTAAAGTCTGACCTTTCAATACCAAAGCATCCAATAAACTTTCGGCAAGTCCATAATGTTCTCCTGGGCCAATATAAGCCGTACCTAACCTTTGGAGGATAGGTTGACTTGCTAATTCCAAGATTGATTGAGCCTCCTGCTCACTCGAAGCGTTGGCCGTTAAACGAATGGTCACCAATTTTGGTTGAGCATAAATGGCTATGGAAGGATTCATTTGATTTTGAATCAAATCATCTAATTGAGCAGCCACCTGTGCTTCGGCTAACCCATAAAAATTTAAATACCGTGATTGAATAACCTGATTGTTGAAATAATGGTCCAGGATATAGTCTTTAAGAGGACCAGACATCATAGCCTTCATCTCAAAAGGTGGACCGGGTAAGGAAATAAAAGTTTGTCCTTGTACAGTCGAGTACAAGGTTCCACAAGCTAAACCGACTTCATTATAGAGTGCCTGACCACCCATCAAAAAAAGGGCCTGTTTTCGATCATATTCGGTAAGGGAGCGATTAACCGAGTTTAAATAGGCCTCAATCTTGGCCAGTTGGGTCTGATCGTGGACTAATTCAATTCCTAAAAAATCCGCCAAGACTTCCTTTGTTAAATCATCTCGAGTCGGTCCGATCCCTCCTGTTAAAATAATTAAATCTGAACGTTGGCTGGCCAATTTTAGCGCCTCTTTTAGGCGAAGGGGATTATCCCCGACCACTTGTTGATAGTAAGTTCCGATACCCCATGTCAGTAATTGGCGTGCCAAATCATGACTATTGGTATTAAGAGTGTATCCCATTAATAATTCTGTTCCGACAGCGATGATTTCAGCCTTCAATTTACTGACCTCCTCTTTAAAATATACCTTTTTCATTATATTCCATTTTTTTGACAAAATAAAATAGAACAACCAGCCTAATAAGCTAGTTGTTCCAATCGATTTATTCAGCAAAGACAAAACGACCTTTGTAAAAATACTCTATACCTGAATAAACTGTAAAAAACAGACAAATATACAGCATAATATCCGCCATCGGAATATTTAATTGGGCGAAACCTGCATCATTCAATAGATAGAAGATAATCGCAAACATTTGTGAAAATGTCTTAATTTTGCCTGGCCAAGCAGCGGCCATTACTTGTCCATCATGTTGAGCAAGTAGAACGCGTAACCCAGTGATCATTAATTCACGACTTAGAATAATAATAACCACCCAAGCGGGCACCCAACCAAATTGAACCAAGATAACAAACGCCGCTAAAACTAATAATTTATCAGCCATCGGATCAAAAAACTTCCCAAAATTTGTCACTAGTTGATATTTTCGAGCCAAATAACCATCTAGAAAATCAGTTAGAGAAGCAACGGCAAAGATACAAGTTGCGACAAATTGATGAACCGGAATCGGTGT
Organism: Vaginisenegalia massiliensis; assembly: GCF_900604935.1. Lineage (GTDB taxonomy): Bacteria > Bacillota > Bacilli > Lactobacillales > Aerococcaceae > Vaginisenegalia > Vaginisenegalia massiliensis. The sequence goes on from NZ_UWPC01000001.1 coordinate 198,532, forward strand.
CCCAATTAAAGTTAAAACACCCCAATTTAAGGGTAAAATTAAGATCAAAACAAAAATCGGAATCAAGATAATTCTTAACAGGGTCAACTGATTTGCAATATTCATTTTAGTCATGTTCCGACTCCTTTAGTAAGAAGACGTAGCTTCTTGACTGACCGAGGATTGGTCCATAATAGCATTGGATTCTTGAATAGTGGTCGTTTCTGAAATAGGTGTTTCAGCTTGATTTTGTCCTGGTAAAACAAAACGAATCGAGTTTGGATAAACCGTATTTTCAAATTCTATTTTTGTTCCATTAACATATACTTCCACACCTTGAGGATAACCAAATTGAATGAGAACGCTGTTCGCTTGTGGAGTAGCCGTATATTTTAGACTTTCTCCTTCTTTTAAGACTTGATCTTTTAGCATCACGTCATTTTCAGAGTAACCTACCCAGTCTGTGCCTAATCCTTTTACTTCAAATTCATAACCATCAAAAGATGGATTTACTTGATAAATCGTTTCGCCACCTTCAACAGACACATTGGTTAATTTCTTAGAACCAACTTTAATATCATTTGGGCCTAAATCGGCCGTGGCATCAGATCCTTCAGCATCTTTAGCTTTATTCTTTGGTTTGCCGTCTGGCGTTAAAGTTGTAACCACAGTGCTATCGGTATTATTTACCGGTGTTGGATTTTCTTCAATAGTTCCAATCTTATTGATTGCAAGAATTAAGGCCAAAATAATCATGACAATAATAGCAATCAAACCAATTAAAGGTAGGTAAGCCATCAACATTTCAAGAGTCGATTGGTCATTACTACTATTGCGTCGTTGACTTAAACGACTCGGTAACTCATCGTCAGGAATATCAAGTTCTGCCTCTACATCTTGTTGGCTAACTAATAATTCTTCTTTGTATTCCTCTAATAGTTCATCACCGTTCAGACCAACCATGTCGGCGTACTGTTTGACAAATGCACGGACATAAAATGTCCCTGGCATCTCATTATATTGCCCTTCTTCGATTGCCATTAAGTATTTTTTTTGAATTTTTGTCATTTGTTGAAGAGTATTTAATGTGTAGCCTTTTTCAACCCGCGCATTGCGTAATTTTGTCCCTAACTCGCTTGTCATTTTATGTTCATCCTTTACTCTATTATACACTGGCTAATTATAACATAAATTCTTTTGTTAGAACGGGGCAAAGTTATAAAAAAGAAAAAATTATGATTCAACAATTAAGCCAGCAAGCTGAAAACTTGCTAAAGTCGCTTGCCCATAGGTCCATACATCCTCGAATGCTAATTGGGACAAGTCTTCGTCATAATCAAAGTAAGTAAAACTCCCACAATAACTTGATACGATATTTTCACAATATGTTGTTATCTGTTGTTGGTCCCAAATAAATTGAGCCCTTTTCGCTGCTTTTACTGCCTCGAACCGCTGAGAATTCATATCAAGAGACTGTTGCCAATTCATAATGACTCTTTGCCAAGCAGCCAAGCATTCGTCTGTTTTTTCGCTCGTAGATAGCAGAATAAGATCATGTTTACCTTCTAATAAATCCGCTTGATAGGTAAAATCTTCATGAATTAAGCCCGTTTTTAACCAAGTTTCATAATTTTGGCTCGTTTCACCTAGGAGCATTTCCCAGAATATATCTTGGATAAGTTGCCAATGCCACCTTTTTTCTTGCCATGACAGAGGTTGTTCAAAGCGCCATCCTAATAAAGCCATTGGCTTAACCAAAGGATGATTAACATGAAACATCCCCTCTTTGGCTAGTGGCGCCGATTTCACACATTTGCCATTTTGAAAAACACTTTGACGAGGAGCCAATGTAGCTAACTGCTGATAAAAAGCTTGATTAGAAAAATGACCGATTTTAACCAGAGCCATATTCATCAATTGATATTGACTATCGTACGCATTCGTTAGCTGATCTACATTAATTGAATCTAATGAGTGTTGACTGCCGACAATATCACTACAGAAAACATGATCAGGATAAAGCTTAGCTAATAAAAGTAAACTAAGGTATTCATAGGGATTATCTTGATATAAGGCCAATTCTTGCTCAATGATTGAACGTTCTTTTATTACTTGATCAACGCTAAAGTTTACGCTCATTAAACGATTTAAAAGAGCTGCGGATGCTGTTAAAATGCGGTCTCCGCCAATTAAGGTGAAGATAGTTTGGTCTGCACTAGTACAGGCGTTTAGCTCGACTCCCATTTTGGCACAATCCCCTAATAAATCGTCTTTCTCCGAACTTTGCAAGATTAAATGTTCTAAAAAATGGGCGATTCCGGCTTGCTGACTATCTTTACTAGAACCCACATGATGATGGGCACCATAATTTACAATGACTTGAACGCAAGTATGGTGAGCCGATTCTCTTTCAATTAAACATAGAGTTAAGCCGTTATCTAATTGTTCAATAAGTGTCTTATCCATCGTCTAATCAGTTCCTCTATAGGTATATGTATGAATACAAGTTAATGAGGTTAAAATGTCCTCTACTTGTTTTAATTCAATCTTTGTTATGTCTTCGATTATTTGTTCCACGGTGTAGTCAGTGCCATAAGATAATTGTTGATAAAAAAGCGTATCTAATTGTTCTATAGGGTCATCCGCTTGAATCAAAAGAGCATTCATTAAAGCTAATTTTGCTGATTCAAATAAAGAAGATAACCGTTGATTATGCCCAAGTTGATTCAACAATTGAGCTATCTCACGTTGACACGTCTGTCTTTGTTTTTCCTGACACGCATAATGAATTAACCATAACTGACGCTGCATATCTTGTTGACTGTCAAGCTCATAGACCAAGCCTAGCTCTTCCCTTATTCGCTGAAATATTATAGAAGTAGGTAACTGAACCAAAATTTGATCGATTATTTGCCATACTAAATTTGCTTGCAAACTTGTCCCCATTTGTCCAGTAAAAAAATGTATCTGTATGGTTTGCTCTTGGAAACCATTCTCACAAACTTGAGAAGCATAGATACGATTCGGCAATCCAAGCTGTCTTAAGTCCGGGATATCCTTGCATCTTGAATGAGTCGAAAATAAGTCTATAGCCCAAGCTGCTAGCTCGTTATATGTCTTAGGTCCTCGGTAATTGATGACTATTTTATTTTGCAACATTAAATCTTGATAAGCCTGATAAATTTTCTCCATCCCAATTTGATTCAAATATTTTGGATTTCCATAGGATCCATAGGCCTCTTGATTTTCCTGTTCATAAAAAGTCTGGAAGGCGCGGTAGAAGGCCCAGTCAATCGGATCATCTTGTAATTGTTCAAAATATAAGGCTAGCTGTTGGACTTCATAGGTTAAAAAATTTGCTTGAAAACCTGACACTGAAAAATCTTGCTGACTAAGTGTTTGGCCGATGAGTTGCAACCAAGAATCCTCGTCATCATTAAGGGAGTCTTCTTTGTTTAGATGAACTAAGTTAGATTCAACAACCCAATCATGGAGATTGCCCCAACGTTGACATGTAATAGTCAAATTTGATCCGCCCTTCTGATAAAATGCGCGACGCAAGTTCCATCTTTCAGGATAGACTTGAGAAGATGATTCAATTAACCGAGCAAGAAATGTTCTCACTAAAGCTTGTTCAACTGAATAAGGCGCTAAAAAATGCAGTGAAATTTGACTTATCCTACTCTCAGGTTCAAACCTATGATTTAAACAAACATTTGGAAAAATTGTTGCCATAACTGCCTCTTTCTATAAAAAAGCTGGCTCCCCATTTGGAACCAGCCCTTTTCTTACTATTTTGTTTTAATATAAGTTGTTCCCACTGCTGCAGGTGCTTTTGAGCGACCAACAAAACCAATTAAGACAATTATGGTTATAATATAGGGCGCAATTTGCAAATAGACCGAAGGAATATTTTGTATGATTGGAATGGAAGTTCCCACGACAGCTAAAGATTGAGCAAAGCCGAAGAAAATAGCTGCTACCATAGCCCCTAGTGGATTCCATTTACCAAAAATCATGGCTGCCATAGCAATGAAGCCTTGTCCTGTTACAGTCGACACCGAGAAATTCAATACAATAGATTGGGCTAAAACGGCACCACCCAGTCCACCAAAAAAGCCAGACAAGAGGACACCCGCATAGCGCATTTTGTATACATCGATACCTAACGTATCAGCTGCTTGAGGATGTTCACCTACTGCTCGCAAACGTAAGCCAAAGCGCGTCTTATAGATAATAAACCAACAAACAAAGGCTAAGGCAATCCCCACATAAGCTGGTAAAGAAGTTGCTTTGAAAAAGATTGGTCCAAGAACAGGAATTTGCGCTAAAATAGGAAAATTAAATTTACCAAAAGCATGTTCAACCATATCTGTTTGCCCTTTTTGATCGAACATTACCCGTGTTAAAAAGACGGCTAATGATGGTGCAATTAAATTAAGCACCGTACCAGAAATAATATGGTCTGCTCGTAGGTGAACAGTTGCTAAAGCATGAATGAGAGAGAATACTAAGCCGCATAAACCAGCTAAGAGCATAGCAATCCAAGGGGTAAAGGCACCAAATTGATCACCTAAAGCTAGGTTTATAATAATTGATGAAAAGGCACCCATAACCATAATACCTTCCAAGCCCACGTTAACAATACCACTACGTTCTGAGAATACTCCACCTAATGCTGTGTAAATAAGCGGTGCAGAATAGACTAATGAAGACGACACAATTAAAGCTAATAAATTGATCATGCTTGCTCACCTCCTTGAACAACCGTATCCGTATTGGCTAAATTATTTTTTGGTCGATTTTTCTTATTTAAAAAATAAGTTATGACATAGCTTGATCCGACGAAGAAAATAATGGAGGCAATAACAATATTAACAATTTCAGCAGGAACCTTAGCCATCATTGGCATTAAGTTTCCTCCTGTTTTTAAGCCACCAAATAGAAAAGCTGCAAAAATAATACCAATTGGATTATTGGCACCTAATAAAGAGACAGCCATTCCATCAAAACCGATGGCTGGAGCTACCCCATTCATCAAGAAAATATTGCGAAACTCACCTAAACCATTCATCACGCCACCAAGACCGGCTAATGCGCCTGATAAGACCATGGCAAGAATAATATTCCGTTTGGCATTAATCCCCGCATAAAGCGCTGCATCTTTATTAAGACCTACAGCTTTTAATTCGAAACCTACCGTTGTCCGTTTCATCATAATATAAACTAAAACCGCCATTATCAGAGCTAAGAATAAACCACCGTGAGCGGTTGAGCCGTTGGTCATTTGACTTAACCACTCAACCCGCAAGTTAGCATTTTCGCCAATAACAGGACTAGCATCCATGTGGTCCGTCATAACATTACGTACTAAATAGTCGGCAACGAAAATAGCCACATAGTTTAACATAATTGTGACAATGACTTCAGACGTTTCAAATTGAGCTTTTAAATATCCAGCGATAGCCGCCCATAAAGCGCCAGCTGTCATCCCACCAAGAATGGCAAGTGGTAGAACAATATATTTAGGTGCGTCTGGTAACAACAAACCAATCCAGACCGATACTAACCAACCCCATAAAGCTTGTCCAGCAAGACCAATATTAAAGAATCCAGCTGTATATGCTACGGCAAAACCTAAACCAGTAAAGATTAAAGGAGTGGCTGCCCGGAGCGTTTGTCCGATTGAAAAAGGATTCCCTAAAGCTCCCGTATAGAGAGCTTTATATCCAGCAATGGCATCATAATGAAAGACTTGCATGACAATGGCGCCAAATAGGATACCAATTAATACAGTTAATAGAGGAACCATGATTGACCAAAATTTCTTCATTAGGCTTCCCCTCCTTGCGTTCTTAATGCTAATACTTCTTGATAGCTTGTTCCCGCCATCATCAAACCAAGTTCTTGCTCATTGGTTTCTTTTGCATCAATATCTGCCACAATTTTTCCATCATACATGACAATGATTCGGTCTGAGACATTCAAAATCTCATCCAATTCGAAACTCATTAATAAAACAGCTTTATTAGCATCACGTTGTTCAATTAAGGCTTTATGAATAAACTCAATCGCCCCAACATCCAAACCACGTGTTGGATTTGCTGCAATTAAAACATTTGGCGCCAAATCCAATTCACGCGCAATAATCGCTTTTTGTTGGTTACCACCAGATAAGGAACGAGCCGACGCTTTCTCCGAAGTGGTCCGAACATCAAATTTATCTATCAATTTCTTAGCATGTTCTTGGATAGCTTTGAAGTTTAAAAAACCATGTTTTGAATAAGGTTGACGATAATACTCTTGTAAGACAATATTATCTTCCAATTTCATATCAAGAATAAGACCATGTTTGTGGCGATCTTCAGGAATCAAAGCGAAACCAGATTCAGTAATTTGTCGAGGAGTTAATCCCTTCATATCTTTTTGATTAATAAAGACTTGCCCTTCATAAGGCAAAAGACCTGCAATCGCTAAAATAGTTTCAGATTGACCATTCCCATCAATGCCGGCAATTCCGACAACTTCGCCTTGACGAACTTGGAAATTAAGGTGATCAACCAAAGTGATTCCCCGTTCATCGGTTACGGTTAAATCATTCACAGCTAGAGCGACTTCGGTTGGTTGAGCAAGTGCTTTCTCTGTTCTAAAAGAAACAGCTCGTCCAACCATCATATTAGCTAATTCGCGAGAGGATACTCCCTCAACCTCAACTGTGTCAATGGATTCACCTCGACGAATGACCGTACAACGGTCAGCCACTTGTTTAATTTCATTCAATTTGTGCGTAATGATAATAATTGATTTACCCTCTTTGGCTAACGAACGTAGGGTCACCATCAATTCTTCAATTTCCTGTGGTGTTAAAACAGCCGTTGGCTCATCGAAAATTAATACTTCCGCACCACGATACAAAGTTTTAAGGATTTCTACCCGTTGTTGCATACCGACTGAAATCGACTCGACTTTTGCATCAGGGTTGACCGATAAGCCATATTTCTTAGATAAGTCTAAAATAGCCTGACGAGCTTGATCACGATCAATTGTCATTCCTTTTAGTGGTTCTGTCCCTAAAATAATATTTTCTACTACGGTAAAATCTTGAATCAACATAAAATGTTGGTGAACCATACCGATGCCTAGTTGATCGGCTTTAGTTGGTGAGTCAATATGGACTTCCTGTCCATTCATAAAAATTTGACCAGAACTCGGTTCGAGAAGACCCGAAAGGATATTCATTAGGGTCGATTTGCCTGCCCCATTTTCTCCTAATAATGCATGAATTTCACCCTTTTTTAGTTCAAGATTGATATTCTTATTAGCAAAAAATTGGCCGAATTGCTTAGAAATATTGCGCATTTCGATAACTGGGAATTCAGTGCTTGTCATTTGGATCCCTCACTTATATAGATTATCACGATTAGACACTTGTCCAATTGCATATAACATCATTATAGATAAAAAATCAGCAAAATAATAGAGCTGATCAAGAATATCAGCTCTATCTTGGATGAAATTTAGAATTATTTAAAAATTATTTGGCTGGTTTTTCTGGCACTTCGATTTCGCCATTGATAATTTTTTCTTTAAATTCGTTAACTGCTTTTTTAGCATCTTCAGACAATTGACCGTCAGTTAAGCCAACGCCGCCATCTTTAAGACCGTAAACTTTGTTACCAGCTTTAAATTCGCCATCTTTAGTTTCTTGTGAGAATTGTTTAACGGCTTCACCAACACCTTTAGTTGTTGAGCAAAGAGTTAAGTGACGTTCTTTACCGTCAACTTTAACGATACCTTCTTTATCTTGGTCCATATCAACACCGATTACCCAGATGTTTTTGCTAGGATCATTTGAAACGATGTCTTTAGCTTCTGAGAATACACCATTACCAGTTGCACCTGATGCATGGAAGATTACATCGATATCTTTAGAATACATAGCAGCTGCTAATTGTTTACCTTTAGCAGCATCAGCAAAGCTACCAGCATATTCAACTGTTACTTCGATTTCAGGGTCAACAGCTTTTACGCCTTCAATAAATCCAGCTTCAAAGCGGTCAATTACAAAACCTTCAACCCCACCAACAAAACCAACTTTTTTAGTTTGAGTGGTTTTAGCCGCTGCAACACCTGCTAAGAAAGCTGCTTCGTTATCTTTGAAGGTTAATGAAGCAACGTTTGGTTTGTCAACAACAGAGTCAACAATCGCAAAATGTTTATCTGGATATTGAGTTGCTACGTCACCGATAGCTTGTTCAAGCTTGAAACCAATACCGATGATTAAGCTGAAGTTTGATTGTACAGCTGTATTTAAGTTTGTAACATAGTCAGAGTCTGAATTGGATTGGATGTAATCAAAACCACCCACACCTTTTTCAAGTTTATTGGCTTTACCAAATTCTTGTAATCCTTCCCAAGCACTTTGGTTGAAAGATTTATCATCTACCCCACCGACATCAGTGATAATAACTGAAGAGAAATCTTCTGCTGCTTGTACTGCAGGAGCTGCAAAGCTAGCTAATAATAAAGCTGTTGAAGCTAAACCAATAAATTTTTTCATTTTTTCCATACCTCCAAGGTAATTATTGAATCAAATAATTCCTTCATATTATAGCGATAATTAGAACAAGATACAAGATGAAAACGGTTAAATTTTATCTTTAAAGACCAAATTTGACTTAATCTAGCTCACCAATTAAGACTTGACGCGGTTTAGATCCATCTTGACCGCTCACAATTCCTTGAGCTTCCATATCATCAATTAAACGAGCGGCACGATTATATCCGATGCGGAAACGCCTTTGTAACTGTGAAATACTAACTGTTTCTTGACCTCTCACCATTTCGACAGCTTCCGCAAAATATTCGTCGTCGCTTGCCACACTTTCCTCTGTTGTTTCCTGATCAATCATCATGGTCGGATCGTATTCAGCTGGTCCTTGATTTTTGATAAAGTCAGTAATTTTTTCAACTTCACTATCGGAAATATAGGCTCCTTGAACACGGACAGGCTTATTTTTACCCATTGGTTGGAAGAGCATATCTCCACGCCCTAATAGTTTTTCTGCTCCATTGCTATCTAGGATAGTACGTGAATCAGTTCCACTTGAAACAGCAAAAGCTAAACGTGAAGGCACATTGGCCTTAATAATCCCCGTAATAACGTCAACTGAAGGTCTTTGGGTCGCAATAATCATATGGATACCTGCTGCTCGGGCCATTTGGGCTAAACGAATAATAGCATTTTCTACTTCATTACTTGCAACCATCATTAAATCGGCTAACTCATCAACAAAGACCACAATTTTCGGCATTTTTTCATAGGCTGTTCCCTCTTCAGCATTGTAGGCTTCTACTTGTTCATTATAAGAATCCGCATTTCGAACCCCCATAGCTGCAAAGACTTCATAGCGCCGTTCCATTTCTTGAACGACTTTATTCAAGGCTTGAGCCGCTTTACGAGGATTGGTCACAACTGGAGTCAACATATGGGGAATGCCATCATACATGGTTAACTCAACTTTTTTAGGATCAATCATCAAGAATTTTACTTCATCAGGACGAGCCTTCATTAATAAAGATACGATAATTACATTCATACCCACCGACTTACCTGATCCCGTTGCCCCAGCAATTAATAAGTGAGGCATTTTACTTAAATCAGCTAAAGAGACCGCTCCTGAAATATCTCGTCCCAAAGGAACTTCCAATAAATTTGGGCTTTCTAAGGCTGCGTCCACAATTTCCCAGAAGGAAACGGGACTCACTTGAGTATTAGGTACTTCAATCCCAATTAAAGATTTACCAGGTATCGGCGCTTCCATCCGTACATCCCGCGCCGCTAACGCTAAAGCAATATCATCGGAAAGGGAGACGATTTTGCTAACTTTCACCCCGATTGCTGGTTCAATCTCATATTTTGTAACGGATGGACCCAAATTGGCTTTAACCACTTGCGCTTTTACACCAAAACTTTCAAATGTTCGCTCCAACTTCTCAATATTTTCATTAATCCGTTGATATTCCTCTGATTGATCCACAGGTGGAATCTTTTTGAGTAAGGCTTTAGATGGTAATTGGTATGAAGAAGATTTCTTAGCTCTAGGAGATGATTGAATAACAGAGACCTTATCTTCAACTAAGTCATCTAATTCATCGGATGTTAAAGCTTGTTTCTGGTTGGCTTGTTCTTGCCAATGCCCAGCAGACGGCAAACCAACTTTAGCATGAGCCATTTCCTGAGGTGATTCAAGAGGAACCATTTTCTGTCCATCCTCAGCAGAATCCCCTCGATTCGATTGGTTAACCTCAGAATTTATAACTTGCCCTTGATCAAATTCTGCATCTATTTGGTTCGCAGACGGAATAAAGACTTCGGTCGACTGTGTCACCGCAGAAGGTTTACTTGCATCCTCTTTTCTTTTCGTTGCTTGCACTGGATTCATTTGTTCAAAGTAGTCTAAATCTAAGACTGGACCTTCCTGTCTAACACTAGCCGCCCGTGAAGCTTGAGGAATATCTTCGCTATACCGATCCCAAGCTTTATCTGGACGAGAAGTTAAAGAAGGCTGATAAGAAGGTTCAATAATGGACTTATGTTCAACAATGTCTGTCGGTTCAGCTTCATAGTGATAATCATTGCCAAAAAAGCGATTGAACCAACTTTCCGATTTGTCTTTAGCCTCTTTCTTCTTAATTGAAGGTTGATAGTTTTGTTCTTCAACGCTTAAATCTGGACGATTAAAGACTTCTCTAGCTTCTTCAATTTTTGGAAACAGCCCTCTAACTACATGTTGTAAGTTTAATCCAAGGCTGGCAAAGGCACGCAACAAAGCTTGACCATTTGCATTAATCAGTAGTAATAGGCCAAAAGTAAATAAAATAAGCACTAATAAATAGGTTCCCCAGCGGCCAAATAAATAGCCGAAAGCAGCAAAGAAACAGGCACCAAGCATACCACCGCCTAAATTAGCATCCGTTTGATTCATCAAAAACTCATTTTTAAAACTATCAAAGGTCAATTGAAAAATGTTAGCATTAGTGGCCATAATACCGGAAAATGCATTAAAATGTAAAAGAGTTGTAATCGCCGAAAGAACTAGAACTCCTCCAATGACCCGTTTAAAACCTAGGTAAAACAAATGTCCCTTAAAGCATAAGATAACAGCAAAAACTAAACACGTTCCAAGGAGTAAAGAGTAAGCTTGTCCGACTAAGAGACGAAAACTATTGGCAATAATGATGCCCACCATACCCCAATTAAAGAGCCCAATGGTAGCTAAAAAAGATACCATAACACCAATGATCAAGTAAGACGCTTGATAGGCTGGTTTCTTAGTTCTCGCCTGCTTACTTTGAGTATTTTTAGCTTGATTAGCCTTCCCTTTAATAGGTTGATCTTTTTGATTCAAAATATTTCCTCCTATATAACGACACGATCTATAACTTGCACTGTTCAGATCTCTGCTATTTTCATGATATAATAGCCTTGTCAAAATTATATCATTTTTTTGTGAAAATAACGATGACTGAATTGAAAGGAGCTCCCAACATGCTAACCTATCAACTACTAATTTCAGGAAAAGTACAAGGCGTCGGCTTTCGCTACCATGCCTACCAACTTGCCAAAAGAATGAGCTTAAACGGGCAAGTTCGCAACTTAAGCAACGGACAGGTGAGCTTACTGCTTCAAACCGACCCTGAAAAAGTCACCGATTATATTCAAAAATTAAAAATTTATCCTCACCGATTTATGAACATTGAGGATATTCAATGTAAAGAAATTAACTGTCAAAGCCATTTCAATGGCTTTGACATCGTTTACTAATTCCCTTAAGAGACAAACAAAAATGATTGATATATCAACTAAAATTCATTATAGTAAATGGGTATTGAAAATTAATCGGAGTGTGAGAAATGAAAAAACAACATAAAAAAATTCTGTTTAGCCTTTTACTAATTACGATCGTATTCATGGCTACTGGCTGTGTATCATATGACAAGGCAGGACATCCAACTGGCTGGGTCTATGATTACTTTGGCAAACCAGCGATTCAATTTCTTGACTATCTAGCGGCCATGTTTGGTTCATCCTATGGTATCGCCATTATTATCGTTACCATCATTACACGTCTTTTCATGATGCCTTCATCTATTAAGATGACAAAGAATTCTATGATTAGCCAAGCTCGTATGAAAGTTGCGCAGCCTGAAATCGATGAAATGAAAGCCAAAATTGAGGCAGCCACTGATCCACAAGAAAAAGCACGACTTAATACAGAAATGATGGCTATTTATAAGAAATATGACATCGATATGATGTCAGGTTTAAGCGGATGTTTACCCTTACTCGTCCAAATGCCAATTATCTCTGCTGTGTATACAGCTATTCGTACCTCAGAAAAGATTCAGGCTTCAACTTTCTTAGGCATTCATTTAGGTTCGAAATCGATCCTTTTAGTTGTTTTAGTTGTCCTTGTCTATGGTTTACAGGGCTGGTTAATGCAGAAATCAATGCCTGAGACAGACAATGCTGCTGCTAATCAAACTTCAAAAACAATGATGTTTATGAATCCGGTCATGTTAGGTTACTTCTCTTGGATCTCAGCAGCCGGTCTTGGCTTATACTTCTTAGTCGGTGGTCTCTTCCAATTAGGTCAACAAGTCTATATTAATAACTTAGTCCGTCCTAAAATCCAAGCGATGTTAGATGAAGAAGCTAAGAAACATCCAAAACGCACAGTCACTGTTAGCCAAACTAAAACGGCAAGTGAACCTAAACAAAACAAGAAAAACCGCTTAGTTCCAACTAAAGAACCCCTTCAACAACGTAATGCCGGTAAACAAAACCGCCAAAAATAGACAAACAAAGAGCAGCCGAATCGGCTGCTCTTTATTTTTTTGAGTTAAAGGGCTTAACAGACCCTCTTTACAATTGTTTCTTTTGCTGAATTAACTTACTCTTATGAATTTGTCTTGTGTCATTGAGGATTGGAAATTCAACATAGAAGATTGATCCATACCCTAATACACTTTCCACACGAATTTTTCCTCGATAAGAATCTACTAATTGTTTGGCGATACTTAAACCTAAACCATTTCCTCCCTTATTACGAGAGCGGGCTTTATCTACGCGGTAAAAACGACCAAAAACGCGTTCTTTATCCTCTTCAGTCATTCCTTCACCAAAATCTTGAATGGCTATCTCAATTTGGGCAAAACTTTGACTAACTGAGATATGAATCTCATGACGATCTCGACTATATTTAACCGCATTATCAAGCAAGATGATTAAAATTTGTTCGAAGTGATTTCGAAAAATACGTACATATAACTCGGTTCCTTCTTTTTCAGAATCTAAATAAAACTGAAAATCTGGATGAATCATAACAAAATTGTTGTAGACTTGTCGAATGGTCGAATATACTTCGGTAATTTCATCTTTATAGTCCACTTCTATATGATCGGCGCGTGATAAATCTAGCATTTCTTGAACAAGATCTTTCATGCGAGTAATTTCTTGAAGGGAGGCTTCAATCGATTCATCCAATACTTCAGGATCCGATTTACCCCATCGACTTAACATTTTCAAGTGGCCTTCAACAATAGCTACCGGTGTTCTCAATTCATGGGAAACATCTTCAACAAATTGTTTTTGGTTACGAACGTACAAATCAATCTTATCCAGTAAACGATTGACATGGACATTTAAATCACTCCACTCATCATGGCTCTTCGGTTGACGAATACGAATTTCTGATAAACTATCTTCTTCAACCATATCTAAGGTATCATTTAAATAATTAAGTGGTAGTAAGAATATCGATGTGATTGCAATAGCCGCAATAACGGACACAATCTCGATTACCAAAAGGATAATCCAAAAATCATCCTTTTGTTTAGCCATCAAAGCTTCCATCGTATTAGGTAAAACAACAAATTCTAGTTGACCTAGTAATTTATGGGAATGATTTGAAATCAAGGTACTGCTATTAGCCAAATAGTCATGGTCCTGATAGACGATATGTTGAAGTTGATCACTTTCTTCGATTGTTGGAATGGAGATGTGCTTAGTCTCATAAATTAATTGATTGTTATTATTATATAATCGAATAGCAACATCTTGACTTTCAAAGTAGTGAATGCTTCGACGAACTTCTGGCAACACCGTCTCAAGATTAGTTTTATCAATATCGCTAGTACGTTTATCGTCTTGAAAAATACTTTCAAATTCTTCCAAGAAAGAAATGGTGGATTCATATTTTTCTTGATAGGTCTGTTGATAAGCTTCAAATTGAGCTTCTTTGACTTGGTAAAAGTAGGCATAAACACTCACCATACCAATGAAAGAAAAGACGATAAAAAGCAAAATCCCCCATTTCCATTTCAGAGATAGGGGTTGTTGCTTAGCCGAAAAAAACGGAATCATTAAGTTCTCATAACATAGCCAGTGCCACGAACAGTTTGAATGTAGCTATCCTGACCAGGTACATCAATTTTATTTCTAAGATAACGAATATAAACATCCACTACATTCGTTTCCACCTCAGATTTGTAGCCCCAGACTTTATCCAATAAAGTTTCCCGAGACATAACCATATTTAAGTTTTCCATTAAATAAAGCAATAACTCATATTCACGTTTGGTTAAATCAATAACTTGATCGCCCCGTTTGACAATACGATTTGCTTTTTCGACAACCAAATCACGGTATTTAACGGTTGGTTGATGACTTGCTCGGTGATCTTCTTCGGTATCAATACGACGGAATAACGCCCGAAGTCGTGCTAGAAGTTCTTCAATCGCAAAAGGTTTGACAATATAGTCGTCAGCACCTTGATCCAATCCAGAAACGCGGTCAATGACCGAATCACGAGCCGTCATAATAATAATGGGGGTATCTTTGATCGGTCGAATACGCCGACAAACTTCTAAGCCATTCAATTCAGGTAACATAAGGTCTAGTAAGATAACATCCCAATTTTGGCTTAAAGCCATATCTAGTCCTGAGCGACCATCATAACAAATCGCCGTTTCATACCCTTCATGTTGTAATTCTAAATCAACAAATCTAGCTAAATTCTTTTCATCCTCAATGATTAGAACGCGATGACTTGCAGTTTCTGCCATATAGCTTCCTCCCAACATACTAAATTGTCTCATTTTAGTGTACACAATCTGTTATAGATTTGCACATGAAAGCACTTTACTTTCATTATTTTATCATTTTTGAATAAATAAGAAAGAGGTTTTATTGAAATTATGCAAGTAAATTCTTACTTTCTAATAAAGACCTAATCTTGAATCTGTTCCTCTTTTCCTTCTTGCCAATGGAAATGATAGGTTCCCTCTTTATCAAGTCGTTGATAGGTGTGAGCTCCAAACAAATCACGTTGTGCCTGAATGAGGTTGGCAGGTAAAACCGCTGACCGATACGCATCATAATAAGCTAAAGCACTTGAAAAGGTAGGTACAGGAATACCCGCTTGAATCGCTAAACTTACAACACGACGAACGGCATGATGATGACTAGAAACAATATCCAAGAAATAATCATCTAACATCAAGTTATCTAAGTCAGGTTGTTTAGTATACGCATCGGTTATCTTTTGCAAGAATTTAGCTCGAATAATGCAACCAGCCCGGAAAATCTTCGCAATTTCTCCATATTGAAGATTCCAATTATACGTTTGACTAGCCGATTTCATTTGGGCAAAGCCTTGAGCGTAAGACATTATTTTAGCAAAGTAAAGGGCTTGACGAATCGCTTCAATCAAGTCTTCTTTTTCTTGAACGGATAAAATCATTTCAGGATGATAGGCTGGAATAATTTGGCTCGCTTGAATACGTTGATCTTTCTGAGCTGAAATATATCGAGCAAAAACGGATTCAGTGATTAAAGATAAAGGTTCGCCTAAATCAAGAGCACTTTGAGACGTCCATTTGCCTGTCCCCTTATTGCCCGCTTGATCCATTATCATTTCAACCAATGGTTGACCAGTCGACGGATCAACTGTTTGCATAATTTGAGCTGAAATTTCCATTAAGAAAGAGTCTAAGTCGCCTTGATTCCACCGAGCAAAGATTTGGCCAATTTCTTGGGCACTAAGACCTAAGACCCGTTTTAAAAGATCATATGATTCAGCAATCAATTGCATATCGCCATATTCAATACCATTATGAACCATTTTTACATAGTGTCCTGCTCCGTCAGGGCCAATATAAGTGACGCAAGCTTGACCATCTTCAGCCTTGGCCGCAATTTGCTCCAAGATTGGAGCCACCAAATCATAAGCCTCCTTTTGGCCGCCAGGCATAATAGCCGGACCTTTTAACGCCCCTTCTTCCCCACCAGAGACACCTGTTCCAATAAAATTAATCCCTGATTCGGCTAACATTTGTGAACGACGGATAGTATCTTGGAAGAAGGTATTCCCTCCATCAATTAAAATATCTCCTTTATCCAAATGCGGTAATAAGGCTTCAATTGTCATATCCGTTCCTTTACCCGCTTGAACCATTAATAAAATTTTACGTGGGCTTTCTAAGGACGCCACAAATTCCTCAATAGTATAAGTTGCGAGTAGGTTTTTACCCGAATTAGCTGCGATAACAGCTTCTGTTTTGGCAGCGGTTCTATTATATAAGGCGACAGAATAGCCTCGGCTTTCAATATTTAAAGCAATATTGCGGCCCATAACCGCCATGCCGACTACCCCGATTTGTTGTTTTTCCATACAAGAGCCTCCTATGTGTGATATCTATCCTATTTTAACAAAGTTTGTGCATTTATAAAAGCAAGCCTCATTGATATGTTGAAACTTAGTCAAATTTTAAGTAGAATAGGGTTCATAAACGAGAAGGGATTGACTAGTTTTGGCAAAACGAGTATATAAAGCAAAAAAACAGCGCTCAAAAATGGATAAAATGGTAAGAACCGTTGCTATCATAATGGTGTTCATTATGTTAGTATCCGCTATTTTGAGTGTCTTCCTAAGTTTCTATTCTGCAATGTAAAATTTACTAAGCAAAAGGCTCCTTTCGGAGCCTTTTTTAGTTTGATTTTATTTTTCCTGTCCAGCCGGAAAAACCATCTTTTAAGATATAGATTGTTTGATAACCATTTTTCTTCAAAAGGCGAGCTGCACGAGAGGCTTGGAACATATAATCATCATATAAGTAGACTGGTTGGTCTTTACGAATTTCTTTATAGCGCATTTTAAACTGACTACTTGGAATATTTCGTGCACCTAGAATATGTTTGGCATCAAATTCCGTTGCTTCACGCACATCGATGACTTGTGCTTTACGCATATGTTCATGGAGCTGATCTTCTGACACTAATTCTGCAGAGTGACGACGGATCAACCAATGATAAGCAAAATATGCACCGTAAATTAGAATAATGGTCGCTAAAGTTATCGTAATAAAATTTAATAATTGCATCGTTATTCCTCCAATTGACTTTCTAAGCGGACTAATTGAGCCGCTCCAAAGAGTCCCGCATCATTACCTAAGGTTGCTAAGGCAATCTGGGTTGACTCTTTTACTTGTTTGAAACAATTTACTTCAAAATGTTCTTTAACTTTTGTTAATAAATAATCACCAGCAGCTGACACTCCTCCACCAATAACAATAATCTGTGGATTTAAAATATGAGCCACATGTGAGCAAGCTAAACCTAAATAATGACAAAAATGATTGACTACAATCTCAGCAAAGCGATCGCCGGCCTTCGCCGCTTCAAAGATTTCTTTAGCCGAAACCATTTCTCCATCATCAATTTGAACTTTAATTTGTGAATCGCCAGCATAGGATTGAGCATAATGCCGCGCTAAATTGACAAGCCCAGTCGCTGAAGCTACTGTTTCAAGGCAGCCTTTTTTTCCACAGGTACATTGAAAGGCTGGATCTTCAACCACACTTAAATGGCCCACTTCACCTGCACAGCCACCAAAGCCGCGAATAAGTTTATGATCGACAACAATACCTCCACCGACTCCCGTTCCTAAGGTAAACATTACAACGTTAGCACGGCCATTGCCTGCTCCCATCCATTGTTCACCTAAAGCCGCAACATTGGCATCATTTTCAATAAAGAATGGAATTGAAAAGGCAGACTCAAAGGCTTTTTTGACTTCTTGTTTCTTAGACCAATTTAAATTATAAGCGCCAATAACGGTTCCTTCCTTAGCATCTACCGCACCGGGAGACCCCATTCCAATACCAATAAAATCTTCTTGTCCTAATTGATACAAAGCTAAATGATCCTGAATTGACTGAATCATATCAGGGATAATATGACTTCCCTCTTCTAAAATATTAGTAGCAATTGACCATTTTTCTAGCAACTCTCCCGTTTGGGAAACAATCGCAAATTTAATAGAAGTCCCGCCTAAGTCAATCCCTAAAATTTTCTTTGCCATGATAATCACTCACTTTCATTAGAAGATTCCATAACCTTTACTTAATAATACCAAGGATAAGCCAATAAGAACAAGCAAACTCAACCCTTGTTTGAGCCATTTTGATTTACCCTCATCATATTTCGGTTGGCAAATAAGATAAGTCGTCACTGCCCCAAATACTGCCCCACCAAGATGACCCCAATTATCCAAGCCAGGACTGAAAAGGCCCACTATAATATTAATAACCAATAAAACACCGAAAGTATAAGACCGTTGTTTTAATCGAGACGATTCAGGGTAGATAAATCCGAGGACCAGAAAAGCTGCAAAACAACCAAATAGGGCAGTTGACGCCCCTGCTGAAATATTTGATGAAAAAGCAAAAGATGCCAAATTTCCACCCATACCACTGATAAAGAAAATAATGAGGTATTTAATCCAACCCACTGTATAATCCAATTCTTGGCCTAAAAAATACAAAGTGAAGACATTGATAGCTAAGTGTTCAAAACCAATATGCAAGAAGATGGCAGATACTAAACGCCACCATTCATGATAGGCAATCATTAAAGGGTTAAAACGAGCCCCCATCGCCACTAGAGCTTCCCCATTCTCAGTCGTACCAAAACGAATGAGCGTCACTAAAAACATAAGAACCATAATCAATATCAGGGCATTTGTGATAGTCAAATTATCATTGAATTTACGACGCCAATAGCGCCAACGATAAGACAAATTACGCACCATACAAAACAACTCCATCATTTTGAGCTAAAATGATCCGCTCTAAGGCTTGATCGTGGTCTTCTAAGGCTAACATCTCTTCTGCAACTAATTGCGGCGTTAAAGCCATAGACCATGTCGGTCCTTCAAAGTTTGCCAAAATTCGATCATAATAACCACCGCCAAAGCCTAAGCGATACCCACTAGTAGAGAATGCCACTCCAGGAACAATCATTAAATCCAAATCCTGACATTCAATTTGTGGACAAGAAGCTAAAGGTTGATGAATATATTTCTGCACCACTTCCATCTGATCTTGACCCAAATATTGATTAAAGGAAAGCTGTCTTTCTGGTAAAATACGTGGCAAATATACTTCCACCCCTTGCTTAACTAAAGACTCAATTAATTTCGGGGTTTGAATTTCTGGCTTGAAACCATAATAAAGAGCTATTTTATTAAAATTATTTTCCTTAACAGCTTGAAGAATATGAGCAAATAAAGCCGTTTCCTGCTGGTCACGGTCTATTACAGACATCTGACGTAATTCGCTTAAGATAGTTTGTCGTACCGTTTTTTTATCCATGCTTTCACCTCATTTTCTTGAAAAAAAAGAACAAGTCAACAACCTGTAGCTGCTAACTTGTTCACTAAATTGCCAAAATTATTTCTTCACTTCACGGTGTAAAGTTACCTTACGTAATCTTGGGCAATATTTTTTAACTTCTAAACGATCCGGGTTGTTACGTTTATTTTTAGTTGTTAAATAATTACGATCGCCACATTCAGTACATTCTAAGTTAATGTTAACGCGCATGTTTTTCCCTCCAAACTTTATCCATGTGGTAGTTTGTTCATCAGAACAATACTAGAGTATTATATCATCTAATTTTCTAAATTACTAATCTTTTTTTACAATACATTCAAAATAATTGGCCAAAAACAAAAAAATTAATCCCATTGTAATATCCTTATAGTTGAATCTTAGCTAGACTCTGATAAAATAATGAGGTGAATAAAAGAAAGAGGTGTTTAAATGGATATTTGGGTATTAGTCACTATTTTATTAGTGATTTCCATCATTTTACTTGTCATTTCCTTCTTCATGAATGAAGATAGCGATGTTCAAGAAAGAATTGAAGAATTAACGGTCCAACAGTCACAAGAACTTTATCAACTAAAAACGCGTTTAGCAGAATTAGAAGCACGCGATCGGTCAGACTACAGTGGCCAAACAAATTATAGTCCTGTAGGTGTTGTGGAACCCGTTGAAGATTCAATCGATCCATCTTTAACTATGGATGATTTAACGGATGAACAACATGAAGATATTATCCGTTTCTACTCTCAAGGCTACACCATGCATGAAATTTCACAACAAGTGAAAGTTCCTAGCAAGTTAGTTCAAGATGTTGTCGATGACTACATCGAAAACCGTTAAGAAGGAGGCATCTTATGAAGAAGTCAACCGTTCGATCTACGGCTCTAGGTTTCTTAGCTTCAGGTATTTTGACTGGTGCCTTTGCTGTTTTTTTTCAAGGTAACCTTCCCGTTCAAGGAACAAGCCTTGATTCCATTGTCAACCAAAGTCAGCAAAGTGATAAGAAAGTAAAAGAATTAGAAAGCAAACTAGCCCTATTCAGCCAAGATAAAACTGAATTAGAAAAGAAAAACAGTCAGCTTCAAGCGTCATTGGAGAAACTTAAAGACGAAAAAAATAGTAAAAAATCAAAGAAAGATTCGTCGTCAAATGATTCTTCAGACTCTAGTTCAAGTCAAGATGAAACACTTGCCAATAATCAAAGCAGTCAAGATGAAAATCAAACAAGTCAAACAAGTGAAAATGTAAAATCTGGAACTTTTGTCATTAATGATGGAGAAGGCTCAGATGTGATTGCTCAACGTCTCGTTGATGAAGGTTACTTGAACTCAACGGATGAATTCCTTAGCATAGTTGACCAATGGAATTTATCTTCCGTGCTTCAAACAGGTTCATTTGAACTCAATTCCGGTATGTCCGCTCATGATATTGCCTCCATCCTTACAGGTGGCGAATATTATTACATTCCATAACAATAGTTAAGACCTCTTTTATCTGATGATGAAAGAGGTTTTTTGATGCCCATAAAATTCCCGCTCCCCCAAAGACTCCAAAAATTAGCAAAAGAGCCAAGCGAAATTTAAAAATTTCGCTTGGCTCTTTTTTAATTACATAGAAATTAACGATTTCGGTATCTTAACCAAAGAAACGTTTAATTTCGATTTGAGCTGTTTCTGTTGAATCTGAACCATGGATAACATTTTCTGTCATATTCGTAGCAAAGTCACCACGAATGGTTCCAGGTTGAGCTTCTTTAATATTGGTAGGCCCCATTAATGTACGCATACCTTCTACAACGTTGTCTCCCTCAACGACTAAAGCTAAGACAGGACCACGAGTCATAAAAGCAGCTAATTCTGGGAAGAAAGGTTTGTCAGCGATATGAGCGTAGTGTTCTTTAATTAAGTCTTCACCCAATTGTTTTAATTCAGCTTTGACAATTTTATAACCTTTGTTTTCAATACGACTAAGAACTTGACCCATTAAGCCTCTTTCAAGCGCATCTGGTTTTAACATAATGTAAGTTTGTTCCAAAAGTATTTCCCTCCAATAAAAAAATTCAATTTGGTTCATTATATCCTGAACCAAATTGAATTAATAGGGTTTTTGCAAATTTAATTAAAGTTTAATTTGCAGCTGGCTTGAGATCGCCATAAGCTTCAAAATAAGCTTGAAATACATCTTTGGCGACTTTAGTTGATTCACTCGCTTGTGATTCTGGACCTAAGTATGGTATCACTACCGAAATGGCAATTTCTGGGTTTTCATATGGAGCAAAGCCAATATAGGTTGCATTTATGACTGGTTCATTCTGTGCGTATTTAATAGGTCCTGCGTAAAAGGCTTCGGTTGTTCCTGTTTTTGATCCTACTTGAACAGGGAAATTACGGAAATAGTAAGACGCTGTTCCTTCAGGAGTGGTCGAGGCTGCTAACATCCCTTGATGAATGCGATCCATAACGACTGGGTCTACCTGAATTTTATTCATCACTTTTGGCTGAATCCCCTGTTTTACAGCACCTAGCTC
This sequence comes from Vaginisenegalia massiliensis, assembly GCF_900604935.1. Classification (GTDB taxonomy): domain Bacteria; phylum Bacillota; class Bacilli; order Lactobacillales; family Aerococcaceae; genus Vaginisenegalia; species Vaginisenegalia massiliensis. Next base: position 220,769 of record NZ_UWPC01000001.1, read on the forward strand.
CCCATTTGCGTCAGTCCCTCGAATTTCTTTAACAATACGAGGAGAATAGCGAGTTCCTCCATTAGCAATAGTTGAAGAATACTGTGCTAATTGTAAAGGCGTATACAAGTCAAATTGTCCGTAAGATAAGTCCAAAGCTGAAACAGCTTGAATACTCTTTGGACTAAAACCGGCTGATTCATTAGGTAAGTCAATCCCTGTCTTAGATCCCAGACCAAATTCAGAGAAATGGCCCCGCATGATATTAAGGGTATTTTCATTGATATTTAATTTGCCATCCTCTTCATATTCTTGACCACCAATTTTCATGGCCATTTTAATCATATAAATGTTAGAAGATCGTTGAATAGCTTGAATATCATCAATTGGGACTTTACCTGTTCGGTTGAAAACAGAAGATTTTTCTGCGGAAGCTTGGAATTTGAGTGGTTCATCGACAATAACATTATTATCGAGACTTATGGCCCCTTCCATATAGCCCATTGCGACCATAGCAGGCTTAACACTGGAGCCCATCCCGTATGAGGTATTGATAGCTCCCACCGCATCATCAACAATCGTATCGTATTTAACGGCATCTTTCTTTTCATCATAATCAAACCGTTTTCCTGAAATACCTAAAACATCCCCATTTTGCGGGTTAATCGCTGTAATATAGATGCGATCACTTAAACCGTTGTTGGCCAAACCTTTAAGAGAATCTTCTGCAATCTTATCTAATTTTGCCTGAAAAGCCGTATCGATGGTAAGTTGAAGGTTATCTCCCTTTGCCCCCTCATAGATTTGTTTATTTTCCAAGATATCATCAGAAGAGTTCGTAATAATATTTGAAATGGACTTGGTTCCGCGAAGAACATCTTCATACTGTTGTTCCAAATAGGAAATTCCTACCCGGTCATTCATCGCGTATCCTCGAGCTGTTAATCGATCAGCTTCTTCGCTAGGTAACCCACGTTCTTCAGTTGAAACTTGCCCCAAAATCGACTTAAGCATCTTTCCTTGGGGATAGGTTCGTTGCCAATCCGTCCCAATTATTATACCTGGTAAAGAATGTAAATTTTCACTGACACGCGCTACTTCGTCTTGGGTCACATTTTTATTTTTTACGGTAACAGTTGATAAGGCATAGGCCGAATTCATTTTTTTGAATAATGCCGCAATTTTTAACTCAGCTGGAGAAAAATCAATATCTTTGTCCGTCACTTTGCTTAATTGGGCATTATAGGCTTCAGTCCCACGTAAAAGTTTTTCTTTTTCAGAAAGACGACTATTAACTAAGTCTAAATTCACCACAATGAAATAATCTTTTAAATCGCGTTTAGATAGATCTTGTACGGGAATATCAATCAAGGAAGCTAATTGTTTAGCATTATTGACGATATCCTTAGGGGTAACTTTTGAATCCTTATCCCGGGTATATAAAATGGCTAGTTCAGGGTTGTTCCCTACCAAGACTTTACCCTGACTATCATAGATCATCCCCCGAGGGACGGAACCGGTTGACCGAGTGGCCTCTGTCCGTTGCACCATATCCGTTAAGCTCTGGCCTCGATAAATCTGCAAATAAGCTAAACGAGCAAATAAGGCAGCAAAGCACAGAAAGGAAACAAAAAATAAGATATTTAAGCGAAAAGGAATGTGGGATTTATTTTTACGTTTTTTTAATTTATATCGAACCATATACTCACTCTATTCTTGAATAATTTCATTAATGGGCTAGCAGATGAGGATGCTCATCATCAATCTCTCACATTATAACAAAAATCTCTGTCGAGACAAAGGCAAATCTTCCCAGTAAAGATTCTTGCCCTCCTTTAGTTTACTATTTTAGTATAGACGTCCTTCTCATTTATTTTTCGAACATTTTTTGAAAAAAATTTGACTTCGACGATTTTAAGATGATGGCGTGACAATATTCTGTTATCATAGTGACTAAGAGTATTGAGGGGGTATAGTACGTGAAGCAAACACTTAAAGTTTATGGCCTTAGTTGGCTACTATTAAGCGGTATACTGATCGTTTTAGCATGCTTATTTGAATTTGCCCCCTTCGGTAATGAAACACTACTAACAGTAGATCTTGGCCAGCAGTATATCGATTTTTTTGCCTATTTCAAACACACATTATTGACACAACATGATCAATTTCTTTATAGCTTCAGCAAAGGCATTGGTGGAGAAATGATTGGCCTCTGTGCTTATTATTTGATGAGCCCTTTTAATCTGATTTTCTTATTCCTAAAAGAAAACCACTTTGCCATGGGGGTCCAATTGGTCCTATATGGTAAATTATTAGCCAGTTGTTGGTCTTTCCAATATTTTACTCGTCAAAAATATTCGCTCACGAACATTATGTCGGCATGCTTTAGCTTATGCTATTGTTTAATGAGTTATATTGTTGCCTTTAATTTCAATATCATGTGGCTTGATGCCATTATCTATCTACCTCTGATAGCTTTAGGTCTTGATCATCTTATCAAGGGTCAGTCCATTCGACTTTATGTACTGAGTCTTAGCTTATGTCTCATTTCTTCTTATTACATGGGCTATATGATTTGTCTATTTTTAACGCTTTATTCTGTCTATGTCATGATAGAAAATCAAATCCAGTTTTCTAGGAAAACTCTGCTGGGCAAATATGGACGCTTTGTTGGCTCCTCTGGGTTAGCCGTTGGTTTGAGTGCCTTTATCTTAATACCAAACATTTTATCTCTTCAACACTCAAAGGCTAGCCATACCCGAATGATCTTTAACTGGCAAGCCGATTATGATCTAAAATCGATAGCAGGAAAATTATTTTTAGGCGCCTTTGATTTCGACCAACTAGCAAAAGGAGCACCGCTCATCTATGTTGGCTTACTGTGTCTCGTTCTAGCCCTTTTTTATTTTACTAACAAGGCTTTCCCCTTGATTGAAAAATTATGGGCTGTCTGCTTAGTCCTTATCTTTTACCTTGCCTTTCATTTTAATAGTTTCAATCGTATATGGCATGGCGGACAAGCCCCTATCTGGTATGAACATCGCTTTTCCTTTTTGTTATGCTTTTTTATCTTAATATTAGCCATTAAATCCTATTCTCATTGGTCAGAACAAAGCCATCTGACTTTTAAATTAGGTCTTTCCATGTTAGCTTTTACTGGATTCTCTGCTTATTATTATTTTCAATTAGATAAAACAAACAACTTTTCCTATTTGAACCCCACTAAAATTGGCTTATCCTTAGTCTTTATGGTCATTCTATTATTTGCCTTAAATTTCCCACAAAACAAGTTTCCTCTTCAAGAATGCCTACTGCTAGGTCTTGTGACTTGCGAACTAATGACCAATGCTGGCTTAATTCTGGCGGAAATGAGTTATGTTGACGAGAGTAAATTCTATGATTATACTCAACAACTCCGATCCGCTACTGATCCCTATAAACAAGGTCCAAATGAATTCTATCGTATCCATAAGACCTTTCAACGTACCAAAAATGAAGCTTTTTATGGAAATTATTATGGTTTAGACCATTTTGCCTCTACCATCGAAGCGCCTACAACTGATTTGTTCGCCAAATTAGGTCTGCCTGCGAGCAAAGGTTTTGCAAATTATTCTAACGGAACTTTATTCACCGATGATCTATTTTCTGTTCGTTATCTCTTAGAACCTAGTCCTCAAAGTGGTCACTATACACGAAGCAACCAATATCAATTATCTCCTTCTGCTTTAGATATTGATAACGAGGCCTATCCAATTATCGCTAAACAGCAACGCTATCAAATTCGAGAAAATACGGATCGATTTGGTTTAGGATTCGAAGTTTCTGCTCGACTCACTGATCCACAAACTCGGTTGAGCAGCAACCAACCTATCGAAAACCAAGAACTTCTCCTTTCCCTCATCAATTTTGATGGCTCAACCTCTCCGTTTTATATTCCGCGTAACTTCTCTAAAACACAACTTAATCAGGTTAAAATTACCGATAAGGGCGACGGAGATTTTTATACCTATCAAAAAACCAAACCTAATCTTAAACAGATTATCAATCAGGTTCAAGATTCTACCCATCCATCTTCCTCATCAAAGCATCACCCAAGTGTATCCCTATTTTTTGACACCCAAAGTCAAAATCCATATTATTTCACTTTACCTAGCCAATTTAGTCAAGATAATGTCCGCCTAAAGTTAAATAATCAGCCTTACGCCTTTTATAGTCCTATTCGCTCTCGACAAATCACCAATGCGAGTTATAAAAGTATCCGCAATAATCAAGTCCTTAGCTTTGAATTAAAAGAAGATAAACTTAAAGCCAATTTGATTAAACTTTACGAATTTGACCTTCCGCGTTATCAACAACTAGTGAAGAAACACCAGGCTAATCAATTTAAAGTCACCGAATTTCATCATCATTGGATCAAGGGAGAAATCAAAGCCCAACAAAGTAAAGGCTACGTCCTGTTTACCATTCCCTTTGATTCGTCTTGGCAGGTCAAAGTGGATGGAAAGCGCGTAAAAACCGTTGCCGCCCTCAATCAAACTTTATTAGCTATCCCGATTACTGCAGGACATCATCAGATTGAACTCACTTATCTACCCATTAGTTTATTCTATGGTTGGGGAATAAGTTTGTTATGCTTAGCCATATCATGGTGGATATGGCGTCGCCAAAAAGCTTCTCCTCAAACAGTAGATGCTTGAAATGATGATTGATGTTCGGTATGATAAGTAGTTGTTAAATATACCCAAGTGAAGGATGTTCATTTTGAAAAATCTGTTTAAACTTATTCGCCAAGGATTAGACAATCCAAGATATTTTGTTGAGACCATTCGTTTTGATTGGACTCAGCTTTTAATATTAAATGTTTTGGCTTGTTTATTAATGGCCCTTTCCATTTCCTCAAACCAATTCCCTTATTTGCAAAAAATGGATCAAGATATTCAACAAATGATTCAAATTATTCCAAATTATTCGTTTAAGAATCATGAGTTACAGCTTGCTAGCAAACCACTTTACTACCAAACGGATTTATTTCAATTAGTATTTGATGATCAAGTTGATCAAACTAACCCGCAAAAATCCCTATCCTTACCTGACAATAAGGCTGATTTAATAAATCCAGAAATCCCAATGGGTTTATACGCCTTTAAAAAGCAAACTTATCTTGTTGTTAATCAGCGCTTAGTTCCTTTTAAAGATTTTAATCAACTGTCCATTAGTCGCAAAGGATTAATCAAGTATCTGGCTAGTTTGAAAAAATCATTACCCTTACTATTATTTGTCGTTTCATTTTTTGGATCAATGATAAGTTACTGGCTGTTAATTTTACTCATTGGGTTACTGGCTGGTTTCTTTAATGCCCGCTTATCCAAACGAGTTCCTCTAGCCAGTCGAATAAAACTAGCTATGACAACAAGTTTTATTCCATGGGCGCTAGTCCAGATAATAGCGATTGTAATCCCGGGATTTCAGCAAAGACTTTCCTTAATCGTCTTCGCTTCTCTCTGGTTAATATATCAAGCCTTCAAAGAACATACGCGCTTTGTGCATGCCTTAATGGAACAATTGCAAGAATTAAACCAACATGAAGATGACATGAATAAAAAAGAAGACTAAAGCAGTAAGGCTTTAGTCTTCTTTTTTATCAAAAATAGTTTGATTAATTTGTTTCTTTGCGTCTTTGTTGACGCCCTTGCCGTTTAGCTTCAGCTCGTCGATGTTCTTTAATTTTATAGTTTAACTTACGTTTATAGCCTGGCTTAACTTTCTTCTTCTTGGTTTGATTGACCATGGCTCTTACTTTAGGATCATCCAAATCTTTTTTGGTATCCTGGCGTTCAATACGACGATGACGGGATGCCACTGGTTTAATTTGGCCTTTAACCAAATCAACCTGTGTAAACTGAATCCCCTTCTTCTCCAGAGCAATAATAGCTTGGTCATCATCTGGTGTGATAAAAGTATAAGCTTGCCCAGCTACTTTGTTACGCCCAGTACGTCCCACACGATGGACAAAAAATTCTAGTTCCGTCGGGATTTCGGTGTTAATTACCATGGATATACCAGGAATATCGATTCCACGAGCCGCTAAGTCAGACGCTACCACATATTGAAATTCTAAATTTTTAATCTGTTTCATTAAGCGAGTACGCTCTCTTGGGCTTAAATCACCATGTAAGGCAGCCACTTTTAATCCACGTTCTTTTAAATATTGACTTAATTCTTCTACATATTTTTTGGTATTACAAAATATTAAAGCAAGAAAAGGATGTCCCATTGTCACCAAATCATAGACTAATTCTTCTCGACTTCTTCCTTTAGTATTAATCAGAAAATTCTCAATTTCTGCTGAGAGAACCTGTTCAGGCTCAATTTCTACCTTAATCGGACTTGTCACATATTTATTTAAAAAGACTGACAATTGTTGAGGAATGGTAGCTGAAAAGACCATTAATTGGAGCTGCTCATTCATTCGTGAAGCAATGTCATCGACTGTTGATAGAAAACCTAAGTCCATGGTCATATCTGCTTCGTCTACGACTAAACACGTCGCTGTTTGTAACTGCAAGGCGTTTTCTTTCATCATATCAAGGATTCGCCCCGGTGTACCAATGACGATTTGAGGTTGATCACCAGTTTGTAATTTTTCGATTTGTCGATTTTTATCTGTTCCGCCGATATACGCTTGAACAGTAATCGTATGTGGTGAGAAACTAGCAATAAATTTAGCATCTTGATAAAGCTGTTGTGCTAATTCGCGACTAGGCGCCGTTATTACCGTTTGAACTTGAGCTAAGTCAGCTTGAATTTTTTCAAAAACTGGAATTAAAAAGCTGTGCGATTTACCTGAACCTGTCTGTGATTGAACAATTAAATTATCCCCTGCTAAAGCTGGCGGAATAACTTGTGTTTGAACTGGGGTCATGGTTTTAAATTTTAAATCTGTTAAAGCCTGTTGAATAAATGGTTTTAAATTAATTTCATTAAATGTTGTCATATTTACTCCTTAAGATTGATTGCCGGTATTTTATGCAGAAAAGAGAAGTTTAAGTATCCCTTCTAATTCTATTTCCTTTTCTTATCGTTGTTTAGCATAACAGACTTTGCTTGGCTTGTCTAAACATTGTCTTAAGTTATCAAAAAGAATTTGTCTTCTATTAGGAATTTAAATATAATAAGACTTGAGAATTTTTGGAGGCTGATTATGAAAGAAAACAATGTATTAATCACACTTTTTGGTGCGAGTGGCGATTTAGCAGCACGCAAACTCTATCCAGCTATTTATAAACTCTATAAAAGCGGTCGAATCAGTCGCCAATTTGCTTTAATTGGCACCGCTCGGCGCCCTTGGTCAGATGACTACTTTAGGCAGGTCGTTCTCTCTTCTATTGAACCCTCTCAACAGGAACAAGAGCTCGCACAAGAATTTATTAGTCACTTTTATTACCAAGCCCATGATGTCACTGATAGTGTGCATTATCAAAAATTAAAACTTAAAGCTCTTGAATTAGAAGAGCGATATCAACTCAGTGGTAACCGTCTATTCTATCTTTCCACCTCACCAAGCTTCTTCCCAACTATTGCTGGCTATATAAAAACTCAGGGATTACTCTCACAAACAGGTTATAACCACCTTATGATTGAAAAACCATTTGGCCATGATTTAGTCTCTGCCAACCAACTTCAAAGCCAATTAAATGAAGCCTTTGACGAAGATCAAATTTTCCGTATTGACCATTATTTAGGCAAAGAAATTGTCCAAGGTATTGATAATTTGCGCTTTGACAATATTATTTTCAGTCAATCTTGGAATAAAGATACGATTGATAACATTCAAATCACCCTAGCCGAAACTGTTGGTGTTGAAGAACGCGGCGCCTACTATGAACAAAGTGGCGTACTTCGCGATATGATCCAAAATCATGCCTTACAATTACTAACTCTTATTGCAATGGACCGTCCAAAAGATACGTCTAATCATGCTGTTCAAACAGAAAAAATTAAAGTCCTCCAACATATCATTCCCTATAAGGATGCCGAAGACGTCGCTAAAAACGTCATTCGCGGACAATATGGTCCCTCAATGGATGGTCAACTTAATGGCTATCGTCAAGAAGCAAATGTGGCTGAAGACTCTCAAACTGAAAGCTTTTTAGCGCTTAGACTTGAGTTAGATTTACCGCAGTGGCAAGGTGTCCCCTTCTATATTCGCTCTGGTAAACGAATGAAACATAAAGCAACCACTATTGATGTTCAATTTAAATCCACTCGACCTGATTTGTGTGGAAATTTCTTACACATCGAAATTTCACCGGACTTATCATGCGAACTATGGTTAAATCATAAGAAAATGGGCTACCAACGGCAGTCTGAATTGAAGCTCTTTAAAACCGACTATACTGACCAACAAGCTGCCTCCAGTCCCGATGACTATGAACGCTTAATCTATGAATGTATGATAGGGGATAAAAGTCACTATGCCCATTTCCAAGAAGTTCAATATGCTTGGCAGTTTGTAGATCAAATTCGTTACTATTGGCAAGAAATTGGCCCAATAGCTTTTCCGAATTATGCAGCAGGTACAAATGGTCCCGAAGCGGCTAAAAATTTATTGGCCCGCGATGGCTTCAAATGGTTAGGCCTTTAAGAAATTTGTAGCTGTTCTCAAAGACGAGTTCATCAAACAATAATAAATTATTCCAAACATAAAAAAAAGCGCACTATGACCAATGATTGGTCATAATGCGCTTTTTTGCAGTCTTAAGTGTACAGTAGGATGATTGAACCTTGCTTTTTAAAAATGATTTATTCAAATTAGCCTTTTGATATATGAATGTCACGATAGGCACAAGCATTTTCACTTAATTCAGCTACAATTTGATCGATATCAGCTTGGTTGTAAGCATTAGCCCCACTTGCAAGAGGATGGCCGCCCCCTTCATGTTGAGCAGCAATTTGATTGATTTGAGGGCCTTTAGAGCGTAAGCGGCATCGATAAGGAGGATTGCCATCCACTTGCTCAACAAAGAGACACCATGAAAGAACACCTTCAATCGCTCCAAAAAGACCCGCACAAGCATTCGTTTGTTCCTCGGTTAAACCAAACCGAGCTAAATCCGCTTGGTGGATAACTACATGGGCTACACCATCATCATTTAATTGCATGATGTCATATAAATATGCTTGAAATTTAGCTTCCGCTAAGGTCATTAAACGGAAGCGATCATTAATCTGATAAAAATCGATTCCATGCGCCATCAAACGCCCTGCTACTGCCATTGTTAGTGGACTGGTTGAAGGAAAGAGGAAGCGTCCTGAGTCACCAACGATACCCGCATACAAACAAGAAGCTGCTTCTTTAGTCATTTTCCAACTATTTCCAGCATTTTCAACAAGCAAACTAATTATTTCACTACATGAGCTAGCTTGAGGATACACAAGTTGCAAATCACCATATGCATCCACAACCGGATGATGGTCAATTTTTACCAACTGTGAACCCTTTAGGAAATGTTCCCCATCAATCCGTGGCTGATTAGCTGTATCGCAGATGACCACTAGGGCATTTTGATAATCTTCACGAGTAACCTTATCCATTGAACCTATCCAAGCCAAACCTTTGGAAGTGGTACCGGCAGCCATAATCCGTTTGTCTGGATAGCGATTTTGCAAAATATATTTTAGTCCTAGTTGGGATCCTAGAGCATCTGGATCAGGACGAACATGACGATGGATAATGATGGTTTCATACTTTTCAATCAACTTGACGAATTCGTTAATGAGTTCTTGTTCAATATACATAGAATCCTCTTTTCTAATTTTGTTCAATAATTTGGCTAGTTACAATTGCCCGCGCAACTAAACTGTTCTCATGGTACACATCGACTTGACTCAAGACAGACCGCCGATTTTGATAGAAAATTTCAGCCTTGAATTGAATTTCATTACCTAACTGAATCATATTAAAGTAATTAAGGTCTAACTTTTCAACCATTGAATTAAATTTAGTTTGATTTAATAATTTTTGATGAGCAACATTCGTAATCAATTCACATAATACACCATATGAAATTGTACCGAAATTCGAAATCATTTGCGGTTGGATGGTCACGCGGAAATCATAGTGATTGCTATTAACACTAGCAGGATAGCGATCTAAATGTGCATTCACTTCATCCTCATAAGTATGAACGATTTGAGGCTGCTGCTGAAGCGACTGCATGGCTTTCATGACATCTTGTCTAGTAACCACGCCCAGTAATTGTAAGTTATCAGCGACTACAGGCAACATTTCTAGATCTTCCCAAATCATTTTATGTGAAACACTAGCAACGGACATATGAGTTTTTACCGTAATCGGTTCACGAGTCATGAGTCGTTCAATCACAGTTTGTTCATTCTTACCAATTAAATCCTTAGCCGTAACGACCCCAATTAAACGTTGATTATGAACAACTGGGAAACGAGAATCCCCAGTCATATCAGCATATCGATGGAAAGTTTCAACCGTATCATGGGGACTTAAATAACGAGACTGTTCGAGTGGGACAAAAATATCCTGAACGGTCACAATTTCTTTTTTTATCATTTGTTCAGTCATCGAGCGATTAATCAAAGTAGCCACGGTAAAAGTGTCATGGGCTGTCGAAATTAACGGCAACTGGTATTGATTGGCTAAATCAATAATTTCTTGAGTAGCACCAAAGCCCCCAGTGATTAAAACAGCCACGCCATTGGCTAACGCCAATTCTTGGACACGCTGACGATTACCCACAATAATGAGTGACCCAGGAGAAAAATATTTGGTCATGGCTTCTACAGTCATCGCACCAATAATAAATTTAGCCAGATGATTGTTCAAACCGGCATGTCCTCCCAAAACTTCTCCTTCAATAACACTCACAATTTCTTCAAAAGTTAGCATATCTGGTGAATATTTGGATTTCTTCTCAATTCGGATAGTACCCACACGCTCAATAGTTGAGACTATGCCCAAAGTTTCAGCATCTTTAATGGCCCGGTAGGCTGTTCCTTCACTCATATTTAAATGCTTTGCAATACCCCGAACAGAAATCTTATGTCCAATGGGTAACGTTTCAATATAATGAATTATTTGATCATGTTTGGTCAACGTCATTCTCCTCCAAAAGCAAAAACTGTTATATAAAAGATTTAAAACAGACAACCTTTTATATAACAGTTTAATTAATTATACATTCAAATACAAGCTTAACCTAAGGCAACGTCCAAAATCATCATAATAATAAATCCAACCATTAAACCTAAGGTTGCCTTATCCGTATTATTCTGCGACTGAGATTCAGGAATTAATTCTTCAACGACAACGAAAATCATCGCTCCAGCCGCAAAGGATAAAGCATAAGGCAATAATTGAGTCATTAAGATAACCGCCCCAGCCCCCACCATGGCGGCTAGAGGCTCTACAATAGCCGATAAATGAGCCATAGTAAAGGCTTTATGGACTGATTTGCCTTCAGCTTTCAAAGGTAATGATAAAGCAGATCCTTCAGGAATATTTTGAATACCTATACCCAAAGCAACGATAAAGCTCCAGCAAAAGTTGCTTGGTTTAAGCCTAATGAAGCAGCAGCAAAGGCCACACCTAAAGCTAGCCCCTCAGGAATATTATGAATGGTAACCGCTAAAAATAGCATCATGGTACGCGATAACGACGTTTTTTTCAAATTGGTATCTCCATGGTCCCCTGCATAGTGAATATGCGGCACCACAATATCCAACAACCGTAAGAATGCTCCCCCAAGTAGAAAACCAATTGTGACGGGCAACCAGACTGGTAAGGGACTGTCACCGATAGCTGCATATTCTAAAGCCGGGTTTAATAGAGACCAAAAGGAAGCGGCCATCATGACTCCCGCAGCGAATCCTTGCATCAATGACAGAAAAGATTCATCCATTCTTTTGGTAAAAAATACGGTTGCGGATCCTAGTAAGGTACAAAACCAAGTAAACAGGCCAGCAATTAAAGCTTGCCAAACTGGATGTAAGGCTTGAATGGTACTCAAATATTCCACTCCTAACTGAGTTCTAATTTTATCGGTTCAATGGTTTGATCCTCAAATTGACTAATAGCAATGCCTAACAAACGAATGCATTTATTAAGTTGTCCATGAGTTTGCCACAATTGACTAGCAAGATCTAAACATATCTCCCATGAATCAATGGGATCAGCCGTCTGCAACTGACGAGTGATGGTTTCAAAATCATCATACCTTATTTTAAGGGTAAGGGTATGACCTAGCAAGTCTTTTCCCTTTAAGTCAGCCATTATTTTTCGACTCAGTTGTTCTACAGCCTGTTCAACTTGATCATTTTGATCTAAAAAATACTGAAAAGTCATTTCACGTCCTTTTGATTTTCTTTCTCGTTGAGCACAAACAGGACTATTATGAATTCCCCGAACTTTAAAGTATAGGGAATAACCCATTTTGCCAAAATGAGTCATTAAATCATTCAATGAATAGGTCAGTAAATCGCGACCCGAAAAAATACCCAACCGATGGAAGTGGTGAATGGACTTCTTACCCACTCCATAAAAATCTTCAATCGGTAATGATTGCAAAAATAAAGGAGCTGATTCAGGAGTTACCAGAGTCATGCCAAATGGCTTTTGATAATCAGAGGCAATCTTGGCGATAAATTTATTGTAGGAAATACCAATTGAACAGGTCAAATTCAACTCATCGAGAATCTGTTTTTGAATCATTTGGGCTAAACGAATTGCTGAAGATTCCCCTTTTTTATTTTCAGTCACATCAAGGTATGCTTCATCCAATGACAAAGGTTCAATAAGGTCTGTATATTGGCTAAATATTGTGCGAATTTGTTGCGAAACTTGCCGATAATAGCCCATATTTCCCTGAACAAAGATAGCTTGTGGACAGAGTCGATAAGCCTCAATGGCTGGCATGGCAGAATGGACGCCAAATTGTCGAGCAAGATAATTACACGTCGACACAATTCCTCGCCCACCTGTTAAACTAGGATGCTTGGCAATTATGATGGGTTTATGGGCAATGGAAGGATTGTCTCGCGCTTCAATGCTAGCATAAAAAGCATCCATATCCACATGGAGAATTTTTCGCGAACAATCGATTTTCGGATCTTCAAATCGCAATAGACCGTATTCCATCTAACTTCACCCTTTCGATTAACTATTCCCTGTTAATTATACAAACATATGTTCGTGTTTTCAATATAAAAAATAGCCTACTTAATTTCTTTCGTATCGCATTCAATAACAGAAATTAAATAGACTATATGATTATTAGTTAAAACAAGGTTTGGGTCAACCAAATTATTCTTGAGAAACAGAAGCTGGTCCCGCTACCATTGAATCTTGAGGCTTAATTGGCTCTTTAACAGAAGCTAAAGCCGCCAATTCAAAGGTAAGATAAATTCCTTCGCAATCTAAGACAACGATTTGATTAGCTCGATCCACTTCATCAATAATCCCGTGTAAACCACCGATGGTTATAACATAATCACCTTTTTTAAGACCATCCATCATGGCTTGTTTTTTCTGAGCTGCTTGCTTTTGCGGCTTAATCATCATAAAGTACATCACCGCAATAATTCCAGCAAACATGATTAATTGAGTCATCATTGCATTGTTCATTTATTGTCACTCACTTTCAAAGTTTAATATTTATTTATTTTAGAAGTTTCCAGCGCCAACTTTGTTATAGCCATACTCTTCGAAAAAGGCTTCTTTAAATTCCAATAAGGAATCATTTCGAATATTTTCACGAATATCTCGCATCAAATTCAATAAGAAATGCACATTATGAATAGATGCCAAGCGCAAACCAAAAATTTCATCCGATTTAATTAAATGGCGAACATAGGCCCGACTATAATTTTGACATGTATAGCAAGAACATTTTTCATCTATTGGCCTAAAATCACGTGCATATTTGGCATTTTTTACCACTAAGCGGCCTTGACTAGTCATACATGTCCCGTTGCGAGCAATCCGGGTTGCTAAGACACAATCAAACATATCTACACCTCGAATAACACCATCAATTAAGGAATCTGGTGAGCCAACCCCCATTAAATAACGAGGTTTATGTTTTGGCATCTCTGGTGTTAAATAATCGAGAACCTGATTCATTTCTTCTTTACTTTCTCCTACAGATAATCCACCGATCGAATAACCCGGGAAATCCAAAGAAACCATATCTCGTGCATGTTGAATGCGTAAGTCTTTATAACCAGCTCCTTGCATGATACCGAAAAGAGCTTGCCGATCAGGATGTGCGTGCGCCTTTAGTCCCCGCTCAGCCCATCTTGTCGTTCGTTCAATCGATCGTTTAACGTAGTCATATGATTGATCAAATGGTGGACACTCATCAAAGCTCATCATAATATCAGAACCCAATTGGTTTTGAATATTTATTGCCTTTTCTGGTGAAAGGAAGAGTTTTTCCCCAGAAATATGGTTGCGGAAATGAACGCCCTCTTCTTCAATTCGACGCATATCACTTAATGAAAAGACTTGAAAACCTCCAGAATCAGTTAAAATCCCTTTATCCCAATTCATGAAGCGGTGCAAACCACCCGCCTCTGCTACCAAATCTTCACCCGGACGTAACCACAGATGATAGGTATTACTCAAAACAATGTCGGCTCCCATCGCTTTTAGCTCTTCTGGAGCCAAGCCTTTGACGGTCGCTAAAGTCCCCACCGGCATATACATTGGTGTTTCAAAGGAACCTTGTGGTGTATGCAAGATCCCTAACCGGGCCCCTGTGTGTTTTTCTTCTTTAATTAATTCATAACGAACGGCTGCTTGTGTCATAATTTCGCCTCTTTTCTTCAATAAACGGTCGCTTTGGTATTGTAACAATTTTCACAGTCCTTCTCAACGTTTAATTATCCAATAGGCAAACTTTGAAAATATAAGGATACCATTTACCGGTTAAATAAAATTGATCGTCTTTTAGATGGGCAATCCCATTTAGAACATCCATCTTTTTTCTTGCTTCTGGCTTAATATTGGCTTGGTCAACAATCGAACGAATATCATAGACCTTTTCAACTTGTCCATTCTGCAAGTTAATTTTAACAATCTGTTTGGTTGTCCAAACATTCGCATAAAGATAGCCGTTAACATACTCCATTTCATTAACTTTAGGCAAGGCTTTACCTTGAAAAGTAACGATTAATTGACCCATTTTCTGAAAAGTCTGAGGATCCCGAATTTGTAAAGTCTCACTTCCATCAGACATCCATAAGCAGTCACGATCTTGATCATAAGCCAGTCCCCATCCCTCACCTTGATAGGACACTTGGTCAACCACTTTAAAAGTCGTTAAATCACGTTTAAATGCTTTACCTTCTTTATAAGTCAACTGCCAAATATTGTTAGGGGTAATCGTGATCCCTTCACCAAAAAATTGATTACCCAAGCGATCTTTTTCAATAAATTGACCTTTTGCTAAATCCATAATTCCAATAACGGAATGACCTTTTTGACCGGTGGCTTGAATAAGTTGACCTTCTTGATTTAACTCAAATCCTTGGGTAAATAATGTTTGATCCGCTGGATAAGTGTCTTCTAATATCACTTGCCCTTGATAGTCAGCTGGAATCTGCCCAAATACCAATAATTGAGGAAACATTAGATGACTTAATATTAAGCCACATGTGAGGCTAATTGCAAATGCACGTATCTTCATAGGAGGCTCCTTTTCATTTAGTCAATCTTATTATATACTAAATTGGTGCTTCACAACATATCCTCGTTTTGGATTATTATAGAAAGGAATATCGTATGTCTGCATATGCTATTTATTTAGCCATCGTTAAAGCTATTGTTTACCTGTTTAACGGCAAGCCCCAAGTAAAAGGAGTCGACAATCTTCCCAGACAAGGTGAGTTTATTTTAGCGGCTACTCATCGCTCGTTATTAGATCCAATCTACCTAGCCATGGTATTAAGCCCTCGCGAAATTGCTTTTATGGCCAAAGATAGTTTATTTGAGATTCCATTGTTAGGAACCGCACTTAAGCAAGCCCATGTCTTTCCAGTAAATCGCGATAAGCCTGCTCCATCTTCGATCAAACAAGCTGTAAAAGTGATGAAGGAAGATCATCGTATACTAGGTATTTTCCCAAGTGGAAGTCGATATAGTTCAGAAATTAAAGGCGGAACAGCCTTCATCCAAAAATTAAGTCAACAAACCATTGTACCTGTCGCAATTCAACCACCGCGAAATGCGTTTGAATTCCTTATGAGAAAAAAAGGTCGCCTAGCATTTGGCCGCCCTATTCCATATATCCCAACGGCCACCTATGATAAATCAAAATTGACAACTATTGATCAAGCTATTGCTCAAGCATTTTCTGACTTAGATCATCAACTTGATCCTGAATTTACAATATCTAAGCAAAAAAAATAAGGCTCCCAGGGAGCCTTATTTTTTTCTTGCAATTAGTTACGGTTGCGTTTGTATTGAACAGCCATTAATCCAGTTGCCGTCATTAACATACCTAATGCAATCACAACATTTGAATTATTTTGTTCACCTGTTGCAGGTAAAACAGCACTTGAATCAACTTTTGAATCTTTTGTTGCTTTAGCTAAACTTGGTACTTTAGTATCATCTTCTTTACCAAAGTAAGCTAAGCAATCTTCAGGACTTAATTCAGTTACAACTGTTTCCATCTTCACTTCTTCTAATTTTGCGAGTTCACCACGGAAAGCAGCGTTACTCAACCAACGATAGAAGTTATGAGTATGAGTTTTGTTAGTTGGATTACCAGCAAAGATCATTAATGGATTTCCGTTGAACATACCGTCAATACCTAATACTTGACCTTTCAAGGCATCGTGACCTGGCCACCAACCTGATACGTAGAAATCATCACCCGTTTGAGCTTTAATGAAGCTTTCAAATCCAGCCGGGATAGCTGTAATCCAAGCACCAGAGTTAGAGTAGAATAGATCATTAGCTAAGAATCCAGAAGCTAAGATATTATCCTTAAGAATATCAGCTTTAATTAAGCCTTCATAAGACCAAGCTGTCGTGTTATCGGTTGTTAAGTTAATGTCAAATCCTGGTAATAGGTCTTTCAACATGAACATTGCTTCGCCACCAAATACAATGGTAGGTTTTTTACCAATAATACTTGGATCGAAATCACCGTTATCAACCACAATTACATCGGCCTCATCTAATGAATCAACTACTTGGAAGCCCATTTCTTTAAGTGCAAGATATGAACTAGAGTGACCTGGGAATTGAAGACCAGCGTTAGGGTTTCCTGGCGCATATACTTTTACTGGTTTAAGAGCAGTACCAATAGGGTTAGCTTGGACACCAGTACCTTTAAGCACAAAGTCTTTAATTAAGCTATTGTAGGTAGCTTGATCCATATAATAACCATCTTTAGCCAAGTAGATATTCTTACCTTCAGATAAAGCTTTATTTACAGCTCGTGTTGCTTCCGCTGAGTTATTTTCAACAAATACGTAAGGGAATTTGGTGACTTCTGATGTAATAGTGCAGCAATTTGGATTAGCTTTAACCACCTTGCTTTGATCCGCTACAGCGCCTGTTCGAGGTGCTTGAGTCCAAGTTACTTGACCTAATTTGTTAGCGAATAAGCCATCTTGGAAGATTGCTTTTACATCAAAACCGCGCATGGCTGGGAAGTTGGTAACCAATTCAGCATACATCGCATCCCATTCAGATTCGTTAGCACCTGGATACAAGATATGGTTGGCAAAACCACGTTTTGCTTGCGCCATATCAATGACTAAATCACCTTTTTTGTATTCACCCATATCTTGAGTTAATTCAGTCACTTTAACGCCATTACGTTTGAAGTATTCAATCATCTTGAAAGCTTCATCCGGATTCTTTTGACGATCAAGGCTCATTGGGATGACATAATAATCTGGGAAGAATTTAGTTTGTCCAGGTTGATTAATCCGACCTTTAACTGAACCATCTGGTTCAACTAAAGCATCGTTTGCAGCTGGATCCTCAGTCTTATGGATACCGCGACTATAATATTTCAAGCGGTTCATCATTAGAGCATCTTTATTACTGAAGATATTTTCAGTACCAGCTAAACCAGCATAATATCCTGCTAAGAAAGATTGTTGGTTGGTAGCTGGAACTTCAATAGTATGTCCCATAATACCATGGTATAAGCCGTAAACAGCCGTATAACCAGAGAAGGAATCATCCCATCCTGAACCCCAGTCAGTTGCTGGAATTAAATAGCTGTCGTAAGCAGAGTTGGTAATACCAGCCCGACCCATTTTATTCGCATTTTCGAATAAATTATTATAAAGTAAGTCAAATTCGAAGTTAGGATCATGCGGAGGTGTACAAGGTTCAATTAAGAATTCAGATACGAATCCATGGAAGTCCATAATTGACATTGGATTGTATTTTGCAATTGTTTCGGCAATAGCACGTGTTTCTGGTTGTGTTTGATAACCAGTGTCACGGTTAGGGTCCATACCATTGGTGACAGCCCGTGTATTGTTAGCTGCTCCATCTGGATTGACTGTGAAGTTAAAGAGTAAAATCACATCTTTAAGTAAATCTGGAACACTAAATTCTTTAACGATTGGATTGTTGTTTTCGTCAACTGTGTTGTAACGAATCACATCTTTACTTGCAAAAGTATCAAATAAGCTAGATACAATATCAATACCAGGTTGTTCGTCAGCGTGGGTATTATTAATCATAACTGGAACTTTATAATCAATTTTACCTTCTGCTAATAATTTCATGAATTGATCTGGATCTTCTAACATTAGTGGAGTTGTTTTATTTAAATAATCAGAAATTGATGCAGCGTTTTGAGCAATAATACCCATACGAATTGGGCGGCCTTCTGCAGATGTACCAATTTGTTCAATGGTCACATAACGATCATCGTAAACTTTATTAGCAATAGCGTCAGTAGCAGCAACCATTTCTTCATATGATTGATAATTTTCATATGGACGATAATTAATTGGTAAAATAATTTCTTGACCAGTAGTTGGATTGACTGCTTTTAATTCATATTGTCCAATGTATTGACGGTAAGTACGGCGAAGATTGTGCGTTTTACGACGACTTAAATCTTCATTACCAAACATAAGATTAAACTTAACGTCTGCTGATAATTGACCATTTACCACGGTTGGTTGACCATCAAAAGTAACCAAAGGAATGCCGCTATCCCATTGGCCTGTTGCTTCATTCCAAGTTTGCCATTCAGAAATTGGTTTTCCGTTTAAGGTCCAAACAAAATCACTTGCTTGAGCAGAACCAACATTAGCCGTTACATTAACTGTCTTAGGTTCCGTCATATAAACATCTGATTTTGTTAAGATTACCTTTGCTTCAGGTGTTGTTGGAGCAGCAAAAGTGTTAGCAGCTGGTTTTACAACTGTTGTTGCTTCTGAAGTAATGGTTTCAAGCGCTTGGGTTGTGGTTTCTTGACTTGTTACAGTTTCAGGAGCAGTTGTTGTTGTAGCCGCATTTACAGCTGTTGTTTCAATAACTGGAGCGACAGTGGTTAATTCAGTTGCGTTAGTTGTTGTTGTTTCTTGTGCATAAACTGGAACAGCTACTGCAGCTAAAGATAATGCAAGCATAGAGCTGGTTAAGCCTTTTGTTAAACGACTTGTTTTGATGTCTTTCATTAAAATTTTCCCCCTCAATAATCTTTGATTGTTCCAGGAATCGATCCTCCTTTAATACCTGGGCTCCAAAATATTCAGGTGATCATGTGAAAACACATTAGCTCATCTACTAACATTATACCGTTTTATTGAAAACGTATCCATTATAATTTTTTTATCATTATTAAAATTTATTACCCCAAAAAATCAAGACAAGTGTTATTTTATGTGCTATTTTCATACATCAATTCAATCGATAGTAAAATTAATTTTATCTCATAAATCTATTACTGTTTGCTCATAAGTTAACAAAAAAGCAAAAAAATAAGTCTTCTCTATGTAGTGCACCCCTAAAGTTGAACCTTAAAATTCAACTTTAGGGGTGTTTATTTTGAATAAAAAACATGAATTAGCCTTTAAATTAAAACTTATCAATGAATACAGGGAAGAAAAACTCGGGTATAAATTAATATGCAAAAAGTATAATGTTAATACAAGTTTATTAAAAACATGGATTTACCAAT
>NZ_UWPC01000011.1 GCF_900604935.1 Vaginisenegalia massiliensis
TATTTTTTTGACAGGTTTGCTTCCTGTTCTCGAATTATATTCGGGTTGTATCTACTCGTTTGAATAGATCCCTTACACATCTTGGTGTTTGTCTTTGTTCAGTTTTCAATGAGCGTTGCTGTCTCGCATCTTACGCTGACAACTTCTATATATTACCATCGCTTCTTCTTATTGTCAACAAGTTTTTTGAAATATTTTTTATTTCTTTCAACTTGTTGTGAAGCGCTTGTAATGCCGTCCTCGTGAGGACAAGAGATAATATAGCACGGCTTACCGTCTAGTGTCAACACCTTTTCCTATTTTCTTTTTGTTTTTCTTGATATATTTTATCCAAGCAATATTCCTTTGCAATTATTCCAATTTCCCTTAGAATATAAAAGCTACTTAAACCTATCATTAACCTAGGATTTGAATTTTAGCATATAATAGAAATAAGTAAGTTACCCTTTCAATAGTGGAGGAAAATAATGAATACAACAACCAAACTATTTAATAAAGATCATTTAGCGGCTTTATGGCAAAGCACTATCGGACTTGAGAAGGAATCTTTGCGTCTTGATCCGAGTGGTCAACTTTCCCAACAAGAACACTCTAAATCATGGGGCAGTCGCTCCTATCAACCTTATATTCAAACCGATTTCGCCGAAGCTCAACTGGAATTGATTACTCCACCCTGTTCTAGCTCACACGACGTTTTAAATTGGCTGGCCAGTATCCACCAAATTGTAGGGTCGACAGTCAGTGATCAAGGCGAACTATTATGGCCCTTTTCTATGCCTCTTCATTTGCCCCAAGATATCGAAACGATGAAGGTTGCCCAACTCGAAAAGGAAAGCGAGCGGGCTTATCGCGAACAGTTGGCCCAAAATTACGGCAAAAAAGTTCAGCTCATCTCGGGGATCCATTATAATCTTCAACTTAATCCGTTAATAATGGATCAAGTGATTACTTCCGATTCTAAAACGTCATCAATAGAAGCAAACAATCAGATTTACATGCACTTAGCTCGTAATTTCTTGCGTTATCGTTGGATTCTGACCCATTTGCTAAGTTCCAGCCCATTAGCTCCATCAGAATATGAAACCCAATATTATGGCACACCTCATCAACAACCAATGAAGTCCGTTCGCCAGAGCCGCTACGGGTACCGCAATCATTCTGATGTTACTGTGTCTTATGAATCTCTTCCTCAATTTGTCGAAAGCCTTGAACAACAAGTTGCTAAGGGCAATCTTTCTTTGGAAAAAGAACTCTACCGCGATGTTCGTTTACGAGGGGCTAAATCTGCTCGCGGTTTATTAACTCATGGTATTCAATACATCGAATTTCGTAATTTCGATCTAAATCCCTATCAACCTTATGGAATGAGCCAAGCAGATATTGATTTTGTGAAACTATTTATTCTCAGTCTCCTATATATAGAAGACTGTCGCACCGACCAAGCAATCGATTTCGGCAATGACTTACACTTAGCCACAGCCGAATCACATCCAGGTGATACTTGCCAAGACAAGGACGAAGCCTTAGCCATTTTAGAATTGGTTCGGGACAATGCCCGACTTTTGGATAACATTTACTATCCAGACCATTACTTGGAAAAACTTGTTGCAGACAAGCTAGCTGAAATTAAAGGCGAAAAACCTATTTTAGCTCAACGTGTCTTCCATGATTTTCCAGATTTGGCTACTTGGCACACCTCTGGACTGGAATTGGCTCGGCAACACCTAGACCGCTATCTAACCAAAGCCTATACCTTGCACGGTTTTGAGGCTCTTGAAATTTCTAGCCAAGACTTAGTCAAACAAGCGATTCGTCTCGGCATTCAAGTGAAGGTATTAGATGCTAACGAAAATTTACTTGAATTCGATTATCTTGGTCATAAAGAATTCGTCAAAAATGGCAACATGACTCGTTTGGACAGTTTGATTTCTTATTATCTGATGGAAAACAAAGTGGCTACCAAAGAATTATTGGCTCGCCAAGGTTTACATGTCCCTTCGGGATCAAGTTTTTCTTCCGCCCAAGCTGCTAAAGCTTTTTACCACCAATTGCCTTTCGATCGGTTTGTCATCAAACCCAAGAACACCAATTACGGCTTAGGAATTTCTATCTTTAAAAGTAAGCCTAACCAAGACCTCTTTAATCAAGCCGTTGATAATGCTTTAGCCGAGGACCAAACCGTCCTCGTAGAAGAATATATCGAAGGAACGGAATTACGCTTCTATGTCCAAAACCAAGAAGTCAAAGCGGTCTTAGAGCGTCAGCCCGCTCACGTCATCGGCGATGGTCACCATACTATCGGTCAATTAATCGACATAGAAAATGAAAGTCAACCTCTACGGGGTCCAAAACATCATGCCCCTTTGACCCAGCTAGCCAAAGGGACCACTGAACAAATTCAACTAAGCAATCAAGGTTATGACTTCGACTCTGTGCCAAAAGTCGGCGAAAAAGTCCTCTTGCGGGAAAATTCAAACATTTCAACCGGCGGTGTTTCAATTGATCGCACACAAGATGTCCACCCTGATTACCTCAAGCTAGCACAAGAAGCCGCTAAAGCTTTAGGGGCAAACTTCTGTGGGGTCGATATCATCATTAAAGACTACCGACAAGCAGTTCATTCAACTACCGACTATGGTATCATCGAAGCCAACTTCAACCCTGCGATGATGATTCACTTATTCCCAGGGCAAGGCCAAGCTCAACCGCTATCCCTATATGTTTTACAGCAACTTTATCCTGAATACCCTTGGCAAAAGAATTAAACTTACAGCTAAAAAAGGATGGCCGCATAAAATGCGACCATCCTTTTTATATTATATTTTAATTGGCTTATTTTTGACGCGTTTTTTGGCCTTTAGCTGCTTTCATTTCTGCTAAATACTGACGACGACTTACGACTAATTGAGGTTGCTCAATATGTTTCATATTCAAATCGTTTTGACGAATCGTTTCGACTGCTTCAAAATTGCTAATAATATTAATTAAACTGGTCATTGATTTCCCCTCCATTCCTTCTCGTTTAATTCCACAAGCATTATAGCAAGTAGGTATTAAAGCATCTTGAGGGACAAGTAAGAATATGCTCAAAAAATCATCCAGTTATATAAGAAAAGCCCTCATAATAGAGGGTTTTCATAAGTCAGATTCTCATCTAACGTCTAAATTATTCAAATATTAGCGTTAACAATTCTTCTTTGGTCACGCGACCAAAATAAGCCGATACATCTAATTGTTCGAGCACTTGTTCAACAGCTTGTCGATCGAACTTGGTACCTACAAGTGCTTGCTCAACATCAGCGATTTCGCCCAAGCCAAAGAAATCACCATAAATTTTTACTTGGTCAATCAACCCTTGTTTAACATTGAAACGGAAGTCGACAAAACCAAAAGGAAACTTCTGACTCTTTTCAATGGCAAATTCAGGCGATTGTCCATAATTCCAATCCCAATTGCCAAAACGCTCTTGACGAATTTTTTCTACTTCAGCCCAATCTTCATCCGTAAGACGGTATTCCTTTACTTGACTCCGATCTTCGACACCAAAGATGGCTAACAAGAGTAAATCACGAAATTCTTCAGTTGAAAGATTTTTATATTGTTCATCAACGTAAGGCTTGATATTAGTTACCCGCGAGCGAACCGATTTAATCCCTTTTGATTCAATCTTTTCTTTGCGCGGTTTTAAAGCGTTAGTGACTTCATCTAAATCCGCATCAAATAAGATGGTCCCATGAGCGGTCATGCGACCGTTTTTCGCATACATAGCATTTCCTGAAAATTTCTTGCCATCAATCAACAAATCATTCCGCCCTTGCAACTCAGCCCCTTCAACACCCATTTTATGAAGAGCTTCGATAACAGGTTGAGTAAAGGAAGCAAAATCACGGAATGAACCATCATCGTCTTTGATGAAACAGAAAGAGAAATTGCCGCGATCATGGTAGACCGCTCCACCACCGGACATGCGGCGAACGACACGGATTTGATGATCCTCAACATAAGGTTGATTGACTTCTTCTATCGTATTTTGATTACGGCCAATGATAATCGATGGATCATTAATATAGAATAATAAAATGGGTTCATCGACCAAACGATTTTCTACTAAATAAGTTTCTAAAGCAATATTAACACTGGCATCATAATTATTTTGGTTGTCTACAAAGTACATCTCATCTCTCCTTAACTCACTTTAGTCGTTAGCTGCAAATGGTTCTTTCCTACGATTGATTCAATTATTGATATTATCTAGGCATTAGCCCGGATTTCCTGAACCGTTTCTTGATTTAGAGCTTTTAAGAGGGCAACCGCTAATTTCACTGTGTTTTTAAAGTCATCCTCGTGAATCACTGATGTATGTGAGTGTAAATAGCGTACAGGAACTGTAATCGCAAGCGATGGCACCCCATCTAACGCTTGGTGTTGAGAACCCGCATCGGTTCCGCCACCCTTAACCCAGGCAAATTGGAATGGGATTTGATTATCTTCAGCTACCTTAACGACAAAATCACGTAACCCACGGTGAGGAATCATTGATGCATCATAAATAATCACTTGTGGACCCTTGCCTAATTCGCTATCAGAATCAGAAGCTTTAATTTCTGGTGTATCCCCAGCAATACCCGTATCCAATGCAATTGATAAATCCGGTTTAATCATATAAGTAGCCGTCTTAGCTCCTCGTAAACCAACTTCTTCTTGAACATTGGCTCCAACGAAGAGTTGAGTATCGTGTCCTTGTTTATGAGCTTCTTTAAGTAATTCAATGGCTACTGCCACACCGATTCGATTGTCCCAAGCTTTACCTAATAAAAACGGCGTTCCATTCATGCGTTGACTTTGAATATAAGGAGTAATCATATCGCCAGGACGAATGCCCCATTCCATCACTTGTTCTTTGGACGAAGCACCAAGATCAATAAACATATCGGCTAAATCAACCGGTTGCTTACGCGCTTCTGGGCTAAGAATATGAGGAGGTTTCGAGCCAGTCACACCGCGGTATTCTTTACCCTCCCGAGTAGTGATCGTGACTTGTTGGGCCAAGACAACTTGACTCCACCAACCACCAATTGGCACAAATTTAATAAAGCCTTTATCCGTGATTTGGCTAACCATAAAGCCGACTTCATCCATATGAGCTGCCATCATGATTCTTGGTCCTGATTCATTACCCACGTGGTGAGCAAAGATAGATCCTAAACCATCTTCTAGATAATCATCTGCCCATTCCTTAGTCTCTTCCTTGAAAGCTTGACGAATTTGCCCCTCATTACCGGCAATTCCATTAAGTTCAGTAAGTTTAAACAATAATGCATCTTCCATTGCTTCTTTCTCCTCTCAAACTAGCTTGTTGAGCTCATATGAGCCATACTCCATCATTCTAGCCCTTTGTTCGCCAAATTTCTAGTAAATGGCATAAAAAAAGTGCTTACTTACGTATCTCTACGTAGATAAGCACGACGAATTATTCTGTAAAAGCATCTGACCAAAGAACAACTTGTTTTTGCGCAAGGCTGGCTGGCACATCAATAATACGCTGATTAGCAGACCCTCTAAAACGCAAAGTCAAATCCATCTGCTCTTTGATGAAGCGTCCATCAACTAAGACATCGACTAGTGATAGTAAGGTCAACTTGTCATCAGACTCTTGCATCATCTCTTCCCAAGTATAACCGGTCCAAGCCCATATATCTTTGTCATGACCAAAACGTTGGCGAACTTCTTGGCAGAGAGGAATTAAGGTAGGCGTATTGAGAAAGGGTTCTCCACCTAATAGGGTTAAACCTTGGCAATAATCGGCAGCTAAATCTTGTAAAATCTGCTCTTGTAATTCCTGAGTATAGACTTGCCCATAATTAAAATTTTGGATGATTTTGTTATAACAGCCTTCACAGGCAAACAGACACCCACTTACATATAAGCTGCAGCGGACACCTTGTCCATCGACAAAATTATAAGGTTTGTAATCCGCAATCTTGCCTCGGCTCCAATCCTTGGCTAGCCATTCTTGGGGACGTGGATTATTCATCCGCATCCACCTGTGCTAAAAAACGACCCGCATCATCAATATGTTTCACTCGAGAAGAAATCTCCTTATGACGTCCGCGTACCATCGGCCGCAATTGTGGATTGCCTAAATAGCCGCAGGTTCGCTTGACCACATCACAGGTTTTAGGGTCATTATTATGGCATTGTGGACATTCAAAGCCCCGTTCTGTTGGCAAGAAGTCACCCTCAAAGCCGCATTCATAGCAATGGTCAATGGGTGTATTCGTCCCAAGATAACCAATTCGGCTATAGGCATAATCCCATACCGCTTCCAAAGCCTTTGGATTTTGACGTAAATTAGGGTATTCACAATAATGGATAAAGCCACCCGAACAATAGGCTGGATAGTCTTTTTCAAAATCAATCTTTTCAAATGGAGTCGGTTTCTTACGGACATCGTAATGGAAGGAATTAGTGTAATAATCCTTGTCGTTGACATTGGCAACCAAACCAAAGGCTTGGCGGTCAATTCGGCAAAATCGATCGGTCAAACTTTCCGAAGGAGTCGAGTAAACACTAAAGTGATAACCATATTGGTCGCCCATTTGGTCTGCCCGCTGTTTCAAGCGTTTCATAATCGCTAAAGTGAAGTTCTTAGCTTCCGGATTCGTTTCCCATTCGGGGCCATAGAACGCAGCCGCGACTTCATATAGACCAATATATCCTAAGGACACCGTTGCCCGTTTATTACGGAAACATTTATCAACTGAATCTTCACTATTCAAGCGGATTCCCCAAGCGCCATATTTATACAGGATAGGTGCATTTTCTGGACTTGCTTCTTTGACCCGCTCAACACGGTAAACCAAAGCGTCCTCACAAATATCCAAGCGTGAATCTAGTATTTTCCAGAAAGTCTCTTGATTACCGTTAGCTTCAATCGCAATCCGAGGCAAGTTCAAGGTAACCACACCCAAATTCATCCGTCCATCGTTGACTTCTTGGCCGTTTTCATCACGCCAACCTTGTAGGAAGGAGCGACATCCCATCGGCACTTTAAAACTACCGGTTAATTCGACAATTTTATCGTACATAAGCACATCTGGATACATCCGCTTAGTCGCGCATTCTAAGGCTAATTGTTTAATCGCATAGTTGGGGTCAGTTGGATGTAAATTAACCCCGTCTTTCAAGGTGAAGACTAATTTAGGGAAGATAGCTGTCCGATGCTCTTGGCCCAAACCTTGGATCCGAACATTTAAGATCGCTTTTTGAATCTCTTGTTCAATCCAAGAAGTTCCCAGTCCGAAGCCTAAAGTGGTAAAGGGGGTTTGTCCCTGAGAGGTATATAGGGTATTAATCTCATACTCCAAACTTTGCATGGCATCATAGATATCTTTCTTGGTCCGTTCAATAACAAAAGCCTCGCGCTTAGCTGGGTCTTCAATCCATTGGTCTGCCATCTTTTGATGCTTGCGGCGATTTAATTCACCATATGGAGCCAATACTTCATCAATCCGATTGGCACTACAGCCGCCGTACTGGCTACTTGCAACATTGGCAATAATTTGGGCCATTTGTGCCGTAGCTGTTTGGATGGATTTTGGTGATTCAACATCCGCATTTCCGATTTTAAAGCCTTGTTCAAACATGGACTTAAAGTCAATTAGGCAGCAATTTGACATGGGAGCATAGGGATGATAGTCCAAATCGTGATAATGGATTTGTCCTTTTTGATGCGCGTTGGCTACATGCGGCGGCATCATTTTCAAACCAATCGATTTTGCGACGATTCCTGCCGTTAAATCCCGCTGTGTATTAAACACACGCGAATCCTTATTAGCATTTTCATTAACAATGGTCGCTTCCTTCATCATCAAATCCTGAATCCGGTAATTGATATTGGTGGCATTGGCCCGTTCAATATCCCGTTGGGTCCGATAATGAATATAAGCTTTGGCTATCTCGCCCATATTTTCTTCGAGCAATTGGTGCTCGACAATTGATTGAATCTCATAAATCTTGATATCGGTATGGAAACGTCCCAAGATTTCTTCTTCAACAGCAAACAATAACTGTTCAATTTGCTCAGCTCGTTCAGGTGTTACCTGACCCTCGACTTCTTGAACAGCCTTAGCCACTGCTTGATAAATCTTTTGATTATCAAATGGGACCTGGCGACCGTCGCGTTTAACCACCAAAAGACGTTGTAATTGATAAGGCATTCGCGCGCGTTGTGATGACATGACTTCCATCTTTTTTCCTCCTTCATGGCACAAAAATTGTGCATTTAAATCTAGTTTCCAAGCGAAACCACATTTAAATACACAAGATATTGTGTTACTGGATATAATTTACCATATATATAGGGACCAAACTAGTGGCCATGGGGAATTGTTTCATAGTCCATTCATAAGATTAACGATTTTTCACAAGAATTGTCCCGACAATCTCAGACCAGAAGCTAAAGAATGTGTATGGAACATTTTTGTCAAACAATATGCTCACGATAATCGACCGATTGACCCACCGACTAAAAAACAATTCCTTTTTAAACTTTTATCGTTCGCAAGTAAAAACGGATCAGCTTTCTGTTACAAAGCTGATCCGCATTATTTATCATTCTACACTTCTGCCAAGCTTAATATAATTCCGGTTGCTTATGTCCCCAAAAAGGCAGATAAATCCCTACCATGACAACAACTGCGACAAACCAACCCAGAATGACAATCAAAGTAGCCCCACTTATTGGATGACAAAGCAGAAGGATAAGACTATCTACACAGGTTTGGATGGCCAAAATGATGGCCACCGTTTTTTGAAAAGCTCTTAACTGTTGCTTTGTTTCTTTTGGCAAAATTTGTTGCAAAGGATGATGATCGTAAGCATTCATCAATGGTAAGAGTTGAATTAAGGTCAAGCCATATCCGATTAAACCTAGACCAGCTTGGAGCCAAATTTGCGGAGACAAGGCTAATAGTAGACCGATAAACAAGATCACTTTCAACCAAACACCTGAATAAGCCGAATTTCGGCATAACATTCTTATGTAAAGGAAACTAAATCGATCCCTCATTAGGGGGCGCAAGACTTGAATCAAACCATCGAACAAACGGATATTGCGCAAAGTTTTAGGACGATTAGGAACATCGGTGAAAACAGCCACCCATTTATAAACCTGAGCTTGACGGTGTGTTTCTAACTCCACCACCTGGTCAAATTGCATTTGACCATGCTTACTTAAATGATAAAGCCACAGCAATCCACCGGCAATTATGCCCAGGCAGACCAACACAAGAGTAAAATCCCAAGGGGATTTAACAAAGAAGACAACCAAGAGTAAGGCCATATAGACCACACTATGAAACCAAGTCCGATTCAAGAGACCCTTTAAAGGAACGACATTAAATTGGTCGAGATAAATCAAGAAAAAACTAGTCAATTTGAGTAGCCAAGATAAGATAACTAATGCCCACATTTGGTTTAAAGACCAGTGGGAGATCAGTCTTACAAAGGGATATACCAGAAAGACGGCACCAACTAGCGCTATTAAGGGTAAGACAAGGCCTAAGCCGAGGCCCTTTAACCAAAACATACGCCACTCATGCCCTAAAGGAAATAAATAACTTTTATCCGTTGCTTTGGTAAACCAAACGGGCCGCCCCATTTGAAAAACAAGACCTAACCACAGAGCCATACCAAGTAAGATGGGATCATGTAGACTTGCTTTAGGGAACGTTTGTAAAAGCTCTAATTGATTCCGATAATAAAAAGCGGCAAAGCCTAACATAACTAGCAAAATAACCGAAAAATGATCATTGAAAATATAGCGACTGTACTTACCCACTTCTCGAGAAAAATGCTGAAAGCGTTGCTGCCAGATGGATTGCAAATTACGATTCATTTGCATCACCTGCCACCAAGGCTAAATACAGGTCATCTAAAGTCGCTGTTGGTTTATGATAATGTGTTTGCAAGGACGTTTTATCCCCTTGGGCCACAATCTGTCCCTGACTTAAGAATAAAAAGCGGTCACACAGTTGATCAGCGATACTTAAAATATGGGTGGTCAAGATAATCGCCGTCCCTTGAGCTGCCCTTTGCTCTAATAAATCAGCGAAGTGTTTAATTGCTAAGGGATCTAAGCCTAAGAAAGGCTCATCAATAACCAACAACTTGGCATCGGTAATTAAAGCACAAATCACCATGACCTTTTGTTTCATTCCTTTAGAAAAATACGCCGGAAACCAATTTAAGTGCTGGTCTAAGCGAAATAAACTTAAAAGAGGTTGAGCACGTTTCATCGCCTCTTCTTCACTTAAGCCATAACCTAAAGCTGTCATCTCGATATGCTCTTTCAAGGTCAGTTCATCATAAAGAATAGGTGTTTCAGGTATATAAGCAATTTGACGCGCATAAGCCTGATGATCTTGGCGAATCGTGATATCCCCTAGACTGATATGCCCTTGCATAGGGGTCAACAACCCTAAAATGGTCTTGAGCAAAGTCGATTTTCCTGCCCCGTTTAAACCAATTAAGCCCACGATTTCGCCAGCTTTAATTTCAAATTGGGCATTTTTAATAATAGGAACTTGTCGATAACCGCTGTATAAACTATGTACTTTTAAGACCAATTCTGTCTTTCCTCCTCGTCGCGCTCTGCTTACACTTGCGTCATAATAATTTGCCAAATAGATAAGGCAGTCTGTTGCTTGCTCATCTGTGGTAAAGGATAGTCTTGCCCCATTCGCGATATCAAAGTGACTTGGTTAGTATCACTATTAAAACCAGACCCCTTTTGGGAAACATCATTAGCGACGATCCAATCCGCATTTTTACGGGTCAACTTATCATGAGCATATTCTAGCAGATTAGATGTTTCAGCCGCAAAACCAATCACTGTTTGATGACGCTTTTTATTTTTGCCCAAGTAAGCCAAAATATCAGGATTTTCAACGAGCTCTAAGATCAAACCTAATTGCCCTACTTGCTTCTTGATTTTTTGATCCGCTTGATTAGCCACCCGATAATCACTGACAGCTGCTGCCATCACCGCAATGTCCGCATGACTGAAACAGTCTTTTATAGTGTCCGCCATTTCCTGTGCACTTTCCACAAAATGCATCTGACAATTCGCTGGCTCAGCTAATTGATGGGTAGTTGAAATCAAATCAACTTGGGCCCCCAACCAAGCCGCTGTTTGCGCTAAGGCATAGCCCATTTTTCCTGACGAATCATTGGTAATATATCGAACAGGATCAATCCGTTCTCGGGTTCCGCCTGCTGTAATAACCACGCGTTTGCCAGCTAAAACTTGAGGGAATTCAGCCTGAGCAAGCACCATTTCGACCATCTCAACAATGGCTTCTAATTCTGGCAAGCGCCCCTTGCCTTCATAGCCTTCAGCCAGAAAGCCTTCATCAGGCTCCATCACTTCATAGCCATCTTGGCGCAGTTGTTCAATATTTCGTTGAGTTGCTACATTGCCGTACATATTGACATTCATGGCCGGAACAATCAGGCGAGGACAACTTGTCGCTAATAGGCAAGTTGACACTACATCATCAGCTATGCCGTGGGCCATCTTGGCCAAAATATTAGCCGTAGCTGGACACACCAAGGCCAAATCACACCAATCAGCCATAGCTACATGTTGGACGCAAGCCGGCGTCGATTCATCAAATGTATCAATCAAGACAGGATGCTTGGTCAAGACTTGAAAAGTCAAAGGCGTAATAAATTCTTGAGCATGTTGGGTCATTACCACTCTGACTTGGGCACCCCGACGAATAAGCATTCGTGCGAGTTCAGCCATCTTATAAGCTGCGATCCCACCGGTAATAAAAAAGCCAATCTTCTTATTTTCTAACATATTATCGCCTACTTTTGTTAATATATTGGTCCCCTTTATCTATCATCGGGTCTCTGTAATGTTAGTATATACGATTGCTATATTAAATACTAATGGATATAAAAATAAAATTTTTTAACTGAGGATTTTCATTTGAAATATTGACAAGATATATGAATAGGCGTATAGTATCTTTTGTTAACAAATCGGGCTGTTAGCTCAGTTGGCAGAGCAACTGACTCTTAATCAGTGGGTCGAGGGTTCGAGCCCCCCACAGCCCATTCATATTTATATACTGCGATTCCTAACTTGTTTGGGGGTCGCTTTTTTATTTGCGAAAAATAAAAGGGTAGCAAAGTTTTTTCAATATACAAAGAGGCCGCCAAAATTTGGCGACCTCTTTGTATTGACTTTTCCCGATCGGATTTTGCTTTGACTTAATTTACTTGCGCGATTAATTCAATCTCAATCTTGGCATCCTTGGACAATTTAACCACTTGATAACAGGTGCGAGCAGGATAGGGTTGACTAAAATGCTCTGCATAAACGGCATTCACTTGAGCAAAATCAGCCATATCTGTCAACAAGACTGTTGTTTTGATAACTGAGCTAAAGTCCAAACCTTCCAATGCAAGAACAGCCTTTAAATTTGCAAGAACTTGTTGGGTTTGTTCCTCAATAGTAGGACCTACTAAGTCCCCTGTTTCAGGATTTAAGGGAATTTGTCCTGACGTGAATAATAGACCATTTACTAGCCGATGGGTAGCGTAAGGTCCAATTGCTGCAGGTAATTTACTCAAAATAGTTCCTCCTTATAAGGCATTAAGCCAATCTTTAATGCGGTGGAAAGCCTCTTGAACTCGCGCCCGCGAAGTTCCTAAGTTTATCCGAACATAGCCCGCACCAGCCGAACCAAAACAGGTTCCCGCTTGGACTAATACGCCCGCTTCTTGTGCTAATCGTTGGGTAAATTCTTCATCCGTCAAGCCAGTAGCTGACACATCCACCCAAATCAGATAGGAAGACTCCATCTCCATCAAGCGAAGTGATGTCAATTCTTTTTGACAAAATGCTTTTACCCATTCATAGTTTTCACAAATATAAGCATAGCATTCTTGGAGCCATTCTTTTCCTGCTGGTGAATAAGCTGCGCAAAGAACCGCAATACCAAATAAGTTAGGTTCAACAATATGTTCAGCTACATCAATTTTTGATACTGAGCTCGCAATTGGTCATTAGGAATGATGGCATAACTTGTCTTAAGGCCAGCAAAATTAAAGCCCTTATTAGCAGAGTTAAACCAGACTAGATTTTGACGATAAGCTTCATCTAAAGCTAAAGTTGAGAAGAATTCACCTTGATAAATATGGTCTGAATGAACTTCATCTGCCACTAAAATAACGCCATGGTCTAAACACAACTGAGCTAAGCGTGTTATCTCTTCTTTTGACCAGATGCGTCCACCAGGATTATGAGGCGAACATAGAATAAAAAGCTTAGGCTGGTGTTGAATCATTTGCGCTTCAATTGTTGCAAAGTCCATTTGATAGCGTCCATCTTGATCCAACAATAAATCTACTTCAATTGCACGAATATCATTCTCTTGCGCTGCCATTCGAAACGGATTATAAACAGGATTTTGAATCATAATACAGTCATCAGCTTGGCAAAAAGCACGGACCGCATGGTATAAAGAAATCGCAACGCTATAGTCCAAGAGAATATGTTCACGGTCAATATCCAGACCTAATTTATCTTTTTGCCAATATTGAATGGCTTGATAGAACTCGTCATAAGTATAGACATAACCTAAGGTTTTCTTAGCCACAATCTCTTGAAGGCAGTCTTGAATCACAGGCGCCACTTGAAAATCAAGGTCAGCAATCCACATCGAAATATAATCTTCGGGTAGTGGCCCATAGATTGCTTCAACAAATTTACGATCCCATTTACGAGAATGGTCTGTTCGCCGATCGGCTAATTGGTCAAATTCAAACATTTTGCACCTCATTTATTCATTTTTCAGAGCCTGTTTCAGCTCAGTTTGTCGTTTTATCTTGGTCGTTTCTGTCTTGGCACTATAAATATGTCTCGCCCATTGGCGTTGACGACCGGGTGTCAGTTCAACAAAAGCTTGGCTTAAGACAGGATCTTCACGCTCTAAGAGCTCAATGAGTTCAGGTATAAAATGAAGATAATCACCCACTCGTCCCGAACTAGCTTGCCTGCGCTTTGCTTGACGATCTGGTTCCACGTGTTTGATGCCAATAATCGTAAAGACATCATTTAAGGAAATCATCTTATTAAACTTAAAGTGAGTATCGGGCAGATAGCCTAAAGCGTCTTCAACCCCCAAAGTCGGAAATATCTCATCCCGATGGATTCTTGGATAATAGGGGTTCTTTAATTTAGGGTAAACTAAGAAACAAACTCCCCCTTTACCGATCGTCCCGTGCTCCCATAAGTCGTATAAGGTTTGTCGCATCTCTTCCAAAGAATAGACATGAACCCATACTGCATCGTAGACGGCATCCCAATCGAAAGACTCAACAGACTCGGTAACCAAGCTTAATAATTCGCTACTGTGGGGATCTCGATTGATTAGACCCCTAAGCTTAAATTTACTGAGACCCAATTTTCTTTCTAGCACCTCATTTGTCATTCATTCACCTAATCCTTTAAAACTGACTTGATAAAATGCCAACAGTACCATTTTAGGCTGATAGTTGAGGAAAAGCAATGCCTTGTCCATTTATTTCAAACATTTCAACTTGTTTGACGATAAAAAACCTCGGCTTCTACCGAGGTTCTCAAAAATCATCTTATGTAAATAGTATGAGCTCAGATTAATTGTATTAGGTTACGCCTAATAGCGAGATACAGCATATTTCAGCATTGGATCACCGTACCCTTTCGTAACATTTCTTCTCATCATGTTAACTCCCCCTTTCTAATTCCTACCTTTCTTTAGCAGATTTCATCGGGAGGTTGTGAACGATGATCAAATGTAACTAAAAGGCCAGCATCCTTAATCTCACTATCAAAGACCAAATAACAACTGTATTCAAAGGAAAAGAGAGTCCGTGAATTACCAAATAAGTTCATTGAATTCCTCCTTTAAATTCATCGCAAATCCAGAGTCTAGCAATGCTACAAAAAAAGAGCCTCGATATCCCTAGATATCAAAGCCCGTTAATTGTGTTGGAAGGTCAACATCACTATCCGCTAGTAAAGCGAAGACAAGCTGAGCATTTGAAGAAGCGACAAACAAGGCTTGAAGAGCGAAAATCACCGCGGGCATAGCTTTTAATCCAGGCGCTAACAGCATCTGATTTCCTCCTCTGTCATCTGTCATTATCTTCACTTCAAGTATAACTAAAGTAGTAATAAATGTAAATTATTTGCTTAGAATCCCCTAAAGTTATTCATCAACCCATAAACTAAATAAGCCGAAAGTCAAAAACAGGAGCTTTTTAAAGAAGCTCCTGTTTTGAGGTTATCTATGATTTAGCTAACTTATCATGACATAAGATAGCTAGACCACTAATTGCTAAAATACTTGCTAGGATGAGGTCCATAAATTGACTGAATTCACCTGTTTTAGGTAGTGAACCTGCGCTAGGACTTGAGACCCCACCGCCAGCTGAAGCTGAGCCTCCTGAAGATCCACCTTTACCGCTTGGCTGTTGTTGAGTGGTTGAGTTATCTTGTGAATTCTCTCCAGAGGTCATAGGAGACTCTTGACTTGTTTCAGAAGATGAAGTTGTTGACTCTTGACTAGTAGGACCATCCTCTGCTTGGTTGGTTACCTTAAGAATCTTTCCTTTATCCTCAGGCAGACTGAAGAAATATTTCTTAGTGAGATCGCCTATGTACCCTTGAGGAGCCTTCGTTTCAATAACGTAATAATCCCCTTTTGCCAATTCGATTAAAGCAATGGCCCCTTTGCCATCTGTTGTGAATGAATCTAACTTCATTTCCTCTTCCGTTTCGGCAACCGAGAACGTTACTTCATTTTCAATTACTCCCGCTTGTGTCGCACCCACTTCTGAATTAGTTTGTGCTTGCAAGCTAACTAATTGGGCTTCAAGCTGAGCTATTTCAGATAGAAGTTTCTGTCTTTGCGTTGAATCTTGAGTTCCCACTTCTGTTATTTCAGAAATAGATGTCACGGCCGGACTAATTTGATTTCCTGCCTCATCAAGGACGGCATCTTGAATAACCACTTCGGTTGTTCCTACAACTCGATTACTTGTTTCTTGAGCAGGTAAATCAGCTTTTAATTGGGCAATTTGAGCTTGCAATTCTTGAATCTGCTGATTATTAGCCTGATTTGTCGTACTCGTTTGTTGTGAATAAGCTGTCACAACAAGACCTTGGTCATCCTTACTTACCACCAGTTTAATACCCGTTGGAGCCTCAAAACTTAGTCGATAAGTTCCCGCTCCATCCTTAGGTAAGGAATAAACGGTCGGTTTTTGACTCGAAAGCGTGATGCCCTCAATGGTTTGACCATCTTTTTGTAGGTCAACCTTAAGGCTACCGAGGCTTGAGTTGTCAGTCTGATCTTTCAATACCAACCTAATACTATCTGTATCAAGTGTCTTCTTAACTTGATATAAATCAAATTTGGCCCCTGCTAATGCTTGGTTTGTTTTAGCATCAGATTTCAGTATCGCCACATCATAAACCGCTGGAACCTCAGGAGTTACCACTTCTTGGGTCGTAGCAGGTTCCCCCGTAGTAGAAGCTTCGGTCGTCCTTGTCTCTGTTTTTACTTCTGATGTTGTCGAAGACTCAGACGTCGTCATGGTTTCCGTTGTCGTTGAAGCTTCAGACGTGGTCGTTGTTGCTGTTGTTGTTGAAGCTTCAGTCGTGGTAGTTGTTTCTGTTGTTGGAGTTTCAGTCGTCGTTGTCGGTTCGCTTGTTGTCGTTGACTCAGTCGTCGTTGTTGCTTCCGACGTAGTTGAAGCTTCAGTCGTCGTTGTTGATTCGGTTGTTGTCGTTGACTCAGTCGTGGTAGTTGCTTCCGATGTTGTCGAAGTCTCAGTCATCGTTGTTGCTTCCGATGTTGTCGAAGCTTCAGTCGTCGTTGTTGCTTCCGATGTTGTCGAAGACTCAGACGTCGTCATAGTTTCCGTTGTCGTCGAAGACTCTGTTGTGCTTGTTGTTTCTGTTGTGGTGGTCGATTCCGGAGTATACTCATTCACAAATCCAGCGTCTTTATCCGTTGTAACCTTCGATTGTAAGACACCATTAACATCCGTTACTTGCACTGTTACATTGACTGGTGTCTGATCATAAGTTATCCCTTGTTTTGGAGTTGCCGGTATGTTCTCTCTTATTTGATACTGATAGGTTCCGGCTTCAGAATAAATGATTGGAGCAAAAGATATACGACCATCACTACTGTTACCTACTGTTTGAATAGTCGTTCCAGAACCATCAATCAAGTCAAAGCTAAACTCTTGATCAGCAAGAGGTCGTCCATTCAGTGTTTTAATGCTTGATAGACTAACTGAAACGGGTTGTGCTTTATAGATATTTTTAAATAGCGTAATCCCATTATAAATTGGAGTAGCCACGTACGCTCCGTCTACTTCTTCGACATTAACCTCCAAATTAACCACTAAAGGATCATATTCAATATGCGTTGCGCTAGAATCACCAGCAACTTCACGAATTGTGTAAGTATATGTACCCGCTTGGTCAAAGGTTAAATCAGCAAAGCCAATCTCCCCATTGCCATCATTAGTAGCCGTCTGAATCACTTTACCTGTCGAATCCAGTAATTCAAAGGTAAATTCTCCAGCTTGTAACGGGGTTACCCGACCAGTTAATACTTTATCTACATCAACTGGCAGACTGACTGGTTGAATTTTGGTATTGGTGACCGTGTAACCTGTCGCACTATCCCCACTAATTTGAGTGGTATAACCTGCAATTGGAACTTCCTTAATACTATAGTCAATTAAATTTCCCAAATCATCATATTTTGGTAAATTAGCGAAACGATCTTGCCAAGATTTACTTGCATCCAAAATCAATTCTTGTTGCTTTTGACCATTTGCCCACAATTCAACAGTGGCCGAATTGCCTTGACCGTCAACCCATACCTTGTTGACTGGAATTTGAATCGTCTCGATATTTTTATTCGTAATTACAAATCCATCCGTAACCGAACCGGTCACTTCTGTTTGATAATCAGCTGGACTAACACCCGTCACTTGATTTTCTTTAACTGTATACACGATTTCACTTGTACCGTTAGAATACTGCGGCAAATCTACAAAACTATCGGCCCAATTATTGGCGTCATTTAATGTCAATGATTGTCCACTAACTAGCTGCCCATCAGCATATAGACTAACTGTTACTTCACTTGCTTTTGGCCCAATCCATTCTTTCGATACGCCAATACTTACCTTGCCTTCTTTAGTATTGATAACTTCAAAACCATCTGTGCTGTTTCCCGAAACGGTTGAATTATACCCTGTAATTGGGACTTCATGGACCGTATATTTGATAAGACTACCATCGTCGTTGTACTTCGGCAAGCCACTAAACTTGCCTTGCCAGTTACCCGCTTGATCAAGAGTTAAGATTTTACCATCAACCATCTGCTCGGTTCCATCCGGTAAAATCTTAGCCAATTGAATATCTGCTGTGGCTGGTAGAGAATCTCCGGCAGGAACTTGCCATTTCTTGGTAACTGGAATGTCCACTGTTTCTTCATTGGTATTGGTGACTGTAAAGCCTTTATCCATATCACCTGTAATGGCCACTTGATAGACAATATTATTCAGGGTCACTTCATTATTATTGGTTGTTCCTTTTTCTCGAATAGTATAGGTAATCTGATTACCTGAAGCATCATTTATCGGTATATCATTAAAAGAGTCTAACCACTTATTAGTGTCATTCAAGGTTAAGGTTTTACCTTCAACAAGGGTCCCATTAGCTAATAATTCAATGGTAGTATTAGGTGCTTTAGGGCCAACCCAATTTTTCACAACAGAAATGTCCCTCGTTAGTGGTGTATTAGTAATATCTACCATTGCTGAAGGACCTGGAACAATTGGCGTTACTTTATTATCTATCTTATAATTTTTGGGCGCTTCTATTTCAACAACAATATAGTTATAGGCATAATAATTAAATGAGTTGGTTCCAGGCGCAACCGTTGGCAGCTTGGTCATAATTTGCCCCATTTGATCGGTTGTATATTCTCCAACTTTGGTCCATACCATTCCACCGTAGTTATAATAATCTGCTGCTACCACCGGTTGAGGAGCAGCCATTGGACCAGCTGTTATGGCTGCCATTGGTCCCACACCCCCTACAAGGGTTGCGGATTGATAAATCGCAAAGCGAGCTCCTTCAAGAACTTGGTTAGTTTTTGAATCGGTTTTATTAATGGTAACATCCATTGGATCTTGAGTATTATATAGAGTTACAAAATTAGTCTCTGCTGTATTCACGGTTATAACCGGACTCGGTTGGAAACCATCGATAGTCCCTACTTGTTTAATGGTGTAAGTTCCTTGGGGCAACTTAGGACTGGAATAATTTCCGTTGGATTTAATATCAAATTGTCCCATGCTGACTCCAGCCTCATCAAAAATTTCAAAACGTCCAACGAGACCGGTCATGGAAGGAGGCAATGCTAAATTATTAGATAAAGCCTTAAAACTAACCTCTATTGGAAGGTAATTCAGCGG
Organism: Vaginisenegalia massiliensis; assembly: GCF_900604935.1. GTDB lineage: Bacteria > Bacillota > Bacilli > Lactobacillales > Aerococcaceae > Vaginisenegalia > Vaginisenegalia massiliensis. The sequence goes on from NZ_UWPC01000011.1 coordinate 19,567, forward strand.
ATAGTTGAGGATTTCCTGGCTTCCCGCAGCAAGATCCAGAGGCTGAGCACCCCAGATTTCACTATATCCATCTGGAGCCAAGTTTTCTTGATAGTAATAAGATAACGTTGGATCTAGGTTAGGTAGATTAAAGTTTCCATCGGCCTCGGAAGTATAGTAGTCCAAAACGGTATAATTTTTATTGTTTTGGCTAAAGTAGATTGGCTCAGAATCAGAGGTGACTTCTTTATATACGGTTATTTGCGCTCCGGCTAAAGGCTGTCCATTAGATCCATCCTTTTTGAACAAACTAAACTGAAAATCGGTTGGAATTTTTTTGTTAGTAACCCTTAAGACTGGGTCACTGTAGTTCGTATAGACTGACTGATTAGAAAAATAACCATCAAGAGAACGCGTCTCGGCAAAAATATAATTAGCCGGACTGTCATACAATTGCACAGTCGATGCATCAAAATTAATTTCACCATTGGCATCCGTCGTAAATGTTCCTAATTTATATACAAAGTACATACCGACTACTTCAGGCTGGCTATCCGGAGTGGGCGGATTAATCGTATAGACAGAGAACTCCACCCTATAGGTTGGCCCGTATCTTGATCCGTTTTAACAATTTTAAAGGGAACTGGTTGACCGTTACTCGAATCTCCTGAAGCTTTCAAGTTCATTAGATCTATCTGGGTAGGCACTGGCCGGCGAGTATCTAGAATCATCCCAGTTGGTGGTTGGTAACCGTCTAATTGCTTATTAACTAGGTTATATACTTTACCTGCTTCTAACGTAACTTTTACCTGCCCATTTGCATCCGTCGTAAAGGTCTGACTTGGACCGGGGGTTTGATTTCCGGTGGTTTCATCTATGATGATTTCACTTAAAGTCACATCGGTAATTTGTTTAATCAAGGTTGGATTTATTTGTTGAAAAGAGAGTTCTGCTAGCTGAACGGTCACCTCTAATGTTTTAGAAACCTGCAAATCAAAAGTATTATTATCATTATTCGTTGCTGTTACATAAAACTGAAGGTTGCTTGGAAGCGAAAACTGATCCGCGTTCGTTAATTTAATAGTGTACTTGCCCTCTGGCAGGCTTGCCTTAATTTGCCCACTAGCATCCGTCACGAATTCTTGAGAAAATTTATCGCCTTCCCTATTCCAACCACTCGGATCGTTATAAACATCTTTTATCGTGTAACTCACTCCCGGTACGGGCTGTCCAGTATTAATATCGGTTACATTGAATACGGTTAATGTTTTATAAAACTGTAGGTCAAAAGTCAAAGGGTCTTGACTCGTTTCTGTTACAGAAAATTGAATTTCGGTTGGACTCGAATACTGATTCGAGTCCGTTAATCGAATCACATATTTGCCTACTGGCAGGTTTTCCTGAATCTGACCATTTGCATCCGTCACATATTCTTGAGCAAAATTCTGTCCTTCTATTGGCAATCCAAATGGATCAGTTGAAATGTCTTGAATCGTATAACTCACTCCCGATGCAGGCTGTCCATTGGCATCGGTTACATTGAATACGGCTGTTTTGGTTACTCCTGTCTGAGCTTCTACTTGATTCGTTATTAATAAAGTAATAGCACTCCCCACTATTACTAATAAACTAAGAAGACATCTCAACCAAAAGTTGCCTCGATTCTCCTTCTTCATTATCTCATCTCCTAAAAAATATTCTCAAGATTATTATAGCAATACCCTTAAGAAATTCCTATTCTTTTTATACTTTAACCAATGAAAAAGCTTTCTTTTATTACATTTTATAATTTTTTATCACGATGATAAAAGAAAACAAAAAAGCCAGAACTATGTCTGGCAATAAGGTAAGGTTGTATTATTCTAAAGCATAGTGCGTCCAAGCTGAATAAATAATCACTAGTTTGTTTTCTTCATCTATTTTATAGACTACTCGGTGTATAATATTTATTCTTCTTGAATAGAATTCTTGTTCTTTTGGAAATAATTTTTCAAAACTTTGGCTATGCTCATACGGATTATTTTCTAAAGTCTTATAAATTTCTACACATGACTAGACTTAAGTCTCATCAAGTCTTTCTTAACTTGCTTTTTAATTTAACTTTATAATTCTTCCTCCAAGTTATTCCAATCTAAATTGTCAATATTGTCAATTTCAATCAGCTCACTATTATCGTTCTCACGCTCACGAACAAAACTCATCGTTCCTGTTCGCTCAAGATAAAGCGTTTCTTGAATTGCGTTCCAATCATCTAGTGAAATAAGCACTGCGTTTGTATTAGGATTACTGCCAATAATTTTGACCTCTTTGTGAGAGTCGTTTACGTGCTTTAGTACGTCAAATAAGTTTTGCCTAAATTTTGTAGGGTTTACAATTTCTTCCATTTTCATCACCTCTACATATATTATGATGTACAGGATTGCGTACACCAAGTAAATTGTAAATTAATTAAAATTTGTACAACTAAATAATTCATCCATTTCTTCAATTTAATTAAACAAATCGCCTACATAGCTTTACTGATAGGAAATTATAGAGAGTGCAAAAACTGACGTCACGTGACGGTACAGATAAGATAAGTTTTACTGATAGGAAATTATAGAGAGTGCAAAAACAGACCCTTGTGAGGTTTTAGGATTGCCTAAGTTTTACTGATAGGAAATTATAGAGAGTGCAAAAACAGGTTCAAGAGATATACACATAAATATAGGGTTTTACTGATAGGAAATTATAGAGAGTGCAAAAACGGATTCAAAACGATTGCAAGCAATCTGTCGGTTTTACTGATAGGAAATTATAGAGAGTGCAAAAACACAAAGTACACGTTAAGCAAACAAAAAATTGTTTTACTGATAGGAAATTATAGAGAGTGCAAAAACACAGCTCGGTTAACTCGGTTAGGGCTTCTCGTTTTACTGATAGGAAATTATAGAGAGTGCAAAAACCGGAGTTAACGAGGTAATAGCTAATGAATCGTTTTACTGATAGGAAATTATAGAGAGTGCAAAAACCTATTTCAGCTTGCAATCTCGCTTGTTCCTGTTTTACTGATAGGAAATTATAGAGAGTGCAAAAACAACTCGATTGCCATATCTATGTTTCCACTTGTTTTACTGATAGGAAATTATAGAGAGTGCAAAAACTTTGAACCATTTTCATTTTTCATAGTTGTTGTTTTACTGATAGGAAATTATAGAGAGTGCAAAAACGAAGCCAATGTTTTAAAGTTCATGGACTTAGTTTTACTGATAGGAAATTATAGAGAGTGCAAAAACGGATAGTTATTAGAAAATGGGTTGATAGTTGTTTTACTGATAGGAAATTATAGAGAGTGCAAAAACCTTTCTCATTTAAGAACATTAAATCACGTTGTTTTACTGATAGGAAATTATAGAGAGTGCAAAAACTTCTTTGACTCTTTTCTATTTCAACCCTTGGTTTTACTGATAGGAAATTATAGAGAGTGCAAAAACAACATCGTTTTCTTAGCTTGTTTCATTGCGGTTTTACTGATAGGAAATTATAGAGAGTGCAAAAACAAAGATTTAAATTGTAATAAAAATCGTTACGTTTTACTGATAGGAAATTATAGAGAGTGCAAAAACTCTAATTTTATCAGCATCAATTCCCAAAACGTTTTACTGATAGGAAATTATAGAGAGTGCAAAAACATGCACTTGATATTAGCATTAATGATTTATGTTTTACTGATAGGAAATTATAGAGAGTGCAAAAACGGCTCCATTGAATCTCCTTTGCATTTTAAAGTTTTACTGATAGGAAATTATAGAGAGTGCAAAAACAAGATGGGGAAATTGATTACTTTTATTCCCGTTTTACTGATAGGAAATTATAGAGAGTGCAAAAACGCCAAATCAACGCGGAGGTATCAACTCAAAGTTTTACTGATAGGAAATTATAGAGAGTGCAAAAACCTCAAATTTCGGTTTTTCTAACCCAAAATCCCCTTTTTGATCAAAAAATTATATTCAATCTCAGATAATTCTTCAATTGACGTCTCAAAATCAGAATAATCCTCGAATAATTCTTTCATCACTACAAATAATACCATATCCTTAGGGCTTATGAGAAGCGCCTGTTTAATCGGCAAGCCAATTAAATGAATTAGTCGAAATGTGGCTTTAATTAATTTTTCATCAGAATAACGAAATTCATCTGGATAATGGTTCTGTAAACTAGTCCTATAATCTCCTAATATAGGCATCTGCAAAATATCATCATAACAGACCACTGTTCTGGGTAAATAACCTTGATTTACTTCCCAAATTACATGGTGAGTGATTACAATCAGATGCACTAATCTAGTCTCTTGAGACAATATTGAAATTCTTTGAATAAATTGCTCGATAAATTCTGCACTTAAAAAGGTTTCAGGTTGATTTAATACAAGCCAGATGGGCTTACCCGTTATTTCAATGTACTTAGCAAGATGGGCTAAATAAATTTCTAAAATATCCTCTGTATCTACATACGCAATTGGAACTTCTAGATCATTATAAAAATACCCTATACGAATATTATTCTTAATCAAATCCTCAAATTGAATAGGCAATAAGTGATACTGAATTAGTTCATTTTGATTTCCTAATTTACGTTGTAACACACTTTCTAATTGAAGTAATTGATCATTAACTTGCTCAATTAATCGAGTTACTTCTATATCATTCTTCAAGTCTTTTAACAAATCAAATAAAATTGTTCCTTTATTCAGAGTTAAATTTTGAACCAGACTTGCTTGATTTTCTATTGCAAGAATGGTTAAATCCTTACTTTTTAATTCTTTACCATCAACTTCTAATTGAATACCATTTTCACCATAGATATTATTTTCTAATCCTGATATTTTTCCATTAAATAACCTTAATGACTGATATACCTGCCTTAAAAGGCGATGATTGCCTCCTGTCAACAATACAAAATCGTCTAACATTAATTCTATAAATTGATTGTCACTATATTCTATTTTCACTTGCATCTAGATCACCACTAAACGATTGGCACCCACAACTTCTTCTTGCATACTTCTTTCTCCAACCAACAGAACCATCGACTTGAATTGAGATTCTGTGACATAAATTAATCTTACATTGCCATTACTTGGGATTTTCTTTTTCAGAATCGATTCGTATTTTGCTAAAGAACTGCGATTTGGTAGACTTCGATAGTAGATTGAATACTGCAACATAGTAAATCCATTTTCAATTAAATGTTTTCGAAAAACACGATATTCTTTTTGTTCCTTTGCCGTATCAAACGGCAAATCAAACATACATAATAATCTCACTTGTTCAAACCTCACCTTTTATCGCTCCCAAATAATTTTCTAAACTAATAGAATTTAACTTAGAAAAGTCTTCTTTCTCCATTGCCCGAATAAACGAATTGACATAGTCATAGATAGCAGAATCAATAAATTCTTTCTTACCTTTTACCAAAATTTGGTGATTTAAAAATTCAATAATCGCCAGCCGCTTATCATAGGTTAGAAAGTCCTCTTTGTCGTTAATAATATGCTGATATACATACTGGTCCATTAAAGGTCGAAAGGGTTCCATTAAATCATCTACAAGATTAAATGCATTATACTCATTCTTATGAAAGATACCCAATGAGGGTATCAACCCTAATGCCACAACACAACGTGCTACCTGAGCTCTGATAATACTATAACCATAATTCAAGCAGATATTAGCATAGCAGGCATCTTCACGAGTAAAACCCATACCAAATAAAGAATTGAAATATACTTTTGCTGCATGGCCTTCTCTATTGGTTGCGTCGCCCAACATCAGATTATCTAACAATTCTTGCATCAAGGCTACACGTTCTTGTTCAATTCCCAACTTCTCCATGAGGACCATCTGATTAGCAATCTTCATCCTTATAACTTCAGTCCAAGCATTTTGCTTCAATAAGTCAGACCATTGAGATTGCCAGATATTACGCTTTGCTGTTCGATGATATTGGCCCATGGCTAGATATATACCACAAGGCAAGAATTGATTATCACACGATACTACCGCTATTTGGTGTCGACTTAATTGCGCTAGTAGTTTAGTCGTAATGACTGTGCAATCTCCTTCTAGAAGAATCGTGCCAATATCCGATAAGGGTACTCTAATTTCTTTGCCTTGCTTTACAATTACAAGATTATCCAACTGTAATTTCAGCCGTTCACCATTCTTAATAAAGACCGTTCTAAATGACATAACCCTGTCCTCCTAAATAAAAAAAACCACCCAAAAGGGTGGTTGAATTCGGCATAAAGCCTTATTTTTGCAGATTCTCTAATAATTTCCTATCAATAAAAATATTAGAAAAGCATGTCCCGTCGGACACGGTAACCCGTCGATTACAGTTACCATTATAGCATGTCCAACGAGAATGTAAACCCTTCCTTATAAAATTCCTTTTAATTTTTCGCGTGTGATATAGTATTTCTTGCCTAAATAGCTTGTATGAATTTTTAAAACCTTCATACCTTTTTTGAGTCCTTTAATAGCACGACCATTTGATGGTTTTCCTAAAACAGGTAGGATTTCCTTTTCCCATTGAGTTGAAGTAATAGGTTTCAATTCAAAATAATTTACATTATTGGTAGTTCTCGATTGATATAATCCTTCCACCATCTCATCACCATATTGAATTTGAATCCGATCTCCCCGATAAAGCGAGAATCTAAACTCACTATCTGACGATACCTTCTCATCAACTAATAATTGCTCATATGTGGCTTTTGGTACCCCATATTGTCCATTAATATATTGACAATGATTATACTTAATGCCAACCAATTCAAAACAATCACGAGATGGACTATAGTAAACATCGGTCCGCCACGGATTCAGTTGATTCAAAATAACTCGTCGACCATTGACCGTTTCTTCAATTGGCTGACCACTTGGCGTCTTCGTAATATTTAAATGAGAGCCTAGTTTCTTATCATAGTATTTCAAGGACCGGATAATCGGACCATTGCCTTTTTTTGAATATTTCTGAATACCTGGAATAGCCTGATCTTCACAATACTTTTTAAATGGTGATTGCGGAATTCGTTTTACTTTATTATTTGCCTGTTCAACTTCTTTGAAATCAGGATATGTTGCAGCAATTTCAAGTAAAATTTCATAAGTTTTTGGATCAATGTCTTTCATTAACAAGTCATCTTGATGCTTTTTGAACTCTTCCCAACCATCTTCTGAATAAATGTCGCTAATTTTCTTAATTGTATAGACCTCTTTATTTTCGACTTCTTTACCTTTCTTTACCGTATAGGTAATTCGATTACGCGTCGAATAAAGCGTCGCGTCACTGACTTTTCGATTCCACTTGTGGTCTACTTGATGAGAAAACTTAATTCGAGAATACAGTTTGAGTGGTGTTAAATCAGCAATAAAGTCTGGCCACTGATCTAAACTATAAGCTTTTTTATCGTCATATTTGCGTTTTTTATATTCTCGATAATCTATAAATTCGCCAGTAGCTAAATCAATCATAACCGGTTTGTCATCAACAATTCGGTACTCATACGGTTCAATTTTTACAAATGGAGATACAGCACAAAGCGTCGCATCTACTGCATGATGATGATGAGTCTCTCTCATTTTATCTAACATCCAGCGTTTTCTCAGTGTATGAGTGAAACTACCACTCACTACTTTGACCTTAGTATCCGACTCATAAAAGAAACTTTGCAAGGTATTCATTACCACGCGACTTGAGTAACGAGTATCATTCAGATTACGCTCAACGAAACGTTTGCGAATCTCTGGATTAAAGATATCACGTTCTTCCAGCAAATTCTGCTTCTTATATTTCTTGTATGGTCGAGACTTAACCCAAGCTACATATTGATCCCATGTTTGCCCTAATTTAGCACCATCCATGAAAGCTTGATATGGTGAACGTTGACCTTTTTCTTGGTTAGCTTCAGCACGTACTAAGACTTTATTATTTAATGAATCATCCAAGGAAATAGACAAGGGAATAATATGATCGACTTCAGTTCGGTCAGAGAAGACTTCTTCAGGTAAAATAGGTTTTCCTGAATAAGCACAAATACCATCTTGTTCATAGTAATATAAAAGTTTTTTAGCATATTTCGGTTTACGCATTTCAAAATTAAAACGTTCTTCTGTCCAACCTGATTTTTCTAAGAAATATTTCTGACTCGCATCTTTTCGATTCAAATTGTCCTTTTGAATCTTCTTGATCGTATCTACTTGATCCTTTTCATTTTTATCACGGGGCATCTCAACCGTTACGTAGCTGATATTGTCTTTTCCATAGCGATCAATCAATTCATTCATTACTTTGAAGGCCTGCTTGATTGTTTTGGCTACGGTCGGATTAAAAATTTGCTCAATCGTTTCTTCAACTGGCAAGTGGCTATATTGGGCATAATGACCTCTCAGCTCTTTCTTGATACCCATCCGTTCCAGTATTGTATTTTGTTCATCGGACGTATTTAATAATTCCGGAATTAATTCCTTCATTAATTCATCTGAAAAACTATGCCAAGAAGCTTGACTTGCTTTACTTCTTAATTTAGCAAAATTATTAAGTACAATTTCTTTAATTACTAGCTCAAGATCCGGTAATTCAACATCAATCGTATGTTCGACCGCATCAATATCAGTATTTAGTGTTATGATTCGACCCAACATATTGACTGTATCTTCTGGAATATCATTTAATTCAAGCCCATTTTCAGCAAAAATTTGTCGCCATGCTCGATATGTTTTCATTGTATGTAATTCAGGTTTTTCATTCTTATCGATACGAAAGCCTTTTACATCTTCTTTGCTAAGATTCAAAATTTTTAATAAAGTACTTGGTCCGAATTGTTTAACATCTTGCGTCATTAAATAAGAAAGAACGTCCTCTTTCTCTGCTGGCGTCAATTTACTTTCCTCGCGTTTTATAGTCAAATTGTTTAAATCATTTAAGAGATTATATTTTTGTGCGGTTAAGCCCATCGTACTAGCTCTCAAGTTTCCTCGTATATCTTTACCAATTAATTGGTCAAAGATATTTTCAGCTGGCTTACCATCGAAAGAATAATTTGCCCAACGCCCGTAAGGTGAATTATTTTTTTCATTTCCTGGTCCATGATAATAGGGTCTTTTGCGATAAACCAAGCCCGCTTCTTGACCAGTTCCTTTCTTTACAAAGAAATTAATAAAATCTTCGGTAATTTCACTATGGAATTGGCTTTGGCAACGTAAAATTCGCTCTAACTCCTGAGCGTAGGCCCTCACCGTAAATACGTTTAGTTGATACTCACCTTTAGCATTTAACCCGGTTCTCACTCTTCCGTTTTCTTGTAGCCTGTGTAGCTGAATTTGTCCCGGGGTAAATTCTTTTAATAGCATAGCATTCTTGGACACTTGATCCTTATAGGCTTGTCCTTCACTTGCTGCTTCAACACTGTCTTCATCCAAGTAGCTAATTCCACGTTTTTTTATTATATGAAGAACTACTTTATAGATTTCACTTTTCGATAAGGCTTGATCTAGCCCCTTTACCCTTAATTCATAAGGGCAAACATGCTTTAATGAAACATCATTAGTAAAACCCTGACTTTCTAAATAGCGTTTCGCATCTTCTAAACGAGTATGGCGACGTCTCAATAAACGGCGGGTGCTCCGCGCGGTACGTCTATCCTTATTCTGATCACTATTTCGAGCCGTAAAAATACGTACCCCTAAATCCTCGATAAATCCGTTTTTTTCATTCACTACACTCCAGCCGACACTGGCTATACCGAGATCAAGTCCAATACTATACATATTTTCCCTCCATCAAATGAAAGCGTTTATAAACCGATTATAGCACCTTTTTAAGCTTTGTTAAGATATTTTTAATATGAATTATTATTAAAAATCATCAAACTATACATTATCGCTATTCAAGATATTTTTATCGTTTTTCGATAAAAATATCTTGTTTTTCAATAATTAAGGTGTTATATTTAGCATGTCAGAAAGGACGCTTTCTGTATTTCTTAATCCATGGAGGAAAATTTTATGAACGAGACAAATCAGCAACAACAAATGAATCACGAGAATACCAGTATCTTACTCACTAAGATTTGCTTAGCCATTTTTTTCATCGTTGCCATTCTAATGCTTTTCAATGGTCCTTACTTGGTTGCCCAATTTGATGGCCGCTCTACCCCTTTATTTGGAGGAGACTTACGCCGAAATTTACTTCTGCTCAGCGGTTATATATGTGGTGGCTTGGCCCTTCTATTTATCTCAAGCTTCTACCGCTTAATCGATCGAATTGGTCGAGACCAAGTCTTCACATCGGAAAACGTCACTTGCTTGCGCTATATTGGTTGGGAAATCCAAGTAGTGACCCTGATTGCTTTAATCATGGGCCTCACTTGCTATCTTCCTTTACTTGCTATTGCAGTGGCCGGCGGTTTTATGGTTTTAGTTCTGCGTGTCGTTCGCAATGCTTTCGGCAAAGCGGTCGCAATGCAAGATGAACTAACTTACACCATATAGGAGGGCTTACGATGATCCAAATTAATTTAGATGTAGTAATGGCTCAGCGTCATATGAGTGCAGGAGAATTGGCCGAACGGATTGATTTGACGTCTGCTAATTTGTCTATTCTCAAGAATAATAAAGCCAAGGCGATTCGCTTCTCGACCTTAAATGCCATCTGTCGAGAGCTGAATTGCCAGCCGGGAGACATAATCGAATATCTTCCCGACCCTGGCGATCAACTATTGGAGGAAGACAATCATGACTCAAAATCTAACCCCGACTCAGCTAACAAACACACCTGAGTCTCCAACACAACCAAAGCCAAAAACTTTCTTTGGAATTAATCTTGATCAACAGATCGCGACTTTCAATCCACAAGATCACACCCAACTTAAACTAGCTAGCTTATTTACCTATCCGTTAGCTTTCTTCTATGTATTAACCTTGTTTAACAACCGTCCCCATCTCTACTTTCCGGTCACTTTAGCCATCATCTTTCTAGTTGAATATTTACATCGAGTCATCCTATCAAATCAGGTTAATTCCACCTCGATCCCTAAATTAGAGAGCTGGTTTTTCCTTATTTCGAGCCTGATACAAGCTTTAGCCTTGTCCGTCTTTGGCTATCATCATCCCTTTGATTTGATTCAGATAGTGGCTTTACACATTTGTTTGGTTTTCTATATCTTAGCTCGCAATGGGAAGTTAATCGAAGGTAAATTGGGAATCATGCTTTATCAAGAACTTTGGTTAGGTATGATTGAACTTCCGGTTGAAAATATGTTTACACGTTTAGCCCTAGCTAGAACCAAAGTCACGAATCATATCGATTCGCTGATTAAAAAGCCTACTTTTCCAATCAAGTTTATTTTGATCACCTTGTGCGGACTTGTACCCATTTTGATTTTCGTTTGGAGTCAATTGGCTCAAGTCTCCCAAAATTTTGCCACGCAGACAAGCCAATTTACCAACCTCATCGGTCGCTTGTTCCACCAAATCTTCGGAGCCTTCGACTTGAGCAATGATATTGGTTATCTAATCCTTTCGCTTCCTTTTGGTATGTTAATCTTTGGGTTAATGGTTGGGTCATTGCGTTCTACTTCTTATCACGACCGCTACCAAAAATTGATGAAACGAATCTTACCTATGCGCATCTTTCCTAAAATTTCCGTCTATTTGGTCATTTACAGTTTATGTGCGGTCTATGCCTTGTTTATCTGTTTAGCCATGAATGACATCTTCCGTATCACGCTCCAACATTTGACACCCCAAGCGGCGTCAACCTTGGCTGTCACTGGCTTCTGGCAACTGGTTCGTGTCGCAATTGTCAACTTTATTGTACTTGCCATCTTCTATCTGATTGCTAAAGAACCTCTCTGGGACCAACCTGGAACGCGACTTGCTTTGGCGATTCTTTTCCTTTTCACAACTGCTTTTGCCTTGATTGCTGCTTGGAAACTTTGCGGCGTCTATATTTTGAACTATGGTCCGACTCCTAAGCGCCTTCTTTCTGCTTGGTTCGTCATCGTACTTACAGGCTGGTCAGGACTTACACTTGCTCGCCTACTTAAACCCCTTGAAGCTTGGCGCTATGGCATCCTCTTTGCTGTCTTTTCTTTTAGTCTCTTTATGTTGAGTTTTAATTGGCTCTTAGCCATTAAACCATTGAGTCACTAGGAGGTTAGCTCATGTCCAAAGTCCAAAAATATGTTTTGATTTTTCTCCTTATTTCAGCTGGCATCCTCTTTAGCTCCATAAATATCTATGACTATTCGCTCTATTATTGCCAACATATAGAAAAACCGATCAAAGGTCCTGTTCTTCTAAAATATATCATCAAAGATCATCAACGCTTTAGTGATGATATCGCCGATGATGATTATTTTTACGCTTTAGATGACAACCTATCCTATTCCTATGATGAAGTATCTGATCAATCCATCCTTCTTATAGACCAAACCATCTACACCTACGGATCTAACGGCCTCTTAATCGACGTCCAAAATCAGGAAGATAATTTTGATTCAGAAGAGACCGATTCTTTAACACCAGAAATGGAACAAGCGGGTAATCACTATCGAAACAGCTTCATTCAGCAAGAAATTAAGAAAATCAAAGCTCCCTATGTCAATTTGCAGTGGCTCTATAATTTCAGCCAACTAGCTAAATCATCCTAGCGCTTTAATGACTAAAAATGACCGCTATGAAAGGGAGTGGAATACCCATGAATCCGTTTAAACACGTCTTTTCTCTATTATTTGTGATTTTTGGCGGTGGATGTCTAATCTTATCTAATTTCGTCATTCATAACGACTATTATCAACGCCATCTCAATCAGTCAAGTTTGGCGAATGACAATATCTTGGCAGCCATGCAGGTAAAACCTGACATCAAAGGCTATTATCGACTAAAAGATACAGTGGAAGAGTCGACATACGAGTCCTCATCTCAGGCGGACCCCATCTTCTTTATTGATAACGATGACCAGTTAGCTGTCCTCATCGTTGACAACGAAGTCTTTTATTATGATCAAAATAACCAATTGGTTAAGTATAATGCTAACGATGACGACTATACTTCACATGATCAAACTCGCTTCTCGCCTACTATTCTTAAACGTGCTCAAGCTCATCGTCTAGCCTTCCTTGAAGCTTACAAGCACCGAGAAATTACCCCATGGCTCAACTTACAATGGCTTTACAATACCCTTCATATCAAACATTATACCTAAAAGACAAAAGCTCTCTTTCTAGTTCGAAAGAGAGCTTTTGCTTATTTCGTTAATCGACAATTCTTTGCACCTTGATGAGTATTCCTTCTAGCCAACTCATCATCGATGGCATTGAGGACTTCCCATTTATTCAAACTCCACATCGGCCCAACTAAAGTGTCGCGGGGGGCATCACCGGTTAAGCGATGAATAATAATTTCTGGCGGAATTAATTCTAACTGATCACACACTAGATTGACATAGTCATCCATCTCCATCAATTGTAAGTCACCTGCTTTATAGTCCAACATCATTTTGGTCTTGCGCATCAAATGTAAGAGATGAATCTTGATTCCTTGAATATCCGAATCAAGAAAAGTGCGGCGAACATTTTCAATCATCATGTCATAGGTTTCGCCTGGCAGACCATTAATGAGATGGGTACAAACTGGAATGTTATGCGCCCGCAATTTAGCCACGCCGTCCAAATAAGTCGCATAGTCATGGGCACGATTAATTCGCTGACTGGTTTGATCATGAACGGTTTGTAGGCCTAGCTCGACCCACATATAGTAGCGTTGATTCAACTCGGCTAAGTAGTCAACGGTCTCCGCTGGCAAGCAATCAGGACGAGTGGCTATCATTATGCCCACTACGCCTGGTTGATTAACGACTTGTTCAAACCGATGCCGCAAAACCTCTACAGGGGCATGCGTATTGGTGAAATTCTGGAAATAGGCGATATATTTATGGGCATGAGGCCATTTACCGTGTAGCTTATCAATTCCTTTGACCATCTGGATGGGCAAGGGATCCAAGCGACTTCCTGCAAAGTCACCGGAGCCCGATGCCGAGCAGAAGGTACAGCCGCCATGTGCCACTGTTCCATCACGATTGGGACAATTAAAGCCTCCATCCAACGATACCTTAAAGACTTTCTCACCAAAAGTAGTTTTCAAGTGATTATTCCACGTATTATAGCGTTTAAGATCATTCGACATCTTGCTAGCTCCTTTATACCACTAAAAAAACGCCAAATTCCTCGGCGTTCATAATCTTCCCAGTAGGAATTGAACCTACATCTAAGACTTAGGAGGTCCTTGTAATATCCATTATACTATGGGAAGGGATCGTCTAAATTCGATTACAATTAAACTAACTTCTATTTTACCATAAATTTTGCCTCGAGCGAGAAGCTTCGAGGCAAAAATTTTATCAGGCTAGACAAACTTACTGGTCAGCTTCTAATTTGCTAATAGCTTGTTCAAGTATTTCCATCTGTAATAGGGTTTCTTGATCAGATACTAATTTAGGTGCCCCATGAGCTATACTTTGATAGATTGCCTCATAAAAACGACTATAATCTCCAACTTGTGAAACCACCGTCTCCTCATGGAATTGACCCGCTTCATCTTGATAGGTTAAAACCCCATAATCTTCGGGTTGATCCAAACCAAAATCAGCCTGAGTTGGCATATAGAAACGCTTGAGATCAGCCTCTTGTCGATCCTTCTTGGCCTTAACGAACATGCCTTGTTTACCATAAACGACAAAACTAGGACGTTCTTTAATCCGGAAATAGGAAGATTTGACTGACACTTTCAAGGCCCCATAGTAGAAATCCAAATCAAAATAGTCGTTCATCCGCCCCTTGCCTAGTAATTGTCGAACATCATAATGTACAGAGTCAGGACGACCGAAATAGCTGATTACTTGGTCAACTGTATGACAAGCATGACCATAGAGATAGCTTTCCTCACGTGAATAATGGTCTGTTGCTAAAGGCACTTGCGGTCTAAAATAATCAAAGTGCATTTCTAATTCTAACAAGTCCCCTAGGCGACCGCTCTCTATCACTTTTTGCACGGTTAAGAAATCCGCATCAAAACGCCGGTTTTGATAAGCTTGAATAAAGAGATCTTTCTGTTCAGCTAAAGCAAATAATTCTTGTGCTTGAGCCAAAGTCGCTGTGAAAGGCTTCTCAACGAGGACATTGTGTCCGTGCTCGAGGCAGGCTTTTGCATAATGATAATGCCACTGATTTGGCGTCGCCACAACCACCAAATCTAATTGACGATCAAGATAAATATCGTCTAAATCTTGCGTATAATGTACTCCTTCCAAAGGTAGCCAATCGGTATTAGCCGAATGTGAGTAGATCGTCTTAATCTTAAAGCGGCCACTTTTTAGGGCAAAAGGGATATGGTAGCGATTGGTAGACTTGCCATTCCCGATATAAGCGATAGTTAACATGGAACTCCTCCTTTTTCTCAGCTTATTTATTATAAACTAAGTCCATTAAGTAAGCCAAATAATGCTACTAAGCATTTTCATCCAAAAAGAGGTGGAGGCCACTTACCTAGTAGTCCACCCACCGCTAGGGAAAGAATCACGGTAACTTGTTGGACAATGTCATTAGATTGACTCTAAGCGGGTGAGATGCTGACGGTAGCGCCCATAAAGCACAATGGACCGTAGGCTGAGATCAATTAAGATGGCCCACCAAACACCAGCGATGCCCCACTCAAGAATGACGCCTAAGAAGTAGACTCCTAAGACTCGAACCGCCCACATTCCCACACTGGTTGAGATTAATGGCGTTTTGGTATCGCCCATTCCTTGTAAGACATTGGCCATAATGAGGCTAATCGCCACGACCGGTTGCCCAAGGGCATCAATCCGCAAGGCCGTCACCACTTGATTGAGTGCCTCAAGATCCTGCGTGAATAGGCCAGCTGCCCATGGCGCAATAAAGTATAGAATGACACCCATAAAGGTCATAAGCCCCACCCCATATTGAATACAGCGATAGGTGACAAAACGATTCTTCTGCGGATTCCCTTCCCCCATCGCATTAGCCACCAGAACAGCCGCCGCCGATCCCAAACCGAGAGCCGGCATATAAGTAAAGGCTTCGATATTTGCCGCAATCGAGTGAGCCGCAAAGGTTTTGTTACCAATCATCACAATTAAGGAGAAGTACAAGACTTGTCCTAGACGCATGACCAAACGCTCTAAAGCCGCTGGCAAAGCCAACTGCCACACTGTTTTGTCGGCTTGCATCGCAAGCACAGATCGCCACTTAAAGGCTAAGGACGTCTGATCTAGTCGTACTTTGAGGATTAGTACACCGATAGCCCGCGAAATCACGGTTCCTAAAGCGGTTCCCAGTACACCTAATCGTGGAATGGGTCCCCAACCGAATATCAAGAGATAGTCTAGGCCAACATTAAGGAAATTAACCAAGAGACTCACTTTCATGGGTGTTAAGCTATCACCGTTGGCCCGTAAGAGCGTCCCAAGAATAGTATGATAACCCATTAAGAGTGTAAAGCCCCCGACCCAGACAAAAAATTGACTAGCTTGTGGCAAGACCTGAGCATCAGCCCCCATCAATTGCAGAAATGGTCGGGCCAAGCCCCAAGAAATGTCACCTAATACTAGACCAATCAGAGTCGTCATCTGGAGGATTTTCACTCCGTATGTTTGAGCTAACTCCACTTGTTTAGCCCCAATACGTTCTGCCACCAAAGCAGTCGCTGCGACGCCAAGAGCAATATAGACCGCCAAATAAACATTAAGAATCGTATTGGCCAAACCAACCGCCGTAACGGCGACCAAGCCAATTTTCGCAATCATAAAGGCATCGATAAAGCCTACTAAGGTTTGTAATATATTTTCTAAAGTGGCCGGCACGGCCAAATGTAAAATATCTTGATTAAGTTATTTTTTATTTAGCACATTTAAGGCTCCTTTGTTATCAAAAGGTTTAGCTACGCAACCCGCGGCCTTTTTCAATTAATTGCCATGAGACTAGATACAAGCCAAAGATAAAGGCGACCAAGATTGACATGGAGATAACGACGGGTACATCTTTCGTTCCTAGAAAGCCATAACGAAATCCAGAGATCATATAGACAATCGGATTAATTTTTGACACGGCTTGCCAGAACGGTGGCAACATACTGATGGAATAGAAGACCCCACCCAAATAGGTTAAGGGTTGGAGAACGAAGGTTGGTACAATTGACACATCATCAAAGGATTGGGCAAAGATACCGTTGAGTAAGCCTAACAAAGAAAATAGGATAGCTGTCATCAGAAGGGTCACAACTACCATAAACCACGAATGAACATGTAAGGGAACAAAAAATAAGGAAATCATAGTCACCAAAGTCGAGACCAAGAGGGAACGACCGACGCCACCCGCGATAAAGCCCCACATAATAACATGAGTCGGCACGGGCGCTACTAACAATTCTTCGATATTCTTCTGGAATTTTTGTGAGAAGAAGGACGAAGCTACATTGGAATAAGATGAGGTAATGGCTGACATCATAATCAAGCCTGGAACGATAAATTCCATGTAGGAATACCCACCCATGTCCCCAATCCGTCGACCAATTAAGTTACCAAAGATAATAAAGTATAAAGACGTGGTGATCACCGGAGGCACTAAGGTTTGAATCCATATTCGTAAATAACGGTTCGTTTCCTTATAGGCTAGACTTTTTAAAGCGGTCCAGTAGAGATTAAACATGTTGGCTTTCCTCCTTGTCAGTCTGAGCTTTCTCAGTTAATTTCAAGAATAATTCTTCTAAACGATTCGTCTTATTACGCATCGATAAGACCTTGATTCCGGCTTGACTTAAAGCCTGGAAAATCCCGTTAACCCCTTGATTGCGTTCAACCTCAACCTCTAAGGTATTCGCATCAACTAACTGTGCCTGATAACCCGGAACCTCTAGCTGGTTGACCGCTTGGTCCAAATCAAAAACAAAGGTTTCATACTGTAATTTAGCTAAAAGGGCTTTCATGGACGTGTTTTCGATAAGCTGTCCTTGTTGAATAATTCCGATATTACGACATAACATTTCTGCTTCTTCAAGATAGTGGGTGGTTAATATAATCGTCGTTCCCGCTTCATTCAATTGACGCAAGAAATCCCACATTTGACGGCGCAACTCAATATCAACACCGGCCGTCGGTTCATCAAGAATAAGTAATTTTGGTTCGTGCATCAAGGCCCGCGCAATCATCAAGCGTCGCTTCATCCCGCCCGATAACATTCGGGCTTTTTGGTGGCGCTTGTTCCATAGATCCGATTGCTTCAAGTATTTCTCGCTACGAGCCAGAGCCTCTTTACGTGGAACACCATAGTAGCCCGCTTGGTTCACCACGATTTGTTGTACTGTTTCAAAAGGATTAAAGTTGAATTCTTGCGGTACCAGGCCAATTTGTTGTTTAGCTAATACGAGATCCGTATCGATATCGTGACCAAATACTTTCACTTGACCAGAAGTTTTGTTGACTAGGGACGTAATAATCCCGATCGTGGTTGATTTACCTGCCCCATTCGGTCCTAATAAGGCATAGAAATCACCTTCTTCAACTTGTAAATCAATACCTTTCAAGGCCTCTACTCCGGTGGCGTATACTTTCCTTAAATTTTTAATTTCTAGAGCAAATGTCATTTTATTTTCTTACTCCTCTTCTAGTGATAGTTCTACAGTCTTTTCAGTCACCATCTGATTTAATTGTTGTATCAAGTCAAAGGTCTGATCATAATTCAAAGAATAATAATGCCACTGACTTTGCTTATCAACTTGAATTAAATGTGCTTTCTCTAAAATCTTCAGATGATGTGACATGGTAGGTTGACTTAACGCAAAATGTTCCAATAGTTGGCAGGCACATAATGGTCTATCTCCTAATAATGAGATAATTTTCAAACGCGTTGGATCCGCTAATGCTTTAAGAATCTGAGCTGTATCTTCATAATTCATTTTTCTCACCTCACATTTTATCGACACTTATCAATATAGAAGAATATCAATCTATGGTCAAGAAAAAAAGGCCCAGACAGAGTCTGGACCTTGCTTAGGAAGAGAACGAGATTAAGAAGTTAATTATTTGTTTTCACTTTTCTTCTTACCGAAGTAGAAGAGAACGCCACCTAAGACAAGAAGGGATACGATAACCACACCTAGATTTTGTGCTGCTTCACCTGTAGATGGTAATTTAGCTTTTTCACTAGTTTTATTTGCTTGTGTAGTAGCAGCGCCTTGAACTTTCACTTGTTGGAAAGCTTGTTCGTTACTCGTTGAATTTGAAGTAACATTTAAAACATCCCCTTCAGCTAATTGAATGGTACTTGGTACATTAATGGTCCATTCACCTTTAGCATTCGCATCAACAGCAACCTTATCACCCGTCTTATCAAATTGTACTAAGACAGTTGCATTAGGAGTAGACGTTCCGCTGATTGTTTTATCGTTTACACTAACAGGGTTTACTTTAACAAAATTCTTTTGAGCTTTAGCTTCGGTTGTTGCACCATCCACTTTTTCGACAGTCGCTTCTTGATAAGCTTGTTCGTTGCTAGTTGAGTTTGAGGTTACACCAAGCACTTCACCGGCTTTAAGACTAATTGAACTATCTAAGTTAGCTGTCCAATTACCTTGAGCATCAGCGTCCACGGTTACTTTATCACCAGTTGGTTGGTATAAAACGGTCACAGTTGCTTTAGGAGACGTTGTACCGCTGACCGATTTAGCACCTTCTACTACAGGTTTAATTGTTACTGAATGTTTTGTAGCCGGTGTTTGAGTGTCAGCTACGACCGTTATAGTCTCAGTCTTCATTTGTTGATCAGTTGAACCAGCTGTTACTTGCAAGGTTTCCCCTGCTTTAAGACTGATTGAACTTGGTAAATCAATCGACCATTTACCACTCGCATCGGCATCTACTGTCCATTTATCACCGGTTGCTTCATAACGAACTGTTACGGTTCCTTTAGGACTGGTTGTTCCTGTTATGCTTTTAGCATTTTCTTTTACTTCATCCGTTTTGATAAAGTGATCAACATTGCCAGCTTGTGTCGTGGTGTCCGCGCCTGCGCCAATCGTTACTTCTTGATAGGTAAAATCACCTGATGGATCGCCGGCAGTCGCTTTGACGATTTCACCGTTATTTAGGCTTGTTCCTTGTGGTACGGTAACCTTCCAAGTTCCGTCAGCTGCAGTATCCACTGTTTCTTTACTTGCATCGGCAAATTGAACGGTTACGGTTGTACCTTGAGCAGCTGTCCCTGAAACAGTCGTATCACCTTGAGCAACAGCATTGATTGTTACTTGTTGGTTGGCTGCTTGAGCATAAACTTGTGGAAGGCCTCCCGTTAATGATCCCACATTAGGCATAGCCAAGGCTACTGGGCTTAATAAAAGCAAAGCACAAGAAGAAGCCACTTTAAACGATTGAGCTTTTGAATTCCATTTTGTTTGGTTGAACATTTTACATCATCCTTTTTTATTAAAATTTGTTGTCTCATTTCTATACTCAAAGAATAACACCCGACTGTGAACTTTCATTTCGCGATTTACGAAATATCTATGAAGTTTTGGATAACACTTTTTTATAAAAAGCTTTATATAGGCTCGATTATGAATAATTAATTAAGACGCTTCGCTAACAAAAAAGAAAAGTGGATAAGAGCAAGCTTTCATACGAATTTAAGGAGACTTCAAATTGTGAATTTTTTAAAATCAACATGACATACTATTATGTTGATTATGCCCCTTTCACACAAAAAAAGCCTTAAGCAGACATTTCAAATGTCGGCTCAAGGCTATGATTAAATGGCTTGTTTCTTCTTATAATTTGACCAGATAAGTAACAAGGCTCCTACTGCCAATAAGGAAATCGTAGTTTGGATGAGGCTACTATAGTTGGTTAGTTTATCACGCCATATATCATAAGCGTGTTGTCCAAAGGGGGTTAGCGGAATCTGATCGGCGATTTTCTGTAAGAATGGTGGGAAATCCTCGTACCGCATCCCCATGGAGCCTGAGATAAATAAAAGGAAGAAGTAAATACACATGACCAAGCCATAGGTGGGACCAAACTTGCCAATTAAATCGGCAATTGCATGAGAAATCATCAAAAAGGCAGCTGTAAACAAATACATAAAAGCGAAGAAGATCAGCATTCCCTTAAAGTTACTAATGGTAAACCCATGTACAAAATGCATGGTGACAAAGTAAACCAAGAAGGTCACTGAAATAACGCAGAATTGGCCCAAGACTTTGGTCACTATAAAGCGCTTATTCGAAATCCCAAACAACTTCATACGCAAGGGAATTTGCTTTTCATTCTCTTGCGCGTAGGAAGCAGCGTAACCGATAAAGCCTACACAAAGGGGAATCATCAAACTCATACTTAAAATAATCGAATTCAACACTTCTTGCCGAATTAATTTAGGCACCTCTTCAACGACCGACGCCGGAATGATAATTCCCATAAAGATTGGAAAAATAATCCCAAATAAAGGAATAAAGAAGTTACCCAAAATATTACGAATTTCATACTTTAATAATCTAGCTTGCATAAGGCACCTCTTTTCTTTGCTTATAGGCTGCTTTAGCATTTAAGGTCATTAATTCAATATCATGACTCGTGCACTGATAATCTATTCCCGCAAGAATCAGACTTTGAATTAATTCTGATTCTTCTTGAATTGAATTGACTGGCATGGCGATCTGATGCGATGCGGACACAATTTGAGGATGGGATTGAACGACTTGCTCATTATTCGGTGTACGATCAATCAAGACGACCCGACGACCACAATATTTTTGGAACAAGGCTTGTTTGTCGCCATAAGCCACCACTTGACCATGATCCAATAACAAGATGATATCGACGAGTTGTTCGAGTTCTTCATAGTAGTGCGAAACCAAGCAGAATGTAGCAGAAGAATCTTGATACCAATCTTGAATCTTGGTCATGAGTTTCTGTCTAGTCTCGAAGTCCAAACCCGAAGTCATCTCATCAAAGAAAGTAACTGGCGCCTTATGAAACAAAACCATAATTAAGGTAAAACGTTGTTTTTGACCACCCGATAGATGCTTATACTTCTTATTAAGTTGATCCTCCATTTCAAAATAGGCCACTAGTTCTCTTAAGTCAGCGTTATCCTTAAGAGTGGTTTGGAGAATGGTCTCCATGATATGACGACAAGACATCGTCTCAACGTATTCATTGAACTGTAAATGGACCGCCATTTGACTAGGCTTTAGTGTACATCTAATTTGCCCTTGATAGGGAATCAGATCAAGCAAAGCTTTAATCAAAGTTGATTTACCTGCTCCATTGCTACCAATGATGCCAATTTTTTGTCCTGGCAAAATATCAATCGGCTCTTGAATATTCAGGGCAACTTGTTGCCCATAAGTCACTTTAAGTTGATCAATATGAATCATTCATCTCTTCCTCCTTTTCTATAAACTTAGTATAGTCTAGCCTTGTGAACTTGATTTGTGGTCAATGTGAGCTTGATTAAAATCAAGTCGCGTTTCAACTTGACCAGGAAGATTGCGTACACTCAGATGAAAACCTAGCGTCTGACTAAATCGTTGCGCAATATAAAGACCCAAACCGCCTGATTGGAGATGACTCTTACTTGTTGTAAAAGGTTGGAAAATCGTATCCAACATCGCTTCATCAATCTGCCCATCATTTTGAATCGTTAAGACAC
The DNA here is from genome assembly GCF_900604935.1 of Vaginisenegalia massiliensis. Classification (GTDB taxonomy): domain Bacteria; phylum Bacillota; class Bacilli; order Lactobacillales; family Aerococcaceae; genus Vaginisenegalia; species Vaginisenegalia massiliensis. The sequence continues at coordinate 42,311 of NZ_UWPC01000011.1, forward strand.
CCTTTGCTAAGGACACCTGAATAGCCGACTGCTTCGGCGAATGCTCTACGGCATTAGCAACTAGATTGTCTATGAGTTTGATTAATAGATCCACTTGAGTGGTGATGATTTGTTGATCTAGACTGACTTGCCAGGTTAATCCCTTAGCTTGAGCAGAAATCTGATAGGAATCAACCAAGCCAGCCAGTAAATCATTCAAAGCCACAGGTTGAAATTCTTGATCATTAGCCGGTCGATTTAGGATGAGCAATTCATCAATCAGACGCTGTAAGGACTGAATTTGTTCCTTCAACTTAGGTAGATAAACCTCATGATCTTTAAATTTACCAATCCCATCAATCATGGAATCGATCAGTAATAAGGACGCCGCGACTGGGGTTTTAAGCTGATGTGACGAAGCTCGCAAGAATAATTCTTGTTTATCATAAGCTACTTGTAAAGCCTGATAGGTCCGTTGCAAACTCTGATACATCTCGTCTACACTGGCAGCCAAGTCCTGAATCTCGTCTTTTGATTTCATTTGTAAAGGCGCTCTGACTTGTAACTGACTGGTTTTTAATTGTTGAGCATGAGTGGCCAAGCGTTGAATCGGTTCAATAATAGTGCGCGCAAAGAACAAGCTCGCTAATGAGGTAAATAGGACTAACGTTAATAGAATCATCGGCAAACTGCCCCAGACAACTTGTTGAATATCATCCATCTTGGACATTGAAAAGGGGGTGTAAGATAAACGCAAACCATCCTTGGTCTGGCTAAAGCCAATTGTATTTGAATAGAGGGCCTTCTTGTCATCAACTGAACTGACTAGTAAAACATAGTTTTTCTTGCGAATAATCTGATTTTGCTGTTTGCTATCGTCGAATTTCATCTTGCTCCGGCTTAGCTTAACCTCGAATTCCCGTTCCAACTGATTTAAAAGTTTTTGGGAGAATTCCTTCGAGCTGTAAGTAGGATCAAATTTGAAATCCGGATCGCTAAAGTCGACGGTTTTTAAATAGTTAAGAAAAGACCGCATCTGGGGATCTTTCACGACAAGAGTTAAGGTTCCATAGGCAGAGCCAATTTGTATTTCTTGCTTATCACGGGGGCAAAAGACCGTTAAAGAACCGGACATATTGGGAGCTTTGTCTACAGGAAAGCTTTTGTGTTCAAGATAGGCTTCGTGAAAAGCTTGACTGGCTTGAGTATTGGATTTAACTACATTATCTAGATAGAGATTAGGTAAGAGCCAAATTAAATAGGTCAAAATAAAAGTAGCCAAACTGAGGGTCAATACGAAACTATAGACTAAGGTCTTCTTATTTAGTTTCATAAGTCACCTCGTAACGATAACCCAAGCCAATGACTGTTTTAATGCAGGCTATCGGTAATTTCTTACGTAAATTTTTAATGTGGGTGTCAATTATCCGATCGGTACAGATATAATCTTGGCCAAACACATGATTAATTAATTGATCGCGAGTAAAGACCTGCCCCGGATGCGCATGCATCAACTGTAGGAGCAGAAATTCCGACAGGGTCAAGTCCAAATCTCGCCCTTGATAGGTGGCTTTATAAGCCAAATCGTCTAGCACCAAATCAGGTCTATCTGTAGCTTGTGTCGAAGACGCTGGCTCTACTGGTTTCTTACGATTGGCTGCTCTTCTTAAGACGGTCTCCACCCGTTTTAGCAGAATGAGTGGCGACACCGGCTTAATGATAAAATCATCCGCATAATGATTAAAGGCTTCAACTTGAATCTTCTCGTCGCCTAAAGCCGTTAGCATGATCACTGGACAATCATTGGCTTGCTCTTGTAAACGCTGAAGAATCTCTAAACCAGAAATATGGGGAACCATGATATCCAAAATGATTAAATCAAATTCTTGATCTTGAATGAATTGCCAGGCAACTTGGCCATCCGCCGCTTGAGTAACTTGATAGCCCGCAATCTTTAGATACTCACTCAAAACTTCTCGGATGGTATCTTCATCTTCCATAAATAGAATGCGTTGTGTCATTTCTCTTCCCTACTTTCTTCGATGTTAAGACTATTATACGCTATTCATGTGTGTTTGATTTGAGTTTATTTAACAAAAAACCGTCTAGTTGCTCACAGGCACACTAGACGGTATGAGGATCTTGATTCACTTAGATTCTTCTATTATTTAATGACTTGGTCGAATTCAATTGTCCAAACTTGAGATTTCTCATCGTTAGCTTCCATACTAATTTCTGGTTTCACATCTTTGACCTTGTATGAAAAAGTCTTATCTTCTGGCTTGTACGTATAGTCGGTAATGTCTGGATCTTTTAAAGACTCGTCTTTAGTTACCGTTTTGATACCGAAGTCATTATCATTGACTACAATAAGGGTCTTGTTGTCATTGAATAAGGCTAAACCTTCTGCCTTCTCAGCTGTCCATCCTTCTTTACGAAGGTCTACTAACTCAGTTTTAGTACCCATGGTAATATCACCAAGATCTTCAACTTTCTCAACGAATTCTAACTCTTTATCGTCTACCTTCTTATCGGTTAAATCAGTCGCTTTCTCAGTATCGAATAAGAAGACTTTATTCATCATCTCGCCTTGAGCATCTTTACCTTGCTCGATGACTAGGAACTTCGTATCTGAAACAGCAAAGATATCCCCAATTTTGCAATCTTTGATTTTCTTATAGTCATCTTTATTAACTGGATAAGCAAACATACGAACCTTCTCAGTTTGAGGATCATACTCTACCACACGAGTAAACATCGCTGTTTTAGAGGTTTCTCCCTCAACATCTAACACACTTTGAACAGTTGCGACAACTTTACCACTTGGCGTAATGGTTAAACCTTCAAAACCACGGTTAGGAATCCGTTGGGCTAAGATTTCAGGCAAGCCTTTACCCGGAGCCAATTGCTTAATTTGCTTACCATCTTTATCGAATTGGGTCATAAATGGTCCATATTCATCACAGATCCAGAAATTACCATCTTTATCAACCGCAATTCCTTCTGTATCCATACCATGTTCATCGTAGCCTAAATCGTTTAGTTCTTCATCAAGCGCGACTTCGTTAGAAGAACCTACTTTACCTGGTTCAATCGGTTTACCTGTAATATTCTTACCCTCTTTATCTTGCAAAGGAATCGTTTGGGTCACTGTCGCTTTACCATCTTTTAACGAGATCAAACCAATTTCAGGGGTGAAATCTGGACTTGGGAAAATTTTACTGGTTAAGACATCGTCTTCACCTTTTTCATAATTTGGCGCATCAAGGTTAGGACCACGGTCAGTTAAGCCCCAAAATTCTGGGTTGCCATCTTTGTCCAAACCTTTAAAGGTAATAGCTGAACCGAAGCCCGTTACAAAACCATCTTTAAATTGTTCTGTCTTACCTTTATAAGGAACATACATATCCTGGCCGACTTCAACATCAAAGTGTTTCACGTCTTTAATCTTAACGTCTTGGGCATGTACGACTGTTTGGCCAGCAACCAAGGCTAAAAGCAAGGCGCTAGATGCAAAAGTTGATAATTTCATTTATTACACTCCTTTATCTGTCAATAAAACCAGTATAAAGCGGATTCATTAATTCTCAGTAAATTCAATGTAAAAATAATGTAAAGCAATATAATCTGAATTTTTTTCATATAAAAAAGAGCAAAAGAATGCACCAAATTCTTTTGCTCTAGTTATCTTATTTCAGCTAAATAATTTATTTGTGATCTTCACAATACAGTCTTATTCCAAATTTATTTAAGCTTCCACTAAATAGTGGTATAAATCATATGTCATAGGATGACTTAATTTTAGATCCATCGTGACAACGGAAACCGGTTGCCCCTTGTCAAACATCTGACTATTCTGAGCAGAATCTGGGACTAAACTTACAGGGCCTAAATAATAGAAGTCACGTCCCTCTCCATCTTCTTTCTTGACAAACAGGTGAATTTGATTCCCATTTGTTTGATGATTAACAATTTCCACAACTTCTTTTGATTCTAGATGTCGTCTACTCCGTGTATACCAATGAAAAATCTGTTCATTAATGAACTCATCTCCATACTGAGTCGATTGCGAAATATCTTCTCGCTTATGATAGGTAACAAATATTGGAGTCGTTCCATGCTTGGTCTTGTAACCGTACATCGTTGACGACTCGTCTCGTTCCCAACCCAACAGGCGACAAGCATCTTTACGCGAATATTTCTGTCCAATTTCAATCTGGTCCTGCTGATAACCCGCTCGATATCTTTTAGATCGCAGTAACCCAGCCTGCAAACAATCATCAAACAGCACAGCAAAGGCTGGTATTGTTAAACAGTTTAGTAGCTCTGGAGATAAATAATAGTCTTCATGATTCATTAGCAAAATTTCTTGACCGTATTTAAGTTGGTCAGCTTCTTTGAAAAAGCTTAAGCTGACAAAATTTTCAACAGCGTTTTGAATCTTGTCATCAACGTATAAACCGTCTACCTGTAAATCATGCCAGAATTTTTGCCGGTTCAAATGTCCACCACACGCTTTTAATTGCTGCAACAATAAGATATCATGGGGTCTTTTGCCTTCAAGTAATTCTTTAGCTAAAAATGTTAACACTTTATCACCATAGTCTTGTTCAAACTGGTAATCTGTTATCCCGAATTTACTTAAGAGTTGTCCATAATGGCCATACCCTTTTTCAAAGAATACGACTGGATCTAAACTATTTTGTTGCATATAATCCGTCAAAAGAGGAACACGACCAAGGCGATTAGCTAGCTCATGATAAGCCTCACGATAAATCTGCAAGTTGGTTAAATTTGCTCGGTTAATCGAATCAAAAATTTGTTTACTGGCAATTTCTTCAAAGTTAATGGTAGTTAAACCCATTAATTGGTTACGATTGACTAATTCGCGCCGGTAATTATCCTTGTTCATTGACTGATCGCCAAACAAGGCCACCGGAATTAAATAGTTATTTCGGTAATTTCCAATAAAATCAATGATTGTCACAAAATCCTTGCTCGGATGTTTTCTAAGACCTCGACCTAGCTGCTGCACAAAAATAATGCTAGATTCTGTATTCCGTAACAAGACAACCTGATTAATACTCGGAATATCAATTCCTTCATTAAAAATATCCACTGTCAAAATATAATCTAGCTTGCCTGTTTCTAACTCATTCACCCTTTGCTGACGAACTAATTGACTATCATCTCCTGTTAAGGCTATTGTTCGGTATCCATAGCCATTCAACTGGTGTGATATTTCTTTGGCTTCAGCCTTATTCGCGCAAAAAATCAAGCCTTTCACTTGGTCTCCCGCGTGGCCATAATAAGTGACTTTATCCAAAATATGTTGCACCCGGGCATGTGAGGTTAAATCAGCAAAAGAAGTCTCCTCGTCAACGGCATGACCATCAACTAAAATATCCGTCACGCCAAAATATAGAAATGGACACAACATTTCTTCTTTTAACGCATCTTGTAAACGAATCTCGTATGCCACCTGATAATCAAATAATTCATAAATATTTTGGCCGTCAGTCCGTTCGGGGGTAGCTGTCATACCTAAGATAAAGTTTGGTTTAAAGTAATTCATTACTTTCTGATAAGTCGGAGCTCCCGCCTTATGAACTTCATCAATTAAAATATAATCAAACCAAGTTGGATCAATTTTGTTGAGGTTTTCCATACGTGAAAGAGATTGAATAGTAGCAAAAACATAGCGATAGGAAGAAAGATCCTGTCCTGACCGATAAATACATGCTTCCTCATCTCTAAACCCAATGACCTTTTGGTAGTCCGCTTTTGCTTTAGCTAGAATCTGTTCGCGGTGAACAATGAAAATAAAGCGGTTTGGACGGTAGGATCGAACATCAAAGGCGGACAGATAGGTCTTACCTGTTCCCGTTGCAGATATAACGAGAGCTTTCTTAGCCCCTTGTTTCCGTAGCTGCGCAATCCCTTTAAGGGCTTCCCTTTGCATCCTATTGGGTTGGATTTGGCGCTGATATTCAACTTGCTTTTCTTGTAATATATCTTTGCTAAAAACAGTTGGTTTAAATATTTGCTTAGCATATTGCTCTATGAGAATCGGATCTAACAAATCGGACTGTTCCCAGATTTGATTGAAAGCAGCTTGAGCTCGCTGAATAAAGTCCCCATCTTGAGCAGAAGATAATTTTATATTCCATTCATAATTCAGCTTCAAGGCATTATGTGTTAGATTGGATGAACCAATAATAATAGCCTTTTCTAATCCGTGATCAAACAAATAGAGTTTGGCATGACTATTCAATTCTGCCTTAGTCATTCGGACTTGAATATTGGGTAGTTTTAATAACTCTGTTAACGCTTTGGGAGAATTAAAGCCTAGATAGGGTGAAATTAATATTCTTCCTTGACCGCCTCGACGAGCAAAATCTAGTATCTGAGACTTAATCATCGCGATACCCGCTTCTGTCACGAATGCTACATTCCAACAAAAAGTATTGGCTTTTTTCAGTTCATTCTGAATATCTGTTAATACTGTTTGACCCGTTGCTCCATCATTCAGTAATAGCTTAGGAGCATAACCCGTGTGTTGATATTGTATATTATGTATAAATCCATATTTAATCGAATCCTCGAGGTAGGATAAATATTCAGCCGTCGTTTCCTTTTCCATTTTAACCCCCACCAATCTTATGATAAGATCATTATAATGAATCGTTATATAAGATTATAGATCCTGGAGATGAAAAATATGATTAAAGAAATCCATGTTGTGGCCGCGGCAATAATAAATGACCAAGGACAAATCCTCTGCTGCCAGCGTGGCCCTGGACGGGCTTTAGCTAATCTGTGGGAATTTCCCGGCGGCAAAATTGAAAAAGGAGAAGATGCTCCATCAGCCTTAATCCGCGAAATAAAGGAAGAACTCCATGCCGAACTCACTATTCATTCCTACTTAGGGGAAAACTCACATATTTATGACTTCGGTAGAGTCACAATGCAAGTTTATTTAGCCAGCCTCGCTCAAGATTATTTTCAATTAACTGAACACATTCAAGCTAAATGGATTGATAAAGATGGGTTGATGAATCTTGACTGGGCTCCAGTTGATATCCCCTTCGCTGAACGACTGAGCCAAAAATAAGAATGATAATTTTAAAAAAGGAAATAATTTAATCCGTAAATATCTTTTTCAGCATACAAAAAATATGGCAAACCCCTGCTAAAGACTATTTCCAAATCATCTCTGGATTAGATCTTTCAACATTGGTTTGCCCTTTTTAATTTTCAATTTTATTTATAAATTAGTGTTTATAGCACATTAATGCTTAGCCTTTTCGACTGCTTCTTCAAGACCTTGCAAATAGGTAATGCCCATAGCCCTATCGTATAGTCCATAACCTGGACGCGCTACTTCACCCCAAATTGTTCGACCGTGATCAGGTCGAGCTATACCATCAAAGCCAATTTCATCTAATGCTTTAACAATTTCATACATATCTAAAGATCCTTCACTACTTAAATGAGCAGACTCTAGGAAGTGACGATGACCTAAAATCTTCACATTTCGTAAATGTGCAAAATGGATTTTCCCTTTCAAGGCATGAATCATATCCACTAAGTCATTTTCTGGATTCGCTCCATATGATCCAGTACAGAAAGTCACACCATTACATGGTGAATCAACTGCATTTACAATTTTAAGAATATCTTCTTTATTTTTAGTAATGCGTGGATATTCAAACATATCAAACGGTGGATCATCCGGATGAATCGCCATCTTAACTCCTACTTCTTCACACACAGGAATAACTCTTTCAAGGAAGTATTTAAGATTATCAAATAATTTATCCTCTGTAATCCCTTCATACATTGCTTCTAATTCATTAAAGCGTTCTAACCGACCTGGCTCCCAACCGGATAATTGAAATCCTGACGTTTGACCTGAAATCAAACCATACATTTGTTTTGGTTCAATTTGTTGAACAACTGCATCGTCATATTCCAAAGTAAATGACCCATCTGGCAATTGATAGTTTAAGTTGGTTTTTGCCCAACCGAAAATAGGTTTAAAACTATAACAAATAACCCCAACACCGCATTTACCAAGATTCCGTACAGTTTCTTTATAGTTCTCAATATAAATATCACGGTCTGAAGTCCCAGCCTTTATCGAATCATGAACTGAAACACTTTCAATTCCAGCTAATTTCATACCTTTTGCTTCTACTTCTTGTTGAAGTCCTTTTATCTCGTCAATCGTCCAAATATCACCTGGCAATTTCCCAACTAAAGTTCCAACAACACCATACATATTAGGAATTTGACGAATTTTGTCCAAACTAACAGGATCATCCTGCCCATACCATCTAAACGTCCATTTCATCATGTGGACTCACCTCTCTATTAAACAATATACTTTGTTAAATAACTTTCTAAATCAACATAAACTCGCTTCAAAATTGCTTCATTAATTTCTAAGGGTAGTAAGTGAATTTTTTCTTTAGCATTCATTATTGTCACTATTTCTTCCATTTGATTATCTTCAAAGGGATATACGCCCATTTGAGTCAAAGACAAAGGTAAGTCTAAAGCTTTATAAAATGGAATCAATCGATCAATTTCACTCCATTTTCCTTCTAAAGCTAATTGATAGAAAGTCCCATACGCCACTTTCTCACCATGCAAATAATCATGAAGCCCTGGTAATACAGCTGAAAGTGCATCATGAACTGTATGAGCAGCTGTATTGCGGGCATATTTACCTGCTAACCCGCCAACCAAACCAGAGATAACAATAACTACTTCAGAAACATTGATGAATGCACTGGTTACTTGCCCATTTTTCATATCTTCAACGGCAGCTAAAGAATCATTCAAAATTGCATCTTGGCAAATTTTCGCTGCAAAACGTCCCATCTGAATCAAGGGAGCATCCTTTATTTCTATTTGGGAAGTGACCAGATCGGATTCATACCATTTCACCAGAGTATCCGCGATGCCTGCAATGAAGTAGCGAACCGGGGAATCCACAACCAAATAAGGATCTGTAATCAAGAATGCTGCATTATGATTTTGATGTGCAGAACGACCTTCAGCCATACCATTTTCCTTATACATAACTGACAGAGCAGCCCAAGGAGCACAATTGCTCGCAAGAGTTGGAACCACTCCAAATGGAGTCATAGTATAAGATGACGCTAACATGGTCAAATCACACATTTTCCCTCCGCCAACGCCAATAACAAAATCTATTGCTTTGTCTTTAATAAGTTTAGAAATCCTCTCAGCTTCATCAAATGAACATTCGCCATTGTATTGTTCTAAAATAAACTCAAAATCAGTTGAACTCAAAACTTTCTCAAAGAACTTTTGAGCTTTATGCCAGGAAACTGTTCCATGGATTACCAGCACTCGTTTAGCATGATATTCTCTCAACATCTTCGGAATAGTATCAATTGCACCTTCATCATAGTGATAATATTGAGGCCCTGGTTTAATAATTAATTCTTTCATTATTGATTACTCCTTTCTAGAAGTCATCATCCTCCACATCTGTTGACTCTTCCAATTGGGAAACATTCCACGTGCCCATGCTAGTTGCACCTTGCTGCATGATAGACTGAACGGCAATTGAAATATCCGTGTTTAATAAGCGATGATTTACAGCTTCTAATACCATCGGCAGATTTACTCCACCTAAAATATAAACCTCCGCTTTTTTTGTTTCTGGAAGGCGACTAATTGCCATTATTGTCTGATTATATGGGCTGGCACTGACTAAATCTGTAAACACAATAACGCCTTGTCCTTCATCTACTGATTCTATGGCTACTTTTATATCTTGACCTAAGGATTCAACAGATTGACCATTTACCAAATTGCAAGTAACAATTTGATCCGATAAGCCAACAATAGTATTGACCGCATCTTTCATGCCATCACTCATTTTCCCATGAGTAGCAATTACAATTCCAATCATTTTTCATCCTCCTTTGTAAATAATTTAGTTAAAAGATTCAAGTTATTTTGATTCAAGTTAGTATCTTTCAACATTGATTGACTAAGTCTGATAGTTTGGCCTTCGGCTTGACCTGCCATCACCCTTATTAATCCGTGTTGATATTGATGAATTGCCTCATCCAAAACTTGTAATCTCCCATTCGTTTCTACATACAGCGGAGCATTCGCTCCAACTGAATCAAAGTGCACAATCTTTGCTCTTCTCTGAGTCGAAATAAGTAAACTCTGTAAACCATGCTCATTTGTTACACCATTATCTAAAAATGCAAATGCTATATGGCTGCTTTTATTTAAGGAAATAAAATTTAATAACCATAAAAGACTCGATGTATTGCGAATAAGCGTATACCGTGAAGGAATTCCTGTTGCCAATTTACCAATTAACCACGTAATTCCAAAATAACTTGTGGCCATTATTCCCCATGTATACCATAAGTGTTCATCACGACTCATATATGGAATGGCTATTTTTAGTGTAAATACTACTCCTATTAATATAAGCCCCAAACTACTAATGAAATTCAAAACCAATGTTTGTCTGGATTGTTTGGCTCGGTTCATAAAGAAATACGGACCTAAATGATAGTGTGGAGTATCATAATAAGTCGCATAAATTACAGAAGCGTTTTTGACATCTCCCACATATATGTTACGACTCAAAACCCCATTTGAATCAACATTTCTGGCTTCAACTATGCGAATATCAGACCGTATTTGTTGCAAATCAATCAACAAACTGTGAATAAATCTTGCTTTTTGCTGATCTGTCTGTCGTTTTCTACAAATGTGTCCGTATCGTAAAAACCAGTCTGCTTGATACTCATTTAAGTCCATTTCAATCACCTGCTATAAATTAAACATTGATAACACTGAGTCTAGTCCTGTTTTCTCTGCAGATGGTGTCGCTTGAAAATAAATATTAACTACACCATAATTTTCTTTCATATCTTTTAATTTACGAGCATCTGCCTCATTTAGATAGACCGTCTTCGTTACCTGTTTATCTTCATCAGTTTTACGAGCTATACCACCTAAGTTCAATTCTTTTACTGGAATGCCATGTTTAACTAGCTCATAGATTGTTTCTACATTTTTACTAATTAGAATGGCAGAATAATCCTTGAATTGATATTCATCCCAATAAAATTTAGCTTTATCTGTCGACATGACAATTGTTTTTTGACCTGTGCGGCCACCAGCACTCTTATACAAATCTTTCATGAATTTATCTTTAGCTACGACATCATCCACCACAAAAATCGAATTTACTCCCGATCTTTGTGACAGAGTGATCATTACTTGTCCATGAATTAAGCGCTCGTCAACCCGAGCTAAATTAATTTCTCCCATTCTAACTCCTACTTTCTTATAATATTCCGATTGCTGCAAGCACAACTAGTACTCCTGTTAACCAGAGCATAGCCTTCATGACATTTAATCCATGTTTCTTATAGAACCAATAAACACCCATAACCGTTAATAGAGGAATAATCCCTGGTATAATCTTGTCCAAAATTTCTTGCATGACAAATTCTTTTCCGGAAATTGTAAAGGCTAAACTTGAACTAAGTTTAATATAATTACCTGCTAAAACACCCATCATATACAAACCAAGTACGGATAAAAATTCAATTACTTTTTTAATACTTGAATCAGCCATCAAACTTGTTGCATTCCGGCCCATTTTGAAAGCTTGACGTGAAAAGAATAATCCCACAGCCAATTGATACAACGCAAAAGCAATAAATGGGAAGAGTGCACCTAAAGCAGACCCTTGTTGAGCCCAAGGCACCGCTATTGCAATAAAGATATATTGAACTGTTCCTGAGTCAATTGCATCTCCAATTCCAGCTAAAGCTCCCATAAGACCTGCTTTGGTATTGTACATCAAATCATCAGACATGGTAATTTCTTCACCATTCACTTCTTGTTGAGCGCGAGCTTGTTCCATTGATGACATTAAACCAGTAATAACGCCACCACCCCAAGTCAACTGAGTATTAAAGAATAGAAGTTGACGTTTATATGCTGCTTTTAATGCTTCATCAGACTTATACAATTTTCTCAAAATTGGTGTCATTGCATATAGTAATGAGGGAGCTAAGTAACGATCAAATGAATGTGGAATCTCATTAGCAAAGTGCCATCTTAAATATGCTTTTGTCACATCTTTTTGAGTAATTTCTTCCGGTAAATATGTAGTGTTTTTTACTTCAGTCATGCTTTTCTCCTCCTATCTATTAAAAATCATCATCGTCATCATCATTTAGTGTATTTGCACTAGCTGACGCAACAGTAGGTGCCTGTTTTAATAACACATAAATTCCTGCAAAAATTGCCCCTAGAACAGCATAAGTAACCATCGTTACTTCAAGTGGTTTAAAGATAACCGATAAGAAGTAGGCAAGAAAGAAAAAGACAAGCAGGTCTTTACGACCGATAACATAGATTGTTGTAGCAATCCCGATAGCTGCTAATCCACCACCTAAGACTTCTAGTATATGAATAAAGACAGTACCTTCTAAACCTTTAATAAAATCAGCAACGACTGGAGCACCCCAGTATAGTGCAACGAAGACTAATGGAACAAAGAGCACAAATGAAGTAATGGTTGGAATCCAGATAACTGAGCGACCAATTGCCTTATGATCAAGATTTTCAACCGCTTTATCAATCATTCGCCCTGTAAAAGTGTTTAAGAAGAAACGGAATTGATATAAATATGATCCTAAAAGACCAACTGGTACCGCCACTGCAATAGCCGCCTCAGGCTTCATATTCCCAAGCAAAGCAACTGGTACTGCGATAGCGGCAGCAATGGCTGGTTCTTGTGGCATTGTTCCCCCAGGTGAGAAAACTCCCATATAAATCAATTGCAAAGCAGCTGTTATTTTCATAGCTTCTACTACATCACCCATCACGATACCGCAAATTAAACCTGTCATTAATGGAGAAAAACGTAAAGTTAAAGTCGCTCCTCCTCCTAACCATCTAGACATAACTGCTGCAGTCCATAAGGCAATTAACAAACTTTGAGTCATAGTTAATGTTTGCATGTTTTTTCCTCCTTATCTATAAATAATTATTTTATGAAGCAACTCTCTGCTTGAATTGAACGAACTGGCAATTTCCCTTGTGCCATATCCTCAATATCTTGAACACATTTATCACCCATCGCTTCAAGGCATTCCATTGTATAGGCAGCCGTATGAGGGGTCATTATAACATTGTCGAAACTTAAATATGGATGATCTTTTGAACCCGGTTCAGATTCTAAGACATCTGTAGCGTAACCAGCAATTTTCCCACTCTCTAATGCTGTGATGATAGCTTCTTCGTCAACCAAAGCTCCACGCGCACTATTCGAGATATAAACATGATTCTTCATTTGTGAGATTGCCTTTTGATCAATCATGTGATACGAATCTTTTGTCAAATTAGCTGTTAAGCATATAACATCCGACTGATTTAATAATTCTTCAAAAGACACTTTTTCAGCACCAAACTGAGCCATGTCTAAACTACTTTTGTTTGGATCGTAACTGATGACCCTACAGCGGAAGCCATAGCGTAAAGTCTGTGCTACACATGAACCCGTATTTCCAATACCAATGATTCCAACAGTTTTATTATATAAACTGTGTCCAACAAAACATGCTCGATCACTCCACTTATCTTCCTTAACACGAGCTGTTGATTGACTGACTTTACGCATAACATTCAATAAGTTCGTGATATTCTGTTCAGCAACAGCATCTCGTTCCACTAAAGCAGGAATGATAGAAACAATGGTATTATGTTTTCTTGCGGCTTCTAAATCGATATTATTAAAACCAATACCGTGGCGAGAGATTATTTTTAATTCGTCTTTATGTTCAAAAAACTCTTGAGTAAAGAAAGGTGTTACACTCGAAATGATCATATTATAGCCGTTTAAAGCTTCAGCTAAGTCCTTTCCTGGAATATCTTGATCAAAACGGAAATGATTCACCTCTCCAATTTTTTTTAATTGGGAAATATGATGTGGAAAAATTTTTCCAAAACTACTAGAATTGACAATTGCGATTTTATTCTTTGTCATTACATCACCCTCTAACTTGTATTATTCTATGACTCTTTCGATGATCATTTCATAGAATCTTCATCCTCTTCTCCTTTCTTTATCCTTCCACCAAAGAATACCATTAAAATATTTTTTAGTAAAGGCTTTCAAAAAAGAATTTTTTTCAAAAATCATTTATTTTTAGAGCTGAAAGCGTTATACTGTATTTTAAAAGGAGGGATTTACCAGATGAAAAATGCTTATTTACGCAATCTAATTAAGCAACATAAATCAAAATTCTCATCTTCAGAACAAAATTTAGCTGATTATTTTCTTTCATTAAACGAAAAGGACCTAATCAATAAGACTATATCCGAACTTTCAGTTGAATCTGGAATATCCCAAACAACCATTTTTAACTTTGTTAAAAAATTAGGTTTTACAGGTTTTCAGAAATTTAAAATTGAATTGGCAAGTAATTCTGACGCGCAAACGCAACATCAAAATACAATCTCAGCATTTTCTGATATAACTAGTCAAGATTCTTCATGGGATGTTGCGCAAAAAATTATTCATTTTAACCAAGAGTCATTAGCTAATTTAATTAATTCTTTAGATAAGCAAACTTTAGAAGGTACACTTCAACTTTTGGATCAATCTAAATCAATTCATTTTTTTGGTCAAGGCGGATCCTCTGTTGTTGCTTTTGATGCTTATCACAAGTTTATTAGATCTCAGTATTACTGCAACTATATTGCGGATTATCACATCCAACTCTCATATGCAACAAAATTAGGCCCGCATGATTGCGCCTTCCTCTTTTCACACACCGGTGATACACAAGAAACTTTACAACTAGCTAAAATATTGAAGGAAACAGGTTGCAAAATTATTTCTTTAACCGGAAACCCAACGAGTCATTTAATAGACTACTCAGATGAAACATTTATAATCTTTTCAGAAGAATCAAAATTTCGTACCGAAAGTTTAACTTCTCGAATTCTGTATCTTACAGTTATGGATATAATTTATACAATTATTATGTATAGAAATGAGGAGCAAAGCTCTCAATCTTTAGAAAGAATTAGGTCAGCATTAAAAATCACCCGTCTTTAAATTGTTTTCCGTCACTAATTATCTATTTAGACACACAAATACCCGATTATTCTTATCTTCAAGAAATAATCGGGTATTTTTTATGATTATGTGGCTCTTTTAACTATCCTAATAGATTCTTTAATTCTGCCAAATGTTTACTAGCAGTCATCCCCTTATCCTGGGATACCAATTTTTCTGAAATAATAAATGAACCTCCTACAGCCAAAATTGAAGGATGATTTAAAATGTCTCTACAATTGTCTGCTGAAACACCACCGGTAGGTAAAAATTTCATCTTAGGAAACGGTCCGCTCAAAGCCTTAATAGCATCTAATCCTCCATAAACATCTGCTGGGAAAAATTTAACAGCTTTAAGTCCTAATTTCATAGCCAAAATAATTTCGGTTGGTGTTACTGCCCCAGGAATAACTAAAACATTTTCCTTTTGGCAAAAACGAACAACCTCTTCATCAATTCCCGGCATTACTACAAACTTTGCTCCATTATTCACTGCATCTTTAGCAGTGGTTAAATCGCAAACTGTCCCAGCACCTACAATCAGTCTGCCTGACTGTGCTAACTGATTAATCGCTTTGCTTGCCAAATCACTACGATATGTAACTTCGATAAAATGAAATCCATTTTGTAACAAACTCTCTTCTACATCGGTTAAAACTTCAAGATTTGTTGCAGTATAAAGCGGTAATAATTTTTCACTCGAAAGTTGTTCTAATAAAGTGTCGGTATTCATCATAATTCTCCTTCTAATTGTTTATTATTCTGTTTTCAAATAACGTTTCAATTCATTAAAATCTTGAAAAACACCAAAAACATTTTGATATTTTTTTTGACCAACTTGTTCAAAACTAGAATCTGGAATTACAGCGACAGTAATGCCCGCTCGAAAAGCAGAAGTAATCCCTGACTCGCTATCTTCGATTGCTAAGGACCGATTCTTTGAACAAGACAAATCAACTAGCGTTTTCAAATAAATATCGGGCGCTGGTTTTAGGTGACTAACCTGATTTCCAAAATTTACTACATCGAAATAGGACTTAATGCCAAATTTTTCAAGAATAGGACATGCTCGATCAGCATAAGTTGATGTTGCTAAACCTATTTTTTTATCATGTTGCTTTAAGTATTCCAACAGTTCAATCAAATAAGGTTTCATTTCAACTTGCCCTTGTCTCAATAGATTAAAAAAATAGTCTTGTCGATGCTGACGTAAAATAGGAATTAATTCAGGCTTCCTTGTCACTCTATTTATCGCTTTTGATGTAGCTTCAGCACTTAAACCCGACCAAGATTTAATTTCACAGTCTGCTATTGGAACATCATATTTTTTAAACGCATCACGCCATCCTAAAAAATAAGCATACTCCGAATCTGCTATAGTCCCGTCCATATCGAAAATTACAGCATCAAATTGATCAATTTTCAATGTTTGTCCCCTCCCAATCTGTTGAGTTCCAAACCTTGATGCAATGACAGAATAAATATATTTATAAATTTTATCACAAGTTAGAAGGTACTCACATTATACCTATTTATTTAACAATTGACAAAATAAGTTACTAAAATAAAAAAAGACCATACTAAAAATGTAGTGCACCCCTAAAGTTGAACCTTAAAATTCAACTTTAGGGGTGTTTATTTTGAATAAAAAACATGAATTAGCCTTTAAATTAAAACTTATCAATGAATACAGGGAAGAAAAACTCGGGTATAAATTAATATGCAAAAAGTATAATGTTAATACAAGTTTATTAAAAACATGGATTTACCAAT
>NZ_UWPC01000007.1 GCF_900604935.1 Vaginisenegalia massiliensis
GACATAGAAAAACTCCTTTCGATCTTAATGCGGTTGGTAGCCACATTTAAGTATAATCGAAAGGAGTTTTTAACGCTAAAGCTCTTGGCAGCTCACCCGTAAAACGGGTGGTTTTATTACGTTGTAATAAAAGTAATAGACCCTTAGCCAGTCATTTCTGCTAAAGGTCTATTATTTTTTACTATACTCTTTTCACGGTTTGTACAAATAGTTAACTTGGTCAATCTTACCATTAAAATAATTGAAGTAGTGACCATCAATCAACCACGAAGCCTTAAAACGGGTTGGTAAACAGCGTCCCTCTTGATCACGTTGATAGTCTAAGCATTCCGCTTTCCACTTATATTGGTGAACGTGTCCTTTAGCATCCATGTAGGGCCGTTGGTCGGTTACAAATTCTACCATTTGGCCTTGATCATTGAAGCTAAAAATGCCCGATAAATCTTGATCTTGATAACTAATGGTCCCCTTTACTTGATGATTATTAAGCGTTTCAAACTTAATCGCAGAATTTAACAAGGCGGGGGGCATAAGAAAAGCTTCCGATAAATATGTCAATCGTTCGCCAATGACAAGGTCTGATCCCGTTTGATTAAAGAGGGTGACATGATTGGCCAATTCCCCCTTCATAAAGGCTTTATCCGGGCTCATATAGTCATAGCCATTAAAAGGGATACCAAAAAGGGAGCCTTCTATCAATGCTAACCGATTCAAGTCTTGAACTTGACTAACAATACGATAATTAATCCACATTTGCCCTTGCTTGGGAGCCATTTTGAAGAGAACATGTTTAAAGCGCACATCCATGGCATCCATTCTGGGCTGATTAATGAGACCACTTTGTTTAAGATAATTCTGAATTAATGTAGGAAGATTTTGATAGTCCTCAGGCCTAATCCTATCTTGATTAGTCGGCTGACTTTGCAAGCCAAATTGCGCAACATCATGTTCATACTCTTTTACCAGGGCGGATTTAAAAGCAAAAACCCAAATTAATACAGCCAATATGATTAGCATAATTCCACTCAATACTTTAATCCATCTCATTGGCATAGTCCTCTACTTTCTTGATGTTGATCTCTAACTTACTATATAAGCGATGAAAGATTTGAATTTCTTGCTGACTAAAATCAGAAAATAATAAACGTAAAGTTGTTTCATGTCTAAGCGCCATCTGGTCAGCCAATTCATAAGCCTTTGGCAAAACTTGAATATCATAAGACTTTCGGGGCCCTTCTTTTAACTGAACTAAACCCTTCTGTTCCAAGGCAAGGGCCAACTTCTTAATATTCTGTCGCGAACATCCCATGAGCTTCCCCAGCTCGGTCAAAGTTTGGCTATCTGCTTGCGTCATCACTAAGGCCAATAAAAGCCATTGCTTCATGCTGATTTCAGTTTGAATCTTCTCACAGGCTGTCGTTAAGCGATTTTCGACAATAAATAATAAGCCAAATAATTCTTTCATTTCTTGACTAAACATGACTCTCTCCTTTATGGTAACTTGTTACCATAACGATATCACATTCTTTTTATCCACGCAATAGAACATTTAAAAAAGCAGCCCTTAATTTTAGGGCTGTCCTCTCTTCTACTTATTTGTATTTCGCGCTTCATATTGATCGATAAATTCTTGTAAGGTGACTTTTTGGCACAATTGGCCAATCAATTCATAAGGAATTGTCTTCATATTGCGAAATCGAATGCATGATTTACCAATATCGGGTTTGGTAGTCATATATTTGGGATATTCGGTTAAAAACCACTCGCGGACCTGGTCGAACATATAAATACCATTATGATAGATAGCAATATGTTGTTTTTGACTAGCCAGAGATAGGAAGCTCAGCTCATCTTCCGGTTGACAATGATAACCTGGTGGATAAAGATCCCGCGGAACCACATAGGAAATCATCTGATACTGATAGCGTTCTTCAAATTCTTGCGGCAGGTTAGCTTGGATAACCCGTCTCAGTTCTTGAATGACGGACTGACGTTCAGCGGGTAATTGCTTAAGATAGTCTGCCACTGATTGAATTTTATCGGTCATATTCGTAACTCCTTCAAGCTTACTTGCTTTCTATTATAACTGCATAACAAGTAGCCGTCCCCTCTAAGGCTTAAGTTTGATAAATTCTAAACCTTCAATACTATTCGGCTTGGGGTTGGTCAGCTAACAAGGTCACCTTTTCCCATTCCATCTCTGCTCCTAAAGAATAATCAAAATGGCTCACCCGTTTATTAACGGCCATTAGCCCGTTGGAATACATCTGCGGGATTAAGGGAACTTGATCCATGACATAGGATTGCCAGTCAGCATACGCTTTGGTCCGAGCTGCTTGGTCAAAGGTCGCCGGTGAATTGATTTGAGCTAGCAAACGATCATTTTCTTTGTCTGACCAACGAATATAGTTGAAGGCTTCTTTACTACCATAGTATGCTTGAGGGTTCGGATTACCCCCCAGTGACCAACCACCCATGAAGATATCGATCTTGGGATCGTCGGCTTCAATCCGTTGATAATAGTTCTTACCGTCAATTAATCGACCGTCCGTTAAGGCCACATTCACGCCAATTTCTTTCCAAGCTTGCAGGTAATACATAGCTACCGGCTCAGCCGTATCGCCACCCGCTGATGAGGCAAAGTTAAGTTTAAAGGCTTTGCCATTTGGGTCTTCGACGAAGCCGTCGCCGTCACGGTCTTTGAAGCCGGCTTTGGCCAAGATTTCTTTGGCTTTTTGCGGGTTGTATTGATAACCTGGTAAATCTGCCTGGTAATAACCCTTAAAGTTAGGCGAAATCACTGTGTTCGCTGGCGTTCTTAGGCCACCATAGAAGGTCTCCGCAATTTTGTCGGTTTGAATCGCATAGGCCATGGCTTGACGTAAGGCTTTATTTACTTGAACCTTTTTAGGATCAGGGATGACTTGGCCTTTGGCTTTATCCCATTTACCTAGCTTAAAACCAAGATAGGTATAAGTATTATTAATTCGACCTGCAATCGAGAAATTCTTAGCATCTTTAAATTGATCGAATTGGGAATATGGCAAGCTAGCTAAATCATAATTACCATGTTTCATCTCTTCAATAACGGTGTCTTCGTTAACCACTTCAAGCAAAACCCCATCCAACTTAGGTTTTCCCCGATAGTAGTAAGGGTTCGCTTTAAAATTCACGGCCTCACCGGCAGAAATAGACTCCACTTTGAAGGGGCCAAAGCCCACTGGCTGCGTCCGAACCGCTTGGCTGCCTTCTAAATCTTTAATAGCTATCTTTTCTAAGATATGTTTAGGTTCAATGAGGTTACTCACGCCACCATCCACTTGTAACATGGAAGCATCCATCTTCTGATAATGAATAACAACCGTATAATCATCGACCTTTTCGATTCCCTTAATTTGCTTGGTTTTACCTTGATGGTAATCCTCCATTCCTTTGATATTTCGATAGGATTCACTATAGTGAATACCAGTATAATCCGGGTGTCCAATCACATAATAGGGATAGATAACATCATCTATGGTCATGGCTTGACCATCATCCCACTTGTGTCCTTGAGGTATCGTAATCGTGGCCGTCTTCGCCTCTTGATCAAGTTTGAGGCGACCAAAACCCGAATCATCAATGGTAAAAGCTTCATTATAACCGAATAAGCCTGGATTAAAATACTCTATAATGGTTTGGTCGCCTAAGTTGTCTGCATACAAGCGATTTAAGACACCAGAGAAAGCTTCGCCGACAAAGGCAATTTTAAGTGTGCCACCTTTAATAGCCTGTCCTTCATGTTGAACTTGTGCTGGATATTTACTAGTCAAAACCTTTTCATCTTTTGCTTCCACTATGCTCATTCCGCTAACTGAATTAGCCAATATTAAGGCAATCAAGCCTATTTTCTTGAATGTATTCATCTTGTCATCCTCGCCTTCATCTAATATGTTCCTTTAGTATACCTATCTCCGCTTGTTATTCAATGGTCGGCTTGATTGTTTAATTCAAAAATAAGTATCTTTACCTTTTCATATGAAATAATATTCATGTGTTGAGGAGTAAAAAAAATAGCTTACTCAAAAAGAGTAAGCTAGGAAGCTTTTTGTCGTTGAACTGATTTAGTGTCACTAAACCCAGATTTGCTAGCTAGCCAAATTGTCACTAATATATATGGCAACATACTAATCAATCCCATAGGCAATGGACCCCAAATTCGTAAATGTGTCTTTAGTGGTGATAAAAAGTTAAGCGGAAATACAAAAGCATTTATGGCTCCGTGCCCAAGCGATGGCACCCAAATCGAATGTGTTTTGATATAAAGATAATCGAGCAAATAACCTGCTGAAATAGTAAATAAACAAAAAACTATCGGTCCTAAAAATGGGCTTCCCCAATATTCTAAACCATATTCATAGCCTGCAAAAATGATTATTGGCCAGTGCCAAATTCCCCAAATCAAGCCACCAATTAATCGTGCAGTATTTTGATTAAATAACTGATTTAACCTCCGGTACAAATATCCACGCCATCCAATTTCTTCTCCTAAAGCAAATAACAGGTTAATCAAAGGCGCTAGGAAAGTACTTTGAATAATCATCACAACAATAAAATTTTGAACACTCATGCCTTTCTTTAATAATGTTTGCACATGATTTTTGCCTAAAATCGTTAGTAAATGTTTTTCCGAAAAATCCAAACTATCTGGAAATATTAACCCAAATATAAGTACACCTAGAATTCCTAACGAAACAGGTCCGCATATAGCCATTATTATATATTTCCAGTTCTGCTTAAATTTTAGTTTCCATCCTAGTTTATTAATCGGCTCCTTTAGAATTAAAACGCATAACCCTGGAATCCACATCATAATAGCTAGAATTATTTGAAAGAGTGTTGGATTATGACATACGAGGGCAAGCCCTTGCATAAACCATGAAATTCCAAAAACAACTAGTAAATATTTCTTAATCTTAATTTTTTCCATCTTGATTCTTCTTTCACACAATACATTTAGTCATTTAGCTAAATAACTAAATGTATTGTATATTGCTACACTATCTTTGTCAAGAACGTAGCTTTAAAAAAAGCCAACCTCAATAGGTTGACTTATGCTCCATATTTAACTGAAAGAATTTGAAACTAGCTGTTAATCAGTTCATCCCGCGGCGGTAGGAATCATTATAAGGGTTATAGTCCGATTCTCGTAGTATTATCGCTGCTTCAGTCACCCAGTTAGATTGACGTAACAAACTGCGCCCCACCATAATCAAATCTGCTTGGCCCGTTTGTAAAAGGTACTCGCCTAATTCAGGTCGATTAAGGAAACCGACCGCCGCAACCGGTAGATCAACAGCTTCTTTCATTTTTACAACAAACGGAAGTTGATAGCCAGGATATACCGGTATATTAGGGCCGTGATTCACCAGACCACCCGTCGAAATATCCAAACAGTCCACGCCATCTGCTTGAAGCCACTGTCCAATTTGTTGGTAGTCTGTAAGGGAATTTTGTTGGCCATCTTCTAGATAAGCGGTCATCGATAGGCGAACCCATAGAGATCCAGTAAAGACTTCGCGTACTTGCCGAACGATCTCACCTAAGAATCGATATCGATTGTCTAAACTGCCTCCATACTGATCTTGGCGTTGGTTTGTAGCCGGTTCTAAAAACTGATTAATTAAATAGCCATGCGCCCCATGAATCTCGATCGCATCAAAACCCGCTACTTGTGCCCGCTTAGCTGCATCGACAAATGCAACCTGCACTGAGTTAATCTCATCTAAAGTCATTGCATGTGGGGTTGGATAATCCGAACTAAAAGCTAGACTTGAAGGAGAAAGAGGTCGATAAGCATCCTTCGCTTTGCGGCCGGCATGGGATAACTGCACTCCAATCCGACTACCCATTTGATGAACTTGAAAGACTAATTGACCCATCCCATCTAAGTGATCGTCCGACCACAAGCCTAAATCTTGATTTGAAATTCGACCGTCTGGACTGACAGCTGTTGCCTCAAGAAAAATAAGCCCTACTTGTCCAATCGCTCTGGCCCCATAATGCGCCTGATGAAATGGCGTGACCTTACCATCTTGCTTGCTAACAGCATACATACACATAGGCGGCATAACCACCCGATTCTTTAAGTTTAAACCAGCAATATCCACCGGTTGTAATAATTTGGCCATTTTCTTACCTACCTCTTTCTATAAAATCAAATTCATCTTAGCACAATCCCTCAGCCTACCCTATCAATTTGCCCAAGGAAAATACACCCACACCTAAGAAAAAAGCTATCCACTCAATATACCGAATTGGATAGCGAATATATTATTGCCAAGGTGCATGACCGTGACGATTGAAAAGATGTGCCACTAAGGTAACCCAAGCAAGTGAAACTAACCAGCCTCCTGCAATATCTGTTGGATAATGAACCCCTAAATAAAGACGGGTAAAGCCAATAACTAGGATATATAACAAACCAAAAGTTATTAAGCCATAACGACGTTTGCTTAAGGCAAACATAATCAGCAGACTAAATACAAGTGCAGAACTTGCCATCGCATGACCTGACGGAAAGGAGAATGACTTCTCAACGACAATCGCATGCCATAACATGGGCCGATTACGTTGAAACAGCTGCTTCAACACCAAATTCAAGATAAAAGTCCCACCCATAGCAGATAAGAAGAAACCTACCCGCTGAAAGTCTTTTTTCCGTGCTAGATACAACAGAACGGCTAGCATAATGATTAACATGCCGATTGCTCCTGAAGTATTAGTCAAGTTGACAACCCAAATATTTCGCGTTGTGGAGTGCCATTGTTGGATCCATTTTAAGACTGCAACATCAAAAGGTAAGGTCTCTTTTTCTCGAATTTCATTAGCTAATTTAGCAAAAAAGATTATTAAACCTGAAAATAATAGAAAAGAAAGGGGCAGATCGCGCCATAATCCTTTAAAGCCTTTCTCTTGCCATGATTTGATCAAGTTCATTCTTTAATCTCTCCTAAGCGGCTTTGTAACCACCATGATTTGATTCCAGCAAAAAGCATGGGACTAATGGACACGAGAACAATTGCGAGCATAATCATTTCAAAATGTTGTTTTACAAAGCTGATTGAGCCAAAGAAATAACCCGCCAAAATACCAATCGTCACCCAAATGATTCCACCCACAATATTGAAGAAAACAAATTGACGGTTAGGCATTTTGCCAATTCCTGCGGTAAAAGGAATCAAGGTTCGAATGATTGGCATAAACCGGCCCAAAGAAATCGCGCTATTACCATAACGTTTAAAGAATTGCTCAGCACGTTCAATATGCTGATCCTTGACAAAACGCCGAACCCATGGACGATACAACAATCGGGTTCCATAAGTTTTGCCCAAAAAGAAATTTAATCCATCGCCCGCAATTGCTGCTAGCGAAAACAAGAGAATAATCCATAACGGATGAATATGACTAGTTACTGTAAAAGTCCCCGCCATAAACAATAAAGAATCACCCGGTAAGAAAGGCATAAATACCAATCCTGTTTCAACAAAAATAAGAATAAAAAAGACAGCAAAGGCATAGACGCCGTATTGACTAATGATCGTCGTAATTAAGTGTGTAAACATATTTTCCACCTCTTTCAATTGAACATATTATAATTGAAAGATTATTTGAATAACACACAAAAAGATTGAAATTATTGTTATTTTTCCACAAAAATACCCCTAGGAATTGATATGTACCCAGAATCCTGGACACATTGATTTATAGTAGTTTCTAAGCCATGGATGCCATCCTGAATTTAACAGGGGGCATCCATTTTGTTTTCTCTTGGATACGTTCATGATTATAATAGTCGATATATGTGGCTACCGCTGATTTGAATTCGTCGAATGAGTGGTAGTTTTTTTCTTGTCCATAAAATAACTCATTCTTCAGCCTGCCAAAAAAAGTTTCCATAATACTATTGTCATAACAATTCCCTTTTCGTGACATGGATTGAACTATTCCGCGTGCCTTTAAGCGCATACGAAATGATTTATGTTGATACTGCCATCCTTGATCAGAGTGAAAGATTAATCCATTTAAATTAGGATATTTAGTAAAGGCTTGATCTAACATATTGGTTATTTGCTTCATGTTTGGAGCGGACGAGAGATCGTAAGCCATAATCTCATTGGTCGCCATGTCAAGGATAGGTGATAAATAACATTTACCCCACGGAAAAGTAAATTGAGATACATCCGTTGCCCATTTTTGAAAAGGAGCACTAGCTGAAAAGTTTCGATTAATAATATTACTGGCTACTTTACCCACTTGACCTCTATATGAGTGATATTTTTCCTTCGGTCGTTTACCGAACAGGTTCATGTGATGCATGAGTCTCTGAACACGTTTGTGATTCACGATTATCCCCGTATTTCTTAGTTCATGATAAATGCGTCTAACACCATATCTTCCTTGATGTTTTTCAAAAATAGCACGGATTTCTTGTTCTAAGGGGAGATTCTTCTCTTTAACTTTATCGACTTTATTTAATTCGAAGTAATAGGTCGATTTAGCGAGCTTCATTGCGCGTAGTAGATACTTTAGTTGGTATCCTTCTTGATGTAATTCTTTGATGATCGCTGCTTTTTCGCCTTGAGTTGCGCAGCCCATTTTTCGTGTCTCAAGGCCATTTCTTTTTTTATAACAGCATTTTCCGCTTTGATATAATCCACTTCAGCTCTAAGGCGAATGAGTTCTTCACGTTCGGATTCAGTTAAGGGGGTAGTATTTTGTTTTTTCATCATATGGGGCTCCTTGGGTGGTCTACCTTGTTTAGAATTCTTAAGTCCTGTATACCCCTTTATTTTATAGTTTCTAACCCATTGATACAACAAACCCGAGTTAATGCCAGCAAAAATGGCCACTGAACTATATGAATTTCCAGCTAATACTTGATTAATTAGAAAGAGTTTTTCATCAATTGTCCACCGTTTATTCGTCCTCTTATGTTTGAGTGAGTCTAACCCATTCGCATCGACCAAACGGACCCATTTGCGAACTTGTCTATGAAATTCTTTGTCTGTAAGACCGATAGGTGTTTCGGGATACTTTCCCTCATAATACATCTCTACACATAATGATTTAAATTCATAACTATAACGCATAAAATTATTAGCTATAAGTTAATATGAGTGTTTATAAGTCATATTAACTTTCGAAGTAGAGAAAGTTATTACTATATATTCCCAGCCCCTCGAAACTAAAAAAGGCAAACTGCCTCATCAAGATTATTCAGTCTTTACTTCATTACAACTACTTTGATTTTGAAAATTATAAAAAAGAGATTGGATATCTTCTTTTTCATTTCCAATATTTCTTAAGGGATTGAAAAGTATTCCACCAAGCCAGAGGGTATTTAACTTATCTCTTTGGTACTTTATGGAAGAACGCGCTGACCTTATCACCTCTTCCTTTTCGGATTTATTTTTTGAAAATTTTAACTTCTCCATAATTCTTTTATGCGAAGGATGTAATAAAATACCATCATTTTGTACTACTTCATCAAAAAAAGCACTAATAAAAAACTCTGTCGTGACTAATTCATTTGAAAGTTGAAACTCTATAGCGTTCAAAGACTCCTCTAAATTTAAGCAAGAGTATAAAAAAATATGCTTATTAATTTGTACAGCTAAAACATTAATTAACTGATAAAAGAACATGCACTGTAAATATCTATTAAACATAATTTGAAAAGTTTCATTACTATTCCAAATAAAAATATACCCACTTGAAAAGTATGAGACAATACCCATGAAAAATAAAGCTATATAATGCATTTCCATTAAAGCAGAAATTCTGTGCCTAATTATTCTGATCTTGTATGTATCTTTTTTTATTAAACATGAAATTATATATAATATCAGAGGCAAAAAATATATTACAGCATTGTATAAGTATTTCATATAATTCACACCCAATCATTTAATAATAGCAATAGCTAAATAATAAAGTTTATTTTTTAACCATTCTGGCATACTTATATTTTCTAATGTCCATGATTCTTCAATCCGTTCATCATATTCCCAATTATTTTCATCGTCGTCATAAATCTTATATCTATGACATTAATATTTCACAACCACACTACCTTCTATTCTATACTCATGCCAATAGTAATTTTGCTTTCTATAAACATTCCATTCATTTGTAGTATATATTGTTGACATAGTAATACCCTTTATTTTTAAACTAAATTTTTCTTCTATAATTCTTAATCTAAACTACTTTAAGATACTACTTATTAGGTTTGATCTTAAAATGTCTAGCAACACTTTCTCTTTTATAAACTCTTAAATGACCATTCATGGTATGAATTTCATACTTTATAAATATAGTAAATCATTATTCATTCAAATTTCCTTGTTCTTCTGCTAATTTTATCAAGTGCGGATCTTTATGACGATAGTTAGCTTCTCTCATTAGATCTTCTAAAGAACTATCATAAAAATGAACGTTATCTTCACCTCTTAGCCGATATTCATAACTATCTAACTCTTCTAATATATCATCATAATAAAAATTCGGATGTTCTATTTTTAATTTTTGAATACTATCTCTATATTTTTTTAGATGTTCCTTTGCATTTTCCTGCCTAATGTTCATCACTTTTTCAACTTTTCTCTCTTCTTCCTTAATTTTAAGTTCATTTGTCCTATTTTCCAAAGACCATCGATATTGAAAAAAATTAAAAATTACAAATATTGAAATTATACTTATTAATTTGAATTTATTTGACTTCATTAACTAACTCCTTATCATGAATATTTTCCACACTACACTTATTATTTTGAAAAAGAACTACCTGACATAATTTTGAATAATCAAAAGGAGTAAAATCTCCGAAATATTTCTGGCAAATTAGATTTCCACTACTTAACCTAATCCAATCCAGTAATTAATTCTATTTTATTTGATCATGTGACTCTAACACACAAGAAAGCCCTTTATAAGTAATTGAATATATAGAGAACAGATCTTTTTAGGAAACATCTACTTTATTCGTTTTGTTGTAAATTTATGACACATTTTATTTTCAATAAAATAAGTATTCACTTCGCTTAAGTACTTTCAACAGTGGCAACAATATTCTATAAAGTAAATTCTTATAAATACAGAAATATAAAAAAGAAAGAGTATCTTTTTAAGATACTCTTTCTGTAAAAAATATTAACGTTTACTGAATTGACTTGCTTTACGAGCTTTCTTAAGACCTGGTTTCTTACGTTCAACCATACGTGAGTCACGAGTAAGTAAGCCAGCTGTTTTCAATGCTGAACGGAAATCAGGATCAACAGTTAATAAAGCACGTGCGATTCCGTGACGAATAGCACCTGATTGACCGTTGAAGCCACCACCGCGAACGTTTACTAAAACATCGTATGAACCTAAAGTTTCAGTAGCTGCGAATGGTTGTTTGATTACTTCGTGTAAGTGAGGGAATGGGATGTATTCTTCCAATGTTTTACCATTGACAGTGAAGACACCAGTTCCTGGCACTAAGCGTACACGAGCTGTTGAGTTTTTACGACGACCTGTACCTAAGTATTGTGCTGTAGCCAATATTGTTCCCTCCTTAAATTAATTCTTGAATGTTTAATTCAACTGGTTGTTGAGCTGCGTGATCGTGCTCAGCACCTGAATAAACGTGTAATTTTGTAAATTGTTTACGTCCTAAACGAGTGTCAGGAAGCATACCTTTGATTGATAATTCAACCAAACGTTGTGAATTTTTTTCACGTAAAGCACCTGCAGAGATTGATTTCAATCCTCCTGGGTGACCTGAGTGACGGTGATACATTTTATCTGATGCTTTGTTACCTGTTAAAGCAACTTTATCAGCATTGATTACTACGACAAAATCACCTGTGTCCACGTGTGGTGTGAAAGTAGGTTTGTTTTTACCACGTAAGATTGATGCTACCACTGTTGAAAGACGACCTAAAGGCACGTCAGTCGCGTCTACAAGCACCCAATTACGTTCAACTTCGTTTTTCTTAGCCATGTATGTTGTACGCACGTTAATTTCCTCCAATTATAAATCTAGTTGTTTGACATTACTATTGAGTTTCCGGGGCTCGTTAGTGGGGCAAACAATACCGTTTATCATAATACCGTGACCGACTACAAATGTCAATACACTAGCAAAAATAATATCCACTTGTATTAAATAATTTCCCCTTCCAGACAATAACTTTCTCGACCTGTTTTTCACAAACGATATGGTACGCTATCCATGTCTCAGAGCTAATGTAAGGAAGTTATCGATAGCCTCTAGCCCCTAACTTTCCGAATCCCGAAACAGCTCAGCTAACCTAATCCCTACTCATCCAATCCAAGTGAAGGTGCTCTTTTTTCTATATTAATTAATAAGTGTAATTGTAGCCCCTATTGACCAGAGACGGGACCTTTTCTAAGCCAACAAAACGAACCAAACTCTGACGGCCTCACTGAGTCTGTGCTATACTGAGACAGTATAGCAAGTCATCCTCGAAAGGAGCACCCAATCATGAATCAAATTGACCAATATGATGTCATCGTCATCGGTGGTGGATCTAGCGGTCTTATGGCTGCCATTAATGCAGCTCAAGAAGGAGTCCGCACACTCTTAATAGAAAAAAATAAAAAATTAGGCCGCAAGCTCCTCTTATCAGGCGGTGGGCGTTGTAATGTAACCAACCGAACAAGCCGCGAAGCTTTGGTCCAACATATTCCTGGCAATGGTAAATTTCTATATTCTGCCCTTAATCAATTTGATCAGGAAGATATCATTCGCTTCTTCCGAGACAAGGGCGTCGCCCTCAAAGAAGAAGATCATGGTCGCATGTTCCCGGTGACGGATAAAGCACGCACCATATTGGAAACCCTTGAGCAAACCTTAAACCAATTGGGAGTGACTATCTTAACCGATACGCCGGTAGATTGTCTCCTATTTAATAAGGAAGGCAATCCTCGTGTGATTGGCCTCAAAACCAAAGCAGGTCAGACGATTTATGGTAAGTCCATCGTTCTGGCTTGTGGTGGACGCGCCTATCCTAAGACTGGGGCTGAAGGCGATGGCTATGCTTGGGCGAAGGCAGCCGGTCATACGATTGAACCCCTCTACCCGACTGAATCTCCGCTATTATCCAACGATAAACTAATCAGTCAGAAGACTTTGCAAGGACTCTCGCTACAAGATGTGGCCGTCACCGTTTGGGATGATAAGGACAAGCCCATTGTCACTCACCAAATGGACATGATTTTTACCCACTTTGGCTATTCTGGGCCAGCTATCTTGCGTTGTAGCGGCCACGTCAATCTCTATTTACGAGAGACCGGGACTGATAGCTGTCGCCTAAGTCTCAACTTACAACCCAATCTGAGTCAAGAGGCTCTCTTAGAGCAAGCCGAGGGTCAACGGGACAAGCAAATTTTGACCATCCTCAAACAGTGGATGCCCGAACGAATGGCCCAAGCCATTTGCCAATGCGTCGCGATAGACGAATCCACTCCATACAAACAATTAGTTCACAAACAAGTTCAAAACCTCCTGACTCATATTCAGGCATTCCCGATGACCGCCTATGGTAGTCTTCCCATTGAAAAAGGCTTTGTGACTGGGGGCGGCGTCTCGGTTAAAGAAGTTCAACCCAAGACGATGGAGTCCAAACTCATGCCTCAACTCTTCTTCTGTGGCGAACTACTGGATATCAACGGCTACACAGGTGGTTACAACATTACCGCAGCTTTCGTCACCGGAACCGTCGCTGGCCGCCACGCTGCATGGGCATCTTATAGCGTTTGATAACTTTCTGCGTTAAAAATAATCCACCCTAAAACGACAAAACTGGCCTTCAATTGATTGCCAGCTTTTTTTATTATATCAAATTATCTTTTTTCTAGCGCCCTTCTTAATCTTTTCATTATTATTCCAAAGAAATCCATATTCTAAACCTCTTTTTATCACTCGACAATTGTTCTATAAAACCGAATTTCATTTCTGGTTTAAATTAACTTGTGATTATTTATTTGATTTTATATATCAATCAAATTAAAATTTGACAACAAATGTCGAACAACATCTTTAATTCTTTTCTTGTTAATGGTAAAATTTCTTTATAAAAATTTAACAATACAAGGAGTAATATTATGGATCGAATCGTTTTACACAAGAGCAAAGGAAAATGGATAGCTCTTTCTGTTGCAACCTTAAGCCTAATTGTAGCAACTTCCCCTCAAGTTTTTGCAGAAGAAAGCTCCATTTTAATTTCTACAATCGAATCGTCCCAAGTCACTGAAGAATTGGTTTCAAATCCATCAAGCCAAGAAATCATCACAACAGAACCTACCTTAGCTAGTGAAACAAGCACTAACCTTGCAGAAGTTGTGACTAGCGAGCAAGTTGAAACGACTGTAGCTAGCGAAACATCATCTACTACTGTTGTAGTTAAAGAAAACACAACAGAATCCCCAACAACCGAAAACACAATTACTCCAGTTAAACAAACCATTAGCCACCAATCCAAAGCTATTTCTATTGAAAATAAATCCCTCAAAGCTGCAGCCACAGTTAACCCCCAAATTTACACTGTTCAAAAGGGTGACTACCTTTATAAAATCGCTCAACAATTCGGTGTAACGATTGAGCAACTTAAACTTTGGAACAAAATGACCAATAACTTTGTCTATTCCAACACTAAAATGATTGTTTCAGATCCAGGCAAAGCTGCTACTATCCCTACCCAAGTTAGCAATGCACTTAAAGTTCATAGTGTTCAAAAAGGAGATACCCCTACTTCAATTGCCAAAAAATACGGTATCAGTGTAGAACAATTGAAGAAATGGAATGAATTAGTTTTAGCTAATACTTTCCCTGGAGACCGTTTAGTCGTTTCTGATCCTGCGAAAGTTAAACCAAACTATACACGCACTACTCCGGATTTGAACCAAGTCGTTAAATGGTTTAAAGATCACGAATCATCAACTAGCTACCAGTCATGGGGAGCACGATGGGGTAGCAAAACTTATGATTGTTCTAGTGCATTGTATGCTGCATTAATTCAAGGCGGATACCTTCCTAAAGAAACTGTTTTAGGTGATACTACCACACTTTTTGCCCAAGAAAATCATCTTTTAACACCTATCTCAAGAAACCAAATTAAATTCGGTGATATCTTCATCTCTGGATATAAAGAAAATAACAAAGGTGCTTTGGGTCACACAGGGCTGGTATTAGACTCTAACAGTATTATTCATATGACCTATGTCTCGCCTTCATTTAATGGTATCAAAACTACGCCAATCAATGGATATGCTGTTAAATTTGATCGTCCAACATTCTGGTATCGTTTAAACCCAGAATACGTTGCCAAATTAAAACAAGCGAATGTGTTCGAAAATTCATTACAAAAACCTATAATGCCTTCTGTTAAACAAAGCATTCCAACTAAACCAGCTACTCCTTCAACACCTACTAAACCAACGACACCAACAACACTTGCTGTTACACCTAAAACATATACAGTTAAAAAAGGTGACTATCTTTATAAGATTGCTCAACAATTTGGGGTTACTATTGAACAATTAAGAACTTGGAATAAGATGCCTAACAATTACGTGTACACTAACACGAAAATGATTGTTTCTGATCCTAATAAAGTCGTGGCAAATCCTGCTAAACCTTCTACACCAGCTAAACCTACAACCCCAACAACGCCTACCAAACCAACATCACCTACTGCTACACTTAAAACTTATACGGTGCAAAAAGGCGATTATCTTTACAAGATTGCTCAACAATTCGGAGTAACTATTGAACAATTAAGAACTTGGAATAAAATGCCTAACAATTACGTGTACACCAACACAAAAATGATTGTTTCTGATCCTAATAAGGTTGTAGCAAATCCTGCTAAACCTACTAAACCTGCTACTCCTACTACACCAACTAAACCAGCAACACCTGCTAAACCGTCTACTCCGGCTACACCTACCAAACCAACAACATCGACGTCTGCACCTAAAACTTATACGGTGCAAAAAGGCGGTTATCTTTACAAGATTGCTCAACAATTCGGAGTGACTATTGAACAATTAAGGGCTTGGAATAAGATGCCAAACAATTACGTGTACACCAACACGAAAATGATTGTTTCTGATCCTAATAAAGTTGTGGCAAATCCTGCTAAACCATCTACACCAACTAAACCAACAACACCTGCTAAACCTACTAAACCTGCTACTCCTACTACACCTGCCACACCTACAACTCCTGTCACTACTACCACAAATGGCTTAAAAGAATATACTGTTAACTATGATGTGAAGCTAAATGGCGTTACTGACAAAATGCTACTTGGAACTAAATTCACTGGAAGCAACTCTGCAACTACCCCAGTTACCAAACTATTTGGTCAACGTTTCAACGTTTCCAAAGAAATCGTTGATCAACAAGGTAATAAATTCCTCGAAATTAAGCAAAACGGAGCGATTATCGGATATGTTCCTAAGAAAGCAACCGTTCAAGTTCCAATTAATAAGAAAGTTGTCTATCTTGATGCAGGTCATGGTGGAACTGAAACAGGAACTGTCAATTTTGGTAAATATGAAAAAAACCTTAACTTGAACATTTCTACCCAATTAGCAATTAAACTTAGAGAGATGGGTTATATCGTTTATGAGACTCGAACCACTGATAAGACAGTTGAATTAACAACTCGTCAGTACGAACCAAATTCAATTATGCCTGATCTTTACTTAAGCATTCACCATAATGCCATGCCTGCTTCAAAGGCTGGATCCGCTGCAGGTATTGTCACTTTATTCCACGATAAATCTGAAGAAATACCGGGATATGTAGCTCCTTCTTACCTCCCACAAAGCAAATTCATCGAAGGAAGACGGTTAGCCCAAGTAGTTCAAGATAGCCTAATTAAAGCGACAGGTGCCCGTAACTTAGGTACTCGTGCTCAAAATCTACACGTAGTAAGAAATACCAATGTTCCAGCTGCATTAGTAGAATTAGGATTCCTTGATAACTGGAACGAGCACCAAAAATTAATTACTCCATCTTACCAACAAAAATTAATCCCTGGTCTACTCAATGGGATTAAACAATTTTTAGGTAATTAATTTTCTTAACCTAACTAATTATCAATCCACTTGATAATTAGTTAGGTATTTCTATATCATAAAATTTAAATAGCCGACAAAGTTCTATGACTTTGTCGGCTATTTGCATTAGATTTTTTACAGGTCAACTCTCATTAAAATCACCCATTGATGTCTCACTTTACAGGAATGAGCCCCAAAGTGCGACTCATCTTCATAAATCTTACTTGACTTCCTTGTCTTCTTTGCGATCAAGAGCTATCATTCCCAGGCCAGTCAAGATGGCTAAAGCAGCCCCACCGAAGAGGATTGTCGAAGGCTTCTCACCTGTTTTAGGCAGTTCAGCTAGAACGGTCGCTTTATTGATTGAAGCCTTAGTTTTCTTATCAGCTACAGGCACTAAAGGTTTAACTTGGTTAGGCTTTGGTAGCTTTGCGACTTGGGTTCCTTTTTCGATGACTTGGTCCACCACTTCGATTTCTTGAAGGATTGTTTCGGTCACTGAAATTACTTGACCATTCGCATCCACTACTTGAACTCGTTTAATCGTTTGTTTACCTTGGCGACCTGGAACTAAGATATTTACAATTCCTTTAGCTAATTCGGCATTGTCATGAACTAATGTTTCAAACGGAGTCGTAACTTCAATCAGTTCTTCTATTTGATGTTGTGGGCTCTGATATTGGAACACTTGAGTCATATAAGTGATTAAGTTGCCTAATTCATTACGATACTGAACTCGCACCATCACTTGATCACCCGTTTTCAATTGTTTCAAAGCTGATCCAGGAACTTCAATACCATTCACGAAATATTGAGAATTCTTCAAACGATCAGCTGGCCAATCATGAACAAAATTTAATTGACCGTCAGCATTTGTCACCCATTTAGCTTGAAGTTCTAAAAGTGGTAGGGTCTCCGTTAAACGAGTGGCATTATCCTCAACAAAGGCATTTGGATAAGTCGGGATGGCTTCACGAGTTAAGCCATCAAGAACATTAGCCACCAAAGCATTTAACGGTAATAATTTAGCTTGAACAGCTTCCATATTAACGAGTTTTTGGCTAATCAAGTTAGCCAAAGCATCACGATTTAGTCCAGCATTTTGCAAACTTTCAGCCACATTAGACCCTAAAGCAGACACCACCATCCCTTTAACAAAGTCATCCCATGGTCCTGGTGTTGGCTTATCGAATTCAAGTAATAACATTGGATTTAATGGATCTTGACCTTGTTGGTAGTCTAACTTGCTAGCAACCGATAAGAGGATGTCAGCTAAGTCAGGCGCTAAACTCTTCAACATATCGGCTACCACATTTTCCGTTTGCAAACGAGTAACAGCAGCTGTTACCCATTCAGGCTGTGTTTCATCACCTTTCAAGTGACCCATATAGGCGAAGTTCGCTAAATCAGATAAGGTTTTAGCCTGTCCTTGGCTATCCACAACCATTTGATAATCTAATAATTTGCTAGCTAATTGATTCATCCATTGATACATTTGACCCTGATCGGCTAAAACATCTTGGTCGAATTGTTTCATTAAATCTGCTAATAAGAGACTCGCATTAGCGTGGCTAATCATTAAAGGTTCATCAACAGTGAAACCCATGAGGCTAGCTTTCAAATCAAGGGCAATTTTCAAATCAGGAGTCGGTGTTTTAGTAATATCATCAGCATAAAGGGTTAATTGACCAGGACCCACTGTTTTGACAATTGGGTTAGCCTTATCGCCTAAGAGACCTGATAACATATAAACCAGGGCATCAGAAGGAGAAGCTTGGCTAGCTATGTCCGGTGAAATCAAACCTAATAAAGTTGATAATGAAAGTTGTCCGACTGAAGAAGATAAGGTTTCATTAATCATGCCGGTAACTAATTCTGGCGTAATGAGATTATGACGTCCATGATTAGCTAAACCATCCACATGAAGCGTTTGCTTATCTTTATCGGTATAAGTTATCGCTCCCACTGACTCTGACTTAATGTCCAAATCATACCAAGACGTCTTACCGTCAATCTGATTGGTTAAAAGTAAGTGACGCAAGGGGGAAGGTGTCGAAACCGTCGAACCGGTTTCAATATCATAAAGCAAGTTACCGGCAGCTGATTTATTTTGAGCGATATCTTGCGCGTGCATGTGACCGGTAAAGAGATAATGAATGCCGGCATCAGCTAATACTTCAGCAGGGGTCTTCCCATTTAAAGCTGGATTGTCACTAATAAAGGGTAGATTCCATTGTTTAATAATATAAGGAGATAATAGGGTTTCTTGTTTATAGAAATGTGGCATGAAGGCATGGTGAGCAAGAACCATCACTACGTCATTGCGATGATGTGCCTCAGCCGCCATACGAACTAACCAGGTCATTTGAGCCTCCGAAATTTGTCCGTCGGTATCTTGTACATTGTCCTGACCATTCTTAGTCGTATCAGCTGAGTATTGAGCGGTATCCAAACCGATGATGGTCAAGCCATTTTGACCGAGGTTGCTGCCCATGTCCATCCGTTTCACATAAGAATTATAACCTTGAGCATAGTACTCATGGTCTTGCATACGTGGAATCGCTTGGTTGATGCCTTCTAAATAAGCTAAGAACTCAGCTGAATCCTTGTAATATTGGAATTGATCGCCTTTAAGAACGTCTTTATATACGTCCATAAACATAGCCGGAGAAGTCTTAGTCGCTGGTACCGCTTGACCACCATTTGGCCCACCATTAAAGTTAATAGCCGCATCATTGTTAATATCATGATTTCCTGGCACTAGGAAAATTTGAACTTGTGGGTTACGTGCTTGAAAAGCTTTTAATTGGTCTGCCACATAGGTATGCGATTCGAATTCGCCATCCTTAGTTAAATCACCGGTAATGAAAAGAGCCTTACTACCATTTTTCTCTGCTAGCTCTAGAGATTTGAGGAAGGCAGCTTGGCTTTCTTCAAATAGTTTACGGTCGCTATTAACCGCCACTGTAAAAGCTTCGTTGTCCGCAATCATGTTTTCAGGCAAGACATGAATATCAGAGATGACGGTAATCGCTAACTGATTATCCACTTTCTTATCTACTGTAGGATCCAATTGTGTGGTCGGGCTGTTAACTTGGTCAATAGATACTAAATCAACAGCTTGTTCGCTAGGTTGGGCTGGTGTCACCGTTTCAGATACCAAAGTTGTGACTGTGGTCGTAACAGCTTCGTTAGTTGACGAAGTTGAAGCTTGACTTGTAGCCACACTTTCTCCTGTTGGCGTCGCAGATGCAGTAGTAGCTGGAGCATCTGCCGTTGTTGTTACTTCAGCTGCCAAACCAACTGGGTTATCAACCAAGGCTAAACCCAAGACACATCCTAAGACAAAAGCAGATTGAGTTAACAAATGACTTCTCTTCATATATCCCCCTATTAGGCTCAATTTAACTTTAGTATAAGACTTTAATATTTTATTTAAGTAAATTGAATGTATAGATTGAGCTTTCTTTTGTAAACTTTGACCGTCCTGTAAATTTTATGTAAAGAAAAAGCCTCAGTTAAATTCAAGGAAAGTGACCGAATAACGATACGCATCCTTGAATGCAACTGAGACTTTAAAATATAGATTAATGATTTGCTAGATCATCTTGATATTGAGCTTCTTCTTGCTCTAAATAGGCTTCTTTGAGTTCCAATACGGTTTGCGTCACCCAATCGATGTCGTGAGCTTGAATCACGACTAAATCACCGGCTTGAGCCATAGCTAGGGCATGGTGAGTGGCTGCTTTTTCATCGATAAATTCATCAATGACATCAGCTCCAAGACCGGCTTCTAACAAGCCTTCTTTAACAATGTCCATGGTTTCACCCAACGGACGGATACGGGAACATGGATCACACAGAACCACATGATCAAAGAATCCCGCTACCGCTTGGCCATATTCTTTGATATCTTCAGTCCGGCGGTTACCAACTCCCGAAGCCACCCGAATCTTACGTCCTGGCATGATACTACGGAAGAAGTGACCTGTTGCTCGAATGGCTGCCGGATTGTGTCCATAATCGATAACAACCTTGAAGTCTCCCACATCAATCACATTCATCCGGCCTGGCGATTGACCGATCGATGGACTGAAGCTGATTAAGCCGGCACGAATTTCTTCTTCGCTTGCTCCCATGGCATAAGTCGCTGCTACTGCGGCCAAGATATTTTCAATATTGAAGCTCGCTTGACCATCAAATGTAATTGGAAATTCTTGCACTTTACCAATAGCAACATCCCCTAGGGGTTTTTGCAAGATAACATCATGACCATTGAGCGTGACATTAAAATACCCTTTGGCTAAATTGTCGACCAAGACAGGATGCTGTGGATCTTTTGCGAAGAAAATCGGTTGACCAAAACTTTTGGCGGCCCGACTGACTACGCGAGGATCCTCGGCATTAAAGACCGCATAACCCTCTTTCTTGACTGAATTTGTGACCACCGATTTAAGGCGAGCCAGTTGATCAAGGGTATCAATTCCGCCAAAACCTAAATGATCCGATGAGACATTCAATAAGACGCCCACATCACAGTGTTTGAAACCGAGACCGCGGCGGAGTAAGCCACCACGAGCGACTTCTAAGACAGCACAATCCACGGTGTGATCAGCAAAAATAGCTTCTGCCCCTGCCGGTCCACTATAATCGCCTTGTAATATCGTGGTATTGTTAATAATCACACTGTCGGTCGTCGTATGGCCGACTGTTTTACCTTGCCTCGCTAGTATATGAGCAATGAGACGAGTCGTCGTTGTTTTTCCATTGGTCCCTGTTACGGCACAGACCGGAATTGAATGCGGCTGCCCTTCGGGAAAGAGCATGTCGACCACTGGTTGGGCAATATCACGCGCTTGACCTTGACTCGGTTGCAAATGCATGCGGAAGCCAGGGCTCGCATTCACTTCGACCACCCCTGCTCGTTGTTGGCTAAGAGGTTGATCGAGGCTTTCAGCTAAAAGATCGATTCCCATCACATTCAGGCCGATAATCCTCGCCATCCGTTCCGCCATCAATTTTATGGACGGATGAACCATGTCGGTAACATCAATAGCTGTACCACCCGAACTAATATTGGCCGTTGCCTTCAAATAAACTTTCTCATCGGGTGGCAAGACACTGTTCAGTTGGTAACCCTGGCTCGCTAATAAATTGAGTGATTCGTCATCTAAGTTTACTTGGGTTAAAAAGTTCTCATGTCCTTGACCCCGACGTGGATCTTGATTCAATTGATCGACTAAATCTGCAATGGTCGACTGGCCATCCCCAATCACCATGGCTGGACAACGCAAGGCAGCTGCTTGGAATTTATAGTTGATCACTAACAAACGGAAATCAGAGCCCATTAAATACTGTTCGATAATAACTTTCTTATAGTGTTGACCGACTTGTTTATAGGCCTGACGTAATTCGTCTTCATCTTGAATATTCAAGATAACGCCGCGCCCATGATTCCCTGACAAGGGCTTAAGGACAACAGGATAGCCTATCCGTTTGGCAATCGCTAGCGCTTCATCACAAGATCTAGCTGCTTTTCCCTGTGGCACAGGAATCCCATGTTGAGCAAGGATTTCTTTAGTCCGTTCTTTATTCCCGGCAATAGATACCCCTAAGGCAGACGTATCATCCATCATGGTAGCCTCAATCTTGCGTTGATATTTCCCATTACCTAAACGTACATAGGACCGATTATTTAAGCGAGTAGTCGGGATGCCCCGTTGATGAGCCGCATCGACAATCGATTGAGTAGATGGGCCAAGCTTTGAGTCGGTTTCGACTTTTCTGAGCTCAGCTAACAAAGGTTCAATATCCGTTACTTGCCCTTGATAGAGGCGATTAACCATCTCAACCGCCATCTGGCCTGCCCGCAAGCCCACGGCTTCATTGCGGTAGCGAAAGACCATATGATAGTGACCTTTGGGTGACATAGTATAGGTCTTGCCGAAAGTCACATCATGACCGATTAAATGTTGAAGTTCCAAAGCAATGTGCTCAGCAATATGGCCAGCCCATGTTCCTCGTTGGACCCGTTGGAAAAAGCCACCTTTGACTTTAGGTGAACAGGTATGCTCATAAAGGCTAGGCATCATGCTTTGCAAATTTGCTAATAAACTCGGAACCAGATGGCTCGGTTTATCCTCTAATTCTTGAAGATCTAGCGCCATAAAGATAATCGGTAAACGGTGGTAATAATTGGGTCCTCGCAAGGCCCGGCTTTCAACAATTTTCATCATAATGACCCATCCTCTATTCGTTTCATATCCAGAATTACCCGTCTACTCCTAGGAGCATTAGTTAAATCTATCTACAAAATTATACTATTTTTATCCGTATAGCAAGCAAAATAAAATATATAAGATTTTTAGTGTAAATTTTATGTTAATTGTATGTTAAGGTCATAAAAAAGTTGAATTCACCCTATTTATATTGTGATATAAAATTCAATCGGATATACATATTGCTAGCAATATGATTTTATTAATTGTCGGATAATACCCTTTTTGACAGTATATTTAACCAAAATTAATGGCAACAAATCAGTTGAACACCAAAAAAAGCTCAGTCGAAGACTGGGAGGGCCTTCAACCGAGCTCTAAATTGATTCAGTTATTTATAAGCTTTAAAGTTTACATCATCCATTTGACGCGAAAGTCGTACACTATCAGCAATCGCCGTCGCCATTAAATGCGGCTTGATTGTATGAACACGCAAGACTTCCACCCCTTTAATCGCTGCAAGAGAGGTCAAGAAGGCTGAACCTAAATCACGGTTAATACTTCCTTCTGGCGTCGCAAAGTCTGTCTCAAAACCAACTTCATTTAAGATATTCATAATGAACCGTTTGCGAGATACACCAAGGAAAGTAAAGTAACCCATTTGGCGAATAACATCAATTTCATTAATCAACGTTAAGTTTTCTTTCTTGGTCAAACCAAAACCAATGCCTGGATCCAACATAATCCGTTCTTTTGCGATACCGTATTGATCAGCCAAAGCTAGACTCTTAACAAAATAAGCTTTCATTAACTCCACAATATCCATGGTTTCGAATGCTGCCATCTCTTGATCGGTAAAGACACCTTGACCGCCAAAAGTTGGGAAAATCTTAGAACTTGGATGGTTTGGTCGCACAATAACCGGATTGAACATGAGGATGGCTCCCGCTTGGGTTTGGCTGACCACTTGCGCCATCTCAGGATCACCCAAGAAGCCGGTAATATCATTCACAATATCCGCCCCTGCTTCGATAGCCGCTTTAGCTACTTGACTCTTCCAAGTATCTATTGAAATCGGTACATCCACGACCTCTTTGATGGCCTTAATCGCAGGCACTACTCGGTTGATTTCTTCTTCAATCTCAACATAAGTTGATCCTGGCCGGGTGGATTCGCCGCCAATATCCAACATCGTCGCACCATCAGCCACTAACTCTTTGGCACGAGCCACGGCTTTATCCACTTGGAAAAATTGACCTCCATCTGAGAAGGAGTCAGGCGTTACATTAATAATGCCGCAAAGTATCGTCGCTTGACCACTTAATAATTCTTTCTGATTATATGTAAATTTCATCTCGTTCATCCTTTCTATAATAGACCCATTAATTTCCACCATTGGAAGTAAACACCCGCTAGTAAGACAAATGTGAGAATGGTCATGACCGTTCCTAGACGCAACATGTATCGATCAGGATAGTACTGTTTGGCTGTCCCAATCATCATAGTGGCATGGTGGAAAGGTAACAAGAAATGAATATTCACAATAATATAGGTCATCAAGGTAATAATTTGAGCATTGTAGCCGGCACTCGCCGTTAAAGGAATCAAAATAGGTAAAACAACAGACATGGTTGCAACGGACGACCCGATACAGATATGGAGCACCATCACGATAGCAGCGATGACGAGTAAGTACATAGCCGATTTGGCATCAGGAATCCATTGTTTCAAGTGGTTAAAGATAATTTCAGTCACTCCAGCTTGGCCAAGGCCTTTACCAATCGAGAAGACCGTAATTAAGAAGACAATAAAATGAGGATTGACTGACTTCAAGTCAGCTTTATCAAGAATCTTGCCTGCAAACATCACGATGACACCAAACAAAGCGGGTATCCAAGGGCGAATATGATGGATCGATTCGGTCATCCAGAAGAGAATGATGAGCCCCATCGTGGCCATAGCGACTTTGTCAGCCGTAGTCGCTTTTTTATTCTCTTGCTGACTTGTTTGTAACATTTCTGGCGTAAAATGATTGAGTTCTTTTTTAAATAGGAAATAAGTCACAGCTAGCATGACCACACAGGCGATTAAACTCGGTACAGCCATTAAACTAAACCAACGATTAAAGGTCATGACTGTTTGAACTTCTGGCCCAGCAAATTTTAAAGCTGCTTGGTTCAAGACGATATCCCCGCTACTTAAGAACATATAGGTCATGGTCACAGCCAAAAAGCCATTAAAGATCAAGAAGGATTTGGCCTGTGATTGGTTCTCGTCTTTGGCTTCGAGGATTTGACTAAAGATCGCCCCAATGATAATCACCCGAGCAAAGGCTTGGGGAATGAGGAAAACTAACAATAAGCCAAACAAATAGGGAAGCAACAATAATTTCAGCTTGGAATCAGCACTTTTACGAAAGAGCTTTTCCACATACTGATGAATAATTCCAGTCTTCATAATGCCCACCGACAGTAAGGTCGTCGTGGCAATCAGCAGAATGGTATCCGACCAGACAAAACTGAGAACATCGTAAGGTTTGGTCGAGCCAAAGATCATAAAGACGGCTAACAAGAAGAGACACGCGTATGTCTTATTGACTGCTTGAGTGGCCCAAGTCGCAACCGTAATAATCAAACTGGCAAAAACAATATTTTGGTTTAGATTCATCCCCAATGGATTCCAAACCCCAACAAAAAGAGCAATGGCTATAATAATAGCCAAAGGAACGGATTTCACTTTATTCAATATATTCACCTCCTCTAATTTTTACCTCAAAACAGGCAGATAGAGGCTTCCCCATATCACCAGCGGAAGCGACAAATAGTCGCATAAGCCCAAGGGCTTATTTCGTTTCATAACAACCTCCCATTTATGAACACTTTACGCTATTTGACTACTCTGTTTATCGATGATATTGAATAAGAGCATCCATGACCACTATAAAACGAAAGC
The DNA here is from genome assembly GCF_900604935.1 of Vaginisenegalia massiliensis. GTDB lineage: Bacteria > Bacillota > Bacilli > Lactobacillales > Aerococcaceae > Vaginisenegalia > Vaginisenegalia massiliensis. The sequence continues at coordinate 26,289 of NZ_UWPC01000007.1, forward strand.
CCTTACAGGTCAATGCGGGAAACCGTTGCCAGATTAGACTTGGATTAGAAATGAAAAAATGTTTGGATTGGATATTTTTGAAACAAAAAAATCGAATGTCTGCCCAAAAAGCTGAACCATAAATTGGCAGGTGGCTGCTTCTTGAAGGGACATTCGATTAAATGTAATACTTTGTTAAACTAACTTGATCTTAAAAAGCTTAAAACCAGAAAAACATCTTATGTTTTTTATCTTTCTTGTCTTTCTTATCTTTCTTTTCTTTTTTATCCTTTTTGCCTTTTTCAGGCTTGTGCGGACAAGGTTTCACTTCAGTTGTACTTTCTGAACTTGTGACAGGCTCTGCTGTAGTTTCTGTCGTAGTTGGTGCTTGCGTCGTTGCTTCTGTTGTTGCTTCTGTTGTTGCTTCAGTAGTAGTCGGTGCTTGCGTCGTGGTTTCTGTTGTCGCTTCAGTAGTACTTGGTGCTTGTGTCGTGGTTTCTGTTGTCTTTTCAGTTGTCGTTTCAGTTGTAGTCGCAACTTGAGTCGTTGCTTCAGTGGTGACTTCAGTTGTAGCAATTGGCGCCACTTTCACTATCACGTTATGAGATTGCGTTTGATACACGACATCCCCTTTTGGATAGACATTACGCGTCACTTGACTCCGTGTTTGAACTTCCACTTGACTGCTTTCGCTTAATGTTTCTTGAGCGATTGGTAGCGTAAAGCTTCCATCAGCTTGCACTGTCACGTTAGCTACTTCTTGACCGTCTACTAATAACACCACAGTGTCACCTGCCGTAGCTGTCCCGACAATCGATTCAGAGGTAGGCGTCACTTCTTGGCTAATTTGCGCTTGAGCTGGACGTGGAATTGGATTACTAGTCGGGCTAGTCTTAACATCGGTAAACACAAGGTTTCCTTCACGGTCATAAATATCAGCAACTAAGACATCATCTGCATAGAAGAATCCTTGGCCGTTACTCATATTTGGCGCCGGAAAATCTGCCCGCCCTAATTCATTATTTACGAGCGTCACTACGTGTCCATCCGGATACGTTACTTTAGTGGTAAAGAAAGCATCCGCGCCAATCGGAACATAGGTCGAGGTCCCCACGGGGATGAATGAAAAGCTAGGTTTAGCATAAGCCATTGTCTTTTCACTCTCTGGACGAGCAAGGCTTGGGTCGCCAGGAATGACGATTTGAATGCTGCGAGAACGTTTGAGACCATCGTAGATAAAGGCTGTGAAGACATCACCTGGATATAATTTATCGTAACTAGCGTAGATTTCAGCTACACCACGGAAAGAAACGCGTTGAGAATATGTTTTACCGGTTGGTGAAACTAACATAATCTTTTGACCCTCGGTTCCAGGGAAAACAAAGGCACCTTGTTTAGATGAATAATCCCCAAATTGACCCGTTGCTGTTGGCACTGATTTTGGTTGTTGAGGAAGTGGAAGCGTGTCTACCACATTAGTCCCCATCTTTTCAGTGGTACTAGCTTGTGTCGTTGCCTCAGTGGTCGTTTCTTGGCTAGTCACCTCAACTTCAACAGCAGTGGTTTCTTCACTAATGATTGGTTGCCCTTGATCTGATGTTGTTGGCATTTCACTAGTTAAGACTGTTGTTTCCTGACTAGTTTGGCTAGTTTCATGAAGAACAGTGGTCGATTCCTGAGCTAAAACTAAGGGACATAATAGGTTAGCTGAAAGCACAACAAGACAAGAAAGTGTAATGGCACGATTAATATTTTTTACCCGATTTAACGAAAATTGTTGATTCAACAAACTGATTCCTCCTATTCAAAATTTATTACCTAATCAGTATAAAAGAGGAATGTAAATCCGGTGTAAATTTTAAGTAAAAACAAGATTAAGCTACAAATTTATTTAGGGTTGGGGATGCCATTGGGCTAATCTTTCATTAATAATTTTGCTACTTTCAATATTGGCTTTTTCATTAGCCTTGGTCGTGCCACCTAGTTCCAAGATAGTAGGACCCGTATACAGGTAGCCATTGCCAAAGTATAGGTGGCCTGCCCCTTTGAAAACATGAACCTCTGTTTTGTCTGGTCGATGTTTTTGAATTTCACGAGCTGAAACTTCACTTTGCCACATCTTGTCTTGGTCACCAGCAAAGATTAAGAGATCAGCCTTGGACTTTTCAACTTTAATACGGGTTGCTTCCACGTTTTTTGCTTTTGTCGTAGCTTGTTCGTACCCAGGGCGGAAATCGATCGGCCGTTTGAGCATATAGTCTAACATAAGATTCATCCCCACACTCGGCGTGCTCTTTGTTGTATCAATAAATGGTAGAGCCTTTCCTTGATAGCTCCAAGAAGAGGTCATATTTTGACTAAATTGTTTAGGTAGGCCCATATTATTCCAAGCTGATGGAGCATAGAGGACCACATGATCAACTTTAGGATATAACGTTGCTAAATTCAAGCAAAGTTCAGCACCTTTGGATGTCCCGATTAGCGTTAAGTCATCCGAGTCTTTGACATGGGCCTTGGTATAGTCCAAGACTTCTTGGAAGAATTCGAGTGGCACTTCGACTAATTCGTCTTTTTGATTCTTCATACCAAAGAAGAATAAAGAGATAACCTCATAACCTTGCTTAGCTAAAGGTTCAGCTGCATAATAAGCGGGACTACCCTCCGAACCACCAAAGGTGATGACCACACCTTTATGCTTCTTAACTTTAGGAATTAAATGAAAACCATTCATATAATTGCCTTCAATATGCTTAACTTGAACACCAGGAATGTTTTGATTGTATTGCGATAAATCCGTGACAGCTTTTTGAGCACTCGCATCAAAGTCCTTGGGTTTATACTTCATATCATTATAAAAACGAACGCCGTAAATAACAGCTGTAATGACTAAAGAAATCACAATAATTCTCAATAAAATTTTTCCAATCAAAGTTAACCCTCTCTTCATATTATTTCCTCCTAAATTGATTTGATTTATCTGACAAACACATCCTAAATCTTCAATTTGAATGTAGTGTGTAGATGATGTGAGGAAGAAATATTTTTAATATAAAAAGCCGCTAAAGATTTACAATGAAAAAAATCTCCAATGTAAAATTTTAGCGATTTAATCTAGTTAGTTAGCCGATAGCCCTTTAATTTGTTTCATTTCATTTTTCAAGCATAATACAAAGATAACTTCTGTTACGGTTAAGACGGCTGCTACCACAAAGCCATTAAATAAATGTCCTAGAATGAGGGCTAGGATAGGAATAATAATGGCGAAATTCTGATAAACTTTGGATTTATACAGCCATGAATAAGGAAATAGATGCCCACCGAAGACCATAGCATGAACCATAATCATCTTTTCTGGTACAGCATTGAAAACCCACATAACAATTAATAAATAAAGGGCCTGATTGACGGTAAAAATAAAACCTAAATCGCCTAAGCCATTATCTTTTGAAAAAATATCTATACCAAATTTCTTACCAAACAGCCAGGAAAGTGGCATTAAGGTAGCTGAACACGAAAAGACCAATATATTTTTTAACATGATATCAATTGGCAAGGCGGCAACCAAAGTAATCATCAACCAAATAACGACAGAGGACATAATAAAGGGCAAGCCCTTTTTCTGTTTTAAAATAACTTCATCTCTTAAATCGTCTAAATTCACGCAGTCCATTCCTTTCAACAAAATTTATAAGATACTGTTAATATAATACAACTTTGCGTATATTTGAAGGGGCTCTCATCAGTTGTACCATATTAATTTAATAAATTGCATGGAATGCATCTAATTTTGTTAAACGAATCTTGTTTCTTATTCTACCGAAATTATTACTAAACCTGATGTGTCCAAATTATGTCCAGCCATAAAAAATTCCCTCTAAACGAAGGAATTTTATTTCTTTATTCTAGGATTTTTCCTTTGTAAATATAAAGTCAATTATCCTCATAATTTCGCGCCAAGAATTCGAGGGGGTTATTCGACCGTTACTGGCATTTTAAAAATTTTAACTATTTAGTTAGAAAATCAATCACTTCTATCAGTTTTTTTGTGAATTCTTTTTCACTACCACCTTGTATTCTTCTCCCAAGCTCTTGACTGAGTGTAGCTAGGAACAGGTCTGTCTTAACGTGAGCGTTTTGATCCTTATTTCCTTCAAAAATTGAAAACACAATTGAATGATATTTCTGAAAGTATTGCTTTTGAAGTGCTTGGTAATCTTTAGTTAATATTGTTCCACGTTGAATTAAAAAGAGATTGAGAAAGTATTTTCTTTCTAATTCTTGTTCAGTAGCCTTGATGAAGGACTTTAACTTAGTTTGAGTATCTCCTTCTTCAGGATACGAAGCCTCATTCTCATTCATTGATTTTTCAAGATATGCAATTAATATCTCATCTTTAGTTCTAAAATACTCATACACAGAGGATCTAGCAATATTACAACTATTACCGATATCTTTAAAAGTTGTCTTCTCAATTCCTTTATCAATAAAAAGTTGCATCGCCTTTTCCATTATTTCATTTTTTCTGTCTTCCGGATTCATCCGATTCTTACCCATTCAATCCTCCTAAAATTTATGAATTTACCCCTTACCAGCCCAAAACTTCTTTTAAAAAATTCTCAATATGTGCATTATAAATATCAGCTTGGCACAAATTCGATGGATCAAATGAATTTTTGATGACAAAGTGTCTTTCATTAGCAAGGCAGGCTACAATGGTTTCCATCATGTCAACAAGCTTATTGCTATAATCGCCTGCCATACATAGAACAGGAATGCTTATCCCTTTTAATGACTTTTGATAATCAAGCTTCATTATAGCCTTCCTTTGTAGAATTGCCTCCGCACCTCGGAAATCTGAAAATAGTTTATTAAAATATTCCGCAGCTTTGGGCCAACGTTTATAAATTGGTCGTGTACTCATTTGCATAAACCACTTAGAACTACTCAATGGCAAAGTCAATTTAACAAGTGCATTTAAGAATGGTGAGGTTTCTGTTGTACAAAACGTATCATCTAATATCGCTGCCTCAAAAATTTCTGGATAGTAAGTCATCAAATGTATGGTCATGACGCCTCCATAAGAAACGCCACTAATAACGACTTTACTAACTCCCAAGTGTGCCAATAATTCAAGGATATCCTTTGCTTGTAAATTTAGGACTTCTTCAGGTTTGCATTCCAATTTATCACTTTTCCCATTTCCTCTTAAATCGGGAACAATAACTTGATATTTTTTAGAGAAATAATCAACTTGTGGTTGAAACATTGATGACTCTGCACCTAGTCCATGAAGAAATAGTAACGGTCTCCCGTTCCCTTTAATCTTATATGATATTTGACTTCCATCGGATAATCTAAATGTTTCCATATTTTTTACTCCTTTTAGGTACTTTTACCCTTACCGACATTTTGTCGGCAACAGAATTGTAGTCCTTCTATATTACTATGTCAACAGATACTTATGTGCTTGATAGCCTATCAGCTGATCTACCTATTTATCACCCTAAAATTTGTAAAATATGAAAAAACTATCGACTATGCACCTATGGAGATATAAAATCTTTTCCTCTAAAGAGTTTCATTAGTAAATTTCACAACCACATCAAAAAATCAGCCTAACAATCAGCAATAGAATGAAAAATGTAATTACTAATAGTATGAACAAGTGAAAAATAATCTAATATATTCCACTTACCTAGAAGTGAAAAACAAATTTTCAAAATTTATTTTATTTAATATGACGTATCCCCCTATCTGTTTCAATAACTTTCCAATTAAGAAATTGAGACTTATCGAGTTCAAACCGTCCTTTATATTCTTTTTTTAATTTTAAAAGAAGCGGTGAGGAATTTTCTTCACTAATATTATCGAAATCTACCCACACAATACCATCAGAATCATTTAATCCATCCAACAAATCTATAGGTAAATCCTGTTTTTCGAAACTATTATCCAACTCAACGTCATAAAAAACCATAATATGATGAACAACGTCAAAGCTTGTCGTTTCTCGAACAAATGAATCATAAACTCTCGGATTCGAATACGTCTTAATGGTATATCCCGTTTCCTCCAAGAACTCTCTAGATAACGTTTCAGTTAATCCTTCCCAACTTTCTTGGCTTCCACCAGGAACATCATATCTATTTTTGTAAGGTCCGGCATTATTATTTATACATAATATTTTCCCGTTAACCACTGCAACACCATATACTCCAAAATGATTGCTCACCGAATATTTACTTTCCATATTTTTCTCCTTAAGTATTTCAGTTTTCAATTTCATCTTTGCCTATTTTTATTTCTCTACCAATCACTTATTAGTATTATTCCATAAATAATGGTCATTTATTCAACATTAGATACCTAATTTTTTCGTCTTATTTCAATCCCATTTATTAACCCAAATGATTATCATAAAAAGAGAGCATCCTATTATAAGATTTCCTCATTTCTTATATTGCAAATTACGTTACAACACAAAATTTTTCCTCTCAACGAGGGAATATTTTGCTTTATTCTGGCCATAATGTCGATCAATCACTATGTCACTTAAGCTCCTTGTTCTTGAGACCTGCTTATCGAGGAAATACTAACGACTCCCACTTTCAATAAAATAAGCCTATCCAAAAAGATAGGCTTATCACTTTATTATTCTGTCAGCCGACGTCATCCAATCATTTCGCATCAAAGAGGCTCATTCTTGGGACATCCGTGACGGAGTAATTCCAACAATCTCTCACGTGCCTTTGGCACTTAGAAATTGGGAATTACTCCCACTCAATTGTTGCTGGTGGTTTAGAAGTGATGTCGTAAACGACGCGGTTGACGTGGGCTACTTCGTTAACGATGCGGGCTGAGATGACTTGGAGGACTTCCCATGGGATACGGGCAAAGTCAGAAGTCATGCCGTCGATTGAAGTTACTGCCCGGATACCGATGGTATAGTCATAAGTTCGACCGTCACCCATGACGCCGACACTGCGGAAACCAGGTAAGACAGTAAAGTATTGCCATACGTCGCGTTCTAAGCCATTCTTGGCGATTTCTTCACGAAGGATGGCATCTGATTCACGGACAATTTCTAATTTTTCTTCAGTGATTTCACCGATGACACGAATACCTAGACCAGGTCCTGGGAAAGGTTGGCGCCACACGATTGAGTCTGGCATACCCAGTGCCGTTCCTAGAGCTCGAACTTCATCTTTAAATAAAGTATTTAATGGTTCGATCAATTCAAACTGCATATCTTCAGGTAGCCCCCCAACATTGTGGTGAGACTTAATGGTTTGAGCTGTCTTAGTACCAGATTCGATAATATCGGTGTACAAGGTTCCTTGAGCAAGGAAGTCAACCCCTTTTAATTTAGAGGCTTCATCGTCGAAGACATAGACGAATTCGTTACCGATAATTTTACGTTTCTGTTCAGGATCAGATACACCGGCTAATTTTGATAAGAAGCGGTCTTTAGCATCCACCCGGATAATGTTCAAGCCGAATTTACCACCAAGAGCTTCCATAACTTGGTCGCCTTCGCCCTTACGTAAAAGGCCGTGATCGACGAAGATACAGGTTAATTGATCACCGATAGCTTTTTGTAAAAGAACACCCACGACTGATGAATCGACTCCACCAGATAAACCTAAAAGGACCTTGCGGTCGCCCACTTTTTCTCGAATCTTAGCAATCTCTAAGTCGATAAAGTTATCCATGGTCCAATCGCCTTGAACACCACAGATATCAAAGGCAAAGTTATGAAGGATTTGATTACCATGAACTGAGTGGCGCACTTCTGGGTGGAATTGAACTCCGTAGATGCGACGTTGACTATTTTCAAATGCAGCTACTGGACAGCTATCATTGGCTGCAACAATTTGGAAACCTTCAGGAATAGCGGTAATCTTGTCCCCGTGGCTCATCCATACTTCTTCTACATTAGATAACCCTTGGAATAAACCCGTTTCGATGTTGTGAACTTGGATACTAGACCGACCATATTCCCGTTCATTTGCTGGTTCAACTTTACCGCCCAACATATGGGTGGTTAATTGCATCCCGTAACAAATACCTAAAATTGGTAAACCTAACTCAAAGATTGCAGGATCTACCGTAAAAGCATTCTCACCGTAAACACTATGAGGCCCTCCCGAGAAGATAATACCTTTAACATTACCTTGATCTAAGATTTCTTGAGCAGTCGTCTCATTAGGTAACAGGACGCTATAAACACCAAATTCGCGGATTCGGCGGGTAATTAATTGATTATATTGACTACCAAAGTCAAGAACGATAATTTTTTCAACATTTGTTAGTGATGTGGTCACTCTATCTACCTCCATTTTTTAATATTGTCGCACATAGATACGGTCAACATGGTGGTCGGCCCCTTTATGAATTACAATATTGGCTCGACCCCGTGTTGGCGCAATGTACTGGATTAAATTAACTAAATTGATGGTGCGCCAGACTTCCATAGCGTAAGCATGCGCCTCTTTGCGTGGAATATGGCTCATTTCATAATAATAATTATCCGGATCATGTTGGGCCACATCCATGACCATATCAAAGCGTTCCATAAACCACTTCTGAATGTGTGCCGGATCCGCATCAATATAAATTTTCAAGTCAAAGAAATCAGAAATGAAAATCATTTGATTTGAAGGCAACTGCAAAACATTAATCCCTTCAACAATCAAGATATCAGGATGCTCCATCCGCGCCATTTGGTCAGGCACGATATCGTAGATTTCATGAGAATAAACCGGGTATTCTACCGCTTCTTCTTGAGTCCGAATCTTAACCATAAAATCAATTAACCGATTCATGTCATAGGATTCAGGAAAGCCTTTGCGATTCATGATACCGCGACGAATCAATTCAGCATTGGGATATAAAAAGCCATCTGTGGTCATCAATTCAACACACTTTTCCGTATAGCGTTGACGCAATAGCTGATGCAAAACCCGAGCAGTGGTTGACTTCCCTACCGCTACACTCCCGGATATGCCAATAATATAAGGCGTTGAAGGAGTTTGCTCTTTATTGAAGAAACGGGCCCGTGCTTCTAGCTGGGCTTGATGCTGGATTAATTCACTATCAATGTAATCTAACAAGGGAAAATACACTTCTTCAATGTCCTCTTGGGAAAGGCGGTCATTGAGGGAAACTATATGCGCTAGCCCTTCAATGGGCCCTAACTCTAAGGATGGGTTCTGGAATTGATGCCAAGCCTCACGACTATATTCATTAAACATCTTGAAATCCACTGGCACCTTCCTCTCTATACTGCTTTCCTTAACATTCAAACAAAAAATGATTTTATTGTTCATTTTTCTTATATTTTAGCATATTAGAAAGTTTCGTGATATACTTTATTGGCTAATAAACACGATATTTAGATGAATCTTCGCTATTGTATCATACTTTTTCTGATACAATAGCTTTGTTAAATTTTTCTTATCACGCTTATTCAACGTCTAAGGATGGCCCTTAGCTTATTATACTGATACAAGGAGGGTGCTCTTGGTGAACCAGGACACAAACAATTATCAGCCTTATGAGGAATACCCTCATGAGTCTGCCAACTATGAGTCAATGCGTCCGCAAGCGGACTCGTCATTAAATGCCTTTGTTGAAGCCGAAATGACTAAAGCTAATAAAACGGGGCGCGGCCAAGCTCATAGTAAAATCATCTTGATGGGAGAACATGCCGTAGTCTACGACTTCCCCGCCATCGCACTACCGTTCAATAAAGTCTCCGCTCAAGCCCAAGTTAGTGGCCGACTACAAGCACCATCGCTACTAGATTGCCAGTATTACCACGGACCTTTGCAAGAGGCTCCTAGTCATCTGGCTAATTTAGTTAAAGCCGTCGAGTTAACGCGGCAAAGTTTTCGCTTTCCTCTTGAGGAGAGCTTAAACATCCGCATCGATTCGACCATTCCTCAAGAAAGAGGCATGGGCTCTTCGGCGGCTGTGTGTGTCGCCCTCGTTCGGGCCATTTGTGATTATTACAACACACCTATCTCGCCTTATCAATTACAATTCATTGTGAATCAAGCCGAAGTGATTGCTCATGAGTCCACGTCCGGCATAGACACCCTCATGACTTCAACCTCACAACCGATTATTTATCGCAAAAGTAAGAAACCGCATGCCTTCCCTTTGAAGCTCAATGCTTATTTAATTGTAGCAGATTCCGGTATGGCCGGCCAAACTAAACTAGCCGTCCATCAAGTCGCTAAATTACGCCAAGCTAAACCTGCCTTTGTTAAAGAAGCCATGGATTCCATTGGCGGATTTGTCCAAAAAGCCTATCACGCTATTCAAGATCATGACGTCTTTGAGTTAGGCCGTCTTATGACCTATAACCACTACTATCTCAATCAATTGGGTATATCCAACCAAGGGCTCGATCGAATTGTCAATGCCGCTTGGTTAGCTGGTGCTCTCGGTGCCAAACTAACCGGTGGTGGACTTGGTGGCTGTGTGATCGCTCTAGCTGCTACCAGTCAAAAAGCACAAGAAGTGGCTGAAGCGATGAAAGTAGCCGGTGCCGCTCAAACTTGGACGACCAGTCTATATTAATTATCGTCTCTTCTAGAGATTGAGACGCAAAGGAGCAAAGTATGAAGCCAACTAACGTTCAACAAGGCCATTATCGCGCCCATACAAATATTGCTTTAATCAAATATTGGGGCAAACGGGATGCCCGTTTATTCTTGCCGCTGACTTCGAGCCTATCCTTGACTTTGGACGCCTTCTATACCGATACCAAGGTTAGCTTCGATCCAGAACTTTCCCAAGATCAATTTATCTTAGACGGCCAGTTACAATCAGACTCTGCCCATGAAACAGTCAGTCGATTCGTTGACTTGTTCCGCCAAGAAGCCGGTGTTCAAACCAGGGTCTTGATTGAATCAACGAATCATGTGCCGACGGCTGCCGGCTTGGCTTCTTCCGCTTCTGCCTATGCGGCTTTAAGCTGCGCTTGCAATCAAGCGTTAGGACTCAACCTCAGCAATCAAACCCTATCGACCTTTGCCCGTCAAGGTTCTGGATCAGCTAGTCGGTCCCTATTCGGCGGATTTGTCCTATGGCATAAGGGCCATGATTTCGATAGCGCCTCATCCTATGCAGAAATGATTAATCCGGCTGACTGGGATATCGCTATGCTTGCCGTGGTAGTTAATGCCGGTAGCAAAAAGATTCCTAGTCGCCAAGGCATGCAACACACCATTGCAACTTCGCCTTATCATGCCTTGTGGCCCCAAGAAGTCGAACGTGATTTAGCTGCTATTATCCCTGCTATTCAAGCGCATGATTTGGATACTGTCGGCCAAATCGCCGAACATAACGCAATGAAAATGCACGCCTCCATGTTAGCCGCTAATCCTAGCTTCACATATTTTGAACCTGGCTCCCTATTGGCTATGGATTTGGTTCGCCAACTGCGTCAACAAGGTCTTTCGGCCTACTTTACTATGGATGCAGGACCAAATGTCAAAGTCATCTGTCGTCAAAGTCAGCTTGATTCGATTCTCAAGGTGTTCAAACAACACTTTGCTGAATCGGCTTTAATTGTCGCTAAACCCGGCCCCGCTCCTTATGCTATTGATTAAGGAGGCTATGGATTATGCATTACGATTGCACTCAAGCATTTGAACTCAACTACGATACTATGTTTCAACCCTATCAAGTACAAGTCCCCGGCAAATTATATTTGGCGGGGGAGTATGCCGTCCTCGAACCCGGTCACCCCGCTATCCTCATGGCTATTGACCGCTACCTAACTTGCCAGATTCGCTTATCTCATCAACCCCAACAAGGATCTTTTGAATCAGATCTGGCTTCCTTAGGAAAGGTCACTTATCAGCGTGACGCTGACGGCCACATTCATCTGGTTTCAGCTAATGACAGTAAAGATTGGCAGTATATCTTAGCCGCCATTGAGACCTTTGAAGCTTTATTGGTCAGCAAAAAACGCCAAGTTCAAGACTATCACCTAAGCTTTACGAGTCAAATGCAAGCCGATTCCGGTCAAAAATATGGCCTGGGATCGAGCGGCGCCGTGACAGTAGCTACCATGCAAGCTCTCTGTCATTTTTATGGTTGGGAAATAGAATGCCCTTTGATTCAATTTAAATTAGTGGCCATCGCCATGGCTAAAACGGACTCTAAATCCAGTCTAGGTGATGTCGCAGCTAATATTACCGGCGGTATGTGTCTATATCGATCATTGGACCGCCAATGGTTAAATCAACGGATGCAAGATCCAGACTTTCGGATCGATCAAATTCTTGGTGAAAAGTGGCCACACTTCTATTTAGAACCCTTATTTTGGCCAGAAAAACTAAGTCTGCATGTTGGGTGGACGCAAAGTCCGGCTTCCTCAGATCAACTAGTGACCCAATTGAAGGGAAGTATTCAAAAGGATAGCCCTCTTTACCATGATTTTCTCACCAAGGCTCAAATTTGCGTGCAAAACTTAGCCCAAGCGATTCGCCAAGCTGATTTACTGACCCTCCAAAAAGAGGTGAGTCATTACCGTCACTTATTGGTGAAATTAGACCGTTCCTTCCAACTCAACATTGAGACTCCTAGTCTCAAACGTCTGATCGAAGTGGCTCATTCTTATCAATTTGAAGCTAAAAGTTCTGGTGCAGGTGGTGGTGATTGCGGAATTGCCATCGGTTCTCGAAATCAGGCTCGTCAGGCCCTATATCAGACTTGGCAACAAGAAGGCATCCAGCCTTTAGCTGTCGGTCTGGCTCCATTCCGATTCTCTGTTAAACCGTTTAGAAAGTAGGGATTAGATTGCCTAAAGAAACACCCATAAGCATAGCTCAACAACGAAAAAATGATCATATCCGCTTGGCTCTTGCTCAACAAGAACAAGTAAAAGCTTCCTCATTCGATCAAATCCGGTTTGTCCACCACTCTTTCGCACCCATTCGCTATGACCAAATTGATATTTCTACGCAATGGGCGGGACACCATCATGCTCTGCCATTCTATATTAATGGCATGACCGGTGGATCCCGCTACGCTAAACAATTTAACCAAGCCTTGGCGCAGGTAGCTAAAGAGACGGGCTTAACCATGGCTTCTGGCTCGGTATCGGCCGCCCTAAGCGAACCTGATTTAGCGGATACCTTCCAAATTATTCGTCAGACCAATCCCAATGGCTTTATCCTAGCTAATCTTGGGGCGCATCATAACTTAGAAAATGCCAAACGAGCGGTTGAAATCCTACAAGCCAATGCTTTACAGATTCATTTAAACGTTCCTCAAGAAGTCGTTATGCCGGAAGGCGATCGTGACTTCACCACTTGGTCGACTAATATTGAAGCCATCGTGAATGGTTTAGGCATACCGGTGGTAGTTAAAGAAGTAGGATTTGGCATGTCTCAGGAGACCATTCAACATCTAGTCGACCTAGGCGTCCAAACTGTTGATGTCAGTGGCCGAGGTGGTACCAACTTTATTCAAATTGAGAATGATCGACGCGATACGATTTCCTTTGACCTACTTGGCAATTGGGGCCAATCAACAGCTGAAGCTTTATTAGAAGCTCAAACGTTTATCGAAAATACCGAAATCTTAGCCTCAGGCGGCATTCGGACTTATCTCGATGTAGTCAAAGCCCTCAGCTTAGGGGCTCGTGGCGTTGGCTTATCAGGTAAATTCCTTCATATGGTCAAAGAAGATGGCGTCGATGCCACCATCGAATTCGTTCACAATTGGCAAACAGCCATTCAACATGTCATGCTCATGCTTGGCTGCCAGAACATTAGTGATTTAAGGAAGAAGACAGACCTAATCTTAAGTGGAGACCTACTCCAATGGGCTCAAGTTCGCGGAATTGAACCTCAGCATTTAGCTAATCGGTCACGAGATAGCAGATATAAATGCTAGCCCTCCTCGAGCATTATATTATAGAGATGATACAAAAAATTATAGCAACTAAAATCATGATACATTCATGACTTTAGTTGCTTTTTCGTTATTCTTCAGCTTTGATGAGTAAAAATCTTTGATAATTTGAACATATTGGTTTGGCTTAGTCCAATGGATATCATGATCTTGAGTGTTTACTTGGATAAGACTAGCATCTTGCGGAAGGCATTCCATAACTTCCTGAGCTTGTTTATCAGATAAGGCCCCAAGAAGCAGACCCTTTTCATACTTACTTTTAGCTTTGATAAAGACCGTCTTAGCTTTAATTGAAGATAAAATCTGACGCTGATTATAATCCTCAAACCAAGATTGATTATAAAAGGCCTCGCCAAATGCATAATCAAATGGGTAGGATACAGCTTCAAACATACGATTGATAGCAGGCGGTAGATAAGTTAATTGAATAGGTCTTTGTGGGTGCTGTTTTTTGTATGCTAAAGCATCCTTAACCATTTTCTGCCATAACCATTCTGGAAACCAGTCTTTAAAATAACTTCGCTTTAGTGAATAAGCTAGGTAATCTTTCTCTTGGGATTGGTTTAGGAAGTCATGGTACATCTTAAAATCATATTGATAGGCAAAGGTGTGCTCCTTCTTACCTTCTTCGGTCGAAAAAAACGGCGTATCTTCCAAGATTAAGCCGCTGACCCAGTCGGGATTTTTGGCTGCAAAATAGGCCGCAATTAAACCTCCTGATGAATGGCCCGCTATAATGACAGGCTTTTTAAGATAATGTTTAACAAAATAGACTAAATCTGCGCTAATAGCCTTGGCTGTATATTTATCTGGATTCCAGGAGGATTTTCCGTGTCCATAGTAATCAAGAGCAATAATCTGATAGTGTTGACTTAAATCCGGCATGACTTTGGCATAATCAGTCCAATTCATACCTTGTCCGTGCAAAAGTAAGAGTGTCGGTTTAGCTGAATCAGGTCCTTGGCAATAATTAAGTTTACTTCCATCTGGTAAGCTTACTTGTTTTTCAACAAAGCCCAAAGACCGAACCTTCTCTACTGGTTCTTGAATGTAAGTCGCATTCTCTTGATAATAAGATACGCCGAGCCAGACAATTAAACCCATAACTAGTAAACAACCAATTTTCCTCTTCATATTAAGACTCCTTTAACTGTCCAGATTATCAAGGGCTTTTTCTGGAACTAAGGCAACGCCTAATGGCTTAATATTTTCATCCATTAGAACCGCTAATTTTTCTCCTGGGTTAAGTTGTAAAAGATTTAACGCTTCCTTTGGTAGACATATTTGACCATTTGAATCCACTGTTTCTAATCCAAAGAAATGCTGTCCCTCATTTGGAAGGGATAGCAGCGAATCCGTAGTCCTATAATTTACCAAATCATCTAGGCTTACGCGATACAGTTCTGCAATTAATAAGCATGAGCGAATATCCGGTAGGGTTTGACCTAACTCCCACTTAGAAATTGTTTGACGAGAAACCTGCAAGTGCTCCGCTAATTCTTCTTGTGAGTGATGGGCCTGATTTCTTAAAAAGGCTAAATTTGCACCAAAACTTAACTTCATCCCTTATTTCTCCTCTGTTTTATCATAGGCTAAACATGTCATTCATTCTACATCCTGACTATAACACATTGTGTTAACTTTACGGGCAAAATAAAAAGTAGCAGAAAAATCATTTCTGCTACTTTTTATATTTAATTATTGAGCTGTTGTGCTTTCTTGAGTTGTTTCTGGTACTTGTTGAGCTAATTGTTTTTCAAGTTCTTGTAACATCTTGAAGGCTTCGTCTGCTGTAGCCATTGACGTTTCAGTTGCCCATTTAGCGGCTTCTTTAGGATCTTGACCGAATTTAGCGATTAACTCTTGATCTTTAGCTGGTTGTTCAGCAATTAGACGTTGTTCTAATTCCAAGATTTTAGAACGAGTCACGTCTTGTAAATTAGCTTCATCAGTTAAGGCCATATCTTTCAAGTGACTTGCAACCCAATAGAATGAAGTTGGATCGTATTCTTTAGTTTGAACTTTGTAAGGTGCAGCTGTATCCGTGATATTTCCATAGTATGGTAAGTAAGGTGAATTCAACGGACTACCCATAGCTAACCACATAACACCAGGAACTTCGGCTGGCATACCTTCTTTAACTTGGAAGATGTGAGCTTCCATCGTATTAACATTTCCGATTGGATATAAACTACCTTCTGGTTCTTTTTCTCCTTCTTTAACGCGGTCGTTTGTTGGGAATTCACCATTGAAACGATTGCGTTGAAGCGCCATCACATCAGCAACAGAGAATTTCTTATCTGTTGATTGTAATAAATCGAAGTTTTCATCTTCTAAAGTTACAGTTGAATCTGGGTCTAAAGCTTTGATACCAGACCACATACGTGAAGAGTTACGCATGCTCGCTTCTTTAGGGTTGTAAGATTTAGCTACTAAGATTTTATCCCCATCTTTTTCGATCGTTTTAGCTTCTTCCGCTACTTTCACCAAGTCTTTAGACACAATCATGTTTTGGTCGTTAGGATCGATTGCACCCATCCAGAATGCATTTGGGAACACAGCGTATTTATCGCTTGGCAATACCATTGCTGCATATTGGTGGCCTGAAAGAATTTCCATATACCAGGTTTCTTTTTGGTCAGCTAAGATAAGAACGTCACCTTCAGCTGCCCCTTTTTCATCTAGTAATTTAGCAATCATTTCGATTCCTTCACGTGCAGACTTAACATGAGGTAATACTACATTCGTTAAGTGTGATTCAGCTAATCCATCTTCTACATATGGGTCTACTTTTTGAATTTCATCGCTAGCTCCTGCTGAAACTGTCATATCGGCTACTACACCAAATTCGTTGAAGCCTGCTTCATGGAAGTCTCCATCTTCTGGCGTTACGTCAGGAATAGCCGTATATTTGTAGCTTTCAGCTGGCAATTCGAAGGTAAAGCCATTTGATTTATCTTCGTATTTTGCTCCTTTTTCATTTTTCTTTGCTTCAACCACGATAAAGGTTTTGTTGTGATTTTCTTCTAGGTCTTCTGTCCGACCAAAAATCACACTGCCATCATCAGTTAAATCTTTACCCACATATACTCCTGTGCAGGCAAAAGCAGGTTGTACAAATAATAAACCAGCGGCTGCTAAAGCGGCTGCTTGTCCGAAAAGTTTTTTCATAAAATTTCCTCCCTACAATTTCTGAAAACGTTGTCACGTTTTCATAAGTATATTCCTCAACCGCTTTCATATCAAGAAAATTTTGATGAGAAAATTTTCTAAAATGTTAAAAAATACTAAGAGAGAAAAACAAAAAACTTATCATCGTGCCTTTGATGCGATGATAAGTTTTTATTACAGCTATTTAAATTGACGTAAATTATTTAACGGAAACTAAGAGATTAAATCAATGATTAAGTTTGGTTTACTAGCTTGATCAGCAATGGTCACCGAGTCCTGTAAATATGCGAGAATTTCATCGACTTGAGGCTGACTAGCATGAAGAATAGCTAGCGTTTGACCTTGCTCAATATAATCCCCAACTTTAGCTTGCAAGACTAAGCCGACCGCTGGATCAATGATATCCTCTTTGGTAGCCCGACCTGCCCCTAGCATCATAGCTGCTTGTCCCACGCGGTCGGCAACCCAATTGCTGATATAACCAGACCGTTGAGCTTTCATTTCGATTTGGTAAGGTGCTTGAGGGAGTAATTCTGGCTGTTCAATCACCTTCACATCGCCCCCTTGATGGGCTATAAATTCTTTAAAACACTCAAAGGCTTGCCCAGTTTGAATTTTCTCTTGCAAAAGAGCTTGACCTTGTTCTAAGTCTGTCACTCGTCCGGCTGCTAATAACATTTGGCTACCTAATACTAGGCACAATTGAGTCAAATCTTCCGGTCCTTGCCCTTTTATGGTATCAATCGCTTCCTTAACTTCTAAAGCATTGCCTACTGCATAACCCAAAGGCTGGCTCATGTCAGAGAGGACCGCTAACGTTTTACGGCCAACCTGATGACCAATGCCAACCATTAACTGTGCTAATTCACGGGCTTGTTCGACGGTTTTCATAAAGGCGCCTTGTCCCACTTTAACGTCCAGAACAATGGCATCCGCTCCTGCTGCGATTTTCTTACTCATAATAGAAGAAGCAATCAAAGGAATTGACCCAACTGTCCCGGTTACATCCCGCAAGGCATAGAGTTTTTTATCGGCTGGCGTCAAATTTCCTGACTGACCAACAACAGCAATCTTATTCTTATTAACATCATTAATAAATTCTTCTGGACTTAATTCAACGGAAAAACCTTCAATCGATTCCAGTTTATCAATGGTTCCTCCCGTATGCCCCAAACCACGACCGGACATCTTAGCGACTGGAACACCACAGGATGCAACTAAAGGTGCTAGGATCAAAGTAGTCGTATCACCCACACCACCGGTCGAATGTTTATCAACTTTTACCCCTTCAATTGCTGATAAATCTAATTGATCGCCACTCTTAACCATAGCCATCGTTAAATAGGCAGCTTCTTCTTGAGTCATCCCCTTAAAATAAACCGCCATAGCAAAGGCACTCATCTGGTAATCCGGAATGGTCCCTTCTGTATAACCTTCAATCAAGTATTGAATTTCGGCTTCAGTCAGCGCTTGTCCGTCTTGTTTCTTAGCAATTAAATCGGTCATTCTCATCGCTAACTACCTACTTTCTATTTCTTATTGTTCCCGTTCATAACGAACGACTGTGCCATCTTCTTTTCCTGCTAAAACCACATCGGCATAGCCTAGGAAAAGCCCATGTTCCACTACACCCACAGTGTGAATCAAATCATGAGCAATTTGTTGAGGAGCTGGAATTTCCTCCAAATGTAAATCGATAATATAGTTTCCTGAATCAGTGATAAACAAAGAATCTGGCCCTTTTTTACGGAAACTTGGTCGCAATCCAGCGGCTTCAAACTTACGGAAGAGATTCCATGAACCAAATTGGATAATTTCAACTGGTAGAGGGAATTTACCCAACGTATCAACCACTTTATCCTCGCCGACAATCCAGATAATTTTACGAGCGTTATCTGCGACAATCTTCTCATGTAATAGAGCACCGCCGCCGCCTTTAATGCCCATAAAGTCAGTCGTTGTTTCATCTGCTCCATCAACAAGTACATCAATGGCTGCCACTTCATCTAAGGTGACTAATGGGATACCCAATTGTTCTGCTTGTTGAGCAGTTTGCCGTGAAGTAGGTACACAAATAATGTTCGCTAACTGACCAGATTGAACGCGTTTGCCAATTTCATCGACAAACCAATAAGCTGTTGAACCAGTACCTAAACCAACCACCATGCCATCTTCCACATAATCGGCTGCCAAACGACCGACTGTTTCTTTCACGTTTACCATGTATTTCCTCCTTGATTACTCTTTAACTAGGTTTTCAGGTGAAGCCTGAATCCATTCAATTAAATCTTTTACCTCTTCTGCATCTTGTTCATCAAAACTCGTCCCATAGCGTTCCAACAAGCGATATTCTTCGTCATCAAGTGGCACCATGTCAATCGACGACGTTTTAAATTGATGCAACTTACTGATTAAACGGTCCATCAGATTTAACCGTTTATAACTAATAATGCCACGGAAGTGGAAACATTTTAACCGCGTTAAAGTATCATCATCGAAGTGTTGGGTTAAAATGTAATTAAAATCCGTTAATTGCGGATTAGACAAACCAACCGTATAAAGTGCCCAAACTTTATCAGGAAACTGTTCAATCCAACCTTGGTAGGAATCGGTATCAAATAAATGCCCACTCAAGAGACATGAACCTAAGATAATAGCATCACTGTTTTCAATATCTTCTAGGGTCACATGATGACTATCCTTTACTGGACAGTTCAATTTACCCCCAATAAATTCGGCGTACTTCTCGGTTGAACCGAATTCTTTCGTATAAACGACTAATTTTCGCATAGATTCACCTCTCTTCTATCCTTTATAAAATTCAGTATAACATATTTGACGGTATCTGATAGCGGTTTCTATCGATTTTATTACTAAAATTTGTTATCATATGAGGGTGTAGGCTTATGGTCATTAAGGCGTTTAGCCAATCTAGGAGGTCCTTATGAAGCAAACTGTTAATCTAACCTGTCCTGTCTGTAATCAAGAAGTAGAATGGTCCATTACCACTCGCTTAAATACGAGGGAAAATCCTAACTTAAAAAAAGACCTGTTAGCTGGGAAATTATTTGATTTTGAATGCCCTGTCTGCGGAGCCAAACGGCAATTAGAGACCACCTTTCTTTATCATGACCCTGACAAAAAATTGATGATTTTCCTTATTCCAAATTATCAATCCAGACAAGAAGAGATTGAAGCCCTCCTTGACCAAATGGCCAGCCAAGAGGGCGTAGATATCCATGACTATCAGCTCCGTTTGGTCCTTCATTCGACAGACTTAATCGAAAAAGTCACTCTTTTCGATTGGGGCTTATCGGACCAAGAGATTGAAATCGTCAAAGTATTGACCGACGGTCTTTTTGCCCAAGAATTCCCAGGCAAGTTGGTTCACAACCGTTTCTTCTATATAAAAGACAAGACACCCAAAATTTTATATATCACGGAAGACGATCAATTACTAGTGGACTTCCATGATTCACTCTTAGAATTTGCTAATAGTAAATTTAATAAAGCCATTGTCGACCAACATCAAGGTCAATTTATGGTAATTAACCAAGCTTGGGCTTTAAATGCTCTAGATAAAAAGAACACTTTGAAAGACGAAACAATCGAAGCAGAATAAAAAAGGCACATGATTCAGGTCGATATCCGAATCATGTGCTTTATTATTTAGTTCATATTAGAATAATCGGGATTACGCCAATAAGAAGAACCATCTAGTTGGCGATTAAGCATCTTAAAATCAACCATGTAACGTCGTAATTCGGCAAAATCAGGATAATAGGCTCGCAATATTTGATTGATCTCTTTCTCACTGTATTCTCGGTTACATTCAATAAACTGGAGAAGATATTCTAAAACATCTTATTTTTGACTCAACTTACTTGGAAATTGTTTGACTGTACCATCCTCATTCAACCATTTCTTTATCGTGACGTCTATCATTGCTCGCTCCCCCTACTCTATAAGTATTAGAAAAATAACACTCCTTTATCATAGCCCCTTTTTTAACCGATAACAAATATACCTTGTCTCTTTTGGGTGTCAAAGACTAGCTATCTTAAGCTATTTTTCTGATTTCAAACTAGCCACGACTTTCATTTTTTGGAGAATCTCACGTCCATGATTAGACTTAACAAACTTATCCGTAACATCTTGACCGGCTTTGACTCCATGGTGCATACCTAATTTAAAGACCAAGCTAACGTCGTAAACCACGCCATCAATCGCTACATAAGCTGGCCGTCCTTCACGACCATCCTTTTCAGCTAGCTCTTTAGGTGTTAGCTGTACTTCTTCAATCAACATTTGCTCTTGACTAGTAAAATGGCGGTCTAGCTTACTCACATCATTAACATTCTTAGGCTTTGGCAAAAAACACATAAGTAAAACGGTTGCGACAATCATTAGACCGATAAGATACATCCACATTTTCATATTTCCTCTTTTCCTGAATGAATAATTTTATATATTCATTCATATTTATTTTTAAAAGAAAAGAATCCTAAGATTCTTTCTGATGTTCTGCTTCGAAACCAATCAAATACTTAATAGCCAGTTGATAGAATGTCGATTGATATTTTGAAAGCTCGCTAGCTTCCATTCTAAGATCCACCCATGATAAAAGCTCAAAAACATGCAACAATTCATCAATTTCTTCCACTGAATATCCCCGTTGACCAATATTCTCAACAATAACCTGGCGCAAATAGTGATAGTAATGATTGTCTTGTCTACCTTCTTCCGATTGATAATATTGGTGGAGCAATGGACCTACTTGGGGTTGGTTCCATTCTTGGATGATTTTATTTTGATTGATTAATTCCTTATTTAATTTTAACACCTGTTGCGCTAATGTCACGAGCGGAGCATTCCAATCCACATTATCGATAATTTGTTGGCGCAATTGACTATTTTCATTAATATAAATTTCGAGAAAGATGGCTTCTTTAGATGGATAGTATTTATAGAAAGATCCTACTGCCATACCACTCACTTTGGCAATTTCTGCTACATTGGTTGCTTTAAATCCTTTGTCAAAAAATACTTGTCTTGCTACGTGCATTAGTTCTTCTTTACTTATCAATAAACACCCTCCATTTCGGCAAAAGACTATGAATGAATAAAATTTTATATTCATTCACACCTTCATTATAGCTATCCCCTCTAACTTGTCAATAAAAAAACCACTCGAACGAGTGGTTTTTGCTTTTATTCAACTGACTTTAAGGCTTCGAGCATATTAACATGACGTAAGCGTCGATTAACTAAGAAACCAAGAATAACGGTTATTAGAATAGTCACGACAGCTGGAATCAAGTAGGCATTCATACCCACGATGGGGTCAAACATAACGTGGTCTGGTGCAACCTTGTCAATAATATAGCGGTGTAGTCCATTACCTAAGCCATAACCGACTAGAACACCTAATAAAGATAAGACGAAAGTTTCACGATAAATGTACAAGGTGACTTCCTTATTATGGAAACCTAAGACTTTGATCGTGGATAATTCACGGATTCGTTCAGACACATTAATATTGGTCAAATTATAGAGAATAACGATTGCTAAGAAAATCGCCACAATTATCAAGACGCGCATAATTTTGTTTAAGGAATGAACGATTGTCTGAATTTGATTAGACAGGGTAATGTTTTGCACAACCCCTTTAACCGCTTCTAATTCCATAAAGTCAGTTGCTAATTGACGGACCGCCTTAACATTATTTTGCTTTAAGATTAAGAGGTGCCCGTTATTAATGGCTGTCTGGTGGAAGCTTTCTTGATAAGTCTCTGGATTCATCAAAATAAAGTGTCCTAGATACATTTCAGTGATCCCACTAATCTTTAGTGAACGGGCTTTACCATCGGCATCTTTAACTTGAATGGAATCCCCAATCTTAACTCTTAGCAGGTTGGCTAAGCGTTCCGATACTAGCACGCCATTTTTGTTTAGGGATAGTTGTTTTTGCGTGCGTCGATCGAGTGTTTGAATATATTGTTCAAAGCCCTTAGCACGACTTGGTACAATCACCTTAATTTCTTGTTGGTCTTGTTTAGCCCCAGCCACTTTCTTCACTTCTTCAAAATGAACAGGCGTTTGTTGGGCAATCCGTGAGTCTTTTAGCTTTTGATTTAATTCATCTTGTTCATGAGTGGTTAAACGTTCATTTGCGGCAATAATTAAATCATAACGAATCAAGTCGCCGAATTGACGGTCATTAATTCCCGAGATCGAATGTTGCACGCCTAAACCAGCAAAGAGTAAAGCCACTGACCCAGCCACTCCAAAGATGGTCATCAGCATCCGCTTCTTATAACGGAAAATATTTCGGGCGGTCACCTTATGGGTAAAGCTTAAGCGGGACCAGATAAAAGGAATGCGTTCTAAAAGAATCATCGATCCTTGTACGGGGGCTTTAGGTAACAATAAGTTGGCTGGCCGATCGGTTAATTCACGTGAAACGACCAAGATAGCCGGAACAACAGCGGCTAACAAGGCCAAGAAAATACCCAATAAGGATAATCCCCAATGAAGATGCCACTCCATAGCTGGTAGAGTGTATTCATTATGATAAGCATTGTAGACAATCCACGGTAAGAGCGTGTGACCCATTACGATCCCAATTAAAGCTCCGATTAAGGAGGCCGCCATGCCATAGACAACGAACTTCTTCATCACATCCCTATTCGAGTAACCTAAGGCCTTGAGGGTTCCTGAAATCGTCCGTTCTTCATCGACAAAGCGAGTCATGGTATTGGAAGTAACTAAAGCGGCTACTAAATAAAGGAATACCGGGAAGATATTGCCTAAGGAATCGACAATTTCAGAGATAGAGGTATAAATCTTATAGCCTTCAGCGCCAGGAATTTCGCGGCGTGAATCAACCAAATATTCCGGTAAAGTAAGTGTTTCAAGTTTGTCCTTAGCATCTTGCAAATCAGCTTCTTTTTCTTTGATTTTAGCTAAAGCATCCGCCTTCTTATCTTTGAATTCGGCCAATTTATCTTCATAGTCCGACTGTCCTTTTACTAAATCATGACGGGCCTGATCTAACTTACTTTGGCCATCCGCTTTTTTACTTGCAAATTGCGATTGGGCTTGGCTTAATTGATTAGCTTTATCGGCCAATAAGGCTTGGCCCGCTTGATATTTAGCTAAACCTTCTTGGTAAGCTTGACTTTTTTGATCTAAAGTTGCTAATCCTTGATGATACAAATCTAATCCAGCTTGATACTGGTTCAATTTGGTTTGATAGGCTGCTTGTCCATCGTTGTATTGTTTTACTTTGCTTTCATACATGGTCTTTTGACCGGCTAAGATTTGAGCTTTTTGGTCGAGACTTGCTTGCCCTTTGGTAATCGCCGCTTCTTTAATAGCAAGCTGTTGGCGAGCGGCATCAAGAGCACTTTCTCCTTGGTCAATTTGAGATTGAAGCATGTCCACTTGGCCGCCTAATACGTTGCTTTTATCTTGGAGTGGATTTGCCTGTTCTTGCACTTGAGCTAATTGACCTTGTAGGTCTGTTAACTTAGCTTGCTTAGCTGCAATGTTTTGTTGTGCCTGAATATACGAACCAGCTACGAATTGATTATAATTCGCTTGGCTTTGACTTACTTGAGCCTGAGCCGCTGACAACTGATTTTGTAAAGCAGCTTGTTGCTCGGGAGTCAGCTTGGGATCAGCTAATTGATTAGTTAATTGGTTAACTTGGGCTTGAGCTCCTGCAATAGCCGCCGCTAAATTGGCTTTTTGCCCCTCATTATCAGCTGACAACTGAGTAATTTCATTCTTTAGACCAGCCATTTGTTCAGTCAAAATGGTTTGTTTTTGGTTTAACGGAGCTAATTGACTTTGCAAGGCTTGATAAGCCGTTTTAGCTTGCGCCAACTTATCCTTACCGGCTTTAAGGCCGACTTCTTTTTGAGTTAACTGGTCTTTAGCTTGCATTAGAGCTTGTTTACCACTCGCTAATTGTTGGTAGCCAGCGGTTAGTTGATTTTGAGCTTGAAGAAGAGTTTGACCTCCCGCATCTAATTGCTCTTTAGCTGAAACTAGACTTTGCTTAGCTTGCGCCAATTGTTGATTGGCCTGATCCAATAACTGTCCTTTTTGTTGTATGGTTAGTTTCCCTTGATCGAGCCGTTGCTTACCCTCAGCTAATTGGGCAGCCGCTTGATCAAGACTCGTTTGGCCCGCTGCCAATTTGGCTGCTCCTTGCGCCAATTGATCTTGGGCTTGTTGAATTTTGGTTTGATATTCTTTTTCTTTATCCGCTAGCTGAATTTTACCGTCGGCCAATTTCTTTTGAGCGTCTTTTAACTTAGCTTCATTGTCGGCTATTTTTTGTTTAGCTTCTTTAATTTTGATTTGACCCTGGTCAATATCTTCTTGAGCTTGACGTTTTACTTCAGCTAACCGTTCTTGTGGTCTTGAAGCTAACAAAGCTTGTAATTTCTGCTTGTGCTGACGAATTTTGGTTGAATACTGACTGGTATAAGGATCTAGCTTTTGAGTATCTTTATAAGCTAGTCGCGCTAGCATATACACGTCTGAAGCAAACGTTTGCGGTGTCACTAAAGCATACCCTTTTAATTCCCCTGAGCCTGCCTTAGATGGTCCTAAGTTAATATTATTAAGAATTTCAGGCGAATAAACATGACCCACTACCTTAAATCGGTGTTCTTTTAGTAAATAATTGCCTTTGATATCGGCTTTCTCAGAAAAATCAATGGACGACCCAATCGGGTATTGATCTTTATAGTTGGCATCTACGGCTATCTCATGCAAATTTTTTGGCAAGCGTCCATCTTTAACTTCAAAACGAGAAAGTTGGTTCGGCGTCGAGAATAAACGGAAACTGGTCGCTGAATGCTTAATAATTAAATCTTTAAGATAACCAAATTCAACTTGCCGCAAGCCGGGACTCTTCTTAATTTGTTCGACATCGGCTTGACTCAGACCATAGTCGCTCATAACCGTCAAATCAGCGGCATTTTGCTTGGCGAAATAATGCTGTCCGGTTTGCCGCATATCCGGTCCTGTGACCTTTAAACCAATTAAAGCAAAGGTTCCTAGCATGATTAAACAAATAATTGAGACAAAACGTCCCTTTGACTTAGCAATTGAAGTTCGGATATCTTTCCATAATGTTTTCTTTCTCATTGATTATCCTCCTACCATTCGATATCAGCGATCCGCTGAGGTTGAGGATTGAGTGTCATTTCTTTCACTTGGGCGTCATGCATATGGATGACGCGGTCGGCAATCGGGGCAATCGCTCCATTATGAGTGACGATGATTACCGTGGCTCCGTGTTGACGGGACATATCTTGTAAGAGCTGTAATACTTGCTTACCGGTGTTATAGTCTAAAGCACCCGTCGGTTCATCACACAACAAAATCTTGGGATTTTTGGCAATTGCCCGCGCAATGGCTACCCGTTGTTGTTCACCACCAGACAATTGAGCTGGAAAATTATTCAGACGTTTGGCTAAACCAACATGTTCTAAGACTTCAACCGGATCCATCGCATCTTTGACGATTTCAGATGCCAATTCGACATTTTCTTTAGCGGTTAAATTAGGAACTAGATTATAAAACTGAAAGACAAACCCTACATCATCACGTCGATAGTTGGTTAACTGCCGTGAGTTATAGTTGGCGATATCCTTGCCATCAATTATGACTTGTCCTTCATCATTGGTATCCATCCCACCCAAAATATTCAAAACCGTTGATTTTCCGGCTCCGGAAGATCCTAGGATTATAACAAGTTCTCCCTTTTCTATCTCAAAATTTACGTCGCGATTAGCAACAATTTCCGTTTCACCTGTTTTGTAACGTTTATAACTATGTTTCATTTCGATATAAGCCATTGAGCTCGCTTCCTTTCGTTTCCTCAACACTTATTTGAACATCGTGTTGATTTGATGTCTTGGCTATTATAAAATGAGACTAAGAAACTAACAATATGCAAAAATGAACAGAGTGTTGATTTAAGAAAGGAGTTTTTATGCAACAGAAACGCCAAACCCTCACTAAACAAAAAATTAAAGAAGTCTTAACCGAACTTATTACTGAGAAAGGCTTATCAGCCATTACTGTTAGCGATATTACTCGTCGAGCCGGTATCAATCGAGGTACCTTCTATCTCCACTATCTAGATAAACTCGATTTAATCGATCAACTTGAACAAGAAGTGATTGATGATTTAACAGCCATACTCCTGGCGGAGTCTTCCACAAACCAAGAAGAAAAGAATCTTGACCTATTTCCCTATCCGCTTATTTTACAAGCCTTACAATATGTTAAATCGGATTTCGAATTCTTCAACGCCTTAACTAATCGCGGTCGAAATCAAGCCTTTGTCGAACACTTTAAAGCTATACTGGGGCAATTAATTCATCAAAAATGCCAGACGCATCATATTAAGTCAATTCGCGTTCATAATATGCCGGACGATTACAGCCATGAGCTCATTCTGAGTCATATCAGCGCCATTATCGTTCTCTGGATTCGCAAAGGGGCTATTGAACCTGAAGAAGATATCGCCCACATGATTAATGACCTTAAAAGCTTTTTACCTTTTGAACTGGAAGGATAATATCAGAACAATAGGCTTAGAATGATGGATGAGCTTTGTACAAAAAAAGTTCTAGTTTACTCATCTGCCTCAAATAGACAAGTAAACTAGAACGATATCAAATTGATTAAACTATTTCTTTTAATGACGACCCTCAAGGAAAATTTTACGGGTCACAAAATTAAAGACCATGACAATACAGGACACTAAAATTTTTGCAATCATTGAATCGAGTTTCATTCCATCAATACTAATATATAGAAGCAACTGCGTTAAAAGCATCCCCATAACACTTAGAGAAATAAAGAGGATAAATTCTTTATGTTTTTCTTCCTTAGCATATTTTGAATCGAAGATAAATTTCATACTGGCCCAGTAATTAAACACGGTCGCTACCACAAATGCAATCGGATTTGCCAAAAGATAATGCCAACCGAAACGTTTATTCAGGATATAATAAACGAAAAAATCAATTAAAGTAGAAATACCACCCACAAAACCAAAAGTAATAATCTGTTGAATTAATCTATTTTGTAACCAAGAATTTTGAATTAACTTACTTTCTTTTATTTTATTAAACATTAGACAACTTCCTATTTCTTAGAATCGCTCCTTGGAGCATAAAACCCTCCCTACCTTATCAAGAAAGGTTCATTTTTTCAAGTAAAGATTAAAAAAGCCCCTATGGGGCTTTTTTTGTCTTCATTAACGTGCATATAGCCGGTTCCCTTCAATGGTATAATTACAAGTCCATGTCTCAGGTTGAACTTCAATTGGCACTTCCATCGCCATTATCCATTCACCTGCCGGAATCAGACCCCAACGAGCGCCTAAACTCGTTTGATGTTCAGCTTCTGCGATTCTAATCTGTAAAGAATGCTCAATATTGCGTCCTTCTGCCCGCAGAATATGTTGACTATCATAGAGCAATAGAACTGAAATAGGAAAGTCTGGTTCTTCGATCGTTAAAGTCAACTCTTCTAGGTCTTGAGGAACAACAAAATGTTCGATGACAAAGTAGACATCTTTGTCAACAGAGCGTCTCAAATCTATCTGTTTGTGTTCAATTAACATCGTGTCACCCCAATCATTGAACTACTACTTTACAATTATAGCTTATCAAGTGAATATAAATTTACTACCTATATTTCTGTAAAGTTTTTGTAAAACACCGATTAACTGGATGCTTAATTAACAAACATGATAAACAATTTTGTTTTTAAGCTTGTAAATGGTAGATCAATTTTTTAAGGGCTAAAAGATCATTCAGAGTCGGTAAGCCCTCAAGATAATAAAACGAATCAGTCAACTGGGTGACTTGTAGATTATCCGTGAGTACCAAGTCTGCTTTCAAAGAAGCTATCTCTTGCTCATTATTCACAATTTCTACTCGAACATGTTTCGGCAGTTCTGTTTGCAAAACATGGGCAGTTGCTTGCACTTTAATGATTGAACTTGTTTGAAAAACGGCTAGGGTCAGAGGCTTTTTCCCCATATCAAGCAAGACTAGCATTAACCCATCCCATAACAAAATAATCTGGCTGGTAATATAGGCTATATCGCAGTGTTTTATCTTCAAACTATTAACATAACACTCAATTTCTCGATACAGATCATGATAAAATTCAGGGAATTGTTCTAAAGCTAGGGTGGTCATCTCTGAATAAATATTAAGAAAAAAAGGAACTGTGAACTTAATTTTAAGATCCCATATCAAATAGTTGTGAATTAACAAGATAGTTTGCTTAGAAGGCTGAGCTAATCCATATCGCTTAAATAAGTCAACTAAGCTTTGGTATAGATTGTAATTAGCTTGAGCTAAGCGCGGCGTTTCCATCTCTAAATAGGCTAAATCAGCATTATTTATGGCAATTCGTTCGTTCATCAGGAATGGGAAAAAATAATTATATATTTCTTCCCATGTCAAGGATTCGCGAAATCGTTGATAATATAGTTGCTTAAACTGAGTAACCAATTCACTTTGCGAGAGCATAGACGGCAACTTTAAAGGATGTCCCGTTTCATAACGATGTCGATTCACATGAAATTGAGCTAAAAAATAATATTGCTCTTCAATAGGAAAGTAATAACGGGAAGCTGACAAGGATTGAAAAATCCCCTGAATCAAATTCGCATTTTTGCCAAGGATCTCCTCTGAAGTCAGATACTGAGCTTTATAGTACAAAACAGCAAAAAACAAGCGAATGATTCCCTCATCGCCACTCAATTGTAGTGGCTGAGTTTCTATCTTAATATCCACTTGATAATCCACAAAAACTTGATTTATTCTGGTGATTAAATCCGAGCAATAACTTTTATTAATATATAATTGATCGGCTAACTGATTAATCGAACTAATTTCCTCATCTTCAAATAAAACTTTTAGAAGATTGAAACAGAGATTATTTTGTAAAATGCTGGCATATATTTGGTTAAGAGTTGCAACCGGTTGGCGATATAAGACGGCATCCCACGGTCCATACTCTATCGCAATTCCCTGATAATCTTGACTAAACTTTTCAGCATAATACAAAGCGCTCTTTTCATCAATATTAAGAGTCTTGGCTAAGTGACTGATAGGTATTCCTTCAGCATGAACTTGTAATTGCTGAACCATTCCAATATAACTATTCTCTTGTTTGCTAAATATCCTATCCATAGCTATCTCATCCAATCCTTAAAATCTGATAGATTAATTCTTTTTGTCCAGGGAACAAATCAATATAAACCAATTTACTAGGTGGAATATTAGTTAATGGACACTGACTAACTACCAAATCATAGCGTAAGTGATTAAAATTTCGATAGTGTTTAATTTCTTCGCTAGCTCGATGAATGCAGACACCTTGAGGAAAATCATTTTGCAAAAGTTGAGTAATTTCTTCTGCGAATTCTTTACCCTTAACTAGCACTAGAAGAACATTTTTACGTGTTTTTGCCCGGCTTAACGAATCAGGTCGGATGCAGGCAAATAAATAGCTGACTAAATAATCCTTAAGGCAAGTAGAGGAGTGACTGCAAAATTCCTCCATTAAATCTTGAATGCCCATATCAAAATAGGTAAATAATTGAGGATATAATTTCTGATAGAGAACCGTCTTATTTTTAATTGTTTGTGGACATGCAGATATTAAACGAAATTTTATCCCGGTCAAGATATTAATCAAAACTAATACTAAGGCTTCCTCATCAAAAAAAGATAAACCCCACTGAGATTGACTATCACGGATTAATTGTTGACACTTTCCAATCAACTGAGCCACATCACGGTTAGTTCGGGCTGTTTCTAGTGCTTGATCGAACGATAATAAACACGTATCTTGAAAAAAGGGGAAGAAACAGTCCGATAACAGTTCTTCCTCGCTAGTATTCACAGCTGCCTCGCAATTATGCTCAGCAGAAATCAATGGACAAGATTGTTGAATCCGACACCAATTGATTAAAGCTAAACCAAGGAGACTTTCTTGATCAATTAGATATGCATGCTGAGAATATTGAGCAGATAAGGAAGAAATGTTCTTCCTTATCTCGTCAATCTTATCAGGTGAAATCTCTTCAAATAATAGACGCTTGTCAGATCTAAATAATTTATAAAAGAAGAAACGAACATCCGCTTCATTTCCTCGAATCATGACTGGGTTCAAATCTATTTTAAAAGAAAAATTTTCAGTTAATATTTCGTTAAGATGACTGATATGACGGCGAAAAGTAGACTGACTAATGGACAAACGCTCTTGCCAATATGCTATATTATGTCCACCATGTATGAAGATTGCTTTTAACAAATTGAGATTGTGCGAACGACTAATAAAATAGGCTTCAAAATAAGCCGCATTAATTAAACAATCCTCTTCAAAATATAAGGTGCGTTTCTTCTTTACAATTGACAAATAGGGAAATTCTCGTTTCAATTCCGCCACATATTTATCAATCGTAACTTCGGACACGCGATATCTTTTTACTAGGTCAATAATATTAAGATTCTGCTGAAGTAACTCAACAATAATCGTTAACTTAATTCGTTCCTTGTCTTCCAAAAACGCTAACATCTCGATCCCTCCTCAATTTATTTTCAGAGAGTCTTCATTTTTGAAATAAAACTTCCCAAAAACTAACACACTACTAAAATAGTGTCTCAAGTATCATTTTTTTTACACATCTATATCCATTTGGGTCTATTTGATAATAATTTTCTTTTCCTTGTTTTTTTGACATTAAAATCTTCACACGTTTTAGAATGATTAAATGATGCGATGCATTGGCAATCGAAATATTTAAACTTTCGCTGATTTCACTAACACACATTTTTTGATCCAACAATAAAAGAATCATCTTAACTCGTACTTCTTCAGCTAAAGCTGCACAAACTGCCACAAAATCCTCTATTGAGTATGACTGGCTTAAATTAGTATTCTGTTCTTTTGCCAAAAAATAGTCCACTCCCTGTTAACTAACAAATTTTAAAATAAATATTTTCAAAATATCACTGTATATTTACATCCATCATACTTAAAGTAGGCGGACTAAGTTATTGCCAGTGTATCATGATTTGTGAAACCGGTGGTTAGTTATGGCAAAATATATAAAATTATTTGAGCTAATATTCTTGTTATTTTCATTATATTTGAAAAACAAAAAAATAACATTTAATTTCACTGGTTTTTTGTATAAAAACAATGACAAATTCAATCTTTCATCCTATACGCAAAGAAACACCAACTCCCACACAAGGGAACTGGTGTTTCTATTTTTACTAGAAAATAAAACCGATCATTCAGTCTTATTTCGGTTCAATCTTAACTTCTAGGTAGGCATCATTATATTGGATGAGCTTCTCTTGACCTAGGTTTTTATAAATTTCAAGTTTGCTAACTAATTCGTCATTTGGATAGAAGGCTGGATCACTCGTAATTTCAGGATCCATCAATTTGAAAGCCCCCTTATTCGGAGTAGCATAGCCAATGTATTCAGCATTTTTTGCAGCTACATCCGGACGCATCAAGAAGTTAATCAAAGCATGTGCCCCTTTGACATTTTTCGAGGTTTTAGGAATAACAATATTATCAAACCAGATGTTGGATCCATCTTCTGGAACCACATAAGCTAAGTCCTCATTCTCTGACATAGCTGTTGCTGCTTCTCCTGAATAGGTGACCGAAACAGCTGCTTCATTTTGCGCCATATACATCTTAATTTCATCGGCAACAATCGCACGAATATTTGGCATCAACTTCTTCATTTTTAAGGCTGAAGCTTTAATGGCTTGATCTGACTTCTCGTTCAATGATTTACCCTCTGACTGCAAACCTATCCCAATCACTTCGCGGGCCCC
The DNA here is from genome assembly GCF_900604935.1 of Vaginisenegalia massiliensis. Lineage (GTDB taxonomy): Bacteria > Bacillota > Bacilli > Lactobacillales > Aerococcaceae > Vaginisenegalia > Vaginisenegalia massiliensis. Next base: position 59,291 of record NZ_UWPC01000007.1, read on the forward strand.
ATCAATCATCAAGATTTGATTCTTAAATTCCGGTTTCCATAAATCATCCCAAGTCTTGATAGCTCCTTCAGGAACTTGTTTAGTATTATATAAAACACCTAAAGTACCCCAAAAGTAAGGTAAGGAATATTTGTTTTTCGGATCGAAATCGAGGTCCATAAAACGTGGGTCATTATTTTTGGCTTGATCTAATTGACGATAATCCAAAGGAATTAATAGATTCTTCTCAATCATGACTTCAATCATATAATCACTTGGTACAGCAACATCATAAGCCGTTCCACCTTGTTGAATCTTAGAAATCATCGCTTCATTAGAGTCAAAGGTTTCATAAACAATCTTATAACCCGTTTCTTTTTCAAATTGCGTAATCAACTCTGGGTCAATGTAATCGCCCCAGTTGTAGAAATTAATAATTTTATTACCAGCAGAGCCTTCGGATTGCTCAAGTTGATAACGAATACCAAATAGGGTCACAACTGTTACTAAAATTAACACCATCGATTGGATGAGTTTTTTCATCTTAAGCCACCCCCTTTTGGTTCTTAGCTAGCAGGGCTTTTTGTTTACGCTCACGAGATTGCAAGCTATAATAGCCCATTACTAGAATAAAGGACATGACAAACATCAGGGTAGATAAAGCATTGATTTCAAGGTCAATTCCTTGGCGAGCACGCGAGTAAATTTCAACTGAAAGGGTTGAAAAGCCATTCCCAGTCACAAAGAAGGTAACTGCAAAGTCATCTAATGAATAGGTAAAGGCCATAAAGAAACCAGCGAAAATTCCGGTCGCAATGCTTGGCAAAATTACTCGACTCATAATTTGACGGTGGTTTGCACCTAAGTCTTGAGCTGCCGTTATCATGGTATCGTTCATCTCATACAGTCGAGGTAAAACCATTAAGACCACAATCGGAATATTAAAGGCTACATGAGCCATTAAGACAGAGAAGAAGCCCAACTTAATCGGAATCAAAACGGAGAATAAAATTAAGAAGCTCGCACCCATCATAACATCGGGCGTAACCATTAAAATATTATTCAAATTTAATAATACCGTTTGTTGCTTATGCTTGCGCATATAGTAAATAGCAATCGCACCAAAGGTTCCAATAGCGGTAGCGATTAAGCCAGATAGTAAGGCTACAATAAAGGTATTAACAATAAAAATCATCAAACGGGTATCAGCGAATAAAGTTTGATAGTGTTCCCAGGTAAAACCGGTAAAGCCGTTCATGCTTCCACCTGCATTGAATGAATAATAGATCAAATAGAAGATAGGCATGTATAAAATGGTGAACATGACCACCAAGTAAAGATGAGACCATTTAAACTTAGTCATGTCTCACGCCCCCTTTCACTTGTCGATCACGGGTTATAAACATAACCACAACCATTAAGATCATCAAGACAACCCCAATGGTTGAACCCATCCCCCAGTTTTGGGTAACGAGGAAATGTTGCTCAACGGCGGTTCCCAAAGTAATCACTCGGTTACCTCCAATTAAACGTGTCAACATAAAAAGGGAAAGCGATGGAATGAAAACCGCTTGAACACCTGAACGAACCCCGCGCAAAGATAAAGGAAAGACGACGCGGCGTAAGGTGTCCCATTTAGACGCTCCTAAATCCAAGCTCGCCTCTAAGAATGAAGTCGGAATTTCGTTAATCGAGTTAAAGATTGGCATAATCATAAAAGGTAATTCAATATACCCAGCAACAATTAAGAAGGCCGCATCAGTAAATAATAATTGCTGAGGGGCAATGCCGAAGAAAGATAGAAAATTATTCACCATCCCCCCATGGCTCAACAAACCAATAAAGGCATAAGCCTTGAGCAATAAGTTAATCCAAGTAGGCATAATAATAAGCATTAACCACAACTGTTTATGCTTAGTTTTACTTAGTGCATAAGCCATCGGATAAGATAGCATAAAGGTCACCAGGGTAATTAAAAAGGCATAAAAGAAAGATGAGGCTGTCATGACTAAATAATTACGCGAACTAAAGAACGTTACATAGTTGGCAAAAGTAAAGTGTCCATGAATATCGAAAAACGATTTATAAAGGACTAAAGCCAAAGGTGTCACAACAAACAAGACAATCCACAGATAATAGGGAATCGCATATAGGTTATTTTTTTTCTGATTCAACGCCGATCCTCCTAGTCTTCATATTGTTCTAGACGAGCATCGAATTCAGCCTCAGATTCATTGAATCGCATTACGTGGATATCTTCCGGATTGAAGAATAGACCCACTTGTGCCCCAGGCTGAACCTTATCAGTAGTATGAATCATCCATTCATTACCTGCTTGGTCATAGGCAATCACTTCATTAAATACGCCCCGGAATAACATGGTATCCACAGTTGCCACCAATTTACCTTGTTCTGGCGCCGTGATATCAATATCCTCAGGACGAATCACCACTTCAACCGCTTCACCTGCCGGAATCCCAGCATCCTCACAATCAAATTCTTTACCGACAAATTCAACCCGGTAGTCAGCAATCATCTTAGCATCAACAATATTCGATTCACCAATAAAGTCAGCTACATAACGGTTGATTGGTTCATCATAAATATCGACCGGTGTTCCGGATTGAACAATTTCACCGTTATTCATAACATAAATCCAATCCGACATAGCCAAGGCTTCTTCTTGATCATGGGTAACGAAAACGAAAGTAATCCCTAATCGTTGTTGTAACTCACGCAATTCATATTGCATATCTGTTCGTAATTTGAGGTCTAGAGCCGATAAAGGTTCATCCAATAATAAAACTTCAGGTTCATTAACAATCGCGCGTGCGATGGCCACCCGCTGGCGTTGACCCCCTGACATTTCGGCGATATCACGGTTTTCATAACCGGATAATTGCACCATCTTTAAGGCATCAGTTACTTTTTCTTTAATCGTCGCTTTATCAACATTTTTTACAGACAAGCCGAAAGCAATATTGTCGTAGACATTCATATGTGGAAATAAGGCATAGTCTTGAAAAACAGTATTAACTTTTCGTTGGTTAGCCGCAATTCCATTGAGGTTTTTTCCATCTAAATAAACCTCTCCGCTCGTTGCAGAGGTAAAGCCGGCAATAATTCGTAATATCGTGGTCTTACCACATCCAGAAGGCCCTAAAAGAGTATAAAATTTCCCTTTTTCAAGTTCCATATCAATTGTTTTTAATACTTGATGGTCGTCATAGGATTTGGTAACCCCTTTTAATACCACACTATAGTTAGCTGTTTCCATCTAAACATTTCCCCTTTATACAAATTTTATCTGACAATTATTGGCTCCTTTTAAACCGATTTGAATGTAGAAAACGTCCTACAAGTCCCGATTATATCAGTTAAAAATCAAACATACAATCGAATATTCGTTATCGTATTGTAAAGATTATGACAGTCTCTTTTAGCCGTCCCAATAGGCAAAAGCAAGCTTCTTTTCATCTCATTGATTGCAGAAGTAAGTACGATTCACAATGCGATTTCTAATAAAAAAAGACTGAATCAAAGCTCTTTTCAAACGCTAAGAACTTATCATTCAGTCTTTTGTTAAATATCTATTATGCTTAGGCTAGACCGCCCATCAAGCGAGATTCTCACCTATAATCTTCACTTCGGTTTCAAGACGAACTTGGTTTAACTCCCAGATGGTAGCTTGAATATGTTCAATCACTTGCAAATAATCCGTCGCCGTAGCGTGATCAACATTGACAATAAAACCAGCATGTTTACGCGAAACTTCTGCTCCACCCACTCGATAACCTTGCAAGCCCGCTTCCTGGATGAGTTGACCTGTAAAATACCCTTCCGGACGTTTGAAGACACTACCACAAGATGGATATTCGAGCGGTTGTTTAGCTTGACGCAACTCAGTTAGATGATCCATTTGAGCTTGGATGGCCTTTACGTCGCCTGAATTCAAACGGAAACGGACATTCAAAACAATATCGTTGGTTTCTTGAAAGATACTATGACGATATGCAAAATGGCAATCCGCATTCATCAAGGTCTTAAATTCACCCTCGCGCGTGATATATTCTACTTCAGTGATGACATCACAGACTTCGCCTCCATAGGCCCCTGCATTCATAAAGACGGCTCCACCAATGGAACCAGGAATGCCACAGGCAAACTCTAATCCTGATAAACTAGCGGCTAAAGCTTGGCGACTCACTTCAATTAAGGCAGCACCACTTTGAGCGCTAATTTCTAGGCCGTCCACTTGAATGTGGTTCATCGCCGTTAAAATAATGACCAAGCCACGAATGCCCCCATCTCGGACAATCAAATTCGAGGCGTTACCCAAAATGGTCAAAGGCAAGTGATGTTCTTTGACATAATCAATTAATTCTTTAATTTGTTCTTTGCTTGTTGGGAATGCAACAGCATCGGCTTTGCCCCCTGTTTTCGTATAGGTATAGTTGGATAATGGCTCATCTAATTTAATATCTATATGAGCCAAACTGCTTTTTAAATTCAGATAAGTCATAATTCTACCTTTCCTTGTTCTTTACTCTCACGCATACTTACCTATTTTATGCAAAGGCCATTGGAAAGTAAAGAGACCCTTCTTAAGTTTTAATAATTTTTAAAGACAATAGTCTCAACTTAAGATCAATTCCATGACATAAACATCATAATAATGATAGCCGTCACGCAAACGTTTATGCAAGGTTCCACACTTGATAAAGCCAAATTTTTCGTACAAGGAAATGGCTGCTTGATTCTCACAAACTACTTCTAACGATAGGACTTTTAACCCGACTTTCTTAGAAAAAGCGATGATTTCTTCCATTAAATGAGTTCCAATACCATAGCCCCAGTATTCTTTAATCAAACAAATGCCTGTTTCAGCTACATGGTCTTGTTTACTGGATCCATAGGTCGCGACATTAGCCATACCAATAATTTGATCGTCTACTTCCGCGACGATAATAATATTGGTTGGCACCTCTTCAAATAACTCAATCAAATGCGCTTGTTGACTAATAGAGATATCAGCGGCTTCTTGGGTCATTGTTAAATAAGGCGTTTCTTGGCTGACGTCCTTTAACAAACCGATGATTGCTTTGGCATCGCCTTTATCTGGCACCCTTAAAGTTAAATCAATATAGTCATTTTGATCCGGTATCGTTTGATGATCTTGACGTTTTTCTTTCAAAATTCTTCCCCTACTTTCTTGCTTAAAGACTCGCTAATAATGCTTGATAGCGTGGATCTTCCGGTCCTACCATGCTAAGTTCAAGTTGACGCTGACTAAGCTTGGTTTGCAAGTGAAAGGAAAGCTTCAGATAGGTTGCCGGTAAATAATCTACTAAAAACTCAGCCCATTCGATAACTACTAGATGCTCAGGACTAAGATAGTAGGCTAAATCAATTGAATCCGCGCCTCCAGTCTCTAAACGATAAGCATCAATATGAATTAAATCAAAAGGATAGTCCGCTAATGGATACTCCTTAACAATGGTAAAAGTTGGACTCTTGATAGCACGGCTAACACCCAAAGCTCGACCCAATCCTTGGGTGAAAGTCGTTTTTCCCGACCCTAATGGCCCATCCAATACTAAGACCATTCCGCCTGCCAAATGTTGAGCAAACTCTTTGGCTATATCTTGAGTCTGACTGGCAGAATTTGTTTGAAAATTGATCATTGGCTATTTCCCCCACTTTGCCGGATGATTCATAAATATTTGTTTTGTTTCCACACGTGTAATATTATAGTATACCCTCTGCTAATGCGCTAGTATTTGACTTTAAACCGCTTTATTGCTATGTTTAAGATATCAAACGAACGGAGGAATTTATCATGAAACGTGTCCATTTTTTATGCATTTGCCTCTTATCACTTTTCTTAGTCGCTTGTAGTCCTAAAGAGAAAGAAGCTCCAAAACAAAACCAAGAAGCGAAGACTACCGTAGCTAAAGAAAAAACCAGCCAAGCAACCACTGAAGCCCCTAAATCTGATGAAGAAAAGAAAGCCAGTCAGGTTGTCTTTAATTTCTACGTACACGGTGAATCTATCGGCGAATTTACGGTTGAAGATGCTGAAGGAAAATCTGTCAAAGAAGCGATGGAATCCAATCCAGAAATCAAATTCCAATTTAATGACGCTGAAGGAATCATTGATCAAATGTTTGATCACACCAACGACCCTGCAAACGGAATATACTGGTCCTATCTTTTAAATGACCAATTCGCTGAAAAAGGTGTTGTCTCACAAAAATTAAAAGCAGGTGACAAGATTGCTTGGTACTATGGTACTGAAGCTGAATTACCATCACCAATTATCCCAGCTGAAGAATCATCAGCTGACACAACAAAAAATGAAGAAAGCGGTCAAAACAATAATGGAGAAACTCAAGAATCTGAATCAGCTAGCCAATAAGCATTTGTCCTATCCCCACATAGGAGTGGCGGACGATCTCTTATTTACAGCCCACAATAAGGTGCTTTATTTAACCACCCTGGCCCTTTTAACCGGACTAAACTTTTCTAGCCGTTTATGGTTAATTTTCTTACCTAACTTCAAACCCGTTACGACTATTTTAGTTTTAGTCGGCCTCATATATGGGCCATGGTCAGCTTCCTTGCTAGCACTCACTTCGATTCTTCTATCCAATATTTTCCTAGGCATGGGACCTTGGACCTTCTTTCAAATCATTGGCTTTATAGCTATCGTTTGGCTAGCTTGGTGGACCATGTTGGCCACTAAACTAAAAGACCATCATCTCATGTATACCATCTGGGTCGGCTTGCTAGCCTTTCCCTACGGAATCATTCAATCTTTAGGCGATATTGCCGTATATCGAATTCCCAACCCACTGGTTTATTATCTGCAAAGCCTTCTATTTGACGGCTACCACGCCCTAGGAAATGTCTGTTTCTTTCTCATTTTGAGTCCCTTCTTAGGTCCCCTACTCTTAAAGAGTCGATACAAAATATTACAATAGGAACCTAATCAAACAAAACCGCCATCATACGCTCAAGAAGTTCTTAGCGTATGATGGCGGTTTTTATCTAGCAATCTTATTATATAGTTAGCGTTTGTTCTTAATCCGTTAAAGCTTGGTTAGCTGTAATAATGGCTACTTTATACACATCTTCTTCAACACAACCTCGAGATAAATCAGACACAGGTTTGTTCAAACCTTGTAAAATGGGACCTACTGCTTCGTATGATCCCAAGCGTTGCGCAATTTTATAACCAATATTGCCTGATTGGAGATCAGGGAATACATAGACTGTCGCTTTACCCGCAACCTCTGATTCGGGTGCTTTCTGTTTGGCTACAACAGGTGAATACGCCGCATCAAATTGGATTTCGCCGTCGAGCGATAAGTCAGGGGCCAATTCTTTAGCAATCTTGGTGGCTTCAGCTACGCGAGTGACATCCTCAGATTTACCTGAGCCCTTAGTAGAAAAACTCAATAAGGCTACATGGGGATCAATATCAAACATCTTGGCCGTTTTAGCGGATTCGATAGCAATTTCAGCTAGGGCTTGAGCTTCTGGCTTAATGTTAATGGCGCAATCAGAAAAGAGGAGCTTTTGACCGTCACGGGTTGGCGGTACCATAATGAAGGCGCCACTCGTTAAGCTCACACCTGGTTTGGTCTTAATGATTTGTAAAGCTGGACGTACCGTATCGCCCGTTGAATGAACCGCACCCGATACCAAGCCATCTACTTTGTCCATGTAGACCAACATGGTACCGAAATAGGTTACATCTAACATTAATCGATCAGCGTCTTCACGAGTCGCTTTACCTTTACGACGATCTAAGAAGGCTTCTTTCATCGCTTCCAAATCTGGATAAGTTGCTGGATCAATTTTCTCAATATTTTCAATGTTCCAATGATTAGCCAAAGCTACCTCTTCAATCTCAGCGATATTTCCTAGTAGAACGGGTTCAACTAGATCATCCGTTTTCAAGCGAACAGCTGCGCCTAACACACGTTTATCAGTTGCTTCAGGAAAGACAATCCGCAAACCTTTACCTTCAATTTTACTGGCTAATTTCTCAAACATATCCATTCAATGGTCGCCTCCATATTATTTTCATACCCTTATTGTACACTTTTAGATAAAAACTTCAAACTGTTTTATTAATTCAAAGGGAAATTTGATTTTAACGAGCCACTATTATATGAAAAAAGGAACGATACACTCTATTGCTGTGTCTATCAAACCGCATTATCTGTATCAATTTTATCGGTAGATTTTCTTTTTTTGAACCAGCGTACGTTAGTCTTTTTACCTACAAAACGCCAAATAAATTTGACAAGCCAGAAAAGAATCACAAGGAATAACAAATACGGAATCGCGTAAACAACGAACAGAATGAAACTTTGAGCTAACCAAACAAATTGATTTCCCAATTGACCAATAGCCTGACTCAAGCGATCGCCAAACCCTTGTGTCCGGGGTTGCCCATCACTGAGCGTGCTAACTTCTCTGAGTTCAAGATTTACGGTCGCAAAATCCACTTGATCATTCAATGTTTCCTGCTCAGAGAGTATTTGATCGCGCTGTAAGAGAGCTTCATCTAGCTGAGCTTGAATAGCCATAATGTCTGTGATGTTCTTAGCTTGGTCTAAGAGTTCATTTAATCGTTTCACTCGACTATCGAGTGAGCTTAATCGCATATCTAAATCTTTGGCTTGTTTAGTCACATCTTGAGCTCCCTGACTGAGGGAAATGCGTTTACCTAATTTGGCTTGACTCAAGCGATCGATAGCTTGTTGAAACTGGTCTTTAGGCACACGAATGGTTAAACTTAGCATATTTAAACTCAAATCATTCATTTGATAACTCTGATAAACAGGATTTTGCCCTTCATTTTGGTACTGAATCAACCATTGTTTGTCCTTGATCAACTTAAGCAGATTTTGACGATCTTCTTGATAATGAACCGTTTCAAATTTTAAGTCAGCCGTTTCAATCATCACTTGTTCTTTCGCTGCTGATGATTCTTTGTTTGCCACACCGACTTTAGAATCAGTAACAACTTGTCGATCCGCCGATGCCGAATAACTTGAACTTTGACTTGTTTCATGAATCTGATTCACCGGTTCTTGGCACCCAGCCAGTAACAAGCAAACTAACACCATTCCCAACTTCGCTTGACGCATCCTCGATTCCACCTTTCCTATGCCTTTTCTTAGCTTCAGTATAGCATGCTGTTTATTGGCATCCTATTAAGAACCGTTTACGGATTCTTATAAATTTGATGGCTTCAATACCAAAAAACTCTTGGTGAGAGTAATGGCTTCGTCAGACACGTCCATCACTCTCACCAAGAGAATCACTATTACTTATTTAAGGATTAAACCCATTTTGTATAATCTTCATCCGTCATCGCTTCAACTGAACCCAACAGATAACCATTACCCACTTGAGAGAAGAAATCATGGTTAGACGTTCCAGTTGAAATACCGTTCATGACGATTGGATCAACATCTTCGGCGGTATCCGGGAACAAAGGATCAAAACCTAGATTTTGCAAAGCTTTATTAGCATTATAACGAATAAAGACTTTTACTTTCTCTGTCCAGCCAATCTCGTCATAGATTTCTTGGGTGAATTTACTTTCATTTTGATAGAGGTCAAAGACTAATTGGTAAACCCACTGTTTTAAATCTTCTTGCTCGGCTTGGCTTAATTGGTTATAGCCTAATTGGAATTTGTAGCCGATATAGGTTCCGTGAACCGATTCGTCACGAATAATGAGCTTAATAATTTCAGCCACATTGGACAGTTTGTTATTTCCTAGATAATAAAGCGGTGCAAAGAAACCCGTATAGAACAAGAAGGATTCTAGCATAACGGAAGCAGCCTTAACTTGTAGGGGGCTGCCATTTTGATAGACCTCATTAATTCGATCCGCTTTCCATTGAATTGTTTCATTGGAGTTCGTCCAAGTAAAGATATCATCGATTTCAGCTTTAGTATTCAAAGTAGAGAAAATAGACGAATAAGATTTCGCATGAACCGATTCCATAAATTGAATATTATTGAGGACGGCTTCTTCGTGTTGGGTACGAATGGATTCCTTAAGAACGGCCACCCCATCTTGAGACTGAAGGGTATCTAAGAGGGTTAGTCCACCAAAGACTTTACCCACCATATCTTTCTCAGCAGCCGATAAGAGGCGCCAATCATCTAAGTCATTGGATAAAGGGATACGCGTATCTAACCAGAACTGCTCGGTTAACTTTTCCCAAGTTAGTTTGTCAATCATATCCTCGATTTGATTCCAGTTAATCGCGATATAGGGTTGTGTCATTATTTTGACTCCTTTCTAGTTAGGACGATTAAATTGAGCAGCTTTCACATTCATTGGAGCCGACTTCATCGTTGTTCTCTGTAAAGGTCCGGACATAGTAAATCGATTTAATCCCCTTTTTCCAAGCATAATGACGGAGGATATTCAAATCGCGAGTTGTCATCTTATTGGTCCGACCTTGTTTCCATTCATACATGCCTTCTGGTATCTCTGAGCGCATAAAGAGCGTCAATGACATACCTTGGTCAATATACTTCTGCGCGGCTGCATAGACATCAATAACCTTACGCATATCCATATCATAAGCTGATTTATAGTAAGGTAGGGTATCGTTTGACAGCATCGGAGCAGGATAATAGGTTTTACCCGTTTTCTTTTCTTGACGTTCTTCAATCAGGCGCGTAATAGGATGTAGGCTAGCTGACGTTTCATTTACATAGGAAATTGAGCCTGTCGGAGCAATGGCCAATCGGTTTTGGTGATATAGACCATCGGCTTGAACCGCTTCTTTCAAGGCTTGCCAATCTTCAGCCGTTGGCATAGGAACTTTGGTCATGATTTCGGCTACTTTAGGGCTTGAGATCGTAAAAGGATCTTGAATAAAGGTATCAAAATACTCGCCTGTCGCATATTTAGACGCTTCAAAGTTCTCGAAAGTATGTTGACGTTCTTTAGCGATTTTGTTACTAGCTACCAAGGAATAATAATTTAAAGCATTGAAATAAGCTTCCGTTAATTCAAGTGATTCTGGAGAACCGTATTCCATTTGATTAATTGCAAACAAGGTATGCAAGCCCATGGCTCCTAAACCAATCGTGTGAGCCAAATCATTACCGTGTTTTACGGTCGGAACAGCTTCAATATTTGAATGGTCAGTTACATAGGTTAAGGCCCGAACCGCTGTCTCTACTGAGGAAGCAAAATCAGGCGACTGAATCATATTAACGATATTAGTTGAGCCCAAATTACACGAAATATCCGTTCCTAAAACTTCAAACTCTTGACGGTTGTTAATCACGGATGGCCGTTGAATTTGTAAAATCTCCGAACATAGATTACTCATGGTAATTGTTCCCTCAATTGGGTTTGCACGGTTAGCCGTATCAATGTTAATAATATACGGATAGCCTGACTCTTGTTGGAGTTTTGAAATCTCATTCTCTAAATCACGGGCAAATACTTTAGATTTACGAATTTCTTCGTTATTAACTAAATTGTCGTATTCAGCTGTAATATCAATATAAGAGAATGGCTTGCCATAGATACGTTCAACATCATAAGGACTAAAGAGATACATTGGCTCATCTTTAGCTGCTAATTCATAAAACTTATCTGGCACCACTAAACCTAACGATAACGTCTTCACCCGGATTTTCTCATCGGCATTTTCTTTCTTAGTCGATAAGAAAGAAACGACATCTGGGTGGAAAATATTTAAGTATACTGCCCCAGCCCCGTTTCGTTGGCCTAATTGATTCGAATAAGAGAAAGAATCTTCCAATAATTTCATAACAGGAACCACGCCACTGGAAGCATTCTCAATTTTCTTAATCGGGTCACCTGCAGCCCGTAAATTCGATAAATTAACTCCAACACCGCCACCAATACGTGATAACTGCAAGGCCGAGTTGATAGTACGGCCGATCGAGTTCATATCATCCGTAACTTGAATTAAGAAACAAGACACTAACTCACCCCGACGTTTACGGCCCGCATTGAGGAAAGTAGGTGTCGCCGGTTGATAGCGTTGCGCAATCATCTCATCACGGAGCTTAGTTGCTAAGGCTTCATCGCCATCTGCTAAGAATAGAGCACAAAAAGCAATTCGGTCTTCATAACGCTCAATATAACGTTGGCCATCATTGGTCTTCAAGGCATATTGGGTATAAAACTTGTAAGCTGACATAAAGGATTTGAAACGGAATTTCATATCGTAGGTCGAAGAAATTAAGTCTTTAACAAATTGACGATCGTACTTTTCAATAAATTCTCGTTCAATATAATCATGGTCCATCAAATATTTAATCTTCTCATCTAATGTATAAAAGAAGACCGTATTCGGATTGACATGCTCCAGAAAATACGCACGTACAGCTTCACGATCTTTATGAAGCGGAATTTTGCCATCAACTGGACGATTCAATTCATTATTCAGTTTATAGTACGTGATTTCAGTTGGTTTACTTGATAGGACTGGTTTATCCATTTTTTTCCACCTGCTCTTTCAATTTTGTTACATCATTATGGGATCCTTGGAATTCAAACAAATGCAGCAATGGGACTTGGTAGTCACGGCTAAAATCTTTAGCTGAAAAACCAAATAGGGTATTAAAATTTCGATTCCCGCCACCTGCAACTCCCTTGCAAAAGGCACGGTTATGGCCTGTTTCAATAAAATCATTACATAGGCTAGTAACTTCACGATCATAAGACGGAATGATCATAATGTAAGGTTGGTCTACTTGCGTAAAGGCATTTTCATAGGTCAATTCAAAACTTGGCCAACCAAGTTTAGCGACAAACTTTCGCGTTTGACCCGTTAAAGACAAGAAAACAACTAGCAAGACTCATTCCTCCCTACGTAATCTAACTTGTTTAATGATACCATGTTTTAAGTGAATAGCCTAGACCAATTTCACAACTAATACATTATTTTGTGCCTGGCGCTAAAAAGAGACACAATATCTTGTGTCTCTCCTTCCTTAATAGTTCCAACCAATTTCACTATAAGGAATACCTTCTTGATAGTTATGAATTGCAATCTGATTGTAATCGATGAGGCGATCGGGTAAGTGATTTAGATCCACCCAAATAAGTTCATCATTTTTGTCAGGTTCATTAATGACAAAATCAAACTCCTCGTCGCCTGCCAATTCAAGAGCAAAATAGAAATAATAATATACTTTGTCGTTCGAACGAATATGAATCGTCGTTGCTAAATCTAACCGGTCCATAGGAATTTCCACCCGTAATTCCTCAGCTAGTTCTCTGACAGCGGCTTGCTTGGTAGATTCATCTGCCTCAACATGACCACTCGCACCACAATCGTACCATCCATCACAATAACCTGTATCTTTACGTTTCTGCAATAAGACTTTTCCATCCTTAACAATGATCAAAAAGACCGCACTCATGGTCTTGTAGCGTTCAGGTCTCACTAACATCCTCATCACCTCTTTCTTCTTACTTCCTATTGTAACATACACCATCATTAGCAGAAAAAACAAAGCTCTTGACATCTTTAGTTTACAGGTGTAAACTTCAATCAAAGATTACATTTGTAAACTAGGAGGTTTAAAATGACCAATACCAACCCACATATCACTAGTGCTGAATGGGAAGTCATGCGTGTCGTTTGGGCTAATCACTCAATTAGCAGTCGCCAAATTATTGATTTACTCACTTCTATTTTAGCTTGGAAAGAAGGAACGATTAAATCCCTCATTAATCGCTTAGTTCAAAAAGGTTTATTAATTAAAGAAGAAAATAAACGGCCAAGTAGCTACCAAGCCAGCATTAGCGAGTTAGAAGCCTTAGCTAGTCACGTTCAGCTACTTTTCAACCAAACCTGTCAACGTCAGCGGGGCCAACTATTACATACCATCATTGAGCAGCAAGAGCTGAGCCAAGCGGATTGTCGTTTATTAATTGACCAACTCAATCAAAAACTTGATCACGCACCAGAAAGACTCGCCTGTCAATGTCCAGTTGGCCAATGTCACTGCCATCAGCATCCCAACAAGGAGGGTTAAATACTTATGGAAAATCATCACTACACTGTTCAAGGCCTCCATTGCGCCTCTTGTGCCCTCAAAGTGGAACAAACCTTACAGAAGCAGCCAGGCGTTCAAAGTGCGCAAGTCAATTACGCAACTGAACAAGCCCGAGTAAGCTTCGACCACAACTTAACCAACTTTCAACAAATACAAGATGCAGTTAAGGCCATCGGTTACCAATTAGAACCTGACAGTCAAAATCCAAGTTCTAGTCACTTTCAAGTAACAGGTATGGGTTGCGCCTCTTGTGCTAACAAAATAGAACAAAAGTTGAATCAATTACCCCAAGTGAAACAAGCTCAAGTAAATTTAGCTAAAGAAGAATTAACTGTGGATTGGCATGGATCCATCGACGAGGATTTAATCTGTCAAACTGTCAAAGAACTTGGCTATACTGTTCAAGTAAACCTTGATGGTGGGCTAGCCCTACCGGAGCAAGTTGCCAAACAAGAAAGCAAACAGGCTCAACTTCGCTCTCAAAAACATCAGCTTTATTGGATGGCAGCCTTTACTTTGCCTCTATTTATTTTAACGATGGGACCCATGGTAGGTCTCAAGCTTCCTCATGAAATTTCCCTAGCGCACGCTCCCTTAACCAACGCTTTGCTTCAGTTAGGACTTACTTTGCCAGTCATGTACTTAAATCGTCACTTATATCAACGTGGCTGGAGCTTTTTGTTCAAAGGCCATCCTAATATGGAATCACTTGGAGCTTTGGGAACTAGTGCAGCTTTTATTCAAGGACTATGGGTCACCTATTCTCTCCTAAGCCAAGGGACCCCCAGCCACGAGGGCCATTTAGATCTTTATTATGAGTCTGTTGCGGTCATCCTAACCCTGATGGCCTTAGGTAAATATCTAGAAAATCTCGCTAAAGGCAAAACATCCCAAGCCATCCAAGCATTAGTTCAACTTGCACCCCAAGAAGCTCGTCTAATTAAGGAAGATGGTCAAAGTCAAATGATTGCTAGTGCACAATTACAAGTCAATCAATTGATTCAAGTCAATCCTGGTGAAGCGATTCCTGCTGACGGTGTCATTATTGATGGTCAAAGCTTTGTTGATGAATCCATGTTAACCGGTGAAAGTCTTCCCGTCGCAAAAGGAGTAGGAGATGCTGTTACGGGAGCAAGTTTGAATCAAAATGGAAGTTTACGCATTCGAGTTACACGTGTAGGCCAAGATAGTTTTCTCGCTCAAATTGTGCATTTAGTAGAAGAAGCTCAAAGCAATAAAGCCCCCATTGCTCAACTAGCCGACCGAGTCTCAGGCATCTTTGTTCCTAGCGTAATGATCATCGCCCTCCTATCCGGTCTAACTTGGTACTTTTTACTAGGTTCTAGTTTGGCCTTCGCTTTAAAAATATTCATCGCTGTCTTGATTATCGCCTGTCCTTGCGCTTTGGGTTTAGCGACACCGACAGCAATTATGGTCGGTACTGGCACCGCAGCCCGTCAGGGTATTCTAGTTAAAAACGGAGCCATTCTCCAAGCCGTTCAAGAAGCCGACATTCTATTGCTTGATAAGACGGGAACTATTACTCAAGGTCAACCTAAAGTAACCCAATCCTATCTAACCAATAAAACAAATCCTAATGACTTCTTCCAGTTACTAGCTTCCATTGAGGCTAAATCCGAACACCCTTTAAGCCGAGCCATTCTTGACCATTATCAAGCTCATTATCAGTCCCAGCTTTTAATCCTTGATCAGTTTGAAAATCTACCTGGCTTGGGGCTTAAAGCTAACTTTAGTGGCCATAAAATAAAAGTTGGCAAGGCGGCCTTCATTTTTGACCAGCACCCCCATCCAGAATGGCAAGAACGTGCAAAACAATGGGAACTTGCTGGACAAACTGTCATCTACCTCGCTCAAGATCAAGAGGTCATGGGCATGGTCGCCATTGCTGACCCGCTAAAGGAAACGAGTCGTCAAGCCATCCAAGACTTAAAAAAAGCAGGCTTAGCCATTCATATGGTAACCGGTGACGGACATGCAACCGCTCAAGCCATAGGCAAAAAGGTTGGCATCCAAACCGTTCATAGCCAAGTCCTACCTCAAGAAAAAGCTCAAGTCGTCAAAGACTTACAAGAAGGAGGACACCAAGTCATCATGGTGGGTGACGGCATCAATGATGCACCTGCCCTAGCTCAAGCGAACATCGGCATGGCCATCGGAGCGGGAACCGATATCGCCATTGAGTCAGCCGATATCATTCTTTTGAATAGCTCTCTAGAAGATGTAACGACAGCGATTAAGATGAGTCGCAACACTCTCCGCATCATCAAACAGAATCTATTTTGGGCCTTTTCTTATAATGTTATTGGCATTCCTTTTGCTATGGGCCTCTTTAAGTTACTCTTTAACGGCCCTTTATTGGATCCGATGATGGCGGCTTTGGCTATGAGCCTCTCCTCTGTTTCCGTACTAGTGAATGCTTTACGACTTAAAAACAAATAAGATACCATCATAAATCACAAAGGCGATAAAAGAAGCTCTTCTTCTCTTATCGCCTTTTTAATGTTTGTATCCATTGGTCGGAAATGTTCAATTTATTTATTACCTTTTTAAAGATACGATAGCTTCAAAGGCAGCATATAAGATTCCAGCAATCGGCCAAACCACCCAAGACCGGCCCCAGTCTTTAGTCAGGAAACTATACCCTAAGAATCCCGCTGTCACTATTGACCAATAAATAGTCGCGAATGCATCATTACGAGCTTCCTCGCTGCGCTTTCTTCTTTGAGCTTGAGGATCCATCAATTTGTGGTAACCTGACCAAATGATTCCTTCTCTAACCAAGATATATACTCCCAGAGCAACAATCAACAACCAAATCATAACGACTATGCCATCCAAATCTTGACCCTCAAAATAGCTAGCTAAGAAAATCAAAGCCGCAAAAGAGGCTATACACGTCCCGACTCCCATCACTAAACGCTTCACATGCTGATCTTGTCCCTTTTCTATTCTATCTCTGACATAAGAATCAACACCATAGGCTAAGTCAACTTCGCCTTGGCCAATTTGCCGATAAGACCGCATTGAATGATGAGCTAAGATTAACTGGCCGACACCCACAGCTACCATAAGAAAGGCTAGACTGACTGCCCCAGCTATTTTAATATCCGGTTTGGTTTCAGGCATTATTTGAGGCAAATCCGCTAAGGCTATAGGAATGATGGCTACAATGAATAAAATTACCGAATGACTGACTTTTTTAGCATATTTCGGTAAATTTTCAAGGTATTCATTTGCTTGCTCCAAATCGATCACGGGCAGCTCACTCATGACCTTTGATTCTTGATTCAAGTCATCCAAGGTCATTTGATCATTAACTAAAAAATCCGTGCTTACTCCAAAAATTCGACTCATCGCCATAATTTTATTCAAATCAGGAGTAGCCAACGACCCTTCCCACTTCGAAATCGATTGACGACTCACATCTAATTGCTCCGCCAGTTGTTCTTGAGTCAATTGCATCTGTTTGCGTAAATAAATAATTTTATCTGCTAAAATCATCTTAAATTTCTCCTAGTGAATGATTTACTTTTGATTACAGTGTGTCATCTTGGAACAATTCTTTCTATCAAGCTTACTATAAAACTACGCAACCCGAGGTTGCAATCATGCTATTAACCCTTTCATTCGCATTATAGCACCCGGCCATTAAGAGGACCATCCTGACCAAAAGAATTTCCAACAATTGTCTTCTACTTATTGAGTCCCTTTCTAGGGTTAGTTATAATGAACGTAATGATTAACTAGGAGGTTGACCATGTCAAAATTATATTTTGCTAGCCCGCTTTTTTCTGAAATGGAACAACAATATAACGCTCAAGTGGTTGCCAATCTTCGGCAAGCCCTTCCTGAATTAGAGATTTACCTCCCACAAGAAGCGGCTGACATCAATGATAAAAATGCTTACGCTGATTCTAAAATGATTGCCCAATACGATACGCAAGAAGTCTTAGCCAGTGACATCGTCGTGGCGGTCCTTGACGGTCTCGTTATCGACCCAGGGGTTGCTTCAGAAATCGGTGTGGCCTACCAAGCTGGAATTCCAGTTATCGGCCTATACACTGATGTGCGCCAACAAGGTGGACAACATCCTGAAAAGCTCAAAGCTCTTCAAACCATCGCTGAATCTCAGTTTTCATATATCAACCTTTACACAGTGGGCTTAATCAAACTCAACGGAGAGATTGTCTCCCACTCAAATGATTTAGTGGAAGCCATCAAACGCTACCTCTAATCATATTCTGCCTTGGAAAGGACTGCTCATGTATAAAGAAAAAGTCGGGATCATCGACATCGGTTCCAACACCATTCGTTTAGTCATCTACGGAATCGATCATTACTACAACTATATCGAACTTCAAAATATAAAAACACCCGCTCGTTTATCCCAAAACTTGGAACAAATAGGCGGACAAACGGTAATGAGCCAAGCTGGCATCGACAAGCTCGTTGAGACCTTACAAAGTTTCAAATATGTCTGGCAAGCGGCTCAAGCACAAACCCTAAAAGTGATGGCAACCGCGGCTGTTCGCCAGTCAGCCAATCAAGAGGATATTCTGGCTCAGGTCAAAGCGCAAACTGGACTAACCATTGAAATTGTGTCTGAAGAAGAAGAAGCATCCTTTGGTCAATACGCCATTTTACATTCTCTACCTATTGAGGATGCTATTACCATTGATTTAGGTGGCGGGTCTTGCGAAATCACTTTAATCGAGCAGCATCAGATGAAAGCTTACCATAGTTTTCCTTTCGGGGCTGTATCCCTACAAAAACAATTTTTTAATGGTCTCAACCACAATGATTCGGATGCTATGGCCGCTTTACGCCGCTACGTTAACAAACAACTTAAGAGCTTGGATTGGCTTAAAAAGGCCAAATTACCCATCATTGCGGTTGGCGGATCGGCTCGAAACATTGCTCTCGTCCATCAATTCTTAACCGATTATCCCTTGGCTGGTGTTCACGGTTATCAAATGAAATTTGATGATCTGCAAACTACCCTCAAATTATTTGCCCAAACGCCTTTTAGTCAATTAGATAATATAGACGGCTTGAGTACGGACCGCCGAGATATTATTATTCCTGCCAATATTGTCTTTATTGAATTGATGGATTTCAGCAAAGCGCCTTCCTTTGCCTTTTCAAGTCAAGGTTTGCGTGAAGGTATCATCGCGAAATACATAAACCAATCCTATAATTCTCCCATCGATATTCATTTAATTAAAGCGCGAACGATTCAGAAAATCCTTTATGACTTTCCTAATCAAATCGCTTTATCAAGCGAAATTCGTGCTAAATATACCATTGACCTTTACCATCAAGCCAGTCAATTAGGTTGCTTCGATTATACTTATTGTCAGCAAGAAGAACTCGAATATGCTGCTTATCTGTATTTGTTTGGTGATTTTATTAGCCCTGAAGCCGACTCACAACATACCTTCTATCTTCTATCAAACATGAACTTACTCGGCTTTACCCATAAAGGACGCATTCGTTTAGCTTTATTGGCAAGTTATCGTAACAAAACACTCTTTAATCATTATTTGCGCGGCTTAGATCATTGGTTTACTGACCAAGAACTTGAGCAACTTCAACGTTTAGGTGGCTTGATTAAATTTGCTCAAGCACTCAATGATTCCCAAACGGGTCCAATTTCGAAAATCCAGCTTGTTCGTAACAAGAATAAACATTTAGAATTGCAGATTTACCACCATCATCCAATTGTCGCTGAGGAGTATCGCATCAATCGTCACATTAAACATTTAGAACGGGCTCTCAATAGTAGTGATATCGCACTAAGCTATTTTTTAATTTAGTTTTTTATTCTTGAAAGGAGTAACCATTTTTATGCCAAATACCAGCTCATTCGATCCACTATTTCCACAAAATCCTCCTGTGCAAAATGATACAGACCTTGAAACTTTAGGTGAATTGGATCGACCAGAATTCTTCTTTAATCGCGAATTAAGTTGGCTTGATTTTAACAAACGGGTTATCGAAGAAGCTTATGATGCGGAAAACCCTCTCCTTGAACAATTAAAATTTCTAGCCATCGCTAGCTCCAACCTCGATGAATTCTACATGGTTCGCGTAGCCGGCATCACTGATCAGGCCTTAGCTAATATTGAAATTTCAGAAAATAAAACACGTTTGACGCCGAGCGAACTCCTCGATCAGATTTCGCAAAAAAATCATGAGAATATTCGCCTCCAATATGATCGCTTTACCGAATTAAAGGATGCCCTCCCTAATCTTGATTACACAATTAAGAAAGTGAGCGAATTATCAGCCGATGAACTTCTCTTTGCCGAAGATTATTTCAGTCAGTTAATCGCCCCAACCCTTTCACCAATTGGGGTCGATGCCTATCGACCATTTCCTCATTTAAACAATAAAGTCATCAATATTTTCGTGCAGTTATCTGCTATTGTCGACGAATCTAGCGAAGAATCTGGCAAAAAGAAGAAAAAGCAAAAAAATATTGATCCGCATCCAATCTCTATTGTGCCAATCCCAGCTTTAGTTGATCGCTTCTTCATTATTTCTTTGGGCTCAAAAAATACTGTTGTTTTAACAGAGGATTTAATTACTCACTTTATCGGTCGCCTTTATAGTGGCTATCAAGTGGATTACGCTTATCCATTCCGCATTACTCGGAGTGCCGATTTCGACGTGACTGAAGAAGGCGCTTCTGACTTACTAGAGTTAATTGAAGACTACATCAAGAAACGCAAAAATGGGATGGCGATCCGCCTTGAAATCGACAGTTCTATGTTGCCTGATTTCAGCTCTGAACATTGTGAATTCCTAACTAAAGCTCTTGAACTTGAAGTTCAGGATGTCTACACCTTTAATGGTCCGCTTGATTTAACTTTCTTATTTGGTCTATGTGAGCAAATTGCCCAATTCCACCCCAAAGAACTCTTTAAACCGTTCACACCTGCTCTAAACCAAGAGCATCTTGGTGAAAAGCTCTTCACGGCCATGAAGGAAAAAGATATTTTCCTCAACCATCCTTATGACTCTTTCCAACCGGTTGTTTCTTTAATTGAAACGGCGGCTGATGATGAACAAACCATAGCTATTAAACAAACGCTTTATCGGGTATCAAAACATTCACCAATTGTAGCTGCCCTAAAACGTGCCGCTGAAAAAGGTAAAGAAGTCACTGTGTTGGTTGAATTGAAAGCACGGTTTGACGAAGAAAATAATGTTTATTGGGCTCGTGAACTTGAAGAAGCTGGCTGCCATGTCTTATATGGAGTCAGAGAACTCAAAACTCACAGTAAAATTACCTTAATCGTCCGTAAAGAAGGCAACAAAATTCAACGTTATCTTCACTTAGGTACCGGGAATTACAACGATAAAACAGCCAAAATTTACACCGACATGGGGATTTTAACCGTTCATCCTGGCTTAACTGAAGACGCTTCTAAATTCTTTAACCACTTAAGCGGCTATACAGAACGACCACACTATGTCTACCTTCATGTTTCACCATTCGATATTCGCGATTCCTTACTTGATTATATCGATGAAGAGATTCGCTTACACAAAGAAAATGGCAATGGACAGATTATTGCTAAAATGAACTCGCTCACCGATAAACCATTAATTCTTAAATTGTATGAAGCGAGTCAAGCAGGCGTAAAAATTGATTTAATCGTCCGCGGCATCTGTTGCCTTAAACCTGGAATCCCTGGTGTTTCTGAAAATATTCACGTCCGTTCAATTGTCGGCCGGTATCTTGAACATTCTCGGATTTACTACTTCAAACGTAACGGCAACAGTCATCTCTTCTTGTCTTCAGCAGACATGATGACCCGTAATATGATTCGTCGTGTTGAAATTGAATTCCCAATCCTAGATGCTGATATTAAACAAGAAATTTATCAAGTCTTAGAACTTCAATTGCGAGACACGCTTAAAGCTCGTATCCTACAAGCTGATGGTCAATATACTCGCCCAGACCGTAGCAACGAGAAAGTTAATTCGCAAGCTAAATTGATGCAACAAGCAACAGAAACGATTATCAAAGAGCAAACCGCCATCATCGAGCGCAAAGCGCGCCGCCCATGGTTCGAGCGCATACTTCGCCGTTTTAATAAATAAAGCAACCAGATAAAATAAGCACCCCATCGCTCCTAATTCAGGAAGCGATGGGGTGCCTTTTTATTAAGTATATGTTGCCATTCCTTACTTTATTTCTTTGCCTGACGTAAGCAATAAACAGCTAGGGCTAAAATCGAAGAGGCAAGCCAGAGAACATGATTGAAATAAGGCGTTTCACCAGTAGCTGGTAAGAAACCTTTATTTTCCTTCTTCTGATGAGCCTCCACACCAACCGTTTTCTTGACAATCTTCTTAGGATCCTGCTTGGATTGATTTTCGGTGGTTGTTTGACTCGTTTGGATTGGTTTTTTGGCCTCAGCAAACACTTGTGGATAATCTTTTTGAAGTTGCGATAAGACCGCTGAATAATTGCCCTTCATTCCACCATTCTCGTGGATAGCAATCAAGAGAGCTTGGCTAGGAATTTGGTCTAATTTTTCTCGCTTAATTCCGGTTTGCTTTGCCAACCGATCCTTAGCTTGATTCAACAAATCTCGATATAAATCTAAATCTTGACTAATTGATTGACGGAAACTGAAGTATGGATCGACTGTTTTCTGCTGACTGGCTTGACGTTGCCATTTCAAAATCGTTTGATCATCATAGTGGTCAAGGATCGCTTGGGTCATTGGCGTCGTCTCCACTAATTCATGACGATAGCGATCCGCTGCTTGCTTGACTTGATTAGCGTTAAACATATCTGGATAAACACTAATTAATTTCAAAGCTAACTTATCCAAGTCTTGTGAATTTAACTGCTTAAGCTGAAGCTGACTAACTTTCAAGACTTCTTCAAGATTCCGATTGCCAATTCGTTCAAGTTGCTCAGCTTGGATGCCCGCATGATCAACCAAAGCGGCTTTAAATGGTTCGATAGCATCTTGAGCTTTCTTCTCTTGAATCGTTGTCTGTTCTTGAGTTGTTGTTTCTTGAGTCGTCGTTTGCAAGGCTAGACCAAACTGTTGACTGAGCTGATTGGCTAAATCAGCAAGCTTAGGTTCTGTTTGGTCAGCTTGCATCAAGGGATAGGCTGCCCAAACTAAATCACTGTTATTAATTGAATCGAGATCTTCTTGACTAAAATAGTGAGCTTTGACCAATTGTTGACGCAGACTTTGAGCGGCATGTGCTTGGATCTCTGGATAGACTTCCATTAACTTATTATAGACAGTAGTTGGGTCGCCCCCTTCTTGATTGACCAAGCTCGCTGTAGTGAGAACGGTGCCCATATCCATCTTAGACAATTCTTCAGCTTTTAGCGGGGTATCCTTAACTAAGGTCTGACTAATTCGGTCAAATTCAGCTTTAATTTGTTCCTGACTAAATTGATCTGGATAAGCTTGAATTAAAGCCGATGCAATGACTTGAGCTGAAGCCGAATCAAAATCACTGGCACTGGCTGTTGCTACATAGGGCTTTAGGACATCGTCACCTAATGCCTTCAATTGTTCAGGCTGAAGCTTGGCATGGTCAACTAAACTCTTTTTGAGTTGAGTCAAATCTTGATTCTCTGCAGTTGTGGTTTCCTCTGTTGTGGTTTCATTTGATGTCGTTTCGGTTGTTGTTTCTTCCTCAGTTTCAGTAGAGCTTGACTCTGCTTCCGTTAGCGAGGACGATTCAGTTGTGGTTTCTGGCGTCGGTTCGGTTATCGATTCAGTTGTGGTTTCAACTTCTTGACTAGTCGTTTCGCTTTCCTGGCTTGTGGTCGTTTGAGCCTCGCGTTGCGCTTTACGTTCCATATAGGCTTGGCGAGCTTGATCAATTTGCGGCACGATTTGATCGACAGCCGCTTGCACATCTTCGCCAGCTTGGCTCTGAGCTTCCTTATACCAAGCTAAAATGTCTTTAGGTAAAGCTGTGTTTAAATCTGAGTAACTATACTGAGAATGGGCTTCGATTTCACGAGCAGCTGCTTGATAATCCGTGTAATCTTGGCCCGTTAATAATTCAAGTTCAGGATGTTGAGTAGCCACTTGGTCATAAAGGACCTTCAACATCTCCTCTCCGCTCTGAGTTTGGTTGACTTTTTGATATAAGTCCCATAATTTTTGATCATCAACTTTACTTAATTGCTCCAAGTTAATCGGCTGAACAGCCGCTAAATTATTTTTGATGGTCTCAAGTTCTGTACTTTGTTCTGGGGTTAAGCCTTGGGCAAATACCAATGGCATAGGTTGGATATAATCGACAAAGCTTGGCAGGTTTCCTATTGGGGTGGCCAATAAAGTTACTACGCCAACTGAAGCAAGAATCTGTTTTTTCATGATCATTTAGACTCCCTCCCTTTCATAAATATTATACAGTCAAAATGTGAATATTCAGTGACTGAGATAAGTAAGTTTAGTTACAAATTATTATGGTCATTTGAAGAAACAAATCGACGTAATTAGCCCCATTTATACGCGAAGTATGCTATTATTATATCGTGTGTGCTAGCTTCATATTGGCACCAATTAGTCACCTAAGGAGGACAAAACATGATTAACGTTTCTAACGTCAGCTTACTCTTTACCGACCGTAAATTATTTGATGATGTCAATATTACTTTTACCCCAGGTAACTGCTATGGAGTTATTGGAGCCAACGGGGCCGGAAAATCGACATTCCTTAAGATTTTATCTGGTGAAATTACCCCTACAACTGGTTCGGTTACCATGGATCCTAATGAACGCCTCGCTGTCTTAAGCCAAAATCACTATGGCTTTGAAGATTACAACGTCATTGAAACCGTGATGATGGGCCACAAAGAATTATATGCCATCATGAAAGAAAAAGATGCCATTTATATGAAAGAAGACTTCACTGACGAAGATGGTGTTCGGGCGGGTGAATTAGAAGGACTCTTTGCTGAAATGGGCGGCTGGGAAGCTGAATCAGAAGCTAGCAATATCCTTCAAGGACTAGGGATTACAACTGACCAACACTATTCCTTAATGCGTGAATTAATCGAAGCTGACAAAATTAAAGTCTTATTAGCCCAAGCTTTATTTGGAAAACCAGATAACTTACTTCTTGACGAACCAACCAACGGTTTGGATGCTCAAGCTATCGAGTGGCTTTCCGACTTCATTATGAACTTTCCTAATACCGTTATTGTGGTTTCCCACGACCGTCACTTCCTTAACACAGTCTGCACTCATATGGCCGATGTCGATTTTGGCAAAATCCGTCTATATGTGGGGAACTATGACTTCTGGTTACAATCCAGCCAATTAGCTGCCAAAATGGCTGCTGATCAAAACGCCAAGAAAGAAGAAAAAATCAAGGAATTACAAGCCTTCATCGCTCGTTTCTCGGCTAATGCGTCTAAATCAAAACAAGCTACCTCACGTAAGAAAATGTTGGACAAAATCACCCTTGATGATATCCAACCTTCTTCTCGTCGTTATCCATTCGTTGGTTTCTCACCTGAACGGGAAATCGGTAACGATCTTTTACGGGTAGAGAATTTATCCAAAACCATCGATGGTGAGAAAGTCTTAGATAATGTTACTTTCACCTTATCTCGTAACGATAAAGTTGGTTTCCTCAGTCGCAATGATATTGCTGTTTCGACTTTCTTTGATATTATCATGGGTAAAATCGCTGCCGATTCAGGAAGCTTTGAATGGGGAGTCACCACTAGCCAAACCTACCTACCTAAGAATTCCGGCGATGAATTCGATGGGGTTGAATTAACGATTGTTGATTGGTTACGCCAATACGCTGCCAAAGAAGAAAGTGACAATACGTTCTTACGTAGCTTCTTAGGTCGTATGCTCTTCTCTGGTGAAGATGTCATGAAACAGGTTCAAGTGCTTTCTGGAGGCGAAAAAGTACGTTGTCTCTTGTCTAAAATGATGTTATCTAAAGCTAACGTTCTCGTCTTAGACCAACCGACTAACCACTTAGACCTTGAATCTATCACTGCCCTAAACGAAGGCTTGATTAAGTTTAAAGGCGCTATCCTCATTGCTTCTCACGACTACGAAGTGCTCAATACAACCTGTAACCGAATTATCGAGCTTACACCAAATGGGTCTTTTGATCGCATCAACACGACTTATCAAGAATATTTGGAAAATGCCGATGTTCAAGCACGCGTAAATGCCCTCTATCAAGAAGCTTAGACTTCAGTACCCTAAAGGAGATACCCTATGCAAGTATTTGACTATGAAGATATCCAATTGATTCCTAATAAATGTATCGTCACTAGCCGTTCAGAGTGCAATACCCAAATTAAATTTGGCCCGCACACTTTTCGGATTCCAGTCGTGCCGGCTAACATGCAAACCGTCATCAATGAAGACCTTGCTATTTGGTTAGCTGAACACCACTATTTCTATATTATGCATCGTTTTGATGAAGCGGCTCGCAAACCTTTCGTCAAAAAAATGAACGAACGCGGTCTCATTTCTTCCATCAGTATTGGTATTAAGGCCTATGAATATGACTTTGTCCGTGAATTGGTTGAAGAAAATATTATCCCTGACTATATCACCATTGATGTAGCCCACGGTCATTCAGATGAAGTCATGAAAATGATTCGCTTTATCAAAGAACAAATCCCATCAGCTTTCTTAATTGCCGGTAATGTAGGGACCCCAGAAGGCGTACGAGAATTGGAAAACGCCGGCGCCGATGCAACTAAAGTCGGCATTGGACCTGGTCGGGTCTGCATCACTAAATTAAAAACAGGATTTGGAACGGGTGGTTGGCAATTGGCAGCTATTCGTTCATGCGCTAAAGCAGCTCGTAAACCGATTATCGCTGATGGCGGTATTCGTCATAACGGTGATATCGCTAAATCCATTCGCTTTGGTGCTAGCATGGTCATGATTGGTTCTTTATTAGCCGCTCATGAAGAAAGCCCTGGCCATTCAAAAGAAATTGATGGCGTGGTCTACAAAGAATATTTTGGTTCTGCTTCTGAATTCCAAAAAGGCGTTCGTAAGAATGTAGAAGGTAAGATTGAAATGATTCCTGCCCGTGGTAAATTATCTGATACCTTAACCGAAATGGAACAAGATCTTCAATCCTCCATTTCTTATGCCGGTGGCCGTGACTTAGAAGCTATCCGCAAAGTGGATTACGTCTTAGTAAAAAATAATATCTATAACGGTGACCGTTAGGTCATAAAAAAACGGAGCTAAAATAACTTTAGCTCCGTTTTTTATGAAAATAAGTCTTTATTGACTAATTATTTGCTATAGAATAAATTCATTAACAAGATAATTGGAGGTATTCGCATGAAAATCGATCATATCGGCCTATGGGTCCGTCAACTAGACGTGATGAAAGAATTTTACTGTCATTACTTTATGGCCCAAGCCAACACTTTATACCATAACCCTAAGAAATCATTCAAATCCTATTTTTTAAGCTTCGAAGATGGTACTCGCCTTGAATTAATGCACAAACCTCAGTTGGCTGATAGTCCGGTCAATCAATATGGTTATGCCCACCTGGCCTTCAACCTTGGCTCCAAGGAAGCCGTTGATCAGTTGACACAACAACTCAAAGCTGATGGCTACACCCACCTGGATGGTCCCCGTACTACCGGGGATGGCTATTACGAAGCTGTTGTGGCTGATCCTGAGGGAAATTTAATCGAATTAACGATTTAATTCCGTCCGTAGCTAATCAACTTTATGATTACTTTTGCGCTGAGTTACTTTAAGATATATGCTTTCTAATTCTACCTCGACAATAGCCACCATTATCATTAACAGGATCATAAAGTGGATGAGGTCTTCTTTATTCACATCCTTATTAACTAAGGAATAAATTAAAATAGCAAGCATTCCAGATAAAGTAAGATGATAGCCAATCGCTAAGGACCGGCGGCGGATGTCTTCTTGTTCTTGATCAAGCGGACCGTCCCTAAATAAGCCTTCTAGTTTTTCCCCAAATAATAAATAAGCCAAGAAAGTGATTAGGGTCAGACCAAATATAATAGCTGTCTGGGACAAGAATCGCGTCCAATCCCCATCCATGCCACCCAAAAGCCAAGAATAAGCTAGAAACCACGCTATCATCTTGAGCCAAAAAAGACGTTCTAACTTTACTTTCATTTTCGCTCCTCCATCATACTAAACTGAACTACAATTTACTTTTAGTATACGCTTTTATTCCTGACAAACAAGTCCACTCATACGTAGCCTTGACGATTTTTTTGTCGAAAACACTTAACAAAGCACCCTAATTAAGGCTATAATAACTATATGACTGTAAAAATAGAAAGTGGAGTGAAAGTATGGGCCGTAAATGGGCTAATATTCAAGAAAAAAAAGCTAAGTTAGATGCAAGTAACAGTAAAACTTATGCTAAATTTGGGATCGAAATCTATGCTGCTGCTAAATCAGGTGAGCCAGATCCTCATAGTAACCAAAAATTAAAATTTGTTATTGAACGGGCGAAAACTTATAACGTACCTAAACACGTAATCGACCGGGCTATCGAAAAAGCCAAAGGTTCTGGTGACGAAGCCTTCCAAGAATTACGTTACGAAGGCTTTGGCCCAAATGGTTCCATGATTATTGTGGATGCTCTGACTTCCAATGTTAACCGGACCGCTTCTGATGTCCGAGCTACCTTCGGAAAAAATGGCGGAAACATGGGTGTTTCTGGCGCTGTTTCTTATTTATTTGATGCAACTGCGGTCTTTGTAATGAAAGGTCAAGATGCTGATGAAGTGATGATGGGCTTATTGGAAGCCGATGTCGATGTTCGCGAAGTCTTCCAAGAAGAAGATAGCACGATTGTTTACGGTGAATCGACCGACTTCCATACTATTAAATCAGCCCTTGAAAATATGGGTATCACTGAATTTGAAGTTGCTGAATTAGATATGCTTCCACAAAATGAAGTGACCTTAACGGGCGAAGACTTAACCAAGTTTGAACGTTTAATCGAATTATTAGAAGATAATGATGATGTTCAACGGGTCTATCACAATGTTAATTTAGACGAAGAGTAAATTAAGACAAAAAAGAGCCAACCGCTAGAGTGTAGTGGACCCAAAAAGTTGAACTTTTTATTAAGCCACTGTCATTAAAGCAAGATTTCTGTATTCTACAGGAGTCTTGCTTTTTAATTTTCTCTTCTTCCTAACTAAATTATAATATTCTATATAG
>NZ_UWPC01000002.1 GCF_900604935.1 Vaginisenegalia massiliensis
ATTGGTAAATCCATGTTTTTAATAAACTTGTATTAACATTATACTTTTTGCATATTAATTTATACCCGAGTTTTTCTTCCCTGTATTCATTGATAAGTTTTAATTTAAAGGCTAATTCATGTTTTTTCTTCAAAATAAACACCCCTAAAGTTGAATTTTAAGGTTCAACTTTAGGGGTGCACTACACGTTAAGATGGCTTTTTTAATGGCATACATACGATAATGCATATTGTTCGCATTTTAATGTGGGTAATGTTACGATATTTATGTACCTTAGAAATATCTAATTTGTATCAATACTTAGATTTTCTGAAATTTACTTTAAAGGAGAAGATATCATGGTATTAAAAGCAGAATTAAGAGAAAAGACAGGTACCGCCGTTTCCCGCCAAGCACGTGCTGAAGGAAAGATTCCAGCCATTTTATATGGAGGAAAGGTAGAAAATACGCCTTTATTTATTAATCGTCGCGATTTCGAAGCGATTCTTAAAGAAGACGGTGCGAATGCGGTTTTTGACATTGAATACGATGGCAAAAAGCAAAAAGTATTAATTAAAGATTTTACTAAAGGCGCGATTAAGAATGAATTCTACAACGTTGATTTACAAGCTATTACAGCTAATCAAAAACTTCAAGTTGAAGTTCCATTAATCCTTGTCAATACGGAAACAATCAAAGAAGGGGTTGTTGAACAAGTATTGAATAGCTTGCTTGTCGAGACGACACCTGATAATATTCCGGGTTCGATCGAAGTGGATGTGACTGGTCTAGAAATTGGATCAAACAAGCTAGTTTCTGACATTGAAGTTCCGCAAGAAGTGTCTGTCCTAGAAGATCCTGAGAAGACCATTGTAACGATTGGCGTTCCTACAGAAGAACCAGCTCCAGAAACAGGTGAAGAAGAGGCAGAGCCTGAAGTTATTGGTGAAGAAGACAAAGCTGATGAAGACAGCAAAGAGAACTAATTAAAAAATTGGATAGGACAAGATTATGAGTAAAGGAAACGGGTTAGATTAACCTTTCTTGAATCAGGAATGATTTAGGATACTTAAATAGACTTACTAGCCTATCCATTAGATCAGAGAATAAATGCCGAATCAATGATGTTTGCATAAAAGTAAGCTTAATTCACTCCATTTTTTGGTGTAAATGAATGGCTGAAATTTATCTCAACATTGATTCGGTATTTTTGCGTTATTTAAAGAAGATTCCTTGCTTCCCCAACCCAGTTCAATATTATTTTGACCTTCAGGATATTCTTGCCTATAATAAATGAAGAATGGGGGGAGTCGATGGAAACCGCAAGTTTAAAAACTAAAATTATTGCTAAAGCCAAAGAAGTCGGAATTGATAAAATCGGCTTTACCGATGCGACTCCCTTTGATTATTTGAAAGAATCATTAGAAACCCAACAAGCTGCTGGTCATTCCACAGGTTTTGAACATCCCATTATGGCTGATCGCTTATATCCTGATCGTATTTTTGATCAACCCAAAAGCATCATTTCTATTGCTTTGGCCTATCCATCTTCGGTCAAGGACTCGATTGCGCAAGATAAAAATAATCGACGAGGCGCTTTAGCACGTGCCTCTTGGGGGATAGATTACCATCATATCCTACGCGACCGCATGGCACAATTAATTGATTTTATCAAAGCGGAGACGCAAGACGCCACGTTTAAACCAATGGTGGATACGGGAGAATTAATTGATGTAGTGACAGCTCAAAGAGCGGGCCTTGGTTTTATTGGCCGTAACGGCTTATTGATAACATCAGAATTTGGTTCTTATGTCTATTTGGGTGAAATTATCACCAACATTGAATTTGAGCCTGATCAACCGGGTGAATTTGGCTGTGGCGATTGCTATCGCTGTGTCAATGCTTGTCCTCCCCAAGCCCTTTTAGGCGATGGACGTTTGAATGGGCGTAGGTGTCTTTCTTACCAAACGCAAACTAAAGGTTACATGCCTTTGGAGTTTCGCCGTAAAATATCCCACACTATTTATGGTTGCGATATTTGTCAACTAGTTTGTCCTTATAACAAAGGAATTGATAGCCATATTCATCCAGAAATGGAAGTTAGCGCCGCTGAAGTTCAACCGGAATTAAAGCCTTTATTGACTATAAGTAATAAAGACTTTAAAAATCAGTTTGGCCATATGGCCTGCGCGTGGAGAGGGAAAAAACCCCTCCAAAGAAATGCCATCATTGCCTTAGCCAATTATCGCGATCAAACGGCCATACCTAAATTATTAGAAGTGTTAGAAATGGATACTCGGCCCATGATTCGGGGGACAGCAGCTTGGGCTATTAGTCAGATAGAACGCTATTATCAACCGAGCATTATTGAATGCGTCGCCAAACATTTAGCCAAAGAAACCGATCCTGAAACAATTGATGAAATGTCGGCAGCGCTAGCTAGCTTAAAAGCCAAACGCTTACCAAAAGACCAACTATAGAATGGAGTCCACTGTATTGAAAAATCATATTGCTTTATTTGAACCACAAATTCCGGCTAATACTGGAAATATTTCACGGACATGTGCAGCCACCAATAGCACTTTACATTTAATTCGCCCGCTTGGTTTTTCAACCGATGATAAAATGTTAAAACGCGCAGGGCTTGATTATTGGGAACATGTTGAGATTGTCTATCATGATAACTTAGATGCTTTCTTTAGTTATGTCGGCGCTAGTCCAGTCTATCTAATAACGAAGTTTGCGCCACATCACTATGCGCAAGTTGATTTAACGCAAAGTGAGACTGGCGAACAGTATTTCTTGTTCGGTAAAGAAACAACTGGATTACCAATTGAACTGATGGAAGAACGCAAAGAAGACTGTTTAAGAATTCCAATGAATGATGAACATGTTCGATCCTTAAATCTGTCTAATGCAGCCAATATAGTGATTTATGAAGCTTTGCGGCAACAAGAATTTGATGGCTTGGAAATAGTTCACCATTATCGAGATACCAGCAAAGCTCAAAGCCTTAATTGGTAAGTCTGGATACAACTTGACAAACAAAAACAATCTTTTATAATGAGATTAAAGTCAGGTGACTAGTAAGTAAGGTGTTTGTTCAGAGAGATGATGGTTGGTGAGAATCATCCAAGCTAATTACCCAATCCCCACCTGTTATTGCCTGTGAAAACATTTAACCACACATTAAATGATTAAATAGTGCCGGTATTCACCGTTATCGAATGAGAGAGTAAATCAATTCGACCATTGAATTGATTTAAAATCGGGTGGTACCGCGAATTGAGGCCCTTCGTCCCAGATGTGACGGAGGGTCTTTGTGTTTTTTAAGCAAAATAATAAAGGAGGAAGAAAAATGTTAGATCGTAAGTTATTAAGAGATCAATTCGAAGAAGTAGTGAATAAATTAAGTGACCGTGGTGTGGAACGTTCAACTTTGGAAACTTATCGCCAATTGGATGAACAACGCCGACAACTTTTGGCTAAAGTCGAACAAGCAAAGCAATATCGCAATCAAATGAGCCAAACGATTGCACAGTTGAAACGTAATAAAGAAGAGGCTGATCAACAAGTAGCTGAAATGAAACAAGTCGGTGACGAAATTAAAGCCATGGATATTGAACTAGCACAAATTCAAGCAGATATGGAAACCATCGAATTTCGCTTACCTAATATTCCTCATGAGTCTGTTCCAATTGGTAAAGATGAAGAGGATAATGTTGAAGTACGTCGTTGGAGCCAGGCACCACGTTTCGACTTTGAACCGCTAAATCACTGGGATATTGCAGAAAAATTAGATATTCTAGATTTTGAGCGGGGAGCGAAAGTGACAGGTAGCCGTTTTGTTTTCTATAAAGGTTTAGGGGCACGCCTCGAACGGGCTATTTATAATTTTATGTTAGATACCCATACTGGGAAAAATGGTTATACAGAAATTATCCCACCCTACATGGTCAACAATAAATCTATGTTTGGAACTGGCCAATATCCAAAATTCATTGAAGATACCTTCCAATTAACCGATGAACGTGGATTTACTTTAATTCCTACGGCTGAGGTGCCATTAACCAATTACTATGCCGATGAAATTCTAGATGAGGCTAATTTACCAATCAAATTTACCGCTATGTCACCTTCTTTCCGCTCTGAAGCAGGATCAGCAGGGCGAGATACGCGTGGACTCATTCGATTACACCAATTCCATAAAGTTGAAATGGTTAAATATGCTCATCCGGATCACTCTTATCAAGAACTTGAATCAATGACACAAAATGCTGAAGAAATTCTTCAAGCGTTAAATTTACCATATCGTGTCATTACCTTATGTACGGGAGATATGGGCTTCTCAGCTGCTAAAACGTATGATATTGAAGTTTGGCTACCAGGACAAGATACATATCGGGAAATTTCATCTTGCTCTAATTGCCAAGATTTCCAAGCGCGCCGAGCAAAAATTCGTTTCCGCAATGGCGATGGAAAATTAGAATATGTCCATACTTTAAATGGCTCTGGTTTAGCAGTAGGTCGTACCTTTGTAGCCATTTTGGAAAATTATCAACAAGCTGATGGCTCAGTTAAAATTCCTGACGTCTTAGTCCCATATATGGGCGGAGTTACCGAAATTAAAGCAAAATAAGCACAAATAAGCCTCCTAGGCCGAGTAGGGTCTAGGAGGCTTGTTTTGTTGCTAAAGATTAATTTTTTGAGTGATTTGAATGCGGTTTTACTAATGCTAGTAGATAATAAAATCCGCACAAGATTGGTATGATAAAAATCCGATAAGTGAAATAATAATGAGTATTACAATGATTTTTCATGATGGCCAACCAAATAAACGGAAGCATTCCAACTAAAATCATGGGTGATAGGGAAATGAGAGTAGACCAACGAAGATTTCGCCAATGGCAAGCTAGAAAAATAATAGAGACCACTAATGCAATAACCAGTATAACTCGGGCTTCCTTTGGTAAGAGCGTTATACCGAGTTTGCGTAGGATATCTATGTAGTTTAAGACTTCGCCAGCTCGTCCACCTGTTCGGATGGCAGCTTGATGTTGAGCATTTTTAATAATGTTTTGGTGAAGAATGTTCGACCCAATAAGCCATTTACTGATCCATGTTAAGCTATATCCACAAATCCAAGCTAGGCCCGAAACTAAAGTTAGTTTCAAATTATCCCAGAATAAACGAACTTCTGATCGATTTTTAAGGCACAGGGCAAGGGCATAAGGGATAGCATAGGTTAAAAGAGGGGCAGTAAGTAAGTCAAAGAAATTTGTTAAACTGGCAATGATGAAGAATGCCCAAAACCAATGGTATAGATTTGCTTTTTGATGCCGATCTAAAAAGATGATAAGTAATTGTCCCAAACTAAAAATCACAAAGATTGGCAGGTATTGTAAAGAAAGAGGAAAAATCCAAAAATGAATCATTCCTAAACAGAGTCCATAGACTAAACAATAGGCTAAACCAAGATAGCGATAAAGTTGGATGGTAGTTAGAATTAATAATAGGAAGACTAAGCTGATGGCAAAGTAGCGTATGCTCGTATAGTCAACGTAGGCTAGCATAGGTCGAACAATAGCGATCGTGCCAAACCAATAGCGAACATAGCCTGAATTCGACATCCCAGCTTGTAGAGGAGGGAGTTGATCTTTATTGCGTAATTTTTGGAAAATAAGATTGTCGGTAAAGGTATCAAGTTTACTGCCATCGTAGTGTTGCATCACGACCCACCGTTTGGGTTCATCCCGAATGGTATGGGTAGATTGTTCCCATTTTTCCATAATTTGTTCATCACTAACTTGATAGGCTCCCCAAAGACTTGTTATATATATTCCTAAAAGCAGAGCAAAAGTTAAAATCATACAACTTAGAAATTTTATAATATTAAGCTTGCTGTTCATGATCGAGTAGCTCCTTAAAATTATGGGCTTTGATAAGTTCTAGTTCAAAGTTTTGCTTTTCTTGGTGAACAATGACATCTAGAATTATACCTGCTAAGAAGAAGGCGAGAGCCGCCATCATGATAAAGCCTGCCATAATAAGACTTGGGAAGCGTGGTACAAGTCCTGTAATAAGAAAATTATGAAATAGCGGAATAAAGAGACATAATGAAATAGTAGCTAAAATTAAGGAAATAAGACTCATAAAGCGGAAAGGCTGATAGTTCTTGAATAAACGTAAGATAGTCATAATCACTTTGAATCCATCAGAATAAGTGTTAAGTTTAGATTCACTTCCTTGAGGACGGTCGCGATATTCAATAATGACATTTTCAAGTGGTAATTGTTTATCTAAAGCATGGATGGTCATTTCAGTTTCGATTTCAAATCCTTTAGATAAGATTGGGAATGTTTTAACGAATTCAAATGAGAAGGCCCGATACCCTGTCATGATATCGCGAATATTGTTTTTGAATATATGATTAATTAGAGCCCGAACCATTCGGTTACCGGTATTATGGAAAGGACGTTTATTTTCTTCAAAATAGGTTGAACTGAGACGGTCTCCGATGACCATATCAGCACGACCCGCTAAAATAGGCTCAACCATTTGAGCAGCCATATCAGCTGGATAAGTGTTATCGCCGTCGATCATTAGATAGCAATCAGCATTAATTTCCCGAAACATTTTACGAATGACAAAGCCTTTTCCTTGTTGAGGTGCCAAGCGAACGATTGCCCCAGCTTGTTCTGCCAATTCTGCTGTCCGGTCAGTGGAATTGTTGTCATAAACATAGATATCGGCTTGTGGCAAATGCTGTTTAAAGTCATTAATGACTGTTTCAATTGTTTTTTCTTCGTTATAACAAGGAATTAAAACAGCGATGATTGGTTTTTTTAACATAGAGGGGCTCCTTCATGAAAGCTTGATATAATAGTGTTTTTATTAATATAGTATAGAAATTTAATCTTAACTTGTAAAGCTTAATTTTTTATTTACGAAAAAGGCCCTCAAAAATTCACACATTAAAACCCATTCCGCAGGGAATGGGTTTTGATTTTAGAAAATGTGTACTTGATCAGGTTGATGAGGGATGATGCGAGCAGGTACACCCACCGCTGTTGAGTAAGGTGGAATATCATGGAGAACGACTGCACCCGCACCTATTTTGCTGTGATGACCAATGGTGACGTTACCCAAAATGGTAGCCCTTGAACCGATAATAACATCATGTTCAACCGTTGGGTGGCGTTTTATACCTTTTTCTTTACCGGTTCCTCCTAGAGTGACACCATGATACATCATCACTCGGTCGCCGATAATGGCTGTTTCGCCAATAACAACGCCCGCCCCATGGTCGATGAAGACATGACGACCAATGGTAGCACCGGGATGAATTTCAATTCCTGTCCTGTGTTTAGCTCGTTCAGACAACCAACGGGAGAGAAAATAACGTTTTTTTAAATAGTGCTTTTTGGCATGAGCATGGGCTCGCATAGCACGAATGCTCGGAAATAGGAAGAATGCCTCGGCCAGACTATGGCAAGACGGATCCATTTCATAAATAAATTTTGCTTCATCAAGCCAATGTTGAAACCATTTAATCATTAAAAATACCAGATGAGAGGTAGCGTTCGCCGGTATCTGGGAGGACTGTGACAACTTTTTTACCGCTGCCAAGTTTTTTGGCAAGTTCACGAGCTGCAAATAAATTGGCGCCCGCTGAGATACCACTCAATATTCCTTTCGTTTTTGCTAGTTCTAAGGTAGTTTGAATTGCTTGATCATTTTCGACAGTGAAAACATGATCAATAACATCAGCATGATAATTGGCTGGAACAAAGTTAGCCCCAATTCCTTGAATTTTGTGTGGTCCTGCTTGTCCTTGAGATAACAAAGGTGAAGCGCTTGGTTCAACAGCCCAAACGGTTATTTCAGGGCGATGAGTTTTTAAGCTTTTTCCTACCCCAGATACAGTGCCTCCCGTGCCGACTCCCGCTACAAAGCCATCCAGATCAGGTAGATCCTCAATGATTTCAGGACCGGTCGTTTCAACGTGAGCCGATACATTGGCCGGATTAGTAAATTGACCAAAAATAGGAGCATTAAGTTCCTCGGCTAATTCTTGAGCTTGATCAACGGCTCCTTGCATCCCTTTAGCAGCAGGGGTCAAGACTAATTTCGCTCCATAGGCTGTCATCAAATTTCGTCTTTCAACAGACATGGAATCTGGCATTACTAAGATAACTTTTAACTGTTTAGCTGCACCGACCATGGCCAAACCGACACCTGTATTGCCACTAGTCGGTTCAATTATAGTATCTCCTTCTTTTAAGATACCTTTGGCAAAAAGATCGTTGACAATATAAAGGACTGCTCGGTCTTTTATTGAACCACTTGGGTTTTTGCTTTCAAGCTTGACATAAATGTCAGCGGCTTGTTCATCTAATGCGCCGAGATGAATGAGGGGTGTACGCCCAATCGTTTCTAAAATATTTTCGTATAACATATTATGAACCTCCTTGTAGGTACGTTAGCGTGGGAGCAAATAGGTACTTTATATAGTAACTTATTTGGACCAAATTGCAAAACAAAAATACGATTTTATTCAAATAACCATTTGTTAGTGGTTTTAGCATAGCTTATTTGGCTTGAAGAATAAAGAAGAATGCTTCAGCTAATCAATGGATTTCAAGCATAAAAAAGAAGTTAGCCAAGTGCTAACTTCTGAGATACTGAAACTATTTTAATTTGGGTGTGCTATAGCCAAGGAGTCTTAAGCCATTGAGGATGACCAGAATGGTAGATCCTTCGTGGCCAACTACACCAAGTGGAAGGTTAATCATTTTGAAGATGTTAGATAGGATGAGAAGGGCAATAACAGAAAGTGAGAAGATAATGTTTTGCTTAATAATTTGCGTCATTTTCTTTGATAAGCCAATAGCAAATGGTAATTGTCGTAAATCGTCCTGCATGAGGACAACGTCAGCGGTTTCCATAGCAATATCGGTTCCGCTCCCCATTGCAATACCCAAATTAGCAGTAGCTAAAGCAGGAGCATCGTTGATACCATCCCCAACCATGGCTAGGCTTGGATAGGTTTCTTGAAGTTCTTTAATAATAGATGCTTTTTGATCAGGCATACAGTTTGCTCTAACTTGTTCTATACCTAATTGACGAGCAATAAATTCGGCTGTTAATTGGTTATCACCGGTTAACATTATTGTGTGAATACCCATTTGATTTAAAATAGCAATCGTTTCTTTACTTTCAGGTTTAGCTTGATCTTGTAAAGCGTAAAAGGCTTTAAATTGATGATCTTGGCTAACAAAGATAACCGTATTACCTTGGGATTCTAATTCTTCAGCTTTTTCTATATCGGCTTGAGTCATGGTTGAATGAATCTCATTGGCTAAAGCAAAACTTTTCTTTCCAATTAACCAAGTTTGTCCTTGGTAAACGAGTTCAAAGCCTTGACCGGTGTGGTCTTCAACTGAGTCTAATTTAATAGGGGAATAATCAGTCAAATAGCGGAGTAAAGCGCCAGCAATTGGGTGAGTTGATAAGGATTCGCTTGTTTTAACTAATTGGTCAATTAATTCTTTCTGGCTCGGGTCATGATAATAAGCTTCAACAACCTCAGGAACCCCTTGGGTTAGGGTGCCTGTTTTATCAAAGACAATAGCTTGTAGACGATTGGCCGTATCAATGGAGTCGCCACCTTTAAAGATCATACCTTTTTTGGCAGCACGACTAATCGCTGCTAAGGTGGCAGGTGTCGCACTCGCTACCAGAGCACAAGGGGAGGCCACTGTTAACAGAACCATACCTCGATAGAAGGCATCAGACCAAGACCAGGCAAAAGCATAATGAGTCAATAAAATAAAGACCGGCACGCCAATTAAGACACCTTTAACATAAGAATCTTCAATTTTCTCAATGAATGAAGCTGTTTTTGAGGGACTAGATTGGGCTTCTTCAACGAGCTTAATAATCTTCGCGAATAAAGTAGCATCGTTTTCAACCGTGACGGTCATGTCAAAACTGTTGCCTTGATTGATTGTTCCACCAATGACGGCTTCGCCTGTTTTTTTATTAACAGGTAAAGGTTCGCCGGTAATAGCTGCTTCATTGATGAGAGCTTCAGGGCTGAGTAGTGATCCATCAATAGGAATTGCTTCCCCTTTACGAACTTGTAAACGATCGCCGATTTTTAATTCTTGGGTGGCAATTTCTTGGATTGTTCCATCCGCTTGGTAAACCCGAGCTAAATCTGGGGTTAAATTCATGAGTTCGGCAATGGCATTTTTTGATTTTTCCATGGCCATCGTTTCTAGTGATTCAGATAAAGAAAAGATAAAGATAAGAAGAGCGCCTTCAAGCCAGTAGCCAATTAAGCAAGCCCCAATGGCAGCCAACAGCATTAAAATGTCGACACTTAAATGATGCTCATGGATGAGTTCTTGATAGCCACTTTTTACTGAATGATAGCCACCTAGCGCGAAGGCGAGTATGAAGATGGCTGTTGAGATGCTTGTTTGGTGAATAGAGAGAAAATAAAAACCAATTAAAATTAATAGACCACTAATAATGGTAAGAGTCATTTCGATATGGGTACGGATCCATTGGCTAATTGTAGGCATGGGCTTCCTCCTTTTAATAAATAAAAAATAACTTGCTAACTCCATTTTACGCAAAGGAAATAGAATAGCAAGTTATTTAGAATTATTCTTAATAAGAGTAAGCGTTACTAAAAAGAGATTGGGCCTATATTGTCAACGTTATTGGTATTATAAATCCATTTTGGTAATAAAAATTTAACATTTATTTAGAATGATTCTATTTAACAACCAGGAAGTAAAGTAAGACTAAAGCACCTAAGGCAATACGGTAATAGCCAAAGGCTTTAAAATCATGCCGTTTTAAGTAAGATAACAAGAATTTAATAGCAATGATAGAGACTATGAAGGCAACGCCCATACCAGTCGCTAAATAGATGGCTTCAGCGGAAGTAAAATGGAAACCAAAGTCTAAGAGTTTCTTGAAGCTTGCTCCAAACATTATA
Organism: Vaginisenegalia massiliensis; assembly: GCF_900604935.1. GTDB lineage: Bacteria > Bacillota > Bacilli > Lactobacillales > Aerococcaceae > Vaginisenegalia > Vaginisenegalia massiliensis. The sequence goes on from NZ_UWPC01000002.1 coordinate 10,994, forward strand.
GGAATACTCATAAAGAAAGAGAATTCGGTAGCGATATAACGGCTTGTACCAAGTAATAAGGCTCCTAAAATAGTTGAACCTGAACGAGAGGTTCCAGGGACTAGAGCTAAGGTTTGGAATAGACCAATCATAAAGGCATCACGATAAGTTAAAGCTTCAAACGTGTGAATCTTGTGTGAGTGTTTGCCTTCATTTTTATCTTCAATCCAAATAAAAGCTAGACCGTAGAAAATGAGCGCAATCGCAATAACAGTGGGATTGTAGAAGTATTTATCCATGATATCATTTAAGGCTGCTCCAAAAAGAACAGCAGGAATGCTAGCAACGATGACTTTTGACCAAAGGAGCCAAGTTGCTTTTTTTTCGCTAGATGACTTAGAAGGACTTAAGGGATTCAACTTATTAAAATAAAGTAAGCAGACAGCTAAAATAGCTCCTAACTGAATGACAACAATAAACATATTTTTGAATTCAGGTGTGACATTCATCGGTAATAGTTCATCTAATAGGAGCATATGGCCCGTAGAGCTGATCGGTAACCACTCTGTAATACCTTCAACGATCCCTTGTAAAATAACTTTTAACAATTCTAGTAAATCAAACATATATTAACCTCAATTTCTACACAATTAATTAAAGTAGGCAGCTACTTTGAATCTATTATACACTACTTTTTGATAGATTGCTTGTCGGCATTTGATTGTCCATCTATTTATTAATATGGTATGATTAAAGAGCGAAAAATAAAAAATAGAGGTGGACCCTATGTTTAATTTTTTTAAGAAGAAAGAAGCCACTGAGATTAAACCGAGCCAGGTTACTCTTTATGCGGTAGCAGATGGGCAAATTATTAATATTGAAGAAGTCAACGATTTAGTGTTTGCTCAAAAAATGATGGGTGATGGGTATGCTATTATTCCAGACAATGGATCAATTTCAGCGCCAGTTTCTGGTCAAGTAACAAACATTTTCCCTACTAAACATGCTGTTGGTTTTAAAGCAGGTGAATTAGAAGTATTGCTCCATATGGGAATTGATACAGTATCATTAAATGGCGAACCATTTACTAGTTTAGTTGACGAAGGACAAACTGTTCAAGCTGATACACAAGTCTCACAAGTAGATTTAGATCAGTTAGCAGCCCAAGAAAAAGATTCGGCTATGATTGTTATTTTTACGAATGGTAATGAAGTGGTAGAATCGATGAACATCACGGCTAGCGGAAATGTAACTAAGGGACAAGAAATCGGGACAATCGTCTTAAAATAAAAAATAGTCTAATTTTTTGAGCTATTAACCTTCTTGGTTAATAGCTTTTTAATTTTAAACACTTGTTGGTGAGTTTTTCAAGGAATATTAGGCCAAAAAAATAAGGGATTTTGTTTCTAAGAAGAGTTTAACTATGGTAGTATATTGTTAAATTATTTATTTAAAGTTAAATAATGAAAACTCTATATGAAAGGAATTGTTGTTATGGAATGGATAAAATTAATCGGAATTTTGATTATCGTATTAGGTTTTGTTCTTAAATTCGATACTTTGGCAACGGTTATTCTAGCGGGATTAGCCACGGCGTTAGTATCAGGTTTATCAATCAATGATTTTTTAACTACGTTAGGAGAAGCTTATAGTAATCAGCGTTTGGTTTCGCTCTTTTTCTTAGCATTGCCCATGATTGGCTTAGCCGAATCATATGGCTTGAAACAAGAAGCTATAAGATTAATTGGCAAACTTAAAGGGCTCACAACGGGTTGGTTATACTCACTTTATATGCTAATAAGATTAGTGGCGGGTCTATTTTCAATTCGTTTGGGAGGACATCCCCAATTTGTCCGCCCGTTAATCTATCCAATGGGTGAAGCGGCTGCTAAGTTGACGAAATCTAATGGTTTAAGCGACGAGGAGGTCGAAGTCATTAAGGCTCGAGCAGCGGCAAATGAAAACTTCGGTAATTTCTTTGGTCAAAATACCTTCCTTGGATCAGCGGGTGTACTTTTAATAGTAGGTACTCTAACGGAGTTAGGTTTCAAAGGAACACCAGCCCAAATCGCACAGGCTTCGATGCCGGTTGCCGTTATATCTTTGATTGTGGTGGTTATTTATAATCTAACGCTGGATGTCAAATTAAAGCATCAGGCTAAAAAGGAGGATAAACGATGAACACAATTTTATATTCTATGGTAATGGGATCGTTAGGACAAAATTTAAGCCAATTAAATTCACAGTTAGAGCCTTTTGTGCCATCTATTTTGGAAGTAATTTATTGGGTAATCGGTTTGCAACTTCTTCATGTAGCATGGTGCACCTATCAAGATCAAACTAACGACCGACGAATTGGAACAGCTTTATTTTGGTTTTTAAGTGGACTTACCTTTATTGGGGGTTCTTATCTTCCAGCAAACGTAACAGGTATGATCATCTGCGTAATTGGTTTATTAACCCTATTTAAACAGGTAAAAATTGGGCAGTTGCCGCAAGTTGATCAAGCTAAAGCAGAACAAAGAGCTCGTCAAATTGGACCTAAAATTTTTGTTCCCGTGTTAACATTAGGAATTGTTGCTATGATTGTTGGCCTAGCTTTATCTAGTTTTAGTGTTGTATCGGTCGGTTTAGGCGCTTTGGTCGGCAGTCTTCTAATTCTGATAATGACGAAAGCTAAAGGTTCTGAATTTCTTGATGAAAATAATCGGATGGTGCAACAAGTATCGACAACCGGCATCTTACCTCAACTATTAGCAGCGTTGGGAGCGGTATTTACAGCTGCGGGTGTAGGTGAAGTTATTGCTGATTTAATTGGCGGTGTTGTTCCTGCAGACAGTCGTTTCTTCGGTGTCTTAGCCTATGTTTTAGGTATGGTTATATTCACAATGATAATGGGGAATGCTTTTGCAGCTTTCACCGTGATTACAGCGGGTATCGGCGTGCCGTTTGTTTTTGCTCTAGGCGGTAATCCATTTGTTGCTGGAGCAATTGCAATGACAGCAGGTTTTTGTGGAACTTTGTTAACGCCGATGGCGGGGAATTTTAACGCCTTACCGGCTGCTCTTTTAGAGATGAAGAGTGAATATAGGGTTATTCGTGACCAAGCTCCGGTTGCCATTGTAATGATTGTGGTCCATGTTGCTTTGATGTATTTCTTGGCATTTTAATCAATAGGAGGAATTAACATGAAAATTTTAGTTACTGGTTTTGACCCATTTGGCGGTGAAGCGATCAATCCAGCCATTGAAGCTGTTAAACAATTACCAAATACAATTAAAGGCGCTGAAATTATCAAGTTAGAAATACCAACTGTTTTTCATCAATCGGCTCGTGTTATGCGCGAAAAAGCCTTGGAAGTTAGACCTGATGTCATTTTGAATATTGGTCAAGCCGGAGGCAGAGCCGAATTAACTCCAGAACGAGTAGCTATTAATCAGGATGACGCACGTATCCCTGATAATGAAGGGAATCAACCGATTGATGTGGCCATTCAGGCAGATGGAGAATCCGCATATTTTTCGACATTACCTATTAAAGCTATGGTAGAAGCCATTCGCCAAGCAGGTTTGCCAGCAGCCGTGTCGAATTCAGCCGGAACCTTTGTTTGCAATCATATTATGTACCAAAGCTTATATTTAGCTGCAACAGAGTTAGAAGGGACAAAAGCAGGTTTCATGCATATCCCATACATGACTCAGCAAGTTGTAGATAAAGCAAATCAACCTTCAATGTCGTTGGATGATATTGTCCGCGGTATTGAAGTAGCTATTGAAGCCATTGTGGAATACCACGATCAAGAGGACTTAAAAGTTATTGGTGGAACCACTCATTAAACTATTGTTGATAAAAAAGCTCTATCAAGCTGCCTTAAGGTAGCCTGATAGAGCTTTTAAATTATGAGGCATTACACTGGAAGAATGCATACACATTCAGGTGCTTTTGTATCATTTTGAATAAATTTTAGCAAGCCGGTCTCAGGATTTCGTTCAAATATTGATATGAAGTCGCTGTCTTGATGCGGAACTAAAACAAATGAGTCGCTAGCATCGAGACAGAAATCCCGAGGGATTTGTCCCATCGTTTCAATACATTGAATGAAGTTTAATTGACCGTTCTCTTGGTTTATTTCAAAAACAGAAAGTGAATTATGGAAGCGAGTGGATACATAAAGGAATCGTCCATCCTGACTCGTACGGATTGCAGAACCAGCGCTTGCTTGGACTTGATCACTTGGGATATTTAGAATAGTTTGTTCGATGGTTAGGCGTCCTTGTTTATCCGGTTTGAGTAGGCTCGTTGTATTCCCTAGTTCGCCGATTGCATAATAATATTTTTTGTGAGGATGTTTGACTAAATGACGGGGACCAGTACCTGCTGGGAATTTCAGTTGATCTCTTAGGCTTAATTCACCTTCAGCATTGACTTGGTAAGTTAATACATGGTCCGTACCCAAGTCACAAACGTAGAGCAAGGATTCATCGTCGCTCAAACAAGTGTAGTGCACATGTGGACTTTTTTGATTAGGATGGATACTAGAGCCATGATGTTGAATAGTCGTAAGTTCGGTCAGTTTGTTGTCTTCTTTGAGTTGGTAGCATTGAATTTGGCCCAAATGATAGTTTGATACATAGATGGTGCGACTGAGGGATCGGTATGAAAGATGGCAACCAGGAATGGTGCTATTTAGCAGACGATCGATTTCATGCCAATGTCCGTCTTTTTTTTCAAAAGCGACAATACCGCTATTTTCATCCCCTTTGTGGATAGCAAACAGATAACGTTTATCTGATGACAGGGTCATGAAAGTCGATTGTTTAAGAGGGCTAATCAAGTGTTTGCTACCAAATTTAGCTTTGCTCTCATCAAATTCAATCTCATAAAGGCCATCATTTAGGCGTTTGGTATAGCCGCCAAGAATAAAGTTTTGCATAGGTATACTCGCTCCTTTTTATTTCAGATTAATTATAACAAATATTGAGGATGAAGTGAGAAAACAATACCAAAAGCTTCATTTATTTTTTATAAATGTATGCTAAAATAGAGTGACTAAGTATGCGAGGTGATTAGGATGGATCCGAATAAGAAACCAATACCGACCCGACAAAGTTGGTTCCAATCCTTATTTTTAAATAACCAAGTAGTGGTTTCCTTATTAATTGTGTTATTAATTCTAGTAAATTTATTTATTTTCACTAAACTGACCTATTTATTTTCTCCAGTGGGACAGTTTATTAATTTAATGGCCTTTCCAATCATTACATCTGGAATTCTTTATTATTTGTTTGTTCCCTTGGTCGATCACTTTGAACGGGAAGGCATCAGCCGGCCATGGACTATTTTGGCCATCTTCATTATTTTGATTCTGTTGATTACCTGGGGACTTTTATCCTTGTATCCTGTTTTGCAGAAGCAAACAGCTAGTTTTATTTTGAATTTACCTTCGTATTACGAAATAATGGTCAAATCCATTACAAAGAATCCTTATATTGCGGATAATCCTAAATTAATGGCTAGTATCAAACCAATTATTGAAAATTTTGATTTTAATAGTTTAACCCAGCGGGTGAATGACCTTGTAACCTCTACCTTTGGTGGTTTGGGTTCTTTCGTTGGTACAATTACACAAGTACTAACAGGTTTATTTACCATTCCAATTATTTTATATTATTTACTTCTAAATAGTAATAAAATCCCTGATGCGATTTTGTACCATGTACCGACTAAATATCGGCCTGTAACTAAGCGAATGATGTATCGTGGTAATTATCAAATTTCGCAATATATTCGGGGGCAAATTTTAGTTGGAATTTGTGTTGGCATGATCTTTGCCATTGAATATTCGGTGATTGATCTAGATTATGCTACGACTCTGGCCGTAATGGCAGGTTTGTTGAATGTCATTCCTTATGTGGGGTCGTTTGTTGCCTTTATTCCGGCCTTAATTATAGCGCTACTAACCTCTCCAGCGATGGTTGTAAAAGTCCTTATTGCCTTAATGATTGAACAAACCTTAGAAGGGCGTATCATTGCACCCCAAGTATTAGGAAATAATATGAAGATTCATCCAGTGACAATCTTATTAGTGCTCCTTACAGCGGGGAAATTATTTGGCTTAATGGGAGTTATCCTAGGTGTACCAGGATATGCAATCATTAAAGTAATTGTTACCGAGTTTTATTCATGGTATCGTGAAAATTCGGATTTATATGATAGCGAAGAAACGTCACCTGTCATTCTGTCACCTAAAGTGACCCTAGATCCTCAACTAACTATCGAGGAAACCAAACATGACTCGCAAAACTCTGGAAAGTTGGATAATAAATGAAAAAACAAATCAAACAAGTGATATATAAACTTGTCGCTCTTGCTAGTGTGACTCTGTTAGCAGCTTGTGGACCAAAGGTTGAAACTGGATCTCAAGATCAGCCACTCACGAGTTCTGAAACCAAGTCTCAAGCTAAATTAAAACTTGTCCCCGAATTTAATCAACTAGAAGCCGATTTGAAAAAAGCAGATAAAGTAGATGTTTCTTCGACACTTTTTCAGTCACAAGATGCATTTCACATGAGTCAAAATGCTTTTGAAGTAATAGTAGACGATTTACGCGTTTATAAAGCTGATAATGCTGATCAAAGTTTAGCAAATGAGTTTAACCATGAGACTAAAGCCGGAGCAGTCGTGGTAATGCATACAACTATCAAAAATAATGCCAAAGAAGATTTTTATTTTCCAATTGAAGAGTTGCGCCTAAGTTATGAAGAAGCGGCGGCCAAAGTTTATCCATCAAGCGCCTTGTACCCAGAATCGTCAGGCAATCTTACCGAGATTCTTTTAGCTAATAAAGGCTTATTAAAAGCCGGTGATGTAGTGGAAGGTTATCTGGTTTATGGTTTAGGCCAAGATTCACTACAAACTATTAATAAAAACGGGTATTTTTATTTGACTGTGGTACCACCCAAAGCCAATCAAAATGATTTGGTTGGAACCAGTCAATCGGAATTTGGAATGGAACAGAAATTATTCCTACCGATTAATGAGTCACAGTCCCAGCAGATATTAGCAAATGACAAGTTAATTCAAGATCGTCTAGTTAGTGAGTGGTGGGGGAATAAAACACTCTTGGCTCAAGAAGAATTAAATCAAGAAGTGAATCAAGAAGGACTCAAAGTAAAACTAAAACGGATGGAAATCGCTGATTTTGAACCCCATGATGCCTATAAAGACTCTTTCCAAAACTTTGTCTATGGTCAGATTATCGTCACAGCCGAGCTTGAATTGATTAATGAAAGCCAAGAGACTATTTTACCAGTTGATGGCATGGCGACCTTAGAAATTGAAGGGGAACCAATTAATAGTGATTATGTATTGATTAATGAATCTTATGGACAAGCAGTTAAACCAGGCGAAAGTATGCGCTTTATCAAAGTATTTGCTCTTGATAAGAAACATTATCAAACGGTTTGGCAAGATAAAAAAATGTCCTTACAAATAGATTTACCTGTCCAATCTGATCAAATTGAGAATCAAGCTAGTCAAAGTGAAAGCACTGATGATACTCAAAATGTAACCAGTGACCAAGCGGCTGTCTCAGAAAATTCTTATTTTGTTGAATTTGAATGGATACCAACATTAAAATTATTCATTGACGATCAATTGAATCGCGTGGATGAATTGGAAACAACAAGCCAAGAAAATAATTCGGACACAACCACTACCGAAACGGATTAAGTATATATTTTAGACGGTTATTTTCAGTATGTTGTTAATAAATAGAAGAAAGTTAATAAATAAGAAGGTCAAAAATCATTCTGATTTTCGGCCTTCTTATTCGTTTGCTTTGATGAGAACATATTAGAATTTACTCATAAATATTGTATCAAACTTTCTTGTCGTATAAACTGGAAATATCGTGTTAAGGAGGTAACTATGTGGGTGCAGTTGTAAATGCTATTACAGTCGCTGTAGCGGCTTGTTTAGGCTTATTATTAAAAAAAGGGATTCCTTTGAAGTTACATGAGCGCTTAATGCAAGGCTTAGCTTTGTGTGTCATGGCACTGGGAATTGAAGGAGCCATTCAAGGAGATAAGCCATTAGTAATGATTTTATCAATGGTTCTTGGGGCCATAGTTGGTGAAATGCTTGATATCGATCATTTTATTGTAACCTCAGCTGCCCGTTTGGAACAACGATTTAGTCAAATTCCTGGCTTTGAAAATATTGGTCAAGGTTTGATTGCATCATCTATGTTTCTATGTATTGGTTCGCTAACCATACTTGGTTCGCTCCAGAGTGGCTTGACAGGTGATAATACGACCTTGTATACAAAAACAGTTATTGATGGCATTATTACTGTTCTTTTTGCCTCATCTTTAGGGGCAGGAGTTGTCCTTTCAGCTATTCCCGTTTTAGTGATTGAAGGTTCTTTAATCATTTTAGCCGGCTATATGGCTCCATATTTGACGGATCAAGTCATTGCTGAAATGATTTGTGTGGGTTCAATTTTACTGATTGGCTTGAGTTTGAATATGCTTAAGATTACTGAATTAAAAATCTTGAATTTTACTCCAGCTATGTTTTTTCCAATTTTATTAATGCTTTTCTTTTAAAAAAATAAAGTCTGAATTCAATCTTACTAGCGACTGTTAAGAAAATAGAACAGTCTATACTAGTCAGAAAGGATTCAGACTTTTTGTTATTAATTAATTTACGTTGAGTTTGTTATTGAATTTCTGTTTTGTTTGCAAGACGGCCATTTATTTGATCGATGGCCAGTTGGACAAGATGTTGAGCTAAATCTTCATTTCGTACTAATAGCGGTCCGTGGAAATAGGAAGCGTAGACATTCTTATAATGTAAGCCTTCGGTTTTATCTTGACCGTTATTACCGTTGCCAGTGATGACCTTGCCTAGGGCCTGTAAATCTCCTTGTAGATACGTCATGCCATTATGATTTTCAAATCCATAATAGGTTTTTTGGTTGATTTCATCAAAGATTTCAATATCACCAATGAAGCGGTGATTATCTTGACTTTCGGTATAAAAATCCAGCAAGTTAAGGCCCTTAATTTGTTGACCATCTGCTGCTACATAATATTGGCCCAATAATTGGAAGCCACCACAAATGGCTAATAAGACGCCATTGTTTTCAATATAAGTCTTTAAAGCCTCGCGATGACGTTGAATATCTTGAGAGACGATCTTTTGTTCATAGTCTTGGCCACCGCCAAAGAAGACAATATCATAGTCGTTAGCAGAGAAGTGATCTTCAAGGCTGACGATAGTGGTCTCCACTTGATAGCCACTTTGTCGAGCGTAATATTGAATCATCAAGAGGTTACCATTATCTCCGTATGTGTTTAATAAATTACCATAAAGATGGCAAATACGAATGGTTTTTTGCATGAGGGTCACTCCTTTTTTGGGGAGATTAACGAGGGACTTTCGTTAAATATCCTTTGTCTAATAATAGTTTTCTTAATTCAAGCATGGCTGTATAGGTAGCTAAAATATGGACATAGTCGGTTTCGGCACTTTCAACAGCTTTTATAATTTCGTCGAGGGATTCTTTTTGTTGGATTATATCAGGAGAAATACCAGCTACTTTTAAGCGTAAGGTCATTTCTTCTTTTTTCATGCCACCGGTAATCACGGATTGGATTGGAAAATCTACAATTTGTTCATAGTGACCGTCCCAAATCCAAGATACATCGGTTCCATCGGCATACCGATTATTCAAGAGGGCGACCAATGTGAAAGGATGCTGATCTAATCCAATTAATTCTAGAACTTGATTTAGGCCAACAGGGTTTTTCACTAAGTTGAGTAGGACCTTCTTGCCGTTGACCTCGAAGAATTCTTGGCGACCAAAGACGCGTTCAGCTTTTTGGAACCCCTTTTGAATTTGCTCAGGCTCTAGATCAAAGAAACGAGCAAGGCTATAGGCAGCCAAGGCATTATAGATATTATAGAGACCTGCTACTGGGATCTCGAAAGTTAAACCGTCAATTTGGAACCGGGAATGAGTAAGAGCAAGTTCCTCTAACTTCGTCACCCGATAATTTAGTTGAGGTCGATGATGTCCGCATTTTGGACAGTAATACTTACCTAAGTTTGCGTAAGTTATTGATTTATAGTGCAGTTGAGCTTGGCATTTTGAACATAAGATGCCATCCGTATTATAGTGGGGAATAACTTCTTGATCTGCTTGGTGATCAAAGCCGAAGTATTGGCATGGATTTGGAAGTTCAATGCTGTTAAAAATAGGCGAATCTCCGTTGGCAATAACGGTAGCCTCGGGCGCTTGTTTTGCAGCATCGGCCATTAAACGATAAATCGAATAAATTTCCCCATAACGGTCCATTTGGTCGCGAAAAACATTAGTATGAACAAAGGCCTTAGGCTTTAAGTGAGACACGACATGTTTGAGCGACCCTTCATCAACTTCTAGAATGGCTAGGCCACGCTGGCCAGCAACCACTTTAGGGGCAGCAAGAAAAGTTGATACAATTCCTTGTTTCATATTTGACCCTGTCGGGTTCGTGACAATTGTATCGTACTTCTGTTTTAAGGCTTCGACAGCCAAAGCCGTAGTAAGTGTTTTCCCGTTGGTTCCGGTGACAATGGCTACATCGTAATCTTTAGCGAGTTCAGCCAAGACGTTGGCATCAATTATTGTCGCTATTTTTCCAGGTAAACTGGATCCTCCCCTAGTAAAACGCGTTAACCCCCAACGTGTCAGTCGACCGACATTGATGGCTAACTTGCCTTTAATAGACATAAGACAGCTCCTTTATATTTAATTTTTAGTCTTGATTTTTAAAGAGTGTAATTATTTTAGCAATCTTTAACTAGAATGAAAAGTCTTTCCTGATTATGACTCAGCAAGTTTCAGGATATCTAATTGACTAGTGGCTTTTATTATTTTAATATGAATAGCTGAGAAAATAAATAAAAAGATCAACCGAGAAAGGTGATGGAAACGGAATGGCCCAATTTTATTTTAAATATGGCGCAATGAATAGTGGTAAATCAATTGAAATCATTAAAGTGGCCCATAACTATGAAGAGCAAAATAAGCCCGTCCAAATTTTCACCAGTATTCTCGACGATCGAGTAGAAGTAGGAAAAGTGGCTAGTCGTATTGGTTTTCAACGGGATGCGATACCAATTAGTCCTGAGATGGATTTATTTACTACTATTGAAGCTTTAACGCCTAAACGTTATTGTATCTTGATTGATGAAGCTCAGTTTTTAAGTAAAGCTCATGTTTTGCAACTCGCACGCGTAGTTGATGAATTAAATATCCCTGTCATGGCTTTTGGCTTAAAGAACGATTTCTTAAATGAACTTTTTGAAGGCTCCAAGTATCTCTTGTTATATGCCGATAAGATTGAAGAAATTAAAACCATTTGTTGGTTCTGTCATAAGAAAGCAACGATGAATTTGCGGATTGCCGATGGCAAACCTGTTTATGAAGGGGAACAAATTCAAATTGGGGGCAATGAATCCTATTATCCGGTTTGTCGCAAGTGCTACTTTAATCCTGGCGAAATTCGCCAAATCTAACTAATAATGGAATAGTTAAAGGAGAATGTTATGTTTGAACAATTGGATTCCTTAATCTTTCGTTTTGAGGAACTACACGAATTACTTAGCGATCCATCTGTGATTGCTGATTCTGACCGCTTACGTCAATTGACAATTGAAGAAGCGGATCTCAGTCCAAAAGTAACCAAAATTAAGCGCTATAAACAGGTGAACCAAGAAATTTCTGATGCCGAGGATATGTTAGGTGAAACGTTAGAAGCTGACATGGCTGATATGGTTAAGATGGAATTATCCGAATTAAAGGACGAAAAAACCCGTCTTGAAGAAGAAATTAAATTCATGATGCTGCCAGAAGATGAAAATGATGGGAAGAATATCATTATGGAAATTCGCGGAGCAGCGGGTGGCGATGAGGCCCAGTTATTTGCAGGTGATCTTCTAAATATGTATACCCGGTATGCGGATAGTCAAGGTTGGAAAACAGAGATATTAGATGCCAATATTACTGGAATCGGTGGATATAAAGAAGTTACTCTGATGATTACCGGGAATAAAGTCTACAGCAAATTGAAATTCGAAAACGGAGCTCACCGGGTGCAACGGGTACCAGAAACCGAATCGCAAGGTCGCGTTCACACTTCTACAGCGACCGTTGTGGTGATGCCTGAAGCGGAAGAAGTCGAATTAGATTTACGAGATGAAGACATCCGTGTGGACATCTACCATGCTTCCGGAGCCGGTGGACAACACGTCAACAAGACGGCATCAGCTGTCCGTTTGACCCACATCCCAACTAATACTGTCGTGGCGATGCAAGATGAACGGTCTCAATTAAAGAACCGTGAAAAAGCTATGAAGGTTTTACGAGCGCGGGTCTACGACATCATTAAAAATGAAGCTCAATCCGAATATGATGCTAACCGTAAATTAGCTGTCGGTACGGGTGACCGTTCGGAACGAATTCGTACATATAATTTTCCTCAGAACCGGGTGACAGACCATCGGATTGGTTTGACTATCCAACAATTGGATAATATTCTTTCAGGGAAATTAGATGAAATTGTCGATGCCTTGGTCTTATATGATCAAACGCAAAAATTGGAGGAACTTAATGGACCTCAAATCTAGTCGGACCCTGGTTGAAGCTCTTAATCGAGCTTCAATTTTTTTGGCAGAAAACGATAAGGACCCTGGTTTGGTTCGCCAATATTGGCTACGAGCGTTTGATTGGGATTTGACGCAATTGGTTCGATCCTTGTCAGAGCCTGTTTCAGACCAGGATCTCCTTTATTTTCAAAAGGTCATTGAACGAATTGCAAAGGATGAACCTCTACAATATATTTTGGGATACGAAGATTTTGATGGTCTGCGTTTTAAGGTAAGTCCAGCAACATTGATTCCACGTGAGGATACTTTTGGCTTAGTTCAACAAGCAAGTGCATATATTAGCGATAATGATAAATATAATGGGTGCTTGCTCGATATAGGGACTGGTTCAGGGATCATTGCCATCAGTATGGCGAAACGTTTCCCGCATTTAAAGGTGATAGCAAGCGATATTTCTTCAACAGCTCTAGCGGTTGCTAAAGAAAATGGGCAGACTCACTGCGTTCAAATTGATTGGTATTTAAGTGATCTCTTTGATGAAATAAAGGGTCATACATTTGATGTGATACTATCAAATCCACCCTATATCGCCCAAGATGAAATCAAATTGATGGATGAATCTGTAATAAAATTTGAACCCCACCAAGCTTTATTCGCTGAACAGGATGGTTTAGCTATCTATCAAGCCATAATCAGTCAGGCTAAGGATTTTTTAAATGATCAAGCTTTTCTGGGCCTCGAAATTGGCTTCCGTCAAGCTCAAGCAGTTATGGCTTTGTTAAATCAACACTTTCCTGGTCAAAAAATTTGGAAACAAGAAGATTTGGCTGGGCATGATCGTTATGTATTTATGGAATATAAGAAGGAGGAAAAGCGATGAAAACACACGTATTTGATTATCAAACCCTTAAAGAAGCCGCAGCTTGGGTTCGTTCGGGTGAGCTTGTTGCTTTTCCAACTGAAACGGTCTTTGGTTTAGGTGCTATAGCTAATAATCAAGAAGCAGTGGCAAAAGTCTTTGAAGCTAAAGGGCGCCCGTCTGACAACCCATTAATTGTCCATGTGGCTAAGCCGAAGGATGTAGAATTAGTGGCCGAATCTATCTCGCCTTTAGCACAAGCCCTAATGGAACGTTTTTGGCCCGGGCCTTTAACGATTATTTTCCCACTTAAAGCTAATATCTTGCCTAGCAACGTAACGGGAGGGAAAAATAGCGTAGCCGTCCGTATGCCTAAAAGCTTAGAGACTCTGTTGATGATTGAAATGGTAGGTTTTCCTATGGTAGGTCCTAGTGCCAATCGGTCCGGTAAGCCAAGTCCAACACTTATTGAACACGTCATACATGACTTTGATGGTCAAATTGCAGGCGTTATTCAGCCCAGTAAGCCGGTTGAGATTGGGGTTGAATCGACAGTGGTCTTGCCGCAAGAGGATCGTATTTTAATTTTGCGTCCGGGGGCTATTACTCAGTCAATGTTAGCCAGCTTGGGTTATCCTGTAGAAGAGGTATCAGCTCGAGAACAATTAGCTCGACCGGAAGTCCTTTCTCCTGGCGTAAAATATCGACACTACAGTCCAAAGCAACCTGTATATATGATTCCGGCTAACGCTAGTATTAGCCAATGGCATATCTTTGTAAATAAATTTGAACACGTGGCTATTTTGGCTGATCAAGCGATTTTGCAGACTTTATCATCAGCTAATCTAGTAGCTCATTATAATTTGGGTCCGGTAGGAGATATCGCTGCTGCTACAGCCAATTTATTTGCTGGTTTACGCGCTTTGGAAGCGAGTGAGGCAAGCGTCATCCTTGTCCAGACTTTTGATGATTTGGAAAATGAAGCCGCGCATGCCTATATGAATCGGTTAAGCAAAGCGGCCGAATCTATGTTATAATGAAAAAAATTTTGTTTTTAAGCAAATGTTAAAGAATTATAGGGGGAATATACATGGCAAAAATGGTAATTATGGATCATCCATTAATCCAACACAAATTAACAATTATTCGGGATAAAAATACTAATACTAAGATTTTCCGTGAAGTCACTAACGAGATTGGCATGCTTATGGCTTATGAAATTACACGGGACTTGCCTTTAGAAGATGTCGTCATTGAGACACCTCTTGTTAAATGTACCCAAAAACGCTTATCAGGTAAAAAATTAGCTATTATTCCAATTTTACGAGCTGGTTTAGGCATGGTTGATGGCATTCTAGATTTGGTTCCAGCCGCTCGTGTTGGTCACATTGGGATGTATCGCGATCACGATACCTTAGAACCAGTTGAATACTTTGCCAAATTCCCTCAGGATATTAAAGAACGTCGTCTTTTTGTAGTGGACCCTATGTTAGCTACCGGCGGTTCAGCTATCTGCGCTTTGGATTTATTAACTCAAAAATATGGCGTTGATCCAAATAATATTACTTTTGCTTGCTTAGTAGCGGCACCGGAAGGAATCAAAGCGTTACAAGCTGCGCATCCTGATGTTGACATTTATGCAGCCGCTCTTGATGAACGTTTAAACGAAAACGGCTATATCTTACCTGGTTTAGGGGACGCTGGCGACCGAATTTTCGGAACTAAATAAGACCAATCATCCTGCGAACCGTTTCCACTAGTTGAGACGTGTTCGCTTTTGATTTTAGAGGAGAAAAATAGATGGCAAAATTTAGTAAGTTTTATTTGAAAACGCCACAAGAACGACTTAATCTATTACAAGAAAATGACTGGATACCAGTGGAGGTACCGCAACTAGATTCAACCATTGCCAATCAAATGATTGAAAATTATGTTTTTAATTATCAATTACCTTTGGGCCTAGCGCCCAATTTTGTCATTGATAGTCAAGAATATGTTTTGCCTATGGTGACTGAAGAACCATCAGTCATTGCGGCAGCTAGTTTAGCTGGTAAAATCCTGGGTGATATTCAGACTAGGATCATTTCACGCGAATTAGTTGGTCAAGTCGTGATTCCTCAGGTCACTAATCCGGATGCGATTATTGAGAAATTAGAAGCAATTGCCGACTTTCTATTAGATATCGCAGCCCGTAATTGTCCCAATATGGTCGCTCGCGGTGGAGGTTTGCGGAAGATTTGGTTTAAAAAATTCCGCGATCAAACGGATTATTTTGTAACGATCTATATCGCCTTGGATCCGTGCGATGCGATGGGGGCTAATGTTATGAATACCGTTTTGGAAAATATTACCCCAACGATTGAACACGTGACCGGTTATCCAGCTTTGATGTCGATTTTATCTAATCATGGAACCCATGCTTTGTTCGCAGCTGAATGCCAAATTCCATTAGACCGTTTAAATGCTGATCCACAATTAGCCTTGGCAATTGCTAATCAAATCGAGCAGGCTAGTCGTTATGCCATGATTGATCCTTATCGAGCTGTTACTCATAACAAGGGAATTATGAACGGTATTGATGCTTTAGTATTAGCGACAGGCAATGATACGCGAGCAGTTGAAGCGGGTGTGCATGCTCATGCATCGCGGAGTGGACGTTATCAAGCCTTGACTCAATGGACTTATGACGAAAAAACGAAGCAATTATTAGGAAAAATTGAATTACCATTAATGCTTGGCAGTGTGGGAGGAACGATTTCAATTCATCCCATTGCCCGTTGGTCATTAAGCTTGTTGAAACAACCTGATGCGAAGACCTTGTCACGCATTGTTGCGGCTTTAGGCTTGGCTCAGAATTTTGCAGCCATTCGAGCCTTAGTTACTGAAGGAATTCAAAAAGGTCATATGACCATGCAAGCGCGTAGTCTTGCTCTACAAGTTGGTGCTGAAATTGATGAAGTTCCTCTTTTAGTTCAAGAACTAAGTCAACATAAAGCGATAAACAGTAGTTTAGCTAAAGAATTATTAATCAAAATTAGAGCGAAATAATTGAGTCTTTTCTTTGAAAAAACTGGATTAATCTTGCGCTACTGCAGGCAACGTGATAAATTAAAGTCTCAATAATCATTCTAATAAAGATTTAATTTTGACGAGAAATTAGTAGCAAAATGGAGGGTATCGTGAATAAGACAGTTGGTATTGATAAAATAGGGTTACATGTTCCATATAATTATTTAGATATGAAAGACTTGGCTCAAGCTCGTGGAATCGACCCTAACAAACTAATTATTGGTATTGGTCAAGAAAAGATGGCAGTGCCCATGGTCTGTGAAGATGTTGTTTCGATGGCTGCTAATGCCGCGAACCATATTCTAACCAAAGAAGATCGCGAACAAATTGATCAAATTATTTTTGGTACCGAATCTGGGTTGGATTTTTCTAAATCTAGTTCAACCTATCTACATGAATTACTAGGGATTCAACCGTTTGCGAAGTCTTTTGAAATAAAACAGGCATGTTATGGTGCTACGGCAGCTTTACAGATGGCTTGCGATTATGTTCGTTTGCGTCCAGACCGTAAGGTTTTAGTCATTGCGGCGGATATAGCTCGTTATGGCTTGTCAACTTCAGGCGAAGCTACTCAAGGAGCTGGGGCTGTGGCCCTCTTGATTTCTGCAAATCCACGTATTTTAGCCCTTGATATGTCATCGATTAGCTATACAACTAATCAATTTGATTTTTGGCGGCCTCATTATTCGGATGTGGCATTGGTTGATGGAAAATACTCGATTGGAATCTATCAGTCTGTATTCAATGCAATTATGCACCAAGCTGAAGTGAAAATGCCAGAATCCGTAAAAGAATTAAAGGCTATTATTTTTCATTTACCTTTTACCAAAATGGGTAAAAAAGCTTTAGATGCTTTTGAAATTGATGAATCATCGGTCCTAACCGTTCAGGAGAAAAGTCAGTTACTAGAAAAATGGCGACAAGCTTATCCAGCAAGTATTACCCTGAATAAACAAGTGGGTAATATATACACGGGTTCAATGTTTTTAAGTTTAATATCCTATCTTGTTTATGCACAAGAAGCAGAGTTAACGGGTAAAGTTGCATTGTTTTCGTATGGTTCAGGTGCTGTAGGCGAACTTGTCTTTGGTGAGTGGGTTCCTGGCGCTAAAGAAGTCATCGATCAAGAAACTATTTTGAATCAGTTAGAAACGCGGCAAGCCTTGTCGATTGAAGATTATGAACGCATCTTTATGGAAAAAGTACCTCAAACAGATGATGTTTTTGAAATTAGTGATTTCCCTAAAAGATCCGGTTTTTATTTAACTCATGTTGATCATCATCGTCGCCAATATCAATTCGTCGACCGTCATTAATAATAAATTTAGTCCGGAATCTGATCCGGACTATTTTTGTTTTGAAACCAAATATTTGATTAAATATTATTTTAATAGAAATATAACTTTCAAAAAATAATAATATTTTAATTCGGTCAATGTTAGAAAAACCAAGAGTTTGTTGTTACGTATTATTATATTACGTTTCAATTTTATACTATATTTTTAATTAGAAATCGAGGTTTGTTTGAAAACGGTTTATTGGTTTGTTTTATTATTTTGAAAGTGCTAGAATGTCTCTGATAGTTTAATAATGGAATTTTGAGCACTTTTTAAGGCTACGGATACGTTATAGTGTATCCATGGGATTAATTGGTGCTCGATTCAATTAGATAAACTGAACTAAACGAAGAAGGAAGGTTAAGAAAAGTGGAAAAATCACGCATAATCAATGTGTTGGGCTTGCCTATTAGTCTGAACACTTTGTTTGCTTTGATTGTGACAGTCCTAGTAATTTGGGCTGTATGTGTGTATTGTACTCGCCATCTTTCCGTGGAAAATCCTTCTAAACCACAGTTGTTTTTGGAGTGGTTGGTTGATTTTATCCGTGGTGTTGTTGGTGGGGCCATAACCGATAAACATTCACAAATGTATCAGTTATTAGGACTGACACTATTGTTGTTTGTTTTTGTATCTAATATGTTGGGTTTACCTTTACTATTAGATATCAGTGATTTCTCTTACTGGCGAAGCCCGACAGCCGATCCGGTAGTGTGTTTATCATTAGCTCTGTTAATGATTCTTTTATCACATTATCTTGGAGTAGAAAAAATGGGCTTTAAAAACTATATTGTTAATAGTTATTTAATGCCTTCTAAGATGTTGCTTCCGATAAAGTTAGTGGAAGAGTTTACGAATACACTAACGTTGGCTTTACGCCTTTACGGAAATATTTTCGCTGGGGAAGTCTTATTAAAGCTCATTGCTACGATGGCTAATCAAGTCGGGGTAGTTACTTGGCTGGTCGGTCTACCGATGCAGATTATCTGGCAAGGATTTTCGGTATTTATTGGCGGCATTCAAGCCTATATCTTTGTAACACTAACCATGGTTTACTTATCGCATAAAGTTGAAGCAGAGCATGAATAAGGCTCAATAAATATTTAAAGGAGTTTATTAATTATGAATGGAATCGCAGCTGCTATCGCAGTATCTATCGCCGCTTTAGGTGCCTCTATTGGGAATGGTATGGTTATTTCAAAAACAATTGAATCAATTGCTCGCCAACCAGAATTAGATGGAAAATTAAGAATGACAATGTTTCTTGGTGTTGGATTGATTGAAGCAATCCCAATTATGGCAGTCGTTATTGCCTTCTTGTTAGTTTTCAGATAAGCAACCCAAGTAGCTTAGGGACGGAGGAAGTTTAATATGAACTATCTAATATTGGCTAGCGAGAATACTTCATTGGGCCATACTTTAGTGACCCTAATAGCGTTTATTTTATTGTTATTAATCGTTAAAAAGTATGCATGGGGTCCTTTAATGGAAATTCTCATTAAGCGCGAAACAATCGTTAAAAATGATTTGGAGTCAGCGGCCAAAGCTAAGAAAGATAGCTTTGAAATGAATAAAGAAGCTCAAATTAAGTTAAAAGATGCTCGGGCTGAAGCGACTCAAATTATCTTGCAAGCAAAAAAACAAGCCTTACAAATTCAAGATAATATGCTGAAAGAAGCTAAGGATGAAGTCGTTCGCATGCAAGAGGCCGCCCAAAAAGATATCGAAATGGAACGTCGACGCATGTTGAATGATATGAAGAACGAATTAACCGATATTTCTATCGAGATTGCAGAAAAAATTGTCCAAAGAGAGATCAACAATGATGACTATGCCCGTCTTGTTGAAGATTTCATTAAAGGGATGGATGAATTATGATGCCGGAAGAAATGCAAAATATGCAAGATGCCGTAACTCGACCAAAACAAGTTGAAGATGAATTACTTCAAAAAATTCAGACTGAACGCTTATCAAAAGCGGTTAAAAAGATGAGTCAACATCTTCAAAATTCAGTTAATAAAGAAGTTGTTCGTGATATTAATCGAACAAATTATGAGAATGATTTAGTGGCTAAATTGATGGAGGATATTACTGACCGTCAAAAAGGTCATAGTTCTATTATTGACGAAGACAAAACTGAAAGTTTGATGATTACTAGCGCTGTTCCTTTAACTGATGAGCAAAAGGAACGAATCGTGCGTAAATTTATGGAGAAATGTCAACGCCCAATTCGGCGTATTACTACTGTAACCGATCCCTCATTGTTAACAGGGGTGCGTTTACAGAGTGATTCATTTTATTATGAATTAACGGGTCAAAAAACCTTACGAGAATTGCATCAGTTTATGAGTAAAAGTTGGATGCAGGGAGATGAGAAATAGTGAGTTCCGAAATGTTAGAAGAAAGATTGCGCCATCAAATTCGCTACTTTCAATCAAAAGAACATATTGAAGAAATTGGAACGGTGACTTATATCGGGGATGGTATTGCCCGAGCCGTAGGGTTAGAAAATGTCATGGTTTCTGAAATGGTGGAATTTGCCAATGGTTCGATTGGAATGGTGCAAAACCTTGAGTCCAATGATGTTGGTATTATTGTCTTTGGGGAATATGTTAATATCCATGAAGGTGATTTAGTACGCCGATTAGGGCGTATTATGGAAGTTCCGGTAGGTAAAGAATTATTAGGACGAGTCGTCGATCCACTTGGTCGCCCATTAGACGGGTTAGGTGAATTAGGCGCGCGTAAAACTCGCCCAGTAGAGGCTGAAGCACCTGGAATTATGGATCGTCAAAGTGTAAAGCAACCTTTACAAACGGGTATTAAAGCCATCGATGCTTTAGTTCCAATTGGTCGTGGCCAACGGGAATTAATTATTGGTGACCGTAAGACAGGTAAGACAACTTTAGCTATTGATACAATCCTGAATCAAAAAGGCAAAGATGTCATCTGTATTTATGTTGCTATCGGGCAAAAAGAATCAACTGTTAAAAATATTGTATCAACGTTAGAACGATATGGGGCCTTAGAATATTCTGTAGTGGTGACAGCATCAGCTTCCCACCCAGCTCCATTACTTTACTTAGCTCCTTATGCAGCAACTGCTATTGGAGAAGAGTTTATGTATGAGGGTAAACATGTTTTGGTTGTTTATGATGATTTATCAAAACAAGCAGCAGCTTACCGGGAAATGAGTTTGCTACTTCGTCGTCCGCCGGGTCGGGAAGCTTATCCAGGGGATGTTTTCTATCTCCATTCACGTTTGCTAGAACGTTCAGCAAAATTATCGGAAGAATTGGGTGGCGGATCATTGACGTCCTTACCGATTGTTGAAACACAAGCTGGTGATATTTCAGCTTATATTCCAACCAATGTTATTTCGATTACTGACGGACAAATCTTCCTAGAGAGTGATTTATTCTTCTCAGGCGTTCGCCCGGCAATTAATGCGGGTCTATCTGTATCACGGGTAGGTGGTTCAGCTCAATTAAAACCAATGAAACAAGTATCTGGTACCTTGCGGATTGATTTAGCAAGTTTCCGGGAACTCGAAGCCTTTACTCAATTTGGTTCAGATTTAGATGCGGCTACTCAACAGAAATTAAACCGTGGTCGACGCACCATCGAAGTATTAAAACAACGTTTGCATAAGACCTTAGATGTTGAAAAACAAATTGTCGTTTTATATGCTTTAACTCATGGTTTCTTAGATTCGATTCCTATAGAGTCTGTTTCTGACTATGAGGACGGCTTATATGAATTTTTAGAAACACATTATGATGTTGTATTACATGATATTGTTCGTCATCAAGCACTTCCTGAAGAAGAATTGATGGATAACATTTTAGAAGAATACACCAGTCAATTCCGTCCGGCGTCTAATGCGGCCGCCAAAATGGAATTTTAAGGAGAGAAATGAGGGCACGTTATGTCATTAAATGAATTAAAAAAACGGATCGATTCTACATCCAAGACGGCCCAAATTACCAATGCGATGCGCATGGTCTCTGCCGCTAAATACAATCGCATGGCTCAAGATGCCAAGACATATTTTTTATATGCCGAACGAGTCCGTAAAATGGTAGCCCATGTTGCGAAGTCGCAATTGGACCTTTTAAGTGAAGGTGAGCCGATTCAAGAAAGTGAAACCAACTATGTAGACTTTCACGATATGTTAGTGACCAGACCAATTAAGAAGACGGGTTACTTAATTATTTCATCGGATAAAGGATTGGCGGGTTCATATAACTCATCGGTAATTAAATCAACGCACCAAATGTTAACCCAGGATCATAAATCAAAAGATGAAGTAGTTGTCTTAGCAATTGGTGAGCCGATTGCCAAATATTGTCGTGATGAAGGCTATGAAGTAGCCTATGAATTACACGGTGTATCTGATCGTCCAGAATTTATGGAAGTCCAATCGATTGTTAAAAAGGCAGTGGATTTGTTCAAACGCCAAGTATTTGATGCCTTATATGTTTGCTACAATCACCATGTGAACGCAGCAACCTTACAGTTCCGGGCAGATCAAGTCTTGCCGTTAACGGAACTTGATATCGAAGAAGATGAAGAAACAGATTCACGGCATTTAACTTATGATTATTTAGTGGAGCCCTCTGAAGAAGAACTACTTGATGTTTTGCTACCTCAATATGCTGAAAGTCAAATTTATGGTGCTATTATCGATGCTAAAACGGCCGAACATGGAAGTCGGATGAATGCGATGAGCAGTGCGACTGAAAATGCGAACGAAATGATTGCTCAATTAAAACAAACGTATAATCAACAGCGTCAATTAAAAGTTACAAATGAGATTATTGAAATTATTAGTGGCGCTAACGCGCTAAAGTAAGAGGAGGGTGATTATTAGATGAGAATAGGTCAAGTAGAACAAGTCATTGGACCCGTGGTAGACGTTACCTTCCCAATCGAAAAGGGCGTTCCTGATATCCATCATGCCTTAATTGTTACCAAACAAGTCATTGATCCAAAAGCCGAATTAGAAGATATTGAAATTGAAGCAGTTATTACTCTTGAGGTTGCCTTAGAATTAGGTGAGGGGAGTGTTCGGACCATCGCTATGGAATCAACCGATGGTTTGCAACGTGGAATGACTGTTATTGATACCGAATTACCTATTCGTGTACCTGTAGGTGAAGAAACCCTGGGACGAGTATTTAACGTTTTGGGAACCCCTATTGATGGCTTAGGTCCTGTTAGCGCTGAAATGGAAAAGAAAAGTATTCACCGTGAAGCACCTAAATATGATGAATTAAGTGCTAATTACGAAATTTTAGAAACGGGTATAAAGGTTATTGATTTATTGGCTCCGTATATCAAAGGGGGTAAGATTGGTCTCTTTGGTGGTGCAGGGGTTGGTAAAACCGTTTTAATTCAAGAGTTGATTCATAATATTGCTGAACAATTAGGCGGAATTTCTGTCTTCACTGGTGTCGGAGAACGGACTCGTGAAGGGAATGATCTGGTCTTTGAAATGCGTGAATCTGGTGTAAATAAGAAAACAGCCATGGTCTTTGGGCAGATGAATGAACCGCCTGGTGCCAGAATGCGGGTTGTTTTGACAGGTTTAACGATGGCAGAATATTTCCGTGATGAATTAAATCAAGATGTATTGCTTTTCATTGACAATATTTTCCGGTTTACGCAAGCAGGTTCTGAAGTTTCTGCTCTCTTAGGTCGGATGCCTTCGGCAGTGGGATATCAACCAACGCTAGCCAGTGAAATGGGTGCCATGCAAGAGCGGATTACGTCCACTAAGAATGGTTCAATTACGTCAATCCAAGCTGTGTATGTACCAGCCGACGATTACACAGACCCCGCGCCGGCTACAACTTTTGCTCACTTAGATGCAACGACCAACTTAGAGCGTCGTTTGACTGAGCAAGGGATTTATCCAGCGGTGGATCCTTTAGCTTCGTCTTCAAGTGCGTTATCTGAAGAAATTGTGGGTATTCGCCATTATAACGTAGCCCGTCGTGTACAAACCATTCTTCAACGTTACCGTGAATTGCAAGATATTATTGCTATTTTAGGGATTGAAGAACTTAGTGATGAAGAGAAAACCATTGTAAGTCGTGCACGACGTATACAATTCTTCTTGTCACAAAACTTCCACGTAGCTGAGGCCTTTACGGGTATTCCAGGTTCATTCGTTACTATTGAAGAAACCTTACACGGGTTTGAAGGAATTATTGAAGGTAAATATGACATGTTACCTGAAGAAGCTTTCCGTAACGTAGGTAATATTGGCCAAGCGATTGAAAAAGCTAAAAAATTAGGTACTGAAGTTCCCGCTGGGCTTGATTAAGAGAAAGAAGGGCTCCAATGGCTGAACAAGAAAAAAACAAGATGCAAGTCAATATCTATTCGCCACGAGGACAAGTTTATTCCCATCATGCCTATGCCTGCAGTGTTCATTCAGTTGATGGTGGTTTAACCATCCTTCCTAATCATGCCCCTATTCTTGTTGCTCTAGATATTAGTGCCGTGAAAGTAAGAAGGGCAACTGATGATGATCGTGAAGATTATATTGCGGTAAACGGTGGTGTCTTGGAAATGCGTAATAATATTTGCGAAATCACCTCAAATTCGGCTTTTCGAGCGCGTGATATTGATGAAGCTCAAGCAAGAGTCGATAAAGCTCAAGCAGAAGCTGATTTAGCGACGGCCTTATCTAATAATGATACACAAGCATTCAAACGAGCTAAAATTGCTTTGGCACGTGCGGTAAATATGATTAGTGTAAGTAGTCATCGTCGAAATTAATTTAGATAAAAATTTGTGAAGTTAGAATCGAATATTTTCGATTCTAACTTTTTTGTTTTATCAGCAACAATCATTGACTTATAAACATGTTTTGTAAAAAATACGCAACTTTTGACTCAACATTGTCTCATCAATTAATCCAAAGTACACAAACTTAACTATTTTATGTTTTATCTTATTTGGTTTTTGTGCTATGATAAACGAGGAACTGAGAGGTGAAAAACGATGTCTACATTTTTTAATAGTATGGCAGTACTATTTGTACGCATGGTTTTTATTATTTTAAGCTTTCAAATTATGCTAAAAATTGACTGGAAACGATTTTTTTCTTCATCCAACACTTATGTAGCACCTTATTTGTGTGTCTTTATGAGTTTGGCAGTCGGGCATCTCGTAGGTTCGTTTGCGATTACGATCATTGAACTTTGCCAATCGATTTTGGCCCAAGTTCTTTATTAAAAGATAGGACCTATCGTTCGCTCCAAAACGATAGCGTGTGATAAAAGGGGAATAATTGAATATGGAAGAAATCATTGTACAAGGTGGCAACCGTCTAGAAGGCGTGGTCAAAGTAGAAGGAGCCAAAAATGCTGTGCTTCCGATTTTAGCCGCTTCAATCTTGGCAGAGACGGGCAAAGTCCATCTAGAGAATGTTCCAGTTCTTTCAGATGTTCATACGCTAAATGAGTTATTAAACAATATTAATGTGTTGAATACATTTGATGAAGAAAATAATGAAATGATTTTAGATGCCAGTGGACAAGTTGTGACCACGGCTGATTATGATTTTGTAAGTAAAATGCGGGCGTCAGTGGTAGTAATGGGACCTCTATTGGCCCGTTATGGTCATGCTAAAGTAGCTATGCCAGGTGGTTGTGCCATCGGTACTCGACCAATTGATTTGCATTTGAAAGGCTTTGAAGCTTTAGGAGCGAAGATTAAACGTGCGGCTGGCTATGTTGAAGCGTCAGCTGATCAATTAGTGGGAGCGCGTATTTATCTAGACTTTCCAAGCGTGGGTGCCACTGAAAATATTATGATGGCAGCCGTGCATGCTAAGGGTGTAACCATCTTAGAAAACGTTGCTCGTGAACCCGAAATCGTTGATTTAGCAAACTTTTTAAATAAAATGGGTGCTCAAATTGTCGGTGCAGGGACTGAAACAATTCGGATTACAGGCGTGGAAAACTTACATGGTACACGTCACTCTATTATTCCTGACCGCATTGAAGCTGGAACCTTTATGGTTGCTGCGGCTGTGACTCAAGGGGATGTGTTAGTGGAAGGTGCGATTGCCGACCATAATAAACCTTTAATTAGTAAACTTAGAGAAATGGGCGTTGAGTTCGAAGAATTTGCCAACGGTATTCGCGTTAAAGGCCCTCAAACATTACAGGCAACAGATGTGAAGACATTACCATATCCTGGTTTTCCAACTGATATGCAAGCTCAAATGAGTATTGCGCAAATGTTAGCAGCGGGTTCTTGTGCTCTTACTGAAACAGTCTTTGAGAATCGCTTTATGCATTTTGAAGAATTAAGACGGATGAGCGGTAAATTTACTGTGGATCGTCAAACGGTGATTATGTATGGTCCAAACCAATTTACTGGCGCTAGTGTCAAAGCGACTGATTTACGGGCAGCAGCTGCTTTAATTATTGCTGGTTTAACAGCGAAAGGCATTACCCGTGTATCTGAATTGAAATATTTAGACCGTGGCTATTACAAATTCCATGAAAAATTAGCCAACTTAGGTGCAAATGTCCAACGAATCGATACATCTAAAGGACAAGTTTTCCACATGACCAGTGAAGTGCCAACGGCCATGGTTTCTACTGTCTTAGCTTAAGCAGCGAAAGGCGGGATTGAACAATGAGCAGAGATATTGGAATTGACTTAGGAACGGCCAATGTGCTGATTCATTTAAAAGGTAGAGGGATTGTCTTGAATGAACCATCCGTGGTTGCAGTGGATAAACAGAGCCAAGAGGTCATTGCAATTGGACAGGAAGCTTATGAGATGATTGGCCGCGCACCGTCATCTATTGAAGTTGTTCGTCCCCTAAAAGGGGGAGTGATTGATGATTTTGATATCACTGAGGCCATGCTTACCCTTTTTCTGCAAAAAATCAATTCTAAAAATTGGTTTTTGAAACCCAATATCTTGATATGTTGCCCCTCGAATGTGAGTGAGATTGAGCGAATATCCTTAGTGGAAGCAGCAGAACGAGCGGGTGGCGGCCAAATATTTATTGAAGAAGAGCCCAAAGTGGCAGGGATAGGATCGGGAATTGATGCAATGGATCCATCGGCTAATATGGTGATTGATATCGGTGGCGGAACATCGGACATTGCTATTTTATCCTCTGGTCAAGTGATTGTAAGCGAATCTATTCGAATTGCTGGCGACGAATTTGATGCAGCAATTATTCAATACTTTAAAGATAAGTATCAACTTTTAATTGGTGAACGGTCAGCGGAATTGATTAAGATGCAGTTAGCGACGGCTAAGCCCTTACCAAAAGAAGAAATGGTGACCCATTATCTTAAAGGACGTGACTTAGTGACTGGGTTACCAAAGTCAATCAATGTAAATTCAAACCATATTTATGAGGCATTAGAAGATCAATTGACCATAATCGGTCGCTCAGCTAAGAAACTATTAGAAGATGTTGAACCAGAAGTGGCGGCAGATATAATGGAAAAAGGCATTATTTTGACTGGTGGAGGAGCCCTTATTCCAAATATGGATAGCTTTTTGACAGAATTTCTTAACGTTTCTGTCCTTAAAGCAGATCATCCTATGTCTTGTGTTGCTATGGGGACGGGATTACTTCTTGACATGATTCAAAGTGGCAAGTTGCAACGAAGCAATCTGTCTACTGGTGAAAAAATCAATCGTTATTTTAGAATATTAAAACGCCGTTTGATTGGTTAGTGATGGAGGTGGACAAATGTCAGATTCAGTTTATCGTGAATCGTTTACGCAAAAGATAAATAATTTTTTGCTTAGGACGATTATCTTTATCTTGATTCTGTTTTTGTGCTTCATTGTCGGACTTTTTATCGGTTATGTCTTGATTGGTAAAGGCCCTTTTTGGGAAGTGCTTAATATTGATACATGGAAGCATATTATAGATTTTATAAAATAATTTGAAGCGGGCTGAACTATTCAGCGCGCTTTTTTCCCATAAGCGAATTATTAAAGTAAGGAGGGCGAGTGAATGCATCCCTTTGTTTGGTTTGAATTGATGATTTATTTTTTGCCAATTTTGCTTGTTTGGCTGATTCAACGTTATTTTCGTGACTATTTAAAATTTTTCCCGGACTGGCCGCTTTCACTTGCTCAGGTATTGATTCCTTTTTGGCTAGTTTTAATTTATGAGTTGGGTTGGTTGTTGTACGATCTGAATGTTTTGCCTTTTGTTTTTTTCTATACAGCTTTTTTGTTAGGTTTGCAATTGTATGACTATATCCGAAGGATTGATCATTTTAGTTTTCGTCATTACTATAAACCAGCTAGTGAGTTATTTTTTACAATTTTATCTTGTTTCTTGTTTTCAATGATGCTTCTACGTCTGATTACTTATGTTTTTTAAATAATTTTTGGGAAATGTCCCCACTTTTTTCTATACTATAAAACCCTACCATATCAAGCTTTAAAACCCTCTAGTTATACTAGAGGGAATTTTTTTGCCTATTTTGTGTTATTATGTGGTAGAAAGTGGAGAGATGTGGTAGACTATAAGTAACTTAGATGGGGAGGTGTATTCAATCGTGCTTATTGGTGAATTTCAACATAATATCGATACAAAAGGCCGATTGATTATGCCGGCTAAGTTTCGTAATGATCTTGGGCATCATTTTATTGTTACTCGGGGTCTTGACGGCTGTCTATTTGGATTCCCAATGGAAAGTTGGGATGGCATTCAAGAGAAATTGAAACAACTACCGTTAGCAAAAAAAGATGCTCGTGCTTTTTCACGCTTCTTCTATTCAGCTGCCACTGAAGTTGAAGTTGATAAGCAAGGGCGGATAAATTTACCACAGAATCTCATTGAATTCGCTAAGATCGATAAGGAATGTCGTGTGATCGGCGTAGCAGACCGTATCGAGATTTGGAGCAGCGAAAAATGGGATCAGTTTGCTGAGCAGGCCGAAGAGAATTTTGAAGATATTGCTGAAACGATGATTGATTTTGGTTTGTAGAGGGGTGAAGATTTGGAATTTGAACATATTACCGTTCTACTAAGAGAAACCATTGACGGTCTAGAAATTAATCCGAATGGTGTATATGTTGACTGCACCTTAGGTGGCGGTGGACACGCTCGTTATCTATTAGAACAACTTTCTGATCGTGGGCATCTCTATGCATTTGATCAAGATCAGATTGCCATTGATCATGCGCAAGAAGCGCTAAAAGATCAGATTGCTAAGGGGAAAGTCACCTTTATTCATGCTAATTTCCGCCATATACAAGAAGAATTAGCTCAGCGGGGTGTTCGCTATGTTGATGGTATTTATTATGATTTAGGGGTTTCGTCACCACAATTAGATGTGGCTGAGCGAGGTTTCTCATATCATCTTGAAGCTCCCTTGGATATGCGGATGGATCAAACTAAACCATTAACTGCCTATCAAGTAGTTAATGAATGGCCATATGAGGAATTAGTTCGCCTCCTTTATCGTTACGGAGAAGAAAAATTCGCCAAAAGAATTGCCCGTTCTATTGAACAAATACGAGCTAAATCTCCCATCGAAACAACGACTGAGTTAGCAGAAATTATTAAACAAGCCATACCGGCTGCCACACGGCGCACGGGCGGTCATCCCGCTAAGAAATCCTTCCAAGCTATTCGAATTGCTGTGAATGATGAACTTGGTGCAGTGGAAGAATCTTTGGAACAAGGCTTGAAACTCTTGAAAGTAGGAGGACGCATGTCGGTTATTTCCTTCCACTCTTTAGAAGATCGGTTGGTTAAGCAATTATTTAAACAAGTTTCTACACCAGAAGAAACACCACGACACTTACCATTATTGCCTGAGCAAATGATGGCAGAATATTCATTAGTTAATCGGAAACCAATTTTAGCTAGCCAGGAAGAACTGGATATGAATAATCGATCGCGGTCGGCTAAATTACGCATTATTGAACGTACAACTATCAAAGAATAAGAAACCAAATTTTAGAGAGGAGGGACGTCAGTGTCTGAATTAGCTAAACAATATGAAACGAGTTATTTTCAACGTACAAGTTTATCTGCTGTAGACTCATTTGATACTATTTCAGCTGAACAAGTGGCTCCTGAATATCCTGATCAGCCTGACGTCCAACTTCCTACAGCACCTAAAAAGTTACCACTTAACCCTCTCAATCAGGCTTTAGTCATTTTCTTTGTTTTAGTGTGTTTAGGTTTTGTAGCAGCAAATTTGGTGATACAATATCAAGTAGCTACGACGCAGGCGACCATTCAGAATTATGAGGGTCAGACGGCTCAATTAAAAAAGGAAACAGACATTATGATGAATCAACTGGCGCAACAGTTTGATTATCAGGTGATTAAAGACGCGGCCCAAAAGCAAAATATGACGATCAATAAAGACCAAGTAAAGGAAGTTGCAGAATGAGTGCAAGGAAAGCTAAAACAAATAAACGGCTAAATATTTTAATGCTGGCTTTGGTAGCTTTTGCTTCTTGTTTGGTCCTTCTAACACGGTTAGCGCAAATTATTTTAGTGAAACAGGTAAATAATGTTGACTTAGTAAACTATGGTCAAACACAAGAAATGAGAAGTAGTATTACTGAAGCAAGAAGGGGAACCATTTTTGATCAAAATGGACAACCCATTGCGATGGATACTACTTCTTATTCTGTCTATGGTATTTTAGCTGCGCCTGGATCAGATAATGTCATTCAGGATCCGGATCGAACAGCAAAAGTTTTAGCGAAATATTTAAAAGTTAGCCAAGATAGCTTATTAAATCAAATTGTGACCAGTAAAGCTGAACAAATTGAATTTGGACCGGCAGGAACGAATCTTTCAGCGGCCACCAAAGAAGCGATAGAGAAAGAAAAGCTTCCAGGAATCGTCTTTGTAAGTCAAACAAGCCGTATTTATATCAATGACTATTTCGCTTCGCATTTGATTGGTTACAGTCGACCAACTCAAGAAAAAAGTGATCTAACAGCCAATATTTTGCAAGGACAAAGCGGTATTGAAAAAACGTATGATGACCGTCTAAGCGGTCGTAAAAAATATCGTGAATTAAGTGAACAAGGGATAAAACAAGACTATATTTCAGGTCAGGACCTATATTTAACGCTCAATAGTCGGGTGCAAAATATCTTAGAAGATTTAACCAATCAGGTTGATAAAACTTATCAACCGCAAGCCATCAATGCCTATTTGGTTGAGGTAAAGACAGGTAAATTGGTAGCGGCCACACAAAGACCGACATTTAATCTCAATACTCGCCAAGGGATTGATAAACAATGGAAGAATTTATTGGTTGAAGAAGCGTATGAACCAGGTTCAACATTGAAAATTTTGTTAATGGCTGAAGCTTACGACCAACATGTCTATACTGCAAAAGAAAGCTTTCAGTCCGGGCAAATAAAAATATATGACCAAACGATTCGCGATTATAACCAATATGGCTGGGGAAAAATCCCCTTTGAACAGGCTCTTCCTCGTTCTAGTAATGTGGGTATGGTGCTTTTAGCTCAGCGCATTGGTCTAGAAAAATGGTTAAAAAAATTAGATCAATTTGGCTTTGGCCATTCGACTCAATCAGGCTTACCTAATGAAGTAGCTGGTCGGATCGAGCAAGAAAATAAATTTAGTCAAATTACAACTAGTTTTGGTCAAGGTATTGCCACGACGCCTATCCAACTACTCCAGGCTTTTACCTCTATCGGAAATAATGGTAAAATGATGAAGATACAATATGTCGACCATATCGAATCCAGTCAAGTCTACCAACCCAAAGAACTAGGGCAAGTTGTATCGGCTGATGCAGCTCAACAAGTTCTTCAACTAATGAGACAGGCCGTTGATCAACCCTATGGAACTGCCCAAGCTTTTAAAAATTCGCAGGTCAATATAGCGGCTAAGACAGGGACGGCGGAGATTGCCAACCCTAATGGCGGGGGATATTTAAGCGGGCCTAATGATTATTACAATTCGGTGGTGGGATTCTTTCCTGCCGAAAATCCCAAGTATATGCTTTACTTATCCATTAAGCAGGTGAAGCAGACACAGGGTAAGACTGGTTCGCAAATTTTAGCCGAGATTTTTAATCCACTAGTAGATTTTGTGATGATTAAGCAATAGAAAGAAGGAAATAAAGTGGAAGCACAAGCGTTGATACGTGTTCTTTATGATGCACAAGTGCTAGGAGTGCCTTTAACTAATCAAGAAATCGAACATTTAACCAATGATTCACGACAAATTAAAGAAAATACATGTTTTATCGCTATTCGAGGCGAGCAGTTTGATGGACATTCAGCTGTAGAACAAGTAGCTAAACAAGGAGCTAAATTAGTTATTGTTGAAGAAGTTCAACCAGCATGGTTAGAGTTGCCAATCACTATCGTTAAAGTTCGTTCAACTTTTAGGGCACAGGCAATTTTAGCCAATCAATATTATCAACAACCTTCTGAAAAATTAGCCGTGGTTGCTGTTACAGGTACTAATGGTAAAACAACCATTTCCAATATGATCAGTGATATACTCGAAAAATTGGGCCATAAAACAGGCCTAATTGGTACCTTGCGTTATAAGGTGGATGATCATTCGTATTTACCGGTTAATACCACTCCGGATGCTTTACGCTTACAAGAATTATTCAACGAAATGGTAGAAGTTGGTTGCCAAGATGCAATTATTGAGGCGAGTTCCCACGCCTTGGCGTTAGGCCGCTTATGGTATACCGATGTCGATTGTGCGATTTTTACGAACTTGGCTCGTGAACACTTAAATTTCCACCAAACAATGGAAAATTATGCATATGCTAAAAGCTTGTTGTTTGCTCAGTTAGGTCAAGCCTTTAAACAAGGTAGACCACGGTTGGCCATTACCAATTTAGATTGTCCTTATGGTTTACAGATGGTACAAGCCAGTTCAGCTGATGTCGTAACCTATAGTTTAGAGGATGAATCAGCTACTGCCTATGCCAATCATATTGAAACGGATAAATCGGGTTTGACTTTTGATCTTCATTACCAAGAAAAAGCTTATCGAGTTCAACTTGCAATTGTTGGACGCTATAATGTTTCTAATTATTTAGCAGCTTTCTTATGTTTAACCGCTTATTATGGTTTTAGTCCAGAGCAAGTTGTTGATGCAACCCAAGCATTTAAAGGGGTAACAGGCCGTATGCAGACGATTGATAAGGGGCAAAATTTTGAAGTGATCTTGGACTATGCCCATACACCAGATGCGGTCGAAATGGTAGCGAGTGATTTGGCTAAACGTAAGAAAAATCGGTTAATTATTATGACTGCTCACTCAGGTGGTAACCGCGATTCGGCTGTACGTCCCCAAATTGGCGATATCATCTTTAACTATGGCGATTCAATTGTGCTTACTTCAGACAATCCTCGCCATGAGCCAATCGAAAAAATCTGTCGTGAAATTCAAGGGAATCACACCGAAAAACCATGTGTGATCATTCCGAACCGTGAGGAAGCTATTGACTATACCTTGAATCTGGCAGAAAAGGATGACATTATTCTTTTGGCTGGTAAAGCCGGGGAATCTTATCAAATTATTGGTAGTCAAAAATTTCCTTATGATGAAGTGAAAACAGTAAATGAAGTGTTAGATAAAATCTTAGGTCACAAAAAATAAAGACCTCAATTTGATTAGGAGTGTAGGTATGGAATTGATTCTACCTTTTGCGATTAGTTTCGCTATAACGGTCAGTATTATGCCATTTTTTATTGGCTATTTTAATTATAAGAAGATTGGACAAACAACGCGGGAAGATGGTCCAAAATGGCACGAAGTGAAAACGGGAACACCGACAATGGGGGGGACGGTTTTTGTCGCAGCCATCCTGATTACTCTAGGTTTATCTGCTAGTTTCATGGGCTTATTAGATGGAACGATTTGGATGTTACTTTTGACCTTTTTACTATTTGGGGGCATTGGTTTCGTTGATGACTTTATTAGTATTTTTAAAAAGCGTAACGAAGGCCTTACAGTTAAACAAAAATTTGTGAGTCAGCTCGTATTTTCTGGTTTGATTATTTTGGTCGGGTATTTATCTAAATTAACAATCGCCTTACCTTTAGTTTTCTTCCAAATTGAAAATGTAGTCTTGTTAGCTGTGTTTGCTTTCATTTGGATTACAGGGTTTTCAAATGCAGTCAACTTGACAGATGGCTTAGATGGCTTAGCAACAGGGTTAAACATTATTGCTTACGGTGCTTACTTTACATTAGCTATGCAAGCCCATAAAACCTCACTTGCTCTAGCGTGTTTAATTGTGGTGGGTGCCTTAATTGGTTTTATTATTTACAATAAAAAGCCGGCTAAAATATTTATGGGTGACGTTGGCTCTTTGGCCTTAGGGGCTGGTTTAGCGGTGATTTCAATTATTCTAAATAATCCGTGGTCATTGTTAATTATCGGTTTGGTTTTCGTTATCGAAACAGCTAGTGTTATGTTGCAGGTCTGGTCGTTCAAAACTCGAGGCAAACGTATCTTTAAAATGAGTCCTATTCATCATCATTTTGAAATGAGCGGTTGGTCTGAAACTAAAGTTGTCATTGTTTTTTGGGCAACGGGGTTACTTGCAGCATGTATAGCATTGACTATATTTTAATTAGGAGCGAGAGAACAGATGGATAATAAGCTAGACTTATCAGGCAAAAACGTATTAGTACTTGGCTATGCTATGACTGGCAAAAGCGCCTTAGAATTTTTGCTAGCCAAGGGAGCAAAAGTGACAATTAATGACCGAGGGGATCTTTCTTCAGACCCGTCGGTTACTTCTTTTTTAAATCGGGGCGTTCAAGTCGTTGATGGAGGCCATCCTTTGTCCTTACTGGATCAAAAGTTTGATTTCATTGTTAAGAATCCAGGGATTCCTTATCATATTCCTTTCTTGCAGGCAGCTATTGAAAAGGGAATTCCTATCTATACAGATGTCGAGTTGGCTTACTGGTATTGCCAAGCAACTATTATTGGGATAACGGGAAGCAATGGTAAAACAACAACAACTTCATTGATTCACCGTTTATTGCAAGCTCAACCAAAAGGACATGCTTATTTGGCAGGAAATATTGGCATCCCAGTCTTGAATGTTGTAGATGAGGTGCAAGCTACCGATAAATTGGTCATGGAAATGTCAAGTTTTCAATTAATGGGAACCCAAAATTTTAAACCTCATATGGCCGTTATCTGTAATATTTACTCCGCTCATTTAGATTATCATGGAAGTCGCGATGAATATGTGAAAGCGAAACTTCGCTTAATTCAGAACCAAACTGCGGAAGACTTTTTAGTTTATAATCACGCGTTACCCGAATTAGTTTCCTTAGTCGATCAACATCCCGCCATTAAAATACCGTTTGCGATTGATTTAGCTCCAGAATTGCAAGGTCAAGGCGCCTATGTCGACGGCGATGCTATTTGTTTTAAGGCTGAGAAGATTGCGAATGTTAGCGATATCCAATTGCCAGGTACCCATAATATCGAGAATGTACTAGCCGCAGTTGCAATTGCTAAGTTAAATGATGTGTCTAATCAGGACATCGTAGCTACGTTAAGAGCTTACAACGGAATGCCTCATCGTAATCAAAATATTGCCGAATCTTGTGGCCGAACTTTTTTCAATGATTCGAAAGCAACTAATATTATTGCGAGTCAAACGGCTTTAAGTAGTTTCAAAAATCAACCAGTCGTCTATATTGGTGGTGGTTTAGATCGAGGCAATGAATTTGATGAATTGGTTCCTTTTTTAGGTCAAGTTAAAGCAGCCTTTCTCTATGGACAAACGAAAGAAAAAATGAAAAAAGCGATGCTTGCGGCTGGGGTTCAACGAATTGAATTAGTCGATCAGTTACCTCAAGCTTGCCAATTAGCTTATCATTATGCTCAAGCCGGTGATGTTGTTCTATTCTCACCAGCATGTGCAAGTTGGGATCAATTTAAAGATTTTGAAGAACGGGGCGATGAATTTACTCGAACCATTCAAACCTTCATTCAAGAAGATCCATACCAAAATTAAGGAGGCTCATCATGGGAACGATTAAACGAATAGTATTAGCCGGTGGTGGGACGGGGGGCCATATTTATCCAGCTTTGGCTCTTTTGGATCGTATTAAAGAACGCTACCCAGATGTCGAATATCTCTATGTGGGTACGCAAAAGGGTTTAGAATCTCAACTAGTTCCTAAACGGGGAATTCCCTTTAAAAGTGTGGAAATACAGGGGCTAAAACGGTCACTTTCTTTGGAAAATATTAAGGCAGCCTGGTTAATGTTAAGTTCTACTCAGAAAGCAAAAGCTATTTTACGTGAATTTAAGCCTGATATTGTAGTCGGGACCGGTGGCTATGTTTGTGCGCCTGTCTTATTGGCAGCCTCACGCTTAGGTATTCCAACCTTAATTCATGAACAAAATAGTGTGGCTGGCATTACCAATAAATTTTTAGCTCGTCATGTGGATATTATCGCGACCTGTTTTCAAGAAGTGGCCACAGATTTTAAAAACAATGAAACCAAAATTCGTTATACAGGTAATCCTCGGGGACAAGAAGTGATTCTTACACCAAAAGATGATCTGATTATTCAAAAGCAATTTGAGTTGAATCCAACCTTGCCAACCGTTCTCGTCTTTGGTGGGAGTAGGGGGGCGCCAGGTATTAATCAGGCAACTATTCAAGCTATTGATTTTATGAAAGACAAGCCGTACCAATTAATTTTGGCGACAGGCCAAGGTCACTACCAAACAGTGATGGATCAGTTGAAACAAGACCTTGGAGAGCTTCCGTCTAATTGTAGGGTGGTAGCTTATATCGAAAATATGCCAGCCATTTTCCGCCAGATTCAACTTGTTGTATGTCGCTCCGGTGCAACAACTTTAACGGAATTAACGGCATTAGGTTTGCCAAGTATATTAATTCCAAGTCCATATGTAACGAATAATCACCAAGAGCATAATGCTTTAGCGTTAGTCAACCATCACGCAGCTAAAATGATTAAAGAAGATCAATTAGATGGAAAGAACTTATTTAATGCCATCGATCAGGTCTTAACGAATCCAAATCAGTTACAACAAATGGCTGAGAATGCCAAAGCCTTAGGAATCACAAATTCCTCTGATTTGATTATTTCAGCAATCGAATCGATTATTAAATAAGTTTCGAAAATCAATTTTTGTAAATAAGGGGGTGTTAGGATGGCCAACTATCGATTATCAGATCCACAAAAAGGATTAGCAGACAGCCAATATGAACGTAGTCGGCGGATTATCGATTCGCGGCGTCAGCCTCAAAAGACTCGAACGGGTAATTATCGACTCGATGATCAAGAGCAGCCTATCCTAACCCCTAAAACTTCAGAAAGACAGCGGACAAGTTCAGACTCCACCATTTCGCGTGTGGGTAATTACCGCGTGAATTCAAATCAAAGTCTTGGGCAGCCTCAAGAGTCAATTATTCGACCGATTCCTGTTATTGGACCTGGTAAAACAACTAAGAACCAAACCCATTCTAAGAATGTTAGACTACTAAACCAACATGAACTAACAAAAAAAGAGCAGCCCAACCAATTTAGTCAAACGGCCTATCGACCAAGACCTGAAAGTAAAGTTACTCCTGTTCGTCAGGGCAACTATAAGGTAACGGATGAATATAATTCACGTAGTTTACGTCACTTACCTAACCAAGCTAGACGTCCAAAAGCAAGAGTTTCAAGTCAGGATTCTAGTCTACAGCGAGCATACTATCGTTTTCATGAATTAGTTAATCCGGCAAATAGTAAGGTAAGTAAACCCCTTTTACCTAGCGGACGTAGCAAAATCCTTCTGGTTTTTGTCCTTATTTATCTGACTATGTTAATCAATGGATGGCAGCTAATGCCCTTTAACAAGATTAACTATCTTTGGGTGTCTGGAAATCAATATGTAAGTAGTCAAGCCATTTTAAATTCCTCAAGAATTCGTCCGTGGGATTCCTTAAACCAAGTGATGCATGAAAAGCCTGAGATTGAACGTTTGATTATCAAAGAAAATCCATTAGTTCATAGTTTAGTATTTAAACGAAATGATTGGCACTCAACTGAAATAAGTGTTCAGGAGAATCAAGTTGTGGCTCGAATTGAACAAAATCATCAGCAACTTCCTTTATTAGAAAATGCGGTCATTCTACAAGATAGTAATTCATTAATGAAGCAACCTACGATGGAACAATTGCCTTTATTAAAAAACTTCTCTCAAAAAGATAAGCTCAAGGACATCTGTCAATCTTTAAGAGAAATCGAACCATCCTTGATAAATCAAATGGAATCGATTGAATTATCACGTGATCCCAACAAACCAAGCTCAATTTTGGTTCAGATGAAGGATGGAAATCAGATTAAAGCCATCATTCCTACTTTTGATAAAAAGGTTAAATACTATCCTAAAATTTTAGCAATAATTGGGCAGCAGAAGGGATTAATTAATTTTGAAGTGGGGGCGTACTTTACTCCTAAGGCAAATGCTGCTAATAGTGTCAAACTTGATAGTAATTTAGATAACTAATGATTAATAAATGATTACAAGCACGGTTTTTTCTTCTTTTAATAAAGGCTTTATGCTAATATTGTAGAGAGAAGTTTATAAACTCAAGATAAAGTCAAACTAGCTAGAAGGGGGTTTCTACCCAAGATGAGAAACCAAGAAATATTTGTCAGTTTAGATATCGGGACGACATCAATCAAAGTGGTCGTGGCTGAATATATAAACGGTCAAGTCAACATTATTGGAGTGGGAAATGAAAAATCACGTGGACTTAGTCGTGGTGTGATTGTTGATATCGACGAAACGGTCTATTCGATTCAGCAAGCCATTGCTCAAGCCGAACGGAAAGCCAATGTAAAAATCAACGAAGTTGTTGTTGGCTTACCAAGTAATAAGTTAACCATTGAATCGTGTCACGGCATGATCGCAGTCGCTAGCGAAACTCGAGAGATATCTGAACGTGATGTCGATAACGTGATTTCAGCTGCCAAGGTACGATCTGTTCCGCCTGAACGTGAAATCATTGCCATCTTGCCAGAAGAATTTATTGTCGATGGTTTTAATGGTATTCGCGATCCACGCGGAATGATTGGTGTGCGTTTAGAATTATTCGCAACACTTATATCTGGACCAAAAACAATTATTCATAACATTAAGCGCTGTGTAGAAAAA
Organism: Vaginisenegalia massiliensis; assembly: GCF_900604935.1. Taxonomy (GTDB): domain Bacteria; phylum Bacillota; class Bacilli; order Lactobacillales; family Aerococcaceae; genus Vaginisenegalia; species Vaginisenegalia massiliensis. The sequence goes on from NZ_UWPC01000002.1 coordinate 50,088, forward strand.
GCTGGTTTAGCCATTAGCGAAATGGTCATTCAACCACAAGCCATTGCCCAAGTTGCTTTAACTCCAGATGAACGGGAATTTGGCACAGTTATTATTGATATGGGTGGCGGACAAACGAGTGCTTCCATTATTTACGATAATCAATTGAAATATTCATTCGTTGATCAAGAAGGTGGCGATTTTGTTACCAAAGACATTTCCATCATTCTGAACACGTCGCTAGATAGTGCTGAAAGAATAAAACGGGAATTTGGTTATGCCGTTCCAAGTCAAACTTCTGATGAAGAATACTTCCCAGTAGAAACAGTCGGTAAGAAGGAACCAGTTCGAGTTGATGAACGCTACTTATCCGAAATTATCGAAGCACGTTTGGTTCAAATTTTCGAGACGATTCATGAAGATTTAGAACAAGTTGATGCTCTTGATTTACCTGGTGGTTTTGTGCTGACAGGAGGGGCGGCTTCTTTACCGGGAGTGCTTGAATTAGCTCAACAATTATTTGGCCCTAAAGTGCGCTTATATATCCCTGATCAAATGGGTATGCGTAATCCTGTTTTCACCACAAGTATGGGCATGATAGAGTATGTGGCTGGACTTGACGATGTTCATCGCATCGCCCAAGGTACCTTTAGAACAGTTCTTCCACAAGAACCATTAAGTCGCCCAATGCCAAGTCGTCCAAGTGTTAGTCAACAACGACCAAGTACCATGCGTACGGAGTATGTGGCTGAAGAAAGTTATGACAGTCAAGTGGAAGTTGCCAAGCCAGCTAGTCGCGTAGGATCTATGTTTGACCGCTTCAAAGAAAAGGCTAAATCAACGGCCGATCGATTCGATAGTCGAGGAGACCACAGTGCTGAAGCGTCCTATATGGATCGTTCTTTTAATGAAGACCAATACGAAGATTCGATGTATTATGAAGACACGGATGAAGTTGCACATAATCAGTCAAGTGAACCAGTCGGAAATGATGTAACATCTAAAGTGCGATCATTCTTTTCAACATTCTTTGATTAAACTAGAAAGTCATACAGGAGGAAATTTTAATGGAATTAGCATTCGATTCAAACATTAGTCGTGATGGCGCAGTTATTAAAGTCATCGGTGTTGGGGGAGCCGGCGGTAACGCTGTCAACCGCATGATCGCAGAGGAAGTTCAAGGCGTAGAATTTATTGTTGCCAATACAGATACTCAAGCCTTAAAGAGCTCAGCAGCTGAAACTAAAATTCAATTAGGCCCTAAAGTAACCAAAGGTCTTGGTGCGGGTTCATTACCAGAAATTGGTTTGAAAGCAGCAGAAGAAAGTGAAGAACAAATTCGTAATGTCCTTGAAGGGGCTGATTTGGTCTTTGTTACCGCTGGTATGGGTGGCGGAACAGGTACAGGTGCAGCACCTGTTGTGGCTCGTATTGCTAAAGACTTAGGCGCTTTAACGGTTGGGGTTGTCACTCGTCCATTTACTTTCGAAGGACCAAAACGTAGCCGTTTCGCAGCGGAAGGCTTGAAAAACCTTAAAGAAAATGTGGATACCTTAGTTGTAATTTCTAACAATCGTTTATTAGAAATCGTAGACCGTAAGACGCCAATGTTAGAAGCTTTCTCTGAAGCTGATAATGTTCTTCGTCAAGGGGTTCAAGGTATCTCTGATTTAATTACAGCACCTGGCTATGTCAATTTAGACTTTGCTGATGTGAAGACTGTGATGAAAGACCAAGGTACTGCTTTAATGGGTATTGGGGTTGCATCTGGTGAAAATCGGACAGCTGAAGCAACGAAGAAAGCTATTTCTTCACCATTATTAGAAGTTTCAATTGATGGCGCTGAACAAATCTTATTGAACATCACAGGTGGATCTGATTTAACCTTATTCGAAGCGCAAGATGCTAGTGAAATTGTGGCTAATGCTTCATCTGGTGAAGTTAACATCATCTTTGGTACTTCAATCAACGAGTCTTTAGGCGATGAAGTGGTTGTTACCGTTATTGCGACAGGGATTGATACCGATAAAGCAGACCGGACTAAAGTAGCTCCTCGTCAACAACGTTCAGCCTTTGCTCCAAGCAACAACAATTTTGCTAATCAAGAACATCCTAATGATGTAGAGATGGAAGCACCTGTTCGTCAACGGGAACCAGAACGTGATTTATTCAGCAATTGGGACATTAAACGTGAACAAATTACGCGTGATGTTTCAATGAATGAAACAGATGTCCCACAAAGAACATTCCAACGTTCTAGTGAAGCGCCTAAGCGCCAAGTAGAAAATTCGGAAGATGATACACTTGATACACCGCCATTCTTCCGCAAAAGACATCGTAACTAAACGATTGATTCGTTAGTAAGAGGGAACCTAGCGGTTTCCTCTTTTTGCTAGTCAATGATATAATGAAAAATATGAAAATAAAGTGAGATGATTATATGCACGTTTTTGCCCTAATCTTAATAAAAGCGATTGGCTATTATCAATGGTTATTGATTGCTTATGCTATCATGTCGTGGTTTCCTGATGCTTATGCGACCCCAATCGGGCAGTTTTTAATCAAATTAGTTCAGCCATTCTTAAATATTTTTGACCGTTATATTCCATCAATTGGTGGAATTTCATTTAACGTGATGATCGCCTATTTTGTCTTATATCTTGCCCAAATCGGAATCGGATCATTACTACTTAAATAAAGTTTAAAGGAGTAAACCATGGAGCTAAATGTCTACCAACATTATCGTAAAGAGGAACAAGCTTTTATCGACCAAGTGTATGGTTGGCTGCAGCAAGTGGATAATCGCTTCACTCCTTATTTGTCTGGGTTTTTAACCCCACGTCAAGCTATGATTGTCCAACAACTTGTCAATGGCCATGAGGATGTTGAAGTAGCTTTTGAAGGAGGATATCCCTCTTGCGAAAGAAAAAGGGCTTTAATTTATCCCTCATACTATCAAGTTGAAACAGATGATTATCAAGTTTCTGCTTTAGAACTCAAGTTTCCTTCTAAGTTCGGTGAAATGACTCATGGTCGAATTTTAGGAACCCTTATTTCGACAGGGATTGATCGGGAGCGCATTGGCGATATTATTACTGATGGTGAGAATTGGCATATTTTGGTCGATAAAAATATGACGGAATTTCTTAAACAACAGGTGACCAAAGTGGCCAATGTAGGGGTTCGTTTGCAGGATATCCCATTAGATCAAGTATTGACTTCAAGCGAAACATGGGAGACAATTAGTCTAGTTGCAAGTTCGCTGAGACTTGACACCTTAATAGCGAAAGTCTATAATTTTTCCAGACAACGTGCTAAAGATTCCGTCAATTCGGGCTTAGTAAAGGTTAATTTTACTCCCATGGTGCGGTCTGATGTAGAAGTCGGCGTTAACGATATTGTTTCCGTTCGTCATCACGGCCGTTTTTGGATTCATGCTGTTGAAGGATTAACTAAAAAAGATAATTATCGCCTAACAGTCAATGTTCTTAACAAATAGGAGAGGAAGAGTAGGATGGCATTAACACCAATCGAAATTTTAAATAAAGAATTTGATACTAAATTCCGTGGCTATGATAGTGATCAGGTTAATGATTATTTAGACGTAATTGTGGCGGATATGGAAAGTGCAGAGCAAGAAAGACAAGCTCTTGAACAACGTCTCCAAGATGCCCAAGATAAGGTTCGTTACTTTGAACAATTACAAGATTCTTTAAATAACTCAATCGTCGTTGCTCAAGATGCTGCTGAACGTTTAAAACAAAATGCGCGTAAAGAAGCTGAGTTAATTATTTACGAAGCTGAACAAGAAGCTAACCGTATTATTAGTCAAGCAGCTGATCGTTCAAGCCAACTAGTGACTGAAACACAAGCTTTAAGACAATCGACTAAATCGTTCCGAGATAAGATTCAACAAATGTTCCAAGAACAATTAGCGATGATTTCAAGCCATGAATTCGATCGTATCTTTGCTGAACACGAAGCAGTCCATGCTCAAAGTGAATCAGTTTTAGAAGAAAGTGAAAAGTTAAGATCACAACGAATTGATCAATTAGAACAAGAAGCAGTAGAAGAAGCTGAAAATAATCTTGTACAAAGCTCAGATTCTAGTGTAGAATATCCTCAAACACAGGTTGTTGAATACGAAGAAGATAATCAAGACTTGCCAGTTGAATCTTTGGCGGCTGTGTCAATTGATCAACCTCAAGCTATTGAAGAAGATCCGTTTATCCCAGTTGATCAACCAGAACGCCAACCAGAAATGGAAAGCGTGCTTGGTCAAACGATTCGGATTGAATTACCTAAAGATTAAGTTTGGAACACGATAAATTAATTATATTAGAGCGAGTCAAGATGTGGTGTGAGCTTGATATTCCCTGATTAATTTATTATCATCCATCCTATGAAGAACTGAATACGAGTAAGTTTTTCCGCTTAAATAGCGATAACATGAAAGAGTGAATAGTGACGAATTTGTCCTATTAAACTGGGTGGTACCGCGTTAATTAGACGTCCCTTCATTTGAAGGGGCGTATTTTTTTATTGTTTAACTTGTCAAATTTAAGAAAGGAGTCAATATTATGAAATTAAAAGAGAGCTTGAATTTAGGTCAAACTGATTTTGCTATGCGTGCAAACTTACCAGTGAAAGAAGTTGAATTGCAAAAGGAGTGGGAGGAGGCCGATGTTTATCGCTTAATTCAAGAGAAGAATGCAGCTAAACCAACCTTTATGCTCCATGATGGTCCTCCATATGCCAATGGAAAATTACATATGGGCCATGCTTTAAACAAGATTTCGAAAGATTTTATTGTCCGCTATAAGTCAATGAATGGTTTTCGGGCTCCTTTCGTTCCTGGTTGGGACACTCATGGTCTACCGATTGAAACAGCTTTGATTAAGCAAGAAGGGGTAGACCGCAAAACGTTGGCACCAGCCGAATTTCGTCGTTTATGTGAACAATATGCTTACCAACAAGTAGAAGGTCAAAAAGCTTCATTCCGTCGATTAGGGGTAAATGGTGATTGGGATAATCCTTATTTAACCTTAAAGCCTGAATATGAAGCAGCTCAAATTCGTATCTTCGGTAAAATGGCTGAAAAAGGCTATATCTATAAAGGGTTAAAACCCATTTATTGGTCGCCATCAAGTGAATCCTCTTTAGCCGAAGCAGAAGTAGAGTACCACGATGTAACATCACCTTCTATTTTTGTCGCTTTTAAAGTTCGCGATGGCAAAGATATTGTTCCAGCTAATGCAGAATTTGTTATCTGGACCACAACACCTTGGACCTTACCAGCTAACCTAGGTATTTCAGTTGATCCTTCTGCTCCTTATGTACAAGTTAAAGTGGATCAACGTCACTTTATTGTGGCGAAAGAATTGTTAGAGTCAGTCGCTCAAACCATCGGTTGGACCGATTATCAAGTTGAAAAAGAGTACCTTGGCCAAGATTTTGACCGTTTAACGGCACAACATCCTTTCTACGATCGTGAGTCTTTATTAATGGTGGGCGATCACGTTACTATGGATGCCGGTACCGGCTTAGTCCATACGGCGCCTGGTCATGGGGAAGATGACTATCATATTGGTATGAAGTATGGTCTAGATATTTTGTCTCCATTAGATAATCGAGGTCACTATACTCAAGAAGCTCCAGGTTTGGAAGGTATCTTCTATCTAAAAGGTAATAAACTTGTTGTGGATATGTTAACGGAAAGTGGTGCTTTACTGCATTATTCTGAATTCGTTCATAGTTATCCTCACGATTGGCGGACGAAAAAACCGGTTATTTATCGGGCGACGCCGCAATGGTTTGCTTCGATCGATAAATTCCGTCAAGATATTCTAAATGTTATTGATAACGAAGTGAAATGGTACCATCCTTCTGGTCAAACGCGAATTTATAACATGATTCGTGATCGTGGCGACTGGGTTATCTCACGTCAACGGATTTGGGGCGTTCCACTGCCAATCTTCTATGCGGAAGATGGTCAAGAAATTCTTTTACCAGAAACGATTGAACATGTAGCTCAATTATTCGAACAACATGGTTCAAATATTTGGTTTGAAAAAGAAGCGAAGGATTTATTACCAGCAGGATTCACCCATCCAGGAAGTCCAAATGGTCATTTTACTAAAGAAATGGATATCATGGATGTATGGTTTGATTCAGGTACTTCCTATGCTGGTGTCTTACAAGAACGCGAAAATCTATCGTATCCAGCTGATTTATACCTTGAAGGATCTGACCAGTATCGGGGTTGGTTCAACTCAAGTTTAACCACTTCAGTGGCAGCCTTTGGTTGTGCTCCTTATAAAGCTGTCTTGTCACAAGGCTTCGTTATGGACGGTAAAGGTGAAAAAATGTCTAAATCATTAGGCAATACTATTTTACCTGATGATGTCATGAAAGAATTAGGTGCCGATATTATTCGCCTTTGGGTAGCTTCTGTCGATTATGAATCTGACGTGCGGGTTTCACCAGAAATTCTTAAACAAATTTCTGAATCCTATCGTAAAATCCGTAACACCATCCGTTTCATGTTATCTCATGTGTCTGACTTAAATCCAGAAACGGATTTAATTGCTGACCAAGATTTACGGCCTGTTGACCAATATATGTTAGCTAAGGCACGCATCTTTGTGACCGAATGCTTGAACGGCTATGAAAATTATGACTTCCTTAACATCTATAAGAAAGTGGTTAATTTCATCACGGTTGACCTATCAGCCTTCTATCTAGATTTTGCTAAAGATGTTCTCTATATCGAAGCACCTTCGGCTTATCCACGTCGCGCCATGCAAACCGTTATTTATCGGATTTTACGTGATCTCTTACCATTGTTGACGCCTATCTTGGTTCATACCATGGAAGAGGCATGGAAAGAATTGCCTGGAGTGGACGGCTTCATTCAATTGGCTGAGATGCCAACAGCTTATGATCTAGCAAGCAATCAGGCTATTGTTGATCAATGGCAAGAATTCTTTGACCTCCGTCAAGGGGTTCAAAAAGCCTTAGAAGAAGCGAAAAACGACAGTCAAGATCCAATTAAGAAATCGTTCGAAGCCCATGTAGACCTTTATCTAGATGACCAAGCTAAAGCGAACTTAATGGAATTGACGTCGGACTTGGATCAATTAATGATTGTTTCTCAAGTTGAATTAGCTGATGTAGCTCAAGCTCCTGAAGATGCGATGGATTTTGAGGGCTTTAAAGTTCGGGTAAGTCGCGCACAAGGCCAAGTATGTCAACGTTGTCGTGCCGTTAAAGCGGATGTAGGTAGTCATGCTGATGCGCCTGAACTATGCAGTCGGTGCTACTCAATTATGAAAGAACATTACTCACAGTATTTCGAACAAGACGCTGAGTAAGAAAGAGATATAAATTTTTACAAAAGAAAACCGCCTGTCCCTTTGACTCGTTTGCCAAGGGGGCAGGCGGTTTATTTATGATTAGTGTTCTTGTTTGAGATAGCGCTGTTCATCCGAAATTTCCAATAATTTGTCGCGGAGTTGATTTTCCATCTCAGCTAACTCTTGTTCAGCTAAGCTTCGTTGACGACGACCTTCTTGTTGGATTTGTAAGGTTTCTTCTAAAGTTTCAATTAAATCGGCTTGCGTCCGTTGTAAGGTTTCAATATCGATCACGCCACGTTCAGATTCCCGCGCGGTATCAATGGCGGACTGTTTCAACATTTGTGAGTTGCGTAAGAGTAAATCATTGGTTGTTTGCGACACTTGGCGTTGACTCACAGCTGCCCCTTGTTGACGTAAGAGAGCTAGAGCGATGGTAATTTGATTTTCCCAAAGCGGAATGGCCGTGTGAACCGATACTTGAATTTTCTCAGCCAAGGCCTGGTTGGTGTTTTGAATCATCCGAATTTGGGGTGCTTGTTGGATGGTCATTTGTCGAGTTAAACGTAAGTCATGAGTTCGCTTGTCCAAGCGATCGAGGAATTGATTGAGGTCGTTAACCACTTGGATATCCATTTGGTTCTTAGATTGACGGGCTTTTTCAATGGCTTCAGGGATAATTTTTTCTTGAAGTTCTTGCATCTTGACTTCGCCCGCCGCGATATAGATATTCAAGGCTTCGAAGTAATCTTTATTTTTTTGGTAAAGTTGTTCCAACATTAAATTATCGTTCAATAATTCATTCTTTTCACGATCCAAACGGATAGCAATCCGATCTATTTGAGAACCGATTTTTTGATACTTGGTTTGGGTTTCCATAATCGAATGCTTAACTTTGCCAAATAATTTTTGGAAAGCATTGGGTTCTGCCGTTAAGTTGCGCGGGTTGGATGATTGGAGCTGGGTCATGAGATCTGTTAAGACGTCGCCGATTTCGCCGATATCTTTCATTTGCACGCGGTTCAACATAGAGTGAGAAAACTCAGATAATTTCTTTTGAGCATTAGATCCGTAGGCAATGACCGCATTCATATTAGTCTCATCGATTTGGCTTGCTAAATCTCGAGCTTGTTGTTGACGATGTTCGGGTAAGCGCTCGATCAATTTTTCGCTAGTGACGGCTCGTTTGGATAAGAGGGCAGCTTCAGCTAAGTCACTATTTAGCGGACTGGTTTCTGATTCTTGGTCAAAACCAAAAGGGGAAGCTAACAAGTCGTCAACGCCACTGCTAGCGTGTTGAGCGGTTAATTCCTCGAATAAATCGGCATGTTTGGTTGAAGGTTGTTTTTCCATAATTTAGGCACTCCTTTAAATAGGTCTTAGTCTTGCTCAAGAATAGCGGTAACGCCATCTTGAGCGGGGGTATCTGGGGAAGGTTCTGTGATATTTGCTTGATCCTGTTTTGCTTGAGGTTGCTCAGGATAGATACGAATTAAGTTTTTATTAGCTAATTCGATCTCATCTTTAAGGTGATTGAAGTCTTGTTCGTGAAAGGCTAGATAAGCATCGGTAATTTGTTGGCATAAGCCTTCGATGGTTTGGGCACTTTTTTCAAGTAATAGATAGGTTTGTTTATTTTTAGCTACGTGCCCATTGATTTCATTGTATTTGTGACTGAGGTCTACTAAGGATGGCAAGTATTTATAGATAAAGTCACTGGCATCCGTAATTCGACGGGGTTGGTCGACAATGTCTTTAAAGTAAGCCTGACTCACCTTGACTGTGTTATGGCGGGCTTCAATTGCACGAAGTTTAGCATTTTTACTCATTTGACTTTCGATAGTCAAGATGGCTTCTTTAGCTGGGCTCATTTGTTGACGGAAGTATTCAATTTCTTCCTTAGTCAAGCCTTGATCGAGATAATGCTGAAGCTTGCTTTTAGTCGCTGGTTTGCGTTTCAAGGGACAAGGTTTAGGGTTGCTGGAAAAAAGATTAGCAAAACAAGCTAGGAGACCGACAGAGAATAGACCAATAAAGTTGGACGTAGTGGCAATACCTAAACATGGAGCCAAAGCATCAAAAGCAGTGACATCGACGAAACTTGGATGGGCCATGCTCCGGTATACGGCAATCATCATCACATTCAGCATTAAACCAATATAATAAAAAATATTCAGCCATGAGAATGCAAAATATTTTTTCAAGAAATCAAAGGCTAGGGCCAAAAGAACAACTGAACTTAAGCACACGAGCAAGAGGATGAGGCTGGCATTGAAGTGTGTTAGTTCATCAGAAAAAAATGTGCTACTTGCAAATAAGATTAAAGCAACAACATCCAATTCAAAGGCTTTACGTGCTAACCTACGAAATTTATTTCCTTGATGATAGTGGGTTTGCTGATAGAGATAGCGAATAGTTAAGATAGTGAGAGCTACATTCCCCCAAAAATAGAGTGTGGACATAAGTATTCCTCCTACTGAATTAATTTACATGCATAGCTTAACAAAAAAAATGTTGGGGTATATCGGACCTTAGACCCAAATCTGCTATAAGACTTGTCAAGTTGAAAAATTGTCGCTACAATTTCATGGAAGTATCATAATTAGGTCGTATAATAAAGTGAAATCACGAAAGGGGGCCAGACAATGAAAGCCAATCAACCGATTGCTTTTATGCAAGATCCTCAATTAATAGAAAGTCAATTAATTTTTGACGGTAAAATTATGCAAGTGTACCAGAATCAGCTAAAAGGGCCACATGGTCAATGTTTGACTCGCGAATTGGTTCATCATCAGGATGCGGTCGCCATTCTGGCTCTGACCAATAATCAAGAGGTTATTTTAGTCCAACAATACCGGCCAGCAGTAGCCAAAGATCTCTATGAAGTGCCAGCTGGCTTAATGGACCGAGAAGATGAAGACCCTCTTCAGACAGCCAAACGTGAGTTAGAAGAAGAGACAGGCTATCAAGCGGCTCGCTGGACTAATCTTGGAAAATATTATGTGTCACCGGGCTTTGTAGATGAAGCCATTCATCTCTTTATGGCCCAAGACTTGCAGAGGGTAGATCAACCCTTGCCACAGGATGACGATGAGGCGGTGGAAGCTGTCTTGTTTGATCGACACCAGATTAAGAAGATGCTAGCTAATCATGAAATTACCGACTTAAAAACAGTGTATGCCTTGTCCCATTGGCTAGCTAAGGAGGATGACTAAATGTTATTCAAACGGAAAAAAACAGCATCGCAAGACTATCAAGTTTACGATGAATACGAAGAAGATGAAGCTCTTTACGAAGCCCAAGAATCGATCAAAGAAGACGACTGGGCACCCCAAGGAAACTATCGCTTAGATCGGCCTCTTGAGGAAGACCAAGCCATTTCTTATCCTTCGCGACGAAGCCTTCATGCTCATGACGATAATCTGCAGACGCCTATATCCATGGAATCTCTTAGAACGGAAGACAATGATGACTGGCAGGGTGAGGATCAGGATCCAGGCCTTCCCAAAAAGAGAGCTAAATATAGCGCTAAAGTCGATCGTTTCTTAAATAGTGGGATTATTATTGTCGGTGTTTTATTGTTGGCAGTCTTGTTGATTGCCTTTCTCGTCTGACATATGCAAGGAGGAAACGGATGAAATACGGAATTATTGGAGCTATGGATGAAGAAATCCAAGTCTTAAAAGCAAGCATTGAACAAGCAAAGGTTCATCAAATCAAAGGCTTTGAATTTATCGAAGGTAAACTAGGTGGACACGATGTATGCTTAGTCAAGTCAGGTATAGGTAAAGTCAATGCGACCATCAGCACGCTATTGTTAATTGAACATTTTCAGGTGGATGCTCTGTTGAATACTGGAACGGCTGGTAGCCTCGATCATGGATTAAAAATCGGCGATGTAGTCATTAGTCATTCGGTAGCCCATCATGATGTGGATGTAACGGCCTTTGGCTATCAACCTGGACAGATGGCGGGAATGCCAACTGTCTATTATCCAGATAGTCAACTTGTTCGTTTAGCTCAACAAGCTTGCCGCAGTCTGGATGTTGAGCCATGTGTTGGCCTAATTGTGAGCGGCGATGCCTTTATCAGTGACCAAGTTAAGTTACAAGACATTAAGGCTGTCTTTCCTAATGCTCGTGCTTGCGAGATGGAAGCGGCTGCTATTGCTCAAACGGCCTATGTGATGCAAGTGCCTTTTGTCATTATCCGAGCAATCTCAGATGGAGCCGATGAGGCAGCTGCTTTATCCTTTGATGAATTTGTTAAAGTGGCTGGCCAAGCGTCTGCCCGTATGATTATTCGTTTATTGGAATTAAGCGAAATGACCAAATAATGCCAAAAAAGACTTGCCAAAGGGCAGGTCTTTTTGTTACAATTTTAAGAGTGTAAAATAATGCAGCATAAAAAAAGAAAGCGCGTCAACAGTCTAACGCCGAGATCGGTCAGCAAGTAACTGCGGCTGCAACTAGCGAAAGCTGAAGATAGACTGCACGCATTCGGTTTTTTAAAAGGATTATTTTACTCCAAATACACTATCATTGGAGGAATTATTTATGTCACGTTACACAGGTCCATCATGGAAATTATCTCGTCGTTTAGGTATCTCATTATCAGAAACAGGTAAAGAATTAGCTAAACGTCCTTACGCACCAGGTCAACACGGTAACCAACGTAAGAAAATTTCTGAATATGGTTTACAATTACAAGAAAAACAAAAATTACGTCATATGTACGGTATGAACGAACGTCAATTCGCAACGTTATTCAAAAAAGCGGGTAAAATTACTGAAGGTAAACACGGTGAAAACTTCATGGCTTTACTTGAAACTCGTTTAGATAACTTAGTTTACCGTTTAGGTTTAGCTTCAACTCGTCGTCAAGCGCGTCAATTAGTTAACCACGGTCACATTACTGTTGATGGTAAACGTGTAGATATTCCATCATACTTAGTTCAACCTGAACAAGTAATCGGTGTTAAAGAATCTTCTCGTGATTTAGCTATCATCAAAGAATCATTAGAAAACATGGTAACACGTTTAGACTTCGTATCATTTGATGCAGACAAATTAGAAGGTAAATTAACTCGCTTACCTCAACGTGCTGAATTAAATGCTGAAATCGACGAATCATTCGTTGTCGAATACTACAACAAATTAGGCTAAGCCTAAAAGACAAGCTTTAAGCTAGTTAAAGCAGGTGGGAACCCCCAAGGGTTCTTGCCTGTTTTTTGCTTTGGTCATTTTTAATGATAGATTTTGTTAAATAAGATAAATATAGTTTCGATATAGACAAGGTGTAAACAAATAATCTTAATTGTTTTGTTTTTTTCTTTTATTCATTTGGGTATAGTGTTATAATTTAGTGTGATAATTTATGTGAAAACGACATAAATGGGCAAATAGAGACGAGTAGAGGAGCGGACAACGAATGGCACTAAAATTTACTGATATTCTATTTATCATTATTATTCTAGTACTCGTTGCTTATGGAATAATTTATTATTTACGTACACAACGCAAGAAGGAAATTGATGAATTAGAAGAACGCAAGAACCGGATGATGGCAATTCCCATTCCTGATCAATTGTTCACTTTGAAGAATATGAATTTATCTGGTCAAACTAAGCGTAAGTATGAAAGCTTAGTGGCTACTTGGCAAACAATTACCAATTTCCAATTCACCGAGATTGAATCAGCTTTAGTAGGGGCTGAACAATATTCAGAACAACTCAGCTTAGGTAAGACCAAGAAAGTGTTGGATCAAGCGCGGGAAATTCTTGATGAGACTGAGGTTCAAGTCAACGATCTTCACCAAGAATTAACTGAACTATTAGAGGTAGAGAAAACGAATCAAGAAAGCCATGAAGCCCTCCTTGAACGGTATCAAGTTGCTCGTAAGAGTATCATGAACCATAGCTTTGACTATGGTCCAGCTATTGAAACCTTAGAAAAGAATCTTCAATTACTAGAATTGAACTTCACCAAGTATACAGAATTAACCACCAATGGTGATTATCTTGAAAGTCATGACGTCTTAGGTCAGCTTGATTCTGATATGTCGAGCTTGGAAGAAATTCTTGAAAAGATCCCAGCTATGTATGACAAAATTAAGAATCAATATGAGGATTCCTTAGAAGACTTATTAGATGGCTACCAAAAAATGATTGAGAATCGCTTTAACTTTGACGAAGTGAACGTTCCTGAAGAAGTCGACCAAATTAAAGAGAAACTCAATGAGGCCAAGAATAAAATTAAGAACGCTGATTTATCAGAAGCTAAGAATTTGATGGATAAATCAGAACGCGATATTAATTCACTGTACGATTTGATGGAGACCGAGATTGCTTCGCGCGACTATGTTAACCATAATATCAACCAACTTAAAACTAAATTGGATGATGTGGCTGAAAATAACCGTTATGCGGGTATTGAAGTTGACCGTATTGCTCAGTCTTACATTCTTCACGCGAATGAAGTGGAACAAATTGGTGAAATTACCAACCAAATTAACAATGAAAGTAATCGTTTGAATGATATCAAACAAGAAATTCAAACGAACAGGGCAGTTTACACCAAGATTGAATCACAGATGAAAAAAATCAAGCATCGCTTAGAAGAAATTGATGAAGAGCAAAGTCACATCATTGGTAATTTGGCTAACTTAACCCGTAAAGAAAAGGAAGCGAAGAGCAACCTAGACCTTTATGAATTAGAGTTGCGGAATCTAAAACGTCGAATTGAAAAGAACCACTTACCAGGTTTACAGGATTCTTATTTCCAAAAATTCTATCAAGTCACCGATCAAATTGAAGAGTTAGCTAAGCAATTAAATCGGGTTCGTGTTGATATGAACGAAGTTGAAGACACTGAATCTAGCTTGCAAAGTAACTTGGAACAGTTAGAAGGCATGACTGAAGATATTGTCGATAGTGCCCTTCTAACAGAATACATGATTCAACACTCGAATCGTTTCCGTTATGATTTTCCTGAAGTGGATCAAGCGATTAAGGATGCCCAATACCTTTTCCATCGGGAGTATCGGTATGATGAGGCTTTAGCGGTTATTGAGAAAGCCTTGCGGCGGGTTGAGCAAGAAGCTCCAACTCAAGTGCGTCGCATGTATCACCAAGAAAAGCAAAATAGAATTTATTAAGCGATATGTACTGAGTCGAAGGCCAGCCTTTTTGGTTCGCTTTCGACTTTTTTATTGTCACTCATAGCTTCAAGAAAGAAGGAACAAGATGAATTATTTTGATTATAGTGCCACCACTCAACCAGACCCAGCTGTCATGGAAAGCTACTTACAGGTCGCAAATGACTACTTTGCTAATCCGTCCAGTGCCCACCAATTAGGCCAAGCATCACACCAATTATTATGTCAGGCTCGGGCTCAAGTAGCTGAATTGCTTCAATTTAATCCAGATGAAATTTATTTTGCGTCATCTGGAACGGAAGTTAATAATTGGATTTTACAAGCTATCGTCGATGAGGTTCATGCGGCTTCACCTGATCGTAACCGTCTGATTATCTCAGCGATTGAGCATCCATCAATCAGTCGTCAAATCCCATTGCTTCAAGAAAAAGGATATCAGGTTGACCTTTGCCCGGTATTAGCCGATGGCTGTGTGGACCTAGAGGCCTTGTCTCGATTACTGGGAAAAGACGTCCTCTTAATTTCGATTATGACGGTTAATAACGAAGTAGGGGCTGTTCAACCGATCGATGAAATTGGGCGTTTGTTGCAGAACTATCCCCAAATTATTTGGCATACGGATGCGGTTCAAGCGACGACCTGCCATTTGCATTTGCTTCACCATCCTCGGATTGATTTAGTGACTTTATCAGCGCACAAATTCCATGCCCCTCGTGGAGCAGGGGTGCTAGCTAAACGACATCGCGTCTCCTCTAAACCAATTCTTTATGGCGGTGGCCAAGAAAAAGGTCTTCGTTCGTCAACCGAAAATTTGGCTGCCATCGTAGCCATGGCTAAAGCACTGCGATTGACGATGCAAAATCAAGCAAGTAATCAAAGTAAATTAAGCCAATTTCGTCAAGAGATTATGGCGACTTTAGCAACGAATCAGTGGCAGATATTTGCTCAAGAAAGTGGCAGTCCCCATATTATTTGTGCGGCTTTACCGCCAGTGCCAGGTGAAGTCTTGGTTCATGCTTTTGAAGAAAATCAAGTCTATATTTCGACCACATCGGCTTGCTCTTCGCGTAAGCATCAAAACCATTCAACCTTGAGTGCCATGGGGGTTGATACGTCTATTTCTCAATCTGCTATTCGCATTTCGATGTCGGCTACGACCACTCAAGATCAAGTGACGGCTTTGTGCCAAACCATTCAAACTGTGAGTCAAAACCTGCTTAAATAGAATGAAAGGAGTCAAATTTGTGACCCAAAAACAAATCTTAATCCATTATGGTGAATTGTCGACCAAAGGCCATAATAAGAAGATGTTTACTAATCGTTTGGCTGAACATATTCGCTTACGGACCAAACATATTCCCGATTTAAAAATATTTCCTCAGTATGACTTTATGCATCTTAAGTGGGAAAGTGCTACTTATGATGAAATCATAGCCATTTTAAAATTCATACCAGGTATTTCGCGCTTTGAACCGGTTTATCCGGTGGCTAAAGAGCTAGGTGCCATCCAAGAAAAAGCTTTGGCTTTATTTGCCGAGCTAGGTGACTACGAAGGCAAAAGCTTCCGAGTGGTGGCTAAGCGTTCAGACAAGTCCTTTGAATATGACACCTTAAGCTTGCAGCGTCAAGTTGGCGATGTGATTGGGGAAGCCTATCCTCAATTAAGTGTGGATTTACGGACGGCTGATTACAAGCTGACCATCGCTATTCATCAAGATGGAGCTTATTTAAGTTTAATTTCTATTCCTGGTTTGGGTGGCATGCCTTATGGTTCCAGCGGCAAGGGTCTCCTCATGTTATCCGGTGGGTTTGATTCACCGATTGCCGGCTATTTAATGATGAAGCGGGGTATGGAGATCGAAGCCGTTCATTTCGCTAGTCCACCTTATACCAGTCCGCAAGCCTTAGAGAAAACCAAGAAATTAACGGCTAAATTAGCAGCCTATGGTAAACCCATTCGCTTTCATGAAGTGCCTTTTACAGCCATTCAAGAAGCCATCAAAGAAGCGGTACCTGATGACTTCTCCATGACCGTCATGCGGCGGATGATGGTTCGAATTATGGACCAACTCTTGATTCAGCAAAAGGCGCAAGCCATCGTCAATGGCGAATCATTAGGGCAAGTCGCTTCGCAAACCATGAAGAGCATGGCGGTCATCAATGAAGTGACCCATACTCCTATCTTGCGTCCCTTAATCGCAACGGATAAGAATGAAATTATCGAATTAGCTGTGAAAATTGATACCTATGCTTTGTCTAATGAACCTTTTGAAGATTGCTGTACGGTGTTTGCACCTAAGTCGCCTAAGACTAAACCACGTTTGTCTACTATCCAAGCTATGGAAGAAGCCTTGAATATCGATGAATTAGTCAGTCAAGCCGTAGCCGGGACTCGGTCTATCTTGATTGATCACGATTATCAACCAAATAGTCAAGTCAACTTTGGTGATCTTCTTTAATCGGGCCAAAAGGCATATTACTTGTCGCTTTGAAAGTAAATCTATACACTTAACTTATAATAAGGACAAGTGAAAGGATGATGAACATGCATGTAACGTTTAAAGGTGAAAAGAAAGAATTAATCGGTCTTCAACCTCAAGTTGGTCAACAAATTCCTAATGCGACCCTCTATGATCAAGAGAATCAAGCGGTAGCTTTACATGATTTAATCGGCAAGCCGCTCATCCTAAGTGTCGTTCCCGATATCAAAACGCGTGTTTGCGAATTGCAAACCAAAGTCTTTGATGAAAAGACTAAAGCCAAAGATTACCAATTTATCACGGTAAGTAAAAATACGCCAGAAGATTTCAAGACTTGGAATGAAGAGATGGAATTAGGGGTCAAGACCTTATCCGATACTCATAATGAATTTGCTAAGGCATTTGGTCTCGAATTAGATGGTTTAAATTTATTAACTCGTTCAGTTTTTGTCATTGACCAAACGGGTAAGATTGTATACCAAGAAATCGTCCCTGAAGTGACTGACGAACCATCATATAAAGCTGCCCTAGAAGCAGCTGACCAATTATAATAGAGCCGACAATATTTTTTGAAGAGAGTCCCAATTTAACTCATTTGTTTATGTGAGTTAAATTGGGGCTCTTTTTCTTTTGCTTGGATATGGTAAACTAATGAGTAAAGGGGGGACAGTGATGACGACATCAATTCAAGCATTCCATGAGGCTATTCAAGCAGCTGAACGTCTTGTTTTCTTCGGTGGGGCAGGCGTATCGACAGCCAGTGGTATTCCCGATTTCCGTTCAGCTCAAGGGCTTTTTCATCAAGATACAGGCCTACATTATGCAGCTGAAGAGATTATCTCACATGACTTTTTTGTTCAATATCCTGACCTATTCTTTCAATATTATCGACAACACCTGATTCATCCACAGGCTAAAGCTAATCCGGCCCATCAATATTTAGCGACTTTAGAAGAGCAAGGTAAGAATGTGACCATCATTACGCAAAATATCGATGGTTTGCATCAAGCGGCCGGCTCCCGTTCAGTGATTGAATTACATGGTTCTGTCTGGCGCAATTATTGTTGTCAATGCGGTCAGTCTTACGATCTAGCTGATTTGGTTTTGGATGACCAAGGAATTCCTCGTTGTCCTCGTGATGGAGGCATTGTTCGTCCAGATGTGGTCCTATATCAGGAAAGTCTAGATCAACAAAATTTAATTTTGGCGACAGCAGCTTTGGCCAAGGCTGATTTAGTCATTGTGGCGGGAACGTCGTTGATGGTCTATCCAGCCGCTGGCTTAATTGATTATTATCCCGGTTCTAATCTTTATCTGATCAATAAGACACCCCTTGATTTAAATGGGCGTCCGATTCATTTTATTCAAGCGCCAATCGAAACGGTCTTCAGTCAGTTGCAAGAAAAATTAGGTTCAAGCTAGATAAGCGCTTGTTAAATGCCTGTAAATTTGCTAAACTTGGTGCCATAGTAATCTAGAGATAAGAATAGGCGAAGAAGAGAAGAGTAGTTGAAGCCATTTAGAGAGAAAGCAAACGGTGAAAGCTTTCAATTTCAATGAAGGTAGCTCGGAGCCTTAGGGTGTGAACGAGAAGTAGTGCCCTACGGAGAACCCCTTCGATAACAAGGAAGAGGGATTTAAACCATGTTTAAATCTAAACTTAGGTGGTACCACGTCAAACAACGTCCTATGCGCGAGCATAGGACGCTTTTTTATTTCTAGTGATAATAAAAGGAGGCTGATTAGATGAAACAAGAACAAATGTCAACCAAATATCAACCGCAAGCCGTTGAAGCAGGTAAATATCAAGAATGGTTAGCCAAGGATGTCTTTAAACCTTCAGAAGATCCTAAAGCTGAGCCATACTCGATTGTCATTCCACCACCAAATGTTACAGGAAAACTTCATTTGGGTCACGCTTGGGATGTCACCTTACAAGATATGATTATCCGTCAAAAACGGATGCAAGGTTTTGATACATTATGGTTGCCTGGTATGGATCACGCGGGAATTGCGACTCAAGCTAAGGTTGAAGCTAAATTAGCTGAGCAAGGTCTTTCACGCCATGATTTAGGTCGGGAAGCCTTTGTTGAAAAAGTTTGGGAATGGAAAGAGGAATATGCTCAAACCATCCGCCAACAATGGGCAAAAATGGGTATTTCGGTAGACTACTCTCGTGAACGCTTTACCCTTGATGAAGGCTTAAATAAAGCGGTGAATAAGGTTTTTGTAGAATTGTATAATAAGGGCCTTATCTACCGAGGTGAATATATCATCAACTGGGATCCCAAAGCGCAAACAGCTTTATCTGATATGGAAGTTATCCATAAAGATGTTCAAGGAGCTTTTTATCACTTACGTTACCCAATCGCGGGGCAAGAAGGTCAATTTGTGGAAGTGGCAACAACCCGTCCTGAAACCATGTTAGGCGACACAGCCGTTGCGGTCCATCCTGAAGATGAACGTTACCAACACTTAATTGGTCAACATGTTATCTTACCTTTAGTTAACCGGGAAATTCCGATTATTGCTGACGAGTATGTAGACCGTGAATTTGGAACTGGCGTGGTTAAAATTACCCCAGCTCATGATCCGAATGACTTTGAAGTGGGCAATCGTCATGATTTACCACGTTTAAATGTGATGAATTTAGATGCGACAATGAATGCCAAAGCAGGTAAATATGAAGGCTTAGACCGTTTTGCCGCTCGTAAACAAATCATCGCTGACTTGGATGAATTAGGCTTGTTAGTCAAAATAGAAGAAATGACCCATAGTGTGGGGCACTCAGAACGGACTGGGGTGGTAGTGGAACCTTATTTATCTACTCAATGGTTTGTTAAGATGAAACCTTTGGCTGAAAAGGCCATCCACAATCAAACAACAGAAGATAAGGTCACTTTCTTCCCACCACGTTTTGACCAAACGTTCTTAACTTGGATGGAAAATGTTCATGATTGGGTTATTTCACGTCAATTATGGTGGGGCCACCAGATTCCTGCTTGGTACCATAAAGAAACGGGTGAAGTGTATGTAGGTGAAACCGAACCTACTGATCCAGAAAACTGGACCCGGGAACAAGATGTTTTAGATACTTGGTTCTCTTCAGCTTTATGGCCGTTTTCGACCATGGGATGGCCAGACCAAGAACGTGATTTGGATCGCTATTTCCCAACGAACACTCTAGTTACGGGTTATGATATTATCTTCTTCTGGGTTAGTCGAATGATCTTCCAAAGTTTAGAGTTTACTGGTCGGCGTCCATTCGAAAATGTTTTGATGCATGGTTTAATTCGGGATGCTCAAGGCCGAAAGATGTCTAAATCTTTAGGCAATGGGATTGATCCAATGGACGTGATCGATGAATATGGCTGTGATTCCCTTCGTTGGTTTTTAGCTAACGGATCAGCTCCAGGTCAAGATGTCCGCTATAGTCCTGAAAAATTAGCAGCCGCTTGGAATTTCATCAACAAGATTTGGAATGCGAGCCGCTATGTTTTAATGAACGTGGGCCCAGATTTTAATCTAGATACTATCGAAATAGGTGATGATCAAACCTTAGCTGATCAATGGATTTTAGCTCGTCTGCAAACTACCATCGAAGACGTGACGCGTTTATTTGATAAATTTGAGTTTGGTGAAGCCGGTCGTGTCTTGTATCACTTTATTTGGGATGACTACTGTGATTGGTATATTGAAATGACCAAAGAGAGCTTGCAAGATACCACTAAAGAACATCGGACAACTAAATCTATCTTAGTTTATGTCTTAGATCAGTTCCTTCGTCTACTTCATCCAATCATGCCATTTGTTACCGAAGAAATTTGGCAACAAATCGCCGGTCAAGACTCATCAATCGTGACGGCTGCTTACCCTCAGGTTCAAGCAGAGTACCAAAATCCTACCGCAGTAGCGGCCATGGAAGATTTGATGGAATTAATTCGCTCAGTTCGGACTATCCGTAACGAAATGAATACCCCATTATCAAAACCAGTTGATTTGATGATTAAAGCGCAAGATGATGCAACCAAAACCTTGTTGGAAGCCAACCGTGCATACATTGACCGCTTCTGTAATCCAGCTGAATTAGTTATTGAGTTAGATCCTAGTTTACCGGAAGAAGTGGTTTCCCAGACCTTATCTTTTGCTCAAATCTTTATGCCGCTGAAGGGCTTAATTAAGCTTGAAGACGAAATTCAACGTTTAGAGAAAGATTTGGCTAAATTAGACCAAGAAATCGAACGTATCGATAAGAAGGTAGCCAATGAGAATTTTGTGAAGAAAGCGCCAGCTAAAGTGGTTCAGGAAGAAGAAGCTAAGCGACAAGACTATCTTAAACAACAGACTGCTGTGGCTGAACGGTTAGCTCAAATGAAAGCGATGCTCGAGGCAGAATAGGAGTCTGAAGATGAAGTTTGCTAATTTCAAAGAAGTCTTTGACTATTTGTGGCAAGACAAAGTGTATTATCCTGAAAAAAGACAGGAGCGCATGGCTTTTGCGCTAGATTACTTTAACCATCCTGAACGGGATTTGCCGGTCATCCATCTGACAGGTACCAATGGCAAGGGGTCCACTTTAGCTTATCTACGTGATCTTTTGTTAAGTCAAGGACTTAAAGTGGGGACCTTTACCTCACCTCATATTGTGACCTGTACCGAACGATTAAGTTTGAACGGGCAGAATATTAGTGACCAAGCTATGTTAGCTCTCTTTAACCGCCTAGCTCTCTTGATGGAAGAATTAGAATCCCGGCAGTTAGGGCCACTTGTTGAATTCGAGCTTTATACCATTATGATGCTTTTGTATTTTCAAGAGGTACAACCTGATGTCTGCCTAGTTGAAGTGGGTATTGGTGGCCGCGATGATGCGACTAATGTAGTCGATGGTCAAATAGCGATCATTACCTCTATTGGTCTGGATCATGCCGACCGCTTGGGTTCAACGGTTGAATCGGTGGCGCAAATTAAAGCTGCCATCATTAAAGAGGGTGCCAAACTGGTGTTAGGACAGGTACCAGATACCACCTTACCGATTATTTCAGCGTATGCTCAAGGACAAAATGCTTCAATCTGGCATTGGGGTCAAGACTTCCAAGCCGCTCAAGTTAGCTTATTAGGTCAAAAGGGAGCCGAATTTACCTATCAAAGCCGCTTGAGCCGGCAAGAAAGTTGCCATATCCAGATGTTAGGCCGCCACCAAGTCCATAACGCTTGCTTAGCCTTGCAAGCCTTTGAATTGTGGATGAAAGATATGGGTCAAGCCATTGATTGGGACCAAGCTAAGACAGCTTTAAGCCGAACACATTGGTTAGCTCGTATGGAAAAATTGAGCCAAGATCCTTTAATTTATATCGATGGGGCTCATAATATGCATGGATTACAAGCCTTGCGTCAGTTAATTGATGATCATTTTGCTGATTATCAGATTCATTTGTTATACGCGGGCATTTCGACTAAGGATCATCACGAACAAATTCCTTATCTCTTGACCTTTCCTCTAGCTAGTTTGACATTAACCAGTTTCAGCCATGTTAAAGCCATGACTCAAACTGATTTCGAAAGCATTTTGCAGGACTTACCAGCCCATGATCAAGCGTCTATTGCCTGGCAAGGAGATTGGATTCAGTATCTAAAGAACTATCTGACTCAAAGTCAAAGCGGCCCTAGCCGACAATTGTTATTGATAACGGGTTCCTTGTATTTTGTCTCAGAAGTTAGAGAATATTTAACGCAAGAAAAAGCAGAATACTAAATGCTACCTCTCTCAATTTGGGTATTTACCTTTTGAGAGGGGTTTTTATATGCAATCAAAGGTCAGTATCATTCAAGAAGTGCCAGAAGAATCCTTGCCAAGGGAACGCTTGTTAGCTTTTGGTGAAAAGGCTTTAGCCAATCATGAACTTTTAGCCATTTTACTGAGAACGGGCTACCGTGATACCAATGTTTTGGGCCTAGCTATGCAAGTGTTAAGCTCTTTTGAAAATCTAGCCCAATTGAAATTAGCCAGTCTAGTTGAATTGCAAGCCATCAAAGGCATTGGTCAAGCGAAGGCCATTGAACTAAGGGCTGCCATTGAACTAGGTAGTCGCATTGCTCAGTCCACTTTGCCCAAGCTTGGTCAGTTGACATCAACCGAAGAGGCCGGCCAGTGGCTCCTAAAAGAAATGCGTGATTTGCATCAAGAGCATTTAGTGGTTCTCTTTCTCAATTCCAAGAATGAAATCATTCGCAAGCGGACTATCTTTATGGGCACGGTCAATAGTGCTTGTGCTCATCCAAGAGAAATATTTAAAGAAGCGGTCAAATACCCAACGGCGCGTATTATTATGGCTCACAACCATCCGTCGGGTGATACGACGCCGTCAGGTGCGGATCTAAATTTTACTGAGCGGATGATTGAATGCGGGGACTTGATGGGAATTGAAATTTTGGATCATCTGATTATCGGGGATCATTCTTATCGCAGCTTGCGTGAGGAAGAAGGGCTATTTGAATAGGCTTTGAAGATACGCCGGTTAAGTTAATCGCTTTTGACTTGAATAATAAAGTTTTTCAATAAAGCAATAGTAAACGCTTGCAAACGGGATAAAATATGTTATTATTTAGGTATGTTTTTGTTAAGGTAAGAATGACTGTTCATGCAACAACTCTTCGTACGCTTTGCAGAAATATAATAATATTGGTGCTTTGTGCACGAGGAGGATTTTTTAGTATTATGGAACAAGGTAAAGTGAAATGGTTTAACTCTGAAAAAGGTTTTGGATTTATTGAACGTGAAGGCGGAACTGACGTATTCGTTCACTTCTCAGCTATCCAAGGAGAAGGTTTCAAAACTTTAGAGGAAGGTCAAGAAGTATCTTTCGAAGTAGAAGAGGGCGCTCGTGGACCTCAAGCAGCTAACGTTGAAAAAATCTAATGACGAAACATTTAACGGGCAAGGTTTTTGAACCTTGCTCTTTTTTTGTGCTGTCAAACGATGGATCGAAAAGCACGCAAACAAATATGAAAATATTTAGAAGACTAGTGAGATGGCTAGCTTTTTGCGCCGGGATTTTGCTATAATGTTTAAATGAGAACGTGCTGTCGCATTCTAAAGATAAGGAGAAGGTAACCATGGCTTTTTTTAATAAGCAACGACTTGGTATTGATTTAGGGACATCAAATACAGTCATCTATATCGAAAATAAGGGTATTGCTTTACGGGAACCTTCGATTGTTGCCCAAAATAAGGAAACCAATGAATTGGTTGCTTTTGGCCGTGAAGCCGAAAGTCTAGTGGGACGGACCTCTGATAAGTATGAGATTATTCGGCCCATGCGCGATGGTGTGATTGCTAATTTTTCAGTGACCAAGCAGATGTTAGCTCATTTTATCAATCAGGCGATGGTTCGCTCTTTATCGCGACCAGAAGTAGTGGTCTGCGTGCCAAGCCAAATTAGTAAAGTTGAAAAACGCGCGGTAATCGATGCTATTAAAGACTTAGGTATTAGTCGTGCTATGGTAGTGGAAGAACCCTTTGCTGCAGCTTTAGGGGCGAACTTAGCTATCTACGAACCGCGTGGCAAAATGGTTGTGGATATCGGCGGCGGCACCACTGATGTAGCTACCTTATCCTATGGTCAGATCGTGACCGGGTCAACGACACGAACCGGTGGTGGCCGGATTAATGAAGTGATTATGGACTTTGTTCGCAACCATTATCACTTAGCCATCGGTTATGCTACAGCAGAGCAAATAAAAAAAGAGATTGGTAATGCTCAATTTACCATTCAGGATGAAAATCTGTCTCTTAAAGTAAAAGGGCGTAATATTGCAACTGGTATTCCTGATGAGAAAGTCATCAAAGCGCATGTCATTTCACAAGCGATTGATGAAGTGGTTCAACAACTTGTCTTAGCATTAAAACATGTTTTAGAACAAACACCGCCAGAATTATCGGCTGATATTATGGAGAGTGGCATTGTCTTGACCGGTGGTGGAGCCTTATTGAAACGGTTACCGGATCGTTTACACGAAGAAATTGGTATTCCGGTTCATTTGGCCCGAGTGCCTATGGATTGTGTGGCCTTGGGAACCGGTAAGATTTTAAAAGAATTTTCATCTCGTTTGAAAGAACAAGAAAAGAAAGCGCGTTTGTAGAAAGGATTAGGCAATGATTAATAATAAGAAATTGATCGGAATTCTATTAGCGGGGATTGCCATTGTGTCACTGTTAACTTACTCAGTGATTAACGGGGCTAGTAACCCAGTAACCAGTCCAGCCAATAATGCAACGGCTGGGGTTGGCCGCATCTTTTCCGCTCCAGTATCGATGGTGGTCCGCTTTGTCGATTCAGTGGATAATCTCATTAATACCTTCGAAGAGAACCAACATCTTAAACAAAAGATTAATCAAGTGTACGAATTACAAGTTCGGGTGGCGGATTTAGAAGCTGATAATAATAAGATGAAGCAAGAGTTAAAATTAACGGAATCTTTAAGTGATTACACGGTGATTCATGGTACGGTTATTGCTCGTAATCCCGATCAATGGATTGAAAGTATGACGATTGATATTGGTGCCAAAGATGGCATTGAGAAAAACATGTCAGTGATGGCCGGTAATGGTTTGATTGGGCGTGTAGTTGAAGTCAATAAGACCTCTTCCAAAGTCTTGTTGTTAACCTCACAAGAATCCAATGAAGGTAAAGTGGCTGCTTCGGTTCAAGCCAAAAAAGGTTCAGCTAACGGAATCGTGTCAGGTTACGATCGCAAGACCAAGAATTATGTGATGACTCAAGTATCGCCAGATGTCAAAATCGAAAAAGGGGATAAGGTAATCACCTCTGGTTTGGGTGGTGTCACACCATCTACCTTGTTAATTGGTACAGTAGAATCAGCGAAAATGGACGACTATGGACTTTTCCAAGTCGTAAAGATTAAACCGGCAGGCGAAATGACCGATATTCGATTTGTGACAGTCATTAAACGTGATGGACGGAGTGAGTAATCATGAAGATGACCCGCGACCGTAAGATTAGATGGTTTGTGCCTTTGATGCTATTTTTATCTGTTATGATTGATTCAGCTTTACCGGCTATTTTCCCTAAGGCTTTCTTGGATCCGGCGCAAACGATTGTCTCGCACTTAACCTTGTTTTGTATCATTACTTTTGCCTTTTATTTTAAAGATGCCCATATTGTCCTATATGGTTTTATCTTCGGCCTGTTGACCGATTCCTACAACACGCTCCTGTTAGGACTTTATGCAACCCTTTATTTCTTTGTTGCCCTAATTGTGGTACGCATTAAGAAATTCTTTCCGCGTAAAGCTTTCGTTCATTATATGTTCTTTATCGTTGCAATCTCTTTTGTGGATTTCCTAGTTTTTGTCTTTTATAAAGAGCTGAATATGATTCATGTGGTTTTGACGGAATTTCTGGTTCAGCACCTGACGCCAACTTTGATCTTTAATACCGTGCTTTCTTTTGCCTTGTATTTCCCAACTAAGTGGATTCTTTCTTGGTTAGGCTATGAGGACTATATTATTTTCTAAGCCTGTTTCAAATTTGGCTAAAATACTTGAAAGTTAATCAACCGAAACTTATGTAAGCGTAGCGAGTTGGCGTTGGCCAATCCGATCAATGGCTTATATGAGTTTCGGTTGTTTTTTTGTTAGATAGCTGTTGAATCAGAGAACAGCGATGGATGTAATTTAAATTGCTAGTTGACGTGGCTGGAGGTTTTTGGTAAGATTCTAGTGTTGTATTTGTGTAGCACCACATCTGCAACCGCACATGAAGAGTATTAAGTGTCTTAGGAACACTCGGGATGGCGAGTCTAAGTGTAGGAGAGTAATCTCCGCCAATTTTATAAAGGAGGTGCTTTAATGTACGCAATTATCAAAACAGGTGGTAAACAATTAAAAGTTGAAGTCGGCCAAGCAATCTACGTTGAAAAATTGAACGCTGAAGCAGGTGACAAAGTTACTTTTGAAGAAGTCGTTCTTGTAGGTGGCGAAACAACTAAAGTAGGTACGCCTTTCGTTAAGGGTGCAACTGTCGAAGCTACAGTTGAAAAACAAGGCCGTCAAAAGAAAGTTGTTACTTTCAAATACAAACGTCGTAAAGATACTCACCGTAAACAAGGTCACCGTCAACCATACACTAAATTAGTCGTAGAAGCGATCAACGCATAATTTATAAGCGTGAGAGCTCATGATTAATATTCGAATTTTTAGCGATCAAGCTAATCAGATTCAAGCGCTTGAAGTAAGCGGGCACGCTGGCTATGCTGAACATGGGTCAGATATTGTCTGTGCTGCTGTTTCAAGTCAAGTAATCTCGGTTGAAAATTCGCTTCATCACTTATTACAGCTTGATGTGCAGACCCAAGTTGATGAAGTTGAGGGCGGCTATTTAAAGCTGACATTGCCGGAAATAACGGCTAAGACGACCAAGCAGGAAGCTCAGTTACTCTTAAGACATTTAGACTTTGCCTTAAGTGTTTTAGCCGAGTCTTATCCTGAATATATCCAAATGAACTATTCTAAATTAACCCAATAAGGAGGTGCCTTAGTATGTTGAAATTAAATTTACAATTATTCGCTCATAAAAAAGGGGGCGGTTCTACTTCTAACGGACGTGATTCTGAATCCAAACGTTTAGGAGCTAAAGCTGCTGATGGACAAACTGTAACTGGCGGTTCAATCTTATACCGTCAACGCGGTACTAAAATCCACCCAGGACTTAACGTAGGTATCGGTGGCGATGACACTTTATTTGCTAAAGTAGACGGCGTTGTCCGTTTCGAACGTAAAGGTCGCGACAAAAAACAAGTATCTATTTACCCAGTAGCGGTAGAAGCTTAATTAAAAGAGAAGAAGTCTGCTAACCATTCGTAATGATTGGTTGGTAGGCTTTTTGTTTATAAGGAGCAGAATACATGGAATTGATGAACGCACGCGGTGAACACTATGGAGCCATTGACCAGCTGGTACGCCAGGCCTTTAGTTTAAGCCACTATGGTTATCAGGGTGAAGCAGAACTAGTGAAACGCATACGGGTTCTGGCAGATTTTGACCCTATGGGTGAATGGATTGTGAGCCATGAAGGCCAAATAATAGCCCATGGTCTCTTGAGTCCTTGTAAACTTGTGGCAGCTGAACAACGGATCGTTGGTTTAGTTTTGGCTCCTTTGGCGGTATTACCAGGCTTTCAAGGACAAGGCTTGGGGACACGATTAGCCAATAAATTGATAGAACAAGCCGCCATAGCTCAGCAATATCCATTTATCAGTGTATTGGGGCAGCCAAGTTTTTATCAACGATTAGGCTTTGTTCCTGCAAGTCACTATAATATTCAAGCTCCCTTCGACGTGCCTGAAGACTATTATTTGATTTATCCATTGCATTCAGAGGTCTTGGCTACACAAGGTGGCGTGATTCACTATTCTTCAGCTTTTAATCTATAAGACAACACCCCATCTTCAGCCGGAATCTTTTGGCGAAGATGGGGTGTTGCTTAGTCTTGGTCAGAACCTTTGAGGTGGAGGGTATTAGTGGTCAAAGATGGGTGTTTGGATTCTAGAACGATTCTATAGGTCAAATATAAAGCTGGTAAGATGAGGGCGTAACTGATAATCCCTAATATGGTATGGACTTGGTCGGTATCCCATGCCGGTGGTAGAGTTGACAAGCTATTGTTTAGAATATGAATATAGGAGCAGAGAATCAGACTATGGGTTCGTTGGTAAATGATGGCTAGAAAGATGCCGATAATGGCCGTGTAAACCATTTGGACCGGTTCGCCATGCCAGATACCAAAGGCTATAGCTGAACCGATAACAGGGAACCAGCCTGGGCGAACTTTCTCGAGAAGGTTGAAGACCAAGCCACGGAAGATTAATTCTTCGACAAG
The DNA here is from genome assembly GCF_900604935.1 of Vaginisenegalia massiliensis. Taxonomy (GTDB): domain Bacteria; phylum Bacillota; class Bacilli; order Lactobacillales; family Aerococcaceae; genus Vaginisenegalia; species Vaginisenegalia massiliensis. Next base: position 78,953 of record NZ_UWPC01000002.1, read on the forward strand.
GGGGCCTAAGAAAGCTACAGACAGGAAGGACCAATAATAGGGTTCTTGATAAAGAGTCGACCAAGTTTCGTTGAAGGACTCCATACTTTGAGCGAGTAAGGGGATCGAAGCGGATAAGTAATCGGATATGATGAACCATAGTAAGCTGATGCCGCCAGCACCTAAAGTAATTATTGAACAAGGGAGAATGGACTGAAGACTTGGCAAGATAGGTTTTTTGGCAGTATGCTGATAAATCCGATGATATAAGAAGCCATATACAACCACCATAACCGCACAGCAGATTGTGTCGATGAAGAAATAGTTCTTTTCTAAGGAGAATGGGGGCATGGGAATATAAAAATAGATAATCTCTTGAAGTGTTTCATAGGATAGGATAGTTACTAGGGCAGTAAAAAGTAATATAAATGGTTTGATAATGCGGTCCATGGCTAACCCCTCTCGAATTAATAAAGTATAACAATAACATTTTAGCGGCCAGAAATGAAGAATATTTGAAAATTCAACGATTTATTGATCGGACTTCCTATTGTGTTGCAAGTAAATGAAAGGAATCGATTAAATTAGTCTTTGGCATTGAGGTCGGATATAGTATGATAGATGTATGTTGTGGAAGGGGTTGAGACGATGAATAAAGAAGTAGACTTATTAAAAGGACCCATTATTTCGACTTTGGTGACTTTTTCGATTCCCATTATGACTGTATCTTTTATGCAGATGGCCTATAATTTGACTGATATTTTCTTTGTCGGCCAATTGGGGGTCCAAGCTGTAGCTGCGACAGGGACGATGGGCTATTTCCTTTGGGTTGGCGAAAGTTTGATGCATATGCCTCAACTTGGCGTCCGTGTATTAGGGGCGCAACGTTATGGAGCTGGCCAAACTGACCGTGTGGTGAAAAGTATTGCTTGCGGCGGGCAAATTGCCTTCGCATTAAGTTTAGTCTTTGCAGGTCTATTATTTTTTGCTAACCAACCTCTGATTGCCTTTTTCCATTTAGAACCGCAAGTGGCTCAATTAGCTGGTCAATATTCTCGCGTCATGGCTTGGGGGATGCCGTTTTCTTTCTTGGCGCCGATTTTATCGGCGGCCTTTAACTCCATTGGTAATAGCCAAACTCCATTCCGGATTAATATGTTGGGTTTATTAGCCAATGTTATTTTGAATCCTATTTTTATCTTTGGTTTGGGACCTTTTGTGCCGATGGGTGTAGCAGGGGCAGCTTTAGGGACAGTCTTAGCTAAAGCTTTGGTCTTTTTCCTTCTTTGGCGGGCTTGTCGCCAACATGAGACTTTATTGGCTTATATTCCGTGGTTTAAACGAGCTAGTCTCAAGGATGCTTTAGAGGTCATCAAAATCGGTTTGCCTAGTGCAGCGCAAAGTCTAGTACACGTCTTTGTGTCCATGTTCCTCAATCGTTTAGTTGCTTCCTATGGGTCGGTTGCAGTGGCGGTCTTTTCGACGGGTTCCCAATTTGAGTCTATCTCATGGTTGACCTCCGAAGGATTTGCTTACGGGTTAACCGCCTTTATTGGTCAAAATTACGGGGCCCGGTTGAAGAACCGTATTCAAGAAGGAACACGAAAGGGCCTCCTAGTTTTAGCTATCTTGGGCTTAGTAGCCACTAGCCTCTTAATTGGCTTTCGTTATCAACTCTTTCCTATCTTCATTCCTAACGATCAGCAAGCTATGTTGCTTGGCGCTAATTATCTATTGATCTTAGGTTTCAGTCAATTCTTTATGTGTATTGAAATCGGCTCGACTGGAATCTTCCAAGGATTAGGTCAAACAGCCATTCCTTCAAGTATCGGGATTCTCTTTAATTTGTTGCGAATTCCCTTAGCCATCGTCTTAACACCTGTCTTAGGTCTAAATGGCGTATGGTGGGCCCTAACCCTATCAAGTATTATGAAAGGGATCTTGGCTTTTTCAGGTCTGCTCGTCTATAACCGACGTATGGTTTATCCTAAAATGGTTTAATCAATGTACTAATACAGATCAGATGAGTTGGTACAATCTGTTGCATTATTAATAAAAAATTATGTCAGAACGGTATCTTCATGTTATACTGTTAACAGTATAAAAATCAGAATGGAGCGACGAACATATGGGAAAAACAATGGCCATTAATGCCGGATCTTCAAGTTTAAAATTTCAATTAATAGATATGCCTGCTGAAACCGTGATAGCTAAAGGTTTAGTAGAACGCATTGGCATGGAAGATTCTATCTTTAAATTAGAATGGGGAACAGATAGTGTCTTTAAATTAATCCAGCCCATCTTAACTCACCAAGCGGCAGTAGAATTAGTGCTTCAGCATTTAATTGAGCAAGAAATCTTAAGCGATATTAAAGAAATTACCGGAGCTGGCCACCGAGTTGTGGCTGGGGGCGAATTATTTAAAGAATCAGCCTTAATCGATGAGCAAGTCATTGAACAAGTGGCTTCCTTAGCTGAGTTTGCACCGTTACATAATGCGGCTGAAGCGGATGTCATGCGAGCATTTAAACGGGTATTGCCTGATATTACCATGGCAGCTGTTTTTGATACCTCCTTCCATACCTCCATGCCAGAAGTGAACTATTTGTACAGTTTGCCATACGAATATTATGAGAAACATAAAGCCCGTAAATATGGCGCTCACGGAACGAGTCATCGCTATGTCGGTCGTCGGGCGGCAGAACTTTTGGGCAAACCTTTCGAATCATTGAAGATTATCACTTGCCATTTAGGCAATGGAGCGTCGATCTCAGCGATCAAAGATGGTAAATGTTTAGATACCTCAATGGGCTTCACCCCATTGGCTGGTTTAACCATGGGTACCCGTACCGGTGACATTGATGCTTCGATTATTCCTTTCATTATGAAGAAGGAAGGCATCCAGGATATTGATGCAATGGTCAATATTTTTAACAAGCAATCGGGTATCTTAGGTATTTCAGGTGTTTCATCCGATATGCGTGATGTGGAACAAGCAGCTGCTGAAGGCCATCATCGGGCTCAATTGGCTTTAGATATCTTTGTCAACCGTGTGCAAAAATACATCGGTCAATACGTTGCCATCATGAACGGGGTTGATGCTATTGTCTTTACGGCGGGTATTGGTGAGAACTCGAAAGAAACGCGCGAAGCTGTTATCGAAGGAATTAGTTTCTTTGGCTGTCACATTGATCCAGTTAAGAATGATACTCGTAAAGAAGCCATTGTCTCAACGGATGACTCTAAGGTTGTAGTGCTCAATATTCCGACCAATGAAGAAGTGGAAATTGCCCGCGAAGTTGAACGTTTAAAATAGTGTGATATAATCATATTGCAGTTCGCAATCTAACGAAGCTGTTAGATTGCGATTTTTAATTTGACCTAGAGGTGATAGAGATGAATCAACGTATTTTAATGGATCAAGCTGCGCTATCACGCACTTTGAAGCGGATCGCCCATGAAATTTTAGAACGCAATCGCACGACTGATAATCTTGTCCTTGTTGGGATTAAGACGCGGGGTGTCTATTTAGCTCGCGCTTTGGCTGGTAAAATTGAAGAAATTGAAGGGGTTCAAATTCCTGTTCAAGAATTAGATATTTCTTTCTATCGGGATGATTTGACCCACAAAGACGACTTGGTTGACCCCAAAGTTGGCGAAGTTCGTTTTACCACTGATTTGTCAAATAAAGTAGTCGTTATTGTCGACGATGTTCTTTATACAGGCCGGACTGTTCGGGCCGCTATGGACGCGATTCTGGATGAATTTCGGCCTTCGCATATTCAATTGGCTGAACTCATTGACCGAGGCCATCGGGAATTGCCTATCCGCGCTGACTTTGTTGGTAAGAATATACCAACCTCACAAACGGAGCGGGTGATGGTTCAAGTAGCTGAAGTCGATGGAACAAATCAAGTTCTTCTTGTGGCAGAATAAGGCATCCTTTTCTAGTCTAGCTTAGGATTATCTGGATAAAATAAATAACGTTCCTTTTTACGATTAAGCATGTCCCCAAGCAAGGGGCAACTTATCATAAAAGGGAACGTTTTTGTTATTATTTATTTAACGGCTTGGTACAAGATATAACTTAAACAAGCCACTAGAAGTAAAGCCAAGACCATCCAAATGTAAATCAAAACCGTTAATTTGGCTAGATTGAGTAGAAAGCCCACTAGCCCCATAGAAGCAAAAGCCATAATAAGACCGTTTAGGAGTCGGTGGTTATCTAGTTTGAGTAGAGTTTCTAAGCTAGAACGAAAGAATAAAAGATACAAAGCGACAATAAACAACATGGCTGGAAAAGCATACATTAAAATAGTTAACACATTAAGCCTCCTTGTTTTGAGAATGATAATAGGAGATAGCTAGTTGGGTCCGGTCACGAACTCCCACTTTTTCTAATAATTGCGAGATATAATTGCGGACAGTGCCTTCACTGAGAAAGAGGCGGTCGGCAATTTCTTTATTGTTGAGACCTTGAGCGACGCAATGATAGATATCTAACTCACGTTGGGTTAGGTGTAGGTGGTCGAAATTAGGAGAGGCCGTTCGATGGGCTTTGGTCATGGATTGGGTTATCTTTTGATCGAGCACAATATTGCCAGCGAGAACAGCTTCCATGGCTGGTAAAAGGGTATGAATATTTTGCTTTAAAATATAGCCGCGACAGCCAAATTGAATGGCATCATTTAAGAAACTTTCATCTTCAAAAGTAGTCACCAGGAGGATGCGAATTTGCGGATGTGCAGTTAAGATGGTTTGAGCCGCTTCAATCCCCGTTTGGTCTTGCATCCGAATATCCATTAAAATTAAATCTGGTTGGTGAAGATGGGCTAATTCAATGGCTTGGCTAGCGGATTGACCGGTCGCAATCACATGGTAGCCAGCCGCTTGGGTAATCATGACTAAAGATTGAACTACCAAAGGGTCGTCATCAATAATGATTAGATTGTGGGTGGATGTCATCTAGCTTCCTCCTTCGTTTGGTTGAGAAAGGGTGGGTATAGGTTAAATTGCAGATAGTAGCCATCTTGATAACCATTTAAGAAGACACCATGGTACTTTTTGGCAATTTCTTGCATCATTTCGTGACCCAGGCCACTTGAACTGGTTGGCTTAGGGTCTGTATGTGGATGACTATTATCGCGGATTAAGAGCTTAATGTGTTGTGGGTATTCGCTAAGGACAATGACAATTCGGTTTGCATCAGAATGTTTGATGGAATTGATAATGGCTTCCTTCATAATCATTAAGAGATCTTTTTTGAAGGAGTAAGTCAAAGTACTTTGGATATGTTGGTCAAAATGAATGGTGAAGTTAGGGTAGCTAGCTTCAATTTCTTTAATCTGTGTGGCTAGATCCAGTGATTCATGATGCATCTGGTGGATTGTCTGCCGAATCTGATCCATCCCTTGGCGTAGATTGATTTGGAGTTGATCTAAGAATGGAATCATCTCTTGGGCTTGGGGTAATAATTTCATCGATTCAAGCTGAAGAATAGATCGAGAGAGGGAATGGCCTACTGCGTCATGTAATTGGCCAGCGATTCGATTCCGTTCACTTAAGATAGCGATATCGATATCTTGTTGCTGAGCCATTAAGAGACTTTCTTTTTGTTGACGGGTTTGTAGCTTTAATTGGGCTAGTTGGTCGTCAGTTTGAAGTTGATCTTTCTTTAATTGTTCAAGTTTCACCGTCGTCAAACTCAGATATGACGTAGCTAGCCAAGCTAAAGCATGCCAAGGTTGGCTAAGAGACGTTACCAAGGTAAAGAGGGCCAGTCCATAGCTTAAGTTTCCCAGTGAGCGACTGGTCATATAGAGTAAGGGAATCAGACAGAAAAGAGGCCATTTAGCTAGATAAATGCCGACTGCCATCACCAAGCTCAAGCCTAATTTAAGCCGAGCATTACCTAATAATTCCCATACGGCCATAAAGATTAACCAGGCAAAATTTAACCATAACAGATGGGACATGGCTTGTGGTTGATAGAAAAATAACCATAGATCTAACAAGAAAACTAATAAGAGCCATTCTTTAAAATAACGGGTTAACATGAACTGGCTCCTTTCGGTTAAATAAATTATATGACAAATGTCAGGTATCCTAGTGGCAAACGACACTAACCGACCTGATTTATATTTAGTATAGTTTAATCAAGCTAAAGAAACAATTATGAAAAGTGAGGAATTCATATGAGCCTACAACAACCGATTATCCAAGTCGATAACTTAGTCAAACGCTATGATAAGGTCTTGTCTCTCAATCATTTTAATTTGGAAGTCAAAGAGGGCGAAATTTTGGGGCTCTTGGGTCCTAATGGCTGTGGTAAGACGACCCTAATTAACTGCATCCTATCATTATTAAAATATGATTCTGGCTCCATCACCGTCTACGGTCAAACCCTCCATCCCAATGACCACCAACTGAAACGGCGGATTGGAATTGTCCCCCAAGAGATTGCTGATTTTGAAGAATTGACGGTTTATGAGAATATTGATTTCTTCTGTGGTTTATATGAATCCGATGCTAACAAACGCCGCCAATTAGTCCAAGAAGCGATGGATTTTGTTGAAATCGATAAGTATCAGAAGTACCTACCTAAGAAATTAAGTGGGGGCTTAAAGCGTCGTCTGAATATTGCTTGTGGGATTGCCCATCAACCAGAATTGCTTTTCATGGATGAGCCAACAGTAGCAGTCGATGCTCAAAGCCGTAACTTTATCCTCGAAGGAATCAAACGTTTGAAAGCTAAAGGGATTACCATCGTGTATACAACTCACTATTTGGATGAAGTGGAAGAATTATGTGACCGGATTGTGATTATGGATTCAGGGCAAAATGTAGCCGCAGGTTCTTTAGAACAATTGCAAAAACAAGTTTCTAAAGGAGAGGTTATTAATTTAGAACTTGTGACCATTAGTGACGAAGCCAAGCAGGCCTTGATGAATCTTCCTTTCCTTAATCGTTTAGAAGAATTAAGCGATAATCACTTTAATTTACACTTTGGTCAAGGACATAATAACTTAACTCAAGTAGTGCACTTCTTAGATCAGCACCAATTGGCCTACGTCCAACTATTTAGTCAGCCGATTAGTCTGAATGATATCTTCCTTGAATTAACAGGAAAGGAGTTGCGGGATTAAGATGGCGACCGATATTATTCAACAAAGTAAATACTTTCTATTACGAATCTTTCGTTCAAAAGATTTTATGTTTAGTCTCTTTATCTTACCCTTGATTTTAGCGACCATCTATTATTCCGTCTCGACTAATTTAATCAAAGGTGAAATCGAGCCAATCGATGTGGCTGTGGAAACCAGTCAAGGTCCAATTCCATATGACGACATCCTAAAAAAAATAGATATTATTAAAGTCCAAGAGCTAGACCATTCTCAAGCTCAAAAAGCCCTTAAAGCCAAACAAGTTGTGGCAATTGTCGATCCACAAGGGCAAGTTGAGATTAAAGAAAATGGGATGGGAGCTAGCATCGTTAAATCAATTATGGATGAAATCCATCAGACAGTTGCACTAGGTAAACCCATGGATCAACAAGCTTATGGTCGCAACTATGTCAAAACATCGAATACGCCAGCTAATGGTGTAGTCTTGATGTTCTTTGGTTTAGTGGCCATGACCTCTCTATACAGCATGTTCAATGGTTTGGAGTTAACGACGGTTATTCAGCCGAATTTTACCAGTTTGGGAGCCAGATTACAGACTACCTCGATGAATCGCAATCAATTTATTTTGCTTAATTTTGTTATGGGAACGCTCATTAATTTGGTCGCCAATTTAATCTTAATTAGCTACATTCAATTAGGCCTTAAAATTACGATTATTCAAGATCTAAAACTTTCACTACTCATCTTGGTTTTAGCCAATATTTTTGGGACGGCATATGGTATTGTGATTGCCTTACTGCCGCTTAAAACTTATGAAGCGCGCCAACAAATTTTGATTATTTCTTCCTTATTCGGGACTTTCTTGGCTAGTGGCATGACCCCTAGAATTCGAGAACTCATGGATGAAATTTCGCCGTGGATTTCCCGCCTAAATCCTATCAATGTGATATCAGAGAACTTCTATCGCATTAATTTGATGGCGGATACAACTTGGTTGAACTGGGGAATTGGCTATATCAGTGGGTTAACCTTAGTTTTATTAGTCATCGCAGGCTATATGTTAAGGGGGCAACAGTATGACAGTCTTTAAAGCCTTTTTAAAACATGTCTATCAACAGAAAAATGTCATTATCTTATATCTCTTAGTGATGGCAGCTATGTTAGGGATTCTCTTTGCTGTAAACCTGAATCAATCTAACACTCAGTTTAAAGCTGAAAGCCTGGATATTGCCTACTTGGATCAAGCCAAAACCCCTTTTGCCAAGAGTATTGTCTCTTATCTTGAACAAGAAGGTCATCATTTAATTGCCATCGAGCCTAATCAAGAAAAGGATGCGCGCAAGAAGGTCTTTTCTAATTTCTATAGTGGCTTGGTGATTATTCCTAACGATGTTGACCAACGACTACAAAAAGGAGATTCGGCTATTATTGAAGTCCTTACTGACCAACGGGATACACCTTCGATGCAGATTGGACAACAATTAAATAAATATTTCCGCTTTACCAAGTCGATAGCGGGTAATCAGGTGCCAAGTTCGGCTCAATTACAAGAATTAAAACAAGTATTCCGACACCAAGCACAGGTCATGATCCGAAATGACAAAAAAGTTAAAAAATCATCAGGTAAATTAGGGGTAGTCGTTCCCTTTATGGGCTTTATTCTTCTATCGATTGTTGCCTCGGCGGTGGGGCGGATTCTAATTACTATGAACAGACCGACCATCAGTCAGCGCGTTCGCTTGGGAGCGATGGATTTGAAACACTATACCTGGCAGATTTTACTTGGTGAATTAGTCCTAGGAATCTTCCTTTGGTTGATCATGATGTTGATTTGTCTAGGGTTAGGCGGAGCTATTAGTCAATTTGATTTGATGCGTTATGGGATAGCGATTGCCATCTATCTGGTATTTTGTCTGGCTTTTACCTACTTATTAACCTCGCTTTCGCAAAAATTATACGTCTTCAATTCGATGACGACTGTATCAAGTTTGGCCTTGAGTTTTCTTTCAGGTATATTCATGCCTTATGAATTATTTAGTCCAACGATGAAGCAATTAGCTCAAATATCGCCTATCTATTATTATAATCGGGCTGTGAGTATGGAAGCGTCGCATCTCAGTCAATTAGCTCCTTATTGGTTGGCTATGGCGGCCTTTGCGGTTGGCTGTACGATCTTAGGCTATTTGATTACCAATCAAAAGCAAAAGAAAGTAGCTAGTTTGGCTTAATATAGTGTTAATAATTAAATGAAAGTCTGCTTCATATCACAGGCAAGCGAGCGTCATCCAAACCTGCGGTTTTCCTGACTAGCTTCGCTAGAGCTTCCCTAACCGACAAGTCGACAAGGGCTGCTAAGCTGTGCGAATCTTCGTGTTTCTTGCTTGTGTCATGAAGCGACTTTCATTTTGTTTTAAATCAAGAAAAATAATAAAATTAAAAAGAAATAACGCTTCATGTCACAGGCAAGCGAGCGTCATCCAAACCTGTGGTTTTCCTGACTAGCTTCGCTAGATCAGCCCTAACCGACAAGTCGGCAAGGGCTGCTAATCTGCGCGAATCTTCGTGTTTCTTGCTTGTGTCATGAAGCGATTTTTTATTCTTAGATATTGTTTATGTGGAAAATGTTCCTTCATAATATACTAATTATGTGCCATTTTCTATGACAGAATGATTCATTTATATTCTGTAAGGGTTGTTTGATTGCGTTGGTCTTTTAATTTTCCTTTACCGGTTTGTTCCAATTTAAAGGCGGTTTCATGGTTGATGATTATTTCAAAATAACGATTTTCTTTCCACTCTCGTTGATAGTTTTTAATAATGAAGACTTTTTTAGAGGGGATTTGTTGATTGGTATTATCGAGAAATTCATATTGGATCTTATTATCCGGATCAATTTCGGTTGGATCTACCATACCGACTTGATGTTCATTATTGATGTTATCAGAAATAAAATTTACCAAATGAGAGTATGGATCTTTAGTCGGATTTTTTTCTGTGATAAATTGATCGCCATATATTAGGAGTTCTTTTTCAGTCATTTCAATATATTGAATCTGACTGCTCTGGAGCGAGTAAAGACCATAAAAGTCAGTTGGTGACAATGAGTTGGCGTATACAGTCATATTTTGAAAAAGCCAAAAAATAAGGAAAAGGAAAATATAAGTAAACTTTTTCATAAGACCACTCCTTTTCTATATACTTTTGCAAACCCAAAAATGAATTTCAATTAGCGAAAATATGATTCATAGGCTTTAGCACAAAAAACCATCCGCCATAAAGGCGGATGGTTTACGTTTTACAAGCTTGTATTAGTTTTGGATTCGTCTTGATTGGGTTAATCGACCGAGCAAGAGAGCGAAGGCGAAGCCGACTAAAGCAGGGATTAGCCAGCCAAAACCGTGGTTGAAGAATGGAAGCCAATGGTTAGCGGAAGCTAAGAGTCCTGCCAATTGAGCTCGCAAGCTCCAACTGCTTGGAAAAGCATTGATAGCATCCATGCAAGCTGCTACTAGGGTGAAGACCAGGGTTATCTGATACACACGAGGAGTAAGGCGGTGACCAGGATCTATAAGGGTCAAGAGAATTAAAACCATCGCGAGCGGATAAATAAACATGAGCACCGGAATGGACAATTCAATTAATTTGGTTAAACCGACGTTAGCGAAAATTGCTGGTAAAACACAGGCTGTCGTCAGATAGAAGCGATAAGGCAATTGGGGAAACATCTCATGAAAGGCTTCGGCGACGGCTGTTGCTAAACCAATTGATGTTTTAAAGCAAGCAACAATGACGATAAGGGCTAAGAGGACTGAACCGAAGAGTCCCAAATGTTCTTGAGCTATCTGAGCCAAGGCAATCCCGCCATTCTCTGACAAGGGGAATTGACCTAAAGATAAGGTGCCGGCTAGAGCTAAGCAAGAGTAAATCACAATCATAGCAACGACAGCAATTGAGCCACCTTTAATCATGGCTTTGGTTACATCTTGAGCTTTTTGAAAGCCGAGACTGCGTAGATTTTCAATAATGATTGCTCCAAAAGCAATGGCTGCTAAAGCGTCCAAAGTACTGTAACCATCGCGGAAGCCTTGTAGGAAGGCTTGTTGCTGATAGGCCACTTGCACCGCAGCACCGCTAACGGATCCGAGTGGATGAACGAAGGTAGCTACTAAAAGGACGGTCAATAGGATTAAAAAGGTTGGATTTAAATATTTACCAATGTAATCCAATAACTTAGCTGGCCTAAGAGCTAACAAGAAGCTGAGACTAAAGAAAAGCAGAGAAAAGATCATCAGTGCCAAGGTCTGATGCTGGGGAGCTAGGAAAGGAGCTAGACCAATCTGGAAGGAAGTGGTGGCTAACCGCGGCATCGCGAAGAAAGGGCCGATGACTAGATAGAGTACAACGGTAAAGAAATAAGCAAAAGGACGACTAACTCGTTGAGCTAAGTCGAAGACACCTTGAACTTGAGATAGGGCGATGGCGAGTAACCCTAGGAAGGGAAGGCCCACGCCGGTTAGAATAAAGCCTAAATTAGCTTGCCAAAGATTGTGTCCGGCTACTTGGCCTAAATGAACGGGAAAAATCAGGTTGCCAGCCCCAAAGAACAAGCCAAAAACTAATGAACCAATAAAGAAATAATGCCTCAATGATCGATTTTTTTCCAATTCATTCACATCCCTTACAAAAAGTATTTAATGGCACTAACTATAGCACAGGGAATATGATAATACAATGTGTAAACTCATGATTTTCTCATAATTTTTACAAATGATGACAAATAAAAAAAAGCTAGCCATAAAGGCTAGCCCTTAAGTAAATCCGGTGGTGCCGTTTGTAAATATAGATGTTTTGAACCCGCATATTTACGCAGGTGGGCTCTGGAACAATAGGGTCTGACTTCCAAGTGAAAAGGCCTGTCATAGCTATTGGTCACTCGATCCCAATGTATCAATAAAATGTTCGGTCAACACAGTGTATATATCTCGTACACCTCAGATATTACTTAACTATGATTAAATTATAGCATAGATTTTATTATTTGCAATATCTATGCACGAGTAATTGATAAGAAAGTGGATAGTTAAACAAATGGTAGGGTTTTCTTGGTTTGTGAAACTATCCTTTTCCTGACTTAATTTTATTATAGTATTGAGCCAGAGCTTCTTCATATTTACCGGTTGGATCGGCTTGGAAATAGTGGCGATCGCGAAGGATTTCGGGAAGGTAGTCTTGCTTAACCCAGTGGCCGGGGAAGTCATGAGGATACTGATAACCCAAGCCGCGTTTTAATTTCTTCGCGCCCTGATAGTGAGCATCCCGCAAGTGATCAGGAACTTGACCGACGGCACCCGCTTGAATATCGGCTATGGCTGCATTGATGGCACGATAGCTAGTGTTAGACTTAGGGCTCAAAGCTAATTCAACGACCGCATAGGCTAGGGGAATTCGGGCTTCTGGCAGACCTAACTTTTCCGCTGCTTCAACAGCCGCAACGGTGCGCTCGGTAGCTCCTGGATTGCCTAAGCCAATATCCTCGTAAGCAATGACGAGCAGACGCCGACAGGCAATTAAGAGTTCACCCGCTTCAAGTAGGCGTGCTAAATAATGGAGAGCAGCATCGACGTCGGATCCGCGAATCGATTTCTGTAGCGCGGAGATAACATCATAATGAGCATCGCCATCTTTATCGTGGGTGAGGCGTTTGCGCTGTAAACATTCTTCAGCGATTTCAGCCGTCAGTACAATTTGACCGTCTTCATTGGCCGGTGTGGATAAGACCGCTAATTCCAAAGCGTTTAAAGCCGAGCGGATGTCGCCGTTGGTGACATTAGCAAAGTGTTGTAGACTGGTAGAATCAATGGTGACCGGGTAGTTACCCAATCCTTGTTCCTTATCAGCTAGGGCTCGTTCAAGTCCTTGAACAATTTGGTCAGGCGTGAGCGGATAGACTTCGAAGATTTGAACCCGGCTACGGATAGCGGGATTGATGGCAATATAGGGATTCTCGGTGGTTGCGCCAATCAGAATAATCCGTCCATTTTCTAGATGGGGTAGGAGATAGTCCTGCTTGACTTTATTTAAGCGGTGGATTTCATCCAAGAGTAAGATGACAGTACCGGACATGCGGGCTTCTTCCACCACGACTTCAAGATCCTTCTTGGCATCGGTCGCCGCGTTTAAGGCCCGAAAGGCATACTGGGTTGAACCAGCGATAGCTGAAGCAATCGAGGTTTTACCAGTTCCGGGCGGCCCATAGAGAATCATGGAAGACAAGCGTTTAGCTGCTACCATGCGTTGGATTATTTTTCCTGGGCCAACTAAGTGGCTTTGACCCAAGACGTCTTCAATTCGTTTAGGGCGCATGCGATATGCAAGGGGCTGTGGCATAAGACGGCCTCCAATCTAATTTCATTCACTAATAGTTTACTAGAGTCAAGCTCTTAAAACAATTTTTGCTAATCCAAACCAACATTCAAATGGTAGATAGAATATTTTTCTGGTTTTTCCAACCTATTTCTGTTAAAATAGTCAGCGTTAGTTTTAGCAAATTTTTTGCTAAGATGGTCTACAAATCAGCTTAAGTAAGGTATAATGATAAGGAAAATGACAGGAGGGATGCGAATGATATATCTTGATTATGCGGCGACATCACCGGTACGACCAGAAGTGCTGGCTCGTATTCAAGAGAGCCTTGCTCATCAATTTGGCAATCCTTCAGCTGTCTATAGTATTGGAAAGCAAGCTAAGCAAGCACTGAGACAAGCTCGCAATCAATTAGCTCGTGCCCTAGGCGTATCTGCAAAAGACATTTATTTCACCTCGGGAGCAACAGAAGCGAATAACTGGGCTATTCGGTCCCAAGCTTACCAAGCGCGACACCTAGGCTTGGGTGATCATCTGGTTTGTTCCGCGATTGAGCATCCATCTGTCATGGAGGTATGTCAACAGTTGGAACAAGAAGGCTTCCAAGTGACTTATATTAAGCCTGATGCTAATGGAGAAATAAAGGTCGACGCTTTTCAAGCGGCATCGACGGACCGGACAACGGGGTGGATCTGTATGGCAGTCAACAATGAAGTAGGCGCCCAATTGCCCATCCATGCCCTAGGCCAAGCAGCTCAAGCAGCTGGTTATTGGTTACATGTTGATACGGTCCAAGCTCTGGGGCAGGAACCTTGGGTTCAAGAAGGCTTCCAGTGTACTTCTTTTGTAGGGACAGGTCATAAATTTTATGCTCCTAAAGGCATTGGCTTTCTAGTTTATCAACCTTGGAATCCTGAGATGACGCTGACTGCTTTGATTCGTGGTGGCGGTCAAGAAATGGCTCTGCGTTCGGGTACCGAGAATTTAGCCTATATTGAGGGCTTGGCACTCGCTATGGAACTAGCGGTAGCAGAAGCGGGAGACAAAACCCAACACTTCGACCAATTGACCCGCTATCTTTTCCAACGCTTAGATGAGAGTCAGATTGCATACCAACGCAATGGCGATTCGCAAAATCAAGCTCCCTACATTCATTCCTTATGGTTTGAAGGGATTGAAGCCAGTCAAATCTTAATTCAGATGGATTTAGCAGGTATCTGTTTATCGGCGGGCTCCGCTTGCTCGGCCGGGTCAGTCGTCAATTCCCGCATACTTCAAGCTTACTATCCTGATCAAGCAGACCGGTGGCATCAGTCGATTCGCTTGTCTTTCGGTCGCGATAGTCAAACAGCGGACATCGACGCCTTTATCGACCAATTAAAGAAATTATCAGAGAGGAAAATGACAACATGGCATTTGCAAAACAAGCAAGCTTAATGGGTTTCAACCGCACTTTCGCCGTTAGCCCTGAATGTAAACCTTATACCCTTCGTGACAATGGCTTCCAAGATACTAAAGGGGGCAATTATCAATACAAACGCCCACTTGATGTTAACAATCGTCACGGTTTGGTTCTCAAAGTGACGGTTAAATCCGACTTACAAAGCTTAAAGATTTCAACCGTGAACAACCAAGGCTTATCAACTGTTAACGTGATGGATTTACAAAATAACGAGATGGTCGTTGAGAAGATTAACTATATCTTTGACGGTTTTGTTGACCGCCACGTTTTCGTCGAATTAAACAAGGAACAAGCAGAATAACATTTTTTGAGGAGAACGAACTTGGGCCAGCCTTCAAGGCTCCTAAGCCTCGTTCTCTTTCCACTTATCCAACCTAGAAGGAAGGATGACACAGAAAGGAGTCAACATGACAGATAAAGCGAATACCCGCGTAGTTGTGGGCATGAGTGGAGGGGTCGATTCATCGGTAGCCGCTCACTTATTGAAAGAAGAGGGGTACGATGTGGTCGGTCTCTTCATGAAGAACTGGGACGATACCGATGAGAATGGGGTCTGTACAGCTACTCAAGATTATGAAGATGTGACCTTAGTGGCGGAAGCTTTGGGTATTCCTTATTATTCCGTTAACTTTGAGAAAGAATATTGGGAACGGGTTTTCGAATATTTCTTAGCTGAATATAAGGCAGGGCGAACGCCGAACCCAGATGTAATGTGTAATAAAGAAGTGAAATTTAAGGCCTTTCTTGATTACGCCATGGACTTGGGCGCGGATTATATTGCTATGGGACACTATGCCCGCACGCGACGCGATGAAAATGGCATCGTTCACTTGCTAAGAGGCGTGGACAATAACAAGGATCAAACCTACTTCCTCAGTCAATTGTCTCAAGCTCAACTACAAAAAGCTCTCTTCCCGGTCGGAGATATCACTAAACCGCAAGTACGCGAAATCGCGGAAAAATTAGATTTAGCAACTGCTAAGAAGAAAGATTCGACAGGCGTTTGCTTTATTGGGGAGCGCAACTTCAACGAATTTCTGGCTAATTATTTGCCTAACAAGCCGGGTAAGATGGTCACCTTAGATGGACAAGTTAAGGGAGACCATATGGGTCTGATGTACTATACTATTGGGCAACGGCAAGGTTTAGGTATCGGTGGTGGCGGCGAATCCAATGAACCATGGTTCGTGATTGGTAAGGACTTGACCACTCAGACCTTGTATGTGGGACAAGGCTTCCATCATCCAAATCTCTATGCGGATTATTTAGAAGCATCGCAAATATCATTTACTACTCCTGAAGAAAAACCACTCGAATTCAAATGTACGGCCAAGTTCCGTTATCGCCAAGCCGATATTGGTGTGACCGTTCAACTAAGTCCCGACCGACAATCAGCCAAAGTCATCTTTGATCAACCGGTCCGGGCCATTACACCGGGACAAGCCGTCGTCTTCTATCAAGGTGAAGAATGTTTAGGTGGCGGTATCATTGATGCGGCTTATACCAAAGACGGCCAAAAGCGCCAATATGTTTAAAGCATAAACAAAGCCATTTAAGCAAATGCCATACTAGGAAGGAGGAAGATTGGGTGAAAGCAGAATTTGAGCAAACGCAATTACTTGCTGATCAAGAAGTCTTGATTGGCCAAGTGGATGCGATTTTCTTCGAGAATCCGTCTAACTTCTACAAGGTTTTACGAGTGACCTTAGATGAGGCGAGTTCAGCAGACTGGCAAGTCGATGAAATGATTTGTACGGGTCAATTTACTAATCTTCATCTAGACGCGACCTATGAATTTTATGGTCAGCGGACCTTCCATCCTAAGTATGGCGAACAGTTTGCAGTGAGTCGCTATCAACAAGTTACACCGACGTCAGCCCAAGGACTAGTCGACTACTTATCCAGCGACCGTTTCAAAGGGGTAGGGCAAGTCCTGGCTCAGCGGATTGTCGATACGCTCGGGTTACAAGCGATTGATTTGATTATTCAAGACCCCAATGCCCTCAAACAAGTCAAGGGGATGACTCCGCAAAAGCGGATTGATATGCGGCAAACCCTTCTTGCTCACCAAGGGACTGAGCGGGTCTATATGCAACTGAATGAGTGGGGCTTTGGACCGAAATTAGCCGAGAAGATATACCAAACATTTCAATCTGCTGCCGTGGATAAGATTAAGGAAAATCCCTACATCTTAATTGAAGAAATTGAAGGCATTGGGTTTAATAAAGCTGACCAATTAGCGGAAAACTTGGGTTTTGAAGCTCTAGCTATCGAGCGCTTAATGGCTGGGATTCTGACGGCTGTCCAAGAACTGTGTTATCAAAATGGCGATACCTATGTTCTTGAAGCGGTGGCCCTTAAGCAAGCTCAGCAGATATTAGAGCAAGCCCGCCGAGTTTTAATCGAAAACGATCCATTAATGCTAGCCTTGGATAAAGCCATCCTTGAAGAGAAAATCATGCGGCTTGATCAGGCCTTGATGATACCTAGTCTCTATTATGCTGAGATGGGAATTGTGGGCCGTATTGATCAATATTTACGCTATGAACAAGTTCTCCAGTTCGAAGCGGACCAGATAGATCAAGCCTTCGATCAAACGATTCAGCTGACGGGAATTCCTTACGATGACCAACAGAAAGCCGCGCTAAAATTAGCGATTAAATCGCCAATGTCAATCATCACGGGTGGACCCGGAACAGGTAAAACGACACTAATCAAGGGCTTGTTGCAGATGCATGCCATCCTGCATGACTATGACTTAAGCACACTGGCTAATGATCCTGATTTTACGCCGATTCTCCTAGCTGCGCCGACAGGACGAGCAGCCAAGCGTATGCAGGAAATGACAGGACTGCCTGCAGCTACTATTCACCGCTTGATTGGCTTTAACCGAGAATCCTTGGTAGAGGACTTTTCTGCTAACGAATTGGAAGG
Source organism: Vaginisenegalia massiliensis (assembly GCF_900604935.1). Lineage (GTDB taxonomy): Bacteria > Bacillota > Bacilli > Lactobacillales > Aerococcaceae > Vaginisenegalia > Vaginisenegalia massiliensis. Next base: position 96,815 of record NZ_UWPC01000002.1, read on the forward strand.
CAAGCTTTTGATTGTCGATGAGATGTCCATGGTGGATACTTGGTTGATGAATTGGCTCATGCAAGCCATTCCTTTTGAGATGCAAGTGGTCTTCGTGGGGGACCAAGACCAACTTCCATCAGTTGGTCCGGGTAAGGTCTTCGCAGACTTAATTGCCTCCCAGCAGATTCCAACTATCTCCTTGACTAAGATTTACCGGCAGGCTCAAGGGTCTACCATTGTTCAACTGGCCCATGCGGTCCGTCAAGCCTATCTACCGGACAATTTATTAGAAAAACAGGCTGACCGGTCCTTTATTCCTTGTCATACTAATCAAGTCGCCCAAGTAATCAGTCAGATTGTTAGCTCGGCCCAACGCAAAGGCTTTGATGCGACCACCCTGCAAGTTTTGGCTCCTATGTACAAGGGACCAGCAGGCATCAATCAGTTGAATGCCATGTTGCAAGAATTGATGAATCCGCCTAAAGCCAAGAAGCGAGAATTAGTCTACTTTGATAAAGTCTTCCGCGTGGGGGATAAAGTCTTGCAGTTGGTCAATAATGCGGAAGAGGGCGTCTATAACGGTGATATCGGTAAGATTGAGTCCATCTTCTTAGCCAAGGAGACGGATTCCAATGCCGATGAAGTGGTGGTCTCCTTCGATGATGATAAGGAATTAACTTATAAACGCAGTGACCTAGATCAACTCACCTTGGCCTACTGCTGTTCCATCCACAAGTCGCAAGGGTCGGAGTACCCGCTCGTTCTCCTACCGATGGTGGATTCCTATTACCGGATGTTGCGTAAGGATCTCTTATATACGGCCATTACAAGGGCCCAACAATCCCTAGTCTTGATTGGTAATCCCGCTTCTTTCCAAGAAGCTGTCAGCAAAGTACAAGTGCCACGTCAAACTTTCTTAGCCGACCTTCTACAGGTTAAGCTCAAAGACAAGGCGCCGGCCGTGGCTTATCAGGTGGAAGCTGAGCATACAGAAGAGGATCAAGTGCAAGAATCCACGCAGACATTCCAGCTTAAGCAAGCTGAAACAAGTGACAAAGAAAATAATAAAAGTTCTGTTGATGCGGACCAAGAGCCGATTTCAGAGTATCGCCTAACCGAGGAATTGGTTTGGACGGTGGATCCGATGATTGGCATGGATGGCATCAGTCCTTATGATTTTATGCCTAAAAATGAAAGTAGCACGCTCTTTTAAGAGGGTGCTGCTTTTGTGTTTTAAGGATTTAACGTAAAAAAGAACAGCCCATGAATGGAACTCTCACAAGAGATCGTCTTTCAATCCTGACGGATTTCCAGACTAAATCCACTAGGCAAGGCCTAAACAACAAGTTGTTAAAGCCTTGCACGCTACGTGGATTTTCTTTGAACTTGTGGGAGTTATTCATAGCTGTTCTATTTTTACTAAAAGGAGGATGATAAATGCAGAAATGAAAAGATCGAAAAAGTAAAAATGAATTAATTAATTTTAGGGTTAGTTATGAAATGTCAGATTAGATAGGAGGAATATAAAATGCCTAATTATTCAGAATATCGATTTCATGAATACTATAAAGAATGGGTTGATTTGTATAAAGTTGGAGCGGTAAGAAAAGTAACTTTGGACAAATATAAATTGACCTATAAACACCTAGTAAAATTAATTCCTGATTTGCTTGTCTGTGAATTGGATAGACGAAATTATCAATTTCTGCTCAACAAATTTGCTGAAACACATGAAAAACAAACAACTTTAGATTTTCATCACCAATTAAAGGGAGCCATAGCTGACGCTGTAAATGATCGCTTAATTGAAAGTGATCCAACCAGAAAAATTGTGATTAAAGGAAAAACACCAGCAGAAAAGAAAATCAAATATTTAAGCCAGTTTGAATTGCAGAAATTAATTGAACAATTAAAGTTGGGTCCTAATCCAAATATTGATTGGTTAATTCTGTTAATAGCTAAGACAGGACTACGTTTCTCAGAAGCCTTGGCGGTTACACCTAAAGATTTTGATTTTAACTATCAGTTAGTTACCATTAATAAAACTTGGAATTATAAAGAAAAGAACGGAAGTTTTCAAGAAACCAAAAATGAATCATCTCAGCGTAAAGTACAAATTGATTGGAAGACTAATATGCAATTTGCGCAATTGGTCTCGGGTATTGCCGAAGAAACTCCAATATTTGTCAATAAGCGTATATTTAATTCAACGGTCAATAATCGTTTAAGAATATATTGTGGTCGAGCTGGGATACCAGTTATTTCAGTTCATGGCTTACGCCATACCCATGCGTCATTATTATTATTCGCCGGTGTTTCAATTGCTAGTGTAGCAAGGAGATTAGGACACTCGAATATGACAACGACTCAACAAGTATATCTTCATATTATTCAAGAACTAGAAAATCAAGATAATGATAAAATCATGCGATATCTATCCAGTTTGAATTAAATTGTAGTCACTAAAGGCACTTTTAAGTGCCTTTTATAATTTTGTTGAAAAAATTTGAGGATGAAGAGTGATTGAATTATCTATATCATCAAAGTACTTCCCAATTATTTCTTGTTCAGTTTTACTTGATAAAGAAACTGGGAAGTCAATAAGTATATTTTGATTAAGATGCTTAATGGTTCCTCCTGTGGCTCTTTGCTTAACATAACACATCAAATAAGGCGCTTTTAAATATTGAAAAAGATATTTTCTATCCACCTTATTTTCATCTCTAATTTCTATATTAAAAATTCCAGCATTTAGTGTGGCAGGTTTCTTTAATCCTTGGACATATGCTACTTTTCCAAGGGTACCGTCTTTTGTGATCAAGATACACCCATCAGTGATTTGAATATGTTTGTCCTGTTCAAATCTTTCTTTTTTAACATAATGACATTTTGAAAAATTTATTCGTCCATCAACAAAGTCCGTGCCCGTTATAAGCATATAATCACCATTGTCTAAAAACTCAGATGTTCTAAGATTTTGCCACCCTATTCTTGCATACATAGTTGCAATCTCAGATAACTTACGTTGTTCCCAAGAAATAATATTTGAAATAAAATAACCGAGACAGGCTTCAAAAAAATATTAATTTTTTTGAAATACATCTATTTTTCAAGGGGAAAATAGTGTCAAAATACTTTTTATGATGAAGAGTGATATTAGTGTCAAGATTAGAGAAATAATCTGATAATCTTTCTTGTTCAGATTTGATTGGGAATAAAATATTCAATTTTTTTATTTCTTCATTTCTGATATGTACCACAGACTTACCCTGAGCTTTTTTTGCTAATTCTTTTTTCGTTCTTCCATTAGAAAGTGATAATGCTAAAAATGTAGAATTAATAGTCGGATCAGGATCAATGATATTTATGTCTCCACCAATTAAAACTCCTTCAACTGCAACAGCTGAAGCTCTCGCAATATCTTCTGAAGTTTCACCCGAAGCAGGAACAATTACTTCTCTACCATGACTGATTATAGAATTTTCTTTTTCATCTACAAAAGTATTAATTGTCTTTATGGTTGTTTCATAATTTGTATAAAGCTGACCATATAATATTATTGGACTCCCTTCTTTTATCAAATCAGACTTTGAATACCCAATCCCTTTTCTAAATCTTGCTGATTTTTCTAACACACGCTGTTCCCAATAAAGTTCATTTTGCGTTATAAACGCTTCTTGAGTTTTGTAATTTTATAGAATTACATATTGATTTTTATGGTTTATGTGATAAACTAATGATAGTTACATATGTAATTCTATTAAATTACAAAGAAGGGGCGTTTGATGAAACTAAACGAAATATTTTTAATTAATGCGGGAATGAATATTACTCGCTTAAATAAAGAGTCTTATGATGGTGAAAAAGTCTATTCAAATGAAGATATCATTAATGACCTTTGTCATGTATCAAATGATAATTCAGTAAGCAAAATTAAGTTTGAAAATCGTTTTGTAGTGAGAAAAGGGGATATATTATACAATCTGGCAACTTCCAAAGCCTCGGTTGTCAGTGAGGCCAATCAGGGCAAATTATTTAATCAAAACTTTGTTCAGTTAGTTTCACAAACAGGGGACGTTGATTCAAAATATGTATGCTTTATTCTTAATGAGTCTCAACTAATTAAAAAGCAAATGTATAAACAAATGCAGGGGAGTACGGTGCCTAAATTAACACCTTCCATACTAGGTGAGATTGATATAAAACTTATTGAACTAGAAAAACAAAAGCTGTTAGGACATATTTACTTTTCGATGAATCGACTAGCCTATCTATCAGAGTTAGAAAGTAGTTTGCAGCAAAAATTAATGACGAATATTTTAACAAAATACGAAAGTTGAGGAACCAATATGGGAGCAGAATTGAATCAAAAATTATTTAGCGCAGCCGATAACTTAAGAAGTAAGATGGATGCTTCAGAATACAAAAACTATTTATTAGGATTGATTTTCTACAAATATTTATCAGATAAATTACTGATTAAAGTAGTAGAAACTAGTTATCAATCCTTGGAAGAATATGATACTCCAGACAAACAGACAGAATTGTATAAACAAATTTTAGCAGATGAAAGCAGTAGGGAGGCAGTTCGTGCAACGCTGATTGATAAGTTGGGGTATTATATTGAACCTGACTATTTATTTAATGTGCTAACAAATCAAGCCAAAAAGCAAATCTTCCAATTAGATGATTTGAAGAAAGCTTTCAATGCTTTATCTGCAGAATTTGAACAGTTCAATGGCTTATTTTCTGATATCGATCTAAATTCAAATAAACTTGGATCAGATGACCAACAACGCAACATTACGATTACAGAGGTATTAAAAAAGTTAGATGACATTGATGTTATTGGTCATCAGGGGGATGTGATAGGGGATGCCTATGAATTTTTAATCAGCCAATTTGCTGAACAAGCAGGGAAGAAGGCAGGGGAATTCTATACGCCACACATGGTATCGGATATGATGGCACGCATCGTAACAATAGGGCAAGAAGACAAAGAATTATTCTCTGTTTTTGACCCGACGATGGGGTCAGGATCCTTAATGCTCAATGTGTCTAACCATATCAATTATCCAGAAAATATCACCTATCATGGTCAAGAATTGAATACCACAACCTACAACTTGGCTAGAATGAATCTAATTCTTCATGGGGTTTCAAGCAAACGGATGCGATTAAGAAATGATGATACTTTGAATAAAGACTGGCCTAGTGATGAACCCTATACTTTTGATACAGTCGTGATGAATCCACCGTATTCAGCTAATTGGTCGGCAGATGATAGCTTTTTGGATGACTCGCGTTTTAATAAATATGGTAAATTAGCGCCTAAATCGAAAGCTGATTTTGCTTTTCTACTACATGGTTTTTATCATCTAAAAGAGACGGGAACGATGGCAATCGTCTTGCCACATGGTGTCTTGTTCCGTGGAGCAGCAGAAGGAATTATCCGCAAGAAATTATTAGAAGATGGTAGTATTGATACCGTCATTGGTATGCCAGCAAACTTGTTCTTCGGCACTTCTATTCCTACAACTGTAATTATCCTCAAGAAAAATAGAACAACTCGCGATGTCTTATTTATTGATGCGAGCAATGATTTTGTGAAAGAAAAAAATCAGAATAAGTTAACAGAGGAAAACATTCTTAAAATTGTAGAAACCTATAAGAACCGTGAAAACATAGATAAGTATGCTTATCTAGCTTCATTTGAAGAAATTAAGGAAAATGATTATAACTTGAATATTCCGCGCTATGTGGATACTTTTGAAGAGGAAGAGCCTATTGATATGGTTGCGCTAAATTCCCAATTGAAAGAAATTCGCCAAGAAAAAGAAGCCCTTCGCAAAGAAATCTACGACATGATGACTTCTTTAGTTGCTGATGAAGAAAACGAAGAGTGGCTAAAAAATGCATTAGAGGTGTTCAGTTATGACCGATAAGAAAAAACCGGCAATTCGTTTTAAGGGATTTACGGATGATTGGGAACAGCGTAAGTTTGGTGACATTTGGAAAAATACGTCTAATAAAAATAAAAATTTAGATTATAACGAGAATGATATTATTTCTGTAGCAAATATGAAATTTAAAAATGTACAGAATAATACCTCTGAAGATTATTTAAAAACATATAATATTCTAAAATATGGAGATATTGCTTTTGAAGGAAACAAATCAAAAGATTTTTCATATGGAAGATTTGTACTTAATAATATTGGAACAGGAATTGTCTCTCACGTTTTTATCACGTTTGAACCAATACAAAAAATTGGAATTGATTTTATGAGATACTATATAAATTATGAGGGAATTATGAAGCATATTTTAGTGAAATCAACTACTAAGACAATTATGATGACAACATTAATTGTTTCAGATATTAAAAAACAAAATTTATTAATTCCAGATTTATATGAACAAGAGGAGATAGGACTTTTATTAACAAAAATTGATAATTCAATCACTCTTCATCAGAAAGAGCTTGAGATTTTAAAAGAAATGAAGAAAGGTTTGCTTCAAAAATTATTTCCAGATGGAGAAAATACGGTTCCGCGTATTAGATTTGCTGGATTTACTGACGATTGGGAACAGCGTAAGTTGAATTATTTATTAGATTCAGATGAAGGGTTAAGGAGAGGGCCATTTGGTAGTGCGCTAAAAAAAGAATTCTTTGTTTCTGATGAAGAATTTGTTGTCTATGAGCAGCAAAACGCAATATATGATAGATATACTACACGCTATAATATTAGTAAGGAAAAATTCTATGAATTAAAAAAATTCCATATTAAACCTGGTGACTTTATCATGAGTGGTGCTGGAACCATTGGAAGGATTTCGCTGGTACCATCTGGAATTAAACCAGGGGTTTTTAATCAAGCTTTAATAAGATTAAGGATAAATCATTCAATTACTGACTCAATGTATTTTTTACATTTTTTAAAAAGTGAAGAGACTCAAAGACGATTAACTTCAAGAAATCCAGGTTCAGCGATGGTAAATTTAGTTCCAATTTCGGAATTAAAGGAATGGACAATTAGTGTACCGAAGAAAACTGAGCAAACATATATCGGCCAGTTAATTGAAAAAATAGAAAATTCAATCACTCTTCATCAACGTGAGTTGGATATTTTGAAGGATATGAAGAAAGCTTTATTACAAAAAATGTTTGTTTAAGGAGAACAGCTATGAAAAAAATTAGCTACTTAGATGAAGCAGCGGTAGAGCGTGAATTAATAAGAGTTCTAGGTGAAGGACATAATCAATGGACTTATCGGGATGATTTGAAGTCTGAGGCAGATCTTTGGCAAAATTTACGCAATAAGATTTGTCAAAATAATGTTTCTGAAATCGGCGAACATCCTTTAACGGATGTTGAATTTGAAAAAATTAAAGCTGAACTCTTATCACGAACTCAAACCCCTTTTGACGCTGCAAAATGGTTAAAAGGCGAGAATGGAATAGCTAGAATTTCGATTGAACGGGAAGATATTAGACTCGGATCAATGTCTTTAATCCTCTTTTCAAATTGTGATGTTGCCGGAGGTATTTCTTCTTATGAAGTGGTCAATCAGATTGCAACTAAAAAGAGTCGTGAAAGTGCTAGGGATCGACGTTTTGATGTAACACTCCTGATCAATGGCCTACCTATCGTTCAAATTGAATTAAAACAAGTTACGGCTAAAGATGGAGTTTTCCAAGCTTTCAATCAGATTAAGAAATATGCTGAAGAAGGTCTATTCAGAAATAATATCTTCTCTACTCTTCAACTATTTGTCGTATCGAATGAACAAACAACACGATACTTTGCTAATGCCTTGCCTAAAAATATGCACGAGAAGTTCTTATTTAGTTGGCGAACCAAAGATAATAAGAAAATTGATAATCTCTATGAATTTTGTAAGCAAGCCCTCACTATACCTGAAGCGCATAGGTTAATTTCTCTTTATACTATTGTAAGTGATGATCATTATAATAAGGTTCTGATGGTTCTACATCCCTATCAGATTCATGCGATTGAGGCTTTGTATGTTGCGGCCAATAAACATCAGTCGGGTTATGTTTGGCATGCGACGGGCTCAGGTAAAACATTAACCAGTTTTGTCTCCACAAAACTTTTAGCTCGAAAAACGGGCATTGACCGTACCATCATGTTAGTGGACCGTAAAGATTTGGATAACCAAACGACCAGTGAATTTACTAAATTTGCCTCTGAATTTAATACCGGACTTACTTCAGGGAATTCCAAAGAAAATAGTCTGATAGTGGGTACGGGTAGCGCACAAGAATTGAGTAAGGCATTATTAGCCGACGCAAATTCAAATGTTGTGATTGTCACGACTCGGCAGAAATTAGATGCTGCTTTGAAATATGCGCGAAAACAAGAAGAGGCTAGTGGCAAAAACCGTTATGAAAAACTAATGGGTCAACATATCGTATTTATTGTCGATGAATGCCACCGGGCTTTAAGTGCGGAAAATATGAATGAGATTAAGGCCTTCTTCCCGAATTCAACATGGTTTGGATTTACGGGCACGCCAATTTTCGAAGAGAACAAAAAGCAAGCCAAGGGACAACTCGCCCGTACCACCTTTGATCAATATGGACCGGTTCTTCACACCTACACAATCAAAAATGCGTTGGAAGATGGAGCTGTTCTAGGCTTTCAAGTTGAACACGAAGACACGATAGAGAAGACGTCATTAGATAATCGTATTTATAGTGAATTTAAAATTGATGAGAAATATGCGTCCTATACCGACGACGCGATTAATCAAAAGATTGATGAGATGGATCCTATTGAAAAAGAAGAACGCATTGGATCCTATGTATATGAACAAGATGAGCATATTTATGATGTTATCAAAAAAATCCTCCGTCCGGACAATGCCTATATGAAATTTGATTTTAAAGAAGGTAAACCAACCAAATCAGCCATCTTAACGACAAGTTCGATTGATATGGCCAAACGCTATTATCATGCGATCAAAGAATTTACGAGTGATCCAGATTGGTTAGTTAAGCAATTTCCTGATCAAGCTATTCGACAGGGGCGCACCATGAATGATCCTGATTTCCCTCGGATTGCGATTACTTATTCCTTAGAAGAGAATGCAAATAATGCGGCGGAACAGCAAGCCGAGATGCAAAAGATTATTGATGACTATAACGAGTACTATCAAACTTCCTGGTCGATTGCGGAGATGAATCGATATAATGGCGATATTAATAACCGCTTGGCTCGAAAGAAAGCAGAGTTCCAAAAATTTGGTAATCATATTGATTTGGTCATTGTCGTTGACCGGTTATTAACAGGATTTGATGCGCCAACAATTCAAACCTTATTTGTCGATCGTAATCTAGAATATGCTGGTTTAATCCAAGCTTTCTCCCGAACTAATCGAACCTATCCGGGTAAGAAAAAAGGACTCATCGTTACTTTCCGCAAACCAGCTACAATGGAGCAAAATGTTGCTAATGCGACTCGTCTATATTCAGAAACGAAAGAAGATTCTGGTTTAATTTATCCAACTTACGAAGCATCGAAGAAACAATTTAGACAAACCTATAAGAATTTCCATTCGTTCTTATTAGAACATATCGATGTTGACGAACATTCTCCTTTAGAACAACGAATTGACTATATGAAAAACTATCAACAATTCGTTAAAGCTTATGAAGCAGTGATAACCTATGATGAATTTAATGATGAAATTCAACTTTCTAAGGAAGTCCAACGCCAGGTAAAATTAATTGAAACGAATCAAGGTCAATATGAAACGATAAAAGCTTCAGTAATAGTGGAAATTGGGCCAGACGTTCCACCAGTAAAACTTCTAGCTGAGATTGAATTCTTCTCCGGTTCATCTGTAAAACTGTACGATATTGATTCGGCTTTTATCGATCAATTATTAGGAGATTACTCGGCTAACAATACGAGTGCACGCAAAGAAATTGAAGATGCTCTACAAAAATTGAATAAAGTAGAAATTGTTAAATCAGTTTACCGCCGTATCTTGAATAGTTATGACGAGGGTGAAATCTCAGAGGATGAGAGTGTATTTAGTGTTAAGCGTAGATTTTTCTATGTGAAGAAAGAAGAGTTTATAAATGACTTCGCAAAACAATGGTTTGCCTCGGTTAAGGAACTTCATACGTCCGCTTTGCAGTATATTAGCGGTATGGATGATCTTCCTAATTTAGATCGGATTTTGGATAGTTTAGATTTCAAGTCTTACCAGCAACAGAAACAAGGAGCGAATCCATTTGTATATCAGCAAGAAGCTAAGAAAGCATGGCGTACATTACTTGAAGATAGCTTAGTTCCATTAGAAAATGAGTTGAGATAAATTAATTGAATAGAAAATACAATTCTTAAAATGGGTAGGTGTAAGATGAGTACTTCGAAGAATTTCAATCTGTTTTTAATGGATGGGGAAGTAACAGGGAGGATAAAGTGTACCTTATCCAACTGGACAGGCTTGGCTTTTAAAATACCCCGTCCGGCCCTTGATCGATGTAAAGATCGAGGAGACTTAAAACAGAGCGGTGTTTATTTCTTATTTGGCAAAAATGATCGTGGTGAAGAAGAAGTTTATATTGGCCAAGCTGGAATTCGAAAAAACGGAGAAGGCATCCTTTATCGGGTTTCTGAACATTTAAAAGATCAAAATTACTTTAGTGAAGTTGTGATGCTGACTACACAAAACAATTCTTTTGGTCCAACCGAAATTAGTTATCTTGAAAATAAATTTACTCTTTTAGCTCGAGAAAATGATCGTTATATTGTTAGAAATTCCAATGAACCCAATATTGGCAATGTTACAGAAGAGAAAGAATCAGAGTTAATCGAGTTTATTGAATATTCAAAGATTGTTTTAGGTGTCTTGGGGTATAAGATCTTTATTCCGTTGGTTAATCCTTTGGTTGAAAATAATATTGATGGCGAGTTATTTTATCTGAAAAGAAAAAGCAAAAAATCAAATCAGGAAATTCATGCAATGTGTAAGCAAACCAGCGAAGGCTTTGTTGTATTAAAGGGCAGTATGATTGAGATGATCGATTCGGATTCTCTGCCGAAATCTCTCCAAGCTTTAAGAGAACAGTTAATGTTAACTGGTGAAATTTCAAATGGTATTTTGCAGAAAAATCAATTATTTGCTAGCCCATCCTATGCTTCTAACTTTGTATTAGGAATGGCGTCCAATGGTCGAATCGATTGGAAAAATAAAAATGGAATAACGTTAAAGATGTTGGATGAAATTGAAGCTGAAAATTCAAAATAAGATGGGTTTAATTATTTAATAGTAGGCAATATTAAATAGGACAACAGAGTGAGTTGTCCTATTTTTTTATTGAATTATTATGTTAGAATATCCCTGTATGGAAGGGGTTGGGTGTTGTGGTAGATAAGCAGGTTAAGGGGATGCAAGCCGGGGCCATGGTGGGGCTTCTGGTTGAGTTGCTGTTGTTGGCTCAGGGGAGACAAGCGGTCTGGTTGAATTTGGCGCTTGGTTTGCTGTGGCTTATTGTGGCTCAATTGCGTCTCTTTCTGATCAGTCGGCCGACTTGGCAAGTGCTGACTTTCTGTGGTGATGTGGCAATCTTAGCAGGTCTGGTGCTTAGTTTGCACCAGCTGTCATGGCTGGGGTTGGTGCTCACAATGCTAGGGGCGGTGACGGTCTGTCGCAGTGGTTTGGTCTATGGTTTGATTAATGGGGCTATGCTGGGGTTAGCAGCGTATCAGCTTGTGACGACTCAGGCGTCGGTGGCTCCTTTAGTGGCCATGGCGCTCGTCGCTATCTGGCTTTGGTGGGCCCGGACTCAGTGTCTCGCCCATCAAGAAAGCCAAGGGGCGCAACAAGCGGCCATGGCGCTGGCTTTGCAAGATCAGATGCGGGCCCAGGAAGAAGACTTATTTGCTATCCGTCAGGAATATATCCAAGCGGAACGCCAGCGAATTTCCCGTGATTTGCATGATTCGGTGGGCCATAGCTTATCGACTATTATTGTTCAATTAGGGGCGATCGCTAAGTTGAGTGAGCAGTCCAATCCGACGGTCACCCAGATGGCGTTACAACTTAAGGACTTTGCTAGTCAAGGACTGCAAGAGGTTCGCCAAGTAATCCATGATCTCAAGCCTTTGAATCATACGGACCAATCTCTGGTTGAGGGTTTGCAGGCTTTGCTAGATAATGTCGCGACTAATTCGAGTCTCAAGGTCGATTTTCGCCATAATCAAGCGACTTGGGATGTGGACCCCATTCAATATCAGGCCTTGTATCGGGCTTGCCAAGAATCGATTGCCAATGCCCAGAAGCACGGGCAGGCTAGTCAAGTCAATCTAACTTTGATGTTTGCTGAACAAGAATTGGTCTTAACTATTCAAGATAATGGCCAAGGTTGCCAGACGATTCAACCCCATATGGGCTTAGCCAGCCTGCGTCGACGCTTAGAAAGCTTGGGCGGGCAAGTGCAATTTTCGTCACAAGTCGGTCAGGGTTTTACCACCCGTCTTGTGCTACCTCGTCTTAAGGAAAGGAATTAAACCATGACAGACTTCATAAAATTAGTGATTGCCGATGATGAACCCTTAATTCGTGATGGGCTCAAGATTATGTTGGAGAGTCTGCAAGATATCCAAGTAGTGGGCTTGGCAGCCAACGGCCAAGAAGCCTTTGATTTGTGCCGTCAACATCAACCGGATGTCGTCTTAATGGATATCCGTATGCCTCAATTGAATGGGATTGAAGGGACGCGTCTGATTAAAGGAGCCTATCCAGGAATTGCTGTGCTAATCTTGACGACTTTCCAAGACCGAGACTACATCACCCAGGCTATGCAACTAGGAGCCGCCGGTTATCTCTTGAAAGATAGCGATTATCAGGAAATACATCATGGTATCCATCTGGCCTTAAGCGGCAAGATTGTGATGGATCAGACAGTGACGGCTAATTTGATAACGACCATGCCTGCGGCAGATACAAAACCTTCTTTACCAGCTGACCTCGATTTGTCAGCTAAGGATCGACAATTGCTTCGCTTAGTGGCCAAAGGCTATAACAACAAGGAGATTGCGCAAAGCTTATACCTGTCAGAAGGGACCATTAAGAATAACATCAGTCAATTATTGTTGAAAGTTGGCGTTCGAGATCGCACTCAACTGGCCATCTTTGCCCATGAACATCATTTGAATTAAGTACAAATAAATAATGGCTCCCATACTCTATGAGTGATGGGAGCTTTTTTGCATGTATGGTGGTGGACAAGGGTGACTTAATTTGTTGCCAATCGTGACTTTAGTCATGGTCACTCGTGACTTGGGGGACTAGGGTCTAAGTCCTTCATCCACTATAATAAGACTTGTAAAAGAAAGGGGAATGAAGATGACCTATTTGAAAGTAACCAATATTAGCAAAGCTTATGGGACACAACAAGTCCTCCAAGATGTCTCCTTTGAGATCCAGAAGGGTGAACGCTTTGGTCTGATAGGGCCCAATGGGGCAGGAAAGTCGACCTTGATTGATATTATTACGGGTTTAATTAAAGCCGACCAAGGGCAAGTCGTCATTGATGGCCAGAATATTAAAGGCCATCTGGCTCAAATCCGCGGGAAGATTGGCTTGGTTCCTCAAGATATTGGCTTAATTGAGAATCTAACTGTTTATGATAATTTATATTATTTTGCTTGTTTATATGGTTTGAGTGGCCAATCCCTCAAAGATAAGATTGACCAAATTCTCCAGGCTATGGGCTTAGAGGATGCAACCAAGAAGAAGGTCAAGGAATTATCGGGTGGGATGAAGCGTCGCTTGAATATTGGAGCGGCTCTCTTGCATGATCCTGAGTTCTTGATTTTGGACGAGCCAACGGTGGGCGTGGATCCTCAGTCGCGCCAACGCATTTTCGAATTCTTGAAGCAGCTGAATGAATCTGGCACCACCATTCTCTATATTTCTCATTATATGGAGGAAGTGGAGGCGCTCTGTCATCGAATCTTTTTATTAGATCAAGGCCGTCAAGTAGCTTATGGTACTCAAGATCAGGTCAAGGCTTTAGTCCGCCAGTCCAATCGGATCCGCTTTGAAATTGATCGTGTTCCTGCCAATTTGACTGCAGTATTAATGGCTCAGGACAATGGTATCAAAGAAGTGCAGAGTGAATGGAATCAAGTCAGTCTCTTAGTAGATGTGACTATCTTCTCCATGATGAAGTTGATTAAGTGTCTAGAAGCTCAAGACTGTGTGATTAAGTCAATCTATGTAGAAGATATTTCCTTGGAAGAAACCTTCTTACAATTGACCGGTAAGCGACTACGTGATGAATAGGAGGGGTAGAGATGCGGGTATTTATCCAAGGGTTAAAGGCCAATTTGTTGTTGGCAATGAAGCAATTTCCCGTTTTGGCTTTGGCTTTTCTACTTATGCCTTTGGTCCTTTCTTTCTTTATGGCTAGTTCCTTTCAAAATTTGTACGCGGTTAAACCAGAGGAACTTCATATTGCTGTTAAGCTTAACAATCAAGACCGAGGACCGGTTGGGGCCAGTCTAGTCTCGACTTTCAAACAATTGGATCAAGTGGGGGTCATTGATTTGACTACGGACCAGGAGTCGGCCGACTTTACCCTAATTTTTTCTGAAACACTCAGTCGTTCCTTGCAAGATAAGCAAGCGGCCAGTCAAATCAAACTTATTTTGGCAAAGAATGCCTCCCAATGGGAAGGAGTTTTGCTTAAAGATTTGCTCAACCAGTTGCTTCAAGTTCAAGAGCAAGAGCAAGCTTTGGTCGAAGGGACAGGGTCAAAAGAAGAAGCGCAAGCTATGATCCGGAAAAGTCGCCAAGCAGTCCAAGACTTAGTCTTTCAGCATCGATCAGTCGATGGCAGGCAAGCGCCGACAAGCCACCAATATTTTGCCATCGTTTATCTAGCTTTTCTTTTCGTGATGTTCTTTAACAATATGCTTGTTTCGGCGACTAAACCTGAATTTTCGGCTTTTTATAAGCGTTTGAATCTCTTGCCTGGTTCCTTAGTCAGCAAGCAAGCCATGATGATCCTTTCGGATCTTCTTACCTACACTTTGTTTGTTCAGCTTTATATGTTGATATGGAAAGGGCTGGATCCAACGGTCTTTCAAGGGTCTTGGTTGGCTTATCTCCTAGTTAGTATGGCTTTTATCCTTCTTTTCATTAATTTAGCCCAACTCTTAAGTCATTTCTTTGTCGAGAAAGCCGCCGCTGCTTTAAATATGTTTAATTCACTCCTTATGTTAGTCTTCACAGGAGCGTTACCCCTCAATCGCTTAGCTAATCTACCGTCCTTGAACTTTCTTGAGGAGAACTGGTTGAAATCAAGTTTGATTGAACCCTTCTTAGCTATTCATAATGGTCAAGCTGGACTAGCCATTCTACCTATTTTGGCTATCTTATTGGTTATATCGGGCTTCATATTTGCAGCCTCGATTGCTGTGATTCGAAGAAAGGAGGCCTACTAGATGAATGCTCTTCGCTTCTTTTATTTTCATATCCGACGGTTGGTTAAGGAACCCTCGAGTTTAATCAGCATGGTCTTGTTGCCGGCCTGTATCGTCAGTCTCTTTATCTTCTTGGATGCGAATCAACAAGCTAGCTCGGCCAATCAGGATTCGCCGACGGCGACTGTAATCCTTCTAGCTGAGGGAAATGAAGACCTTGGCAAGTTGTTGGATGAGCAAGAATTCAATGTTAAACCACTGACTTATCAAGCTAAAGCCATCAAGCAAGTTCAGCGTGGGATGGCTGGAGTAGTCTATGTCATACCGGCTCATTATTCCAAAATACTTCAAGAAGGGCATCCGTCAGCTATCCAAGTTTTCCGGCGTGATAAGGCAACACAATCACAACTATTCGAACAATTACTTAGAGATTGGGTGGCTAAGCAAAGTTTAACGGGTCAGCTCAAGGCTAAGAAGCTTAACCCCAATATGATTGAACAGCCTTTGAAGACCCAAGTGAAGGTGATTGAGCAAGGTAAGGAAGTAGGAGACAAGCAAGGATTGAGTCAAGTTGTCTTGTTACTCGTTTACATCTTATTAAGTGGTATTGTAGTTGGGGTGGATTTAGTTACTTTCAAGAAAGATGGTAGCCTTCGTCGGTCCTTAGTTTCGGCTTTGCCGGGTTGGCAGTTAACCTTAGCTTTTCTCTTAGCCAATGCTAGCTTTATGTTGCTGGTTAATGCGCTATTTCTGGGTGTTTTAGCAGTCTATTATGCTTTTCCCTTAGCCTATATGGGTCAGGCTCTAACATTAATCCTCTTAGCTATTTTATTTTCTTGTTCCTTAGGCTTAGTTTTGTTTAGACTTTTCAAAGATCCGCAATTATGTATGAGTTTGGGTACGTTAGTTTGGTTGCTTATCTTAGGCTTGGCCTTTATCAGTCAGAAAGAAGCCTTGGGAATCTGGCATCAGTTAGGGTTCTTATCACCTTTTGCGTGGATGGTTCAGATTCTCGACCGCGGGCAATATTTTCCTGGTGTTTTGATTATTCTGTTGATGACAGGTGCCCTCTTTACGGCAGGAAGTTTACAATTAGAAAAATACGTTCAAGAATAGAAAGGAAGAAATATAATGAAACAACAAGAATCAGGTTACAAAGTAGGAAATATTTTGAAGTCATTGGGATTGATTATCTTTGTTATGATCGTGAACACGCCGCCAATGATTATGGTTATGCAGCAAGATAAGTTAAGTACCATGCATATTTGGTTAGGATGCGGGGTTTGGTTCCTCGTGGCTTGCGGGGTGATTGCCTTCTTATGGCATCACTATCATGCCTCATTCTTCGTTCAAAGTCCTCGCTTAAGTGGCCGCGACTTCTTGATTGATTTCGGCTGGGCGGTCCTGGCCTTTGTGTTAGCGGTAGCTGGAACCTTGCTATTGCAGAAATTAACCGGGCAAGCGTCGTCGGCTAATGACCAAGCTATCCAACAGATTGCTCTAAAATTAAAAGATGCTCCACTACCTTTAGTGGCTTCCTTTATCTTAGGCATCGGGGTTATGGCTCCTATAGTGGAGGAATTAGTCTTCCGCGGTTTAATCAATCACCAATTATTTAATAAAAACCAAACTATCTGGGCAGGAATCGTGACTTCAGCTTTATTCGCGGTGCTTCACATCACCAATTTGTATGAATTTTTGCTTTACTTACCGATGGGTCTGATTCTCTTTGCCTCCTATCACCGTCAAGGCAATATTAAAGATTCCATGGTTGTCCATCTCATCAACAATATCCGTGCTTGCTTAGCCATCCTCTTTATGTTGATGAGTTAGGAATCGAAGGGATACAAGATAGCGGTCTTTAGATAAGATCGCTATTTTTTTGTTGGTGGGGAAAGACTGTATGAGATGAGCTGGCGAGTCATCTGCTTGTCAATTTAACTTCATTATGGTTAAAATCGAGCTAGGAGGGGATGAGATGACAGAATTTGAACGTTTAAAAGCTCAGATTATGGCTGATGAAGCCAACCAAGACTATACCCGCCAAGGCTATGAACCACTCTTTGTCGCGCCGTCCCAAGCGCGAATCATGATTGTAGGTCAAGCCCCAGGTATCGCTGCCCAAGTGTCCAACAAGGCCTGGAATGATCGCAGTGGCGATCTCTTACGTCAATGGTTGGGCATTGATGAATCGACTTTCTATGACTCTGGCTTGCTGGCTCATGTGCCTATGGATTACTACTATCCTGGTAAAGGCAAGTCCGGCGATTTACCACCTCGCAAAGACTTTGCGGCTAAATGGCATCCAGCGACCTTGGCCTTAATGCCTCAGTTACAAATGACTATTCTAGTTGGCCAATATGCCCAGAAGTATTATCTCAGCAAAGACCGTCAAGTGAATCTTACGGAAACCGTCCGCCATTACTGTGATTATTTGCCAAGATACTTTCCTTTGGTGCATCCGTCACCACTCAATATCCGTTGGCAAAAGAAGAATCCTTGGTTTTTAGCTGAGGTGGTGCCTGTTCTACAAGAAGTAGTGGGGCAAATACTGAGATGAATAATAGAAAGATAAAAAAAGATTTGATTAAGAGGTTTTTATTATTCGAAAATGGGTGAAGGAAATATTATTTTGTTTGTAACAGCTAATTTTTATTTGAAGAAAATTTATAAATATTTGATTTTAGCAATTTTTTTATTGAAAATCCAATTTTTGCGAATTAAAATAAAGCAGTACCGGATTTTTAGTATTCTCATAAATATTTTTTAAAATAGAGAAAATTATTATCCATTTAAAAATCATAAAAATATGGAGGTTTGAAGGAATGAAGAAAGAGTATTATATTAAATCACCTGGAAAAACATTAATCGTTATTGATAATGATAAATTAACCATACAACCAAAAGGACTGATAAATACAATTAATAAAGGGTTAAGTGGGGCAAAGACAATTAAAATTAAAAATATTACCTCGGTCCAAATCAAAAAACCTGGATTTACACAGGGATATATTCAGTTTGGAGTTATTGGAGACGGTAATAAGCAACAAGGTCTTTTTGGGGCGGTTTACGATGAAAATACTGTACTATTCAAGAAAAAATATTATAAGGATATGTTAGAAATTAAAGAATATATTGACAACTATAATGAGCATTCAAATTCTCAATCGACTTCTTTAAGTGACGAATTAATTAAATTAGCTAAACTAAAAGAAAGTGGTATCATTACAGAAACTGAATTTTTAGATTATAAAAAAAATTTAATGAAATAAATTTATTCCAACTTTTACTTTTTTACTTTTAGTATTGTTTTTGGTATAATTGAAAAAATGATTCGCTTCTACCACTGGATTTCCAGTGGTATTTTTTCGTATTCAAGGCATTGATTACGGTATCCTAGGATAATGTTTTTTGTATTGTTAAAGATTATTGTAAAAAGGTGGTTGGTTTATGAAACGTTGGGTTAATTTATTGATTTATTTTTTGTGTGTTTCAGTTGTGTGTTTGAGTCATTCAGTCCAGGCTCAAGAAGCAACTATCATTTTTATTGGCGATTCTATTACCGAAGCGGATGGGACTCGTCCGCCTTATAGTCAGGGTCAACAAATAGTAGGTTATCAAGAGGTCTTTCGTCAGCATAATCTAAAGGTGACTTCCTATGGAGTGAGTGGGGCAACCTATCAACAAAGCCCAGCTCATAGCGGCATTCCTTCCTTGTATGATGATCTGGTTGTGCATCATAAAGTTCAGCTGCCTACAAATGCGACAAAGATTGTTCTATTGGGCGGAACTAATGATATAGCTATGGGTTATTCTACTCAATACAGCAATCAACCTAATCAAACCATCGGAGCACTCAAGCAAATCATCCAATTTTTAAAGGCTAATTTTCCCCAAGCCCAGTTCTATCTGTGTAGCCCACCTTATACGACAACGCCTAGTCGGTCACCTAAACGGATGGAGGACTTGTGCACCAGCTTGAAAAAAGTCGCTAGCGAATTAAAGCTGAATTATATTGATCTTTACCATGAGGGGCCGATTAAAGCTGCCAATGCCGATCAGCTGCTCTTCGATGGTGTCCATCCTAATCAAGAAGGGCATCTGGCTATGGGACAATATCTTTATGAGCAAGTTACCCAATAGGCTTAACAAATCGATGCGAGTGCGATTAGCTAGAATTGCCCGTGCGTAGGCTATATCGCTATAATTTACCTAAAACATTTGCTATAATTAAATTAAGAGACTTACATTAATTTAAAAAGGAGCTTAAAAAATGATGAAAAGTAAGCGGTTGCAAAGTGTGTTGTCTTTAGCTACGGTTTGGGTACTTGGATTTGGTACATTAGCAGCAGTTCCAACGATTCAAGCAAGAGAAACGGAATCGACTGGCTTAAAAGATATTAGTACATCGACCGAAAAAGTAACACCGGATGATATTAGTTTAGAAAATGTTGAGTGGACCTTTGGGGATAAGATATCTCCTGAAGATCAAGAAAAATTTATAGAAGCTATGAAAAAGCATGGGGCGGAAGGCGTTGCTATGGCTGCCAACTTTAATAATGGTTTCATAGAAGAAAGTGACTTAAATTGGAACGAAACGATTTTTAAAGACATTAAGATGACGAATAAAGAAGCTATCGACATGTTCGATGGCACTATTAAAACAGTCAGAGACTTAGGCTTTAATCCAGATTATGAGAATGCCAGCTTCTTCATTCGTGAGTTTAAAGGAATTGGTGATGTAGTCTGTACCACTATCCCATGGTCTCATCCAGATAAAGATGAAAAATATGTTCAAACTGTCAATATCTCAATGGATTCGGAATTAGTGGGTATCTTCATGGAAAAAGATAAAGGCGAAAATCAATAGGAGTCAATGCATAGGAATAAAAAATGACTTGTTAGTAATTAATCAAGCTGATATACCCCAAAAGTTAGCGGTTAGGCTAATTTTTGGGGTACCGCATATTTTATAGGAAATATTTACATAGACAGATAAGTTTTTTGATCCAGTTAATAATTTTAATTTGTAAGGGTGCGATTATGTCAACTATATTCATAATAATTTTTGCCGAAATCTTTTTACTTGTTTCTTTGTTAATCATAAATAAATTACAACAGGCAAATAAAGATTATTCAAAATGGTTTTTGATTTTAAAAGTTGCTTTGATCATAGCAATGGTAGCGTTAATTTTGCCTATAATTTTTTACACAGTCGTTTCATTTATTAATATTTAGTCTTGGACTATTCAAAGAGAAGTAGCCAAAAATGTTGTGACCCCCGAAAGTTAAAAACTTACTTTCGGGGGTCACATTGCTATGTTTTTACAAAATAACGGGTTTATATAACTGACTTCCACTTTGACTTCCTGAGCATGTGAAAACAGGTGGTATAAGTAGAAATGTTTTTATAAAGAATGTTGTTAAATAGCCATTTCGTTAACGAGTAGAAATGACTATTATGTGAAAATGGAGATGAGGGGAGTCGGACTTTTTATCGAACCGAAAATCATTTCTATTATACCACAAAAAAATATAAAAAATAAGGATATAAATTAAAAAAAAACGCTTTATAATGAATATTAACTAAATGTTAATTTGGAGGAAACGAATTTGAAAAAATTTTTGTTTGTTCTATTATGTTTATTATTTTGCATTCCTAATAATGAAGTAATTGCCAAAAGTGAAGATTTTGAAACTTGGAAGGTTTATGGTACTTTAAGCGTAACCCCTGGAGATGATGCTATTGGTGACGATAAAGCTTCTCAAGAAAAATATATTAAAAACTTTTTAAATGTTGAAATTAATCAAGATTTATTTGAATATATGAAGGTGATATATTCACAAGATAATATTGAAGATTTATTCAAAGAAAGTTATGTTACTAAATTAAATTCGCAATCTACACATGCTATAAACTTTTATAATGATAATAGTTTCGCCATGTATAAAATAAATGACATTAAAAGAGATAAAAAAGAATTAGAAGTTTTTACCCCAGGAAAAGAGTATTATATTGATTCTAAAGAGAATGGTTTTAGAATACTTTTTATAAAAAGTGAAAAAGAGCTCTTTGTTGCACTGGAATCAAAAACAGAACCTAATAAACTAACCTTGTTTTTATTTTTAAAAGAAGATGACCAAAGATTTAATAATTCAGAAATTGCTTCTTCAGACACTTCAGAAGACGATAAACAACTTAATAAAAATAGCCAAACAAATAATTATGATAAAGAAAAAAGCAATGAAGCTAAACTTAATCAAGCTGCTAAAAAATATTTTGGTGAAGGTTCTTCTATAACATATAATAGTTCATTAGATGCATATGTTTTAGACTTACAAGTAGATACTTTTAAAAAAATAGTTGGTTCCGCTTTAGATGGTAATGAGCAATCCAAAACTGAATGGATTTTAATGACATCAGCTTTTGATGCGCTTTCAAGTGATATATATGATATGACCTCTAAAGATTTATATGTTACTAACCCTTTTAATACTGACAAATTTTTATATTCTGCTAGTCAAGGCGTAGCTAGCTTTGATTCAGTTATTGGATATTAATTAGGTGTAATTATTATGTCAACAATGTTTATACTATTCTTTGCAGAATTCTTTTTGTTAATAGTGTTTGCTATAGTCAGCAAATTAGCGAAGGCGAAAAAAGACAATTTCAAATGGTATGGAATTTTAAAAGTGATTCTGCTAATAGCAATGGTAGCGTTAATGATGCCTCTTATTTTTTACTTTGCTAATACATTGCTGAATAAGTAGGTTTTTATAAAAATTATGACTACTATGAATTTAGTAGTCTTTTCTTTTATCTATTGAATATAATGCGCCTTAGGCGTATTGTTTAATCAGTAGGAAGGATATTTGTTGATGCTAAATTTAGGAGTGGTAAATATGAAAAATAATAAAGTATTTTATCCTGCTATCTTTACTAATGATGGTGATGCGTACAACGTACAGTTCATTGATGTACCAGAAGCTATTACATTTGGAGAAACACTAGACGAAGCCTTCAAATACGCTCAAGACGCTTTAGGATTAGCATTATTCGATAAAGAGGAAATTCCTGAACCAAGAACATTAAATAGTGATATCAAATTAAGTGAAGGAAAACAGATTGTATTAGTAAATTTGGACTTGCAAGAATATCGTTCGAAAATGAACCATAAAACAGTAAAAAAGAATACAACTATCCAGAATATTTAGCTAAAATGGCAGAAGAGAAGGGAATCAATTTCTCTGCTACTTTAATAGAGGCATTAGAAAGTAAACTATTGGCGTAAAATAAAAATAATCGCTATATTTATACATAGTGATTAATCAAATAAGGAAGATGATTAATGAAAAACAAGACAGATAATGCCACCAATTTTGGAATTATGTTATCTTTTTTTAGTTTATCCTGGCTAATATATTTCTTTCCATCTGTCGTGATGAACTTATATCCAAAGATAATTTCAAAACTTTTTTTAATACTTAGTTTATTTTGGATTTCAACTTTTGATAATAAAATTAATGAAACACGTAATGGATTTCTCGGTGATTTTGGGATAGGTTTAGGGAATGTAGCTTTGTTTTTTCTTACATTTTCTTTTGGAGAAGGTTTACCTTATTACTTTAGAACCTTTTTTAAATTTGGTATGTTTTTTGTTATTTTCTTTGGTCTATTTGCTATATATTCTGGAATATTTAAAAGAATCGAGCAAGTTGTTAAAGAGAAAAAGAAAAAAATAAATGGTGAAAATTCAAATTTAGATAATAGTTTATGGCATTTATTCGTAACTTTAATCGAATTATTAGCAGCAATAACAGCAATATTACAGTTTACAGGTTTTTCAATAATTAAATAAAAGACTAGCTCAAATGAGTTAGTCTTTTTTACTAAATCTATTCTTTTACCTTGATATTACATTAATCCGGTACAATTTATCGATAAAACTTATTTCCCCCTTTTTAGTAGTGATTTAAGGTACTAAAAAAGTGGTCCGAATCCCTTCATTATTTTTGTTTTCATGAAAATGTTGGTTTAACAACATTTTGAAGGGGTAAAATTATGGAGATGAGGGGAGTCGAACCCCTGTCCAAATATCTCGCCACAATCGAATCTACGCCAATAGTTTATCTATTTAGAGTTAGCGCCAATGTAGCCAATAAACGGGCATCCATTGTTGCGAGTCTGATAATCTCTTGCTGAACTTGCAGACGGAAAGGTCAGCCGTAGCCTACTAAATTTGAGACCGCTACCTGAGCACATAGGCGATGCCAGGGCGATCTTCACCCGCAGGTTATTAAGCTGCTAAAGCGAAAGAGTTGTTTTGATTGTTTGCAGTTATATTTAAACTGTAGCGTTTTTAGGAAGTCGCTGCCTTCCTGGCGCATCAAAAGCTCGAACAATACCTGTCGAAACCAATGACATCCCCGTTAATATAGACCCTATATTAAGGGTAAAGTCTATTATATCACGACTAGACCACCTGTCAAATTGAGAGGGCTGAGTTAAAGTGATTAAAATATTTCTCATCAACTTGTCAGTTTTTAGTTTACAATTTTTGTAAGATATTGTATTCTATAAACAAGTTATTAATTAATTTTTAAGAAAGGAGCATGCACCATGTTAAACGTTATCACTTTAGTAGCAAAATTCAACATGAATAAGACTCCTTTCACGGTAAATACTTTGGCATAGTCAAGTCACGTCTAGCGTGACGCGCTTTATTTAGAAACGAAGTAGGCCTATGTTTGCGAGTCGAGACTTGTGAGCATGGGCTTTTTTGTGCCTAAATTTACGGTGAAGGAAGAAAGAAGGGTACTTATGTTAAATGCATTATGGAAGTATATTAAGCAACATCCAGTCGTCTATGCAATCGTGACGCTTTTCTCGTTGGCGTCATCTCTGATTGCTTTAGTGCCGAACTTGATGATTCAGCGCTTTGTCGACGCGGTCGTCCAAGAAACATTGTCGATCGATCGTTTGTATCAGCTGTTGGCTATCTTTATCGGTAGTTCCTTGCTCTTATATCTAGTCGATGTGACCTGGGTTATTTTGCTCTTTGGACAGGCCTACAAATTTCAGGCCGAAATCCGTAGTAAAATTTTTCGGCGGTTGCTAGAACTCCGCACGCCGTTCTATGAGCAATTTCGGTCGGGTGACTTGATGACGCGGATGACCAATGACATTGATTCCTTTGGCACGACCATTGGTTATGGTTTTATGATTATTATTTCTAATATCGCTTGGGCCATCTCGTTGTTGGCGATTATGTGTATCGCCATCTCCTGGCAACTGACCTTGGTTAGCGTCATTCCCTTGATTATTTTGTGCTATGCCTTTTATCGTTTGGGCATGCTTTACGATAAATATTTCGAAGATAATCGTGAAGCTGTGGCTCAATTATCTAATGAGGTGCTAGAAGTGGTCGATGGGGTTCGGGTGATGCGAGCTTATGGGAATGCTGAGTTGGAGCAGGGGCAGTTTCGCCAAAAGACCCAGTCAGTCCTTGATAAGGCCAACCACCTGATTATTGTTGGCTCGTCTTTTAGTAACTTAGCCAAATTGATGACCGGCTTGTCAACGGCGATTAGTTTGGCCTTCGGTGGCTATCTGGTCAGCCATCACCAACTCAGTGTTGGTCAAGTCGTTTCTTTTCAAATTTATATTGGTATTTTAGGCAATGTGATTTGGGGGTTGTCGGATTTGGTAGCAGTCTATCAAGAAGGCAAAGTTTCGCATCAAAAGATCGAAGACTTAATGACTAGCCAAGATGGTTTGAGTCGCCAGGGTCAAAGCCAACTGGAGACCATCCAGCGCTTAGAATTTCGTAATTATAGTTTTACTTATCCAACGAAAACGGAGCCTAGTTTACAATCTATTTCCTTTGTCCTTGAACAAGGACAGACCCTAGGAATTGTGGGACGAACCGGGGCAGGTAAAACGAGTCTGATTCGCCAGTTGCTCTGTCAATATCCGCTTAGCCATGAGGGAGCTATCTTAATTAACGGCCAGGATATCAGCCACTATGCTTTCCAAGCCCTTGAACAGCAGATTGGTTATGTACCTCAAGAGCATATCCTCTTTTCAAAGTCGGTCCGCGATAATATCCGCTTTGGTAAAGCGAATGCGAGTGAAGCAGAATTTGAGCAGGCCATTAGTTTGGCTGACTTCAGTAAGGATATTACCCGTATGGCTCATGGCTTGGATACCATGATTGGGGAGAAAGGGGTCGCCATTTCCGGTGGACAAAAGCAACGGGTCTCGATGGCCCGCGCCCTTATACGTGATCCAGAACTATTAATCCTTGATGATTCCTTGTCGGCGGTAGATGCCAAGACTGAACGAGCCATCATTGAGAATATTCAGACAATTCGCCAAGAAAAGATGACTATCATTATAAGTCACCGACTTTCAGCGGTGGCCCATGCGGATTTAGTCCTAGTAATGGATCAAGGTCAAATTAAAGAGGCCGGCCGTCCAGATCAACTCTTAGCTTCACAGGGCTGGTATTATCAACAATACCGGCAACAAACCTTGGCTGATGCTAGCCAAATAGAGGAGGGAGAATAATGACAACTTTTAAACGCTTAGTCGCCTATTTGCGTTATGAATGGCGTATTTATCTGCTTGGTTTCCTTCTTTTGTTGGTATCGGTTGGTTTGTCGGTCTATTTACCTACTTTAGGTAAGCTCATGATTGATACTATTTCGCGAGCGGTCCGGCATAAACAGGCTATCAATCAAAGTGACTTGATTCGCTTGTTTGCCTACTATGTTGGCGGTGTTTGCTTGAGTGCGGGTCTGGGGTATCTGGCTAGTTACTTATTGGGGGTTGGTTCCAACCGAGTAAGTAAAATCTTGCGCGATCAGACTCATGAACATATGCAAAAGCTACCGATTTCCTATTTTGATAATAAACCGGCGGGCAAGATTGCAGCGCGCATAGTCAACGATACCGAGTCTTTACGGCAGAACTTCTATCATAATTTTACGGCCCAAGCCTTGTTAAACGCTATCCAAGTGATTGGCATTTACTTGGCAACTTGCTGGGTCAGTTTGCCAGTAGGATTTGGCTTGACGGCCTTAATTCCCTTGCTGATTCTTTGGCAATATATTTACACTAAGAAGGCGACGCCTTTAAATAATCTTTTCCGCGAAACGGTTAGTGAACTCAATAGTCAAACGGCTGAAATCGTACAAGGGGTCGCAATTGTCCAAGCCTTTAATCAAGAAGAAGCCATCTATGATGATTTCCAAACGCAAAACCAGATCTGGATGCAGACGGGGATTAAGAAGTTGCAGTTAGACTCGCCTTTGTCTTGGGAATTTGCTGATTTATTGGAACATATCGTTATGTTTTGCTTATTGCTCTATATCGGCATTCAATATGATCAAGTCAAAATGGTATATTCGGCGGGGACGCTCTTCGTCTTAATGAATTATATTTCTCGTTTATTTGGGCCTCTAGCTATGCTAGTCCGTCAATTTGCCTTGTTTCAATTGGCCATGACGTCTGGTCAACGGGTTCTTGAATTGCTCGATCAACCGATTGAAGACCAGTCGGGGAAAGAGTTAGAAGTTAGTAAGGGGAAAGTGGCCTTTGAAGGGGTTCATTTTGCCTACGAAAAAGGCCATCCGGTCTTGAAAGATATACATTTTTCTGTTGACCAAGGTCAAACAGTGGGCTTAGTGGGTCATACGGGATCGGGCAAATCATCGATCATTAATCTTTTGTTCCGTTTCTATGATGCTCAGGAAGGACAGATCTTGATTGACGGTCAAGATATTCAAGCGTGTCAACGAGCGTCTGTTCGGCAACAGATGGGGATTGTTTTGCAGGAGCCTTATCTTTTTACTGGGACGGTGGCTTCCAACGTCCATATGAACGACCCAGCTATCAGTGATCAGATGGTGGAAGAAGCCTTGATTAAAGTGGGGGCTGGCCCAATGTTAGCTAAGTTTGAAAAAGGCATCCACGAGCCCGTTATTGAGAAAGGGCAGTCCTTATCGTCAGGTGAGCGTCAACTTATTTCCTTTGCTCGGGCTTTAGCAAGTCAACCCAAAATCTTGATCTTAGATGAAGCCACCTCGCATATTGACACGGAAACTGAAGAAGTGATTCAACAGGCCATGAATATCGTTAAGGAAGGACGGACAACCTTTATTGTGGCCCATCGTTTATCGACCATTCAGGCGGCAGATTTAATCTTAGTCTTGGACAAAGGAGAAATTGTTGAACGGGGTAATCATGAGAGCCTGATGGCTCTGAATGGTCAATATGCCCAGATGTATCGCCTTCAAGCCAAGGTGTCTCAAGCTTCAGCCTAGTTCGCAATAGAATTTAATAATTAAGACTTAGGTTTTAACTGTTTTGCCAGCTTTTTTGGAAGTCTATTCCAATTAAAGCTGGTTTTTTTTAGTGAATTTTAATAATATAGGTGTCATTTATATTTGACAGTTCATATGAGCCATGTTAAATTATAGTCACATATATGTGACAAAACAGAAGAGGAGGATATTATGAATCGAGTCAAATACTATCGCGAACGCTTGGCGCTATCGCAGACTCAATTAGCTAAAGAAATTGGCGTGGCCAGGCAGACGGTCAATTTAATCGAGAATAATAAGTATAATCCATCCTTGGATTTGTGTCTTCGGCTAGCAAAGACCTTGCAGACCGATTTAAATCAGTTATTTTGGGAGGAATCAGAATGAAACAAAAGGAAACATGGTCTATTAAAATTATGAAACATTTTTATGGCATTCAAGGACCTTTAGATGAATATCGCTATCAAGAAATTAACCGCATAGGTAATCAAGCTTTTATGTTTTTATGGGCTTATTTATTAATAGCTAACATGATGGCGGTCTTTGGCGCTCTCATTAATCCAGAAGTGACTTTATGGATTTATATTATGGTTAATAGTTTTGTGGTGATCTTCGGCGTGTCGGTCTATATCATTTGGCAAAGCAAAAAGAGTCAAGTAACCGAATTTGAGCTAGAGGAAGTGAATCTACCAGCCATCAAAAAGAAAATGATTCGGTCAACCTTGATCGGTAGTTTGTTATATGGGGGACTAATGTTTGTCTATAATGCCCTGATGGCCACTCATTTTGAACAAGAACACTCGTTTACCGACTATTTGTTATCCGCTCATAATATTCGCGTGGGTCTCTTGCAAACTTTTTTCTTCGGTCTGTTAATGTTCTTGTTTCAAATTATTTATTTTAAGAAAAAGCAAAAAGTCGCCGAAAAGAGGGAGGAGATTGAACGTGACTAAAGAACATATCATGGGCTTAAAAGGAGTAGCCTTTTCCTTAATGGGTGTTTGTTTAGTTGAATATCTTTTAAGTCCGCCGCCTTTGTTCTATCTATCAATCGGCCTAAATCTTTGGGTCATCTCCCTTTGCTTACCGAGTGATGGGCGCTGGCGGCAATCAAATAAACTGAAATAAGCTTGAGTTGAACTCAGATTTGGAGAATAAGCAATCTTATTCTAAATAAAATAACCGAATAGGCTGCCAGTTCTGTCTGACGGTCTATTCGGCCTTTTTGTTTTAAGCTTAGTTTGGTTGGATTGTATTATTTATTTTCCGCCGCTTCGGCGATATCTTTAAAGTGATCGACTTGATTGTAGGCTAGTAGATGGAATTGACCGTCCATATATTTTACGATAGAAGCGGAGGCATTCTTGAGCGGTTCGGCTTGTTTGAAGTCAGCTACTAAGCCATCTAGTAGGTTACGAATGGTCATGCCATGGCAGACGACGAGAATATTCTGGTTAGTGCCGGCGTGCTTATTGAGTAGCTTAATAAGACCAGCTTCGACCCGATTCCAGAATTCTACATAATTTTCAGCCATGCCAGAAGGATCTTTTTCCTTCATTAAGTTCATAAATTGAGCGACATCACTCCGGTCACCAGCAGGTAGGCCGTGTTTGATTTTTACTTCGTCTTGAAGGGCTTGCCAAGTTGGACCGGCTTCAAGTCCTTCATAGTAACCAAAGAAGACTTCACGAAATTCATACATAGGCACGATGGCTAGGTCTTCTGCGTGGTTATTTTCTGAGAGAATGATATTAGCCGTATCAATCGTTCGCATTAAGTCACTCGTATAGACAGCGTCAAAGCGGATATCGGCTAAACCGCGGCCACTGCGTTGAACATCAATTTCACCTTCGGGAGTAAGAGGTGCATTGGCCCAACCTTGAAAGCGATTGAAGCGGTTCAAATAGGTTTCACCATGTCGAATAAAGTAAAATGTTACACCGTTTGCCATTCTATTCCTCCTCAAATTTACTACTCTTTCATTATATACGAAGAATTCAATGCTTGTCGAAGAAATCGTCAGATTAATTCAAAGTTTGAAATTTAATGGACTATATAGTGGATTATGTGCAAAAAGGGACTGAATATGATAGGCTATTTTATATGAAAAGTGAAGGAGAGGATCCTAATGGAAGCCATGCAACCAACTCTAACCGAGAAGTTAAGTAAAACTTTTCAATTAAATAGTGACCAATTAGCCTTTGGCTCGTATGCTGCTGAATTATCATTCTTTATTATTTGGGCAGCGATTCCGATTCTCTTAGCCTTTGCAAACGTGATTGCCTTCCTACCTATGTCTCAAGCAGAGATTATGGGGGCCTTGAAGGGAGCTATTCCGGCTGATGTTGCCAAGGTGATTCTACCTATGTTGCAATCCTATTTAAAGAATACTTCTCCGGGTGTTTTTTCTTTGGGGTTGGTGATTTCCTTATGGCCCGCTTCGAATGTGTTTAACACCTTACAACGGATTCTCAATGATATTTATAAAGCCAAAGTGCGTAAAAATTTTATTTTAGCCCGCTTATTTGCTTATGTGGCGACTTTATTTATGGTGCTTTTAATTGGCGCTTTTACTGTTTTGGTGCTGTTTGGTGAGACAATTTATCGTTTTCTATTGGAAACTTTTAATATTGAGCTCGCTATTCTTGATTTTATCTCTAACCAAGGGTGGATCTTAGGGCTCGTGGGTCTTTTTGCACTCCTTGTCTTTCTCTACCATTTTATTCCTAATGTAAAGTGGCCGCTCAAATATGCTATCCCTGGAGCTTCATTTGCTTTAGTTGGATTTGTTTTGGTCTCGCAATTATTCAGCGTGTATATGGCTTTTGCTGGCAATAAAGCCTCCGGAAATTCAACGATTGGGGTCTTGATTGTTGTCATGATTTGGCTATACTTTAATGGTATGGTAATCGCGATAGGAGCTTATATTAATGTCTTTTGGCATGACTTCAAGGAGATATCTTTCTGGAAGATGGTTGCTAAAACACGCGTCTATGACTCTTATTTCGCATCCAGTCCGCACTTTGTCAAACATAGCGAACATCGTCCGGGCTTTACCAATCATGTATATAAACGTCCAAATTAAGTAAGACCCAAGTCTAGAAAGGCGGTTCTTAATGAACAAGCTTAGTAATAAATCCGTGGGATCGGATTCTCGTATTGATTATGGCATTATCTTAAACATCTTAATCTTAGCTATCATTGGTTTGCTGAGTGTTTATGCAACCACCACATTAATCGAAGGGGCTGACATTCGACCAACTTTATTCCATGCCTTATGGTACGCGATTGGTGCGATGGCCATCATTATTATCATTCAATTTGATAGTGAGCAATATTGGAAGTTATCGGCTTACCTTTACGGTTTCGGTATTCTCTTGCTGATTGCCGTTTTGCTTTTTTATGACCGTGATATGCACTTGTCGACGGGTGCACGTTCTTGGTTCCGTTTCGGACCTTTCTCTTTCCAACCGTCGGAAATTTTTAAACCAGCCTATATTGTCTTTATGTCAAGGGTTATTACTGAACATAATAATCAGTATACGCATCGAACCATTAAGTCAGATTGGATGTTATTAGGTAAGATGGCCTTGTTCGCTTTACCACCGATGGTCTTAATTCAGTTGCAGAACGACTTAGGAACCAACCTTGTTATCTTATCTATTACAGTTGGTTTAATTCTTTTGTCGGGTGTTTCCTGGAAAATCATTGTGCCGGTAGCGGCTGCTGGAACAATTATTGGGGGCTTGCTGATTTATTTAGCTGCTTTCCAACGTGAATTTTTAATCAACTCTGGTTTGATTCAGTCCTATCAAATTGGTCGGATTGAAGCTTGGTTGAATCCTTTCGGTGATACTCAAGGTAATGCTTATCAATTGGCTCAATCGATTAAAGCCGTTGGTTCAGGCCAGTTAGCTGGTAAAGGGTTTGGAGTCTCGGAAGTGACCGTGCCGGTTCGTGAATCGGACTTTATTTTTACGACAATTGGTGAGAATTTTGGTTTCTTGGGTTCAACAGGCTTACTTTTAATTTACTTCATGTTGATTTATCAAATGGTCCAAACTTGTTTTGAAACCAAAAATGAATTTTATACCTATATCTCAACCGGTGTTATTTCTATGATTATGTTCCATATCTTAGAAAACATTGGTATGACTATTGGGTTGCTTCCGATTACTGGGGTACCTCTTCCTTTTGTTTCCCAAGGGGGATCGGCTCTCTTAAGTAATATGATCGGTGTAGGCCTCATTCTTTCTATGAAGTATCACCACCGTTCTTATATGTTTAGTAACAATGATGCCTTTGGCATCGATTAGAAAGTAGGCAATCAATGATTAAACAGACTCAGCAACTATGGCTTGAACAAGACGGTGAGATTGTTACGATTGGCTTGACTCCAAGTTTGCAAGATGAGGCAGGGGATATAGCCTATGCTAGTATTGCTCCATTGGGAAAGATTGAAGTTGACGATACGCTCTTAGTTCTAGAAGCCTCTAAGGCATCTATTGAAGTAGCCTCACCTTTAAGTGGGCAAATTGTGGAACGCAACCAAGCGGCTGAAGGCAAACCTAGCCTCTTGAATGAAACGGACTCATCAGCTAATTGGTTGGTCAAGATGACCCAAGTGGATACAAATCTACTCTAGTATTTGATATAAACAAAAAACGACCTGATGGGTCGTTTTTTTTGTTTATATCAATAAATGAAGAATTTCTTAGGAGAATTTTGGCCTTGTTGAGGGATATTTGATCTTAATTAATAATGGAAAAAGGTCTGAGAAGTTTAAAACCTTGGTCGATAGCAATCAAAACGAGAATAGATCTATTTTGTTTTATTCTTTATGGTTTTGAATCAAACAAATTGAATAACAAATAAAATTAAGAAAAATAGACACCAAAAGGAAATGGATATTAATTTAACTTCAAGTGTATTTACTGTTCCTGAACCATCCGTTTCTCTAAACCATAGAAAAAAGTTGCTAAATATAAAAATAATGAATTCTACAATTGTGGTGAATTTCCAATGAACAAAAAAATGCTCCTTTCAATAATAATTATTTTTTAGTATATTACAGTCCCAAAATATCTCAAGGTTTAGCTAATCTCTGTCATTATATTTTAGTTAGATTTAAAGAATATATTGTCAGTATAGGAGGGATTAGTATGACGAATAAAGTAGAAATGGTTGGGATAAAGAAAAAATTCAAAAACATCCCAGTATTAACAGATATTACGCTTAATGTTGAAAATAATACGGTATATGGATTATTAGGACCTAATGGTTCCGGAAAATCGACAACTTTAAAAATATTAACGGGCGTTTTAAAGGCGGATTCAGGACAGATAAAAATTGATAACCAAGTATGGTCTAAGGATCATCTTCATAAAATGGGTGCCATGATTGAAGGGCCGGCTGTTTATCCAAATTTAACAGCTCATGAGAATTTATTAGTCTTGGCTAAATTATTAAACATAAAACCTGAGCGTATAGAGCAAGTGTTGCACGACGTAAATTTGACCAATACAGGTAATAAAATTGTTAAAAATTTTTCATTAGGGATGAAACAACGTCTTGGTATAGCGATGGCTTTATTAAATAATCCTGACTTATTAATATTAGATGAGCCAACTAATGGATTAGATCCAATAGGGATTAAAGAATTGAGAGAATTGATTGCAAATTTTCCTAAAAAAGGGATTACTGTCATTTTATCAAGTCATATGTTAAGTGAAGTACAACATGTAGCCGATAAAATAGGCATCATATACAACGGAAAAGTAATATATGAAGGAAACAAATCTGGAGATGAAACGGAATTAGAAGCTTTATTTATGAATTTAATCAACAAGGAGCAAGGACTATGATAAATTTAATCAAAATAGAATGGTTGAAAATGAAACGCACATCAAGTCATCGACTTTTATGGTTAGGTCCAATCATATTTGTTTTGTTTTGTTATTCGATGACATTGCTTATGGGTGAGAATCCAGAAGGGAAAAGTTACTTAATGGCTGTTGCCTTTAATTGGTTTCCAACTTTAATTTTGCCTATTTTGATTGCTATATTGGTAGTGAATATCTGGTCTCGTGAAAAGCCAATTCATCAAATGTTGTATAAAAGCCATAATATTTCAAATCTGCAAACTTTTCTTGCGAAAAGTATAATTTTAGTAATACAGTTGTTTTTTATCATCAGCTTATCGGGTTTATTAATTTTTTTAATGAATACGTTGATAATTAAATCGTATTTAAATCTTAGTCAACTAATTTTGTCTTGTTTATGCTTAACTATAGGTTCTTTACCTACAGTGGGTATATGCTTAGTACTAGTAAAACGGGTTCCCTCTGCATTAGTCTATGTCCTAGCTTTAGTACTGAATTTTATTCCTGCTGCTCTAATGGCAGTTAAATCTTTTTGGGTCTTTTATCCTTGGGCTTACACTATGAGATTGATGGCAGTGACTGCGAAAGTTCATCCAAATGGAACATTTTTACCAAGTAATCATCCATTTTTAGATTTAAATAATTTATTTATTGGCATAATTTTGAGTATAGGTGTATTCTGTCTATTTATTTTTCTTGGCCTATGGCAAAAAGACAAGGAGTGATAAAGTGTTAAACATACTCAAAAGTCATTTTATTAAATCTAAGAGAGGAATCGAACGCTTAGCCTATCTATTGTTACCCTTTTTATTAATTGGAATGATTATTCTAATCAAAATAACATGGTCAAGAATCCAAGATGAATTGTTGCAAAGATACTTTGAATATATATTATCTATTTCGACATTATTTTGTTTAGGTATCGCAATTCCTATTCATTTTGAACATGAATTGATAACTTTTTATGCCTATGAATTAAGAATTGGTGTAAGTAGGATCAAGATGTGGTTAAGTCACTTTATCTATATTTTAGGTATTGTAATATTCGAGATAAGTTTATCTTACGGGCTTTATATTTGTGTGGGAAAGATGCTTGGATTTTGGCAGGTAGACATAGTTTTAATTTTTAATAGTGCTATTCAAATATTTTATCTTTTAGAAGTCATAGTTCTATATATGATAGTGAGTGTAAGTTTGGGGACTTCTTTTTCGGTATTTCTATCAGCCTTTTTCACATTATCCGCCATTCTTTTAAGTTCAACAGAATTAGGTATTGGAATCTGGAAATATTTACCCTGGGTTTGGCCATCAAAATTAGTTTATGATGAATATCAAAGTTATATGAATTTAGCACTGATAAATAGTGTGGTTGTTATCACCAGTTTAGTATTAACTTCAATTTGGTATAATGAATGGCAAGGTCCAAGAGAATTGGAGGAGTAGAAATGAGCTACATACTTGTGATTGATGATGACGAAGATTTATTAGAACTTATAGAAGCTGTATTAGTTCGTCAGGGTCATATAGTAAAGTTGGTTAATTCACCTTTAAAAGTCTCAGATAATGAATTATTGATTGCAGAGTTAATCATTTTAGATGTAATGATGCCAAGCCAAAATGGATTTGAATTTTTATCTCAAAAACGGTATTTAATTGATGCACCTGTTATTTTTTTAACTGCGCGTGATTTTGAAGAAGATATAGTAATGGGATTAAGTATTGGTGCAGATGATTATATTGTAAAACCATTTTCAAATAATGAATTAAGAGCTAGGGTGGATGCACACTTGCGTCGTGAACAAAGGGTCAAACGCTCGCGATTAATTGACGGACCAATTGCTTGTGATTTAAAAGCAAAACAATTCTATGTTGATGAGTTTGCTATAAATCTAACAATGTCCGAGTATCTGATTTGCGAGTTGTTAATGAAAAATAAGGAACAAACTTTTACTAAAGAATCCATTTACAATTTTTTATATGGTATGGATGGTCAAGGTGATTATCAAACTTCCATAACAGAAAGAATTAAACAAATTCGACAACAATTTAGACAGTATGGAGTAAATCCAATTCGTACAGTGTGGGGGATAGGCTATAAATGGGAAATTATTCCTTAAAAAGAGTGTTATATTACTACGCTACTAGCATTGTTATGATATTTCTACTCAATGCATTTATTATTTTAATGATTTTTAATATTGGAATTCAATCTGGTTTTATTCTTTCTGCAAATTATTCAGAAAAAATAGTGGATCGAATAGAAGAAAAAATAAAAAATCAGAAAATTGATGAATCTGCTTTTCCAAATACACTTAATGTTATGAATCAAAAAAAGAAAGACGTCAATACATCTTGTTTTTCTAGACAAGAAATTCAGAAATTTGAAAATATGAGACTGAATGACACTATTGTAGAAGGGCAACTTTTCGGTCCGAACATCTATCGAAAGATAGGCAATAGTAAGCAAGTATATTATGTTAAATATCAACTACAGGCAGACTTTAAGTCGCCAGTTTTGCGTTACTATTTACCTAATGCTGAGTTTGTATTTTTTCTGTCTTTTTTTCTTATTTGGTTGTTAACTTTTGTATTAATAACACGACTATTTTCGAATAAAATAAAACGCGAACTAAAAAAAATCACAGAAGTTAATCAGGAAATTGAAAAACTTAATTTAGAAATGATTGTTCCATCTTCAAAAATAATAGAAGTTCAACGTGTGCTAGATTCATTAAATAATGTAAAAGAGGGGTTAGTTCAATCACTGAAGAAACAATGGAAAATTCAAGATGAACAAAAAATCCTATTGCAAACTCTTTCTCACGACATTCGGACTCCAATTACTTTAGTGAAGGGAAACCTGGATTTGTTTTTGGAATCTGAAAATGAAGACGATAAGAATAGAGCCGCCATACAGTTGCAAAAAGGTGTTAACCGAATGGAGGAGCTATTGTATCTGGTCAATTCTCCTCAGGATGAACATCAGAATATAGTTGATTTCAATCTTGAACTGTTAACAAAATGGATTACAGAAATGAAACAAATGGCTTTAAATAGAGATGTCATAATTAAGATTAAAAAAGTAGAAACATCAAGTGTACAGATAAACCCTATTGAGATCTGGAATTCTTTAACTAATATTGTGAATAATGCTCTCGATTTTAGCTATTCTGGTTCAACAATTAGCATACAATTTATTGATGCCCCATTATACTATGAAATTAATATAGAGGATGAAGGTCCCGGTTTTCCTGAAAAGTGCTTAGATTTGATTGGGAAGCAAGTATTTTCTTCTAGAAAAGCGGAAGACTTTCACCAAGGAATGGGATTATATTTATCAAATTATTGGTTGAAGAAAAACAAAGGACAATTGATAATAAATAACCGTGTCAAAAATAATAAAATTATTGGTGCGAAAGTCAAAATTCATTTTGATAAAAATATAAGTAGTTTAGAATAACCTCCTTTTAAAGACCTGTTATTCCCTAAATAAAATTAATACCTCACACTTCCTAATAGGCTTGTGTGGGGTATTATTATATTAATTATAAATTTTATGAATTATATAAATAGACTATTTTGATAACCAATTACCCAATCTGACTCCGAGCAACTAAATCTTGGAATAGCCCAAGACTAGAAGCCAAGCGATCGTAAGTCAATTCAGGGTGCCATTGAACTGTGACAATCGAGTGCTGATCGGTTAGTGATTCGGTAGCCTCGATTAAGCCATCAGGACTCAAGGCACTCACTTTTAAGGATTGACCTAAGTCTTTAATCGCTTGGTGATGGATGGAATTCACCTGCAATTCTTTTGGTAGAATGTGACTCAAATGGGAATCCGATTGGATAGTAACCGAATGAGTCGGGTAAATCGGTTGCGTATTTTGCAAGTGTTGAATCTTAAACTGAGGGTTTTCGCTGAGGTCTTGATAGAGACTGCCACCAAAATAGAGGTTGATTAATTGGTGTCCTCGGCAAACACCGAGAATGGCTTTGCCTTGTTGGATTGCCTGGTCAAGGAGGGCGAATTCAATCTGATCTCGTTCTGGATGAGTGGCTCCTAGCTTTAGATTTGGCTTTTGCTGATAATAGTGGGGGCTGACATCGTGTCAGCCTGCTAGAATGAGGCCATCTAAAAGGTGGATATAATCGGCTGCATCTTGTTCAGGACTTATTGGAATCAAAAGGGGGAGACCGCCAGCTAGTTGGACTGCTTGACTAAACCCACGTGGCGAATAGTTAATCGGGAAGGGATCATATTGATCATTTTTTAGCAGTTGGCTACTGCAACAAATGCCGATGACTGGGCGCATAAAATACCTTCTTTCATCATTTAGATTAGCTTGATTCTAATTGACCCTTGATGAAAAGTAAAGCATAATTTAGTGAAGGCAAATAAAGTCGAATAAGGTATAATAAACCTATTGAAGGAGGGATTAAGTTGGATTATCAGCAAGCTAAACAAGCCCTTAGTGCAGAGAATTTAGCTCCTATTTATTGCATATGGGGCTCAGAAATATTTTTACAACAAGATTTTCTCCATACCTTACTGGATCTTTGCCATCAAGAGCAGGAGGCCGATGTGACAAAATTAGACTTAGACGAAGTCAGTCTTGACCAAGTTCTCGATGAAGCGGAGATGTATTCCTTCTTTGCTGATCGTCGCATTATTATTGCTGAAAATGCGAGTTTCCTTACGGCTCAACCTAAGCAAAAATTAAGCGACAGTCAACAAGCTCGGCTTATGGCTTATTTAGACCAACCTAACGAGGCAAGTGTCTTAATTTTTATGATGAACCAAGATCAATTGGATAAACGCAAGAAACTAACTAAAGCCATGCAAGCCAAGACTTGTTTTGTTGATGTAAGTCCTTTGGATGCCAAGCAAGTAAGTCGCTATATATCTACCTATATGGAATATGAAAATATGGAGATGAGTCGAGAAGCGGTCAATGAACTCCTTGTTCGTGTCCATTATCAGCTCACCGATGCCATGAATGAATTATCCAAGCTCCGCGCTTATGCCAGTTCAGGAAAGACGGTGACCTTAGAAGTAGTGCGTCAATTGGTGCCTCGCACCTTGGAGACGGATGTCTTTGAGTTGACCAATGCCTTGTTAGCCCATCAAGTTCAAGCAGCGGCCCAAATATATCAGGATCTACTCTTGATGAAACATGAACCAATCGCCTTGCATGCTTTAATTGTGGCTCAATTTCGCTTGATGATTCAAACGAAAATTCTTGCCCAAACCGGTTTATTAGAATCGGATATGGCTAAACAATTGAGTATCCACCCTTACCGAGTTAAATTAGCCTTACAAGCGGGGCGGTCCATTGAATTAAGTCGCTTGGTCGATTTTTATCAAGAACTAATCGAGGCTGATTATCAAATGAAGACCGGGATAGGTATTAAAGAAACGTATTTCTATCTCTTACTTACTAAATCCGTTCATCTATAAAAAAATAAGCCCTCCAGCTTAGCTGAAGGGCTTATTTAGTTAGAAGACATTAAGCTTCTTTCTTGTTCATTAATTTGCTTAAACGTGATTTGTCACGAGCTGCTTTATTAGAGTGAATTAAACCTTTTGATGCAGCGCTGTCGATTTCTTTAATAGCAACGTTTAATAATTCTGCTACATTTTCTTCGCCATTTTCAACTGCTGAACGGAAACGTTTAATCGCTGTACGCATACCTGCGACGTGGGCACGGTTAGCGTCAGTTTTAGTAGCGGTTTGACGGATACGTTTGATTGCTGATGCGTTATTTGCCATGCTGAGTCACCTCTTTCATTTATAATTGTGTATGAAGTTCGTTTGAACTTAGTCAACAAGAAACATTATACATGAAAGATGGAAGGTCTGGCAATAAAAAGATGAAAAGTTCCCCAACTAATTCTGATTTTTCGCTTGAGCGATAGTCGGTTTGCTAGTCTTTTAGCCAATTCTTCGGTATGATAAAAGATGAGAAAGTCGCTAGACAAATTTGTTGAACAGTTAGGATGATGTAAAGATGACCGAATTTAAAGTCGTTTCCCCTTATCAACCCAGTGGGGACCAACCTCAAGCCATTAAAGAATTAGTGGCTGGTATTGAAGCTGGCAAACGGGAACAAGTTTTGCTAGGGGCAACAGGGACTGGTAAGACCTTTACCGTAGCCAATGTGATTCAAGAAGTGCAAAAACCAACCCTTGTCTTAGCTCATAATAAAACTCTGGCAGGTCAACTCTATAGTGAGTTATTGGAATTCTTTCCGAATAATGCGGTTGAGTATTTTGTCTCTTATTATGATTACTATCAACCTGAGGCTTATGTTCCTTCATCTGATACCTATATCGAGAAAGAGTCTAGCGTCAATGATGAGATTGATAAGTTGCGTCACTCAGCATCGTCAGCCTTGTTAGAACGACGAGATGTTATTGTTGTGGCTTCGGTGTCATGTATTTATGGATTGGTCGATCCTAAGAACTATAAGGAACATGTCTTATCCGTTCGAAAAGGGCAAGAGGTAAGCCGGCAAGCTATCTTGTCTCGCTTAGTTGAGATGCAGTTTGTCCGTAATGATATTGACTTTCAACGGGGGACTTTCCGAGTTCGAGGGGATGTATTAGAGATTTTCACGGCTTCGCGGGACAGTGAAGTCTTGCGAATTGAATTCTTTGGTGATGAGATTGACCGGATTCGCATAGTTGATGTTTTGACTGGCGAAATTAAGATGGATGTGGATCATTATCCAATCTATCCAGCCACTCACTTTGTTGCGAATAACGATCAAGTATTATCGGCGGTGGAATCGATTCGCGCTGAATTGGAAGAGAGACTGGCTGAACTACGAGCAGAAAATAAACTTCTTGAGGCCCAACGTTTAGAACAACGGACCAACTATGATATCGAAATGTTACTTGAGATGGGTTACTGCTCAGGAATTGAAAATTATTCTCGTCATATGGATGGACGTTTACCAGGACAAGCACCATATACGTTGTTGGATTTCTTCCCTGATGATTATTTGGTGGTAGTCGATGAATCGCATATTACCATGTCGCAAATACGAGGGATGTTTAACGGGGACCAAGCTCGTAAACAGCAATTGATTGACTATGGTTTCCGTTTGCCAAGTGCCTTGGACAATCGGCCATTGCGTTTGGAAGAGTTTGAAGAACGAGTCAATCAGATTCTATATATTTCCGCAACACCGGGACCTTATGAATTAGACCATACCAATCACGAAGTGGTAGAGCAGATTATTCGGCCAACTGGCTTGTTGGATCCAGTGGTGGAAGTACGTCCTATTCAAGGTCAAATTGATGATTTAATTAAAGAAATCAATCTACGCGTTGAACGGCAAGAACGGGTTTTTATCACCACATTAACCAAAAAGATGTCGGAAGACTTGACCGATTATCTAAAAGAGCTTGATATTAAAGTGAAGTACCTTCATAGCGATATTAAAACTCTAGAGCGAACCGAAATTATTCGTGATTTGCGTTTGGGTGTCTTTGATGTTTTAGTCGGAATTAACCTCCTTAGGGAAGGGCTCGATGTACCGGAAGTTTCTTTAGTGGCTATCTTAGACGCCGATAAAGAGGGCTTCTTGCGCAGTGAGCGATCCTTGATTCAAACCATCGGCCGGGCCGCTCGGAACGCGGAAGGGCGCGTTATTATGTATGCCGACACAATTACTAAATCGATGCAATATGCTTTAGATGAAACGGAACGACGACGCCAAGTTCAAATGGCTTACAATAAAGAACATGGCATCACACCGAAAACCATCAAGAAAGAAATTCGTGATTTAATTCGAATTACCCATGAAGTTGAAGGCGAAGAGAAAGCAAGTAACGTGGTCGCTACCTTTAAGCAACTATCTCGTCAGCAAAAAGAAGAGCAGATGGAGCGCTTAACCATGGAGATGAAGCAAGCGGCCAAAGATTTGAATTTCGAGACGGCTGCTCAATTAAGAGACATGATTCTAGAATTAAAAGCCCGCTTTAATATGAAATAGAAAGAGTGGATTTTCTTCACAAAAAAAACACAATTTTTTTAGGAATCTTTGTGTCAAAATAAGAATAATCCACTATAATGGCTGTACATGTAATGCATGAAAGAGTGAGAAGATGAAGCAAAAGAAACGGATCAGCAGTTTTGATGGCTTAAAAGGCTTAGCTATCCTATTAGTTGTATTGTACCATTTGCTACCTAAACAGGTGCCAGGTGGTTTCTTAATGGTGAACACCTTTTTCGTGTTGGCCGGTTATTTTTATGTGCGGAAATTAGAAGCCATTGGGGCAGGAACCGATACATTTGACTGGGCTAAACTAGGTCACTATCTCCGTCATACCTTTATTCGTTTATTTGTGCCGCTCGTTTTCTTTATGATGATTTTATTAGCGGGCTTGTTTGTCTTTAATCCCGTGGAATTGCATTTTATTGGCAATGATGTCTGGTCGAGTAGCTTATTTGTGAATAATTTCTATCAAATTTTAGCCGGTCGATCTTATTTTGTGAAGATGGCTGATGCCTCGCCATTTACCCACCTGTGGTATAGTGCCTTGTATCTTCAGTTCTTCCTAGTGGCCATTCCCTTATTCTATTTGACCAAACGACTAAAAATGAATGTGCCCCAAAAGGCCATTTTTTGGCTCTTGTTGATGTTTGCTTCGCATGTTCTAGTAGCCTTTCTCTTCAAACCAGGTCAAGATCCATCTCGGGTTTACTATGGATTGGAAACACGTTTTGCTTCATTTGCAGCCGGTATTTCGGTGGCTTATTTTACACCGACGGTACTCAATTTCTTTCATAACATGGTCAACAAACTCATGTTCTATACGATTATGGGTACCTTGTCCTTTATAAGTATGTTATGGCTTTGTTTGAATGCCTTAGATAAGGAAGCTTTTACGTATTTAGTCTGGATGCCAACCTTTAATATGTTGAGTTTATTAGTGGTCTTTGCGATCGTAATTGGAATTCCCATTATTCGTAAAGGCTTGAGTTTCAAGCCTTTGACCTATCTCGGCAAACGATCTTACTCATATTATCTTTGGTATTATCCGGTGACAGTCTTTGTATCGAAGAATATTCGACTCATCCAGGATAATCGTTTGGCTGTCTTGATTGCATTGGTCCTAATTTGGCTTATAGGCGATTTATTCTATCGTTTAGTTGAGAAAGACCAGTGGGGAATCTGGTTTGGTCCTTCTTTGAATTTCAAACAAGACTGGGCTAAGTTGAAAGACCATATTAAGCCAAATTTTAAAATGGATGCCGATTTTGGTAAATTTCTTGTTTCTTGTGTGATTTTTATTCTTTTCCTAGCTGGGGCGGCTAATTTGCGTAATCATCAACGACCAGCCTTGTTCCAATTAGAATATCAAGAATATTTGACCAGTCATAAGATGGAGAAAGTTTTTCCGCAAGCAGTTCCGTTAATCGAAGTTCATGATCAATTGGCTGGTTTGGATAAGAAATATCAATCAAGTTTTATTCAGAAAGAACAACAAACGGGGCGCCAATTAATCGATAACATGTTGTCAGCAAGCGAAAGTAATATGGCTGAGTTACAGAGAGCGATTGAAGAGAATCGTCAAGAAGTAGATGCTTTACGTGAGAAAAGCCCTGAAATGGCAGCTGTCATGTCACCATATGAAATTGCCTTTGCCGCTAAGACACCGGTCTTTCTTTTCGGTGACTCACAGGCAAG
Source organism: Vaginisenegalia massiliensis (assembly GCF_900604935.1). Classification (GTDB taxonomy): domain Bacteria; phylum Bacillota; class Bacilli; order Lactobacillales; family Aerococcaceae; genus Vaginisenegalia; species Vaginisenegalia massiliensis. Next base: position 140,177 of record NZ_UWPC01000002.1, read on the forward strand.
ACGGACGGGCGACTTCTTGGTGACGGCCTTTACTAAAGGTGACTTCTATGGCAAGGTGAGCTTGCAGATCTGGGATGCCTTACCGATTTTCCAAGAATATGTGCAATCAGGTCAAGTGGCTGAAAACGTGGTGGTTATCCTTGGTACCAATCTCGGCCTAGACCAAGAATCAGTCGATGAATTTATGAAAATCGCTGGTGACCGTCAAGTCTTCTGGGTCAATACTAACTCGGCTGTTGATCATCTTGCCAGTGTGAATAAGATTATCCAAGATACAGCGGATAAATATTCGAATGCCCACGTGGTAGATTGGTACTCCTACTCACAAGGTCATCCAGAGTGGTATGCGGAAGACGACATTCACTTTAGTGTTGAAGGCTGTAACGAGTTCGTTGGTTTAGTAGCCCGGACTATGATGGAAGCTCTCAACCAAAAACAACAATAAATAAGAACAACTATAAATTCGGATCACATTCCAAAAAGGGAAGGGTGATCCGTTTTTAAGTTTTCTTGCTATTGTTTTCGATGAGTCATTATTTAATTCATAGATCATTTTGCTTATTTGGCCCCTGTTATGTTGAAAATGGAACAGCTGTTAGAAAAAATTTTTATTATGCTCAAATTTGCGCAAAATCTTCTTGAAATAACGAGGGGATTGCGGTATATTAATGACCAGTGGTCGTTTGTTGCTTTTATCGATGTTCGGCTACACAAATCTGACCTGTGCTTTGTTTGACGAGTCACCAACGTTTTACTAGGCAGCAGGCATATCTTTAAGAAAGAGGTGAAGGGAATGTCATTATCAAAAGAACGCAAAAACGAAATTATTCGTGAATATGCTACCCACGAAGGAGATACTGGTTCTCCAGAAGTACAAATTGCTGTTTTGACTGAAGAAATCAATGTGTTAAACGATCACATTCGTACACACAAGAAAGATTTCCATTCATACCGTGGACTTATGAAAAAAGTAGGTCACCGTCGTAATTTGTTAGCATACTTGCGTGACAAAGATATTCAACGTTATCGTGAATTAATTCAACGTTTAGGTTTACGTCGTTAATTCCGTCAATTAAGGATGGCAGACTGCCATCCTTATTTTTTTGTGGTATGATAGGGTAAGGAGACTGCTACTATACAAGTATGAGCCAAGAATAAGAACGAGCTTCCTCACTTTGTTTGGAGTCCAGTTCTAACGTGCAGCTTCAACCTCCACTTTCCAAAAGTACGCACCAAGCGTTTGCTTGCTTTACGTCTTTTGGAGAAGTGATTCGAAGCTAACCGCACGTTATCACTTTGTTGGTTGATATTTGTTTAGTAGTACTCCGTGAATTTAATGATAAAAGGAGCGTTTTTATGTCAAGTAAGCAAGTTTTTTCGACGACTTTAGGTGGTCGTCCTTTATCAGTTGAGATTGGCCAATTAGCTAAGCAAGCCAATGGTGCGGTCTTGGTACGTTATGGGGATACCGTTGTATTATCAGCTGCTGTTGCCTCAAAAAATCCAACAACAGGTGATTTCTTCCCGTTAACAGTGCATTATGTAGAGAAAATGTACGCGGTAGGAAAAGTTCCTGGTGGTTTTATTAAGCGAGAAGGGCGTCCGTCTGAGAATGCGACATTAACTAGCCGTTTAATTGACCGACCATTACGTCCGATGTTCCCTGAGGGAGTTCGAAATGAAATTCAAGTAACCAATACGGTTCTTTCGGTTGATCCTAATAATTCACCTGAAATGGCAGCTATGTTAGGGGCTTCATTGGCTTTAGCCGTTTCAGATATTCCTTTTGATGGTCCAGTTGCAGGTGTAAATGTGGGTCGTGTGGATGGTCAGTTAATCATCAACCCGAGCGAAGAACAAATGGAGTTAACCGATATTGAATTAACTGTAGCGGGTACGGCAACAGCCATCAACATGGTTGAGTCTTCGGCTAAAGAAGTGTCTGAAAAAGATATGTTGGAAGCTTTATTATTTGGGCATGAAGCGATTAAAGAATTAGTGGCATTCCAAAACGAAGTAGTTGCTGCCGTCGGTAAAGAAAAATTCGAATTAACCATTGCTGCCATCCGTCCTGAAATTCAAGCTCAAGTGCAAGAACTATACAAGATGAAGATGGTAACAGCTATTCAAACAGTTGAGAAAAAGGCTCGTGAAGCGGCGGTTGAAGAAGTGATGGCTGAAGCGATGACCTACTTTGAAGAAAAATTCCAAGATGAAGCAGAGAAAGAAGCTTTCCTTAAAGATGTTTCAGCAGCTTTACATGATTTAGAGAAAGATGAAGTCCGTCGTTTAATTACCAAGGAACGTGTGCGTCCTGATGGTCGTAAAATCGATGAGATTCGGCCATTAGATGCGGAGGCTGGTTTACTTCCACGGGTTCATGGTTCTGGTTTATTCACTCGTGGACAAACCCAAGCCTTGACCGCAGCAACTTTAGCTCCTTTAGGCGAATATCAAGTGATTGATGGCTTAGGTAGCGAAGACAAGAAACGCTTTATTCATCATTACAATTTCCCTAACTTCTCTGTTGGTGAAACTGGACGGGTAGGAAGTCCAGGTCGCCGTGAGATTGGTCATGGAGCGCTTGGCGAACGGGCTTTAAAACAAGTTATTCCATCTCCAGAAGATTTCCCATATATGATTCGTTTAGTTTCCGAAGTTTTGGAATCGAATGGTTCGTCTTCGCAAGCTTCTATCTGTGCAGGAACTTTGGCCTTGATGGATGCAGGTGTGCCAATTAAGGCTCCTGTAGCCGGTATCGCTATGGGCTTAGTGATGGAAGGCCTAGACTATACTGTATTAACCGATATTCAAGGTCTAGAAGACCATCTAGGGGATATGGACTTTAAAGTAGCGGGGACCACTGAAGGGATTACGGCTTTACAAATGGACATTAAGATTCAAGGAATTACGGAAGCTATCTTGACTGAAGCTTTGGATCAAGCGCAAAAAGCACGTCTTGAAATCCTTAAAGTCATTACCGATGTCTTACCTGAACCTCGCAAAGAGTTAAGCCCATATGCACCGAAAATCGACCTTATTATGATTGATCCAGAGAAAATCAAAGTAGTCATTGGCCGTGGTGGGGAAACTATCAACTCAATCATTGACCAAACAGGTGTGAAGATTGACATTGACCAAACAGGTATCGTAAGCATCGCTTCAACAGATCAAGTCATGATTGACAAAGCCAAAGCGATGATTGAAGCTTTAGTTAAAGAAGCTAAGGTTGGCGAAGTATATGAAGGCGTTGTGAAACGAATTGAAAAATTTGGCGCGTTCGTAGAAATTTTACCAGGTAAAGATGGCCTAGTGCATATTTCTGAGTTGGAACACCGCCGGGTTAACCAGGTGGAAGATGTTCTGAAATTAGGCGATAAAGTCCAAGTCAAAGTGATTGAGATTGACAAACAAGGGCGGATTAACTTATCACGCAAAGCTCTTATTGAAAAAGAACAAGCTTAAGATTGAACGATAAGTGTCTAAGTGTAGAAAGACCGTTTTGCAAAAGCAAAACGGTCTTTGTTGTTAGAAATGGCCCGCAAAGAATCTTTCAGTAACCTGAAAATGATTACTTTATTGTATTAATGGTTTAAGCTTAAACTAGGACAAGGACGAAGAACTCTGGTTTTTTATTAGAGGGAAACTATGCTATAATATCAGAGAATATGTCGATATCAAGCGACAAGAGATTAAATTGAGGTGTAAAATGACTGATATAAAGATTATCCCTTTAGGGGGTGTCCGTGAAAACGGCAAAAATTTGTTTGTAGTAGAGGTTGATGAGTCAATCTTTGTTTTGGATTGTGGTTTAGTCTTTCCCGAAGATGAATTATTAGGTATTGATGTTGTCATTCCTGATTTTTCTTATTTAGAAGAGAATGCTGAGCGAGTAGTGGGTATTTTCTTAACCCATGGACATGCAGATGCAGTCGGAGCTTTACCTTATTTGTTAGAGTTAGTAGATGTACCCGTTTTTGGTACAGAATTGACCATTCAATTAGCTAGTATCTCGGCTAAGTCACAAGGCTTGGAAGACCGCTTAGAGAATTTCTACAAAATTGATGAAGAAACTGAAATTGAGTTTGATAATGTTACGGTAAGTTTCTTCAAAACGACCCATACCATTCCTGATTCCGTCGGTATTGTTTTGAATACCAGTAAAGGAGCCATCGTCTATACAGGTGACTTTAAGTTTGATCCAAGTTCCAATGATTTATATCAAACGGATTTTGGTCGTTTAACCGATATTGGTGAAGCGGGTGTCTTAGCATTATTAAGTGATTCTGCTGAAGCGGAAAGTCCCGTAGAAAATGTGAGTGACTTGAAGATTTCCGAAGATATGACTGAAATATTCCGTAATGCAGAAGGCCGAATTATTGTAGCTTGTGTGGGTTCAAATATTATTCGTATCCAACAAGTCCTTGATGCAGCTCATGCTTCTGGTCGAACTATTTTTATCGCTGGTGAAGAGCTATATGATATTGTTGACACGGCCATCAAACTTGATAAGATTCGCATACCTAGTAAGAATGTCATTGGCGATATTGCCAAATTGAAGACAATGGCAGATGATAAAGTCATCGTTTTAGAGACAGGTAATACTGGTGAACCGATTAAGAGTTTACAATTGATGGCGACTAACCGTCATCCACAAGTAGCTTTGAAAGAAGGGGACTTGGTTCTCTTTGCTTCTACTCCATCGATTGCCATGGAAACAACCATGGCCCGCACTAAGGATATGATTTATCGGGTAGGGGCTTCGGTTCAAACCATTACCGATAACTATAAAACATCGGGTCACGGAACGCCTCATGATTTGAAATTAATGCTGAACTTTATGAAGCCTAAATACTTTATTCCTGTCAATGGGGAATATCGTATGCTAGCAGCCCATGCTGAATTAGCTAGTCAAGTGGGCTACCAAGCGGATCAGATCTTTTTACCAGCCTTAGGTGATGTGATTGATTATCATAAAGGTCAAATGACGATGACTAATAAAGTTGTTGCCGGCAATGTGCTTGTTGATGGTATTGGTGTGGGTGATATCGGTAATGTTGTTTTACGTGATCGCCGCATCTTAAGTGAAGATGGTATTTTCGTGGTGGTCGCAACGATTTCACGTCGTTTAAAGACCGTCTTAGTGGGACCGCAAATTACATCACGTGGTTTTGTTTATATGAAAGCTTCGACTGACTTAATTGAAGCTTGCTCGGACATGACCTTAGAAGTTCTTGAAAAACATTTGGCGAGTGATGCCTTTGATTGGTCTGAACTAAAAGCTGATTTACGTGAACAGATTGGAAAATATTTGTTCAAAGAAACCAAACGACGTCCTGTAGTATTGCCGATTATCATGGAGGCTTCTAACTACAAACCCCAAGAACAATAGGAGGAATGTCGATGAATGCTAGAAGCAAACGTTTGATGATTGATATTGTAATAAGTCTTTTCTGTGTAGTGATACTGTCATATGTGACTCAACTTGCTGATAAGCACGTGTCCAATTATCTAGGGTTAATTTCTATTCTACCCGTTATCTGGGTGGCCCTCCGCCATGGTTGGGCTACTGGTGTCTTCCTAGGAGGACTATCGGGTCTAGTGGTAGGGTTATTTCAAGGACAGGCCACTCATTGGCAAATTTGGGTGATTAGCACCATCCTTCCGCTCATGTTGGCGGGAGTGGCAGGTCTCTTTGCTAAATATACGCAAAAGACGCTGAATAACCGTCGTTATTCATCCACATTCTTGAATATCGGAACAGGTTCGTTCTTGGCAAGTCTTTTAGCAGGAGTAGTTAAAGGCCCCATTAGCCGCTTATCACTCGCTCAAACGGAAGCCTTCAATTGGTCAGATCCTAATTTATGGATCCAGATGGGTCTGTCTTTTGTTATAGGGACGCTAATCTTATGTATGATGGCTAAAGCTAAAGCGAGTTTATTAATACCTAAACGCAGTAAATACTTATCACGACGTGAAACGTCTTCTTTATTAAATGATTAAAAAAGAATAGCCAACCCGGATAGGACGGGTTGGCTATTCTTTTTAGATACTAAGCAATATTGGCAGATACACTTAGTATTTGGTCTAACAAAAGTAAATAATGGCGGTTAGAGTCTAGCTCTTTTACCGCAATGCGTCGATCAGCTTGAACAGTAGAAACGACGGTGACAAGCCGATGAGATTGTTGAATCTGATTATCATCTTCATAGAATTCAAAACAAATTTTTAAAGGCTTTTGAGAAACATAGTGGTGATGAAGTTTTTGCTCAACTTGATGAAGGGGCATGATGAAGCGTTGAACTTTACTTTCTTCCTCCTCTTGAAAGAAGGGTTTGAAGGCATGATGAATATGTTTGACAAGGCGATTAGAGGAAGAAAAGTTAACAGGCAATTCCATATGATCAAGCTCCTTTATATAATGAGTATATATTATTACAGGCGAACATCTGTTTGTGTTTATAGTATACGAACAAATGTTCCGTTTGTCAACAAGTGAATTCAAATTTTTTTGATAAGCACAAAAAAGCCCTAGCATAAGCTAGGGCAAAGAAACTGCGTAAATAAAAATTTGATTTGAATTGGATAAATTTTATTTGTTTCGTTTATTAACAATCTTTAAGTAACGGTAGATACTTGGTTCAGATACGTTTAACATTTCGGCTACTTGGGATACGGCCCCTTTTAATTGGAAGATACCTTTACGTTCTAGTTTTTCAACGATATCTATTTTAGCTTCTTGGCTTAAACTAAGGGTTCCTTCAAGAATATCGGGATCGATTACTTCGCCGATAATATCTTTCATACTATTCGATAAAATTTCAACAAACTCTTCTTCGCCTTCCGCTTGACCTTCAGTATGGAATTGAGGAATTTCACCTGGTCCGCTACTTGTCACTGGAGCTTGAGAATTAATTAAGTTCATGATGTCTTTAGAAAGTTGCTGATATTTTGAATAGTCATTGTTAATACAAAGCATTCCTTCTAAGTTGCCTTCTTCATCTTTTAAGTAAAAGGTAGATCCTAAAATAGCATCGTGTCCTTTTACCTTGGCTTTATAGTTCGCAATATAGTCATTGTCGTAATAAGCTTTGTTACGCATTAATTCTAAAGCGAAACCGGTGAGTGGAGAATCCGTCGTCCGGCCACTGATATGATTATTAACGATGGAAGCAATATGAGACTCGTTGCCTTCTAAAATATGGAGAATAATCTCATAATTGGGTCCCAAGGTTGCACCGAGAAATTTAGTTAAATTTATGTAATTCTCTAAACGATATTTGTCCATGGAAGGATCCTCCATTCATTATTTTCAGTTATTTATAATCAATTTATCATAATATGAGAGAAAAATCACTTAAAATTTAGCAAACCTTTTCATTATGCTAAATTTACCTAGTTTATTTATTAGAATATTGCAGAAAATTATTGAATGGGGAATATAAAGGTATATAATTTATTTTAAATATTTAATTTAAAAAGCTAGTCAGCTTTACTCCTTTCTACTGAAAATAACAAGGGGTTTGACTGTTGGAAAAGGGCATACTTTGTTATACTGAAGGAGTACTTTGATTTGCAAGGAGGTGTTGAAACGATGGCCAATACAACATTAGATGAGATGCAATTAATTGAAGAAGAAGTTAATCACATTTTGCAAGATTACGATCAACAGATTGCAGCATCGCAAGCATCAATTCAAGAGAAATTGACCAAGGTCGCTGACCAATATGATCAAGAAACGCAAGTGCAAGTAGCAAACTTAGAAGTGAACTATCAGCAAGAACGTCAGGACTTGCAAATGAAGGTGGATCAAACCATCGCAGACAATCAAGCAAAGATTGATGCGGCCTTAACAGATCGCAAAGCAGATTTGATACGTCAAATAGTGGAAGAGGTGGTAGAGAAATATGGCAATTAGTCCGATGATGAAAGTGACCATGATTGCGCCTAAAGACCATCTTGAAGCCCTGCTTAAAGCCGTGCAAGTCTTAGAACGGGTCCAAGTGATGAACTTGGCCCAAGAAGATGAATGGCAAGCCATAGATCAAACTCTGGCAGAACCACGGATTAAGCAAAAAGATGACCGCCAAGGTATTGAACTGACTGATGAGGAGGCTTTGCATTATCTGCTTAAACGTCAGAGTCGCCTTGAAAGTGCTATTCAACAATTCGAAGCCTATGTACCCAAACCAAGTATGTGGCAACAACTAAAACAAGGAAAGCCTGATTATTCCTTTGATCAAATTGAAGCCCATGGTTTAAGTTACGATGAAGAGCCGATTGTTGAAAAGGCCAATCAACTCACTAAACAATTACAAAATCTTGCTGAAGAGAAGGTTCATTTGCAAGAAGAGCGTGATATTTTAGTAAAATGGCGGACGCTTGATGTGACGCCTCAAGCCTTGAAGAATTTTAAACATATTCAAGCTGTGATTGGTAAAGTTCCTTCTACGCAAGAGGATCCTTATATTAAATTCATTAAGGAACATCCTGACCTCGATCACAAGGTTATCTATGTTGATGATAAAGAGTATGGCTTAGTTGTTTTCTTTAGAGGCGGTCAAAGCGATGCTTTGCTCAAAGAATTGCAAGATCATGAATTTGAGCTATTTAAGTATGATTTACCGATATTGCCTGCTCAACGCGTCAAAGAAATTGATCAACGTAGTCAAGATCTTAAAGCAGAGGTCAAACAAATTGAGGGACAATTACAAGCAGCCCAACAAGATTTGCAAGCACTTAAATTGCAAGTGGAGTATGTTACCAACTTATACTCACGCCAAAGTGTCAAACAAATGGTGGGGCGGACTCAACATCTAGTAGCTGTTGAAGGATGGATAGAAGAATCAGAAAGCCAAACCTTTGTCCAATCGATTCAAGCTCAATTTAAGGAAGCCGTGACTATTCGTTTGACTCCCGTTGAAGAGAGTCAGACTGATCAAGTTCCTATTAAATTGAAGAATCATCCTTTAGTGGAACCGTTTGAATTGGTGACAGAAATGTATGCCTTACCTAAATATTCTGAATTAGATCCAACGCCGTTTTTAACTCCTTTTTACATTACTTTCTTTGGGATGATGGTGGCGGATTTAGGGTATGGTATTCTAATGACTCTTTTACCGCTCTTGGCTCTGAAGCTTTTTAAATTAGATGCTAAGGCTAAAAAATATGCTCGATTCTTTGCTATTTTAGGTGTTTCGACTATGGTTTGGGGTTTAATTTATGGCTCCTTCTTTGGGACAGTGCTACCGGTTCAATTAATTGACCCAAGTAAAGACGTCACAACGGTCCTAGTCCTTTCGGTTACCTTCGGTTTTATTCAAATCTTGACAGGGCTCTTCCTGAACGGTTACCAAAAAGTAAAACACAAAGACTATGTTCCCGCCTATTTAGATGGGTTCTCTTGGATTTTTATCCTTGTAGGCCTTCTCTTATTAGTGTTAGCTAAGCAATTCCCACAGTATGGCTTTATGGGTCCAATCGGTAAATGGTTAGCTATTTTAAATGCGATTGGCATCTTGATTGCGTCAGTGATTCAAGCAAAAGGACCTATCGGCTTGGGGACAGGTTTATATAGTCTTTATGGAATTAGTTCCTACGTAGGGGATATTGTATCCTATACGCGATTGATGGCTTTAGGCTTATCCGGTGGATCGATTGGGGCAGCCTTTAATATGATTATTCAATTCTTGCCGCCCATTCCACGTTTGACTCTTGGGATTATTCTTTTTATTATTTTACATCTCTTGAACATCTTCCTATCAATCTTGTCAGGTTATGTTCATGGAGCTCGGTTAATGTTTGTCGAATTCTTTGGTAAATTCTATGAAGGAGGCGGACATGCCTTTTCTCCGCTTCGATCATCAGATAAATATATTAATGTCATTCAAAATAAAGCGATGGAGGAATAAAAATATGGAACAATTAGCAGGATATTTTTCACAATTTGGTGGTGCATTCTTTGGTTTGTTAGGTGTTGCTGTAGCTGTGACTTTTTCAGGAATCGGTTCAGCTATGGGTGTAGGAATTGTCGGACAAGGAGCCGCTTCGCTCTTGAAAGAAGAACCCGATAAATTCGCCCAAGCCTTAATCTTACAACTTCTACCTGGTACGCAAGGTTTATATGGTTTCGTAATTGGTTTCTTATTATTCTTAAAAATTACTCCTGAAATGACAGTAAATAACGGCTTAGCGTGCTTATTTGCTGCATTACCAGTTGGTTTTGTTGGTTTGTGGTCAGCTAAATATCAAGGTCAAGTAGCCTTATCAGGTTTACAAATCTTGGCTAAACGCCCAGAGCATAATACCAAAGGGATTATCTTAGCAGCCATGGTTGAAACCTACGCTATCTTAGCCTTTGTTATTTCCTTCATGTTACAAGCAGCCATTAAATAGAAAGGACCAGTAAGCATGAGCGATTTAAATGCCTTAAAAGAAACTCTTTTAGCGCAAGCTCGTGAGCAAGGCCAAGCTAAATTAGCAGCAGCTGTCAAAGAACATGAACTTGCTTTCCAACAACAAGAGCATGACTTACTTGCTGAACGGGCTAATCGGCGTCAACATCAATTGAATGAAGTCACTAATCAACATCAACGTCAACTTCAACAATTAAAGAATCAAGAGCGTCAATCTTCGCTAAAAAGCAAACAAGAAGTCTTGAACCAATTGTTCGAGGGCGCTTTAACGATGATGACTGAGTGGAGTTCTTCAGAACATATAGCCTTCTTTGAGCGTGTGATATCTCAATATAAAGATCAGCCCCTAGATTTAATCCTAGGTGAGCAGACAAAAGATGCCTTTACTGACATAGATTTAAGTCGATATCCACATTTAAGCGTGAATCCGGAACCGATTAAAGGTCAAGCCGGATTTGTCTTAAGTGATGGTAAAGTCGAGTACAACTATCTATATCAAAGTTTAATTAATGATACACGACAAGATACAAGCTTGAAATTAGCCAATCAAGTATTTGAAGAAGCCTAAAGGAGGGGACGAATATGAACGCTAGTGAATTTTCACAGGTAAACACCTCAATTAGCGTCAGAGAACGAACTTTCTTAACGGGTGAACAGTTGAAGCAGATGTTAGCAGCGAGCGACAATGAGACATTATCCTTGCAACTAGCTAATTCAAACTATCATATTTCAGCGGCTGATTTAAGTAAACCCGACCAAATTGAAAAAGCTTTAATGACGGCATTAGCCCAAGAATATCAATTTGCTTATCAAGAGGCACCTGATAAGAGGGTAGTGGATATTTTCGCTTTAAAATACACCTACCATAATTTGAAATGCTTATTGAAAGCTCGGGCAACTGATTTCGATTTGTCTTCGTTGCTCATTCCAATTGGAGCATATGACATGGCAGATTTAACCTATTTAGTCTCGTCTTTACAATCATCAGCTTGTGATCCAATTCTCGTTGATGAAGTTCAGGATGCTTGGCGGGATTACCAAGAATATCGAGATCTAAAAGCCATTGATTTAGGAATGGATTACGCTTATTTCCATCATTTAAGAAAGATTGAACAGGCAATAGACCATCCGCCTATTAGTGAATTAGTCAATGCCATGATTGACTTTTATAATATCATTGCTGCCAAACGCGCAAATGAACAAGGTAAACCTAATTCTTTTACCTACAAAGTGATGTCAAATAGTTCTCAACAAGAGATGGCCGACTTAAACCGTTTTGTTCAAGATGATCTGTTAGCCACTTGGTTTAGTCCAATGAACTTGATTGATTTTGGCCATCAATTTGATGAGTCGATTAATCGAATGAAACAAGCAACTGTAACGGCTAGTGAACTAGAACGAGTTCGTGATCGCTTCTTGCAAGCCTTGTTGGACCGTTCTAAACTCGATAGCATGGGGCCTATGCCGCTTTTACGCTATCTTTATGGTAAAGAGATGGAAGTCAGCAATTTACGTTTGATTTTAACCGGCAAGGCCAATAGTTTAAGTCAAGACCAATTAATAGAAAGGATGAAACCTGTTTATGGCGAATCATGAGCTTAAAATAGGCGTGGTCGGCAATCGCGATGCTATCTTGCCATTCCGTTTGGTTGGCCTACAGATTCATCCGGTTACGACGGGCCAAGAAGCGCGGACGACCATTGATCGCCTAGCCAAAGAAGACTATGGCATAATCTATTTGACTGAAGATTATGCCCAATTAATACCTGAAACGATTGCCTATTATGATACGGTTCCAACACCGGCTTTAATCTTGATTCCGACGCATCATGGATCCCTAGGGATAGGCTTACAGCGCGTGCAAGATAATGTCGAAAAAGCGGTTGGACAAAATATTTTATAAGATAAGGAGGGAATGGATTGAGTCAAGGTAAAATTATTAAAGTATCGGGTCCCCTTGTAGTAGCATCTGGTATGCAAGAGGCTAATATTCAAGACATTTGTCATGTTGGCCATTTGGGTCTGATTGGGGAAATCATCGAGATGCGTCAAGACAAGGCCTCCATTCAAGTTTATGAAGAAACATCAGGAATTGCACCAGGAGAACCTGTCGTAACAACAGGACATCCTTTATCTGTTGAACTAGGACCGGGTATTATTTCGCAAATGTTTGATGGAATTCAACGGCCGTTGGATACCTTTAAGACAGCTACCCAGAGTGATTTCTTAGTTCGGGGGACCAATGTCGATGTCCTTGATCGACAAAAAGAGTGGGCTTTCGAAGCTCGTAAACAAGTTGGGGATTGGGTTACTACCGGCGATGTGGTCGGAGTGGTGCAAGAAACATCAGTGGTTGAGCACCGGATTATGGTTCCTAATGGCGTTGAAGGTAAATTAACCAAAATTGAATCGGGAAACTTTACCGTAGATGCGGTAGCCTATGAGTTAGAACTTGAAGATGGCCAGGTTTATCAAGGAAAGTTAATGCAATTATGGCCTGTTCGTAAAGGACGACCATTTAAACGTAAATTAGCACCTCAAGAACCACTAGTAACTGGTCAACGAGTTATTGATACCTTCTTCCCAGTAACTAAAGGGGGAGCAGCAGCTGTACCAGGACCTTTCGGTGCAGGTAAAACCGTGGTTCAACACCAAATCGCCAAGTTTGCCAATGTGGATATTGTAGTCTATGTTGGTTGTGGTGAACGGGGTAACGAAATGACCGACGTTCTGAATGAATTTCCTGAATTAATTGATCCGAATACGGGCCAATCGATTATGGAACGAACGGTGTTAATCGCTAATACATCTAATATGCCAGTAGCTGCTCGGGAAGCGTCGATTTATACAGGGATTACGATTGCTGAGTACTTCCGTGACATGGGCTACTCAGTGGCCATTATGGCGGATTCGACTTCTCGTTGGGCTGAGGCTTTGCGGGAAATGTCGGGTCGTTTAGAAGAAATGCCGGGTGATGAAGGTTATCCAGCTTATTTAGGTTCGCGTATTGCAGAATATTATGAACGGTCAGGTCGAGTTGAAGTATTAGGTAGCGAAGGCTTAGAAGGGACCATTACGGCAATTGGGGCTGTATCACCGCCAGGTGGAGATACTTCAGAACCTGTTACTCAAAATACCTTACGTATTGTTAAAGTTTTCTGGGGCTTAGATGCTCAACTTGCTCAAAAACGTCACTTCCCATCGATTAACTGGCTATCTTCTTATTCCCTATATTCGGATGAAGTGGGTCAATATATTAATCAACAAGAAAAAATTGAATGGGCAGATAAAGTGATTCGTGCGATGAATATTCTGCAAAAAGAAAGTGAACTAGACGAAATTGTTCGTTTAGTCGGTATTGACTCTTTATCTGATCGTGATCGGGTGACGATGAATGCGGCTAAGATGATCCGTGAGGATTACTTACAACAGAATGCTTTCGATGAAGTGGACACTTATACGTCATTTACTAAGCAAGTAGCTATGTTAAATAATATTTTACATTTTGAAGAACAAGCGATGGAAGCTCTTAAGTTAGGTGCTTACTATAATGAAATCATTGACGGCACTGTGGAACTCCGCGATAAGATTGCCCGGAGTAAGTTCGTTGCTGAAGAAAATTTAAGCCAAATCAAAGACTTGTATGGCCAAATTGATCAACAAATGAAAACTGTTTTAGCCAATGGGGGTGAAGCACATGGCAGTCATTAAAGAGTATCGAACCGTTGGTGAAGTAGTGGGTCCCTTAATGATGGTTGAAGACGTTGAGGGCGTTCAATATAACGAATTAGTTGAAATTCAAATGCACGATGGTCAAGTGCGTCAAGGTCAGGTTTTAGAGGTTCAAGAAGACCGGGCTATGGTTCAATTGTTTGAAGGGTCTTCAGGAATTAACCTTGAAAAGACCAAAGTTCGCTTTACAGGTCGTCCTCTTCAACTTGCTGTATCTGAAGATATGGTTGGCCGTATCTTTAATGGAATGGGTAAAGTAATAGACGGAGGACCGGAAATCATTGCCCAAAAATATTTAGATGTCGATGGGCAGCCGATTAATCCCGTGGCAAGGGACTATCCGGATGAATTCATTCAGACGGGAATCTCTGCTATTGACCATCTCAATACCTTAGTTCGTGGACAAAAATTACCGATTTTTTCTGGTTCTGGTTTACCACACAAGGAATTAGCGGCGCAAATTGCTCGTCAAGCGACCGTATTGAATTCGGATGAGAAGTTCGCGGTTGTCTTCGCAGCTATGGGAATCACTTTCGAAGAAGCTGAATTCTTTATGAATGATTTGAAACAATCTGGAGCTATTGATCGGTCCGTTTTATTCATTAACTTAGCTAACGATCCAGCTATCGAACGGATTGCGACACCTAAGATTGCTTTAACAACAGCTGAATACTTAGCTTATGAAAAAGGTATGCATGTCTTAGTTATTATGACGGACATGACTAACTATTGTGAAGCTTTACGGGAAGTATCTGCTGCTCGTCGTGAAGTGCCAGGACGCCGGGGTTATCCGGGTTACCTCTACACTAACTTATCGACGATTTATGAACGGGCAGGGCGTTTAATTGGTAAGACGGGATCAGTCACCCAAATTCCAATTTTAACGATGCCAGAAGACGATATTACTCATCCAATTCCCGACTTAACCGGCTATATTACCGAAGGTCAAATTATTCTATCTCGTGAGTTGTATAATTCAGGTTATCGTCCACCGATTAATGTGTTGCCGTCCTTATCCCGGTTGAAGGATAAAGGTTCTGGTGAAGGTAAGACGCGGAAAGACCATGCCCCAACCATGAACCAATTGTTTGCGGCCTATGCGCAAGGTAAACAAGCTAAAGAATTAGCGGTCGTACTCGGTGAATCGGCTTTATCGGATACCGATAAACTTTACTTAGAATTTACCAATCGTTTCGAGGAAGAGTATATTAACCAAGGTTTCTATACCAACCGTACTATTCAAGAAACGCTTGACTTAGGTTGGGAGCTCTTGAATATCTTGCCACGGACTGAATTAAAACGGATTAAAGATGACATGATCAATGAATATCTCCCTAATAAGGAGGGATAAGCATGACTCGTCTAAACGTTAAACCGACGCGGATGGAGTTGAGCAACCTTAAAGCGCGCTTGACAACTGCGACTCGGGGTCACAAATTACTTAAGGATAAACAAGATGAATTGATGCGCCAATTTATCGCCTTAATCCGGGAAAATAATAATTTACGTAAGCAAGTTGAAGATCATTTGGTAGCGGGGATGCAACAATTTGTCTTAGCTAAATCAACAGAAAATGATGCGATGGTGCAGGAACTCTTTGCTGTTCCATCAAAGCAAGTTGATTTACGTATTCGAGTAGACAATATAATGTCAGTAAGAGTCCCTAAGATGCATACCGAAATCACCGAGTATAATGCGGGCTCAGAAATTCCCTATTCTTATCTAAGTTCCAATAGCAGGATGGACCAATCGATTCAAGCTTATGAAGGTGCTTTAGCCGACATGTTGCGCCTAGCGGAAATCGAAAAAACTTGCCAGTTACTTGCTGATGAAATCGAAAAAACCCGTCGACGGGTGAACGGATTAGAATATCGCATCATTCCACAATTAGAAGAAACCATTTACTATATTGAAATGAAATTAGAAGAAGCCGAACGGGCGAGTGTCATTCGAATAATGAAAGTTAAAGATATGGGTGGCGCCTAGTCGCTACTTCTTATTTGCTAAAACATAGTTCAATTTTCTAGTTTCGAACAAATTAAAAGATGCCGTAACTTGATTGATGAAAAGGATTTACTTGATTGTCGTGACTTTGTCCAGTGAATCCGTCCTATATCTCATTATATTTTGGGTAAAGGTCAGTCTGAAATCAGGTTGCGGATTTTTTTGTGACAGGTTTTGCTTTAGTTTAGTGCGCCTTTCTATTTTAATGTGTGTATATTTGAAGGAATCAAGACTTTTGTGATATTAGCTTGCTGTTTAGAGTTAATATTTGCTATTATATAGAATGTATTATTTATATATTATTAACTTTTTTCTAATGAAACATAGGGGGAATCAGTGTGACTGAAAACGAAACTCCACGCATGACGCGCAGAGAAAAATTCGGCAAAAATAAATCTAAGAGAGAACGAATGGAATCAGCTCCAATTCAAGAGCCCGTTTTCCGTGAAGCAGAATATGTTGAATAT
Organism: Vaginisenegalia massiliensis; assembly: GCF_900604935.1. GTDB lineage: Bacteria > Bacillota > Bacilli > Lactobacillales > Aerococcaceae > Vaginisenegalia > Vaginisenegalia massiliensis. The sequence goes on from NZ_UWPC01000002.1 coordinate 156,795, forward strand.
GATGAGCAACCAGCTAAGAAAAAACATAAGCGCCGTAAGAAAAAAAAGCGCGGCTGTCTTTTCTTTATATTGGTTCCACTTATCTTGCTTTTAATGGCAGGGGGAGCCTTTGCCTATTTAGTATTCAATGATGCACAACGGACCATTACTGACTCCCTTCATATGGATCGTTCTGCTGATCAAGTGAATTTGCGTGGTAAGCAAGTCGACGTTAAGAAGGGGAAAGAACCGTTTACTGTTTTATTATTAGGAATTGATACGGGTGAGCTAGGACGCGTAGAACAAGGACGGTCAGACACGATTGTGATCGCTACGGTCAATCCGAATACGAATCGTACGACCTTAACATCGATTCCACGTGATACGTATACTGAAATTGCTGGACATGGAACGACTGAGAAAATTAATGCCGCTTATGCCTACGGAGGCACTTCTATGGCGGTTAATACCATTCAGGAATTAATTGACGTGCCGATTGACTATACAGTTTGTGTTAATATGCAAGGATTTGAACAAATTGTTGATGCAGTAGGTGGGATAACTGTTATTCCACCAGAATCATTTACTCAAGATCAATATAGTTTCGTTGCCGGACAAGAAACGAGAATGGATGGACCGATGGCCTTAGCTTATTCTCGTAACCGTTATGACACTGGTGGCGACTATGGACGTCAAGAACGACAACGTGAATTAATTAAAGCCATCCTTAAATCAGCCTCTGATATTGAATCCTTAGTAAGTTATAAAGGTGTTTTAGAATCTTTAGAAGGTAATGTGACTACCGATATGTCATTCGATGAAATTGTGGCTATGGCCCAAAATTATCGTTCGGCTCTTAATAATTTAGAGACCTATCAATTACAAGGAACGACGGCTAATAATGAAGCGGGTTCAGTTGAATTGATTGATGAATCATCATTGAATATGATCAAGAGTCAATTGAAAAATGAATTGGAATTAAACTAAGGTTTTAGATTAAGATAGTATTAGAATATTAAATATCACTTTTAAGATATGCCATAGTGTGATAAGATAATGCCTATATAAATCAGTGGAAATAAAGTGAGGGAGAGTGAAAATGGTAGCAACGAGAGGATTATTAATTGTCCTATCTGGGCCATCAGGCGTAGGTAAAGGAACAGTTCGCAGTGCCATATTTAAAAATAATCCGTTTAATTACGTCTACTCTGTCTCAGCTACAACTCGGCAAAGTCGGCCTGGTGAAATTGATGGTAAAGACTATTATTTTGTCTCGCGAGAAGAGTTTGAGAAGCTAATTGAAACTGATGCCTTGTTAGAGTATGCAGAGTATGTAGGCAATTATTATGGGACACCTATTGCAAGAATTGAAGAAAATTTAGCTAAAGGTAATGATGTTTTCCTTGAAATTGAAGTCCAAGGTGCTTTAAAAGTTCGTCAAGCCATGCCAGAGGGTATCTTCATTTTTCTTGCGCCTCCTAGTTTGCAAGAGCTTGAATCGCGAATTTGTGGTCGGGGAACTGACGATGATGCGATTATCTTCGAGCGTATGCAAATGGCTCGTGAAGAAATCAACTTAATGCAACATTATGATTATGTTGTGGTGAACGATCAAGTTGAACAAGCTGTAGCTAAAATTAATTCCATTATTTTAAGCGAACATTTAAAAGTGGACCGTGTCATCGACCAAATTAATGCTGATATCCATAATTACTTTCAAAAGGGAGATGAAGAATAATGATGTTATATCCATCAATTGACAAATTGATTGAAAAAGTACCTTCTAAGTACAGTTTAATTGTTTTAGCTAGCAAACGTTCACACGATATGCAGTTGAATAAGAACTACCAATTAGATAAATACCAATCTGTAAAATCCGTTGGTAAAGCTTTAGAAGAAGTAGCCGATGGCCTTTTAAAGATTGAAGAATAAGCTGAATAGACTCTTTTGAAGATTGCATTCAATTTTCAAAAGAGTTTTTCTTTGTTTAATACAGGCGCAAGCATGTTAAAATAGCTTATAATATAGCTAAGTTAAAGGAGGGATCCTATGATTGTTAAAGTTATTGTCGATATTCCAAGTTCACAGGTAAATCGGCCATTTGATTATCTTGTTCCTGAATCTTGGCAATCCCTCATCGCTTTAGGTTCTCGGGTTAAAGTTCCCTTCGGAACGCGTCAATTACTGGCTTTTGTGGTTGGGATTGAACAAACAAGCACCTATTCAGGTAATCTAAAGCCCATCAGCCAAGTGTTAGATTATGAATCCTTTCTCAATCAGGAGTTAATAGAATTGAGTGCTTTTTTAGCGGAGGATTTACAAGCCTTTCAAATTTCAATCTTACAGACCATGTTGCCTAACATGCTGAAAGTAAAATATCTGACTCTTTTTACGGTTCAGAAACTGAACTTGTGGCAAGAGCGTTATCCTGCACTAGGCCAGGCTAATGAATTTGACAAGGTATATTTAGAGGATCAATTGAGTGTCGGTGAAATTAAAGAATTGCTTGACCAAGATATTCTTCGTTTAGATTATCGACTGATTGATCAGACAAGTAATAAGGTCATTAAAATGCTTAAAACGACGTTATCTCTTAGCCAATATCAAGAACTTCTTACTAAACTTTCAGCACGAAGTCATCAACAACGACGTTTGCTTGAGTGGTTATGTCAAAATAATTTACCGCTTACTGCCTCACAAAAACAGGTAATGGAGGCTAGCCAGGTTAGTCGCGCAACCATTATGACTGCCATTGATAAGGGGTGGTTAACAAGTTTTGAACAAGCCGTTTATCGCGATCCGTTCCAAGGACAATCGGTACCTTTGCAACCAATCAAAACTCTAAAAGATGCTCAGTCTGAAGCTTATCAACGTATTTTACCTGCTGTTCAAGAAGCCAGAGAAGACACGTTTTTATTAGAAGGAGTGACGGGGTCAGGCAAAACAGAAATTTACTTACAATTAATGGCCCAAGCTTTGCAAATGGGCAAAGGGGCCATTCTTTTAGTGCCTGAAATTGCTCTAACTCCTCAAATGGTCAACCGAGTTAAGGGGCGTTTTCAGACTGGAGTGGCGGTCCTACACTCAGGACTATCGACTGCTGAAAAATATGATGAATGGCGAAGAATTGCACGTGGCCAAGCACAAATAGTTGTTGGGGCAAGGTCTTCTATTTTTGCGCCCGTCGCCAATTTAGGCTTAATTATTATGGATGAAGAGCACGAAACCACTTACAAACAAAGTGATAATCCGCGTTACCATGCACGCGAAGTAGCTTTGTGGCGGAGTCATTATCACTCATGTCCACTCATTCTTGGGTCAGCGACACCTTCATTGGAAAGCCGGGCTCGGGCTCAAGTTGGTCGTTACCATTTGATTCGCTTAGATCAACGGGTCAATCAGCAAGCTCTGCCACCGGTGGAGATTGTGGACATGACTCAAGTAGCTACTAATCAAGAGCAAACTATCTTTTCGCCACAGTTATTAGCGGCGATTCAAACTCGACTAGATCGGCAAGAACAAGTCGTCTTACTTTTAAATCGGCGCGGCTATGCATCCTACATGATGTGTCGCGAGTGTGGATCTGTCTTACAGTGCCCACGCTGTGATATTTCCTTAACTTACCATAAAGCAGATAAGCGGATGAAGTGTCACTACTGTGATTTTCAAGCACCTGTTCCGAGCCAATGTCCTCACTGTCAGGGGAATCACCTACGGTCTTTTGGTTTAGGAACGCAGAAGGTGAGCGAAAGTCTGTCTGAATTCTTCCCGCAAGCCCGCATACTACGGATGGATGTCGACACGACACGGCGTAAAGGGCAACATGAACACTTGTTATCAGCCTTTGGTCGCCAAGAAGCTGATATTCTCTTAGGAACGCAGATGATTGCTAAAGGTTTAGACTTTGAACGAGTGACCTTAGTAGGGGTGATCAATGCTGATACTTCTCTTAATCTACCTGACTTTAGAGCCAGTGAGAAAACCTTTCAACTCCTAACCCAAGTCGCAGGACGAACAGGTCGGGGAGCTTTGAAAGGGGAAGTGATTATTCAAACCTATAATCCAGATCACTATGTCATGCAATTGGCAAAAACACAGGACTATGAGCAATTCTTTTATCGCGAGATGCAGCAGCGACACGCGGCCAATTATCCGCCTTATTTCTTTACGACTCAACTCAGTGTCGCATCTAATAAGCAAGCTCTGGCTCATCGTGTTATTTATGATCTCAAAGCTAAATTAAGTGATAGCATAGAAACTAAAGCCGGCCGGCTTATTATCCTAGGACCGAGTCAAGCGGCGATAGCTAAAATTAATAACAAGTATTATTTTCAAATCATGTTAAAATATAAAGATAAAGTGGCTGTTAAAGAGGAGATTCTGGACTTGATGACACTAGGACAACAGCTGGCTAAACAAGGCGTCTATTTAACTATAGACCACGAACCGCTATTTATAATTTAAGGAGGATGACAATGACGGATATCATCTTTATGGGAACACCTTATTTTGCTGTTGAAATATTAGAGGGTCTACTGGCAAGCGACTATCAGGTAGTAGCAGTCGTTACCCAGCCAGATCGTCCGGTTGGACGTAAAAGGGTGCTCACACCACCACCGGTAAAAGTTCTGGCGCAAAGTAAAGGTATCCCGGTTTACCAACCCGAAAAATTAAGTCAATCACCTGATTTGCAGACTTTAATTGATTTGGATGCGGATATGATTATTACGGCTGCCTATGGTCAATTTGTACCCAATAGCTTATTAACCGCAGTCGATGGTAAAGCGATTAATGTCCATGCTTCCTTACTCCCAAAATATCGTGGAGGAGCGCCGATTCATTATGCAATCTGGCAAGGGGAAAGTGAAACAGGAGTTTCAATAATGTATATGACCGATGAAATGGATGCCGGTGATGTGTTGGCTCAACGGAGTATCCCAATTCAAGCGACAGATAATGTTCAAGATTTATTTGACAAACTAGCCTTACTAGGCCGACGGCTCTTGTTAGATATCCTTCCGCGCTTTATCGAAAATCAAATCGTGGCTACGAGTCAAGACCCTGAACAGGTGTCTTTTGCCCCTGTCATTACGCGGGAACAAGAAGAAATTAATTGGCAATTATCAGCCCAAGCAGTCGATCGGCATGTGCGTGCTTTTTGTCCGTTTCCTTCAACTCATACCTATTTGAATCAGGAACGGGTAAAAATTTGGCAAGGACATCCCGTACATTATCGTGACGCACAGGGTCAATTACCCGGAACGATTGTAGCGATTAAAGACCAAACCCTTATTGTTCAATGTGGTCAAGATAGCTTCTATGCTGTTCTAGAATGGCAAGAAAGCGGTAAAAAAAGAACCCTCTTGTCTGACTATTTGAAGACGCAATCAGGCCAGCACTTGATTGGTCAACGGTTTTGTTCGGCCACTGATCAAGCTAATTAAAGGAAGAAAAGATGAAGATAAAAAATATAGCGGCAAAAAAATTAGCTAGCAATGTACGTTGGCAAGCTTTAAAAATTATAAATCAGGTTGAATATCAAGCAGAATATTCAAATGTATTAATTGATCGCTTTATGAATCAATCAGAACTTAACGAACAGGACAATCGTCTCTTGGTCCAACTGGTCTATGGAACGATCCAATATCGGAAACAATTGGATTATCATTTGGCTGACTTAATCAGAGGCAAGAAATTGGAAGATTGGGTCGCTTCATTGTTGCGCCTATCAGCTTATCAGATGTTTTATTTAGATCGGATACCAGAACACGCTATTATCAATGAAGCCGTGAGCATCGCTAAATGGAATGGCCATGATAAATTGGGTGGTTTTGTAAATGCCGTTTTGCGATCGCTCCAACGTCAGGGGCAACGTAATATTTTAGCCATTGATGATCCAATTAAACGCTATGCTATTTTATATAGCCTCCAAGAATGGATTGTTGAGACAATCTTTACAGCTTGTCACCAGTCCCACGAAAAAACCAAGGCCGTATTGGAAAGTCTTCTGTGGAATCCTATCGTATCCGCTCGCTTAAACACTGGGCACACAACAAAAGAGGCGATTTTACGATCCTTAGAATTAGAAGGATTTGTAGTGGAAGAAGGGGCTATCTCTCCATCAGCTATTCGCTGTGTCAACCAGAATGTCGTGAATAGTCATGCTTTTGAGGCTGGCTGGTTAACAATCCAAGATGAATCCTCGATGCTGGTGGCACCCCTAGGGAAAATTCAAGGAGATGAACAGATTCTTGATGCTTGTTCAGCGCCAGGAGGTAAGGCAACCCATATTGCTTCTTTACTAAACTCTCAAGGTTATGTGACAGCCTTAGATCTCTCAGCAGCGAAATTACAAAAAGTTAAAGAGCATGCAGAACGATTATCTTTAGCGGATAAATTTAGCTTTCAAGCCATTGATGCGCGGAAATTTATGCCGCAGCCTGGTGTGTTTTATGATATTATATACATAGATGCGCCATGTTCAGGATTAGGCTTGATGCGGCGTAAACCAGAAATAAAATATCAAAAATCCTATGAGGATGTTTTAGCCTTAGTTGCGATCCAAAAAGATTTATTGCGTCACCTAGCCCAATTTGTAAAACCGGGCGGACGCATTATCTATTCAACTTGTACTCTGACTCGCGAAGAAAATGAAGAATTAATTGCTAACTTTGTAAAGGAAGAGCCTGAATTTAATATTGAACCGATCACACAAGAGGAAATTCTCCCCAAGGGTTGTTTAAATGAAGAGGGTCAGATTCGAATGTGGCCTCATCAATATCACACCGATGGATTCTTTATCTGTCGATTAATCAAAGAAAAATGAACCCTTATTGAGGTGAAAGCATGAAGATTAAAATCCATTCTAGTATTGGTAAACGGCGAACAACCAATCAAGATTATGCTGATTACTTTACTAATCAGTTCCAGCAAACTATTTTTGTATTATGTGATGGAGTTGGTGGCCACCAAGCAGGCGACGTAGCAAGCAAATTGACGACTGAATTTATTGGTCAAAAGTTCACATCTCTTACTGAGGCAATGACTGCTGAGACCTTACAAAATTGGTTGAACCAAACTATTGTCGAAGTTAACCATTTTATTTATGAAAAATCACTTGAAAAAGCTAGCTTAGAAGGTATGGGAACGACTTTAGTCGTTGCTATTAAAGTTGATAATCAAGTTTTGATTGGTCATGTTGGCGATAGCCGGGCTTATGTCTATCATGATGGCCATTTGCGCCAAATTACTGAGGATCATTCTTTGGTTAACGAATTGATCAAGACGGGAGAAATAACACCTGAAGAAGGGGTCAATCATCCACGCCGTAATGTTGTGACCCGTTCAATTGGTGGAACTGATGAAGTTGAAGCTGAATTCAATTGGATTTCACTTGATCAAATTGAAATTTTGATGTTATGTTCAGATGGATTAACCAATATGGTCTCAGAGGAAGACTTGATTCAGTATTTTGCCCAATCACGAAAGCAAGGTGACTTTGGTCAATTGTTAATTGATGCGGCGAATGAAGCCGGCGGGGCAGATAATATCACCGTTGTCTTAGTAACTGATTTAACTCTTGATGAGATTGAGGAGGTTGCTGAATAATGGAAATTGGAGAAAAATTATCTGGTCGCTACCAGATTACCAATACAATTGGTCAAGGCGGTATGGCGAATGTGTTCTTAGCTCATGATTTGATCTTGGATCGTGATGTAGCCGTCAAAGTCTTGCGATTTGACTTCCAAGACAATCAAGATGCCATTCGTCGATTCCAACGTGAAGCCATGTCTGCCAGTCAATTACTCCATCATAATATTGTTGAAATATATGATGTTGACGAAGAGCAAGACCAACAGTATATCGTAATGGAATATGTCAAAGGGACCGATTTAAAGACTTATATTAAAGAAAATGCGCCATTGAATTTGGAACTGGTTGTTTCAATTATGAGTCAGATTCTATCGGCGATCGAAGTGGCCCACAGACATCGGATTATCCACCGTGATATTAAACCGCAAAATATTTTGATTACTGATAAGAATGAAGTGAAGATCACAGACTTCGGGATTGCGATCGCTTTAACAGATACATCGATTACCCAAACAAACACCTTATTGGGATCGGTTCATTATCTTTCACCTGAACAAGCTAGGGGAGCAAATGCGACTACTAAGTCAGATATTTATGCCTTGGGTGTAGTTCTATTTGAGTTGATTACCGGTTCAGTACCATTTGATGGTGAATCAGCCGTTTCAGTGGCTCTAAAACACTTCCAAGAGTCCTTCCCAAGAATTAAGACTAAGATGGAGTATGTGCCTCAAGCTTTAGAGAATGTGGTATTAAAAGCTACAGCCAAAGATCCTAAAGATCGCTATAAGACTGTTCAAGAGATGCTAAACGACTTGAGTACTTCGCTCAATCCTAATCGGATGAATGAAGAACTTTTTCAACCACGTAAAGATTTGCAAGATACCGTGATTCTTCAACCAATTAAGCCGATTCCAAGCAAGAATGGTTCGAAACCTGTTTTGCAAGCACCAGAACCTCTTGATGATCAGTATCCGCGTTATGATACGGTTAAGCCGATTACGCCTAAGAAACAACATTTTTCATGGATTTGGAAATTAATGGGTCTTTTACTAACTTTAGCCGTTATCGGCGGCTTTGCCTTTGGTGTCATTCAGATGACTTCTCATGTTTCTGTCCCAGATCTATCAGGCAAAAGTTTGCAAGAAGCGAAAGAATTATTGGCTAAGGACAATTTACAAGTTGGAGCAGTTAAGCAAGCATGGCATGATACCATCACACCTGGTCAAATAATTGAATCTAATCCGAAAAGCGGTAAGCGGGTGGCTAAAAATTCAAAAATTGATATCGTGGTTAGTGATGGTAAAGAGCAAGTTGAATTAGCTAACTATGTAGGTAAAGATTATGAAACGATTCGTTCTTCCTTAACCGAAGCTGGTTTTATTGTTGAGCGCCGGGGCATGGCGACCACACCAGATAAAGTGGGTGTCATTCTTGATCAGAATGTTCCAGCAGGTTCAAAAGTGGTTCCTAGTGATACCCCTATCACCTTAACAGTGGGTAATGCTAGCGATTCGATTCAAATGCAAGATTTTTACAATCTTTCAGAAGAGATGGTGAATACTTTTGCTGAAGAATATGGTTTAACAGTTGAACCAACTTATGAATTTAGCGACTTTATTCCTAAAGGACAAGTCATTTCCCAATCCCCTGAAAGTGGTACCCCTCTAACAGCTGGTCAAGCTATTAGTGTGGTGGTTTCTAAAGGACCAGAAAAAGAACAAGTGGCAAGTGCAACAGTGAATATTCCGATTGAATATTTACCAAGATACAGTGAACAAGATACACAAAAGAAAAAGCCGTTGCCAAACAAAATTCAGGTCTTTATTGGTGATAAGAAGAATAAAATTACCAATGTAGCTGATGAATTTGAAATTACCGAATCACGTACTGTTCAGTTAATGCTGTATATCCCGACCGATGGTGTTGGCCAATACCGAATTCTTCGTGACGGTGAGATTATTGCCGAAAGTAATGAAGTGTATCCTAATTAACACAGCTAGGCTAACCCTCATAGTGATATGAGGTTTAGTCTTTTCTTATAAGGAGGTAAGCGTTGAAGAAACACGATCAAGATCTACAGCAAACCCAATTTGTTCAAGAAAGAGGCATCATACATAATGCCGTCAGTGGTTTTTATTATGTTTGGGCTCAAAACGCGTCTTTTGTGACCAAGCCCCGTGGAAATTTTCGGCATCAAAAATTTAAACCATTAGTTGGAGATCAAGTTGTTTTTGAATATGATCCACAGCATCCGGGTTCAGAAGGACGGATGATAGAGATCTTGCCACGCCACAATGAGTTAATCCGACCCACGATTGCTAATGTAGACCATGCCTTAGTTGTAACAGCACTAGTAGAACCTGATTTTTCCTATAATTTATTGGATTATTTCTTGGTTTCGGTGGAAGCAAAAGGCATTCAACCTTTAATTGTTTTAACAAAAGAGGACCTATTAATTCAACAACAAGGCCAAGAAGCAGCTGATAAACTGATTGCAGAAATCAAACAAGTTTATCAAGCTCTTGATTATGAGGTGCTTGTTTTAGATGGAAGTAGCCAAAGACTTGAAGAGTTAAAGCAACATATTACGCAAGGTTTGTATGTCATTATGGGGCAGTCCGGTGTTGGTAAGTCCACTCTGTTGAATGCACTATTGCCAGATTTGGATCTAGAAACGGCCCAAATTTCTGACTATTTAAACCGAGGTAAGCATACGACGCGTCAGGTTACTTTATACCAATTGAATCAAGCCTTAATGGCGGATACACCTGGTTTCTCAGCCATTGAATTTGATCACATTGATAAGGAAGAGTTGAGCGATTATTTTCCCGAAATGCGCAACTTGCGTCCGCACTGTCGTTTTCGCATGTGCAGCCATTTAAATGAACCGGGCTGTAAAGTCAAAGAGGCCCTGGAGTCAGGGCAAATCGCCTCCAGTCGCTATCAAAACTACTGTCAAATTTATGAAAAAATCGAACAACGTAAACCGATGTATCGGAAAAAATAATAGAAATGAGGAAACCCCAATGGTAAAGATTGCCCCATCGATGTTGAGCGCTGATTTTGCGCATTTAGCAAGTGAAATTCAAGAAATTGAGTCCTATGGAGTGGAATATCTTCATATTGACATTATGGACGGAACCTTTGTGCCTAATATTTCATTTGGACCTATGGTTTTTAAAGCCATTCGTGCGCAATCCCAATTGATTTTTGATTGCCATATGATGGTCCAAAATCCAGAGCGTTATATTGATGATGTTGTTAAAGCTGGGGCCGATATTATCACGGTTCATGCGGAAGCGACCCAACATTTACATCGGGTCCTACAACAAATTAAAGCAGCGGGAGTTAAAGCAGGGGTAGTCTTGAATCCTGGAACACCTTTAACGGCTGTGGAACCCGTTTTGGATATGGTTGATATGGTCTTGATTATGACGGTTAATCCAGGTTTTGGTGGTCAGGCTTTTATTGAATCCATGTTGACGAAAATCAGTCAATTAAAACAAATGCGTGATCAAGCAGGCCTAGATTTTGAAATAGAAGTAGATGGCGGCGTTAACGATAAGTCAGGACGTCAATGTATAGAGGCTGGAGCTGACGTCTTAGTAGCAGGCTCCTATATATTTAATGCTGAAGACCGTCAAGCAGCGGTAGAATCTTTACGGTAATGAATAATATTAAGCATGTCATTGTGTGTGGGGGAGCCAGCCACCCCCCCTTAGACCAAATAGCTGAATTAATCAATCAATTGGCGGATTCCTTCTTTTTAATAGGTGTTGACCGGGGGAGTTTAGTTTTAACGCAATCTGGCTACCATTTGGACCATGCTTTCGGTGATTTTGATTCGGTATCAGAGAATGAACGAGAGTTTATTATCCATCATACGACCGAGGTTCATTCCTTTCCTTCGGCAAAAGATGATACAGATATGGAACTCGCTCTAGCTTGGGCTCATATGGCGGCTCCTGACGCTAAGTTTCACTTATTTGGAGCGGTAGGGTATCAAGTAGGCCGTTTGGATCATTTGTTAGCGAATATTTGGTTGGCTTATCAACCGCGTTACCAAGACATTATTGATCGTTTGACCCTCTATCATCCTCATAATCGGGTGACCTTTCTCAAGCCAGGGCTCCACCAGCTCAAACCAAATGATAAATATGATTATCTATCTTTAATTAGTATGACACCCATGCAAGCTTTACAAATAAGAGGGGCTAAATACCCATTAGCTAGTACAGACTATTCTTATCCTCGAGCTCTCATTAGCAATGAATTTCTTGGACAACCAGTCGAAGTGAGTTTTACTTCAGGCTTAATGATGGTGATATTAGCACAAGAAGATAAAGTGTTAGAACCAGAATAATAAAACAAAAAAACAGGTATCATGTCCTTAGTTCATAGGACATGATACCTGTTTAACTTTTGACTATTTTATTTGTCTTGTTCGAATTAAACGCGTTCAACTTTACCGCTCTTAAGGGCACGAGCAGAAACCCAAACTTTCTTAGGTTCGCCGTCAACTAAGATACGAACTTTTTGTAAGTTAGCACGGAAAGTACGTTTTGATTTGTTCATTGCTTTTGAACGAGTGTTGCCTGATTTAGCTTTACGTTCAGTGAAGTAACATTCTTTAGCCATGGTCCATTCCTCCTTTTTCTTGCAGGAGCCGTTGTCTCTGCTTTTTCATACTTTAACAATCTAACATATTTTATCTGACAAGGCAAGATACTTTACAATAAAATTTAGGATTTTTTTGTTGGGTCTGGCTAACCGAAGGTGGAGCCCACATTCTTAATGCGTGCTTTGCGCTTTTATGTTAAACTATCATAGATATGATACTTTAATGAGGAGGAATTTATATGTCAGTTAAAGTGCAAACACCTGAAGGCATCATTAGTTTGACCAATGATGTGATTGCTACTGTCGTTGGGGCAGCTGTCACTGATAACTATGGTGTAGTTGGTATGGTGAGCAAGAATTTGCTCCGCGATAATTTAAATGAAGTTTTAAAGAAAGAAAATTATGCTAAGGGCGTTGTCATTAGTAAAAGTGGCGACGATGTGGCGGTTGATGTTTACATCCTTGTGTCTTATGGAACAAAAATTTCCGTGATTTGTCAGAATATTCAACAAGCCGTTAAATACCAAGTTGAACAATTATTAGGTTTTGAAACAAAATATGTCAATGTACATGTTAAAGGAGTAAAGGTTGACTAGAATCAACCTTTAATGAGGAGGACAAAATTTGAAAGTGACAAGCTTGCAAGCGGCTGAATTTAAGCAGATGTTAATTGCTGGGGCAGAACGCTTAACCGAAAATGTAGATTTAATTAATTCCTTAAATGTATTTCCGGTGCCAGATGGAGATACAGGAACTAACATGAATATGACCTTTGTTTCTGGAGTTGAAAATCTAAAAAAATCTGACTCAAATCATGTGGGAGAATTAGCTGCTAGTTTAGCTAAAGGATTATTGATGGGGGCTCGAGGTAATTCAGGAGTCATTCTTTCCCAGATTTTCCGTGGTTTCTCTCAAGCCATAAAGGATAAAGAAGAATTATCAGCCATTGATTTTGCGGCGGCTTTTAATGGCGGTGTCGAATCAGCCTATAAAGCTGTGATGAAACCAGTTGAGGGAACGATTTTAACAGTTGCGCGCGAATCAGCCATTCGGGGTCAGAAGAAGGCTGAAAAACACGATGATATTATCGAAGTGATGAAGTCGATTGTTAAAGGAGCGTCACTTGCCCTTGAAAAAACACCCGAATTATTGCCTGTTCTTAAACAAGTTGGGGTAGTGGATTCTGGCGGTAAAGGGTTGTTGTGTATTTACGAAGGCTTCCTATCTTCTTTAACTGGTGAGAAAGTTATCTCTTTAGATCATTCAACTAAGAACGAAGCCCATTCACATGCGATCTTCGACGACTTAAATGAAAATCCTATGTCGATGGATGATATTACGTTTGGTTATTGTACAGAAATTATGGTTCGGATTGGTCAAGGACCAACCGTGAAACATGAATTTGATTACGATGGTTTCCGTAACACTTTGAATGAAATGGGAGACTCCTTATTAGTTGTAGCTGACGATGAAATTGTCAAAGTCCATGTCCATACGGAAAACCCTGGTCGGGTGATGCAATTGGGTCAAGAATTTGGTGAGCTCATTAAGATAAAAGTGGATAATATGCGCGAACAAGTTCGTGGACTAGAATCCCAAGAAGCTTCTATGAAACAACTACAAACTAAGCTCCCAGCTGAGAAGAAACCTTTTGCAATTATTGCTGTGGCTGCAGGTCAAGGCGTTATTTCAACATTCAAGTCAATCGGAGTTGACGAAGTGCTAGAAGGTGGCCAAACGATGAATCCTTCGACAGAGGACTTTGTTAAAGCCATTGAACGCGTAAATGCTGAAAATATTTTGATCTTACCAAATAATAAAAATATTATCATGGCAGCTGAACAAGCCACTCAAGTTATCGAAACACCCGCTAAAGTGGTCGCAACTACGACAATTCCTCAAGGATTGGCGTCGATGTTAGCCTTTAATCCAGAAATGACTCTTGAAGATAATCAAGTGGCCATGACTGAGATGAAAGATACCGTGACGAGCGGGCAAATCACTTACTCGATTCGTGATACTGAGATCGATGGCGTTCAAATTAAAAAAGATGATTTTATGGGAATTGTTAATGGTAAAATCGTTTTGTCTGAACCTGAATTGACTTCAGCTCTATTACACACTTTAGAAGCGATGCTCGATGAAGATAGTGAATTAATTACTCTCATTGTTGGCCAGGATGGATCACTTGAGCAAGCTCAAGAAGTGGCTAACCAACTTGAAGAAAACCACGAAGATCTTGAGATTGAGTTTATTCAAGGTGATCAACCCGTTTATCAATATCTCATTTCGGTCGAATAAGTCGAGTTAAAAAAGTGCCTACTCACGTGGCACTTTTTTCTGTCTTATTTCTGGAAAGGAGGGGAAAGATGACAGAAAAGTCTTGGCTAGATTCACTGGCTAATCTTAGCGGTATTGGACCCGCTCGTTTGAGACTATTTCAACAGTTGGGATTATTCACAGTCAAGGATTTGTTATTTCATTTTCCTTTTCGCTATGAAGATATCCAAGAACGAGATTTGGCGACGATTCTTGATCAGGAAAAAGTGACCTTGAAGGGGACAATCGTAACCCCTCCTGTGGTAGCCTATTTTGGGCGTAAGAAGAATCGGCTATCCTTTAAATTAGCAGTGAGTGATCATGATATTATTCAGGTTATTTTCTTTAATCAACCCTATCTTAAGCAACAACTAGAAGTTGGCCAAACTCAAGCCATTTATGGCAAATGGCAAGCCAACAACCAAAGCCTTTTGGGAATGAAATTAATCAAAGCTCAAAGTGAAGGAGACCACTTTGAGCCGGTTTATTCAACCGTAAAAGGACTAAAACAATCCACACTAGTTCAAACAATACGCCAAGCTCTCGAGCAGTATGGCCCTCTTATTCCAGAGGTTGTCCCTGATTATCTTAATCATAAGTACCGTTTAATGCCATTGAATCAATCTTTAAGGCAGATGCATTTTCCTGACAATGAAGCCCTAAGTCAACAAGCCAAACGGAAGATAATTTTTCAGGAATTCTTTCTTTATCAGTTACGTTTGCAGCTAGCTAGCCAACGCCAACATCAGCTTAATGGTCTCCGAATTCATTATAATGTAGAACAATTAAAGACCATCATTGCTGGTTTGCCTTATCAACTCACACCTGCTCAAAAACAAGCAGTCAATGAAATTTGTTATGATTTGATGGCTCCCTATCCGATGAAACGGATGTTACAAGGGGATGTTGGTTCAGGGAAGACGTTGGTGGCTTTTATCACGATGATGGCAGCGGTGATTAGCGGTTATCAAACTGTCTTGATGGTTCCGACAGAAATATTAGCTAAACAGCATCAAGATAATTTCAATCGACTTTTTGAGCCTCAAGGCTTTCATGCAGAACTTTTAGTCAGTGCCATGCCAAGTAAAGCTAAGCAAGAGGTCATTCAAGGATTAGTGAGTGGTCGAATTCGACTGGTGATAGGGACGCATGCCTTGATTCAAGAGACCATTCAATTTAAAAATTTGGGTTATGTTGTGATCGATGAACAACACCGTTTTGGCGTTGGTCAACGGCAGGCTCTCATCAACAAAGGGACGAAGGATCAGCCTCTCAATTTGCTCCAGATGACAGCCACACCAATACCTAGAACTTTGGCTTTGTCCTTGTTCGGGGAACTCAGTGTATCGACTTTAGATCAATTACCGTCGGGTCGTCAGCCGATTCAAACCTATCTAGTGAATGATGATCAACTTAACCAGGTTTATCAAGCTATGGCGCGCGAATTGGCAGCAGGTCACCAAGTCTATTATGTCTTACCCCTCATAGAAAGTTCTGAACATATGGAACAAATCGAGAATGTTATGGAAGTAAAGGAGAAGTTAACCTCTTTGTTCTCGCATTTTCAAGTAGGAACCTTACATGGTCAATTGGACAAGGCGCAACAACAAGAAGTTATGCAAGCCTTTATGGAACATGATTTATCTATCTTGGTTGCGACAACCATGGTTGAGGTTGGGGTGGATGTGCCAAACGCAACCATTATGGTGATTCAATCGGCTGAACGTTTTGGTTTGGCCCAACTGCACCAGTTGAGAGGCCGGGTAGGAAGAAGCCATTTGCCTAGTTACTGTTATTTGATTGCTAATCCTACTACACAACAAGCCAAAGCACGGATGGAAATAATGGTGCGTCATCAAGATGGTTTCCTTATCAGTCAAGAAGACTTAAAAATCAGAGGAATGGGTGACGTCCTTGGACGTCAACAAAGTGGCCTACCACAGTTCCATTATGCTAATCCGATAGAAGATCAGACGGTATTACAAATAGCTCAAGCAGAAGTAAAAGCCTTATTGTCGCAACCGAATCAATTGAGTCCTCAAGAAAATCAGACTTTAGCTGAATGGATTCAAACAGAAATTATCGAACTATAAAAGGAGTTAGACCATGATTAAAATTGCACTTGATGCTATGGGTGGCGATCATGCCCCTGAAGCCACGGTCAAAGGGGCTCAATTAGCCATTCAAAGCTTTAATGATATCGAGATTTGTCTTTTTGGTGATCAGGAACAAATTAGACCTTATTTAAGCAATGAGGACCGGATCACCATCCGTCATACAAATGAGAAAATACAAAGTGATGACGAACCTGTGATGGCTGTCCGCCGTAAGAAAGAAGCTTCAATGGTTATGGCGGCTAATGCAGTAAAAAATCAAGAATTTGATGCCCTTATTTCAGCGGGAAACACGGGAGCTTTGTTAGCCTGTGGTTTACTTGTCGTAGGACGCATTAAGCATATCGATCGCCCAGGATTGATGCCACTTATTCCAACTGGTCGGGCTGACCAACCCTATTTAATCCTAATGGATGCGGGAGCCAATGCTGATTGCAAACCACTCAACCTTCATCAATTTGCGACCTTAGCCAATTATTACGCTAAAACGGTCATGAAAATAGATCAACCTCGTATTGGCTTGATTAATAATGGGACTGAAGCTAACAAAGGGAATGATTTAACAAAAGCGGCTTTTGGTTTGTTAGAAGCGGATAATGAGCTAAACTTTGTCGGCAATGTGGAAGCTAAAAGCTTGTTGAATGGGCAAATAGATATTACCGTGGCCGATGGTTTTACCGGTAACGCTGTTTTAAAAACACTTGAGGGAACAGCTAAGATGATTTTTTCAGCGATTAAGGAGCAAGTGATGCAGAGTGGCCCATTAACTAAATTAGGAGCTCTCCTCATGAAGCCAAGTTTAAAACAATTGAAGGATAAATTTGACGATACGAAAGCCGGCGGAGCTGTCCTCCTTGGAGTAAAAGCTCCCGTCATAAAAGCGCATGGGTCTTCTAATGAAATTGCCATTTTCAATGCGATTCGCCAAGCTCGTCAAG
Organism: Vaginisenegalia massiliensis; assembly: GCF_900604935.1. GTDB lineage: Bacteria > Bacillota > Bacilli > Lactobacillales > Aerococcaceae > Vaginisenegalia > Vaginisenegalia massiliensis. The sequence continues at coordinate 174,358 of NZ_UWPC01000002.1, forward strand.
TCGTTGAATCCGGATTCACAGAAGAGGTTGTTCAGCATTTCGAAAATAAAGCGCTTGAATAAGCGGTTACATGAGTAATAGGTGAAGAGCTCTCATAATATTGTAATTTTTTATTTTAAAAACATAGACAAGTGTCAAAATAGTATGTAAAATAAGAAGAGTGACGGTATAGAACACAATAATTCAAGAACGGAGGGCACAGGATGAGCGAGAAATCAACATTCGATACAGTTAAAGAGATGATTGTCGACCGTTTTGGAGTTCAAGCTGATAAAGTAACAGCAGAGATGACTTTTGAGGATTTAGGCGCTGATTCATTAGATGTAGTTGAACTAGTGATGGAATTAGAAGATGCCTTTGATATCCAATTTGCTGATGACCGTATTGAATCATTGACTAATGTCGGTGACGCAGTAGCATATATCAATGAACTCAAGAATAACTAAGAAATGAACGGCATTAACACTGCTTATTTCTATGAGTAGTGTTTTTGCTTTATTAAGAAATGAACGGGGGCAATATAATGGAAACGGATAAAATCTTACTTGAAGTAAATGATTTACATACCGCATTTAGAATTAAAGATGATTTCTATGATGCGGTTGATGGTGTATCGTTTACCTTATCTAAGAATGAAAAATTAGCCATTGTTGGTGAATCAGGATGTGGTAAAAGTACTTTGGCAACAGCCATCGTAGGTTTACACAATCGTTTGAATACAAAAATTTCAGGTGAAATCTTATATAAAGGGCAAAATTTGGTTGATTTAACCGAAGAACAGTATACCAAGATTCGTGGTAATGAGATTGGTATGATTTTCCAAGATCCATTGGCATCTTTAAACCCATTGATGACCATCGAAGCTCAAATTGAAGAGTCATTATTCTATCATACAAAATTAAACAAAGAGCAACGTCATGAACGGGTTCTTGAACTTTTAGATCAAGTGGGAATTGCTAATCCTCAACGGATGGCTAAACAATATCCACATGAATTATCAGGTGGAATGCGTCAACGGGTCATTATCGCTATCGCCCTAGCTTGTAAGCCACCAATTATCATCGCCGATGAACCAACAACGGCTTTGGATGTAACCATTCAAGCTCAAATCTTAGATCTACTTAATGAAATCCAAACTGAAACTGAATCAGGTATTATTTTAATTACCCACGATTTAGGTGTTGTAGCAGAAACAGCTGACCGAGTTGCGGTAATGTATGCAGGTCAGTTTGTTGAAATTGCCCCAGTTCATGAAATCTTTAATAATCCACAACACCCTTATACACGTTCTTTACTACGTTCGATTCCGCAATCTAATGATATTGCTGACGAAAGCGGTGAACTTCATGTTATTCAAGGGGTGGTACCAACCTTAACTAAGATGCCACACAAGGGCTGCCGTTTTGCTCCTCGGATTCCTTGGATTGATGCATCTGAACACGAAGAAGACCCACAACTTCATGAAGTAAGTCCTGGTCACTTCGTTCGCTGTACTTGTTACAAGAATTTCCATTTTGAAGGGGAGGAATAGTCATGTCAGAATTTATTCGAATTGAAGACTTAAAAGTGCACTATCCCATTCGGAGTGGCTTCTTTAACCGAATTACGGATTATGTTTATGCAGTAGATGGCGTTTCTTTATCTTTTGAAGAAGGAAAGACTTACGGTTTAGTAGGTGAGTCTGGATCAGGTAAATCAACGATTGGTAAATCCATTATCGGTTTAGAAAAAATCACCTCAGGTAATATCTATTATCAAGGACAAGAAGTCTCAAAAGAAGCTCGCAATCGTCGTTCTGAATATCGACGGAATGTACAAATGATTTTCCAAGATTCTTTATCAAGTTTTAACCCTAAGAAACGGATTGGCGATATCTTAGCTGAACCTTTACGTAATTTCACTAACTTCACACCAGATGAAGAAAAGAAAAAAATCAATGAGTTATTGAGCATTGTTGGTTTAAGTGAAGAAGCTGTTAACAAGTTCCCTCACGAATTCTCCGGTGGTCAACGTCAACGGATTGGGGTAGCTCGGGCAGTGGCAATTAATCCTAAATTGATTATTGCCGATGAACCTGTATCAGCTCTGGACTTATCAGTACAAGCGCAAGTCTTAAACTTCATGAAACGTATTCAAGCAGAATATAATACATCATTCTTATTTATCTCTCATGACCTTGGTGTTGTGCGTCATATGTGTGATGAATTAGCTATTATGTATCGCGGTCGTTTCACTGAATATGGTACGCGTGAAGATATCTATTCTAATCCTCAACATATCTATACCAAACGTTTATTATCTGCGATTCCTCAAGTGGATCCAAACAATCGTGACCAAAATAAATTAGTTCGTTTGAAAGTTGAGAAGGATTACCAACAAAATTCAGCGAAATATTATTCAGAAACAGGTCGCGTTTATGATCTTGTGCCAATCTCACCAACTCATAAAGTGGCCATTAAAGATCAAGTACTTCCAGAATTACACAAAGCAGTAGAGGGGGCAGAATAATATGTGGAAAACAATCTTACGTCGTATTTTACTCATGATTCCGCAAATTATCATCTTAAGTATTCTCGTCTTCGCTTTAGCTAGCTTGATGCCAGGGGATGCTTTAACTGGGATGATTGACCCAAACATTTCACCAGAACAAATTGCGGCTATGCGGGAAAAATTAGGGTTGAATAAACCCGTCCATGAACGTTACATTGACTGGGCTTCCAAAGCTTTAGTGGGTGACTTTGGTCGTTCGTGGGCGCATAAACAACCTGTATTATCCATCATTGGTCAACGGATTTGGCCAACTTTATGGTTATCCCTTCTAACGGTTATTATTACTTATGCAATTGCTTTGCCATTAGGCTTGTTTGCTGGTCGTTATCAAAATTCATTCTTTGATAAAGCGGTAAACTTCTATACATTCTTCTCGTATTCTATTCCAACCTTCGTGTTAGGTTTATTATCATTATGGTTCTTCGGTTACACACTAAACTTATTCCCAACTCGGGGAACAGTTGGATCAGGCGTAACACCGGGTACGATTCAATATATGATGTCTCGACTTGAACATATGATTCTTCCTGCTCTTGTCTTAGGATTCTTAGGAACAACAGGGATTATTCAATATCTTAGAACCGGTGTTATTGATGCTAAGACACAAGATTATGTGCGTACGGCTAAGGCTAAAGGGGTACCTGAAAACGTTGTCTTCCGTCGTCATATTTTCCGCAACTCACTCTTACCGATTGCGGCCTTCATGGGTTATACAATCACCGGCTTGATTTCAGGATCAATTATTACCGAACGTATCTTTACTTACCAAGGAATGGGACAATTATTCTTAACGTCGATTACTGGGCGTGATTACTCAGTTATGACAGCTTTAGTTCTCTTGTTTGGTTTAATGACACTTTTAGGTACCTTACTATCTGATATCATTATGGTATTTGTCGATCCACGGATCAGAATTGATTAGGAGGTGAGTGGAGAATGGAAAATAATAAAGTAGATATCATCCAAACAACGGAAGAAATTGTCTCAGAAGAAAAATCTCTACCACCGATGGGATTTGAAGTTATTAAACGTGAGTTTATGAAAGATAAGCTTGCTTTATTTGCTTTAATTATCTTAGTAGGAATTTTTGTTGTAGCCGTATGTGCGCCTTTCTTCATGGACTTAGATAAGTTAACGAGAGTAGATATTTTCAACCGTTATACAGCACCAGGTCAAGGTGGTTACATCCTTGGTTCCGATGAAGGTGGTCGTGATATTTTGGCCCTATTAGTGGTTGGAACGCGAAATTCAGTCTTTATTGGTGTATGTATTACTATCTTCTCAATTATCATTGGGGTAGCATTAGGGATCATCTCTGGTTACTATGGTGGTGTGATTGACGATATTTTAATGCGTATTGTTGACTTCATCATGGTATTACCAGTAATTATGATTATCATTGTAGTTGTGACTATCGTTCATAAGTTTACTATTTGGACTTTGATTTGGGTCTTGACGGCTTTTTCTTGGTCAGGAATTACCCGTCTTTTCCGGACAGCTACTTTGAGTGAAGCCTCGAAAGACTATATCGCTGCTTCTAAAACAATGGGTACACCAGACTGGAAAATTATGTTCTTTGGTTTACTACCAAATTTGAGTTCACTCTTTATTACTAACTTTATTCTAAACTTTGCTGGTAATATTGGGGTTGAAACGGGTTTAAGTTTCTTAGGTTTTGGTTTACCAGTAGGAACACCATCACTTGGTACTTTAATCGGTTATGCTTCAAGTCCAGATATTATTGAAAATAAAAAGTGGGTTTGGTTACCAGCTGCCTTATTAGTTTTAGTTATGATGTTATGTATTAACTATATTGGTCAAGCTTTAGGTCGGGCAGCCGATTCTAAGCGCCGTCTAGGTTAGTTAAATAAGCAATATTTAAAGTTGAACTTTATTCTAAATGTTATTTAGAATAAAGTTCGACTTTTTCTTTTTGGGAAGAAAATATCGAAATAATGCTATGGTATTATCGGCTGTATTTGAATAGATAGAAATATATTCTTGACAAGGTTAATTAGAATTGATATCATGCATAATGTTAATCGTAACATTTACATTTTATAGATAGAGGAGAGATATAATGGCAAAGAAATCAAAGAAAGTAAAATATGAAAAACAAAAGAAACTCGTAGAACAATATGCTGAATTGCGACGTGAATTAAAGGAAAAGGGTGATTATGATGCTTTGCGAAAATTGCCTCGTGATTCAAATCCAAATCGGCTTAAATTACGTGACCAACTAGACGGTCGTCCTCGGGCGTATATGCGTAAATTTGGTTTATCACGGGTAAAATTCCGTCAATTAGCGGCTAAAGGTCTGATACCAGGTGTCAAAAAGGCAAGTTGGTAATTACAATTATGAAAGATTGATAGAAAGGGAATTTACTTTATGGAAAAACAAGATATTTCGAGTGCATATCGTCGTTTGAAATCTACCAATATCAAAACTAAACGCCGTGCTAAAAAAATAATCCAAGATTATAAACGAAATAAAAAGAAATAGGAGGAAAACTTTATGGCAGTGCCAAAGCGCCGAACATCAAAAGCAAAGAAAAATGCAAGACGCACACATAAAAAATTAAAAACACCTAATATTAGCATAGACGCCTTAACTGGGGCATATCATCGTTCACACTATATTTCGACTGATGGAACCTACAAAGGACGTCAGGTTCTTGAAAAAGAATAAAGCTTTAGTTTCTCAATCATTGTATTTGGAAGCTTTCAATCAAATTTATGACCAGTTAAGTCGAAAGAACCCATTATTGTCTAGGCGTCAATTATTTTCTGATTTGATCGATCAAGGAATTCTTGAATCAAATGGATTGCCAACTCAATTGGCTATACAAGAAGAATTCATCAAGGTTTATCAAGAAGTTGAAAACATGTCTTTTTCTGAATTTTTGAATTTATATCCTTTTTTTAATGAATATGATGCCTGTCATTTTGAATATGTTAATGGATATTGGGAGATGGATGAACATTTGTATCAGATGTTGCAACTTGAAATTCAAGCCAACTTATTAAGTGATGATGCTCTTTATCAGCTGCAGGTTTACTTTGAAGATCGTAAAATTAATGGGGAATAAGTTTATATATTATTGTTTTCCTTAAGTTTGGATTGTTCACTTGAAAGAAAAATAATATGCTGCCAATTCCAATCATGATCTCTTCTATAATAAAGACGGATGAAAATAGAATAGTTGACAAATTCATATTAAACCGTTATGATTACATACGGTTTAAAGATAATCATTACAAAAGGAGAATATGAATGACGTTTAAAAAATTCAATATTATTTTATTGGCTGTTGCTTTCTTAACCTTTGGAAGCTTTGGTCATGGATTAGCAAAAGTACAAGCAAGCGATAAGAAGCAAGTTGTTACAACTTTCTATCCTGTTTACTATTTAACACAACGTATTGCCGGCGATAAGATGGATGTCACCATGTTACTTGAAGCTAATCAGGATGCTCATGATTATGAAACAAGTGCCAAAGATGTTGCTAGAATTCAAGAAGCTGATGCCTTTGTTTATCAAAGTGATGAAATGGAACATTTCGTAGCAGATGTAACAAAATCATTGGACACCAACAAAACCAAAGTTGTCATGTCAACACAAGGGATTGACTTACTAAAAGGAGCCGGTCATGATCATGCCCACGAAGGCGAAGACCACGCTCACGAAGGTGAAGATCACGCTCACGAAGGTGAAGACCATGCTCACGAAGGTGAAGACCACGCTCACGAAGGTGAAGACCACGCTCATGAAGGTGAAGACCACGCTCATGAAGGTGAAGACCACGCTCATGAAGGCGAAGATCATGCTCACGAGGGAGAAGACCACGCTCATGAAGAAGGTGAAGCTGGACACCATCATGAATACGATCCTCATACTTGGACAGATCCAATGACTTATGCTAAACAAGCGGAAGTCATCAAAAAAGCCTTAGTGGAAATTGATCCTGATAATGCTAAAAGCTATGAAGCTAATACCCAAAAATTAGTAGAAGATTTAACTCAATTAGATAAAGAGTATAAAGAAAAGTTAGCTAAGTTGGACAATAAAACAATTGTTGTGCAACATGCGGCCTTTGGTTATATGGCACATGCTTATGGATTGACTCAAGAATCCATTACCGGAATTTCAACTACTCAAGAACCGAGTGCTGCGACATTGGCTGAAATGCAAAAATTTGTTAAAGATCATAAAGTGAAAACAATTTTTGTTGAACCAAGTTTAGATCAAGCCATTGCTAAAACAGTTGCTCAAGCATCAGGTGCTGAACTTCGCCCACTTCGTACTTTAGAAACCTTAAGCCAAGAAGAAATGGCAAAAGGGGAAGATTACTTAAGTGTGATGCGTGCCAACCTTGAACAATTAACTAAATAATCTGCGAAAGCCATCTTATGATGGCTTTTTTTATTTCTCTGATTTCAAATACCTCGTTCAATATAGTAAAATTATCAAAGATAAAAATTATTATCATAAATACAAAATTCTCTCATTAAATTTTTAATTTAATTCAAGAATACGCTTGCATTATGAGATGGAATGAATTATTATTAGAATAAGATTAGATATTAAAAATCAATGAATTTTCGGAGGGATATCATGAGTAAACTTTTAATTAAACGTGCTTCCTTATTGGCCGCTACTTTAACCCTAGGTTCAGCTACTGTTGGGTCATTAGCTCCTGTCTACGCTGCAGCCCCTAAATTTAACACTGAAGTGAAAAATGAAGGGACAGCCATCAAAGGTGGCGTCTTAAAATATGCTTTAGTAGGCGATCCATTTGAAGGTGTGATGAGTCCAATGTTATCAGATTCAAAACCTGATGCTGACATTGAAGCTTTCTTTAATCCATCACTTTATGGTTACGATGAAAACTTTGTAATTGATGATTCTGGTTTTGCTAAAGTAGAATTCAATAAAGATGAAAAGACAGCAACTATCAAAATTCCAGAAAATACTAAATGGGATGATGGCCAACCATTAACAATCGATGATGTTATTTTCCCATATTATGTAGTCGGCTCGAAAGATTATACTGGAGTACGTTATGATGAACGTTTCGAAAACATTGAAGGTATGACTGAATATCACAAAGGCGAAGCCAAAGAAATTTCTGGTTTAGAGCGTGTAGATGATTATACCTTGAAAGTTCACTATAAGAATTTCAACAACTCAATGATGCAAGCAGGTGGTGGTGTTTCTGAATATGTAGCACCTAAACATATTTTAGAAAAAGAAGACATTGCCAAATTAGAAGACAGCCCTTATGTTCGTAAGAACCCAGTTGGCTTCGGTCCATTTAAAGTTAAATCAGTTGTACCTGGTGAGTCAGTAGAGTTGGTTGCTAATGAATACTACTACAAAGGTAAACCTAAATTAGACGGCGTTGTCATTGACGTAGTGTCTCCAACTTCAGCTGTTGCTGAAATGAAGGCTGGTAAATATGATATTGCCAAATTACCAACGGATGAATATGAAACATTTAAAGATGCTAAGAATTTTACTAACTTAGGTCAAGTTTCAAATGCTTATACTTACATTGGTTTCAAAATGGGTAAATGGGACGCTAAAAAAGGCGAAAACGTGATGGATCCTAAGAAAGTCACAGCTAATAAAGCCTTACGTCAAGCGATGGCTTATGCAATTGATAACAATGCCGTAGGTGAAAAATTCTATAATGGCTTACGTATCTCTGCTAACTCTCCTATCGTTCCTGTTTATAAAGACTACTATAATAAAGATGCTAAAGCTTATAAGTATGACCCTGAAAAGGCTAAACAAGTTTTAGCTAAAGCAGGCTTCAAAGATAAAGATGGCGATGGATTCGTTGAAGATCCAAAAGGAAAAGCATTCAAACTTAAATTTGCGTCTATGTCTGGTGGCGAAACAGCTGAACCATTAGCGCAATACTATTTAGAAGCTTGGAAACAAGTGGGTATCAACGTTGAATTAGTGGATGGCCGTTTAATGGAAATGAATGCTTTCTATGAACGTGTAGAGAAAGATGATCCAAATGTAGATGTCTTCCAAGCTGCATGGTCTACTGGTGGTGACCCAGATCCAGCTGGTTTATACAGTCGTATTGCTCAATTCAACTATTCACGCTTCTCTTCTAAAGAAAACGACCAATTATTAGCGGATATTGCATCTGATAAATCATTTGATCCTGCCTATAAGAAAGAAGCTTTCTTCAAATGGCAAGATTACTTCCAAGAAGAATTACCAATTATCCCAACATTATTCCGTTATGAAGTAACAGCAGTAAACAAACGCGTATCTAACTACAATATTAAATTCGGTTCTGAAACCGATTGGGAAACAGTAGAATTATTAGCTGATAAACCAGCAGCTGAATAATTAAAAAACACTATTTATCCTAAACATAATAACCCCCCGTTTATTAACTAAGTTAATAAGCGGGGGGTTATTTGGTGTTTTATGTGGATCAATTTAATTTGAATTTATGTCAGCTGATACTGATATCGTTTAGCGTTACGTTCTTTTCTAATTTTCACAATTTCATTAAAAATGTTTTCGTAATCAGTTTTGTCCAAGAAATAATTAGTAGAGATGCAGTGAGGGTGTAAGTCTTTAGGCATTCTGAAAGGAGCCAATACTAAATCATAAGACTTGAGACGGTCAGGTAAATAAAGCGATTCAAAATAGTTAGGCCCGTCATAAAAAGAAATTTGAATTTGATTGGAGAATTCACACGATAAAATGTCGTGGATAAGATCAATCATGCCGTCATGGTAGCCTTTTAGAATGATTAATTTTATCGGCTTGTTAAAATGATTTAAATGATAATAGAGATCTTTCCATATGGTAAAGATTTCATCCATGAAATGGTGAATGAGCTGAACGTTAGCATTAAACTGACAGAAATTAATATATTCTGCTACCTTATGATAGATGTAATGATAAAATTTAGGGAAGTTTGTTTGAATGACTTTAAAATATGGTAGACGATAATTTAAGATGAAGTCTTGATTTACGGGGAAATAATAATGGTGGCAGGTAGAGTTATGAATAGCAAGTAGTACGTCTTCCAAATTGGGACAGTCTAGTTTGAATTCATCACAAGTGTCTAGAATAATCTCTTTCATAAATTGATTTTGCTTAGCAATTTTTCCATGATCAGATAATAATTTTGTAAGATAGATGTTATTAGGAGCAAAATAATTATCAAAATAAGGAAAGAACATATCAAAGCCAGTGAGTTTTTTAGGATCAAGCTTATAATGAGTAGCAAAATATTCTTTAATTGAAGATAGATTTTGTCTATCTTTTCGACTTGTACTCATTTGAGGCCAAGAACTAGCTTCAACATTATATCCTTGACTAATTCGATGAACATTAATCAAAATAGCAATCATTAATTGATTATATTGACTAAAATTGGGTTGATAGTTGATTTGTCTTAGGCATTGATTATAAAAATCATAAAAATTGGAAGGAATGATTTCTTGAAGTGGATTATTTGTAGGTGATAAGATCTCGGAAAAATAGCGTTGATAAAATAAGCGATAGTGACCTTCATTGCCTAAAATTTGGCAAGGATTGTTACTAATCTGTAAGTTGAATCCATTATCTTGGAAATACTGATTAATCTTTTTGATTAAACGATATAAAGAAGTGCGACTAATGAGTAACATTTCTTCAATATCGGTTAGTATCAAAGATACTTGAAAAAATAAATAATTTAGTAAATGAAAAGCAGGGCTCTCAGTTAAAAAGTAATGGTAAATTTTTTTAAAGTCATTAGACCTATCCATTTTCAAAGAGCAATATTGATTGATTCGCTCGATTTCCATAAATGGGAACTGCTCATGCAATTGATCAACATCAGCAAGGAATGTTTTTTCAGATATACTAAGATCTTGAAGAACTTGTTCAATAAAAACAGGCTCATCAAGTTTGAAGAAGTATTCACAGATAGTAATCTGCCGACGCTCATAACGATTGAGTAGGTTTTTCATTTATGTCATCCTTTCTAGAGGATAATTGACTATGCCCTGATCGATTAATGTCATAGATAAGGGTTAAAATTTCTTCGATATCAGGGTCAGTAGGTAAAATATTAATACATCGGAAATTTGGGTGATTAATTTCAGGAATGTCATAATGACTTAAGATGATGTCAAATTCCTTAAGCTTTGCAGAGTCATAAGAAAAATAAGGTAAATTATAAAGGCTTATTTCTAATTGATCAGTTAATTCATATTTCAAATAGTTGAGTAACCATTCGTTAGTAGTAGTTGATTCACTATTAAAAATCAATACTTTAATCGGAGCAGATAAGTCAAATAAACGTCGGTAAAAATGGTGGCCGTTTAAGAGAAGAGTAAAGAAAAAACGCTTTAAAAGATTAGGTTTATGATCTAGATTTAATTCACTAAGTAATTTAGTTAATTTATTCTTTAAAAGGTTATATTCAATAGGGAAACGTAAACTAAAATAGTGAACAAGGGCATCTTCTTGTTGTGAAAGGATTGTATTCAAGGAAATATTATTATTTTCCCAATATATTAAGTTGGATAATTTTAATGTGAGAGTGTCTATATCATCAAGTTTAAACGCTAAATCAGTTTGTAAATCATTTAGAAAATGGGTAATTATCTCACATTGTTTATGCGTCTCTTTAGCTAGAATATTGGATTCATCAATAAGCTGTCGATCAATAATAAACCCGTGATCAAAATAAGGATAGAATAGCTGATAATAGAAATCCGCTTTACTTAAATCAAAGGTATTGATTAAAAGGGTTGATAAGTCTGGCAATTTTTTTATTAGTGAATTAAATGATGAATTAGTTTTTTGGGGTGCAACTAAATGTTGATTTTGAATTCGTAAATAATTTACCGCGATAAGTTTAATAAAGAAATTAAAATTAGAAAATTCATTGTCCGGACTCAGTAAAGAATAGAGTTGAAAGCAATTATTGTAAAACTTATCTAAGTTAATAGTGGAGAAGGGCCATTCCATTGGGGTATATGTTTCTGTTATGTAAGTGTAGTAGAGCTTACGAATTAAGCGTTCATCACCCATTAACTGAATTGGATTGGTTGTAATTGTAATTCTGTATTGATTTTGTAAATATTCACTGACTTTGTTCAATGTTCGATAAAGAGTTGAAGAAGATACATTTAATTCTTGAGCCCAATCCTGAATCGACATATTTTCATAGTAGAGTAGTCCCTCTAAGAATTTAAAAGCAAGGGAACGTTTAATAAAACTTTGATAAATGGTTGTTGGGGATATGTGATCAGCAAACCGAAAGCTATATTCAGCATTTCGTTTGGTCAAGTTTATATAGTCTAACTCTTTGGCTAAAAAATCAAAATCATTCAGCAAAATTCGAGTAGAACATTTTAAATCTTTAGCGATTTTCTTAAGAACAAAATGTTGTTCATCAGATGACAAAATTTCTAAAAGCCGCAGTTGTCTTAGTTCTGTTTTCGTTAGCAATTCACGCAAGAGCTGACCTCCTCAAATTATATACATAGATTTCTCATTCTATTTCAAATTTTTCAAGAATCAATTAAATGTTGGAACATTTATTAAAATGAATAATGTTAAAATGATTTCGGACCTTTATTTTGTTTTAAAACAATTGTTGGTTTTAAATGTCATATTTTCGTGTTCATAAATTGTTTTCTAAGATTTTAATCCGAATTGGAACATGTTTAAAAAATAACTTGGATAATTTTGTCTATTATTATAGTACGGAAATAAGAAAATTTGAACATTTTAATGATTATTTTTAAATAATGTGTAAAGGGTTCCACTTTTATCGGTCTTTCTTTTTTTATTTCAGACAAGACTGATTGCTTTCTTACTTGGATTATCATAATTCAAACTGATTTCTAAATATTCGATAGTTTTTTGATAATTAGGAGTGGTTGATAGCAAGACTATTAATTGAGCAATTTCAAGTAAAACAATAAGCACTTTTTTGCAAGGTCATAGCAAAGAATACGTAGGAAAGGAGGATGAGGGTGAAACACTTATTTAAATTACTTATGATTTTTATGACCGTAACACTACTCGGCGCTTGTTCTAATCAAGAATCAGCTAAAGGGGGTGCTAGCTCCACGACTAAACAAGAGCTAACTAAAACAGCCCAGGTTCAACAATTTAATATTCAGCAATTTGAACCCGTTGTTAAGCCAATGTTTGCTAATCAAGCCTTTAAATCAGCTTGGTTAGACTATAAAAACTTAATTGATAAAGTTGAATTTAATTATTTGCCAACACCAAAGGCAAAAGGATCTTCAATTAAGAGAGTAGATAGTCTTAAGCTATTGCGGGGAAAAGCAATTGAGAAGAAGCTAGGTAAGGATAGTTTGGTTAAGATATATACCTATACAACCAAAGATCCTTTTAATAAAAAAATAAGTAAAGAGCCAGGATCAGCACAAATTGCCTTGTTTTATGAAAAAAATCAGTTGATTTTTGCTGGTGTCTATAATAATTCGGCATTATTTAAAGAAAAGAATTTATTGGATCAAAACGTAGTTAAATCACTCGTTAAAAAACCGTTTGATTTTAAACAGCTTAAAACAAAAGAAGTGATTGTATCCGGATTTGGAACAACAGTAGTCAATAATCATGCTTACGGTGTGATTTCAATGCCGAGCGGTGACATAAAAAATCCAACAATGGAATATTTTGCCATCGTTAAGGGTAAATTAGATTATATTACGACCAAAGCAATGGCAGAAGCTGCTAAAAATGAAATATCATTTACCATTGAAGCTATGAATGATTATCTTGTTAATGATTCGAATGAATTCTACAAAATTCATAAAAACGAGTCGGAAACTAATAAAGATAAAATGGAAAAAGAAGATACTAAAAAAGACAAAAATAAGTCTGATGATTCTGCAACAAACAAAGATTAATAATTGGGGAGGAAAAAATTTATTATGACAAAATCATGGAGATTTTACAAATGGTTATTCACGATTGCCATTTTATTAGGCCTTTCAATTGTGGGTACCTCAACAGTTGAAGCTGCTGGAGAATATCAGGGGTATGATTTAAATGATGGAACTAATCAATCCATTGCCTTATATGTCAAAGAAACTGGTGTAGATCCAAATGCTGCCACAGATAAAATTGTATACTGTTTTAATGTAACGAGGGGGGGTTCCTACACCAATTAATGGAGGAGTAGCAGCGGATGCCAATACAGTTTACCCACTGTATACAAAGGTACAAGGAACAGCTGCCAATTTTGCTAATAATGTAGTGGCAAGTCCAATACCGAATGGTTTAACTGCTGATGAACTCCAAGCTGGAGTATTAAAGGCAATTTATAATGGATTAAACAATCAAAATACTAATAAGGAGTTACAAACGGCCTTAGGTTTAAGCGATCAACAAATGAGAGATGCAACACAAGCTGCTGTTTGGTACTTTACAGACGGTCTAACTTATACTCAGGCTTCTCAAACAAACCACGTTTTTATTGATGGAAATGGCATTGTCGCATATAAATTATTAACCGGCCAATACGATGCTTCTACTGCGCAATTTGAATCTTTAGTGAAAGATATTCCAGCACAAGCTACACTTGATCTATTTAAATATACAGTTCCTTCTGGACAAGTTGATGAAGCTTATCAAAACTTAGTTGGAGCTAAATTCGTCGATGCCGTTACAGGTGAAGTGATTACAACCACTTCTGACTCAACGACTACAACGGAAACAACGACCACAACAGAATCTACAACAACAACAGAAACAACGACCACAACTGAAACGACTACCACAACAATAGAAGTGACAGTTAATATTTCAAAAGTCGATGCGGCTAATAGTCAAGAATTGCCAGGAGCTACTCTTACTTTAACAGGTGATAATGGTTTCTCTGAAACTTGGACGTCTTCAACAACGCCACATGTTGTGACACTACAACCAGGTACGTACACATTAACAGAGGATGCTGCGCCAGCCGGATATGAAATTGCTTCTTCTATTACCTTCACAGTAGCTCCAGATGGAAGTGTTGCAGGTGGTAATACCATTACAATGGTTGACCAATTAAGTGCGACTACTACAACTGAAACAACGACGACTACCGAAGCAACAACGACGACTGAAACTACTACCACAACAGAAACAACAACAACAACCGTTGCTCCAGAAGCGTCAGTAACAATTTCGAAAGTGGATGCGGCTAATAGTCAAGAATTACCAGGTGCGTCATTAACATTAACAGGTGATAATGGATTTAGTGTGTCTTGGGTTTCTTCAAGTACTCCATATAACGTGACTTTACAACCAGGTACTTATACTTTAGTTGAAACCTTGGCACCAATTGGTTACGATCTTGCATCATCAATTACTTTCACGGTATTGCCAGATGGAACTGTTGATAAAGGTAATACCATTACGATGGTTGATGAATTAAGTTCAACAACGACAACAACAGAAACAACAACGACAACGGAAGTTCCAACGACAACAACAGAAACAACAACGACAACAGAAGCTCCAACGACAACAACAGAAACCACAACGACAACGGAAGCTCCAACGACAACAACAGAAACCACAACGACAACGGAAGCTCCAACGACAACAACAGAAACCACAACGACAACGGAAGCTCCAACGACAACAACAGAAACAACAACGACAACGGAAGCTCCAACGACAACAACAGAAACCACAACGACAACAGAAGCTCCAACGACAACAACAGAAACCACAACGACAACGGAAGCTCCAACGACGACAACTGAAACAACAACGACAACGGAAGCTCCAACGACGACAACTGAAACAACAACGACAACCGTTGCTCCAGAGACGACAACAACAACCTATGTCGCTCCAAATGATGGTCCAACTAATGCTTCAGTTAAGTTAGTTAAGAAAGATTCACAATCTGGTTCAGCTTTACAAGGCGCTGTCTTCAGCTTAGAACAAGCTAAGAAACTAGAAGATTCAACATCGAGTGTGGATACAACTGTTGCTTCTGAAACTAGCGCAACTACTTTTGAAGCTGCAACAGTAGTAGATAATTCAGCTCAAATGGCTGATTTGAAAGCACAATTAGCTGACCTTCAAGCGCAATTAGTTTCAACACCAGCAACTATTACAAGCAATGAAGTGACTATTTCTACCTTTATTGCTGAACCAGCTGTAACTTCAGAAGATGGTTCAATTATTTCTGAAGCGGTAACTGGTTCAACTGAAATTTCTACACCAGTTGAAAGTCCAAACCCAGCTTATTCAACTCTTCAAAACCAAATCGTAACTATTCAAGATCAAATTGCTGCTTTAGAAGCTGCAACAACTGTTATTGAAACGGCAGCAACTTCAATTGCAAGTGAAACAAGTGCAACTGAAACGACAGAACCACAATACGGTCCATATACAACTTACGCATCAGGTTTAGTAACAGATGCTTCAGGTGTTATTGAAATTAGCGGTTTACCTGATGGTAAATATCGCTTTGTCGAAACAGCAGCACCAGCAGGATACACAGGATCAGCCGTTGTAGAATTCACTATCAAAGATGGTGTAGCATCTAATAATGTATTAGTTGTCACTAACGATAAAATTGTTGAAGAAACTACTACAACAGTAGAGGAAACAACAACCACTTCGGAAGAAACAACAACAACAGAAGAAACTACTACTACTGAGGAATCTACTACGACAACAGTAGAAGATACCACTACTACAGTAGTACCAAGTAAAAAATCAAGCACACCTTCATCAGGTGGCAGCGGTGGAGCTAACTTACCATCTACTGGTGAAACGGCTCAAAATGCAGTGGTAGCCATTGCATCAACGATGATGGTACTTGGACTAATCATTGTTTTAAAAAATATATCATCTAAAAAAGCTGAATAAGCCTGATTTAGATTCGATTATTTGAATATTAAAGGCCAGATTTCTTTATGAATCTGGTCTTTTTTTAAGCTTCAAATAAAAGGAAAATCGTTCTTATTGAAAAGCATAACTTTCTTGATTAAGCGAGAAGATTAAGAAATGCAACATATTTTGAATCGGGGAATGAATAGGAGGGATTGTCCCGCGCCTTGTTCCGATGATATAATGAATGTATTAATAGAAATGTTAAACTTGGTAATAATCGAGATTGATTTCGCTTTTAGATAGGATAGACGATCTAGAAAGTGAACGCTCAACTTATTGAAATATAGGATTAGGGAAGGATATCAACTAACGATGTGGGAATTTAATAAGAAGAAAGTTTATCTAATGGCCTTTATGGCACCGATAATAATTATGCTAGGATCATGGTTTGCTAATGAATATTATCCTTTTGGCTTAAAATCATTGTTAACCATTGATTTTAATCAGCAGTTTATTGATATGTATTTGTACTTTAGAAAGACAGTTTTTACAGCCGATTTTGCGTCTTTATTTTATTCGTTTTCTAAGTCACTTGGAGGCAATATGACAGGAACGTGGGCTTACTATATGCTGAGTCCATTTAATTTGTTTTATCTCGTTTTTCCGGTTAAATATGCTTCGATGGCTATATTCCTTTCGCTATTAACTCGTTATGGAGCGATTGGTTTGTCCTTTGCTTACTATTTGATTAAACGTCGTGATGGGATGAATAACCCACTATTAGTGATTATCTTATCAACGGTATTTGCCTTAAATGGTTTTAGCGTTTCCTATCAAATGGTACCTATTTTCTATGATGCATTATGGCTTTTACCGCTAGTATTGGTTGCACTGGAAGAAGTCATTGATGGACGTCGGCCTTATCGATATATTTTTATTTTAAGTTTGACCTTGTTTATTCAATTCTATATGGGTTATATGATCTGTCTCTTTATCGTCATCTATTCTTGTTTCTATTTAGCTTGCAAACAGGGCGAAGAAGAGTGGGAATTCTATGATATATTTAGCCAGCTAGTTCGGATTGGTTTGTATTCAATCTTGGCTGTAGGTTTGATTAGCTTCTTGTTCTTACCAAACGTAATGAACCTGTTAGACTCCAAAGGGGCTGATGGGGCAAAAATGGTTTTTGATTGGAAGTTGCAAATTCAACCGCTTGATATCCTAGCTAAGCTCATGTTAGGAGCTTTTGATAACACCTCTTGGCCAGCAGGACCTAATTTACCAAATATCTATGTTGGAACGATTGGTTTGCTTGGTTTGTTATCTTACTTTTTAACTAAAGAAATTAGTCGTCAGCGTAAATGGGCTGCCTTGGGCGTTTTTGTTGTCTTCTTCTTTTCTATTTGTCATGAATTTACAAGTAAAATCTGGCATATGGGTCAAAATCCAGCGGGCTTCTTTTATCGATTTTCATGGATTATGGTGTGTTTTATGTTGCTTTTAGCTTTTGATGGTTTAAAAAATTGGGAAAAGAAATCGACTTCTCTAGCATTTGTTCTCTGTTTTGCAGCTTTGTGGTATATTATTGTGTCGATGAAGACTTTCTCTTTCTTATCTTCTTGGCAGATATGGGTTTCAGTAGGTTTATTGGTTGCATTTGCTTGCCTAATTTATCAATTCAATCAAAAAGTATGGACCTGGCTTTTGATTTTGGCTATAACATTTGGCGAACTTGGAACGAATGCATATCTCTCGCAAAATCGAATTGTTCACAATAATGCCTATCGCTTCCAAAATGCCTTGAATGTGATTGATGAAGCCATTGCGCCTATTCGACCACAACAAAAAGAATTTTATCGTATTTCTAAGACCTTCTATCGGAGTAAGAATGATCCGCTTATGTTCCGTTATCCTGGTCTAACGAACTTTTCTTCAAGTTTAGAGGTAAGTACACGGGAATTATTTGAAAACCTGGGTAACTCAGGGATTGATGCGGCCATCTATTATTATGGAACGCCGTTAACAGACGCTTTGTTTGCGGTTAAATATTTTGTCGATAATGATCCTTATACACCTAAGGATACAGAGGAATCTGATAAGACTTATATTTTCCCATCAGATGTTAATCGTTCTGAAGTAATCAATGATAATCATTTTGTTTCAAGTACTGATCGTTTTTCAACATATAAAGTGGGTCAGACGCTCCCTATTGCGTTTGGTATTAATGACCTAACGGCTAAGCTTGAATTGAAAAAGAACGAACCAGTAGAAAATCAGAATAAGATTGCTCAAGCCATGATTAGTAATAAAGAGGCCTTCTTCACGCCGGTGCCAAATGTTACCTTGCAGTTAGATAATCTAACCAAGCGGGAAGATACTGCTCGTCAAGTCTTTTACAAGCGCCAAGATGCGAGTCGTCCAGGTAAAATCATCTTTAATTTTAAAGTAAATAATCCTCAACCGATTTACCTAGCTGTACCTAAAGATCTATCGACGATTAACAACGACACACGCTTAATCTTAAATCAGCAAGAATTAAAGTATCGTAAGAAATTCGGTTCGACCCAATTATTTAATGTCTGTGCAAATCAAGCTGGGCAAAATCTCTCTCTAGAAATTGAAATTAATCGCGATACTGAATTGAACTTAACTGGTTTGCAATTAACGAGTCTCAATTTAGACCATGTGAATGCTTTAATCCAAGCAAAACAAAAACAAGGTTTACAGCTTGAAAAATGGACCAATAATTCGCTAAAAGGGCAGATTAAAATTAGCGATGATAGTAAGTGGCTCTATACATCCATTCCATATGACAAAGGTTGGCAGGTAAAAGTGGATGGCAAGACGGTTAAGACTCAAGAGATCTGGTCTAGTCTTTTAGCTTTCCCAATTAGCGCAGGTCAACATGAGATTAAGATGACTTTCGTCCCTCGCGGCTTTTATTTAGGCCTTGTGGTGAGTCTTGTGGCCTTAGCTTTACTTTTCTTGTTGCGTTATCTTGAAAAAGAAATGTATGTGACTTATGAAGATTCTGATCCACTTTGGTGAGGATTCTTTACTTAATTCTGATATTGAATCAATAAAAGGCCGAATAATCTATTTTCTTGTTAGGCAGAAAGTAGATTATTCGGTTTCCTTTTGTTAATTTTTAGAGTAGGAATAAATGAATAGTTAGTGAAAAGAATGAGAGAACAGTAAGAATTCGAGAAGAACTTATTATTATAATTGCAAATTATTACGCATAAGTTTATTATGAAAGCGGATGCAAAAGCATCACAAATTAGTTAGGGGTGTCATTATGAATAAAGGATTAATTAAGTTAACCACAGCTGCAACAATTTTAGCGGTTGGGGCAGGTAGCCTAACACCGATTGTGAAAGCCGAAACACCAAAATTCCAAACGTTAATTGAGAATAAAGGGAAAGCCATCAAGGGAGGACAACTACGCTATGCATTAGTTGGTGATCCTTTCCCAGGAGTCCTAAGCCCAAGTTTATATGATGCAGATCCAGACGGAAGAATTATTGATTTCTTTAATCCAGGCCTAATTGGTTATGATGAAAACTTCCACATTGATGATTCAGGTTTTGGTAAAGTTGCCTTCGATAAAGAAAATAAACAAGTGACGATTACCATTCCCAAAGATACTAAATGGGATGACGGACAACCATTAACCATTGACGATGTGATTCAACCTTACCTTATCATTGGGCACCCAGACTACACAGGTGTGCGCTACAATGAAGCTTTTGCTAACGTGGTAGGTATGGATGAATATCACTCAGGTAAAGCCAAAGAAATTTCTGGTTTAGAACGGGTCGATGATTATACTTTAAAAATCACGTATAAGAATTTTTCGAATTCTATGACCCAAGCAGGGGGTTCAATCTGTAGCTTTATTGAACCTGCTCATATCCTGAAAGATATTCCGGTGAAGGATTTACAAGATAGTGAAGCGGTTCGGAAAAAACCAGTTGGTTTTGGACCATTCAAGGTGAAGACGATTGTACCGGGTGAGTCGGTAACTTTAGAAGCTAATGAGTACTATTACAAGGGTAAACCAAAAATGGATTCTCTTGTTATTGATGTAGTCAATCAAGATTCAATTGTTCAAGAAATGAAAGCCGGAAATTACGATATCGCGACTTTACCAGCAGATCAATATCAAACATTTAAGGATGCTAAGAACTTCAAAGTGGCAGGTAATTTAGCTAATGTCTACACTTACATTGGCTTTATGATGGGTAAATGGGATGCTGAGAACAAAGAAGTGAAGATGGACCCAAACAAACCTGTTTCAAATAAAGCGGTTCGTCAAGCCATGGCTTATGCGATTGATACTAAAGCGATGGGTGAAAAATTCTACTTTGGTCTTCGTTTACCAGCTAACTCACCAATCACACCAAACTTTACGGAATATAATGATAAATCAATCAAACCGTTCAAGTGTGATCCAGAAAAATCTAAACAAATTTTAGCTAAAGCTGGGTTCAAGGATAAAGACGGTGACGGATTTGTCGAAGATCCAAAAGGCAAACCATTCAAATTAAGTTTTGCTGCTATGCAAGGGGGCGAAACAGCTGAACCATTAGCTCAATATTTCGTGGAATCATGGAAACAAATTGGCTTGAATGTTGAATTAACCGACGGTCGTTTATTAGAAATGAATTCATTCTATGATCGTTTAGATGCGGATGATCCTAAAATCGATGTCTTCCAAGCAGCTATGACAACCGGTGGCGACCCTAATCCAGAAGGACAATTCGGACGTCGCGCTAAATTCAATCAATCACGTTGGGCAACTGAAGAAAATGATAAGTTGATTGAAGCTATCATGTCAGATAAATCGTTTGAGAAAGATTTCCGTGTTAAAGCTTTCCAAGATTGGCAAAAATATGTAATGGAAGAATTACCTGTTATCCCTACCTTATATCGTTATGAGTTAACAGCTGTTAACAACCGGGTATCACAATGGGATGTTAAGACAGGTTCTGATTTACCATTAAGTGAAATTGAATTATTAAGTGATAAACCGATTAAATAATAATCCGTAGTCTATATTAAAAAGAGTACATTTAGCCTATCTGGCTAAATGTACTCTTTTTTTGTGCTGAAGTGGGTGCATAGATCACTAAATAATGAAACTTATGAGAAAATTATGAAAAAATCCTTACATTAAGATAATAAAATATTGTAAAAGGAATAATTTCGTATTAGAATGTAGACTAACACTAACTCTTTAGCTCAACAGGGGGAATTTTATGAAAAAAACGTTAATCAAATTAACAACAGCACTCTTACTTGCATCTAGTGTGGCACTACCAGTTGGCCATGTTTCTGCAGCAGGGGTTAAATTAAATCCAATTGTGACCAATAAAGGTAAAGCCATTAAAGGTGGGCAACTGAAGTATGCCTTGGTTGGAGATCCTTTCTCAGGCGTCTTTTCTTCGCTATTATCTGATAATAATCCCGACGCCAACATTATCAAATTCTTTAATGAAGGCCTCTATGGCTATGATGAAAACTACTTAATCGATGACTCTGGCTTTGCTAAAGTTAAATTCGATAAAGAAAATAAACAAGTAACCATCACTATTCCTAGTGATGCTAAGTGGGATGATGGTCAAGCCATCACGATCGATGATGTCATTTACCCTTACTATGTCATTGGTTCAAAAGACTATACGGGTGTACGTTATAACGAAGATTTTGAAAACGTTGTGGGTATGAAAGAATATCACGAAGGCAAAGCGAAAGAAATTTCTGGCTTAAAACGTGTTGATGACCATATACTCACCATTTCTTATCACAAATTCCATAATGGTATGTTGCAAGCAGGTGGGGCAGTATCTAGTTATATCGAACCCAAACACGTGTTAGAAAAAGAAGACATTGCGAAATTAGAAGATAGTCCATATGTACGCAAGAATCCAGTTGGTTTTGGACCTTTCCGCGTGAAATCGGTGACTCCTGGTGAATCAGTGACTTTGGAAGCCAACGAATATTATTATAAGGGCAAACCAAAAATCTCTTCAGTTGTAATTGATGTGGTTAATCCTGATGCTATTGCAGCTGAAATGAAAGCTGGCAACTATGATATCGCAGAAATGCCGACTGACCAATATGATACTTTTAAAACAGGAAAAAACTTTAAGTTAGCTGGTAAAATGGCTGAAGCCTATACCTATATTGGTTTTAAATTAGGTAAATGGGATAGCAAGACAGGACAAGTTGTCCCAGATCCAAAGAAAGTATTAGCTAACAAAGCGTTGCGTCAAGCGATGGCATATGCGGTGGATAATCAAGCGGTTGGCGAAAAATTCTACTATGGTTTACGTCAAGCGGCTAACTCACCAATCACACCAAACTTTACGGCGTATAACGATAAGGATTTAAAACCATACGCCTATAATCCAGAAAAAGCTCAACAAATTTTAGCTAAAGCTGGTTTCAAGGATAAAGACGGTGACGGATTTGTTGAAGATCCTAAAGGCAAATCATTTAAATTAAAATTTGCCTCTATGTCAGGTGGCGAAACAGCCGATGCCCTAGCCCAATACTACATGGAATCATGGAAACAAATTGGCGTGAATGTTGAATTAACGGATGGTCGTCTTTTAGAGATGAATGCATTCTACGACCGCGTTCAAGCAGACGATCCGAATATTGATATCTTCCAAGCTGCCATCGGTATTGGTGGTGACCCAACCCCTACTGGTCAATTCGGACCACATTCTAACTTCAACCATGCTCGCTACGCAAGCAAAGAGAATGATAAGTTGTTAGCTGAAATTACGTCTGACAAATCATTCGACCACGCTTATCGTCAACAAGCTTATAACAATTGGCAAAAATTCATTATGTCTGAGTTACCAATCATTCCAACTTTATTCCGCTATGAAGTGTACGCTGTTAATAACCGCGTTTCACAATGGGATATCACAACAGGTAGTGACTTACCACTTTCTGAAATCGAATTGTTGGCTGATAAACCAATTAGTAAATAATCGATTTGCAAATTCTAAAGGTGTATGTACGCTTGCGTACATACATCTTTTTTGTTGGTCTAATTATTGTAGCAAGGAGTTGGTTACTTTTAGAGCGTAGCGTTTTGCGGACATGATTGGCCTTTGACAGCAGAATTAATGTTTTATACGGCCTTGATTTTATGCTAATATTAAATATGAGATGTTTTTAGAAGAAACGAGGATAATCCAATGAAACAAAGTATTATATTCCATGTTGAACACCTTTTAGGTATCAAACTGAATCACCCTCGACTCGTTGAAACGGCTTTTCAGCATACGTCGTATGTTAATGAAGCCCATAATTCAAAACTGGTAAGTAACGAACGCTTGGAGTTTCTTGGCGATGCGGTGCTAGAGTTGGTGGTGAGTGCCTTTTTATACCATGAATATCCTAATGATCCAGAAGGCAAATTGACGCGTTTACGTGCCCAATTGGTATGTGAACCTAGTTTAGCCTATCTAGCTCGATCGGTGCATTTTGATGATTATATTCGACTAGGCAAAGGCGAATTAGCCACAGGTGGCAAACAACGTGATTCCATCATTTCAGATTGTTTTGAAGCTTTCTTAGGTGCCATATATTTAGACCAAGGCTTGGAATGTGTACAAACCTGGCTATTTGACTTGATGTTAAAGAATCATCGTCAACTTTTGACCCAAGTCAATCAAGACTATAAGACTTTGTTTCAAGAACGTGTCCAGCAAAAAGGGTCTGTCAATATTCAATATCAAGTTGAAAATCAAGAGGGACCTGCTCATGATCAGCTGTTTACCGTTGGTTTATATGTGAATCAAGTCCTATTAGCTAAGGGCCAAGGCAGAAGTAAAAAAATAGCTGAGATGAAGGCGGCTCAAACAGCCTTAAATTTTGTAGATGAGAAAGGTAATTATCATGTATCTAGCCAGAATTGAAATGACAGGGTTCAAGTCTTTTGCTGATAAAACGGTGATTGAATTTGACCAAGGAATGACCGCAGTTGTCGGTCCCAACGGTTCGGGAAAAAGTAATTTATCAGAAGCTATTCGTTGGGTATTAGGTGAACAATCAGCTAAAAGTTTACGGGGAAGTCGCATGGAAGATGTCATCTTCAATGGGACACAAGATCGAAAAGCCGTCAATTTGGCTAAAGTGACTTTAGTTTTGAATAACGAAGATCGTTATTTAGATTATGATTTTAGTGAGATTGCGATTACCCGTTCTTACAATCGAAACGGGGAAAGTCACTATTATATTAATAATGAGGCGGTTCGCCTGAAAGATATCGTTGATCTTTTGCTTGACTCAGGATTAGGTCGGAATAGTTTTGCGATGATTTCGCAAGGTAAAGTTGAGACCATTTTCTTGAATAAGCCTGAAGAACGGCGTTCAATCTTTGAGGAAGCAGCCGGGGTGCAGAAATATCAATATCGTAAAGTGGAAGCCGAACGTAAATTAGTACGGTCTTCTGATCACTTAAGCCGGGTTAAAGATATTCTCCATGAGTTAGAAGGACAACTAAAACCGCTTAAAAAGCAAAAAGAAGCCGCTTTAATCTATCAAGAAAAGCATGATCAGTTACGTCAATTGGAAATTTCCTTATACTGTTATCAAATTACACTCTATCAGCAAGATTGGCAAAAGGCTCAAAATGATTTGGATAGTCTTTTAAAAGATATTAGTCAAGTAGATCAAGCTTTAGAAGAATTAGAAGCCGATTTAAAGGCCAGTCAAGCTGCTTTAGATATTACTGTGCAAGAATTGGATGACAAGAATGAAAAGGCTCAAAGCTTAGGCCGCCAAATCGAGCAAGTTAAAGCCCAAGTGCAAATGCTTGAACAGCGCCAAGCCTTTAATGCAAGTTCGCAACAAGATAAGCAAGCTGAATATGAGCGGCAACAGAGTCGTCTGACCCAATTGACAGCCCAAGAAAACGATTTAAATCAAGAATTAAGTCAACGAGTGCAAGAATTAAATCAATACAAGATTGAACTGCGACAATTAAAGCAAGAACAGGACAAGTTAGTTCATCTTTCGGCCGATCAAATTGAGCAATTGCGCGCGCAACTCATCGACCAATATCAACTAAAAGCGACTAGCAATAATCAAATTCAGCATAGTCTTCAACAAATCGAGACCTTGCAAGCTCGTCTTGACCAACTTGAACAGGCTGCAAAGAGTCAACAAGGACAGGTGACCGCCACCAAAGCGGAATGGCAAGAGCTGAAAGCCAAAGTGGACCAATTGGCTGATCAGTGGCAAAAAGATAAGCAATCTCTAAGTCAATTAATGACTCAAGAAGAAAGTCTGCGCCTACAACGCGAGAATCTACAAAGTCAGATCTTTAAACAGGAGCGGCAAACACAGTTCCTCGAAACAAAAGTTCAGTCCATGAATCAGATGCAAGAGGATTATGAAGGCTATTATGCGGGCGTTAAGGCCATCATGAAGCAGAGTCAAGATTTTAGAGGCATCGTTGGTCCAATCGCTGATTTGATTGAGGTACCTAGTAAGTATCAACTCGCTATTGAAATTGCTTTAGGAGCTGCCTTGCAACATATTGTGGTCGAGTCTGACCAAGCAGCCAAATCCGCTATTCAATATTTGAAAGACCATCGTTTAGGTAGGGCAACCTTCCTGCCTTTACCGCATATTAAAGCGCGGCAACTTAATCCAACCCTAGCGCATACAGTTGAGAACCAACCAGGTTATATCGGTTTAGCTGTTGACTTGATTGACTTTTCAAGTGAATTGAATGAAGTGATGGCCAATCTCTTGGCAACAACGGTAGTCTGCCACAATTTGGACCAGGCTCAAGCCATGGCTAAACAAGTCAAGCATCAAGTGAAAATCGTGACTCTTGATGGTGAAATCTTGATGCCTGGAGGGGCTTTAACGGGTGGGCGTAACAAACAACAAGGGTCAACCATGTTAGCTCGGCAAAATCAACTTAAAAACTTGGCCAAAGAATTAAAGCTAGCTCAAGAACAGTTAAGTCAATTGGAAGCTGATTGGCAAGTTATTAAGCAAGAAGAAGCATCTTCTAAGGAACAAGCAGAAAAACATCGTATTGCCTTTGCTGTTTTGGAACAAGATTATCGTCAAGCGCAACAGAATTTAGTTTTGGTTGAGCAGAAGATGAAGCAGAATCAGAATCAGACCATCATCCAAGAAGATGAACGCTTAACTCTTGAGCAACGATTGAAGGACCAGATTGAAGCTCAAAAGCAAGCTGAGCAAGCATTAACTCAAGCGGAAACAGCTATTATGCAATTGACCGATGATTTGAATCAATTGAATCTTAGTCAAGAAGAGCGGCAGACGCAAGCTGAGCTTTTGACGCAAACCATTCATGATTTGACCACTAAACTAGCGGTTAAAGAATTAGAATGTAAGCAAAGTCAAGAAACTCTTGAAAATCTGCAGACTCAAATCCAACAGATTAAGGAATATGACCAAATCTATCAGGAGAATCAAGCCACTAGTGCGACTGATTTGGCTAACTTAGCTCAAGAAATTGAGCAATTGAAGCAACAAATCACCGACCAAGAAGCCGTCTATGAGCAGTTGACTCAAGCCGTTATGACTTTACGTCAACAACGTGAAGAACTCAATCAAGGACTTCGCCAATTTGAAGCTCAAGAGCGCGACTTAAATCAGCGCCATCAACAGGCTTATCAATTACAAGCCAAGTTGGAAGCGACTATTGAGAAATTTGATGCTTTAATCGATAACCATTTGGACTATTTAAATCAGGAATATCAATTGAGCTATGAAGCGGCTGTTAAAGAAGCCCTGCCGATTGAACAAGCAAAAACAGCCTCGCAAGAGGTCAAAAGCTTGAAACGAGAGATTGAGCAGTTAGGTCCGATTAACTTAGCAGCCATTGAAGACTATCAAGTATTAGCTGACCGGTTTGATTTATTGAAAGAACAGGAAGATGATTTGCTGACGGCGATTCATGAATTACAAGAAACTATGACAGAAATGGATCAAGAAGTCATTAAGCGCTTTAGCACCACCTTCGAACAAATAAATCGTCAATTCCAACTGACTTTTAAGAAATTATTCGGTGGAGGTCAAGCTTCCTTGGAATTAACTGATCCGGACGATTTGCTCACCAGTGGGGTGGATATCATTGCTCAACCGCCTGGTAAACGAAAACAACATTTGGCCCTCTTGTCGGGAGGAGAACGGGCTTTCACTGCTATTGCCTTACTCTTTGCCATTCTGGAGACCAAACCCGTTCCTTTCTGTGTGTTGGATGAGGTGGAAGCGGCCCTAGATGATGCTAATGTCTATCGCTATGGTCAATATCTACAAAACTTTACTGAAAACACTCAATTTATCGTTATTACCCACCGGAAAGGAACAATGGAACATGCCGATGTCCTTTACGGGGTGACAATGGAAAAATCAGGCGTATCCAAATTGGCATCCGTTCGCTTAAGTGAAGCCATTGTTGAATAAAAGGAGAAAGACATGATTAAATTAATGGCCATTGATTTAGATGGCACTTTACTAAATTCAGATAAACAAATTTCTGCCGAAAATGTAGCGGCCTTGCACTATGCTCATGACTTAGGTGTAAAAATCGTCTTATGTACGGGACGGCCTTATCACACTATGAAGGAATTTGTTAGCTCTATTGGTTTAAATTCTGGCGATGACTATATCATTACGTTTAATGGTGGCCAAGTCCAAAAAGCCGATACCGGCCAAGTCTTAGCTCGTTCCACCATTTCGCAAGCGGATATGTTATTATGGGATCAAGAGATGAAACGCTTGGATCTCCCATTAAATATTATCGATGGCGATTATGTGTATGAGCCCTTAGTTTATCCGGAGGCGAGTCCTTCACGCTATGTCGGTCGATTTAAAGATTTGGCTACCCGTACCCTTGATTATCAAGTGGATTTTAGGCCAGACCATCTTTTTAATAAATTTGTTGTCTGTGCAGAGCCAGATTATTTGGATGCCCGAATTCCTTTAATTGATCCGCAGTTAAAAGCTGACTTTGCGGTTTATAAATCACAAAATACCTTATTAGAAATCATGCCTGCTGGCGTAACTAAGGCCTTTGGTTTAGCAAAACTTGGGGACTTATTAGGAATTAAGGCGGAAGAGATGATGACCTTCGGTGATCAAGCTAATGATCAGACCATGATCGAGTATGCTGGTATCGGGGTCGCGATGGGAAATGCAATTGATTCCTTAAAAAAGGTGGCCGATTATGTTACGACAACAAATGACCAAAATGGGGTAGCCCAAGCCATCTACCATTTTATGCCAAAAGAAAGAAGGTAAGACTATGGGATTATTTGATCGTATTAAACGTGCTTTTACCGGTGAAGATGAAGTTGTTCATCAATTAGAAGCGAAAGATCAAGAGAGTAAGATTGTCTTTGATACCTATGATAAAGGGATGGAGAAGACCCGACAAAACTTTTCGCAACGGTTAAATGCGTTGTTTTCTGGTTTTCGTGAAGTCGATGAAGATTTTTATGAAGATTTGGAAGAAGCTTTTATCGGAGCGGATGTTGGCTTCGATATGACCATGGCTTTAACCGATGCAATTCGAGATGAAATTGAAGAACGCCACATTTTTAAACCTGAAGAAGTTAAAGAAGTAGTTATCGAAAAGATGGTCCAAATCTACGAAAAAGATGGGACCCAATTGGCTCAGCTTAAAACTAATCCCAATGGTCCTACAGTCATTCTCTTTGTTGGGGTGAATGGGGTTGGCAAGACAACCTCAGTGGGAAAAATTGCCTACCAATTAAAACAAGAAGGCCACAAAGTGCTTATGGCGGCAGCTGATACTTTCCGGGCTGGAGCCGTTGAGCAATTAAACGTTTGGGGTCAGCGTTTAGATATTCCTGTTGTGACAGGACCTGATCAAGGAGATCCGGCTGCTGTTGTATTTGATGCGGTTAAACAAGCGAATGAGCAATCTTATGATTATCTTTTGGTGGATACGGCTGGTCGTTTACAAACTAAGCTGAATTTGATGGATGAATTAGCTAAGATTAAACGGATAATTGAACGCGAGAATCCAAACGGCGTTCAAGAAGTCTTATTAGTTTTAGATGCGACAACGGGTCAAAATGCTTTGATTCAAGCGAAACAATTTAATCAGGCTACAGAAATTACCGGTTTGGTTCTTACTAAATTAGATGGAACAGCAAAAGGGGGCGTTGTCCTCTCTATTCGTCATGAACTTGATGTGCCAGTGAAGTATATTGGTTTAGGTGAAAAAGCGACTGATTTACAACAATTTAATCCGGAACAATATATGTATAATTTGGTCCGGGATGTTCTTGAAGTACAAAAGAATGGTTAACCTTTAGGGTTAAGCATTCTTTTTTTGCTATTATTCGTTTTTAACAAAAGGATCATACTGATTTTTAGATGATAACCGTTTCAAATAAGGTTCATTCACAAAAACACGAACAATAAAAAATTTTTTTAATCAAAAGTTCAACAAGTTGTTGAGAAGTTTTAAGGCCGGTGGTAAGGTATAGGAGAAGTCAAAAATATTTAAAGGGGACGATTCTTTGGAAAAATTGTATGAAGGCAAGGCGAAGGCCTTATATGCGACCGATCAAGCAAATGAAATTCTAGTTGTGTATTCGAATCAAGCAACTGCCTTAAACGGTAAGAAGAAATCACAGATTGCTGGTAAAGGTGCCTTGAATAACGAAATTACAAGTCTAATTTTTGCTTACCTTAATGAGAAAGGTATCCCGACTCAATTTATCCGCCAAGTGGATGAAGTCAGTCAAGTAGTGAAAGCCCTAAAAATGGTTCCAGTTGAAGTCGTTGTCCGCAATCGTTTGGCTGGGTCATTAGCTAAGAAGTTTGATCAAGCTGAGGGAAGCCCATTAAAACATCCAACGGTTGAGTATTACTATAAAAATGACGAATTAAATGATCCGTTTGTCAATGCCAGTCAATTATCTGCTTTAGGTATTTTAGAATTAGAAACATCAGACGAATTAGAGGCCTTTGCTTTGAAAATTAATCAAGCATTGATCGAGTTGTTTGATGCGATTGATTTAGATTTAATCGATATGAAATTTGAGTTTGGTTGGGATTCAGAAGGTCAATTGATTTTAGGTGATGAGATTTCTCCTGACACCTGCCGTATTTGGGATAAAGCTAGTCAACAAAAGATGGATAAAGATAATTTCCGTCACGACTTAGGTGATATCATTCCAGTTTACCAAGAAGTGGCCCAACGTTTAAGAAGCTATTTAACTAAATAAATCATTAATAAAATAAAGGAGCGAATAATATGTATTTAGCAAAAGTGTATGTTACCTATAAAGAGTCCATTTTAGATCCAAAAGGGGAAGCTGTAAAAAAAGCGATTCATCATATGGGTTATGATTCTATTCAATCAGTCCGAATTGGTAAATATTTTGAAATCATGGTCGAAGATCAAGACCCAACTAAAGTGGCCGCAGCGATCGAAGAAGTTTCAGATAAATTATTAGCTAATGTGACTATGGAAACCTATCGTTACGAAATTGAGGAGGCTTAATGTGAAATTCGCAGTCATTGTATTTCCGGGTTCTAACTGTGACATAGATTTATACGAAGTGATGCACTCCGTCTTAGAGTGTCCCGTCGACTATGTTGATTATCGTCAAACGAATTTAGATGACTATGATGCTATTCTCATTCCTGGTGGTTTTTCTTATGGAGACTATTTGCGTTGCGGCGCTATTGCTCGCTTTGCCCCAGTTATGGAGACTATCATCGAGAAGGCCAACCAAGGGACACCCGTCTTTGGTACCTGTAATGGATTTCAAATTTTGACCGAAGCGGGTCTTTTACCAGGTGCTTTGCGTCGTAATGAAAGTCTACACTTTGTCTGCCAACCGCAACCATTAGTAGTAGAAAATAATCAAACTATCTTTACTCGTCTCTATGAAGCAGGCCAAGAAATTACCTTGCCGATTGCTCATGCTGAGGGTAACTATTATTGTGATGAGGCGACCCTTGCAGAGATGGAAGCCAATGGTCAGATTGTATTTCGTTATCAAGAAGGAACCAATCCAAATGGTTCTTTAGCTAATATTGCTGGTATTACCAACAAGGCGGGCAATGTTTTAGGTATGATGCCACACCCTGAACGGGCCAGCGAAGCGATTTTAGGTTTCGAAGATGGCTTAAAATTATTTAAATCATTAGTCGAATCATTACAAGAAAAAGCCTAGGTCGAAGGGAGAAGACTATGCAATTACAAGCAAAAACAGCTCAAGAAATGAAAGACGGCAAATTATATCAAGAGTGGGGTCTTAAAGATTCTGAATATGATTTAATTTGTAAAATATTAGGTCGGATGCCAAACTACACCGAATTAGGGGTTTTCTCTGTTATGTGGAGTGAGCATTGTTCTTATAAGAATTCTAAACCCGTTCTTCGTCAGTTCCATACGGAAGGAGATCATGTCCTTCAAGGGCCTGGTGAAGGGGCTGGGATTGTCGATATTGGCGATCAACAAGCCGTTGTTTTCAAAATGGAAAGTCATAATCACCCTTCAGCGGTAGAACCTTATGAAGGAGCAGCGACTGGGGTTGGCGGTATTATTCGGGATATCTTCTCGATGGGTGCTCGTCCTATTGCGATGCTAGATTCATTGCGTTTTGGACAATTAGATGATGCTCGAACAAAATACATTGTGTCTGGTGTTGTCGAAGGTATTGGTGGCTATGGTAATTGTATCGGTATTCCTACTGTAGGTGGCGAAACAAAATTTGATGCTTGCTATGAAGGGAATCCGCTAGTCAATGCCATGTGTGTAGGCTTAATCGATCATAAGGATATTCAAAAAGGTCGCGCTCAAGGAATCAATAACTCAATCATGTACGTGGGAGCTAAAACAGGTCGTGATGGTATCCATGGGGCAACCTTTGCTTCGGCTGAATTCTCAGAAGAAAATTCTGGTCAACGTTCAGCCATTCAAGTCGGCGATCCATTTATGGAAAAATTATTAATGGAAGCTTGCTTAGACTTAATTCAAAATCATAGTGATGTGTTAGTCGGCATCCAAGATATGGGAGCGGCTGGTTTAGTATCATCAAGTTCAGAAATGGCTTCAAAAGCTAATTCAGGGCTTGAATTGTATTTAGATTTGGTTCCTCAGCGAGAAACCAACATGACACCATATGAAATTCTGCTGTCTGAATCACAAGAACGGATGCTTATTTGTGTGAAAGAAGGTTCTGAAAAAGAAGTCGAAGCCCTCTTTAACCGTTATGATTTAGATGCTGTTGTTTGCGGCAAGGTTGTCGAAGGGCACCGTTACAAAGTTTTCCAAGGGGGCGAGTTAGTCTGCGACGTACCAGTTGATTCATTGGCTGAGGATGCTCCTGTCTATGAAAATCCACAAATCGCTCCTGAACGCTTGGCTCGTTTCGCTCAAGAAGAAGCTTTTGTTCCAACTATTTCGGATTTAAAAACCTGTCTATTTGATCTCTTAAAAACACCAGATTTAGCAAGTAAAGCGTCTGTTTATCGCACCTATGATTCAATGGTTCGGACCAATACTGTAGTTGGACCAGGTTCAGATGCAGCTGTCGTTCGGGTTCGGGGAACACGCAAAGCCTTAGCGATGACGACTGACTGTAATGCGCGCTATATCTATTTGAATCCAGAATTAGGTGGACAAATTGCTGTCGCCGAAGCGGCTCGTAATATTACGGCATCCGGTGGTTATCCTTTAGCTATTACCGACTGCTTGAACTTTGGTAATCCAGAAAAACCAGAAATTTTCTATGAGTTAATGCAATCTGCTAAAGGTATTGCTGCAGCTTGTCGCAAATTTAATGCTCCAGTTATTTCAGGAAACGTCTCTCTTTATAATGAAAACCAAACGGGAGCTGTATATCCAACACCAACCATCGGTATGGTCGGCTTAATTAAAGATATTGACCACATTTTAACCCAAGGCTTCAAAGCGGCTGACGAATTGATCTACTTAGTGGGTCAAACGGGTGATGATTTTGCTGGATCGATGATTCAGAAATTCCAAACGGGTCAAATTGCCGGCGTTTTGAATTATGATTTAGAAACTGAATTTCAACATCAACAAGCCGTTTACCAAGCTAATTTGCAAGGCTATTTAACAGCAGCCCATGATTTATCAGAGGGTGGTCTTTTGGTCGGCTTAATGCAAATGGCCTTTGATACTGAATTTGGCTTCGATGTAGAACTTAACATGACCGATGCTCAATTATTTAGTGAAAGTCAAGGTCGTTATTTAGTCACTGTGAAAGCAGAACAAGCAGCTGATTTTGAAGCAGCTATGTCTGAAGTAACTTGCACCAAACTAGGCCATGTAACAAAAGATGGTCAAATCCAAGTTAAATCAAACGATTCAAGTCTAAGCTTTAATAAGGCTGAGATTGAAGCTGATTGGAAAGGGGCATTAGCATGCCATTTGAACAGTTAAAACCAAGACGTGAATTTGAAGAAGAAAAGAAAAGTCTTAATGAAGAATGTGGTGTCTTTGGGGTCTGGAATCACCCAGAAGCCAATACTGTCACATACTTTGGTCTTCATGCTTTACAACACCGGGGACAAGAAGGTGCCGGTATCACAACGGCTACAGCTACTGAATTTAAAAACTACCGGGGTCATGGCTTATTAAATTCGGTCTTTAAAAACCCTGAAAACTTAGCTAACTTGACCGGTAATCGGGCTATTGGCCACGTGCGCTATTCAACCAGTGGAGCGACAAATAGTCTGGTAAATGTTCAACCATTTATGTTCCACTTTTATGACCAAGATATTTCCTTGGCTCATAATGGAAATTTAACGAATGCTAAAACTTTGCGCCGACATCTTGAAAAAGAAGGGGCTGTCTTCCAGTCCTCTTCAGACTCAGAAGTTTTAGTCCATTTAATTCGTCACTCGAGTGCTTTAGATTTTCATGGCAAATTAGAAGATGCGCTTCGACAATTACGAGGCGGCTTTAACTATGTGATTTTGACTAATGATGAATTAATTGGGGTAGTAGATCCTAACTCATTCAGACCCTTAGTTTTAGGTCAAATGCGTAGTGGCGCCTATGTTATTTCTAGTGAAACCTGTGCTTTACATAGTATTGGGGCAGAATTTGTCCGCAATATTCATGCGGGACATTATGTTTCAATTACCGATGAAGGTTATACTTTGCACCAATATTCAGCCAAAACACAAGTAGCTTTAGAATCTATGGAATATATTTATTTTGCCCGTCCTGATTCGGATATTGCAGGCATTAATGTTCACTCAGCTCGTAAATCTTTAGGTCGTAAATTAGCTCAAGAGCGACCATGTCCACAAGCGGATATGGTCATCGGAGTGCCTAATTCATCCCTATCTGCAGCTTCTGGATATGCAGAAGAGTCTGGTTTACCTTATGAAATGGGCTTAGTGAAGAATCAATATGTAGCTCGGACTTTTATTGAACCGACTCAAGAACTTCGCGAACAAGGGGTTCGCAAGAAGTTATCAGCGGTGGTCGGAGTAGTAAAAGACAAGTCCATTGTCTTAGTTGATGATTCAATCGTTCGCGGAACGACCTCTCGTCGTTTAATTAAATTATTACGGGAAGCAGGTGCTCGTGAGATTCATTTGCGGATTTCAAGTCCACCGTTACGTTTTCCAAATTTCTATGGAATCGATATGTCCACCTCTAGTGAATTATTAGCAGCCAATATGACCGTGCCGGAAATGCGCGACTATTTAGGTTGTGACTCACTTGGTTTTATGACAGTTGATGGCTTGGTTGAGGCGATTGGAACTCAATTTGATGCACCGCATAAGGGCCTTTGCGTGGATGCCTTTACTGGCGATTATCCAGCTCCTTTATGTGATTACCAAGAACGGTTTGAAGAACAATTAACCGACATTCAACGTCGGGTATTAAGAGGAGAGAATGTTGATGAGTAATGCCTATGAAGCATCTGGTGTAAATATCGAACAAGGCTATGAAGCTGTTGAACGGATGAAAAAACATATTGATCGTACTAAGCGTCAAGAAGTGATGTCGCAAGTAGGTGGCTTTGGTGGTTTATTCTCGTTAGCAAGTCATTCTTATAAAGAACCTGTTCTTGTATCAGGGACCGACGGAGTGGGGACCAAAATCTTGTTAGCTCAACAAGCGGGAATCTTGAATACGGTTGGGATTGACTGTGTGGCTATGTGTGTGAACGATGTCTTAGCTCAAGGAGCCGAACCTTTATTTTTCTTAGATTATTTAGCAGTGGGTCATAATGATCCAAGTCAAATTGAACAATTAGTGGCTGGTGTGGCTGAAGGATGTGTTCAAGCTGGAGCGGCCCTAATTGGTGGGGAAACGGCGGAAATGCCTGATCTTTATGCTAAAGATGAGTTTGATTTAGCTGGATTTTGTGTGGGAATTGCTGACAAATCAGCTCTCTTAGATCGACAAGGAGTCAAAGAGGGGGACATCTTAATTGGTCTACCTAGTAGTGGTGTTCATTCAAATGGCTTCTCTTTGGTACGTAAAATTTTCTTTAAAGATCATCAATGGTCATTCGATCAATGCTTGAGTGACGGAACTAAACTGATTGATGCGTTGTTAACTCCAACAAAAATTTATGTTAAAGATCTCATGCCTCTTGTTAAACAAGGCTTGATTCATGGAATGGCTCATATTACAGGCGGCGGTTTTTATGAAAATGTTCCTCGTATGTTCAATGAAGACCTCTGTGCTCATGTTCAGGTAACATCATGGGAGAAACCCTTAATTTTCTCGACTATGCAAGAACTTGGTAACATTCCTGAAGAGGAAATGTATCAAGTCTTTAATATGGGAGTGGGTATGGTGATTGCAGTCGCTCCTGAAAATGTTGATACAGTCTTAGCTAGCTTGCCTCAAGCCGTTAAATTAGGTCATATGACTCGCAAAACCACTACTGAGCAAGCTAATATCGTTTTGAATTTCACTGAGGTGGAAGCATGAGAATCGCACTATTCGCTTCAGGGAATGGGTCGAATGTTCAAGCGATATTAGAAGCTATCTCAGCAGGAGAATTAACGGTTGAAGTGGCAGCCTTTTTCTGTGATAATCCCAAAGCCTATGTCTTGGAACGTTTAAAGGCTTTCAAAAAGATTCCAACGCTCGTTTTATCACCTAAAATGTGTCCAGATCGTCAAGACTATGAAAATAAGATTCTAAATTTCCTAGAACAAGAACAGGTCGAAATGATAGTTTTAGCGGGTTATATGCGTGTCATTGGCCCAACTTTATTGGCAGCTTACCCGCAAAAAATTATGAATATCCATCCTTCCTTATTGCCCCTTCATCCAGGTCGTCATGGTATTGAAGATGCATTCAAGGCTGGGGACAAGGAAACTGGCATAACAATTCATTGGGTTGACGAAGGAATCGATTCCGGACCAATCATTCATCAAGAACGATTCAGTATTGATCCTTCCTGGTCATTAGACCAACTAGAAAGTCAGATTCATCAACTTGAGCATAGAATATATCCTCAAGTGATTCAAAGGATGAGTCAACAAAGTTAATTTATTTATGTAATGTGAAAGGTTGTGTTTAAGTGAATTCTCCAAAATATGCCTTAATTAGTGTCTCCGATAAAAGTGGAATTCAAGAGCTAGCCTATGCTTTGATTAAGCAAGGTATTCATTTGATTTCAACAGGAGGAACCTATCGGGTTTTAGAAGAGGCGGGCTTGCCAGTTCAATCTGTTGATTCAGTCACTGGTTTTCCAGAAATGATGGATGGTCGGGTCAAAACGCTTCATCCCAAAATTCATGGGGGATTATTGGGTTTGCGCGATAATGCCAACCATATGGCGGCCATGAAAAAGCATGAAATTCAACCGATTGATTATGTCATTGTAAACCTATATCCGTTTAAGGAGACCATTCTTAAACCGGAAGCGAGTTTAGCAGATGCCATCGAGAACATTGATATCGGTGGACCGTCAATGCTACGATCGGCTGCCAAAAATTATCAGTCGGTGACAGTCGTTACGGATCCTCGTGATTATCCAACTTTAATCGATCAATTAAATCAAAAAGGCAAGACCAGTTTAGCTTTTCGTCAATATTTAGCTCGAAAAGTCTATCAGCTTACGGCTCAATATGATGCTATGATTAGCCAATATCTATTAGGTCAAGAAGCAACGGCCGAAGATTTCACTGCCTATGATTGGTCCCATAAAACTTTAGCCTATTCTGATAGTCAGGCTTTACGGTATGGTGAGAATAGTCATCAACAAGCTACGTTCTATACCAGTATTTTTGCTCCAGCCTATTCATTAGCTAAAGCGAATCAGTTAAATGGTAAAGAACTTTCCTATAATAATATTAAAGATGCTGATGCGGCGATGAAGATTGCTCAAGAATTCTCTGATCCATGTGCGGTGGCAGTAAAACATATGAATCCATGTGGTGTGGCTGTAGGCTCAAATATTGAACAAGCTTTCGACCGTTGTTTCCAAGCTGATCCCGTGTCGATTTATGGGGGTATAGTTGTAGTCAACCGACCAGTGACACTAGAACTAGCGCAAAAGATGGCTGGGATTTTCTTAGAAATTATTATTGCACCAGAGTTTGAAGCGGAGGCATTGACTTTACTACAGAGTAAGAAAAACCTACGCTTATTAACTGTTGACTTTACTTCATCAAATGGCGAACAGGAAGACTGCGTATCAGTAGCGGGCGGTTTATTAGTCCAAAGTGCCGATGTTTCAAATGAACTAGAGGCGCATCAATTAGACCATGTACCATCATCGTGGGAAGTAATGACTGAAGCTGTCCCTAGTCAAGCGGAGTTAAGGGCCATGAACTTTGGTATGAAAGTATGTAAATATGTTAAATCCAATGCTATTGTTATTTGTAATGAATATATGACTTTAGGTATTGGTGCTGGTCAAATGAACCGCGTAGGTTCAGCTAAAATTGCGATTGATGCGGCATTGGCTAAGGATGAGTCGTTACGTCAGACCATGGTCATGGCCAGTGATGCCTTCCTTCCAATGGCTGATACAGCAGAACTAGCTCATGAAGCCAAAATTGATGCGATTGCTCAACCAGGTGGTTCTGTTCGTGATCAAGAGTCGATTGATTTTGCTAATCAACATGGAATGCGAATGATGAAAACGCACATTCGGCACTTCCGTCATTAAGAGGAGTGGACTTACTATGAAAAAAGTAATGGTCATTGGTTCAGGAGGTCGGGAACATGCTCTTGCTTTGGCTTTTGCCAAGAGTGACAGTGTCGACCAAGTCTTTGTTGTACCCGGTAATCCTGGCATGGAATTAATTAAAGAAGGATATTTTTCTAAAATTAGCTGTCAATCTTTAGACATGCTTGATTTTGCTAGCCTCGTTCAATTTGCTAAAAGTCAAGACGTAGCCTATACCTTTGTCGGACCAGAAGTTCCTTTAAGTCAAGGTATCGTGGATTATTTTCGTTTTGAAGGTTTAGATATCGTGGGTCCTAGACAAAAAGCGGCTCAATTAGAAGGCTCTAAAGCCTTTGCTAAGGGATTAATGGATCGAGCAGGGGTACCAACTGCTCGCTATCAAGCCTTTCAAGCTCAAGAATATCACCAAGCTTTAGCTTATTTATATGAACAAGATTTACCGATTGTTATTAAACAAGATGGTTTGGCTGCAGGTAAGGGTGTTATTATTGCTGAAAGTTTAGAAGTGGCTGAATCTACTTTGCAGTCGATGATGCAAGAAGGCCAGTCATCAGTCGTTATTGAAGAATTCCTGACTGGCGAAGAGTTTTCTTTCTTTGCATTAGTCAATGAAGAGCAAATCATCCCAGTTGGGGTAGCTCAAGACTTTAAACGAGCTTACGATAATGATCAAGGCTTGAATACCGGTGGAATGGGGGCTTATTCTCCAGTTTCGTGGGTTGATTCAACCTTGAAAGAACAAGTCATCAATCAAGTGCTTCAACCATTATTAAAACAGATGGTGGCTGAAGACGTAGCCTATACCGGCGTTTTATATGCAGGTTTGATGCAAACGGCCAAGGGTCCTAAAGTTATTGAATTTAATGCACGTTTTGGTGATCCAGAGACCCAAATTTTATTACCTTTAATAGATACACCTTTTGACCAATTAATCGAAGCCCACTTGGCAAAAGCGGATCTTGACGTTAAATTATCAACAGATGCTTGCCTAGGTGTTGTCTTGGCTGCCCAAGGGTATCCAGGTTCTTATGAAAAAGGTATGGCCATCGAATTACCGACTGATTTTCCTCAACATCAAGTGTGTTTTGCCGGCGTTACTCAAGTCAATGGAAAACTGGTCACTAATGGAGGCCGAATTTTAATGATTACTTCACGTCAAGCTGACTTAGAAGCGTGTCGCCAAGAAGTATATAGCTTGCTAGAACAAGTCAAGGTAGATAAAAGCTTCTATCGAAAGGATATTGGCCTTAAAGCGGTGCAAAGATTGAAAGGAGACCACTAAATGACTCAAGCAAAAGTAGCCGTTGTGATGGGGAGCCAATCGGATTGGCAACAGATGCAAGGGTGTTGTCAGATGCTCGACCAACTTCAAGTGACCTATCAAAAAGCCGTAGTGTCTGCTCATCGCATGCCCGATGAAATGTTCCATTTTGCTGAATCTGCACGGGATAAAGGCATAGAAGTTATCATTGCTGCTGCTGGTGGAGCAGCTCACTTACCAGGAATGATTGCGGCTAAAACGACTTTGCCAGTGATTGGTGTTCCTATCAAAAGTTCAACTTTAAATGGGATTGATTCTTTATTATCGATTGTCCAAATGCCGGGTGGGGTGCCAGTAGCAACCATGGCTATTGGACCAGCTGGTGCTAAGAATGCAGCTCTGACAGCTGCTCGGATTTTAGCTTTACATGATTCACAAATTGAGGCTAATCTTGAAGCTTACCGTCAAGAACAAAATCAACTAGCAAAAGAAAGTAGTGATCAACTTGGCATATAAACAATTGTTACCTGGAGCGAGTATCGGGATCATTGGCGCTGGACAATTAGGTAAAATGTTAGCTCAATCAGCCCAAAAGATGGGTTATCGTGTGGTTACATTTGATCCTAATCCTCAGGCTTGTGCTTTTTCTGTTTCTCACGACCATGTTTGTGCCAGTTTTGATGATCGCCAAGCTCTTTTAGACTTTGCTGGGCAAGTCGATGTGGTCACTTATGAATTTGAAAACATTAACGGGCCCTTGTTAGCTGAATTAGCTGATAAAGCCTATCTACCTCAAGGGACTCAGTTGCTTTTAACTGCCCAACATCGTATTAAAGAGAAAGAATGGTTAGCTTCTATTGGAGCACCGGTGGTTGATTTTCGTTTAGTATCTGATTTTACTCAACTGGAAGAGGCCGTAGCTAGTTTGGGCTTACCAGCTATTTTAAAAACGACCCGCTTAGGTTATGACGGTAAAGGGCAAATGAAGTTACAAAGCCAAACTGATCTACTAGAAAAACGGGCTGAGCTGGATGAGTTATTGCAAGCCGAATGTATTCTTGAAGCCTTTAGTCCCTTTGATTATGAAGTTTCGGTAATGGTTGCCCGCGACGTGTACGGAAACTGTGAGTGTTTCCCTGTTTCACAAAACCAACATGAAGCGGGAGTGTTGGCTTGTGGGCTAGCTCCTGCACCGATCGCCGGTGAGATGGCTCAAAAAGCCCAGGAAGTTGCTAAGATGATTGCTCAGGCAAGTCAATTAATTGGTGTTCTTGGAATCGAGTTCTTTGTTGAAGGCGATCGAATAGTCGTCAACGAACTAGCACCAAGACCTCATAATACGGGCCATTACACCATGGAAGCGTGTAATGTATCCCAATACGATCAACATATTTTAGCCATTACTGGACGTCCACTTGTTCCGGTAAAACTCTTAAGTCCGTCCTTAATGGTGAATATTATGGGGCAACATATGCCACAATTAGCGACGACAATGGATCAATTTCCTCAAGCTGTCTTTCATTTATACAATAAAGGACAGGCTAAATTTCAGCGTAAAATGGGTCACTTCACCATTTTGGCTGATCAAGTGGAGAAACTTCAAAATCTCCGTGATGAATCACCATTCTTAAAAGATTGGTCACAAAAATACTATTCCAAATAATTAATTCTATAAGAATGAATGACTACTACCGAATCCTATCTCTTTCCTGAAGTTTACTTCATAGACTAGGGTATTCGGTAGTTTTTTATTTTGGAAAACAAGGGATTGTTCAGGCTAATGGGTCTCTATCAAAGATAATTTGTTAAGTGACCATAAACATGCTAAAATAAGGCGTATGTATCTTAGCCAATGAGGTGATAGGGATGTCACAAAGTAGAGAAGATTATGTTAAATTTATCTATGAAACCGGTCTAGAAGAGACTGTTGCTAATAAAGTGATTGCAAATGGGCTTAAAGTGGCTCCGCCATCAGTGAGTGAGATGCTGTCGAAGCTAGCTCTAGAACAGTTAGTCGAATATAAACCTTATCATGGGGCCAAATTAACTGACAAAGGCTTAATAATGGCTAAAGATTTATTGAGACGTCATGAAATTTGGGAATACTTTCTAGAAAAGAAATTGGGCTATCAAGCTGATCAAGTGCATGAATTAGCTGAAGTCCTCGAACACTCAACGCCGAGCGAATTGGCTGACCGAATTGCCACATATATTGAATATCCTGGTTAATAAGAGAGGAGGACCAACATGTCATTAGCAAAATTTATTCGCATGAACCAATTGTTGGCCTTCTATCAAAGCTTACTGACGGACAAACAGCAGACAATTTTGAGTCTTTATTATGAAGAAGATCAATCATTAGCCGAGATTGCTGAACAGTTTAATATAAGCCGACAGGCTGTTCACGATACCATTAAACGAACAGAGTTGGCATTAGAAGAGTATGAAGCAACTTTAGGTCTTTTAAACAAACAATTGCAAAGGCAAAAACTTTTGGATCAATTAAAACCCTTGTTAAATCATTCAGAACAAGAAAGCATTTGGCGTAAGCTAAAAGAAATGGACGAATAGGAGAATTAACGCATGGCATTTGAAGGATTATCAGATCGATTACAAGGTGCAATTAGCCAAGTCGGGGCTAGTGGTACAATTACAGAAGCCGACTTAAAACAAATGATGCGGGAAATTCGCTTAGCCTTACTCGAAGCCGATGTGAATTTCCAAGTAGTCAAAACTTTTGTTAAGAAAGTTAATGAACGGGCCTTGGGTTCGGACGTTTTAGCTTCTTTAACGCCAGCCCAACAAGTACTCAAAATAGTCGATGAAGAATTAACGGCCTTAATGGGTGGTGAACAAGTACCGCTTAATTTTGCGACCAAACCGCCAACCATCATTATGATGGCCGGTTTACAAGGGGCTGGTAAAACGACCACGGTCGGTAAATTAGCTAAATATATCTATGAAGAACATAAAAAGAAACCATTATTAGTTGCAGGTGACGTGTATCGTCCAGCTGCCATTGATCAATTAAATACCATTGGTCAACAACTTGGTTTTGAAGTTTTTAGCCGTGGGACGCAAGCGAATCCAGTCGATATTGCAAAAGAAGCCGTTGATTATGCGCGTTTACATGGTCATGATTTAGTGATTATTGATACGGCTGGGCGACTTCATGTTGATGAAGTCTTGATGAATGAACTTAAGCAAATCAAGGCAGCTGTTCAGCCCGATGAAATTCTCTTAACGGTTGATGCAATGACCGGTCAAGATGCGGTCAATGTGGCACAAAGTTTTAATGAAGCTTTGTCCATTACTGGTGTCATTATGACCAAATTGGACGGCGATACTCGTGGCGGGGCCGCCCTATCTATTCGTTCTATAACCGATAAGCCAATCAAATTTACTGGTCAAGGTGAAAAATTAGATGCCCTAGAGCCATTCTATCCAGATCGAATGTCGTCAAGAATTCTTGGTATGGGCGACATGATGACCTTGATTGAGAAGGCTCAAAAGGATTTTGATGAAAAGAAAGCCCAAGAAGTCGCAGAAAAAATTAAAGCCAATAACTTTGATTTTAATGATTTCATTGAGCAATTAGATCAAATGAATAAGATGGGATCAATCAAA
This sequence comes from Vaginisenegalia massiliensis, assembly GCF_900604935.1. Lineage (GTDB taxonomy): Bacteria > Bacillota > Bacilli > Lactobacillales > Aerococcaceae > Vaginisenegalia > Vaginisenegalia massiliensis. The sequence goes on from NZ_UWPC01000002.1 coordinate 217,850, forward strand.
GATATCATCAAAATGATTCCAGGTATGAATAAAATCCAAGGAATCGATCAACTAAATGTTGATGAGAAAGATATGCGACGCGTTCGTGCGATCGTTCAGTCTATGACTCCTTATGAACGGGAGAACCCAGATGTTATTTCGCAAAATCGGCGCAAACGGATTGCAGCTGGTTGTGGGCAAACTCTGGCAGATGTCAACCGTATGATTAAACAATTTAATCAATCCCGCGATATGATGAGTCAAGTTTCTAATGGCAAAATGGGCGGTATGAAGAAATTGATGAATCAGATGAACCAGATGCAAGGTGGCGGTATGGGAAGCTTTAACGATACGGCTTTTCTAACGCCAGAGCAATTAGCCCAGCGCAATGAAGCTAAGAAATTACAACGAAAATTGAAGAAAATGAAGAAGAAACGCTAAGATAACTTGTTCATTTGTAAAGCATATAAATTGTAATAAAACTCTCTTGTCAGTATACTTTGGGTATATTGAAGAAGGGAGTTTTTTAGATGAACATTTTTGATAATTTCAATGGTTTAGTCGACTTATTACAAAACTCAGATTCAAATGATCTTGATGCTATTGCTAACCACACTGGCCTTGATAAAGGTAATGTAGGTAAAATTATGGGCTTAGCTTTGCCGCTTATCCTTGATGCTATTTCTAAGCGCAATCAAGATCCACAAGCCTTGAATAGCTTCTCTCAAGCCTTAGATCAACATACTGATGCTGGCCAAGTTTCAAGCTTGGGTGAATTAACTAATCAAGTTGATCCAGAAGACAGTGACAAAATGTTAGGTCATATCTTTGGCGAAAATAAAGGTTCAATCATTGATCAGATTGCTAATACCCTAGGAATTACACCAGCAGCTGTTAAGCGCGTTTTACTTTTATTAGCGCCAGTCGTTATTAAGATGATTGCTTCAAACAAAAAACAAAAAGGTTTAGATAACGATGGAGTTGCTCGTGAAGCTGATCAAATCAAAGATCAATTAAATGAAAAACTACAAAAAGCTCAAGATCCGAATGCAAGTATTAATGAAGGTGGCTTGTTAGGAAGTATTTTAGAAAGTATGTTAGGAACCGGTGGGACAACCAGTCTTAATCCGGGGCAAGCGGGCGGACAAGTACAGTCTCCTGTTCAACCGATTCCAAGTCAAGAAGCACCAACCAATACTAATCGTGGCTTGCTAGGTAAGATTTTAGACTTACTTAAATAAGATTTATTAGGGATCTCCAATTTAATGGAGGTTCTTTTTTTTTTTTTTTTTTGCATGTTTTTGAATGTTTTTGACCGTTTTATATTGAAACCGTTATGCATTTGCGTTATCATGACTAAAAAGGAGGGGTGAAAATGCTTACACCTGATCGCGAAGAATATATTTTACGCAAGCTCAACGAAGAAAGAACGGTTAAACTACAAGAGCTGATGGAAGAGATGAACGTTTCTGAATCTACTATCCGTCGAGATCTGTCCCAATTAGAGGAAAGAGGTTTGTTGACTCGAGTTCACGGCGGGGCGAAATTGAATTATCGTTTGGATTCTGAGCCAAGTTATGATGAAAAAGTCAGTCAAAATAATCAAGAAAAAATAATGATTGCGAAAAGAGCCGCAAGTTTCATCAAAAATGGTGAGGTCATATTTTTAGATGCTGGAACAACGACTCTGCGTCTCATTGATTTTCTTGAGCAAAAGCCAAGCATAGTTGTGACAAATGGTCTCCGACAAGCAGAAATATTGTCCAGGGCGGGCTACCATACCTTGTTACTTGGTGGAACAGTCAAACAAGGAACGCAAGCGATTGTCGGTAATATGGCCCAAGCTCAAATTCAACAGTATCGCTTTGATAAAGCCTTTCTTGGCATGAATGGGATCCATCCAGAACTTGGCTTAACGACAGCTGACGATGAAGAAGCGGCTATTAAACAAACAGCCTTGAAACATGCTAGTCGAGCTATCGTGCTAGTTGACCATACAAAATTCAATAAAGTGAACTTTTGTAAGGTAGGTAATTTAGATGAAGTCACCATTGTGACAGATCATTTGGATAATAAATTGAAGAAAGAATTTTCGCATTTTACCACATTACTGGAGGCTTTGGCATGATTTATACTATAACGTTCAATCCTGCAGTTGATGTTGTCTTGACTGGTCAACATTTTCAATTAGGACAGCTCAACCGATCAAGTCACGAAGGCTATGTAGCCGGTGGCAAGGGTATTAATATGTCTGTCTTGTTGAAACGCTTAGGCAAAGATTCTGTTGCAACAGGATTTCTAGCTGGTTTTACCGGTCAATTTATTGAATCAGAATTAAGAAAAGAAGGCGTTGAACCTGACTTTATTCAAATAGAAGGCATTACTCGCATAAATTGTAAATTGCATGCCGATACTGAAACGGAAATCAATGGGAATGGACCAGAGATAAGTCCGGAAAACTTTGATCGTTTTTATCAGTATTTTAATGAGCGGTTAGAAGCCGGGGACCTAGTTTTTTTGGCAGGTAATGCCGCACCGGGGATGGCAGCCGATGCCTATCAAAAAATAGCGGCTTTGTGCTGGCAAAGGCAAGCATATTTGATTTTAGATACAAATTTAGCTTTGTTGACCGCTTGTTTGCCACACCATCCATTTATTATTAAACCCAATCATCATGAATTAGGTGAGATTTTTGGGGTTGAAATCAAGGCAATCGACGAAATCATCTATTATGGTCGGGCTTTACAAGAGAAAGGTGCTCGACATGTACTGGTATCAAGAGGTGGACAAGGAGCAGTCTTAATCACCGAGGAGGGACTGATGTACCAGTCATCGGTCCCAACCGGTCAAGTACTTAATTCAGTCGGAGCGGGAGATTCCATGTTGGCTGGCTTCATGGCTAGTTACTTGGATACCAAAAATTTTGAAACAGCTTTACGCCGCGGAGCCGCCGCTGGTAGTGCGACGGCCTTCTCAGTAGGAATTGGTCAAGCTGATTTCATTCAGCAATTAGAAAATCAAATCAGTGTATCGGAAATTAAAGGAGAAAGATAGGAGTAAACCAATGAAATTATCTGAGTTGTTTGATGAGCAATTAATTGTGTTAAACTTGCCATCACTTAGTAAAAAGGAATGTCTGGGATATCTGGCTGATTACTTAGTTCAAGCAGGTCTCGTCAGTGATAAAGAGGCATATGTTGCAAAGTTAGAAGCTCGGGAAGAACAGTCAACGACTGGTGTAGGTGATCAAATCGCTATACCACATGCCCAAGACATGAGTATACAACGTGCAGCAATCGTCATGGGCCGTTCGACAAAGGGAATTGAGTGGCAGTCATTTGATGGACAACCAGCCCAATTAATTTTCATGATTGCTGCTCCTGCAGAAGGAGGACAACATTTGGAAGCTTTGGCTAACTTATCAAAAGTGTTGCTGAAACCTGAAGCAAAAAAAGCTTTGTTGAAGGCAGAAAATGGCGTGGACGTCCTTAACATTATTCGAGAGTTTGAAGAGGATGATAAGAGTGAAGAAACGACCGTCCAGGCGGTTACGCCTAGCGTTAGTGCAGAGAAAAAGCCGATTTATCTATTAGCTGTAACGGCTTGTCCAACGGGTATTGCTCATACCTTTATGGCCGAAGAAAAATTAAAACAAGCGGCACAAAAAGCAGGTTACCAGATTAAAGTAGAAACCAATGGTCAATCCGGTATCGGCAACCGGTTAACCCGAGAAGATATTGAAAAAGCTCATGCCATTATTGTTGCCGCTGATAAGCAAGTTGAAATGGCTCGTTTTGATGGGAAACCACTTATTATGACCAAGGTAGCGGATGGCATCAATAAAGCGGATGAACTTATCGAACGGGCTGCAACGGGTCAACCAGCCATTTATCATGCCAAATTAGATCAAGTGCTAGATCAAGATAAAAATGAAGAGGCAAGTCTTGGACGCCAGTTCTATAAACATCTGATGAATGGTATTTCTCATATGTTACCTTTCGTGGTAGCTGGTGGAATCTTGATCGCTTTATCTTTCTTCTGGGGTATTAAATCATTTGATCCAGCAGATAAGTCCTATAGTCCATTAGCTCAAAGTATCTTTACCATGGGTAAATTGAGCTTTACCATGATGCTGCCTATTCTGGCAGGCTATATTGGTCACTCTTTAGCTGACCGTCCTGGTTTAGTGATTGGTTTGATGGGCGGTATCTTTGCTAATCCAAGTGTCATCGCTGATTTTGGTGGCGGAGTAGGTATTTTTAAAGGTTCTGTGCCATCTGGCTTCCTAGGAGCTTTAGTGGCTGGTTTCTTAGCTGGAGGCATAGTTTATGTCTTAAAGAAAGCTTTTGCTTGGTTGCCAAAATCGCTAGAAGGATTGAAGCCAATCTTTATCTATCCTGTGCTTGGAGTATTAATCATGGGTAGCTTGATGCTCTTTGTTATCAATGGGCCGATGGGAGCAGTGATGAACGGTTTAACGCAAGGAATTAGCTCTATCCCGAGTGAATGGACCTTTGTCTTAGGTTTTGTCGTAGCAGCCATGATGTCAATTGATATGGGGGGGCCGATTAATAAAGCGGCCTATGTTAGTGGGACAGCTTTAGTAACAGCTGCCAACGGAGCTGGGTCAAATGTTATGGCAGCCGTTATGGTCGGCGGAATGGTGCCACCGCTTGCCATCGCTTTATCAGCCACACTTAAGAAAAATCTTTGGCCACAAGAGCAACGTAATAGTGCATTGGTCAATTATGTAATGGGTGCGGCCTTTATTACCGAAGGTGCCATCCCATTTGCTGCTTCTAATCCATTAAAAGTAATTCCTCCTTTAGCCTTTGGGTCAGGTGTTGCCGGTGCTTTAAGCATGGTCTTTGGTTGCGTAAGTTTAGTTCCTCACGGTGGAATCTTTGCTGTAGCGGCTAAGGGTGTCACTAACCCTTTAATGTTTGTGCTCGCTTGGTTAATTGGTGGATTAATGGGTGCAGGATTGCTAATTTTGACTATGCGTCATAAGGACTAAGTCTGCTAGGAAGGAGACTTATAACCTATTTATCTTGTTGTAGACCTAATGGATTCAATTAATTCACCGTCATTCACTAAAATTTTTAATTCTGTAAAGGAAAAAGGCTTTACACATAAATAAAGGCGTGGTATGATACTAACGTTGAAGAAATTGATGGAGGTGAATGATAAATGGCAGTAAAAATTCGTTTAAAACGGATGGGTTCTAAGAAAGCACCTTTCTACAGAATTGTAGTTGCAGATGCACGTTCTCCACGTGATGGACGTATCATCGAAAAAATTGGTACTTATAACCCATTAACTGAACCAGCTACTTTAGAAGTTGAAGAAACTTTAGCTTTAAAATGGTTAGCAAATGGTGCTCAACCATCTGATACTGTTCGTAACTTGTTATCAAGTAAAGGAATCATGAAGAAATTCCACGAAAGCAAATCAGCTAAATAAGTCCAATGATGTTGCAATAAGGTCTTTGAAATGAGGATGACTGTTATGCCAAATATCGAAGCTTTAATTAGAACCATTGTGGAACCTTTAATTATTCATTCAGAAGATTTGACGATTGAACAAGTTGAGTCAGACGAATTTATTGAATATCATTTACATCTTAATCCAGAAGACATTGGCCGTGTGATTGGTAAGAAAGGCCGCGTAGCTCGCGCTATTCGTACTATTATCTATTCTGTTCGTGTCAAAGGGCCTAAACGGGTTCGTCTTGTGATTGCAGATGAGAATGAAACAGTTGAAGACTAATTGAACCGAGCCTTTGCTCGGTTTTTTTGTAGTCTAGTGTGACTAGACTTGTTATACTAGGAATGATTATAAGAAAAGAGGGATGTAGATGACCTATTATCGCATTGGTAAAATCGTGAATACCTTTGGTATTAAAGGACAAGTAAAAGTTCTTGTGGATACTGACTTTGCAGAAGAACGTTTCCAGCCTGGTCAAACACTTTATATAGTCCAAGAAAATCAGTTGGTGGATCAAGTAACAGTAGACCAAGCTCAAGTTCATAAAGGAGCTTATTTGTTAAGTTTTGTTGGTTATCATAATATCAACTTAGTTGAAGCCTATAAGGGTATGTGGTTGGCGATTGATGAGACACAACAACACGAATTAGAGGAGGACGAGTTTTATCAACACCAGATTATTGGCTTGTCTGTGTTTGATGAAAATAATCGCTTATTGGGAACGATTAAAGATATCATTCAATTAGGTTCTAATGACGTCTGGGTTGTTAAAGCGGCTAAACCGAAGTGCAAAGATATCTTGTTACCTTATATTAGCCAGGTTGTCAAACAGGTTGATCTTGAAAATGGTCAAGTCCATGTCGAATTAATGGAAGGGTTAGTCGACGATGAAAATTGATGTTTTGACTTTATTCCCTGAAATGTTTGAACCGATGAATCATTCATTTATGAAACGCGCCCAAGAAAAGGACTTACTCTCTTTTGCAACTCATAATTTTCGCCAGTTTGCAGTTAATAAGCATGGACATGTGGATGATTATCCTTTCGGTGGTGGGGCAGGGATGCTTTTACAAGTTGAACCTATCGTTCGCATGTTGGAAGAGTTAGCACCTAGTCCCCAAACTGAAATTATTTTAGTTGACCCAACTGGCCAGCCTTTTGATCAAGCTATGGCTGAAGACTGGTCACAGAAAGACCACTTAATTTTTGTTTGCGGACATTATGAAGGCTTTGACGAACGAATCCGATCATATGTTACTAAAGAGGTTTCATTAGGAGACTTTGTCTTAACCAACGGGGAATTACCGGCAATGGTGATGATTGATGCGACCGTCCGTTTAATTCCTGAGGTGGTCGGTAATGCCGAATCCATCGTCCATGAATCTCATCAAAATAATCTTTTGGAACATCCTCAATATACAAGACCACGAATTTTTCGTGATCAAGAAGTTCCAGAAATATTATTTTCTGGCCACCATGAACGTATTCAGCGTTGGCAACGAAAAGAAGCCCTACGTAGAACTTTATTAAGACGGCCTGATTTGTTAGCCATGGCTCAGCTTACGCAAGAGGACCAAGCTTATTTAATTGAAATTAGGCAAGAAGAAGGTCTTAATTAATCTGGCGGACAGCAAATGAAAAATAATTTATCAAATCAAGTAAAAGACCTTTACATGTGATTTGATTTTGGTATAATATTTGAGTGGTCTAATAGACCCTAATTAACGATATTCCGCTGTATAGAAAGACTATGCATGAATGTTTGTTGGAAGGAGAAAGATAAAATGAGTAACGTTATTGACAAAATTACTTCAGTTCAATTACGCAACGATATCCCTGAATTCCGCCCTGGAGATACAGTTCGTGTTCACGCGTTAATCGTCGAAGGCGAACGTGAACGTGTTCAAATCTTTGAAGGATTAGTTATCAAACGTCGTGGCGCTGGAATCAGCGAAACTTACACTGTACGTAAGATTTCTAATGGTGTCGGTGTTGAACGTACTTTCCCAGTACACACTCCACGTGTGGCTAAGATCGAAGTGACTCGTAAAGGTCGCGTACGTCGTGCTAAACTTTACTACATCCGTAGCCTATCTGGTAAAGCGGCTCGTATTAAAGAACGCGGTAGATAATCAAATTAAAATAAGACTTACAAATGGCTCTAATGAGCTGTTTGTAAGTCTTTTTTTGTGTAGTTTTTGTGATTAAATTAATATTTTTGAATAAATAATCGTATGGGACAAATAAGTCGGCTTTATGCAAAATACTCCTGAGTAAAAGGTTCTAGGTAAATGACAATCTCCTCAGAATTTACCGTATACTCGATATATTTTACGATGAAGGTTGTTCCCAGTGAGCCATCTAATTTAATTAAGTCGTTCCTGTTGGGAATGTGGTGAATTTGAGTTTGCAAGGGCCCCCGACCATTATTAAAAATGAACTGTACTCTATATTTCATCTTATCACCTTCCATGTGCCCATTATAAAAAGAGAAAGAATATTTCACAAGCAATATACTTAAAGAAAATCAAAATCGGAAAATATTTACTAATCTTATTACAACGTTAATTTTCTATTTTATATTTGAACATTCGGTAGGTAAATTTAGATAATAGACTACTTATTTTTCCGATTATGCCTAACAAATATCAAATTCTTCACATTTAATGCATGAAAATTGTGAGCTAAATTTTTATTTACTATAATGAAATTAAGCATAATAAATGGAGGTATTTATGAAAAATAAAAATTTAATCGGTAAATTGGGACTCTTATTAACTGCGATTATTTGGGGATCGGGTTTTACCTTTTCTTCAATGGCTTTGCAGTATTTTACAACCTTTCAGGTGATTGCTTTACGTTTTACGATTGCCTTCTTTTTACTCTTATTAATGAATGCTGGTCGTCTTAAACAAATTTCTAAACAGGACTTTATAAAAGGTGTAACAATTGGTGGCATTCTTTTTTCTGCCTACTTCTTTCAAACCAAAGGTTTGGAATTTACGACAACTTCTAAAAACTCTTTCTTAACCGCTGTGAATGTCGTTTTAGTACCCTTTATTAGTTGGTTAGTTTTACGACAAAATTTATCTAAGAATGCTTTATTAGGGGCTTTGATTTCTTTAATTGGAATTGGCTTTACTTCGTTTGCTGGTGGAGCTGGTGAATTAGCGTTTAACTTTGGGGATGTTTTATCATTAGCTGGGGCAGTTTTCTTCGGTGCTCATATCTTCTATACCGATCATTATGGCGATGATATGGCAAATTGGGTGGTTATGCTCTTACAAATGGGAACGGCTGCCTTGTTAAGCTGGATAGCTGCCTTTATCTTTGGCGAAACCCATATGACTTTTACTGCCGAATCCTTGATGCCTATCCTTTATATTGGAATTATCTCAACTTTGGTGGGATATGGTTTACAAACAGCGGCTCAAAAATTTACCACCAGTGGAGAATCTGCTGTTATTTTATCAACTGAAGCCTTCTTTGGCATGTTGACTGCTGTAATTTTACTAGGGGAACCGGTGGTATTTACCATGGTTCTTGGGGGAATATTAATTTTCTGTGGAATTTTAGTTGTCGAACTTAAACCTCTTAAAGAAAAGCTCCCTCGTTAATTTTGTTAGATTTCATTTATACATAATAAACTGCTTTTCATGGTAGGAAAGAGCTTAATGCTTTTGTTAAATATTTAGAGGCCAAGTTTTAGGGAGTTTCCTTAAAGCTTGGCCTCATTCTTTTGTAACGTTTAGTTTGCTAGTAGTTTCTTTAGTTCAGCATCCATTGTTTCTGCTGTTAATTGTCCGCGATAGGCTGCTGTTACTTGCCCATCACGATTTACAAAGATTGTGGATGGTAGGACCATCGCACCATAGGCAACTTGATTCTCTTGTTGACGATCATAGTAGACTGGAAAGGTAAACTGGTGATCGTTGATGTATTTTTGAGCAACCTCTACGGTTTCACTGGGTTTTGACTCAGTAGCGTTTAACATAACAAAGTTAATTTGATTACCGTATTGATCAAAATAATCTTGAAATAAAGGCATTTCTTCTTGGCATGGTGGGCACCAAGAGGCCCAAAAGGAAATAACGAGTGGTTTATCTAATTGATCCTTTAGAGCATGTGATTTTCCTTTACTATCCCAAATACGAGTGTCTGGCAATTGATTTGCTTGTGCAGCTGTTTGGGTCGTTTCTAAGACTTGGTTCGTATCATTGGCTTGCGACTCTTGCGAGCTAGTTGACGAAGTCTTCGAAGTTTCATGAGAGGGAGTTTCCAAAATCGGGTTTGGTTGAGGACTATTTGGAGATAGTAACGGGTAGACTAAGGCGCTTCCAACTAAAATGAGACCTAGAGCTACAACTAAATACCATAATTTCTTCATGTGTTTCCTCCTTTAATTTAAAATACGAGCAAAATAGCCACTTATCAAAAAATAAGCAATCAGCATTAGAATAAGGCCAATCAAGCGGTTCGTAATATGTAGAAAACGCTGGTGACGTTTGAAAAGACCTATTAATTCATCGAGAATGAAACCTGATAAACAGAAGGGAAGGCCCAAGCCTAAACAGTAAATAAGTAAAAGCAAAGCTGCTTCAATTTGGTGAGACTTAAGGTGAGTCAGGCTAAAAACACTTGCTAAGTAGGGTCCAACACAAGGGGTCCAAGTCAGAGAAAATAACATTCCGACGATAAAGGGATGATTAGTTTTGAGTTGAGGATGAAAGAAGGGATGAATGTGATTAGCTAGTCGATGATCAGTCATTAAGTCAATGCCTATTAAAGCTAAAATTGCTGCAGCTAGATAGGTTAATAACTGGCGCTGAAGGAGGAAAAAACGGGCAAAGGTTTGAATCAAAAAGGCCATGCTTACAAAGACACTTGTGAAACCGAGGAAAAAGAGCAAAATAAGGCCAAGGGTGGGTCTTCTGTGTTTTGCACTAGATCCAATATATGTCAGGTAAAGCGGAACTAATGGTAAAACACAAGGGGAGAGAAAACTCATAATACCCTCAATAAAAACTAATAAATAGATCATTTTAACCTCCTTTGATTTGTATTTAAGTCTATTATGGCAAACCTTTTTTTATATTGAAAGAGAAAGAGGCTTGACAGGGTATGATTTTTAGGTTAACCTAACAACATAAATTAGACACACCTAAAAAGGAGAGTGAAATATGATTGAATGTCATGATGTAGGGATATCGTATCAAGGCCAGCCTGTTTTAAAGCATATTAATCTACAAATTAATGGGCCCACGATTACAGGCATTATTGGTCCAAATGGCGCGGGTAAGTCTTCGTTAATCAAGGCCATACTTAATTTAGTTGACCATAGTGGACGAATCGAAATAAAAGGGGGACGAAGAAAGGAATATTTAACAAATATTGGTTATGTTCAACAGAAAGCAGAGATTGATGAGACTTTTCCAATAACAGTGAAAGACTGTGTCGCTTTAGGAACCTATCCAAGTGTGGGCTTGTTTCATCGCTTAAATCCTCATAATTGGCAAGATGTCACGGAAGCTTTACAACTAGTAGAGATGCAGGATTATGCTCATCGGCAAATCAGTCACTTGTCGGGTGGTCAATTTCAGCGTGTATTATTGGCCCGTTGTTTAGTTCAACAGGCTGATTATATTATTTTAGATGAACCATTTGTGGGAATTGATTCAATTAGTGAATCGATTATGATGGACACTTTGAAAAAGCTGAAGAGCCAAGGTAAAACCATCCTTATTGTTCATCACGATTTAAGCAAGGTGAAAGCCTATTTTGATCACTTGATAATCTTAAATCATAAATTAATTGCATATGGTTTAACTGAGACGGTTTTTAATCAAAAGAATCTCATTCTAGCCTATGGTGAACAGATTATGGTTAAGGGGGATGTAGCATGATTCAACCGTTTATTGAAGGCTTGCAGAGTTTTCATTTTTTACAAAATGCATTTATCACAGCCGTAATTATTGGACTAGTTTCGGGGGTTATTGGTTGCTTTATAATCCTTCGGGGCATGTCATTAATGGGGGATGCCATTTCGCATGCCGTTCTCCCGGGTGTCGCCATCTCCTATATCTTAGGTTTAAATTTCTTTGTAGGTGCTATTGTTTTTGGTCTTTTGGCTTCCTTGTTAATAACATACATCAAAGGGAATAGTTTGATTAAGGGAGATACTGCTATTGGCATTATCTTTTCATCTTTCTTAGCCTTGGGCGTTATCCTGATTGGAGTAGCAAAATCCTCGACTGATTTATTTCATATTTTATTTGGCAATGTCTTAGCTGTCCAAGATACCGATTTGTGGATTACATTGGCGGTTTCTGGTCTAGTCTTGCTAGTGGTTTTCTTGTTTTTTAAAGAATTTTTGTTAACTTCTTTTGATCCAATCATGGCTAGAGCCTTAGGAATGAACGTTAGTTTTTATCACTATCTTCTCATGTTTCTTTTGACCCTTGTGGCAGTAACAGCTATGCAGAGTGTAGGTACGATATTAATCGTTGCAATGTTAATTACGCCAGCAGCAACAGCTTACCTTTATGCGAATAGCTTAAGATGGATGGTTATCCTAGCAGCAAGTTTAGGAACCCTCTATTCAATCTTAGGTCTGATGATTGGATACACTTATAATATTCCTGTCGGATCCTGTATTGTTCTCACGGCAACCTTTGGTTTTGCTATTAGTTTCTTTGTTTCTCCCAAACAACAACATTTAAGAAAGAGAGTGAATAATTAATGAGTAAATTATTGAAGAATAACTTAATGAAACTAGCCTTTATTATGTCTCTATTTTCAATTTTGGGCTTAGTTAGTTCAATAGATGTGGCTGACGCTGCCCCAAAAAACGACAAAATTAAAGTAGTTGTCACCAATTCAATTTTGGCTGATATAACCAAAAATATTGGTCAAGATAAAATCGATTTACATAGCATTGTGCCAGTGGGTCAAGATCCTCATGAATATGAGGTCCTTCCGGAAGATATTACCAAAACCAGTCAAGCGGATCTTATCTTTTATAATGGTATCAATCTTGAGACTGGAGGCAATGCTTGGTTTACTAAATTAGTCAAAAATGCTAATAAAAAAGCCAATAAAGATTATTTTGCTGCCAGCGATGGGATTGAGGTCATTTACCTTGAAGGAAAAAATGAGCAAGGCAAAGAAGATCCTCACGCCTGGTTAAATCTTGAGAATGGTATTATCTATGCTCGTAATATTGCTAAGCAATTAGGGGCTAAAGATCCCAAAAACAAAGCCTTTTACGAAAAAAATCTTGCTAACTATACGACTAAGTTGGCTAAACTGGATCAAGAGGCCAAGCGGAAATTTGACGCTATCCCACAAGAAAAGAAACTGATTGTAACGAGTGAAGGTTGCTTCAAATATTTTTCAAAAGCTTATCATATTCCATCAGCCTATATTTGGGAAATTAATACTGAAGAGGAGGGAACTCCCGATCAAATTAAAGATTTAGTCTTAAAATTAAAAAGTTCAAAAGTTCCAGCCTTATTTGTTGAATCCAGTGTAGATGATCGCCCGATGAAATCCATCGCTCAAGAAACAGGCTTACCGATTCATGCGAAGATATTTACTGACTCAGTTGCCGAGCCGGGTCAAGAGGGAGATTCCTATTATGCGATGATGAAATGGAACCTTGATAAAATCTATGAAGGCTTGTCTAAATAGATTAGATCGCACTAGTGAGGTACATAGAAAATAACACAACGATAAGTTAGAGTATTTTTATGAATTAAAAAATTCCCGCTCAATACCTTAAGGAATAGAGTCAAACAAAAAGATTAGACTTATTCAGTGGTATTTAGCGGGAATGTCTTTGTGTAAGCTAGGCTAAGAAAATTGAATATTTCTAGTTAAGTTGATATTTTGCTTTTAAACTTTCAGCTTGTTGACCTAATTGACGACCGATATCTGTATCTTTTACAGATGCTCGTTTGATACGTTTATGGACGATTTCCTGGGTAGGAATAATATCATAGTAATTTTGAATGGCGTCTTCTTTACTGGTAAAAGGATGGTGAGAAACGATATAAACTTCGTGAGAATTATCAACTAAAGTATAACCTGCGATACCAGTCACTTTCTGGTATGGGGTTGCTAAACCACCATCGATAACAATCATTTTACCATTCGCTTTGATCGGATTTTCACCGGTAATGGCTTTGACAGGGGTGTGACCGTTAATGATATAACCTTGGCCATCTAAGCCAAATTCTTGCATCAACTTTAAGCAGAAGGATTCATCATTACGTAATTTATAATAGGAATTTTGGGCTTCCTTATGAAGGGCTTTGTCAGTAGTAAAGTAACGTTCAAAAGTCTTCATATCTTTCTTACCGAAAAGCGATGAACCCTCGCCGCACCATAAGTACCACACTAAGTCGGTAGCTAGGTCATCATGGGTGAAAGGATCTGCATAAGCCGTTTGAATGGCTTGGGTATAGAAATCCATGAGTGCCTTACCCTTATAGCGCTGTCCATCAAACTCGAGTTCCATAAAGTCTCCTTCTGGTGTACAAGGTAAGCAACCGTGAAAGAGGAGATTATTATTATGGATCAGATAGAGGGAACCCTTTTCGACTAAAAAGTCGATATGTCGTTTTAACCGATCAGAACGTAAAAATTGATTGAATAAGTCAACCATGACTAATTCTTCACCAATCGATAATTCAAAGGGGTCATCCTCTTTTACGTTTTGGAAGCAACCATCAATTACAGGATAGTCGACACCATCAATATGTAGCGTTTGACGATCGTCTGTTAATTGGGTGAGTTGAAGGCGGTGATCCATTTTAAACTCTGGACGACGTTTAATGATATGACCTTCCAACTTAAACTGAATAATAGAGATAGCTTGATGCATTCGGTTAATTGAATCTTTTTCTTCTTGGGTCATGCTGTCGTCTACGCCGCGAGGAGCGAAGGCATCTAAAGGTTGATAGTGTTTGTGAGCAAATTTGGCTAAACGTGAAATGTTTATACCATAATCTTTCTCCAAAAGAGCTAAATGACCATAGCGCATAGTGATCCGCAAGACAGTTGCTAAACAAGCCATCGATCCAGACATGGCACCAATCCAGATTAAGTCATGATTACCTAATTGAAAGTCCATTGAAGGCATTTGCATCAAGGAATCAATAATGAGGTCTGGGTGAGGCCCACGGTCATAAATATCTCCTACTAGATGAAGATGGTCCACCACGAAGTGACGGATTAAATTAGCTAAGGTTACAGCGAAGTTTTCCGCTAAATCCAAATCGATAATCTTGGTGAAAATGGCTTGATAGTAATCGGCTTTCTTATTATCTTCGTCGTATTGATAAAGTAATTCTTCGAGTATATAAGCGTATTCACTAGGCATAGCCTTACGAACTTTGGAACGAGTATATTTACTAGAAACAAAACGGGTCAATTCAACCAAATGGGTCAGCAATGCTTGCCATTCTTCTTGTGATTTTTTAGCACCGACAATTTTGTCTTCTGGATAATAAATATTAAAACATAATTCTTTTTGTTCTTGTTCAGTTAACCGATCTTTAAATAGTGTGGCAATTTTTAGACGGATAATACCGGAACAGTTGCGTAAAATATGGTCAAAAGCTTCAAACTCCCCGTGAACGTCAGAAATAAAATGCTCAGTTGCTTTTGGTAATTGTTGGATAGCTTCTAAGTTGATGATTTCACTGAGATCGTTGAGCTTTTCTTGGTCTAAAGACGAGGTGATTATGGACTTTTTGATTTCCATAGCGACAGACTCCTTTGAATGTAGGTTGTATAATAAAATTAAACATTACGCGTCTACTATATCACAGTTGAGAAAATTTAAAAGAGAATTGTCTAGTTAAGTGAAAAATCTTTGCCTGAATAAGTGAACGATCTCCTTTTGTAATACGATTAACTCTGTTATACTTAATTAGAAAATAAAAAATTAGACAAGAAAGTTGCGAAGGAGAATCATTATGGCACTTGATAAAACAGTCTTTGAAGCCCTTTTGACCGAAAAGGAATTACCATTTGATTATACTCAGATTGAAGGTGGCCACCATCTTTATCGTTTCAAATTTAAAGCGTCTCAATCACGTGTTTTAATTGTTGAAGTCATTGTTCAGGAGACCGAGGAATCATTTGGTGATGCACAAATTATTTATCGCCATGTGCATATGATGTCTAACTTTAATAAGCAAGCAGCTGCTTTAGAATTAATCAATGAACTAAATGAGATGAAGACAGGCTACTATGCTTTGCATTTAGCGGGTGACGGTGAGATTTTCTTACGGAATTTGATGCGTGTGGGCCAAGATCCGCAACCACTATACGAAACCTTAGTAGTAGGCTCTGGAATTGCGCGTAGTCTCCAAGAACCATTAACGGCCCAATTGGGAGAATCCGCTCCCGTTTAATTTTATTTTGTTGAGAGGATGATCCTGTGTTTAATAAGTTTTTATCTGACCATGCTTGGGCTAATTATTTGTTACAAGGTATCGTAGTCATTATTGCTGCTTTTACCTTTGCGGTTTCTTTGAACCTTTTCTTTATTCCGGGCGATATTTACAGTGCTGGTGTGAGTGGGATGGCTCAACTATTAGCTTATTTCACGAAACAGACTGGTTTGCGTCATCTTTTATCAACAGGTAACTTGTATTTTCTTTTAAATTTACCCTTAATAGTGTTATCCTACTTCAAATTAGGCCGACACTTTACCATTATGACTTTAGTTGTCGTCACGGTTTCTTCCTTAGCTACCCATCTTATCCCTATCCAGGTTGTTTCTCCAAATCCTATTATGAATGCTATTGCAGGTGGGGTAATCTCTGGATTTGGTGTGGGTTTAACCATTAAATTTGGGATGTCCACTGGGGGTACTGATATTATTTCGTTAGTTGTTTCGAAAGCTACGGGAATAAATGTTGGTTTTTTATCTTTCTTAATTAATTTATTTGTAATTGCCGGAGCGGGCATTCTCTTTGGCTGGGAATATGCCTTATACACCATTGTTGCTATGTATGTGGCGTCTCGGATGATTGATGTGATTCATACGAATGAACAACGTCTCACTTGCTTTATTGTGACAAATAAGGAAGCCCAATTAGTCGATATGATTCATCAACGGCTAATTCGAGGAATTACGATATTAGATGGTGTTGGAGCCTATTCACGTGAGAAACGCCATGTCTTAATGGTAGTTGTTAACCGCTATGAACTCTATGATTTACAGCTCGCTGTTTCCGAAGTCGATCCCAACGCCTTTGTCAATATTATTCAATCGAGTAAAGTCTCAGGCCACTTCCTAACTAAAGAACAACAACGATTAGCTAGGGAACAACAACAAACAATCATGCTTTAATCTTTATTTAGTACAACCGTTCTTGACGTCCAATTTTTTAGGTTTATGATGAGTCAACGCACAAGGTTATAGGAACAATATAGAATACCCCCATGTCTTTGTCGGCCATTGAAGGCTGAGGAGAGACATGGTGGTTTTATTACAACGTAATAAAACCACCCGTTTTACGGGTGAGCTGCCAAGAGCTTTAGCGTTAAAAACTCCTTTCGATTATACTTAAATGTGGCTACCAACCGCATTAAGATCGAAAGGAGTTTTTCTATGTC
>NZ_UWPC01000003.1 GCF_900604935.1 Vaginisenegalia massiliensis
GACATAGAAAAACTCCTTTCGATCTTAATGCGGTTGGTAGCCACATTTAAGTATAATCGAAAGGAGTTTTTAACGCTAAAGCTCTTGGCAGCTCACCCGTAAAACGGGTGGTTTTATTACGTTGTAATAAAAAAAGCACGCCCTATGGCGTGCTTTTTATTTACCATTATAAGAATGGATTAGCTTCTTCGTTTGCTACTTCGGTAACTTTTTCTTCCTTAATTGCCATTTCTGGTTCTAATTTACGATAACGAGTCATACCTGTACCGGCTGGAATTAACTTACCAATTGTAACATTTTCTTTCAAGCCCAAGAGAACATCTTTCTTACCACGAATAGCAGCATCAGTTAAGACACGTGTGGTTTCTTGGAAAGAAGCAGCTGAAATAAAGGACTTGGTTTCTAGAGCAGCTTTTGTGATTCCTAACAAGACCGGACGAGCCGTTGCTGGCGTTTCACCCGCTTTAATCGCTGCCGTATTGGCTTCTGTAAAGTCAGCAATATCAAGTAAAGCACCTGGTAAGATGTTGGTTGAAGCTGGATCCATGACCCTAACTTTACGCAACATTTGACGAACCATAACCTCAACGTGTTTATCACCGATTTCTACCCCTTGACTGCGGTAAACAGCCTGTACTTCACGTAATAAGTAGTTTTCAACGGTAATAACATCCGTCACTTGAAGAAGTTCTTTTGGATCAATCGACCCTTCAGTTAAAGCTTGACCCCGTTCAACATAATCACCTTCAACAACTTTCAAGCGTGAGGTATAAGGAACATTGTAAGTACGAGTATCGGTAACCCCTTTAACCGTAATGTCTTTTGAACGATCTGATGCTTTTTCTTCAATGGATTCAATTTCACCAGCGACTTCGGTAATAGTTGCTTGACCTTTTGGATGACGAGCTTCGAAGATTTCCTGAATACGCGGTAAACCTTGAGTAATATCGCCACCGCCGGCAACCCCACCGGTATGGAAGGTACGCATGGTTAATTGTGTACCCGGTTCACCGATTGATTGAGCCGCGATGGTACCGACCGCTTCACCGACTTCAACTTCAAGACCTGTCGCTAAGTTACGACCATAACAGTGTTTGCAGACACCGTGGTTGGTGTCACAGGTAAAGACGGAACGAATGGTTACTTCTTCAATACCCGCATTAACAATCTCGTTAGCGATATCTTCAGTAATAATTTCGTTCGCTCCAATAATGACTTGACCTGTTTCTGGATGTTTCACTGTTTTTTGCGTATAACGTCCGATTAGACGTTCTTCTAATGATTCAATGACACTATTACCATCATTGATCGCGCGAACAGTAACCCCTTTATCTGTTCCACAATCGTCCTCACGAATAATAACATCTTGAGCAACGTCAACCAAACGACGGGTTAAGTAACCAGAGTCAGCCGTCTTCAAGGCTGTATCGGTCATCCCTTTACGGGCACCGTGAGTCGAGATAAACATTTCTAAGACGGTTAAGCCTTCACGGAAGTTTGATGTGATTGGTAACTCGATGATCCGTCCACTTGGAGCAGCCATGTTACCCCGCATACCGGCTAACTGGGTAAAGTTGGAAATGTTACCCCGGGCTCCTGAATCTGACATCATCGCAATTGGATTTAGACGTGGTAAGGATTTACTTAAGTCAGATTGGATTTGATCCTTGGCTTGTTCCCATGTACGGATAACATTTTCATAACGTTCATCTTCAGTAATTAATCCACGACGATATTGTTTAGCAATGTTATCGACTTGGGCGTGGGCTTTTTCTAAGATAGCTGGTTTAGTATCCAAACGTAAAACATCGGCTACCCCAACGGTAATTCCTGCTCGTGTTGAATACTTATACCCTAAATTCTTCATCTTATCTAACATGACAGACGTTTCTGTAATGTGGAATCGTTTAAAGACTTGTGCAATAATTTTACCCAGGTCTTTCTTCTTGAACGGTGGCACAATATCCATTGATTGGATCTTTTCAACCACATTTTCACCAGGTTCTAAGAAGTATTTATCTGGTGTTTGTACCGTTAAATTCTCAGAAGATGGTTCATTCAAGTAAGGGAATTCGATTGGCATAATTTCGTTGAATAATAATTTACCAACCGTGGTGATCATTAAACGATTCTTTTGCCATTCAGTGAAAGGTTTACCAGCTAAGGCGCTTGCCGGAATAGCAATCCGGGTATGTAAATGAACATAACCATTTTGATAAGCAATCTCTGCTTCAGCAACACTTGATACGATGAGACCTTCACCTACCCGACCTGGTTCTTCTAAGGTCAAATAGTAGTTACCTAAAACCATGTCTTGCGATGGTGTTACAACGGGTTTACCATCTTTCGGGTTCAAGATATTTTGGGCCGCTAACATCAAGAGACGCGCTTCGGCTTGGGCTTCTTCTGATAAAGGTACATGGACGGCCATTTGGTCACCATCGAAGTCAGCATTATAAGCTTCACAGACTAATGGGTGAAGACGGATAGCACGACCTTCTACTAGGGTTGGCTCAAACGCTTGAATACCTAAACGGTGAAGCGTCGGTGCCCGGTTAAGTAAAACAGGGTGTTCACGAATAACTTCTTCAATAACAGGCCAAATCGCATTGTCTTGTGTTTCAATCATGCGCTTAGCATTCTTGATATTTGAAGCGATTTCGCGTTCAACCAATTCTTTCATGACAAATGGCTTGAATAATTCAATGGCCATTTCTTTTGGTAAACCACATTGATACATCTTCAAGTTTGGTCCAACGACAATAACGGAACGTCCTGAATAGTCAACCCGTTTACCAAGTAAGTTTTGACGGAAACGACCTTGTTTCCCTTTCAACATATGAGATAGTGATTTCAATGGACGATTACCTGGTCCAGTAACAGCGCGTCCGCGGCGACCATTATCAATCAAAGCATCGACAGCCTCTTGTAACATCCGTTTTTCATTTTGAACGATAATATTTGGTGCACCCAAATCTAATAATCGTTTCAAACGGTTATTACGGTTAATGACCCGACGATATAAATCATTCAAGTCAGAAGTGGCAAAGCGGCCACCTTCTAATTGAACCATCGGACGTAAATCAGGTGGAATGACTGGTAGAGCATCCATAACCATCCATGAAGGTTGGTTACCTGACGTTCTGAAGGCCTCTAAGATATCTAAACGACGAATAGCACGCGTCCGTTTTTGGCCAGTCGCTGTTTTTAAGGTTTCTTTAAGTTCTTCACATTCTTTATCTAAATCCACGGCTTCTAATAATTCTTTAATCGCTTCCGCTCCCATTTTGGCATAGAAACGATCGCCGTATTCACGTTTTTTCTCACGATATTCTGCTTCGGTTAAAAGTGATTTTGGTTCAAGCGGAGTATCACCCGCATCAATCACAATATATGAAGCAAAATAAATAACTTCCTCTAACAAGCGGGGGCTTAAGTCTAAGACTAAGCCCATCCGGCTTGGAATACCTTTAAAATACCAAACGTGAGTAACAGGGGCTGCGAGTTCAATGTGCCCCATACGTTCACGACGTACTTTAGCTCGGGTTACTTCAACACCACAGCGATCACAAACGCGTCCTTTATAGCGAACACGTTTTAATTTTCCACATGAACATTCCCAATCTTTAGTAGGACCAAAAATTCTCTCACAGAATAGTCCATCTTTTTCAGGTTTTAATGTTCGATAGTTAATAGTTTCTGGTTTCTTAACTTCTCCGTAAGACCAAGAACGAATTTTCTCGGAGGATGCTAAGCCAATTTGCATGGCTTCAAAATTATTCACATCTATCAAGGGGCCGACCTCCTCTTTCTATTTTTGGAGTGCCTATCTCCAATTGGCTCCAGGCAATTGCTTACGCTTCTACTTCAGGTTCGTTGTTAGATTCCTCTGCGTCTTGATCCTCGTCTTCGGAAAGAGGAACTTCGTTATAATGTTGACGTTCGGCTGCCTTTTGATCCTCACGGAATTTATCTAAGGCATTGAAGTTAACTACATCATCATCATCGTCATCATCACGCAACTCAATTTCTTGATCATCTTCATCGAGGACTTTAAGGTCTAATCCCAAGGCTTGTAATTCTTTCACCAACACGCGGAAGGACTCTGGTACACCTGGGCGTGGAATTGGTTGGCCTTTAACAATTGCTTCGTAAGTTTTTACCCGTCCCACAACGTCATCGGATTTATAGGTTAGGATTTCTTGCAAGGTATAAGCGGCTCCATACGCTTCAAGAGCCCAAACTTCCATTTCCCCAAACCGTTGTCCACCAAATTGAGCTTTACCTCCCAATGGCTGTTGAGTAACTAATGAGTAAGGTCCAGTCGAACGCGCATGCAATTTGTCGTCAACCATGTGGGCTAACTTAATCATGTACATAACCCCAACTGAAACTTTACGGTCAAATGGTTCACCTGTACGGCCATCATATAGGATAGTTTTAGCGTCAGCTTCCATACCGGCTTCACGAACCGTTTCCCAAACATCTTCTTCACTTGCCCCATCAAAAACAGGAGTGGCAATATGGATACCTAGCTGACGAGCAGCCATCCCTAAGTGAAGTTCAAGAACTTGTCCGATATTCATCCGTGATGGTACCCCTAATGGGTTCAACATGATATCTACTGGCGTTCCATCTGGTAAGAATGGCATATCTTCTTCTGGCATAATTAAAGAGACAACCCCTTTATTACCATGCCGTCCGGCCATTTTATCCCCTTCGTTGATTTTACGTTTTTGAACGATATAGACGCGAACTAATTTATTAACACCTGGTGGTAATTCATCGCCGGCTTCGCGAGTAAAGATTTTCACATCATGAACAATCCCACCACCGCCGTGAGGAACCCGTAAAGAGGTATCGCGAACTTCACGCGCTTTTTCACCAAAGATAGCATGTAATAAGCGTTCTTCAGCTGATAATTCAGTAACTCCTTTTGGTGTTACTTTACCAACTAAGATGTCATTATCTTTAACTTCAGCCCCGATGGAAATAATGCCATCACGGTCTAAATATTTTAAGGCTTCTTCAGATACGTTTGGAATTTCACGGGTAATTTCTTCAGGTCCTAACTTAGTATCACGTGACTCAGATTCATATTCTTCAATATGAATAGAGGTATACACGTCATCTTTAACTAAACGTTCAGACATGATAACCGCATCTTCATAGTTATATCCGTTCCAAGTCATGAAGGCAACTAATGGGTTTTGACCAAGAGCCATTTCTCCATTTTCCATTGATGGACCATCCGCTAAGATATCTTGAGCATCAACATGCTCGCCTAAACGGACGATTGGACGTTGATTGTAGCAAGTTCCTGAGTTAGAACGTGCAAACTTAGTTAAGCGGTATTCATCAACTGAGCCATCTTCTGTCTTCACGCGGACACGATTTGCATCCACATAGATGACTTCACCTGCACGCTTACAAATTAGGGCTGCCCCTGAGTCGTGAGCGGCTTTGTATTCCATACCGGTTCCGATTAAAGGTGATTTTGGATTGATTAGCGGAACAGCTTGACGTTGCATGTTAGCACCCATCAAGGCCCGGTTAGAGTCATCGTTTTCTAAGAACGGAATCGAAGCGGTTGCGACAGCTACTACTTGTTTTGGCGACACGTCCATATAGTCTACTTGGCTAGTCTTCACTTCTAAGTTTTCAGAAATGTAACGGGCCATAACCACGTCATTGGTAAAGGTACCATCTTCGTTCAATGGTGAATTGGCTTGTGCTACAACATACAAGTCTTCTTCATCCGCTGCTAGATAATGAATTTCATCGGTTACCCGTTTGTTAGCCTTATCTACCTTACGATAGGGGGTTTCGATAAAGCCATATTGATTAATTTTCGCATAAGAAGATAAGCTGTTAATCAAACCAATGTTTGGTCCTTCAGGTGTTTCAATTGGACACATACGCCCATAGTGAGAATAGTGAACGTCCCGAACTTCATAACCCGCACGGTCCCGAGTCAAACCACCAGGTCCTAAGGCTGAAAGACGACGTTTATGGGTTAATTCCCCTAATGGGTTCGTTTGATCCATAAATTGAGATAATTGGGAGGAACCAAAGAATTCTTTGATGGCTGCTACTACTGGACGAATATTAATCAATTGTTGGGGTGTGATCGTAGATACATCTTGCAATGACATCCGTTCGCGAACCACACGTTCCATCCGTG
Source organism: Vaginisenegalia massiliensis (assembly GCF_900604935.1). Classification (GTDB taxonomy): domain Bacteria; phylum Bacillota; class Bacilli; order Lactobacillales; family Aerococcaceae; genus Vaginisenegalia; species Vaginisenegalia massiliensis. Next base: position 6,185 of record NZ_UWPC01000003.1, read on the forward strand.
ATAACCCAATCCGGAATTGATTTTGTAATAATTCACCTACTGAACGAATACGACGGTTACCTAAGTGGTCGATATCGTCTGTCGTACCAATGCCTTCTGAAAGGAATAAATAATAGTTAATTGAAGCTAAAATATCAGCCGGTGTTAAGCTCTTAACCCCTTGAAGATTAGCATTACCGATAATATTGATCACGCGATCTGGATCACTTGGTGCATAGACTTTAATGATTTGTAAATCGATTGGATCTGGCACCACACCTTCTGGAGAAGGATACAGGGTCACTGTATTAATATTTTGGTCTAAATATGGTAAGAGAATAGCCATATTTGCTTCATCTAATAAGGTACCTTCGCTTAAAATCACTTCTCCCGTTTCCGGATCAGCTAAGGTTTCTGCTAGCGTTAAGCCAGCCAAACGATTTTTAAGATGAAGTTTCTTATTAATCTTATAGCGACCAACAGGAGCTAAGTCATAACGACGTGGATCAAAGAAACGTGCATTCAATAAGTTACGCGATGAATCAGCTGTCTTAGGTTCGCCAGGACGGAGTCGTTCATAAATATCTTTCAAAGCTTCTTCTGTCCGTGAATCAGCCACATTTTTGTGAACATCTTTTTCAGCTGTCAATTCCAATAAATCGGAATTGGTAAAGATATCAAAAATTTCTTCATCTGAACCAAATCCTAAAGCACGAATTAAAACGGTTAATGGAATTTTACGTGTCCGGTCAATCCGTACATAAGCAATGCCTTTAGCATCGGTTTCAAATTCTAACCAAGCTCCGCGGTTAGGAATCACAGTTGAGGTATAAGAATGACGGGCTTTTTTGTCAACTTTATCATGGAAATAAACACCTGGTGACCGCACTAATTGTGAAACGATGACCCGTTCTGCTCCATTGATAATAAAGGTTCCCATTTCTGTCATGATTGGGAAATCTCCAAAGAAGACCTCTTGTTCCTTCACTTCACCTGTTTCCTTATTGATTAGACGTAAGGTCACATAGATTTGTTTTGAGTAGTTCGCATCCCGATCACGCGCTTCTTGAACACTATATTTAGCATCCCGGAAGTCATAATCGATGAAGTGCAATTCAAGATTTTCAGTATGGTCGACAATTGGAGAAATATCTTCAAACATCACTTTAAGTCCTTCATCTAAGAACCATTGATAAGAATCCGTTTGAATCTCGATTAAGTTTGGTAATTCCAAGATTTCATCGATACGCGCATAGCTACGACGCTCTGCTTTTTTACCGTATTTGACGATATGTTGACTCAAGCTCTTCACCCCTTATAAAAATTAAGACCCGCTAAGATGACAGAATAATGACAATTGTTAAGAATAGATAACAAATGACTTTTGTCCCAAAAAATAGGCAAAAAAAAGACAAAGGATTGATTCTTTTTACGAAAAATCGTCAATCTTTTGTTTTATTCTGGCGAAAATCCCGATTTGGACAAGATTTCAAACGGGTTTTTCTTTATCTTAGTCAACTCTTTGCATCTAGAAATATTATTATATTTTCATCACCTTGTCAAGGCTAGCTCAAAGAAAAAACTTACCTTGCGGTAAGTTTTTAGAATATTATTTAATTTCTGCTTGATAGGCTACTGCGATTTGAGCACCTACTTTAGCATTATTATAAACTAATTGAATATTTGTATCCAAACTAGCTCCATCTGTTAATTCGACAATTTTTGCTAGTAGGAATGGTGTGGTGTCTTTACCTTTAATGCCTTGTTTGTTGGCTTCTTCAACAGCTTGATTAATAATCGCATCAATCTTTTCGTGCGGAATTTCATATTCACTTGGAACAGGATTAGTTACCAATAAGCCAGCTTTAAGACCTAAGGCTTCTGCATACATCATCATCCGCGAAATTTCCGTAGGCGAATCGCAACGGGTATTCAATTTATATTCTGATGTTCCTGTATAAAAGGCTGGTAAATAATCTGTTTGGTAGCCCACAACTGGAACACCTTTTGTTTCAAGATATTCCAAGGTCCGAGGTAAATCAAGGATGGCTTTAGCACCTGCACAAACGACAGTGACTGGGGTTTGCCCTAATTCATCTAGGTCAGCAGAGATATCCATGCTATCTTCTACTCCCCGGTGAACCCCACCAATTCCACCTGTAACAAAGACTTTAATACCTGCTAAATGTGCACCGATCATGGTCGTTGCAACGGTAGTAGCGCCTGTTTTCCCTTTAGCAAAAACTTCTGCCAAATCTCGGCGGCTAACTTTAACCACATCTTTTTCAGAGGCCAAACGCTCAAGATCTTGGTCATCTAGACCAATTTTGAACTGGCCATCCATAATCGCAATAGTCGCTGGGACAGCTCCATTATCACGAATAATTTGTTCAACCGTTTTAGCCATTTGTACATTTTGTGGATAAGGCATCCCGTGAGAGATAATAGTTGACTCTAAGGCAACAACGGGTAAATTTTGATCAAAAGCTGCCTGAACTTCTGGACTAATCGCTAATAAGTTATTCATCATTTATTTAAAACTTCCTTTCAAGGCTTTGTGCTGTTTACGCAATATTTCTTTGGTCAAGTCCTTACGTACCGTTTGCTCTGACTGAATGGTGTAATATGAATTCGTCAAGCCAAATTCAATTGCTTCGTGCAATGAATAAGCATCTAAGTATCCGCAAACAACGCCTGCAGAAAAGGCATCCCCTGCTCCAGTTACATCTTCTACATGATCCACCATCGGTGGTTGGATGTGACCCATGTCTCCTTGACGATTAGCATAACGCGTTGGCTGAGCTCCATGAGTGATGACGATATTTTCCACTCCTAGATCTAACCAGGTTTTTAGTAAGTCTTCTTCGCTTGGTTGTGCTAACTGATGAGCCTCGAAGTAAGCCCGACTTTCTTCCTCATTGATGATTAACCAAGTTACCCCATTTAAATTTTTAGGCAAATGAGACATCTTTGGTGTCGATACACTGACTAGCATTAAGTCGATAGCTTCTTTGTTAGCAATTTCGATAATTTTAGCTACAGCGTCTTGCGAAACATTCAAGTCCGCAACAATCATACGGGCTTGCGAAAGAACCAACTGGTATGATTCAATCCATTCTGCCGTCATCAATTGGCAAATATCCATATCAGCAAAGGCAAAATCAAGTTCTCCACTTTGTTCTAATACAGCCGTATAGTTACTGGTTGAGGCCTCCGGTAATTGTTGAACATGTTGCAAATTAACAAAACCTTGCGTATTTTGCTTAATCAATTCATAGTCTTTATCCTGGCCTGCTAAAGAAATTAAGCTAACTTTGACATCTAAACGGCCAAGGTTTTCGGCCACATTCCGTGCTACGCCGCCGATGCTAACGCTAGATGACACCGGATTACTGGTACCGCGAATGAGGGCTTGGTTAAGCACAAATTTACGGTCGACATTCATTGCACCGATACAAAATACTTCCGGTTGCTTGTTAACAATATAGGCGCGGCCTAACAGTTGTTTTTTTGTCGTTAAATTCGAAATAATCGTAGCTACTGTTGAACGTGGCACATCAAGTTGATCAGCAATACTTTGCTGTGATAAGAAGGGATCTTCTTCAATTAACTTAAGTACACGACGCTCATTAAAGTTTAACATAGCTTTGCCTCCTTTCTTTCTTAGACAAATGTTTTTTTTAGGATAATTGTCTAAGACAGTATACCATTTTTAAGTAGAAAGACAAGATGTTTTTTACATTAAAATCAGTCTTCTTTTTGGCTCATCAAGACCCAATAACCTTTATCCAAGCTGATGCGTTCAGCCTGGCCAAACACTTGGTCCATATATTTTTTCATTGATTCTGCGCCTTGTTTCTTCTGAATGACCACAAAGAGACGCCCACCTACTTTTATGTGACGATAGGCTTGATTCACAAAAGCCTGGATGGTCTTCTTACCCGCGCGAATAGGCGGATTTGTTATGGCATAATCAAAAAATTGATTCAAATCTATTTGGGTAGCGTCAGCTAAGTGCCAATCTATATTCGATACTTTATTTAGAGCTTGGTTTCGTATTGCTAAATCTAAGCTCCTTTGGTTAACTTCTACACCCACATAGTGAAGTTGAGGAGCTAGCTTTGCCAAACTAATTAGAATGGGCCCATAGCCACTACCTAATTCAAGCAATGATTGACCCACTTGTGTGTTTTCGTGGTCTAGAAAGGCTTTTAGCAAAACATTAGACCCATAGTCTACACGGTCTTTGGAAAAAACACCTCGATCGGTCACAAATTGCAAACTTTGATCTTGAATACTAAATTGAATGGTTCGTTCTTGATGGTCGCTTTCTGGCTGGTGACTATAGTAATGATCAGTCATGGTGTGTCTCCCCTAACTTAATTTTCTGGATTTGAGGCAATTAAGCGTAAATTACCCTCAATTCTTATTTGATCAACCTCATGCGGTAGGATAAATGAGTCGGCTAAGTCTAATGAATAACGTTGACCCTCAATTTCTAACCAGCCTTGTCCTTCAATGACCGTGGCTAAATAATAGGCTTTAGGTAAGTCGACAAGTAAAGAACCTTGAACTTGCCATTGATAGACACTAAATAAGTCATTCGTTAAATAATGGATAACCTGACCCTCGGCTTGTGGGTAAGACTTAGTCATTGAGCTTGGATCAGTATGTGGGAATCGAGTCACCGCTGCTGAATCTTCAATATGCAAAGGCCGTAATTGACCACTCTTATCTATTCGATCATAGTCATAAACACGATAGGTTGTATCTGAATTCTGCTGAGTTTCCAGAATCATAATCCCTCCACCAATGGCATGTATCGTTCCGTGAGGGACATAGAAGAAGTCGCCAGCTTTGACCGGCACCTGGGTAAGAAGATCAGACCATCTCTCAGCTTCAATCATTTCCAAGAACTCTTGTTTATTCTGAGCCTTGTGACCATAGACAATCTTAGCACCCGGATCAGCAGCAATTACATACCAACACTCCGTTTTACCCAACTCGCCTTCACGTTCAAGTCCATACTGATCATCTGGGTGAACTTGAACTGACAAATCCTCGGCTGCATCCAAAATTTTAACTAACAATGGAAATGGACCTTGTGACGGATTTCCGAATAATTCAGCATGCTCTGTGTAAAGTTGATCCAATCCTAAGCCGGCAATTGATTTCGGGCTGATGACACGGCTGATTCCATTAGGATGAGCACTAATAACCCACGCTTCTCCCACCTTATCACTCGGTAAATCCATCTTAAATTGACTAGCCAATCGATTTCCACCCCAAATTTTTTCTTGGAGGACCGTCGCTAGAAAAATAGGTTCTTTCATCTTTATACACCTTTCTTTTCCCCTTATAAACAAGGAAGTTAATCAATCCTATCATACCATTTTTTATGATATTCGTGTTAAACTATTCTTATAGAAAGTGGGGCAAATTCACATGATAAAATTATTCGTTTCCGATATGGATGGCACTTTACTCAATGCCGACCATGTTATTTCACCAACCAATGCACAAGCCATTCGACAACTTCAAGCTGCTGGAATTGAATTTATGATTGCCACTGGCCGCGACTACTATTCCGCTCACAAGTTATTAGCCGCCCATGGTTTAACTTGTAAAATGATAATATTGAACGGCGCTGGATTTGTGGATGAAAAAGGCCAAATTAGTGTCCCTCACCCGCTAGATGCTAAGGTGACGCAAGATATTCTTCATTACCTCCAACTACATCAAATCGACCATACATTAATTACCGATCAGGGGTTATTTGTCCCTGATTGCCAACGTTTCAAGGAAAGAATGCGCGCCTTCTTTATAAATATTACCCAACAGGCTAGCCACCCGGAATTACAGTCTGAAAGTGATGTGACCGATGCCCAACTCATGATGCATCTGGAACAAGTCAAGCCATTAGCTGACTTAAAACTAGATGAAAATACCTTAGCCCTTAAATTTATGGTCATGTCCGACCAACCCCAAGCATTAGAGGCATTTCACCAATCCTTTGTCGATCATCCACTGTTAGATATCACCTCGTCCAATCACGACAACTTGGAAGTTACAAGCAAGTTTGCGCAAAAGGGAATCGCTATTCAAGACTATGTCACGCAAGTTGGCTTTGATATGATCCAAGTTTTAACTATAGGGGATTCGCTTAATGATCGTTCCATGTTATCCATGGCTGGATATAGTTATGCAATGGAAAATGCGCCCGATGCTGTCAAACAATTAGCTAAATACCAAGCGCCCCATCATAATGAGGATGGCGTAGCCACAATTATTAACCGAGTTCTGTCAAACCAACTTCCATAAATCTATTAACAAAGTCACATTAATGCCCTTTTCTTTTTGCTTGTGATAAGATAAAGATAAAGGGGTGACTTCTATGGATAGAGAACAAACATTAAAAACAGAGATTGAAACAAAGTTTGGTAATGTTAAAGCCTTTTCCGATAATATTAAGGTGCCTTATACCACCGTTCGCACTATTTTAGAACGCGGTGTCGGTAACGCCCGTTTGGACAATATCTTTAAAATTTGTGATGGCCTAGACTTTTCGATTAGTCATCTGAACCCTGCTTTTAGGACTGAAACGAGAGAATTAAACCTTAATTTAAGTCGTATTTTTGAAACCCTTAACTCTGACCAACAAGCGGATGTATTGAATTACGCTAGCCAACTTCTAGCCAAACAATCAGTGGTCAACCAAACTACTGAAGTAGAGCTGACGGAAAATTTAACGGAAACGACGAAAAAGAAGAAGAAAAAGAAAAAATAACATCAAAAAAGGCCGATTCCAAATGGAACCGGCCTTTTTAATACAACAAATTATTTTAATGTTACGCTTGCGCCAACTTCTTCAAGTTTAGCTTTTAATTCTTCAGCTTCTTCTTTAGCAGCGCCTTCTTTGATAACTTTAGGAGCGCCATCTACTAATTCTTTAGCTTCTTTAAGACCTAAGCCAGTTGCTTCACGAACAACTTTGATAACTTTGATCTTGCTTGCGCCAGCAGAAGTTAATTCTACATCGAAGTCTGATTTTTCTTCTTCAGCTGCTGCGCCACCTGCTGCTGCTACTGCTACAGGAGCTGCTGCTGTTACGCCAAATTCTTCTTCGATTGCTTTTACTAAGTCATTTAATTCGATAATTGTTGCTTCTTTAATTTCAGCAATAATATTTTCAATGTTTAATGCCATGATGTTATTCCTCCGTTTTGTTTTTTAGTTTAGTTTGGTAATAATAAATTAAGCGGCACCTTGTTCTTTGGCTTCTGCCACAGCTTTGACTGCTAAAGCAGTGTTGCGAACTGGCGCTTGTAATACAGAAAGTAACATAGAAAGTAAACCTTCGCGGTCTGGTAATTTAGCCAAGGCATTGATTTCTTCCACGTCAGCATATTTACCTTCAATCAAACCGCCTTTGATAGACAATTTGTCAGCAGTTTTAGCGAATTCAGAAACAACTTTAGCTGGTGCAATAACTTCATCTTGTGAGTACAAGACAGCTGTTGGTCCAGTAAAAGTAGCATCTAAGCCTTCGATTTCAGCTTCTTTAACAGCACGACGTAAGATCGTATTTTTGATAACTTTCATTTGAACGCCGTTATCACGTAATTGTTTACGCAAGTCTGTTACTTGTTCAACTGTTAATCCTAAGTAGTCAACGACAACTACAGAAGCAGCATCTTTAAGTTGTGATGCAACGTATGATACTTCTTCTTGTTTCTTAGCAATGATTGCTTTTTCCATTGATTTTCACCTCCGTCAGATTGCTATAGAGATCTTCTATTCATAAATAAAAAATCTCTATGTCACCTTAGACATAGAGATAGCTTCCAATTGATCGGAACTCCCTCGGTAAGAAATTAAGGCCTAGGCCACTTACTGTCTTTGGTCGTTATTAACATGACTAGTTTAACCAACCGGTCAACATTCGTCAAGCTTTATTTTATTAGATTGATGCTGTATCGATTTTAACACCAGGGCCAAAGGTTGTGCTCATTGACAAGTTTGTGATATAAGTACCTTTAGCTGTAGCTGGTTTTACACGTAAGATTTGTTCGTGTAAAGCTTTGAAGTTTTCAACTAATTTAGCATCTTCAAATGATACTTTACCAATTGGAACATTCACAATACCCGCTTTATCAGCACGGTAAGTTACTTGACCAGCTTTGATATCATTAACGGCTTTAGTAACATCCATTGTAACAGTACCTGTTTTAGGGTTAGGCATTAAACCTTTAGGACCTAAAACCCGTCCAAGACGACCTACTTGGCCCATCATGTCAGGAGTAGCTACCATCACATCAAATTCTAACCAACCGTCAGAAATTTTTTGAATTAAATCTGCTTCACCAACAAAGTCTGCCCCTGCTGCTTCTGCTTCTTTAGCTTTCTCACCACGTGCGATTACCACTACGCGTTGAGTTTTACCAGTTCCGTTTGGCAATACCATTGCGCCACGGATTTGTTGGTCAGCTTTTTTAACGTCGATATTTAAGTTGTAAGATACTTCAACTGTTGCGTCGAATTTAGCAAAATCGATTTCTTTTACTAAGGCGATTGCTTCAGCAGCATCATATTTTTTAGTGCGGTCTACTTTTTCAAGTGCTGCACGTAGGTTTTTGCTTTTCTTTGCCATTATATTTTCCTCCTATTTTGTGGTATTAACGGTTCTACCTCCCACACCCGATAGAATACGGGGCGAGAAGCTACATTGTGCTTAGTCTTGGACTGTGATACCCATAGAGCGAGCAGTACCTTCAACCATGCGCATTGCAGCTTCTACATCTGCTGCATTTAAGTCTGGCATTTTAGTTTCTGCAATTTCTTTAACTTGAGCTTTAGTTACAGTAGCAACCTTAGTTTTGTTAGGAACGCCTGAACCTTTAGCAACACCGGCAGCTTTTAATAATAACACTGGAGCTGGTGGTGTTTTAGTAATAAAGGTAAACGAACGATCTTCATAAACCGAGATTACAACTGGGATGATAAGACCTGCTTGGTCTTGTGTACGAGCATTGAACTCTTTACAGAATCCCATGATATTAACTTGTGCTTGACCTAAAGCAGGACCAACTGGTGGAGCTGGGCTAGCTTTTCCGGCAGGGATTTGTAATTTAACTTGTTTTACGACTTTTTTAGCCACGAAACATTCCTCCTTGTAAAATTTTTGTTCGTGATGTGGTATATGGAAGATTACTTCCTCCCACCCATGTGCGCATACTAGGCGCACCGTAATATTATAACGAGTTTCTTTTTAAATAGCAAGTCTATATTAAAATTTTTCTATTCAATCCATTCTGCATTTTTATCTAACAAAAATGAGACTGGCTATTTTTAACCAATCTCATCATTTAATTAATGATTTTCTTTTTTGACTTGAGTTGTGTCTAATTCAGCCACGGTTTCACGGCCAAACATTTCAATCACAACTTTCAATTTATCATGTTCTTCATCAATCTCTTCGATCTGTCCAGATAATCCTGAGAAAGCACCATCTGTGATTTCAACATAATCTCCCACTGTTACGTCTAATTTTACTTTTGGTTGACTAGCTGGCACGTCACTTAAAATAGCAGCAATTTCTTCGTCTAATAAAGGTGATGGTTTTGAACCGGCTCCATGAGAACCAACAAAACCTGTTACGCCTGGTGTATTTCGCACAATAAACCAAGCTTCATCAGACATAATCATTTCAACCAAGACGTATCCTGGGAAAGTTTTATCAACAACTTTCTTTTCCACGCCATCTTTTACTTCGATTACTTCTTCCTCTGGGACCATAATCCGGAAGATGTGATCATGCATTTTCATACTTTCTTTACGCATTTCAATATTTTCTTTGACCTTATTCTCATAACCAGAATATGTGTGTAATACATACCATTCTTTGTTTGCTTCCATTTTCTTCAACCCTTTCCTTACCAATACTTAGCCGACACCAAAATAAAAAACCTACATTCGTAGGCTTTTCTCTGCTCTTATTATAGCACGTTCTCAGATAAATAATAGATTTAACTCTAATTTAGAGCGAAACTAACCAATTGATCAGTTTACCAAAACCAAAATCGACTAAACCAAAGTATAGACCAAATAAGATGACTGATACGATAACTGTCCACGTATATTTATTCACTTCTTTAAAACTTGGCCAAGTTACTTTGCCCATCTCTTGAGCAACTTCTTTAATGTAGTTCATAAACGTTCATCCCTCTTACTTAGTTTCTTTATGTAACGTATGTTTATTACAATATTTACAGAATTTCTTTACTTCTAAACGGGTAGTTTGACCGGTTTGAGTTGGCGTCATCTGGTAGTTACGTTGGCCACACTCAGAACATGCTAGGGCCGCTTTTCTTTGTACCATGGCAATTCCTCCTCACTCTGTCACCTTAGGTCACGCTTAATCATATAAAGCACAGGACAAATTGTCAAGCTTTTCTAATTAAACCAAGCGGCGTAATTTTTGACGACAGCGATCATAGGCATTACAGACCCGATCGTAGGGTTGGTTCAATTTCTGAGCAATGGTCATAAAATCATCCGCTTGTAGATATAACTTAAAGACGGCTAATTCTAGATCAGATAAGTGTTTAAAATAGGATTCCTCTTGAGATTTTACAATAGCAACTTCTTCAGGATTTGCCAGATAGTGATCCATCAACAAACTCGATGAACCCAGATAATCTAAGTCAGGGTCTTCAACAATGCTTTCTATGGAAAGGTCTTGTTGGGTGCCCCCTCGCTTGGCCGCTATTTGATGACGAATGAGATTGAACATTCGATTTTTAAAGACCATTTTCAAATAACTTGCAAAAAATCGAGTGCGTTCTTGATTAAAATGGTCAAGAGCTACCAACAAAGCAATACGTCCTTCCTGCAGATAGTCTTCTTTTGAATAGCCGTAAATTACATACATACCTGCTGCCCGTTTAAATAAAGGGACAAAGCGGTTATATAGTTGCAAAAAATCAGCTTCATTGAATTCTTCTTGCAAACGAGCGACAATTTCTTCGTTGGTTTGAGCAACTTCCATTTTAATCATCTTCTCCTCTTAGTTAGATTGGAGAACGGAGATCTTGAAATCAAAGAAATTCTAGCTTAGAATTTCTTACTCTTTTAAACGTTCTAAATCCGCTAAAAAATGAGTTAAATACTCATCGTAACTATTAACGGCGAAGTGTTGATTTTATCGTCCAACCCTCTCACAGAAACACCTTCACTAAATGAGTTCCTTTTCATCCTTAAAAACAATCATTTTAACTTTGGTATTCTGCTCCTGGAGTCTTTTATAAACAAGCACTTGATTCAACTACCTTAGTCAAACCTTCGCGTTCAATATAAGTATCTGCCATTTCTCCTCGTATGGTAAAAATAACATGAACTTGATATTGTTCCTAAGTTCGGTACGAGATTTATTGAGTATGTTAGCCCCATTAAGCGAATGAGTTGTTTAACGAGACTAAGTTTCTTGTATTTACTTTCTGCCTTTATTCTATCTTTCTAACTATAAAACAAGTCAAAAGATAAATTCTTATAGCATACGTTTTCGAGCGACTTCATACATAAGCACGCTAGCGGCCACACTTGCATTTAAGCTTTGAACGTGACCTTGCATAGGGATTGTCACGGTGCCGTCTGACACGGATTGCACTAGTGGGCTAACTCCTTGGCCTTCATTGCCAATAACTAAAGCAATCGGTCCTTGACTGTTCCACTGGCGCATGTCTTGTCCTTCCATAGCCGTAGCAAAAACCCAAACACCCGCTGACTTAAGCTGTTCAATTGTTTGAGCTAGATTGGTTACTCGCACCACCGGAACATGTTCTATTGCTCCAGCTGATGTCTTAGCAACTACACCCGTCAAGGACACCGAACGGCGTTTAGGGATAATGACCCCATGAACACCAACTGCATCAGCGGTTCTTAAGATGGAACCTAAATTATGCGGATCTTCAATCCCATCTAAAACCAAAAAGAAAGGATCTTGTTCTTTGGTCTTGGCTAAGGCAAAACAGTCAGCCAATTCACTATAAGCAAAAGCCGGCATAGTGACGACTAAGCCTTGGTGATTTTCGCCATCCGTTAATTCATCAAGCTTAGCTTTGGGCACCTCTTGGACAAGCCATTTCGCTTCTTTAGCTAAATCCAAAATGGTCTTGATTTGGGGTCCTGATATACCTTTTTGCAAAAATAGCTTGTTGACTTGCCGTTGTTCTTTTAATAAGCCCATGACCACGTGCTTGCCAAAGTAAATTGCTTCCCCTGATTCTTGGGTCGCTTCGTTTAAAGATGACTCCGGTCTTGCCGGCTGATGAGGCCGATTTTCTGCTTTGGTTCGCTTGGGTCTTCTTTTATACTCTACCATTAACTTAATCCTCCTCTTCAATCATCTTAATCGCTAAGGCGATTAATTGAGCTAAGCGTTGGTCTTGCTGAGTTAAATAAAGCCAACCAAGCAAAGCTTCAAAGCCCGTGGCCTGCCTGTAATCACCAATAGAAGCATTTTTCGCTTTGGTATTGGCCTTATGATTCCGTCCTCGTTTATAGATGGTAATTTCATCGGCCGTTAGCAATTGCTCATCAGCTAACCATTGGTGCATAATACGCGCTTGAGCTTGAGCTGAAACAAATTTGACCGCTGCTTTATGAAGATTTTGAACTTGTGTTCCGCCTTGTACGAGGACATGATGTCGAACAGCTTGTTCAAACACACTGTCACCCATGTAAGCGAGGGCTGATCCATTTAAACTTTGAATAGCTTGTTGATTTAAATGATTATCCATTAGTCGACACGCTTCCATTGGGTTCCTTGCGGCGTATCATCTAATAAGATACCTTGGGCTTTCAACTGATCACGAATTTCATCACTGCGAACAAAATCCTTGTTCAAACGAGCTTGGGTCCGTTCTTCAATCAAGGCTTGAATTTCATCATCTAATAAATCGTTGAATTCAAACTTCAAACCGAAAATCGCTAATAAACGACTGAGCAATTGTGTCATGCGTTCTAATAGAGGTAAAGAGACCTGGCTGTGATCCAAATAACGGTTTATGACTCTCACCATATTATAAATAACCGTTAATCCGTTCGCGGCATTAAAATCATCGTCCATTTCTTCAACAAATTGTTCTTCTAACTGAATCAATTGGTCAAGCTCTTCTTGATCTCCGACGAGGAATTCTTTTTCAGCGCTTGTTTGGCGAGCATGAAGTTTACGCATGACTTCTTTAATCTTAGCTAGATTCGTTCGTGCTTCTTCAACCGAGCTATGATCGTATTTTAAAGGACGGCGATAATGAACACTGGCTAACAAGAAGCGCACCACTTGTGGATCCACTTCACGAATCAAGTCACGCAATAAAACAAAGTTTCCCAATGATTTACTCATCTTCTCTTCGTCTGCACCAATCGTTACAAAGCCATTGTGCAACCAATAATTAGCAAATTTATGTCCAGTGCAGCACTCTGATTGGGCGATTTCATTCTCATGGTGAGGGAAAGCTAAATCTTGTCCGCCCCCATGAATATCAATTGTATGACCTAAATATTTAGTTGCCATAACTGAGCATTCGATATGCCATCCAGGTCGGCCTTGACCCCAAGGAGAATCCCAAGCTATTTCGCCTTCTTTAGCTGTCTTCCATAAGGCAAAGTCTAGTGGATTTTCCTTGCGTTCAGTCATAGTATCATCCACACGTTCACTGGCACCAACTAATAAATCTTTAATCGATTGGTCAGATAAACTACCATATTCAGTAAATTTTTCCGTTCTGAAATAGACATCGCCAGCAGATTCATAAGCATAGCCTTTAGCAATAAGTGTTTCCACGAACTGGATAATTTCAGGTATATTTTCCATTACCCGAGGATGAACTGTAGCCGGTTTAATCCCGATGGCTGCTGTATCTTCTTTAAAAGCCTCAATATATTTGTTAGCAATTTCGACTGGACTTAAACCTTCCGCATGTGCAGCTTTAATAATCTTATCATCGACGTCTGTAAAATTACTTACATAATTCACTTCATAACCACGATATTCAAAATAGCGACGAATGGTATCAAAAGCCACCGCGCTACGGGCATTGCCAATGTGAATATAGTTATACACGGTTGGCCCACAGACATAGAAGGTCACCTTATTCTCTTGAATGGGTTTAAATACTTCTTTTTGACGATTTAACGTGTTGTATAACTGAATGGGCATGCGCAAAACTCCTTTATTCTTTTTAAAAAACTAGCTAGCCCATCCGTGTCGCGTATGAGGCAAGCTAGTTTCCTTTTTACTATAGTTGGGCTTGAACTTGATCAATATGATTTAAGGCTTTGGTTTGGCCTAATACTTCTATTAATAATGGTAACTCTGGTCCGTGCATCTGACCGCTGACAGCAATCCGCACTGGCATGAAGAGAGCCCGTCCTTTGATACCATGTTCTTTTTGGATTTCTTTCATCAACGGCTTAATGTTTTCGGCAACAAATTGGTCAGCCGGTAAATTGGCAAGTTTTTCTTTGATAGCTGCCAAGACGATTGGAGCTGTTTCTTCTTGAAGAACTTGACGGCTTTCTTCATCAATTTCCAAATGATCATTAAAGAATAAGGCTGATAAATCGACAATTTCAGCACCGTATGACATTTGCTCATGATATAAGGATACGACCTTTTCCACCCAAGCGAGTTCAGCTTCATCTGGTTGTTCAGAGACGCGACCAGCCGCTTGTAAATGAGGTAACGCTAAAGCAGTCACTTCCGCTAAGCTTGCTTTCTTCACATAGGTATTATTGATCCACTCTAATTTCTTCGCATCAAAAGCAGCGGGTGAGGTTGATAAACGATTTGGATCAAAGAGTTGAATTAATTCAGCTTGTGAGTAGATTTCTTCTTCACCTACTGGTGACCAACCTAATAATGTAATGAAGTTAAACATCGCTTCAGGAAGATAACCTAAATTACGGTATTGCTCAATAAATTGTAAAATTGATCCATCCCGTTTTGACAGTTTCTTATTGGTTTCGCTGTTAACAATTAAAGTCATGTGCCCAAATTCTGGGCATTCCCAACCAAAAGCTTGATAGATCATCATTTGTTTAGGCGTGTTAGCGATATGGTCGTCACCCCGTAAAACGTGAGTAATTCCCATCATATGGTCATCCACTGTAACTGCAAAGTTATAGGTTGGCATGCCATCCCGTTTACGAATTACCCAGTCACCAGAAATACTCTTGGCTTCAAAATGAATCGGACCTTTAACCATATCATTAAATTCATAAACGCCATCTGTTGGAACACGGAAACGAATAACTGGCGTCCGCCCTTCAGCCTCAAAAGCGGCTTCTTGTTCACGAGTCAAATGAGCGTGCTTACCTGCGTAGTGAGGCATTTCACCGCGTGCTTTTTGCTCCTCGCGCTCTTGTTCTAACTCTTCTTCCGTCATGTAGCATTTATAAGCTTTACCTTCAGCTAAAAGTTGTTCAATTAATGGTTCATAAATCGATAAACGTTCTGACTGGCGGTATGGACCTACTTGGCCGGGTTTATCTGGACCTTCATCCCAATCAATACCTAACCATGTTAAATTGGCAAGTTGACTTGCTTCACCGTGAGCAATATTACGTTTTAAATCCGTATCCTCAATTCTTAGAATAAAATCCCCATTATTATGGCGAGCAAATAAGTAATTAAATAAAGCTGTTCGCGCATTTCCAATATGTAATTCTCCTGTTGGGCTTGGTGCATAGCGTACCCGAACTTTTGTCATAATTATTCTCCTCAATCTATAATTTATCTTCTTGAGCCTACTCGGCTGCTTCTAATTTATCTTGTTGATGAACTGGTTTAGCAAAAATCATACGCCCAGCAGCCGTTTGTAAAGCACTCGTTACGACCACACGAATCCATTCATTCATATAATACTGACCATCCTCAACAACGATCATGGTGCCATCCTCTAAGTAAGCGACTCCTTGTTTGCGTTCAGTCCCTGCTTTAATAACCAAAACTTTCATTTCTTCTCCCGGAATCACCACCGGTTTGACTGCATTGGCTAAAGCATTAATATTAAATACTCGAACATTTTGAAATTCGCAGACCTTATTCAAATTATAATCATTCGTTACAATAGCCGCATCAATTAATTTGGCCAACCGAATCAATTTACTATCAACCTCAGGAATATCCTCGAAATCACCTTCATAAAATTCAATCGGCACCTCTGAATCCTTTTGTAAGTCATTCAAAATATCTAATCCTCGTCGACCCTTAGCCCGTTTTAAAGAATCAGATGAATCAGCTATGTATTGTAATTCAGTTAAGACGAAATTTGGAATCACAATCACGCCTTCTAAGAAGTTCGTCTTAACAATGTCTGCAATTCGTCCATCGATAATAACGCTAGTATCTAATAATTTGTACTTGCGGAAAGTTTCTCCCGCTTTACGCTCTAGAATCTGGGCATCGACAGCTGATACTGGCTGCTTGTCATGCTTATCATGGCGGACAAATAGATTACGCCACTCCTCTTTTCGACTAGTGGCCGTCTGATAACCAACTAGTGCTAAAGTAATTGAAAAGACCAACGGCAAAGTAGACGACAAAAAGGGAATAT
Organism: Vaginisenegalia massiliensis; assembly: GCF_900604935.1. Lineage (GTDB taxonomy): Bacteria > Bacillota > Bacilli > Lactobacillales > Aerococcaceae > Vaginisenegalia > Vaginisenegalia massiliensis. The sequence continues at coordinate 22,780 of NZ_UWPC01000003.1, forward strand.
CCAGACTAGCAAACGGTAATGATAATAAATACCCCACTAACAAACCAATTAAAATGCCTAGCGTTCCAAATAACAAGGTACTTGTCGTTTGACGATTGACTGTTTCTTGTATCCGCCGAATTAAGCGAGCCACATAAGGTTCAAGCAAATAGCCAACAATCATAAAAATGATGCCAAAAATAAGTGCATTAACATAGGTATTGGTTAGAAAACCATGGCTGATGTGCAAAGATTGCCATATAGCAGGGCCCACACTAAAACCAAAACTCAAACCAATGACGACTGAAAGAAACATCAAAACTTTCTTAAACATCTTCTCACCTCCTTTAAAAGAACATAATCGGTCAAGCTAATTAAAAATTAATTTGACCGCTTGTTGAATGGTTGCAACCGGGATCACTTCTATATTAAAGCCATCCTCGATACTAGTATAATTATTTTTAGGAATAAAAACACGTTTAAAGCCTAATTTATCAGCTTCTTTAATGCGTTCGTTAATCTGACTCACCCGTCTGATTTCTCCAGTCAAGCCAATTTCACCAATGAAACAATCATCTACACGGGTAGCTTTATTCCAATAGGATGAGGCAATACTCACGGCAATCGCCAAATCAATGGCGGGTTCATCTAATTTCACACCACCAGCTGTTTTAAAGAAGGCATCTTGATTCTGAACTAATAAATGACAATGCTTCTCCATCACCGCTAATAATAAAGAAATCCGTTGATACTCGATTCCGCTAGCTGTCCGTTTAGCATTACCAAAGGCCGTCGGTGTCATCAATGATTGGACTTCCGCTAAAATGGTCCTTGACCCTTCAATGGAGGCTACAACCGTCGACCCTGTCGCTCCCGTTAAGCGTTCTTCTAAAAAAAGCTCTGATGGATTGAGTACTTCTTTTAATCCCACATCCATCATTTCAAATACGCCCAATTCGTTAGTTGAGCCAAAACGATTCTTAACGGCCCGCAACAAACGAAAACGATTATGTCGTTCTCCTTCAAAATATAAAACGGTATCGACCATATGCTCCAACATTCGCGGACCGGCAATATTTCCTTCTTTGGTTACATGACCGACAATAAAGATTGCTATCTGATTATCTTTAGCCATTCGCATCAAAATATTAGTCGCTTCTCTAAGTTGACCCACACTGCCTGCTACTCCTGTATGTTCAGGAACAGACATGGTTTGAATGGAATCAATCACCACCATATCCGGTTCGAGGCGGCTCATTTCATTAGCAATTGCTTGTAAATCCGTTTCAGCTAACAAATAGAAATCAGATCCATGAAGGGATAATCTTTCTGCCCGCATCTTAATTTGAGCTAGACTTTCCTCACCAGAAACATAAAGAATCTTTTGGCCTTGATTGGCTAATTGGATGGATACTTGAAGTAGAAGCGTTGATTTTCCAATCCCCGGATCGCCCCCAATTAATACCATAGAGCCTGAAACCACACCCCCACCCAAGACGCGATCAAATTCTTGAAAGCCTGTCTGAGTACGAGCTTCATTCACGTATTGGATTTCATGAAGTTGTCTAGCTTGACCTTGGCTAGCTCGCTTAGAAGTAGTTAACTGAACTTTAAGTGAAGACTGAGTCCCACTCAACTCAGCTAACTGTTCCTCCATTTGATTCCAAGCCCCACAATTAGGGCATTTACCCAACCATTTTGGTGATTCGTAACCACATGCCATGCATTCATACATGATTTTCTTCTTTGCCATCATCTCACCCTTGACCTTCAATTAGTCCGAGGAACCAAAACCTCCGCTACGTTGAATTAAACCACCCTGATCATTATCCGCTTTTAAAAACGGAAGGAAAATAGCTTGCGCAATCCGATCTCCTTTATGGATGGTTTGATCAAACAAGCCAAAATTTAATAGTTGTACATAGATATGACCTTCGTTCGACGGATTATCATAATAATCTGCATCAATGACTCCTATACCATTAGGCAAAATCAAAAACCGTTTCAAAGGATTACTTGATCGGTTAACTAACTGAAGATACTCATCCTCAGGCATATAGGCCTTGATTCCTGTAGGCACAAGTATTGGTTTTAATAGAGTTGCTTTATCTACTGCCAAGCGTTCAGCTTGAGTATTTTGACTGGCAAAAATCCATTGTTTTAATTCTTGAGCTAAGAAAGTAAATAATTTAGGCCAAAAACTTGGCAAGATTACCGTTTCAGCAGCTTGTAAATCATAGCCAGCGGCTTGCTTGGTTGCTCGTTGAGGCAATTCGATCTCTTGATTTTGATAAGTAGAAATCACTTCAAAACCTCTTTTACGCATTTGAGTCATCAAAATTGGCCCCCTTTCTAGTGAATTTATTAAGCATTTAATACACTTTTTTATTAAACATAGCTTTATTCTATCAAATTTTGCCACAAATTTGGCATAAAACTGATAAATATCTTGATATTTTCATCTTCGTGACGAATTTTCATTAAATTCTATTATTCACCACTATTTTCTGAATATTCTGAACCAGACATAAAAAGGGATATTTGAACGTTTAACAGCTAGCGCTTGGCCTTATCTAATGATGGCCAAGCTTCTAAAACATTCAATTATCTCCTTGACTAGTCACTTAATGTGGCCTTATTAAGTTACCGCTCAATTACTAAGGCAATTCCTTGACCGCCACCAATACATAAACTTGCTAAACCATAGTGATCTTGACGCTTAATCATTTCATATATTAACGTTACTAGTATCCGAGCTCCACTCGCACCGATTGGATGACCTAAAGCAATGGCGCCACCATTCACATTGACCCGATTAGGATCGAGTTCTAATTGATCTATTACCGCTAAAGCTTGGGCAGCAAAGGCCTCGTTAGCCTCAATCAAATCGACATCTTCAATTTTTAAATTGGCTTTAGCTAAGGCTTTCTTGACCGCAGGCACTGGGCCTAAACCCATTAATTGTGGATCAACACCCGCACTTGCATAAGAGCGAATTGTCGCGAGAGGTTGCAGTCCCAGCGACTGAGCTTTTTCAGCGGACATTAGAATAAGCATAGCTGCCCCATCATTAATCCCTGAAGCATTACCCGCCGTAACGGTTCCGTCAGACTTAAAAGCTGGTCTTAACTTGGCTAATGAATCCATGCTAGTATCGAAGCGCGGAAATTCATCTTGAGTAACTAGTAAATCCTCTTGCTTACGTTGAGGCACTCGAATAGGCACAATTTCTTCTTTAAAACGCTGAGCCTGAATAGCCACTGCAGCCCGCGCTTGACTTTGGCAGGCAAATTCATCCTGTTGTTGACGTGTATAGCCATATTTTTCAGCAATATTTTCCGCTGTCAGACCCATATGAATCCCTTCAAAGGCATCGGTCAAACCTTCAGATAATATCGAATCGATTAAGCTTTGATGACCTAAGCGTTGCCCCCAGCGAGCGTTTGAGCTCAAATAAGGCGCTTGACTCATGTTCTCAATACCGCCTGCCACCACAATATCATGTTCGCCCGTCATAATGGCTTGAGCCGCTAGCGTGATGGCTTTTAAGCCAGATCCACACACTTTATTTACCGCATAAGCGCTGACTTCATGGGGCAGCCCCGCTTGAATAGCGACTTGACGAGCCACATTTTGACCTAGTCCACTACTCAAGACATTACCGATAATCACTTCATCAATTTGATTGGGTTCTAAATTAAGCTCAGCTAAGAGCTGAGTCAAAACTTGCCGACCCAAGTCAACTGCTGAAACATTTTTAAAGCATCCACCAAAATTTCCAATCGGACTCCGTCCGGCAGCCACAATGACAACTTCTTTCAATTAAATTTCCTCCGTTCAATTGAATAGTTAAAGTGTGAATTATTTATTAACAGGCTTCATTTTAGCATACAAATGCGATTTTTCGCCTCTAAAAGACTGATTTTTTTATGCAACTTATTTGAAAACCTTAATATTAGAAAAAAATAACCAGCTCCAAAGAGCTGGTTACGAGTTTAATATTGATTAAAGTATTTTTCAATTTCCCATTGCGTCACTTGTTTTTGATAAGAGAAATATTCAATCGTCTTCTCTGCAATGAAGTTTTGGGCAATATGATCTCCTAAAGCATCTAAAATAACGGGTTCTTGCTTCAATTCTTTAAGAGCTTCCCGTAATGAACCTGGTAAGTCATTCACACCTTCTGCCAATCTTTCTTCCCGTGTCATAGCATAAATGTTACGATCGATAGCTGCTGGTGGCATAATTTTATCTTCAATTCCTTTTAATCCAGCTTCTAATAATACAGCTAAAGCTAAATAAGGATTAGCTGCTGGGTCCACACTACGAACTTCAACCCGGGTTGAATTACCCCGAGAAGCCGGAATTCGAAGTAATGGCGAACGGTTTTGACCACTCCAAGCAACATAAACCGGAGCTTCATAGCCAGGAACTAGACGTTTGTATGAGTTCACTAAAGGATTGCAGACAGCTGTAAAAGCACGAGCATATTTTAATAATCCGCCAATAAAGTAGTAAGCTGTTTGAGATAATTGATCTTCTGTTGTCTCATCATAGAATACATTACCTGATTCGTTAAAGAGCGATAAATTACAGTGCATACCTGAACCAGCAATACCAAACATCGGTTTTGGCATAAAAGTCGCATGAAGATTATGACGACGAGCGACCGATTTTACAATCAATTTGAAGGTTTGGATATTATCGCAAGCGGTTAAAGCATCTGAATATTTCCAATCGATTTCGTGTTGACCAGGGGCTACTTCATGGTGACTGGCTTCAATTTCAAAACCTAAATCTTCTAATTGTAGGACAATTTCACGACGGCAATTTTCAGCTAAATCATGAGGAGCTAAGTCAAAGTAGCCACCATCATCATTTAAATTCATGGTTGCTTCACCATTTTGATCTAATTTAAATAAGAAGAATTCGGGTTCTGGACCTAAGTTGAACGAGCTAAAGCCCATGTCTTCCATCTTCTTAAGAATACGTTTAAGGTTTGAACGTGGATCTCCAGAAAAAGGTTGACGGTCGGTTGATTCTACATCACAAATTAGACGGGCAATTTTTGCATCACTGTCGCTATCTTTCCAATTAAAAACTAACCAAGTATTATAATCTGGAACTAAATACATATCACTTTCTTCAATACGGACAAAACCTTCAATTGAAGAACCATCAAACATCATCATGCCATCTAAGGCTTTCTCTAGTTGACTTGAAGGAACTTCAACGTTCTTAATGGTTCCATTGATATCCGTAAACATTAAACGAACAAAACGCACATTATTTTTCTTAGCATCAGCCAAAATTGTTTCTTTAGTCCATTTTACTTGTGTCATATATGACCTCCATTTTTTTAATTAAAGCGACTTTGCATCTCTAGCTCATCTCTCAAAATTCGTCTGACATCTTGGTCAGTCATTCCCATATCAGAGCTCTCAGTCGGTTTCGTTTGACTAAACCGCTTCTGAATACCTGCTAAGGTAAGTCCGTCCTCAATCAAATCCATAATTTCTAAAAGACGATCGACATCATTTAACGAGTACAAGCGTCGATTGGTGTCACTCCGCTTAGGATGAATTAAGCCTTGGGCTTCATAATAGCGAATTTGACGAGCCGTCAAATCCGTTAATTCCATCACCGTTCCAATTGGAAAAACCGCCATCGATCTTCGAAATTCTTTTGCTTTCATCTTTAACTCCTTAAATACTTTGCTATTATATTTTATAAAAAAAGTGACCGTCAATCATTATCTAACACATCATGTCATATAATATAACATACATCTATTTTAACATGCTATTACATTATTCTTAAAACTTGAGCATTTTATTGCATAATCCTTAATTTTAATGTATTAATAAAGTATTATTGATTTATAATTATCATTAATAGTACACTTAAGCATACTATTGCTAAAGTAACACAGTCATTCTAAAAGGAGAAAACCTTTTTATGCCAAAATTCTCGAACAAGCACTCACTTATTTACCTAATAACAGGCTTGACCATAATGCTAGGCGTTAGCTTGATTTTTTATTTAACCAACCTATCATATGCCAAAAACCAACAATCAAGCCATTTAGATCACAAAATTCATACTGTCCAAGAAACAACCACCTTCTTGGCGGATGCTAATGAAAGTTCTAAAACTAAGGAAGACGCTACCTATCAAGACCCTTATAAACCGACTGATTCAAAATTAAATCAATTAGGTCAATCAATCATCCAACATCACTATAAAGATGATTTACTCAAAAATAAAACCCAAATTGAAGCAGAAATTAAACAGGCCAAAAAACAACCTAATGACGTCGCATATTTATATTTTCCTAACCGTCCAGCTCAATTGCCAGCGCTTCGCGACATCAAACCTCAACTCGATATCCCCTTGATCTTACAAAAAGATCCACGTTGGCGCGACATCGAATATGGTTCTGATGGCACCAAACAATTAGGTGAAAATGGCTGTGCTATTGTCTCTTTGGCCATGGCTCACAGCTATCTCTCACAAAAAGATATCACCCCTAAAGACATTTTAAAATGGTCTGGCAGCCGATACTACCTAACCGGGCAAGGAACATCTTGGAATATTTTTTATGATTTCGCTCAAAAATTTAACTATAATTTTTTCAATTATGGGAATGACTTCCAAACTGCCATGCAAGCTATTAAACCAGATACCGTCATTATTGCTTCTGTGTCTCCCGGAACTTTTACTGAAGTCGGTCATATCCTTGTCGTTCGAGGCTATAAAGATGGTAAAGTTTTGGTGAATGACCCCAATGATGACCCATCAAAAATGTTTTCAATCCAAGCGCTTGATGAACAGGTTTTAATCGATAGTGGTGTGAACTACTGGGCTATTTCCAAAAAATAGGGAGGAACAATTTTGTTAAATCATTCTACAAATAACAATGGTTCTAAACGCTCTGCCTCGAAAGGGGCAAGTGTCGGAATCATTGTTTATTTATTTCTAGCCAGCTTCAAGTTGATTGCCTCATATTATTTTCATTCTGCGGCTCTAAAAGCCGATGGTTTAAATAATTTAAGTGATATCATTTCATCCTTAACTTTATTTATCGGCTTGCTCATCGCCAAAAGGCCCGCTGATCATGATCATCATTTCGGTCATTCTAAATATGAACCTTTAGCCAGTTTCGTTACTTCATTAATTATGTTTACCATTGGTTTTGAAGTCCTAAAGGAGGGCATTCATCGCTTTATTACCCACCAATTTCTTCAACCTAATTTGCAATCCGTTTGGGTTGCCCTTATTTCCATTCTTATCTTATTTATCGCCTATCGTTATATGGATCAACTAGCCAAAGAAACGGGCAGCTTAGGCTTAAAAGCCTCAGCCAAGGACTTGTTTAGCGACATGCTTACGACAGTCGGAACAAGCATTGCCATTCTCGGATCTTCCCTCGGTTTTCCTCAAATCGACACCTTCATGTCGCTTATTGTGGCCTGTTTAATTATCAAAACAGCTTACGATATTTTTAGCGAAAGCACCTTTACACTTTCCGACGGTTTCGATGAAGAAGCTTTAAGAGCCTATAAAGATTTAATCTTAAAACATCCCCGTGTCGAAGCTATTCCAAGTATTCGTGGCCGCCTCTGTGGCTCATATATTTATGTCGATATCACCGTTGAAATCGATCGTCATCTTTCAGTTGTAGAATCTCATCATATTACTCAAGAAATTGAGCAGATTTTATGCTATCATTACGGAGTACGTGATGTTGATGTCCACGTGGAACCATATTATGAATCTAACGAATAAAGGAGAAATATTATGCCATCAGTAGTAGTTGTAGGAACCCAATGGGGCGATGAAGGAAAAGGAAAAATTACTGATTTTTTAAGTGAACAAGCTGAATTTATTGCCCGCTATCAAGGGGGAGATAATGCTGGTCACACCATTCAATTTGCTGACAAAAAATTTAAGTTACACCTGATTCCTTCTGGTATCTTCAATCCAGAAAAATTAAGTATCATTGGTAACGGTGTTGTTGTGAACCCTAAAGCCTTGTTAGAAGAATTAGCTTACTTACACGAAGAAGGTGTAGATACTTCTGGTTTACGTATTTCTTCACGTGCTCAAATTATTTTACCTTATCACATTGTTTTAGACCGATTGCAAGAAGAAGCCAAAGGCGATAAAAAAATCGGCACTACCATAAAAGGCATTGGCCCAGCATACACAGATAAAGCCGCTCGTTCAGGAATTCGAATGATCGATTTGCTTGATAAAGAAGTGTTCGCTGAATTATTAAAAACAAACTTAGCTGAAAAGAATAAAATAATTGAAAAAGTCTATGGGGCAGAACCTTTAGATTATCAAACGATTTTAGATGAATATTATGAATATGGTCAACAAATCAAAGACTATGTTGCTGAAACCTCTGTCATCCTTAATGATGGCCTTGATCAAGGTAAGAAAGTCCTCTTTGAAGGAGCTCAAGGGGTTATGTTAGATATTGACCACGGTACATACCCATTCGTTACTTCTTCTAACCCAATCGCTGGTGGCGTGACAGTGGGTAATGGTATTGGTCCTTGCAAAATTAATCGCGTTGTAGGTGTATGTAAAGCCTATACCTCTCGGGTTGGTGACGGTCCATTCCCAACCGAATTATTCGACGAAATTGGTCATCAAATTCGAGAAGTAGGTCGTGAATACGGCACAACAACGGGTCGACCACGACGGGTTGGTTGGTTCGATAGCGTCGTAATGCGTCATTCACGTCGCGTTTCTGGTATCACTGATTTGTCATTAAATAGTATTGATGTACTTACTGGACTCGAAACCGTTAAAATTTGCACAGCTTATCAAACAAGCCAAGGCCAAACCATTGAATACTATCCAGCAAGTCTTAAATTATTAGCCGATTGTACACCAATCTTTGAAGAATTACCTGGTTGGACCGAAGATATTACTCAATGTCAAAACTTCGATGAATTACCAACCAATGCGCAAAATTATGTTAAACGTATTTGCCAATTAGTAGGTGTTGAATTAGCTACTTTATCCGTTGGTCCTAACCGCGAACAAACCATGATTATCAAAAACGTTTGGGATAACTAATTTATATAACAAGTAAGAACCGCAACCAGAAAGTGAATTCACTAACTGATTGCGGTTCTTTTTCATGCTTAATATTCTAAAAATTTGGTGCTTCTGGAAGATAAGAAAGACTAGAAAATTTATTGTATTCTTTTTTAAAGAGTAGTTTAACTGTATCACGAGCTCCAGACCGGTTTTTAGCTAAAATAACTTCTACCGTATTATCCGGTAAATCATCTTGATGGCCACTATCTTCATCCCCATCTTGTTGATGATAGTCTTCTCGATAGAGGAAAGCAACAATATCAGCATCTTGTTCAATTGATCCTGATTCCCGAATATCACTCAATATAGGGCGCTTATTCTGTCTTTGTTCAAGTCCCCGTGATAATTGAGATAAAGCAATAACTGGCAACTGCAATTCTTTAGCTAATTTCTTCAATTGACGTGAAATTTCAGATACTTCTTGTTGACGATTTTCACGTCCAGTTCCTTCAATCAATTGCAAATAATCAATAACGACCAAACCAAGTTCTGGTATTTCTTGTTTTAAGCGGCGACATTTAGCCCGAATTTCAGATACTTTAATCCCTGCTGAATCATCAATAAAAATTTGGGCATCTTTTAAGGTGTCGGTAGCAACTGTAAAACTAGCCCATTCTTCATCAGTTAACTGGCCAGTCTTCATGTTAGAGGCATTAATATTACCTTCAGCGCACAACATCCGATAAACTAAGTCCACAGCTCCCATCTCAAGCGAGAAGATTACTACAGGTACTTTAGCCTTGGTAGCTACGTTTTGAGCGATGTTTAAGGCAAAAGCGGTTTTACCTACCGATGGACGAGCTGCAATAATAATCAATTGATCAGGCTGAAAACCACTAGTCATTCGATCTAAATCAATATATCCCGTTGGTAACCCGACAATTTCCCGATGCTCTTCCGATAATTTAACCACACGCTCGAAGGCTTCCGCCACCAGATATTTCATTTCTTTTGGCTTATTCTTTTGACTATTTTCGCCAATAGATAATATTAATTTTTCACTGCGATCAATAATATTATCTACTTCATCGCCTTCTTCATAGGCATCATTAGAAATCGTTTGGGTTGCGGCGATTAAACGTCGTAAGGTCGACTTATCTTTAACAATATGGGCATATTCTTCCACATTAGCTGAGGAAGGTGTATAGGTGGAAACCTCAACTAAATAATCATGGCCGCCCACATTTTCTAATTCATCATAAGCATCTAATTGATTGACTAAAGTGACAACATCAATAATTCCTGTTTTATCAAAAATTTTGTTCATGGCAGCAAAAATCAGTTGGTGAGACCGTTTATAAAAATCGTCCTCTTCAATGATAGCTTGAACAGCTCCCATTTTTATTGGATCAATGATTAATGAACCTAAGACTGACATTTCTGCTTCAATACTATATGGTAATGTTTTTTCAAATACTGTCTGTTCCACGTATTCACCTTCTCTCATTCTCACTGATTAAGTGTACTAAAATTTACCCTATATTTCAATAAAAAAAGAGCTCTCTCAGTTCGCTAATTACGAATAAAAAGGGCTCTTTTTTGCGATTAAACTTTATTTTTCAATCACATGAACACGAATGTTAGCTGTAACTTCATGGTGTAATTTGACTTCAACATTATGATATCCTAACGAAGATAAATTATGTGTCATTTGAATTTTTCGTTTATCAATCGCAATTGAATATTGTTTTTCAAGCTCTTGAGCAACTTGTTTAGATGGAATTGTTCCAAATAGACGACCATCATCACCGGATTTAGCTTCAATCTCAACAACTGTTTTTTCGTCTTCAATGATTGTTTTTAATTTTTTCGCTTCTGCTAATTCTTCAGCTGCAATCCGTTTTTTGGCTTCATTTTCTGCATTTAATTGACTCATAGCTGAATTATCCGCTAACTTGGCCAAATTATTTTTAATTAGATAATTACGACCATAGCCATCAGAAACTTCAATCACTTGGCCTTTTTTTCCTTGTTTTTTAACATCTTGTAATAAGATAACTTTCATTTTGATTCCTCCAACATATTGATTATTTCTTCCTTCAATTGCTGTGCAACTTTTTGAGTGCTTGTCTGTTTAATTTGGGTAGCTGCATTAGATAAATGACCGCCTCCGTTTAATTTTTCCATAATCGTTTGAACATTAATATCTCCCAAACTCCGCGCACTTACAGCAACTGTATCTTTATCTCGTCGATATACAACAAAGGATGCTTCTATATCTTTTAATTTTAATAGTTCATCAGCTGATTGAGCCGCCATAACCGTCGAATATATCTCCTGATCATCAGCTTCCACGATAGCAATTCCCGTAAACGGAAAACTTACCTGATCAATTAACCGATTACGTTGCTTAATACTGGCAATATCTTCTTTTAAAAATCGTTGGATTTGCACCATGTCCGCACCTTTGGATTTGAGGTAAGAAGCTGCATCGAAGGTTCGTGAACTCGTCCGTTGAGCAAAATTATTTGTATCTACGATTATTCCAGCAAGTAATGCAGTCGCATCAAATTTTGAAAGAGTTTTTCTATTGTTTCGCATATAAATAAAGAACTCGGTGATTAATTCTGAAGTTGATGAAGCCGATGGTTCAATAAAAGTAAGGACAGAATGTTCTGGAAAATCTTCACTCCTGCGATGATGGTCAATAATCACAACGTCATGATGACAAACCAAATCTTTTGCTTCGCTTAATAGTGGACGATGGTGGTCGACCATAATAATTAAGGATTGATCAGTTACCTTTTCAGTAACTGCTTCAGGTGTAATAAATATCTGTGCCCAATCTTTTTGAATAGAGGCATCTGATAGTAGATGCTGTACATTATGATTTAAGGTATCTTGATTTAAGATAATTCTAACTGATTTTTTATAACTTGAAATTAAGCGAAACAGACCAAGTGCCGAAGCAATGGAATCTAAGTCAGGCCGTTTATGCCCTACAATATATACTTGATCTGCTTGCTGAATGGAGTGTAATAATGCTTGAAAAACTAATTTTGAACGAACGATACTACGTTTATCACTTTGATGATTTTGTCCACCATAAAAACGTGCTTTTCCTTCAAGAGAACGAATAACGGTTTGATTTCCACCACGACCAAAGGCTAGCTCCAGATTCTTTTGGGCCTGATTCGCTATTTGATTAAAATCATATGTCTCTGCTTGCGAATAACTGATGGCTAAGCTAATAGAAGTAGGGACGTGTTTGATAAACTCTTTTTGCCTAATTTCCTCTAGATGTTTGAACTTTTCATGTTCCATTTTTTCTAGCATGGCTAAATTTGCAATCATAATGTATTGATCATCATCTAAACGTTTTAGATAGAAGTTGTCGCGATTAGACCATTTAGTGAAATCTTTTAATAATTCGGTTTTGAACTGAGCTTCTTCTTGATCTGTCATTGTTTGAACTAATTCATCATAGTCATCTAAATAGATATAACCTAAGACTAAACGATCGTGTTTACGTTGCTCATTTAAACGATATTCTATATCAATGTCTAAAAAGTAGAAAGATTGGTCTTCTGCTTTATGCATAACTTTATAATATTTATTTTGAAAAGAACAAATATGCCATTGATGATCATCTTTAATTGATTTTAAAACATTCAATTCTTCAACAATTTCACTTAGTTCTTGTCCTAACACCGTTTTGTTGCCAACCATTTTCTGAAAACCTGGATTTGCCCATTTAACTCGATAATTGTTATCATATATTAAAATTGCCAAGGGTGATTGAAACAGGGCATCATTTTGAATCATTTTAGTTTTCTTTGACAATTCATTTGCTAAGATATTCGTTTCTTTCAAGAAATTTTTATAGTTGAATACACCAAATATCAACAGTAATAATAGAAAAAATAAAAGTAGCCAGCCAATCTGTACTTTAAAGATAAAGGCTACAACCATAATACTTAGATAGATTATCAAAAGAGTATAAATTTGCCAACTCATAGCTAGTGAATGAAAAACATCAAAAAACTCTTTCCATTTACTCTTCAAAAAAATATCACCTCACTACCACTATAATAGCCTATTTTACCACATTTTTCATACTTTCGCCATGTCATAATGTTTCACGTGAAACACCATTACAAAAAAAAAAAAAGAGTGCCGAAGCACTCTTTCTATTAATTTATTAATCTTGTACTGTGAATGGTAGTAAGCCCATAACACGTGCACGTTTGATAGCTACAGCTAATTTACGTTGGTGTTTAGCGCTTGTTCCCGTTACACGGCGTGGTAAAATTTTTCCTTTTTCAGAAATAAATTTCTTTAATAAATCAACATCTTTGTAATCAATATATTCAATATGATTTGCAGAGAAGAAACATACTTTTTTTCTTCTTCTTCCGCCACGACGTTGTCCAGCCATTAGAATTCCTCCTTATTTAATCTTAAAACGGTAGGTCATCTTCAGAAATATCAATTGGCCGTCCATCTTCAATAAATGGAGAGGAGACTGACTGATTATTATTGAAAGATGAGAAATTTGAATTATTGTTATTTGCTTGATAATTAGATGCTTGGTTTTGGTAGCCTTGATTAGCAGGACGTTGATCACCAACTGGACGTTGCTCAGTAACAGAACGTGGTTCAAGTAAATCAAAGTTATTTACGACTACTTCTGTAACATAAACTTTTTGACCTTGTTGGTTATCATAAGATCGAGTTTGAATTCGACCTTCAATACCTACTAACGATCCTTTGCGAGTAAAATTAGCAAAGTTTTCAGCAGCTTTACGCCAAATCACACAATTGATAAAATCTGCTTCGCGTTCACCTTGTTGATTAGTAAAATTACGATTCACAGCGATTGAAAATGTACCAACAGCGGTACCTGATGAAGTAAATTTCAAATCAACTTCTCGAGTTAAGCGTCCGACCAGTTGAACTGTATTCATAATTTTCCTCCTAAAAGTGTTTCACGTGAAACAAATTAATCTTCAAGCTTGATAATCATATGACGTAAAATGTCACGACTGATTTTAGCTAAACGATCAAATTCATTGATCCCTTTTGCATCTGTAGCAGTAACGTTTACTAAGTGGTAGATACCTTCTTTGTAATCGTTAATTTCGTATGCAAAGCGTTTTTTAGCCCAGTCTTTAGATTCAACAATCTCCGTACCGTTATCTGTTAAGATACTATCGAAACGTTCTACTAATTCTTTCTTAGCATCATCGTTCATATCAGGACGAATAATATAAAGGATTTCATATTTAGTTGATTCCATCTGGTTGCACCTCCTTTTGGTCTATTGGCTCAAAATGAGCAAGGAGAGGATTGCTTATATAAGCAAATTCTCACATTTTAAGATTATACTACTTCTTAATGATTAAAACAATCATTTTTTAAAAGAATTTATTCTTCATCACTATCATCATCTTCGCTAGCTAAACTTTGATCAATTTCTGTAGCTTCAACTTCGATAGCTCCTTCAGATTTTAAGATTTTAGTGATGGAACTTACTTTGGCTGTATCATCCAGTTTAATCATTCGAACACCCAAAGTTGCCCGCGAAGTCATCGAAATACTTGCAATACTAAAGCGGATAACAACCCCTTGATCCGTCATAATCATCAGATCTTCATTACCATCAGTAGCAACAATTCCAGCTAGTTTACCGCTCTTTTCACTGATGTTAGACGTTTTAACCCCTTTACCACCCCGATTTTTCACTGCATATTCTTTCGCAGGGGTTCGTTTACCGTAACCTTTTTCGGTCACAACTAGGACTTCGCTGTCTTCATTTAAAACAGCGGCCCCGACTACATAATCCTCAGACCGTAGTTTAATACCTCGAACTCCTGTCGCCGTGCGTCCCATCAAACGAACATCATTTTCACTAAAGGTCATAGCATATCCTTCATGAGTTCCGATAATAATCGTTTGTTGACCATTCGTAATCAACACATTAACTAATTGATCGTCCTCTTTCATGTTAATAGCAATTAGGCCGTTATTACGAATATTACCATAAGCTTTGGCTTCAGTCCGTTTAACAGTACCTTGATGGGTTACAAAAAATAGATTTTGTACAGATTCAGTCTGATTAATTGGAACTATTTCTTTAACAAATTCATTCTTTTCAATATTCAGTAAATTAACAACTGGAATTCCTTTAGCAGTTCGACCATATTCAGGAATTTCATATGCTTTCAATTGATATACTTTACCACGATTTGTAAAGAAGAGTAATTGATCATGGGTTGAACACGATACTAGACTTTGGATATCGTCATCATCAGCCATACCCATACCTTTAACTCCACGACCTCCACGATTTTGCACCTGAAACTCATCTTCGGTCATGCGTTTGATATAACCATTAGCCGTTAAAGCAATAAGAACATCTTCTTCTTCAATCAGATCTTCATCATCCAAGCTTAAGAGTTCACCAATTCTCAATTCTGTCCGACGAGGATCATTATAGCGTTGTTTGATGTCTAATAATTCATCTTCAATAATTTCTAACAAACGAGCTTCACTTGCTAAAATTTCATTTAAACGTCGGATCAATTCCATTAAATTATTATATTCAGCATCAATTTTTTCTCTTTCTAAACCGGTCAACCGAACTAAGCGCATATCCAAAATCGCTTGAGCTTGAATCGGTGTAAAGGCAAATTGTTCCATTAATTCTTGTTTTGCTACTTCCGAATCACGAGATCCCCGAATGATTGCAATAATTTGATCAATGACATCAAGCGCTTTTCGTAATCCTTCTAAAATATGGGCCCGATCTTCTGCTTTTTTCTTTTCAAAAAGGGTACGACGACGAACAACTTCTTCTTGATGCTCAAGATATTTAGTTAATATGTCTTTCAAAGAAAGAATTTTAGGTACTCCTTGGTCGATGGCTAACATATTAAAACCAAAAGAAGTTTGAAGTGGGGTATATTTATACAAATTGTTCAATACAACAGAGGCTGATTGATCGCGACGCACTTCTACGACAATCCGCATTCCTTCACGGCCAGATTCATCCGCTACATAAGTAATACCTTCAATCTTTTTCTCACGTGCTAATTCCGCAATTCGTTCGACCACTCGAGCTTTGTTAACAGCATAAGGTAATTCAGTTACGATAATCCGTTCTTTATCATGGGCCATTTGTTCAATTTCAACTCGGCTACGCACAATAATTTTGCCCTTACCTGTTTGATAGGCTTTACGGATACCGGATTTACCCATCACGATACCACCCGTTGGAAAATCAGGCCCAGGTAGAACTTCCATTAATTCACTCACTGTAACTTCCCGATTTTTTATCAGTAAAACGAGAGCATCAATAACTTCACCTAAGTTATGTGGCGGAATGTTAGTTGCCATCCCAACAGCAATACCTGAAGCTCCATTTACCAATAGGTTAGGGAAGCGAGCTGGTAAAACAACCGGTTCTTTCTCTTCTTGCGAGTAATTATCTTGGAAATCAATCGTATCCTTATTGATATCTTTCAGCATTTCCGTTGCAATACGACTCATACGAGCTTCCGTATAACGCATAGCCGCAGCACCATCACCATCCACTGAACCAAAGTTACCATGTCCATCGACTAACATTTGCCGATAAGAGAACGGTTGAGCCATTCTGACCATAGCTTCATAGATAGCTGAGTCTCCATGAGGGTGATATTTACCCATGACATCCCCAACAATCCGGGCTGATTTCTTATGTGGTTTATCCGGGGTAACCCCTAATTCATTCATTCCAAATAAAATTCGGCGATGAACCGGTTTAAGGCCATCTCGAACATCTGGAAGAGCACGAGCCACGATAACACTCATGGCATAATCTAAAAATGAGGTCCGCATTTCATCAGGTAAATTGATTGTCTCAAATTCGCGCGGACTTTCACCGAATATTTCAGTCATGATTTATCTTTCCTTTCTTCCAGTTGTTAAATATCTAGATTTTGAACATAAACCGCATTCTCTTCGATAAAGAGACGACGAGGTTCAACCTCATCTCCCATCAACATTTGCATAACTTGGTCAGATTCAATAGCATCTTCAACCGAAACTTTTAATAGACGGCGATTAGCGGGATTCATAGTTGTTTCCCAAAGTTGTTCATAGTCCATTTCTCCAAGACCTTTATAACGTTGAATTGTGTATTTAGCTTCTGGATTCTCTTTTTGCCAATTTTTTAAAGCTTCATCGCTATCAATATAGGTTTCTTTTTTACCTTGTTTAATTTGATATAAAGGAGGTTGTGCAATATAAACATAGCCAGCATCTAATAATGGACGCATATATCGAAAGACAAGTGTTAATAAAAGAGTACGAATATGAGCGCCATCGACATCAGCATCAGTCATAATGATTAATTTATGGTAACGAGCTTTTTCGACATCAAATTCGCCACCAAAGCCAGTACCCATGGCGGTAAATAGCGACCGAATTTCTTCGTTATTTAAAATGCGATCCATGGTTGCTTTTTCAACGTTCAAAATTTTTCCACGAATTGGTAGAATAGCTTGATACATCCGCGAACGTCCTTGTTTAGCTGACCCACCGGCTGAGTCTCCTTCGACGATAAAAAGTTCACATTTTTCAGCTTCTTTACTCGAGCAATCGGCTAATTTACCTGGAAGATTCGAAATTTCCAATACATTTTTACGTCGAGTCATTTCACGCGCTCGTTTTGCTGCATTACGGGCTTTTGATGCTAGAATCCCTTTATCAACAATCATTCTTGCAACTTTAGGATTTTCTAACATAAAAGTTTCAAATCCAGTAGAGAATAAACGGTCAGTAATGGCTCTGACTTCTGAATTGCCTAATTTAGTCTTTGTTTGACCTTCAAATTGAGGATCTGGATGTTTTACAGAAATAATAGCGGTTAAACCTTCTCGAGCATCTTCTCCAATTAAGTTTTCATCATTTTCCTTGATTAAGTTCATTTTACGAGCATAATCATTCACGACCCGAGTTAAAGCTGCTTTAAAACCAGATTCGTGGGTTCCACCTTCGTGTGTATGAATATTATTAGCAAACGAAACAATATTCATGTGATAACCATCCGTATATTGCATAGAAACCTCAACTTGAATATCATCGACTTGATCTTCAATATAGATAGGTTCATCAAAAAGAACGGTCTTATCTTTATTTATATACTCAACATAAGATTTAATACCGCCTTCAAAATAAAATGAATCATGTTTTTGGCGGTCCTCACGTTTATCTTCGATAGAAATACGTAAACCTTTATTTAAAAAGGCTAATTCGCGCACACGTTTCATTAATTTTTCGTAATTAAAATCAGTTGTTTCAGTAAAAATAGCCGGATCTGGAACAAAATTCACGCGAGTTCCAGTTTCATCTGAACTTCCGACAATCGCTAAGTCACCTTGAACCAAACCACGATGATAAGTTTGTTGATACAAATTACCATTACGGGATACTTGTACTGTTAATTCAGTTGATAACGCATTTACAACCGAAGCACCTACACCGTGTAAGCCACCGGACACTTTGTATCCACCACCGCCGAATTTTCCTCCAGCATGCAAAACAGTAAAGACTGTTTCAACCGCAGGTCGACCAGTTTTCGTTTGAATATCAACAGGAATCCCACGACCATTATCCACAACGGTAATACTATTATTAGCTTCAATAAATACTTCAATATGATCACAGTAACCGGCTAAAGCTTCGTCGATTGAATTATCCACAATTTCCCAGACTAAGTGGTGCAAACCTTCGCCACTGGTCGAACCAATGTACATACCTGGTCGCTTACGAACGGCTTCTAAACCTTCGAGGACTTGAATTTGATTGGCATCATAAGCCGTTTGATTAAGATTTTCAACCATTTAATGATTCTCCTTTATAAACATTTGCATTTTCCACATAAAAAATATCCGCATCAGATAATTGATGAAGTTTCAAACCTTGAATTGTCGCGGTTGTTAAAAAGGTTTGAACTTTTTTTTCAATATAAGACATAAGTAAATGCTGACGGGCATCATCTAATTCTGATAAGACATCATCCAGTAAGAGGATGGGATATTCTCCCTTTAATTCTTTCATTAATTCAATTTCAGCCAATTTTAAACTTAAGACAGTTGTTCGTTGTTGACCTTGTGAAGCAAAATCTACCGCTTTCTTGTCATTAATATATAACCCTAAATCATCACGATGAGGACCATATAAAGTTGTTGCTTGATCCTTTTCACGAATAAAAGAGCATTCAAATAAAGCTTGAAACTGACTTTTTAATTCAGCTTCATCTACTTGATAATCTAAGTGAGAACTTGAAGCAAGATACATCATGCCTAGTTGATCACGCTCATTTGATAAGGCTTGATGAATGGGTTGAGCTAGCTGATTTAACGATGTAACAAAATTGGAACGATAACGCACAATACTCACAGCACGGTCAATTAATTGTTGAGTTAAGATACTAAAATAAACATTATCAAATTGATTTGAATGACTATATTGCTTTAAGTAAGTATTTCGCTGTTTTAAAATACGATTGTATTCTAGTAATTCATTCAGATAAACAGGGTGAGATTGGCCCAATTCACTATCCAAAAATTTTCTTCTAAAAGCAGGTGAACCTTTAATTAGTTGCATATCTTCAGGGGCAAAAAGAATAACATTCAACTTGCCAATAAAATGACTTAATTTAGCTTGTTCTAGGTGATTATATTTAGCTTTTTTACCTTTATTAGTCAAAATCAATTCTAAGGGAAATTCAAAATGTTCAGTCTCGACTAAACCAGTAACACGAGCAGAATTTTCATGCCAACGAATCATTTCATTATCATGATTAGATCGGTGACTCTTTGCTAGCGATAACAAAAAAATGGCCTCAAGGAGATTTGTTTTTCCTTGAGCATTTTCACCGGTTAATATGGTTAGTCCATGATTGAACTCCAAATTTAATTGTGGGTAATTACGAAAATTTTCTAAGTTTAATTGTTTAAGTCTCATGAATCCATCGTTTGAACAGTTGAATGGATGGTCAGCTCCAAATCTTCATCAACTAGATGAATGCAATCACCGTGACTTAATTTTTTGCCACGACGATTTTCTGGTTCATCGTTAACATAGATGGTATGCTCAGCTAAATACCATTTAGCCATTCCACCACTGCCAATAATACTTTCATGTTTAAGTAATTGACCTAGAGTAATAAAGCTATCGTTAATTTCAACTAATTTCTTTGTCATATCATCACCTATATCCCTTAATTTACATTTTAAATTATACCCTTTTAATAGCTAAACTACAAATTTTTCTCAAAAATTATAGGCTCTATGCTTTTTAACTATAAAATTAGTTAAACGCCTTAAAATAAAAAAACAGGCTAAAATAGCCTGTTTTTTTAAAATTATAAATTTTAATGGGTTCTAATTGGCGTTAATAATTGTAACAATTGATTATTCTCTTGAACTTGTTCTACAACGGCAGAAAGTAATAAAGGACGTACAGGTGATTGGAAGCCAATTTTAACATCGACATCACCAAATGATTTCAAGGCGTCTTTCATATAATCAGGATTGAAAGAAATCTTAATAGCATCACCCTCTGCTAATTGATAAGCAATCTCTTCAGCTAGATGACCTGCTTCATTACCTTGAACCGATAACTCAACTTTCTGATCATCAATTTCAAGCTGAACAACATTATTTTTACCTTCATGAGCCATTAAAGAAGCTCGATCAATAGCAGCTAAGAATTCATTGGCATTCACAATTAATTCCGTTTGATGTGAATTTGGAATTAAACGATCTGTTTCCGGATAATTTCCTTCAAGAAGGCGAGAATAAATGGTTAAGTTATCCACAGTAAAGATGACTTGTTGAGCCATTAAAGTCATATACAATTCTTGATTATCTTCAACAATACGACTTAATTCAATCATAGTCTTTTTAGGAATCGTTAGGGTTTGATCGGTTAAAGATAATTCATTTTGATTCAAAGGAATCGTTCGTTTACTCAAACGATGACTATCAGTTGCAACGGCACTTAATTGATCAACCTTTAAACTAAAATTAATGCCTGTTAGGATTGGACGACTTTCTTGATTGGAAGTCGCAAACACTGTTTGGTTAATCATTTGTTTAAATAAGAGAGTTGGTAGAGCAATTTTTTGATCAGAACTAATTTCTGGTAATTGAGGATATTGTTGACCATCTACACCATTGATTTCAAAAACAACTGTTCCAGATGAAATGGTAGCTAAAAAATTCTCATTTACTTCAATGGTAACTTCCGGGGTAGGTAATTTTTTGATAACTTCATTAAATAAGCGAGCTGGTAAAACGATAGAACCTGTTTTTTCAATGGTTAATTTAATTTGATCATCAGCTTGAGGTAAATAACTTTCAATTGAGATGTCAGCATCTGAACCGATTAAGGTTAATCCTTGATGGCTAGCTGTAACTTTAATACCTGTTAAGACTGGGATGGTCGCTTTTGATGAAATAGCTCGAGTGACATGACTTAATTGATTAATCAAGGCTTGTCTTTGAATGGTAAATTTCATGATGTTACTCCTTTTTATTCAATATAAATTATTATAAATAAATAGTAATAGTAATAGGGGCTGTTAATCATGTTCAAAAGAGGCTTAAAGCTAGCCCAAGGAACAGATTAGCATGTTAACAAGGGTGTCAATAAATCGACTGTTTGTGCTCAACTTATCCACAAGGCCCTTCATTTAATTTTTCAAGCGATCTGTTAATTGTTGAAGTTCTTCTTTAAGTTTAGCATCTATTAAACGACTATCGTTAATCTTTTCATAGGCGTGAATAACGGTTGTATGATTCTTGTTACCGAAATCTTCGCCAATTTTTGGAAACGAAATATCGGTTAATTCACGGGCTAGAAACATGGCAATTTGACGAGGATAGACGATTTCTTTTGTACGTTTTTTTCCTTTAATTTCTGCCACTGAAACTTGATAGTAGCGGCTAACTTCTTGAATAATTTCATCAATTGTGAGAGCTTTTTTCTCATTAGAACCGACAATACTTTGGAGTGCTTCAGCAGCTAAATTGGAGTTGATTTCTTTTCCTTTAATAGCAGCAAAAGCGATAACGCGAACTAAAGCGCCTTCCAGTTCCCGGATGTTAGTATCAATGTTATTAGCAATGTAGGTTAAAGTTTCTGAGTTAATATCTAAGTGATCTTTACTGGCTTTTTTACGTAAAATAGCAATCCGTGTTTCTAAATCAGGTGGGGTAATGTCAGTTGATAGTCCCCATTTAAAGCGGCTGATTAAACGTTCCTCGAGATTATCGATATTATTGGGTAAGCGATCACTGGTTAATACAATTTGCTTTTCATTATTATAAAGCGCATTAAAAGTGTGGAAGAATTCTTCTTGGGTTTTATCTTTATTCGATAAAAATTGGATATCATCGATTAATAAAACATCGATATTGCGATACATTTCGCGAAATTCTTTCTGAGATCCATTGGAAATCGCATTGATAAAGTCATTCATGAACGATTCACTAGTCGCATATTTGATTTTTGCTTGAGGATTTTTACGGTGAATTTCATTTCCAATTGCTTGCATTAAGTGCGTTTTCCCCAATCCAACGCCACCATAAATTAAGAATGGATTGTAGGTTTTTCCCGGACCATCACAGACAGCTAGAGCTGCACCGTTAGCCATTTTATTATCTTCACCGATAACAAAGTTTTCAAAAGTATAATTTGGATTAAGGTGGGAATTAATAAAGATATCATTTTCGATTAATTTATTTTGTTCAGATTTTTGTTCGAGCTTTTCTTCCAACTCTGTTTTATCAGGTAGAATAGTAAAAGTTGGTTGGAATTCTACTCCATATTTTTCTAAACTAAATTGAAGAATATAACCTGATAAATGGCGTTCCCAGTAAGATTTAATAAAACTATTCGGAACAATTAGAGAAATGGATTGATTCGCAATTCGCCGTGGTTTGACTGGAACAACCCAGTTATTAAATGTTGTATCGGATAGAACTTCTTTTAAGTATTGAACAAGTCCTTGCCAAAAGACGTCTTTTTCGTCCATCTGCGTCGGTCACCTCACTTCGATAGTTTGCCCATTTTCCTTGTTAAATAGTATGTTTATTGTATCATAGTCCCTTTTTTCAACAAGTAAAAATGAGTAAATGATTTTATCCACTAATGAACAATTTAGTTATCCACAAGTGCATAAAAGTTGAGGATAAAAAAAGTTCAAAATCATAATTTAAATATATTTGTGGATAAAATTTATTAATAACAGACTGATTTTATCATATTTATCACACTTATGCACAGAAATTGTGGATAAGTTAATATCTTATTAACAATTTGTTTATTTGTGGATAAGTCGATTAGTTTTTTGGGCATAAGGTCAGCTATTTAAAAGATTTATACACAGATAATTATTATTCTGTGCATAAGTTGTGTGTTTTAACTCAGATAAAAATGATTTAATTTGAGATTTCAGCTTGACTTTCACTTGATACTTAATTAAAATAACTTAGTATTGTACATAAATAGTCTATTAGTAGGAGGTGTGTAACTTTGAAAAGAACTTACCAACCAAAGAAACGTACTCGTAAAAAAGTTCACGGATTCCGTAAAAGAATGAGCACAAAGAACGGTCGTCGTGTATTAAGAAAACGTCGTTTAAAAGGTAGAGCAAAATTAGCTGCATAATGAATTTTGAAGGGTACTCTTGTAGTAGCCTTTTTTTTTTTGCTTATTTTTATCCAGCTTTTTGCAAATAAATGATAATTCAATTTTTCTTTTGGCTGAATTTTAGTTATAATAGGATGAAGTGACGGTTTGTAGAGTGGATTAGATGAGGTAGTTTCGTGAAAAAAATATATCGTGTAAAAAAAGAAAAAGAATTTCAAAAGGTATTTAGTGAAGGAACGTCGGTTGCTAACCGCCAATTGGTTCTTTATACTTTTCCAAAAGAAAACCAAGAACATTTTCGAGTAGGTATTTCCGTTGGTAAACGGATTGGTAATGCTGTCAAACGGAACCAGGTTAAACGATATATTCGTCAGGCTTTACATGAATTAGAAGATCAGATTCAACCAGAATGGGATTTCTTGGTCATTGCTCGTCCAGATATTAGCCAACGAGATTTTTTTCAAGTTAAAAAATCGCTCATCCATGTAATGAAACTAACCCACTTACTCGATCAACATCCTGATAAGGATGTAGCAGGAGGATCTAATGAAGAAAACTAAACAATGGCTACAAATAGCCTTATTAATCGGTGTCGTTGTCACCTTGAGTGCTTGTGGTAAAACAGATGCCGTTTCGCAACATTCAACTGGTATTTGGGATCGTTATGTAATCTATACTTTGTCGCAATTTTTATTATGGATTGCTAAATTAGTAGGCAATCACTATGCTTTAGCTATTATTCTCTTTACCATTGTTTTACGTACGCTTCTATTGCCTTTAACTAAAATGCAGATGAAATCGCAACGAGATATGATGGAAATTCAACCAGAATTGGATAAATTAAAAGAAAAATATCCTAACAAAGACCGTCAATCGATGGAAGCAATGCAAGAAGAACAACAAGCTTTGATGAAAGAACATGGGGTGAATCAATATGCAGGTTGTTTACCTCTTTTGATTCAGTTCCCAGTGATGATTGCTTTATACCAAGCAATTGTTCGAACTCCAGAACTTCGTCAAGGACATTTTCTCTGGATGAATTTAGGGAATCCTGATCCTTATTTTATCTTACCAGTTTTAGCAGCAGGATTAACCTTTGCGACTTCATACTTTACGATGAAGGCTAATCCTTCTTCGAATGTAACGACTAAGTCAATGATGTATATGATGCCGCTGATGATTCTCTTTATTTCACTAGGTCTACCGTCAGCAGTGGCAGTCTATTGGGTTATTTCAAATGCTATTACTCTAGCACAAACTTTTATTTATAATAATCCTTATAAGATTTTAGCTGAACGTCAAGCTAAACGAGACGCTGAAAAGGCTAAACAAAAAGCTTTAAAGAAAGCTTTAAAACAAGCAAAAAATAGAAAATAAGGTAAGGAGATTGGATAAAATTATGTTAGAAAATACGACAACTGTCAGAGCTGAATCCGTTGAAAAAGCAATTAAAATTGGTTTAACGCGATTAGACGCTAATCAAGATGAAGTTACAGTCAATGTGATTAGCGAAGGAAAAAAAGGTCTATTTGGTTTTGGTAAACAAGATGCTATTGTTGAATTAACCAAGAAGTCGGATATGACTTTGTCAGAATTAACTCAACAATTAGAAGAAACCCAATCAACAAATAGTCCTGATTTAGGTACTCAACCTCAAGATTCTTGGCAAACTCAAGTGGATTTAGAAGAAAATGAAGCCATAGTTGAACCAGCAGCAAATGATCAATTTGAAATTATTAAAGAAGAAAGAGCTAATCAATTAGTTGCTGAAGAAGAAAATGATTCGAACCATCAAGAAACAGCTAGTGAACAAGAGACTGTAGCTATTCAAAGTCAAGAAGAAATTGATCAATCACGGACCCTTGTAGCTCAATATTTGGAAGCAGTCATTAATGAATATGGCGCACCGGGTACAGTGTCTTATGAAGAATCTGGTAATCAAGTGATTTTCAATATTGATTCACCAAAATCTGGTCTTGTCATTGGTAAACATGGACGGATTATTAATGCTTTGCAAATTTTAGCACAAGTTATGTTACACCAATATGATCGTCGCCGTTTATCAGTTCTTATTAATGTAGGCGATTATCGTGATCGTCGGGCTGGTGTATTAGAACAAATGGCTCAACGCACAGCCAAACAAGTCTTAAAGACCAAACAACCCGTTATCTTAGATCCTCTTCCCTCTTATGAACGTAAACAAATTCATGCGTATTTAAGTAAAGTGGATCATATTAAAACACATTCTGAAGGTAAAGATCCTAATCGTTATTTAGTAGTTGAATATACTGCAAATTAATACTATAAATTAGACTTATTAATGTCTGCTTTCTAGAAAAGGAAGCAGACTTTTTTTATCGGAAAAATTTACAGTAATAAAAGTGCATAAAACTTGCATTACAATCGCTTTCATTATATGATGAAGTCAAATACTTGTATAGACAAATTATAGGAGGGTGTTTGATGGCAAATTTTAAAGATGATGCAGCAAAAATGCTGACTTTGATAGGTGGTAAAGACAACATTTCAGCAGTGACTCACTGTGCAACACGGATGCGTTTTGCTTTAGTTGATCCTGATAAAGCAGATATTAAAGCAATTGAAGCTTTACCGTCAGTAAAAGGTAGTTTTACGCAAGCTGGTCAATTTCAAGTGATTGTTGGGAATGCGGTTTCTGAATTTTATAAAGAATTTGTGGCTTTAGCCGGTGTGGGTGAAGCTACAAAAGACGATGTCAAAAAAGCAGCTGAACAAAATCAAAATATGTTTCAACGGGCTATGGCTTTTATGGCAGAAATCTTTGCTCCAATTATTCCAGCTATTATTGTTGGGGGTCTTATTTTAGGATTCCGTAATATTCTTGAAGGCGTACCGATGGACTTTTTACAAGGAAAAACCATTGTTGAAAGTTCACCTTTCTGGTCAGGTGTCAATTCCTTCTTATGGTTACCAGGTGAAGCTATCTTCCACTTCTTACCTGTAGGTATTACTTGGTCAGTGACCCGCAAGATGGGTACAACGCAAATTCTAGGGATTGTCCTTGGGATTACCTTAGTATCTCCTCAATTACTTAATGCTTATGGAGCGGCTGATGCTTTAGCTAAAGGGGAAGTTCCACAGTGGGATTTTGGTTTATTTAAATTAAACATGATTGGTTATCAAGCCCAAGTTATTCCAGCTATTTTTGCCGGCTTAACCTTAGCTTACTTAGAGAAGTTCTGGCGTAAAGTCGTACCAGAAGTATTGTCAATGATTTTAGTTCCTTTCCTAGCTTTATTACCAGCTGTTATTTTAGCGCATACCATTTTAGGTCCGATTGGTTGGAAAATCGGTCAAGCTATCTCTAGTGTGGTATATGCCGGCTTAACGGGTTCATTCTCTTGGTTATTCGGAGCAATTTTTGGTGCGCTTTATTCTCCACTTGTTATTACTGGTTTGCACCATATGTCAAACGCCATCGATACTCAATTAGTGGCTGACTTTGGCGGGACAGGGTTATGGCCAATGATTGCGCTATCTAACATTGCTCAAGGTTCAGCTGTTCTAGGTGTTTGGTGGTTAACTCGTCACGATGAAAATGAAACTCAAATTACCTTGCCATCAATGATTTCAGCTTATCTAGGGGTCACTGAACCTGCTATGTTCGGGGTGAATATCAAGTATTTATATCCATTTGTAGCTGCTATGATTGGGTCAGGAATTGCCGGTTTAATTGCTACCTCGACCAAAGTAACAGCCAATTCAATTGGTGTTGGGGGTCTACCTGGTTTCTTAGTTATTCAACCAAAATCAATGGTTATGTTTTTTGTCTGTATGGCTGTGGCCATCGTGGTGCCATTTGTTTTAACGATTTTCTTCAACAAGAACAAGATCTTAACCCAAAATACGGTAGAATTTGATATTCCTTTCTTAAAGAAATAAGCCTATTAGATTAAAGGAGTTTTTATGGATTTAGCTAAAAAAGTAATATATCAAGTCTATACAAAATCATTTAAAGACAGTAATGGCGATGGATTAGGAGATTTACCTGGTGTCATTGAAAAAATCCCATACTTAGCCCAATTAGGGGTGGATATGATTTGGTTAAATCCATTTTATCCTTCCCCACAACATGATAATGGCTATGATGTAGCCGATTATTGTGCCATTGATCCGCGTTTTGGTAGCATGGAAGATTTTGAACACTTGGTTCAAGTCTGTCAACAACATAAGATTGATATCATGATGGATATGGTCTTCAATCATACCTCGACAGACCATGAATGGTTTCAAAAAGCCTTAGCCGGTGATGAAACTTATCAAGATTATTATTATTTGCGGCCAGCCAAAGAGGATGGATCGCTACCCACTAACTGGGATTCTAAATTTGGTGGACCAGCTTGGGCACGCTTTGGTGAAACAGAACTCTATTATCTCCATCTATATGATGTCACCCAAGCGGATCTAAATTGGCACAACCCACAAGTACGCTTAGAATTGCAAAAGGTTTTAAACTTTTGGTTGACTAAAGGCGTTAAGGGATTTCGTTTCGATGTCTTGAATGTCATTGGTAAGTCGCCCGTCTTAATCGACAGTCAAGAACCCGGTTCGGCCCAAGAGAAAAGCCTTTATACGGATACTCCTATTGTGCATCAGTGGATTAAAGAAATGAATCAAGCTTCCTTTGGTCAACGTGATGACATTATTACAGTTGGTGAAATGTCTTCGACTAATGTTTTAAATGGTGTTCAGTATTCCAATCCTAGCGAAAAAGAATTATCCATGATTTTTAGTTTCCATCATTTAAAAGTTGATTATCAGGATGGAGAAAAATGGTCCAACCCAGCTTTCGATTTCCTTCAGTTAAAAGCTATTTTAGATGAATGGCAACGAGGCATGTCAGATGGTCAAGGTTGGAATGCCCTCTTCTTAAACAACCATGATCAACCGCGTTCTAACTCACGGTTTGGCGATCCCGATCACTATCCATTTGAGACGCAAACTATGTTAGCTCAAACAATTCAATTCTTAAGAGGAACTCCTTATATTTATCAAGGGGAAGAAATTGGTATGACTAATCCTGATTTTGCCGAGATTGATTTGTATGATGATGTGGAAACCCATAATAATTATCAACTTTTATTGGCAAAAGGTGTCAGTCCAGCTGAAGCCATGTCGATCATTCAAGCTAAGTCGCGTGATACGAGTCGGACGCCTATGCAGTGGGATGATAGTCCTCATGCGGGCTTTACTCAAGGACAACCTTGGTTGAGTGTGGCGCCTAATTATCCACAAATTAATGTAGAGCGAGAATTAAGCCAAGGTCACATCTTTAACTATTACCAAAACTTAATTCGTTTGCGTAAAGAGTATGATGTGATTGCCTATGGAACTTATCGTGGTTTACTCTTAGAGCATCCACAAGTCATGGCTTATGTAAGAGAAATAAAAGATCAACAACTGCTAGTTCTCAGTCATTTTTATCCAGGAACGATTCGTCTTACCCTACCAAGTGAATTTATTGATCGATCAGCTAAAAAGTTAATCGGAAATGGTCCTTTAATGGCCTTGAATTCAGAAATAGAACTTGCTCCTTATGAAACAGTAGCTTTTTATTTTAACGAACAGGCCTAGTCAACTCGAATCAATAACAGGCAGTCAAGCATCTTCCTCAGCTTATGTAGCTAAGAAAGGTCCACTTGGCTGTATTTTTTATGGTAAATTAGACGAGGAATAATTAGCGAATAATTAGTTCAATTTGTTGAGATTTTTGCTATCATAGTAGCGAAGTGTTGATTGCTTAAGAAGATTCTCAATGAAACTCACAGAAAGGTCTTTAGCCATGAAAAAAATTAGCCAATTTCTCTGCTTGTTTGCTTGTATCATCAGTTTAACTGCTTGTAAAAAAGAACCTATGATTAAGCTAAGTAAGGAGAATCAAGCCTCGATTGAAGCCAAAGAAGCTGCTTTGAAAGGAAAGAAAGCAGATGAATCAGCCGGAAAACAAGCTAGTAAAAAGCAAAAAGAAAAACAAGACCTTGCCTTTCCAATTGAGCAAGCCAAATCATTGCCAGAAGGTAGCTTGCTAAGCTTAGCGGCATATTTGCCGGGTCAAGTCAGTCAAAGTTACCACTATCAATCAAGTCAAAGCCAATATGAAGCCATTGTTGAATTACAAAATCCACAAACGGGTTATTTACAAATTCGCGAGAATTACGAACAAGGTTCTAAGACAAAGGTTTATCAGCCATTTGGCGGTCAAATTAATTTGATTTATGAGCAAGAAGAAGCTAAAGCTGGCGAAGATTTAAGCTCGGCTGCCCAAACAAATCCTATTGTTCCATCATATACCCTCTTGGCTGAACCGGTTACGGTTGGGACCACTTGGTCCTATGATCAAGTTCACCAAAGCTCGATTACAGCCATATATGAATCCCTTGAATTAGCAGCGGGACAGTTTAAAAATATTGTTGAAGTGACGACTAAGTTAGATAACGAGACCATGATCCAATATTTTGCCGAAAATGTCGGTTTGATTGCGACTCGTCATATTAATTCCAATGATGGCAAAGAGGAAATCTTAGTATTAGCCAGTATAGAACCAGTCAAAGCTAAATCAGATGCGGCTACCAATCAAGGACTTCATGTGACCTTCAGCAGCCCTAACCCCGCTGGTAAGACTCCCTTGTTAGTAGCTAAAGAAACGGATTTTAAATACAATCCGCAAGAGGACCCAGTCGGAGCTTGGGCCCAACTTTTTCTTCAAGAAGGATGGATGTCAGGACAAAATCGTTTAAATCAAGTGATTGTGGAAGACCAAATCGTTACTTTGGATTTTGCCCCAGGTATTGTTAATGGGATGAATCTTAATCCGGCAACTGATGCAGGGGTTATTCCAGCTATGGTAAAATCGGTGGCCGATTATTACAAAGTTTCTCAGGTGAAATTAACCGTCAATGGTAGTATTATGGCTCCATATAATATTAAGCCACAGCAGCCAGGTATATGGACCGTGGATCCAGCTTGGACAAAAGAATAAGTGATAAGTTTCATATAAATTTAAAAGGTTCGAATCAATCTTGATTCGAACCTTTTTTGTTGGATTTGTGGGTGAAATTAATTGAACCGCGGTTTACGACGAGCGAATTCAGCGAAACGGAATTTTTCCAGACGATGATGCGAGGTCGTATATTGGAAGAAAGTCGTATCTTCAAGGAAGACATGGCTACTTACTTTTATCACGTAGTCCATAGGATTTAAATTCATCAAATCAATATCCATGTTGCTTGCTTTCTCAGCAATGAACTCTTTGGTGGCATAGCCAATGGATAAATTTAGTTGTTGTTCAAAGTATTGGTAGATGGAATCTTTAGCGATGGAGTCAGGAATGCGCTCTACTACACTACAGCGAATATAGTCTTCATCAATAATCATGACTTCTCCATTCATGACCCGAGTACGAACTAGATGGATAAATTTTTCATCCGGTGTGACATCTTCTAAGCCGACAAGAAATTCGGGAGCGGGTACAATCCGATTTTGAATCAGATGAGTAATCGAATTGATGCGTTGTTCTTCTTGGAGTTCTTTATAAGAAACCAAGCCACTAATGGGAAACGAAAAACGATTGTAGTCGAGAACGACGGATCCGCGGCCTTGTTTTTTTTGAATGAAGCCATTTTCTAAAAGAATTTTTTGGGCTTTACGAATGGTTTCTCGTGAGACATTGTATTGACTTGCTAAGTCATGTTCACTTGGAATGAGTGAGCCAATCGGATAAATCCCATCTTTTATTTTTTTTTCAATATCTAAGTAGATTTTTTCGAATTTATTCATAATACACCTCAGGCTCATTGTATCATTTTTTCCAGACAACTGACAGCAAAAAATCGGTTTAAGCTAGATTATTTGGCTATAATAGTAGACAAGTGTTTGCTTTTTGAGAGGACTTTTTGTATAATGCAAATGAATTATCAAATAGGTAGCAGTCAAAGTGCTCACTTTCCGTCAAGTTTATAGGGGGATCGTGTCGGCACTTTTTTTATGCTAAATTTTGGGATTGAAAGGAGATCAAGATGTATCAACAAGACACAATTGCCGCTATCTCAACTGCATTAGGTGAAGGTGCGATTGGTATTGTCCGTTTAAGTGGAGACCAAGCAGTCGAATTTGCCAACCAAGTCTTTAAAGGAAAAGATCTTACCCAAGTGCCTAGTCATACTATTCATTATGGGCATATCTTATCTCCTTTAAATCACCAAATTATTGATGAAAGTATGGTTTCAGTAATGCGGGGACCTCGCTCTTTCACTAGGGAAGATATCGTCGAAATCAATTGCCACGGGGGCATCATCGCTGTTCAACGGGTGTTAGAAGCTTTACTTTATGTTGGAGCTAGACTAGCTGAACCGGGTGAATTTACCAAACGGGCCTTCTTGAATGGGCGAATTGACTTATCGCAAGCGGAAGCCATTATGGATTTAATCCATGCTAAAACTGCCAAAGCCATGGACGCGTCCTTGAATCAATTGCAGGGTTCGCTATCGACTAAAATTCGGAACTTACGGCAAAAGATGCTAGAAACCCTTGCTCAAGTTGAAGTGACCATCGATTATCCGGAGTATGATGGTGTCGAAGAATTATCCTTGGACCAATTAAATCAGATGGCTCAAGAAGTTAGTCAAGAAATTCGGTTGATTATGCAACAAGCCAATCAAGGGAAATTATTCCGTGAAGGCATTAAAACGGCCATTATTGGTCGGCCAAATGTAGGAAAATCCAGTCTGCTGAATCGCTTAACCGGTGAAGATAAGGCCATTGTAACGGAAATCGAAGGAACCACTCGCGATACGATTGAAGAATATGTCAATGTTCGCGGTGTTCCACTTAAATTAATTGACACGGCTGGTATTCGTCAAACTGATGAAGTGGTTGAAAAAATTGGAGTGCAAAAGAGTCGTAAGGTCATGGAAGAAGCTGATTTGGTGATTCTGTTACTCAATCAGGCTGAAGAATTAACCGATGTCGACCGCGAACTCTTAGATTTCACTCAAGGTCAAGAACGGTTGGTTATTTTGAATAAGCAAGATCTGCCCTCTCGCTTAAAGACCGAGGACTTAAGTCAGTGGTTGAATCCTGATCAAGTCTTAACGACATCTATGTTAGATGAAGCTGGTTTGGATCAATTAGAACAACAAATTGAAGCTCGCTTTTTTGCGGGCAAATTACAGACAGCCGATTTGAATTATCTCTTAAATACTCGTCATACCCAATTGCTACAGCAAGCCATCCTCGCTTTAGATGAAGTCCAAAAAGCCTGTGAGATGGGATTGCCCGTTGATTTGATTCAGATTGACTTTACCCGGGCTTGGGATTTGTTAGGTGAAATTACTGGCGATAGTGTGCAAGATGAATTACTGACTAAACTCTTTAGCCAATTCTGTTTAGGAAAGTAGGAAATCGATTATGAAATTAGCTACCATTTGCTATATTGACAATGGTTCTCAATTCTTATTACTTCACCGCAATAAAAAGCCCAATGATGTTCACCAAGGCAAATGGATTGGTGTGGGTGGCAAATTTGAAGCTGGCGAAACGCCGGAAGAATGTGCCATTCGTGAAATTCAAGAAGAAACAGGCTTGATTGTGGAAGAGTTAGAATTGAAAGGACTGATTACTTTTCCTGAATTTACGCCAGAAACAGACTGGTACACTTATGTTTTTCGAGTGACTAAATTTAGTGGTCAAATTGGTCCTTGCGATGAAGGTACGTTGGAATGGGTCGATTATGATCAAGTCTTGGATAAACCGACCTGGGAAGGTGATCTCATCTTCTTGCGTTGGGTATTAGAAGATCGCCCTTTCTTTTCAGCAAAATTTATTTATGAAGCTGATGAGTTCAAAGATTACCAAGTGAGATTTTATCAAAAATAGAAAGGAACGAATGCATGCAAGAATATCAAGCAGGAAATTACGATGTCATCATTGTCGGTGCGGGCCATGCCGGATCAGAAGCGGCTTTAGCATCCGCACGTATGGGATGCCACACACTTTTATTAACTATTTCCTTAGATATGGTGGCCTTTATGCCCTGTAATCCATCGATTGGCGGACCAGCCAAAGGAGTGGTCGTTCGAGAAATCGATGCCTTAGGAGGCGAAATGGGTCGCAATATCGATCGGACCTATATCCAAATGCGTCTATTGAATACCGGTAAAGGACCCGCTGTGCAAGCTCTACGCGCCCAAGCTGATAAAAAGCTCTATTCAGAAACCATGAAGAAAACGATTGAAGCCACTCCTAATCTTGATTTAAAACAAGGCATTGTAGAGCGGCTCTTAATTGAAGACGGTCAATGTTGCGGAGTTATTACTCAAACAGGTGCCGTTTATCGATCACAAGCGGTTGTATTAACGACTGGGACTTCAGCGCGCGGGCAGATTATTATTGGTGATTTGAAATATTCTTCTGGTCCTAATAATACCTTGCCTTCGATTAAATTGTCTGAACACTTAATGGAATTAGGGTTAGAACTTGCTCGCTTTAAGACAGGAACGCCACCACGAATTCACCATGACTCAGTCAACTTTGACGCTATGGAAATTCAACCCGGTGATCAAGCGCCCAACCATTTTTCCTTTTTAACACCGGATGAAGATTATAAAGTGGATTCGACACCGTGTTGGTTGACTCATACTAGTCAAGCTACCCATGAAATTATTCGGCAAAATCTTCACCGTGCTCCTATGTTTACGGGAATTGTTGAAGGAGTCGGAGCACGTTATTGCCCATCGATTGAGGATAAAATCGTCCGCTTTAGCGATAAACCGCGTCACCAATTATTTATTGAACCGGAATCTTTATCAACAGATGAAATGTATGTCCAAGGTTTGTCGACTTCCCTACCCGAAGATGTGCAAGTGGATATGCTACACTCGGTTCCTGGTTTAGAGAAAGCTGAATTAATGCGGTTAGGATATGCCATTGAGTATGATGTAGTTGTGCCTCATCAACTTCGCTTATCACTAGAGACTAAAGCAATCCCTAATTTATTTACCGCAGGTCAAACAAATGGGACTTCGGGTTATGAAGAAGCAGCCGGTCAAGGGATAATGGCTGGAATTAATGCAGCTTTGAAGGTTCAAGGTAAAGAGCCTTTCATCATGAAGCGAAGTGAAGGTTATATTGGAGTAATGATTGATGATTTAGTGACCAAAGGGACTACCGAGCCTTATCGTCTCTTAACGTCACGGGCAGAATATCGCCTACTTATTCGTCATGATAATGCGGATTTACGTTTAACCGAGTATGGTTATCAATTAGGCTTAGTGACTCCAGAGCGTTATCAAACTTTCCAAGCAAAATTAGCTCTCATTGAAGATGAGATGACCCGTTTAGGGTCCATTCGCCTTACACCGAAAACTCCAGGCCTGGCTGAATTTCTTGCGGAAAGACACTCTACTCAATTATTAGATGGTATCTTGGCAATTGATTTGCTACGCCGTCCTGAGATTCGCTACCAAGATTTGGTAACTCTTATTCCTCGTCAGGATCAAGCCCTTGATCGCCAAGCAGCTGAACAAGTGGAAATTCAAGTAAAATATGAAGGCTACATCAAAAAAGCTTTGCAAAAAGTGGACAAAGTGAAGGCTATGGAAGAAAAACAAATTCCTCATGACATCGATTATGATGCGGTCGATAACTTAGCTAATGAAGCTCGTGACCGCTTGAAAAAAATTCAACCTTCTACTCTGGCTCAAGCCAGCCGTGTATCAGGAGTGAATCCAGCCGATATTGCAATTCTTTCGGTCTACATTCAACAAGGAAAGATTGCGCGCCTAGGAGACAAACCAGACGCCACACAAAAGGAAATTTGAGCAAGAAAATTTTATCCCGTCAATAAGAAAACCCGCCTAATCTGTAAAACAGACTAGGCGGGTTTATTTTTGCTTATTCTATTGAATTTGTTGAATGGTTTTGGCGTCTTTTAAGTAATGGAAAATACCCATTAGATTAAGTTGAGCATCTCCTTTAGCATAGACTTCTACTACAATTACATTTTTATCATCTTGATCAGTGGTGACAATGTAAGTGATATTAGAACCAGCCATGGTTGGGTAGGTTTTTTTGATGGCATCAACTGCTTCAGCTTTTACCCCTTCAATTTTTTTACCATTGGAGTCGACAGCTGGTTGATCTTTCTGAGCATTTGTTTCGTCTTTTGAGGTTTCATCTTGGTTGCTAGCATCTTGACTTGAAGAATCCGTACTAGTTGTTTTGAGACCTTCTTTTTCTGCTTGGCTCATGCGTTGATCAAACTCCTTAATCGCAGCTTGAATTTTGTTTTTCAAAGCAGCGGCAATTTTTTTCTTGTCGTTCTTATTAACTTTAGCGGCTTCACGATACCAACTTAGTACATCTGCTGGGTTGGCCTTATTCAAGTCTTCCCATTTAAAATCAGGTAATTGACGACTGATTTTTAAGTATTCGCCATATTCATCACCCTTAAGCAGGCCTAAGTCTGGATATTCTTTCACGATTTGATCGTAGATAAAGCGGTTCACCTTAGCTTGAGGAATGTCTTCTTGGCGAGCTATTTCGCTATAACCGGAAATGGAATTTTTCAAAACAGTGCTTAAGTGTTCGGCATTGATCGGTTGTGTTTTGAGCAATTCTTCTTTTTGACTTGTGACCGTATTCAAATCAATTTGACGGTAATAGGTAAAATTACCAGTTAAAGTATCCATGGTCTGATTGTATTGCCAAGTAAAAGGCAGTTCATTTTCGAGAGCAGCTTGGCCATAATCTTTGACGAATTTTGCTGTATCGAAGTGAAGGGTATAGGTATCAATATTTGGGACAGCACTATTCTTTTCAACTTGTTTCAATTGATAGAATTGCTTGTTCAAATAGATGGATTGTTTGGTCACCACAAAAGCGGGTCCTTGGGTTGAGGCTTGCCATACGCCAACAATGTCATTAGACGCTTGGTTACTTGGCGTTTCTTGAGCAAGGACAATGGATGGTAGACTAAGGGACATCACTAAACTTAAGCTAGCAATTAGCTTGAATAAGGGACGTTTAAATGGATTCATGTAAGCACCTCTTTCATATTCTATATATAATAGTAGTCTTTCACTCTTATATATTAACAAAAATGCTGATAAATAGACATTGTTATTATTCGAAGGAAGTTTGAATAAATTTGGTAAAGAAAACAAGTCTCAATTCGTTGAATAAATTGTCCTTTCTTCAATCAGATAGCCATAGGATCATAGTAAATCAGCCCTAGTATATTAGCCAAAATTTAATCGACTTTATCAGGGTTTTGCATTGCTATTAGGCTGATTTTACGTTAAAGTATAGACGTGTGAAACTTTTTGTTTCACAAATCTATTTGAAGGAGCTAGTCATGACTGAAGAAGAATTTTTAGCGCAATTAAGCCAACATGGCATTCACTTGTCTCCTGAACAAATCCAACAATTCCGTGATTATTATCGTTTATTAATTGAATGGAATCAAAAAATAAATTTAACAGCTTTGACTAATGAAGCCGATGTTTATTTGAAACATTTCTATGATTGTTTGATGCCTTTATGGGTTATGCCCTTAGACTCATATGATCTAACATTATGTGATGTTGGAGCGGGAGCGGGCTTTCCATCAATCCCTCTTAAAATTGTGAAACCTGAGTTAAAGGTAACCATTGTTGATTCACTCAATAAGCGAATTAACTTTTTAAATCTTTTGGTCGAGACACTCGGCTTAGAGCAAGTGATATGTGTACATGGCCGTGCCGAAGAGGTGGGTCAAGATCCTCAGTTTCGTGGTCAATTCGACTTAGTGACGGCCCGGGCGGTTGCAGCCTTAAATATTTTGTGTGAATTTTGTCTGCCTTTAGTGAAGCAGGGTGGTTATTTCTTAGCCATGAAAGGCCAAAAAGCTCAGGAAGAAATTCAAGAAGCCAAAACAGCCATTGCGGTTCTTGGTGCTAAGTTGGTCGAGCAAGAAACGGCTTTATTGCCAATTGAAGAAAGTGAACGTTTTTTCTTAAAGTTGAAGAAAACCAAAGAAACACCAAAAAAATACCCAAGACGGGCTGGTAAACCGGCCAAAGAACCAATTATCTAAGCGAATGGAGGATGCATAAGATGGGAAAAATGATTGCTGTCGGAAATCAAAAAGGTGGCGTCGGCAAGACCACTACTACCGTAAACCTAGGTGCAGCATTGGCTTCCTTAGGTAAAAAGGTTTTAATTATTGACTCAGATTCACAAGGCAATGCAACCAGTGGTTTGGGTGTGGAACGAGGCGATGTTAAACACAGCCTTTATGAAATTCTCGTCGATCAAGTGCCTATGGCAGAATGTGTGGTGCCAACTTCACGAGATAATCTATTTGTTGTTCCGTCTACCATTCAATTAGCGGCGGCAGAACTGGAATTATCCAATGTAAAAAGCCGTGAATTGCGTTTAAAAGATGCCGTTGAACCAATTAAAGATCAGTATGATTATATCTTAATTGACTGCCCTCCTTCTTTGGGACAATTATCGATTAATGCTTTTACAGCTTCAGATACCATCTTAATTCCTGTCCAATGTGAATATTATGCTTTGGAAGGCTTGAGTCAATTGCTCAATACCATTCGCCTAGTACAACGGTCTTATAATAAAGATTTCCGTATTGAAGGAGTCCTTCTAACCATGTTGGATGCACGGACGAATTTGGGTTATGAAGTAGTCGAAGAAGTGCGGAAGTATTTCCAAGAAAAGGTCTATAATACCATTATCTCACGTAATATTCGTTTATCTGAAGCTCCATCTTATGGACAATCTATCATTGATTATGATCCTCGCTCTCGTGGTGCTGAAATGTATCTGGATTTAGCAAAGGAAGTGTTGGCAAATGGTGAATAAGACACGAAAAACAGGTGGCTTAGGCCGGGGGATGGAAGCCCTCTTTACACCCTATGAAGAAACTCCTAATGAGAATGAACAAGTAGTTGAAATCGCTCTAGCGGATATTCGGCCCAATCCTTACCAACCACGTAAAAGCTTTGATGAAGAAGCCTTAAAAGAATTGGCTGAATCGATTAAGCAATCAGGTGTCTTTCAACCTGTCATCTTACGCAAATCTTCGATTAAAGGCTATGAGCTTATCGCCGGCGAACGGCGGGTTCGTGCTAGCCGCTTAGCGGAAAAAGAAACCATTCCGGCAATCGTTCGTCAATTGGATGAACAGGCGATGATCGAAATTGCCGTTATTGAGAACTTGCAACGGGAAGACTTGAGTGCACTTGAAGAGGCAGAAGCTTATGACATGTTGATGCGGAAATTAGAACTGACTCAGGCCCAAGTGGCTGAACGCATTGGTAAAAGTCGTCCCTATATCGCAAACTATTTACGTCTTTTATCCTTGCCAGATAAGATTAAGACCTGGGTGTCGCAACAACAATTATCGATGGGTCAAGCCCGAACCTTGCTTTCCCTAAAGGATAAGAAACAAATGATTCCTGTAGCTGAGCGGGTTATTAAGCAACAATTGACTGTTCGCCAGGTGGAAGAATTGGTCCAACAAGTGAACACTAAAGAAGAAGTTGAACCTAAAAAACGCGCACGACAAGAACAGAAACCACAACATATCTTAGAATGTGAACATCGGATCCAAGAGCGCTTTGGAACAGGGGCGAGCATTTTACAAAAAGGTCAAAAAGGTAAGATTGAGATTGAATTTCTTTCCGAATCGGATTTGATTCGCATTCTAGATTTATTAGATATACACGTATAATGGAGGAAATTGATGACCAATCCAAAACAATATGACAAATTAGACATTGTCGAAATGCGCAAACCCCATGCTTGCCAGACTAATCGTTGGGAAATTATCCGCATGGGCATGGATATCCGGATTAAATGCCAAAATTGTGGCCATATTGTCACCATGACCCGACGCGATTTTGAGAAAAAAATGAAACGGGTCCTTGTACAGAACCAACCGAAAGTCAATCCTGAAGAGACCCAAAGAAAGTAGAGTGAATACATGTCATTAACAGCTGGAATTGTAGGGTTACCCAATGTAGGTAAATCAACCCTATTTAATGCAATTACTAAAGCCGGTGTTGAAGCGGCTAACTATCCTTTTGCCACTATTGATCCTAATGTTGGGATTGTAGAAGTGCCCGATAAACGTTTGTGGGATATTACGCAGCTCATCACCCCTAAAAAAACAGTCCCTACAACCATTGAATTTACCGATATTGCCGGTATTGTTAAAGGTGCTAGTCGGGGCGAAGGTTTGGGTAATAAATTTTTAAGCCATATCCGTCAAGTTGATGCGATTTGTCATGTCGTACGTTGCTTCGATGATGGCAATATTACCCACGTGGCTGGTAAAGTAGATCCGATTGCTGATATTGAGACCATCAATATGGAATTGATTTTTGCTGACTTAGAAACAATCGAGAAACGCTTAGGTCGAGTGGCCAAGTTAGCCAAAACCAAAGACAAAGATGCCGTGATGGAACTTGAAGTCTTGGAGAAATTAAAACAAGCCCTAGAAAATGGGCAATTAGCTAACGCTGTTGAATTTTATGATGAACAATTGCCAATCGTTCGCAATCTTTTCTTGTTAACCCGCAAAAAAATGCTATATGTAGCGAATATTAGTGAAGAGGAAGTTACCGATCCAAGCGGTAATCCTTACTTGGCACAAGTGCAAGAATTAGCTAATCAGCAAGGGGCACAAGTCGTTCCTGTTTGTGCTCGCTTGGAAGAAGAAATTGCTGAACTAGATGATGAAGAAAAGCAAGTTTTCTTAGAGGACTTCGGTATTGAAGAATCCGGATTAGATCGTCTCATCCAACATGTTTATTCTCTCTTAGGCTTAGCAACTTACTTTACAGCTGGTGAACAAGAAGTTCGGGCTTGGACTTTCCGTAAAGGCATGAAAGCTCCACAAGCAGCTGGGATTATTCATACTGACTTCGAGCGTGGATTTATTCGTGCTGAAACCGTCTCCTATGAAGATTTGATGACTTACAAGACTATGATAGCCGCTAAAGAAGCAGGACGTGTTCGTTCTGAAGGTAAAGAATATGTGGTAGCTGATGGCGACATCATGTTATTCCGCTTTAATGTCTAAGCGAACTAAAGCCAAAAAGGAGTGAATGAGATGACCAAAAAAGAAATCCAAGATACAGTAGATAATCAAGAAACGCTAGTGGACACCCAAGTGGAGGAAGCTAAAACTCATACTGAAGAATTGAATCAAGGTGTAACCGCTGATTCAACAGTAGCTCAAGCGGATCAAGCTATGAACGAGGCAAGCGAAACAATTGAATTCGCCCCAAATAATGAAGAGACAACCGAACAAGCAGACCTTTCTGTTCCAGTAGCGGATGAAGGAATCCAAGATAGCCCTATGCTTGAGCCTGAAGAAGATGATCAATCACTTGTTGAAGATACAGTTCATTCTGAAGAGGAAAGTCTACAAGATGCTGAACTTAATCAAGAAGCATCACAAGGTTTATTAGCAGTGGTTGATGCAGATGTCTTTAATCGCTTAACCAAGCGTAATCAACAATTCATGATTACCTTAGACAAGAATTTGGCCGCGGCAAATTTAGCGAGCCAAGTCCGCCGTCAAGTCTATACAGAATTATGTGAGACCTTGTTGGAAGGACAACATACCGGACAAACAGCGCGTCAATTATATGGCACGCCAACGGAGTGTGCACAAACTATTCTGAAACAACAATTCCCTACGGATGATCCGCAAGCAAAATCACCAGAAAAACATCTAGCAATTGATGGTGGTCTGGTATTGGGATCTATGTACACAATTTTATCTGGTTTTATGTTGATGCGAGGTACGACAAAATCAACGGCTGCGTTAGGTATTATCACCTTAGTAATTAATTATTTAATGGCTGGCGTAGCCATGCTCTTTACTTCGCGAGCTATGCCAGATCTTGATACGCCTAAAGGTAAGAAGAAAGGTTATTTACGCTATTTTGCCATTTCAATTGGAACAATGATGCTATGGATTTTAGCAGTGTCTGGCTCTTCTATGATTTTACCTAAATCAATTAATATTACCTTGCCTCCTTATTTCTACATTCTTATAGGTTCTATTACCTTAGCCTTGCACTTCTATCTTAAAAAGAAATGGAATGTACGCGGTGGCGTATTCTAAAGTTTAGTCTGGTCTTTGACCAGACTTTTTTTTGTAAGCATTCTTACTTGAATGTTCTCTTTTTCGAGGATTTCGACTTAATATGTTGTAAAAGAGGGGGCGTTTTCAGAAACAAGTCCAAATATTAGCGAATTTTAATTAAAAGATACTTGAATATAGTTCGTAAAAATGATAATTTATATGGAAATATACGAAGGAGGATTTACATGACTGCGTGGGAAACAAAATTTGCAAGAGAAGGCTATACGTTCGATGACGTCTTATTAATTCCGGCTAAGAGTGAGGTACTACCGAATGATGTGGATTTATCGGTTGACCTAGCTCCTAACTTACATTTAAATATTCCAATTATTTCAGCTTCTATGGACACTGTTACGGATTCAAAAATGGCTATTGCCATGGCCCGTCAAGGTGGCTTAGGGGTTATTCATAAGAATATGTCGATCGAAGAACAAGCCATGGAAGTTCGTAAAGTAAAACGTTCAGAAAATGGTGTTATCCTAGATCCATTCTACTTAACTCCTCAAGATACCGTTCAAGATGCTGAAAACTTGATGAGCCAATACCGTATTTCAGGTGTGCCGATTGTAGAAAATCTTGAAAATCGTCGCTTAGTTGGGATTATTACTAACCGCGATTTACGCTTTATTACCGATTACAGTCAAAAAATTGGCGATGCCATGACTAAGGAAGACTTAGTAACAGCTCCAGAAGGCACCTCTCTAAAAGAAGCGGAATTACTTCTTCATCAACATCGCATTGAAAAGTTACCAATTGTCGATAAAAACGGTGTTTTAGCTGGTTTAATTACCATTAAAGATATTGAAAAAGTCATTGAATTCCCAAATGCAGCCAAAGACCAACACGGCCGCCTTTTAGCTGCCGCTGCGATTGGTGTAACCTCCGACACGTTTGAACGCGCTTCAGCTTTAATCGCAGAACAAGTTGACGCTCTTGTTATTGATACTGCTCATGGCCACAGTGCAGGTGTAATTCGTAAAATTAAAGAAATCCGCGCTAAATATCCAGATGTGACTATTATTGCCGGAAATGTAGCAACCGGTGAAGCAACGCGTGAGCTCTTCAATGTGGGTGTAGATATTGTTAAAGTTGGTATTGGACCAGGTTCAATCTGTACAACCCGGGTTGTAGCAGGTGTTGGGGTTCCTCAATTAACCGCCATCTACGAATGTGCGACGGTAGCTAAAGAATTTGGTAAAGCGATTATCGCAGACGGTGGTATTAAGTACTCAGGCGATATCGTAAAAGCCTTAGCTGCTGGTGGATATGCTGTCATGTTAGGTTCTATGCTAGCGGGTACAGATGAATCGCCAGGTGAATTCGAAATCTTCCAAGGACGTCGCTTCAAAGTCTATCGCGGTATGGGTTCATTGGCTTCGATGGCTAAAGGCTCAAGTGATCGTTACTTCCAATCGAAGAATGAAGCTAATAAATTGGTTCCAGAAGGAATTGAAGGTCGCGTAGCTTATCGTGGTGCTGTTTCTGATATTATTTTCCAAATGTTAGGCGGCTTGCGTTCAGGAATGGGCTACTGTGGAGCACCAAATATTCAACGCCTTCGTGAAGAAGCACAATTTATTCGAATGAGTGGAGCGGGCTTAATTGAATCACATCCACATGATATTCAAATTACCAAAGAAGCTCCAAACTATTCACGACAATAAATCATATAAATAAATTTAATTAATATTTTTTAAAAACAATCTAACTTGTGTGTCAATGAGCGAGTTTATCCTCAGGATAAATGCCTCTCCTTTAGGCCTAGAGTTAGGTTGTTTTTTGTCATATTTCAAATATTGCAAATTAATTATTAAAGTTTAAAGAATAGAACTTAATGCTTTTAAATATTAAATTATGTATTATAATGTTAGTATTGTGAAATATAGAAATAGTTTGTTGATATAGGAATAAACTATCTAAAAAAAGGAGTGATAATGACATGCGGGTACTAATCGTAGATGACGATCGTGAAATAGTTGAATTATTAAATATTTATTTAAAAAATGAAGGTTATGAAGTTGTGAAGGCTTATAATGGCCAACAAGCC
Source organism: Vaginisenegalia massiliensis (assembly GCF_900604935.1). Taxonomy (GTDB): domain Bacteria; phylum Bacillota; class Bacilli; order Lactobacillales; family Aerococcaceae; genus Vaginisenegalia; species Vaginisenegalia massiliensis. The sequence continues at coordinate 66,762 of NZ_UWPC01000003.1, forward strand.
ATGGATTATCTAGAGAATGATGAAGAAATTCAGCTAGTCATTATTGATATTATGATGCCAAAAATCAACGGCTTAGAAGTGGTTGAACAATTACGTGCTCAAAATCATGGTATTCCAGTCATTATTATTAGTGCTAAAGCTTCTGATAATGATAAGATTCAAGGCTTAATTTCAGGTGCGGATGACTATGTTTCAAAACCTTTCAATCCACTTGAAGTTATTGCTCGGGTTAAATCGCTTTTACGTCGCCAATACAAGTATACGGCGTCGGAAGAACCAAACGTAATTGAAGTAGGACCTCTTGTGATTCGTAAGGAATTTCATGAAGTGAAAACAGTGACAGGTAAAGATATTCAATTGACGGCTTTGGAATTCGGCATTCTCTATCTTTTAGCTAGTCATCCAAATAGGGTTTTCTCGGCCGAAGAGATTTTTGAACAAGTTTGGAACCAAGAAAGTATCGTCTCAGCTAAAACCGTTATGGTTCACGTGAGTCATTTGCGTGATAAGATTGAAGAAGCCACTGGTGGCGAAAAAGTCGTCCAAACGGTTTGGGGCGTTGGCTACAAGATTGAAGCCTGAGGATTTATAAATGGAACCTAAGATGGAGTTGACTTCGCGTGAACGAAGAGATCTCATAGGCGACATCATTCTAACACTCATTATAGAAGCTTTACTCTATATGAGTGTTATTTTCGTATGCTTTGAAATGATCGACTACCCTTTTAAATTTACTCATTTTCAAGGGACGCTGCGAGGTCAGTTAGCTTTGAGTGACGAGACTATCTCGCTCTTCTATTTCTTTGTGACTTTTATGTTTGTGATTACAGGAATTACCTATGTTATCTGGCGGATTAACCGGCTTTTGAAACATATTTATTTCCAACATGTGATGGATGCTGTTAAATATATCTCTAAAGGAAATTATGATTATCGTATTCCTGAATCTGATTTTAGTGAAATCAAAGAAGTGGTTTCAAGTGTCAACCACCTCGTGGATAGTACCGTTCATGCCATGGAGGAAGAACGAAAAATTGAGAAAACCAAAGATGAGTTAATCGCTAATGTCGGTCATGATTTGCGGACTCCTTTGACCTCGATTATTGGTTATTTAGGTTTAATTGAAAATAAACAATATAAGACAGAAGAAGAATTACTTGACTATAGTCATATTGCCTATCGTAAGGCTCAACAGATGCAGACCTTGGTTTCCGATTTATTATTCTATACCGTCTCGCGCCAAACTAGTTATGTGATTCAACCGCAACGGATTCAGATGGCGACCTTCTTAGAGCAAATTTTGGCGGACTTTGAAGTGGATCTTTCTAAGAAAGATATTGAGGCAGAGATTGTCATTGAACCGCAGAATCTGGAGTTAATTCTTGATGTCGAGAAAATGGCACGAGTTTATCACAACTTATTGAGTAATGTGCTTAAATATGGTCATGGAGCGACAAAAGTTGTGCTTACAGCTAAGTGTATGCAAGACAGCAAAGTTTGCCAATGTAATTTAGATGATTCAGAGAATAATTGCCAGATTCGTTTAGAAGTCTGCAATGACGGTGAATTAATTCCGGAGGACCAATTGGAAGTCATCTTTTCCCGTTCCTACCGAGCGGACCAAGCTCGTCAATCTGATGTGGGTGGGGCAGGCCTAGGATTAGCGATTGTAAAAAATATTGTTGAATTACATCATGGTCATGTGTATGCTATTGTTGAGGATCAACAATTGAAGTTCCGCATGGAGCTTCCACAACGAATAGATAAGGTGACGAAAGATGAACATTAAAACAGTGTGTAAAAAGCTAGGGGTCGGACTCTGCCTATTTTCAAGTATAGCGAGTCCGATTGCTGTTTTTGCTCAAGAACAGACAACTCAGGTTGACTTAAGTGCCAAATCAGCGATGGCCATTGATGCCACCAATGGGCAGATTTTATTTGAATCTAATAGTAAAAAACCCGTCGAAATTGCATCGATCACGAAGCTCATGACGGTTTATTTAACCTATAAAGCGATTGATGAAGGGAAGTTAAGTCTAGATACCAAGGTATCTATCTCTGACCATGCCTATGCTATCAGTCAAGATTACAATATTGCCAATGTGCCCCTGCGCCAAGATGTCCAATACAAGGTAGGGGATTTGCTAGAATCAATCGGCATCACTTTGGCCAATGGATCTGCTGTCGCCTTAGCTGAACAAGTGGCAGGATCAGAGGAAGCTTTTGCTAAGCAGATGAATCAGCAATTAGCAGATTGGGGTATTCAAGGAACAGACTTAGTTAATGCTACGGGCTTGAGTGATAAATATCAGCCCCAAGATAAAGAATCCATTAAACAAGGAGAACAACAAAAGTTATCGGCAGAAGCGGTCGCCGTGATTTCCTATCATTTAGTCAAAGAACATCCTGAATTTCTTAAATATACCCAAACACCGAAAAAATTCTTCCAAAAGGGTACGGATGACGAATTTGAGATGCGCAATTACAATGAAATGTTGGCAGGTCGCCAATATGAGTATGAAGGCGTGGATGGTTTGATTATTGGCTCAGCTGCTCATGATGGCGAGGCCTTAGTGTCGACGACTCAACGAAATGGTTTTCGGGTGATTTCTGTTGCTTTGGGATCCGAAGATAGTGCTGCTCGATATGATGATAGTAAACGTATGTATGACTATGTATATGCCGCTTATATGTCGCAACATGTTGTTTCTAAGGGAGATAAAGTAACCCAGGGTGGAGATATTGAATCAGCAAATGCCAGACAAGCCACTGTTCCTTTATCTTATGGTCGTGATTTGGACTTAGTTGTACCGGTAGTCGATACTACGCCGCGTTTAGACTATCAGTTTAGTCAATCGAAATCATATTTTAATAATAAAGGGCAACTGAAAGCTCCTTTGAAAGCTAAAACCGTGGTCGGTCAGATGACGATTCGTCCTAAAGGAGCCAATGTCCACTACCTACCGTCTGCTGTAGCAAACAAGGTGGATGTTGTTAATAGCCAGGAAGTAAAAGAAGCCCCTTGGTATCTTAAAGTTTGGCGTTTCTTGGTTAACTTAGTAATCGGAATTATGGAATGGTTCCGCAAATTCTTTACCAGTCTGTTTAACTAGAGAGTTGAAAGACAAACTAGATTAATAGAAAAAACAAAAAGCGAATAGCTACTCAAGCAACCAGTCTTCTAGATAGAAGAGTGACCTGTGTTATGAGTAGCTATTCGCTTTTTTCTTCATTATAGTATGTTAAGCGGCTAAATCTCGGCGACAGAAGCAGACTAAACCAATCAATAGAATAGTTAGAGCTAGAGCAAAATTACTAGTGAGTAAGGGGATGTCTAAACTTCCTTGCTTGATAATATCTGCTGCATAGGCGAACTGAAAAGGCGTTACATAGCGAGCTACATCTAGTTTATCCCAAAGATTAATTAGGATACTCAAGAAATAGAGACCAAAGCTTAATCCCAAGCCAATTGAGGGTGTAAAATGTTGGCTCATAGCTGAAAGGCCATAACAAAGGAGGGCTAAGTCTAGATGTAAGCAAACAATCGCTAGATGAAATTGGACAAAGCGGTCTAAGGGGACCGTTTGGTGGGTTATGTGAATTAAACTCCATGAGCAGCAGACAATCAAGCCATTTAATAAAAGAATAAGGCCAACCAAGGCCACTAGTTTTTGCCAATAAACCTGATGCCGCTTAATTGGCTGAGTAAAGAGAAATTCGGCAGTATGTAGGGCTTCTTCTTTGCTTAACAGACGAGCGCCGAGATAGGCGGCAAAGAGGCCTCCGCCAATACCAACCATATTCTCGACTTCCATGGCATAGTAGCCTAGTAAGGTAGTCATGCTTTTAATATCAATGTTGAGGGCAGAAGTAAGCATGCCTAACCCACTCATTAAACTAGACATTTGATTCATTTGATCGGCCATTTGTGGATAGATGGTAATTATCATGGCCACAAACAAAGCTAAAGAGATAGCCCAAATCAAGGTTAATTGTAGATGTTGTTTAAATTCATGTTGAATAAGGGTCATGACTGGCTAACCTCCTGTTTACCTTGATTATAGTAGTGACGGAAGAGTTCTTCCATGGATAATTCTTGGATTTGCAAATCAAGCAACCGGTCTTGGAACGGTCTAAGATGGTCGAGTAGACGCGCAACCGAACCTTGATAAAGGAAGCTAATCGATTCACCTTGGCAAGTCACTTGGGACATGCCTTCAATCGAATCAAACTGACTGATGCCATGAAGGATGACTCGTTTAGCAGCCGATTGAACTAAATGGCTGATCGTATCTTCTAGAATGATTTGGCCTTGACGGATAAAAGCGGCCTTATGACAATATTTCTGTACTTCAGAAAGGACATGCGAAGAGACAAAGACTGTAGCTCCTGCTTGATTGCGTTGTTGGAGCTCTTGCCAAAAGCGCTCTTGCATGAGAGGATCTAATCCTGAGGTAGGTTCATCAAAGATATAAACTTGAGCTTGATGTTGTAAGGCACAAACGATACTGACCTTTTTACGATTACCTAGAGATAATTCGCTAATTTTGAGTTGAGGGTTTAATTCAAATAAGTGACAAAGGCGTTTAGTTTCATCAGTAGACTGTAAGCCCTGCAGCTTAGCAGCTAAGCGCAGAACCTCTTTGACTTTAAGATGAGGATAAAAAGCTGACTCTGAAGGCAAGTAGGCGATGTGTTTAAGTAAATCGCTTTGGCTAGGCTGGCAAGGGTAACCTAAAATCTGAGCCTGGCCAGACGTTTTCTGAATGAGACCGAGTAGGATGCGGATGGTGGTTGATTTGCCGGCGCCGTTGGGACCAATGAAGGCATAAAAGTCCCCGGGCATGACTCGGAGGGATAAATGATCTAAAGCGGCGAAGGTGCCGTAATTCTTGCATAAGTCGTTTATTTCAATAATAGCTTGCGTTTCCATAAAAACCCCCGTTCTAATCCTTATTTGATTAGGTCTATTATACACCTTGCTAGGGGCTTAGATATCAGTTAGTAAAATAAATTTTCAAATATTGACAAGTAAGCTCTATTGAAGTATCATAGTGAAGTCGTTTATTGACTCGTTAGCTCAGTCGGTAGAGCAACTGACTTTTAATCAGTGGGTCGCAGGTTCGAATCCTGCACGGGTCATTCAGATATTGCCAGCTTAGCTCAGTTGGTAGAGCATCGCACTCGTAACGCGGAGGTCACAGGTTCGATCCCTGCAGCTGGCATACAAATTAAAGCTTGTCCCACCGGAAACGGTGGGCTTTTTTGTGCAAAAATTTTACTTCATATATTCAAAATTGCGTAGAAAAATTTGATATTGCCTGAAATATTGCCTGAAAACTGAATATCAGGACTAAATGTCCATAAAGGCAGCAAACTTATCGGCCACTTCATCTTTTTTATTGGCCGTTAGATGGGCATAAATATTCATTGTCGTTGTAATATCTTTATGGCCAAGGCGATCTTTGACCTCGTTAATGGAAAGACCTGCTTCAAACAGTAAAGAGCAGTGAGTGTGTCTAAATCCGTGTAGCGTGATGTGAGGCAAATCATTATTTTTGATGATGCGATTGCTCGAGAAGTAATTCGAGGCTTATGGGGTAACGGCAGAGATCGTGTACAACGATTAGTAAAAGCTGGGTACGATGCAAGGCAAGTACAAAATCGTGTGAATCAAATGGTGTCATAAAAATATCCTCCACTATCTGAAGCTGAAGGTTCAATCGAGTCCATATGAAATCCGTTAGGATGTAATGGGCACGAGAGTGAAACAAGGCGAGGATAGTGGAGGATATTTAATTAATACATTCGTACTGTATAAGTGCGTATATTATTGCGATATAATGGTTTTGATGTTTAAGAATTAAATAGAGCAGAAAGTTAAGAGAGAAAAAATATGGAAATAAATACTTCTTGCGGAAAGATGAAATTGGATCAAGTTAATGATGGAAATTATTATAATATAAGTACTGAATATGAAGTTAGTCCTGAAGACCTCGAACGTGTTGAGAAACAGCCTATTTTCTCGGAGAGTAAAAAATTTTTTAAAGTGATGCTTAGAAAAGAAGTCAAAGGAGATTACTTCAATAAAATGCTTGGAAAGATAAATCATGATAAGTCTAAATCTCAGCAAGATAAATATAAAGATAAAGGACATTTTATTGCTTCAGCATTTAAAAAGTTTTTAATACCTTTAAAGGACTTGAAAGAACAAAAAGTGAATAATTTTTTTGGTAAAAATAACGGTTTTAATGTTTCACTTCAAGACAGTAAAGCAAACAGAAATTCAATTAAGTATAGAGGACAATTATTTTATGAACAAAAGATATTAGATTATTTTAATAAGCAAGATGAAAAAATTTATTTTGAAATAGAAGAAATTTTTGAAGAAAATAAAGTATTGGGTCGTAGAATTTACATTCATCGTTTCATGAAGAATCCAGAAATAAAAGATATTCATGTTTTTATTCCTGAAGAAAGAAACTGATAGTGCAGTAGGAGCATATATTTTCCCATCTGCTCAAGGAAATTATTCTGTATTTGCTAATGGAGACTGCATTGGTCCCGATGGCACACCGTTTAATAATCACTAAAATAATAATTTAATAGGTATATAAGCCTTAGATAAAATTTACAACATGTAATAAAAATAAGACGCTTCTATCCCAAGCTACTTATTGTCGGTATTGGACCGAGGATAAGTAGCTATTTTTAATAGTATTAAAATTTTATTGAGTAATTGTCAAAAAAATTGTTGTTTTTCTATAATGGTTTAATACCTGGAAGAGAGTTAATGGAGTATGAGATTGAAAAACTCTATCTATATGAACAGCCATCAGAAGATTTAGAAGTATTTTAGAGGATTACCGTGTATTAACGAAAAAATAAAAAGTAGTGTCTCAAAAACAAAAGAGGAAATTAAACCTTTACGGAGATAAATGCTGAAAAATTCTTGCCGAAAAGGGAATGCTTTGCAAGAGTTACATGAAAAATACGAAATATCAAATTCTGCAAAATCCAATTTTTTGTGGCTGTTAAAAGTGTAAAAAGGTTACTTGCTAGCGTATAACATCATTTTTGAGTATGCTAAGTTTGAGAACATTATCAATAAAATTTTATAGGGAGGAGCATAAGAGTGAAGCAATTCCTAAAATTTTTTCTGCTTAGTTTGACGATCATTGCTTTGCTAGGAGGGCTTGGCTTAGGAGTCTTAGCTAATTTCCATGCTAATGAACTTCATTACAGTCGCAATCTTCCGCATGCTGAGGACCGAGAACCGTTGATGGTGGTATTAGCTGATCACATTGACGTTTGGGAAAGTTCTTTAATTCTTCAAAAGCAGACTCAATCAATGGATCCACAGGAACTTGTGGTCAAGGGAGGTGAGCTTTCGAAGTCGCCGAACTTCTATAGCTTCAAGGTGGATGACCGGCAATACATATTCGATAGTAATGCCAAGTTAAGGGAATTATATACTGTTAATATTCAAGAAAATCGTTTAGAACGCCAAAAATTGACATCCCGCGATCAGCAAGAAATGGTGAATCAATTTTGGCAGGTTTTTGGCCCCTTAGTCAAGGACTTAGATCAAAAGCCTGATATTAACCTACAATTACTTTATACGATAATTAATTATTGGCGTTTTCGCTAAATGCAAAGAGCCTGTATCGATTAAGATACAGGCTCTTTATTTAGATAAAGATAAGAGATCTTATTTCTTTTTCTTGAAGGGTAGAAGAACCAGTCCAAGACTCGCTAACCCTAAGGCAATGAGGTCATTATTGTTGCTTTCCTCACCAGTTGCGGGTAGAACGGTGCTTTCTAGCAGAACAACTTCTTCAGTCGTGCTTGGTAAAACCGGTTCTGATTGAGTTGGCTCTGGGTGGTTTGGCTCAGGTGGAATAGGCGTAACCTCAGCAACTTCCTTTGTTCCCACATAACGAATTGGTGGCGCAGCTGGAGTGATGATTTCACGCGACACTTCAACACCGTTGACGAATTTGATTCGTTCAACGCCAGGCTGTCCTGGTTCGACGCGCTCGGTTCCGCGGTCCATGTTCGGATCTTCTTTCACGATTTCAGAAGGGATTGGAATTGGCACGTCTTTAAAGGTCACGACATCTCTTGTTCCGACGTAACGGATAGGTGGCGTAGGTGGAGTGATAATTTCACGAGATACTTCGACGCCATTGACGAATTTAATTCGTTCAACGCCAGGTTGCCCTAGTTCGACACGCTCAGTTCCGCGATCCATGTTCGGGTCTTCTTTCACGATTTCAGAAGGGATTGGAATAGGAACTTCTTTAAAGGTCACGACATCTCTTGTTCCTACATAGCGAATTGGTGGCGCAGCAGGTGTAATGATTTCCCGAGATACTTCAACACCGTTGACGAATTTAATTCGTTCGACGCCAGGTTGTCCTGGTTCGACACGCTCAGTTCCGCGATCCATGTTCGGGTCTTCTTTAACAACCTCCGCAGGGATTGGAATTGGCACGTCTTCAAATGTCACCACATCTTTTGTTCCGATATAACGGATAGGTGGTGTAGCTGGAGTGATAATTTCACGAGATACTTCGACGCCATTGACGAATTTAATTCGTTCTAACCCAGGTTGTCCTGGTTCGATGCGCTCGGTTCCATGATCCATGTTCGGATCTTCTTTAACAACCTCCGCAGGGATTGGAATTGGCACGTCTTCAAATGTCACCACATCTTTTGTTCCGATATAACGGATAGGTGGTGTAGCTGGAGTGATAATTTCACGAGATACTTCTACGCCATTGACGAATTTAATTCGTTCTAACCCAGGTTGTCCTGGTTCGATGCGCTCGGTTCCATGATCCATGTTCGGATCTTCTTTAACAACCTCCGTAGGGATTGGAATTGGCACGTCTTCAAATGTCACCACATCTTTTGTTCCGACATAACGGATAGGCGGTGTAGCTGGAGTGATAATTTCACGAGATACTTCTACGCCATTGACGAATTTAATTCGTTCTAACCCAGGCTGTCCTGGTTCGACGCGCTCGGTTCCATGATCCATGTTCGGATCTTCTTTAACGATTTCAGAAGGGATTGGGATTTCAACATCCTGAAAGGTCACCACATCTTTTGTTCCTACATAGCGAATTGGCGGAGTAGCTGGAGTAATGATTTCCCGAGAGACTTCAACACCGTTGACGAATTTAATTCGTTCTAACCCAGGTTGTCCTGGCTCGACACGCTCGGTTCCACGGTCCATGTTCGGATCTTCTTTGACAATCTCCGTAGGTATAGGAATGGCGACATCTTGATAGCTAATGACCGTAGCGGCGAGTAAACGACGGTAATTTTTTAGTGAAAGGTCAGTTTGAGTGTTAGTCATCGTATAAGTATTAGGGTCAAAATATGGTAGACTTTGGTTGAGTGAACCTTGGCTAATTAGGTCAGCGCCCGTATACTCTTGAGTTCCTTCACTCGTGGTGACTTCAAAAACCAAACGATTGATATCAATCGTATCTGGTAAATAGGCCCAATTATAGGAATAAGCATTATCCTTATTTAATTGAAATTCCTTGGCCAATTGTTTATTACCAGCACTGTCTACAATATAAGATTTCACGGTAGCATCTAATGGAGGATTTGGTGCTTGTGGATCAGTATCTAATCGAATTTCAATTGTTTCTTGACCGCTCGGTTCACCAATCGTTAGAAAACCGCCAGCATAAATACCGCCACCATAATAGGCGGAGTTACCAGATAAATCCAATTGAACTAGCTTAAGAGCACTCGTCATATCAGAAGGAAGATTAGTTAATTTGATTAGACCTGAATCAGTGAAATTTTGAACTTGATCTACTTGTTTGAATATATCTTGGGCAGTTGTAGAATTGGGGTCGTTAGCTTGGCCTAGCCATTGAACATAATAGTCACCTAAAAGACTAGTCGGGATATCGACGGTTAGATGATCTCGCATCTTTTTAAAAGTTTGACTACTGCCTGCTAGGACAATATCCCAATTGGGGTTGGTACCGGCCGTAAAATTCTGGCGATCAAAGATAGCTAAGTCACCGAAAGGTGATGAGTAAATCAAGTTGCCACCTTTAATATAGGAGCTAGCACTATTAGTTAGATTGAGGTTTTTAAGGTTGAGGTGATAGAATTCATTGGCTAAATGAATCCCCCCACCCATATAGTAGGAATTATTGTTGGTAATCTTGCCTGAGTTTAGAGTGACATGATTAGACGCGATGTAGATACCGCCCCCACGGCCGTCTTGATATTGATAGTTAGCCGTGTTTTGACTAATTTCACCACCATTCATGGTAAAGCTAGCTGCAAAATATTTCTCCCATTCTGAATATGCGATATTTGCGATAGAGAATGGTTTTAAACTGTCACGGATTGTTTGAAATTTGGTGTAATTATCAATGACAGCAACGCCGCCCCCGACAGCGGAGGTATTTCGTCGAATAATCCCGCCATTCATGGTAACCTGACTGCTTGCCCCGACGTGGATTCCCCCACCATTGGATCGGGCGATGTTATTTTCAATTATCCCACCATTTAATGTCATGACAGCAGTAGCTTGAGGTTTCTTGCCTGATACGAATAGTTGATCAACACTGGTAAATTGTTTACTTGTATCGAGTCCAAGCGTTCGATCAAAAGGTACCCAAGTGGCGGTGTTATAATTATAGGTCTCGGATCGGTCTTCACCTGTCACGATGGTCCCGCCGTTAGCGTTGTTATTATAAAGGTGACCATCGTTCATAATAAATTGAGCCCCATTGGAAATAGCCACTACACCCATATTATCTAAAGTAGAATAGACATTGGCGGTGTTGTTAAAGACTTCTACTCCACTATTGAAGGTTAACTTGGCAAAGTTGGTTGCTCGGATACCCGCAGCTGAGCCAATTGAGACATTCGATCCTACGGTGATTTTATTATCGTGGATTTTAGTGTTGCTTAAAGTCAAATTACTTTGGGCACCGGTAACTAAGATTGGTGAAGCGTAATTGCCCGAAGCCATATATTGGTTTCTAAATTCGGCTCCATCAATTGTCGATTCACCCTTGATTTCCAACAAGTAACCCGCATCGCTGTCAAAATAAGGGTGCTGTTTGCTGGTGTCAGTATCTGCTCCCCCCTCGAAGATGAGGTTTTTATTAGGACTTTCAATATTAAATACGGCGCCTGCTGCCACATCAATCATTCGTTTGACAAATCCAGTGGCCGCTGGATCTCGCTTGAAAATGACTTCATCAACATTGCGGAAGGTAATATTTTTTCCTGCTGCAATGACAAGTGATTTATCAAATAGATACTCCCCAGGTCGCAAATCAATTACCCCTTGGGTCATATTTAAGACTTGATTTTGTAACCATTGGAAGTTAGTCTCCGTAGCATAGAGAGCTTGGTTGATAGTTGAGCTGCTAAATTGACGATTGATTGTTGCAAGGCTAGGCGAGTTAGTAGCGTTAGTTGTAATTGGCTCGGAAGTACTTGTTGTTATATCTATCACTGAGGAGGTTGTGCTAGTTTCACTAGTTAGCGTTGTTTGATTACTGGTCGTAGATTCGCTAGTTTGGTTGCTAGTAGAGGTTTCGCTAGGTAAATCACTTGAACTAGATTCGATTACAGGGGTTTGCGTTGAGGTGACTGTTTCGGGACTAGCAGAAGAAGGGACGACTGAATCAATGATAGCTGATGAAGTTTCAGATACAGTTGGTGTGACGTTTTCCGTTATCATTTGGCTAGTGTCTAGTTGGCCTTGGGCTCGGACAGGTTGAAGATTCGCGTAGCCTAGATAACTGAGGGAAGCTACAATAGAGAAGACACCGATATTGAGGCGTTTTATGACATATTTCGTTTGGCTTTGATAGGTATATTTGTGTTTTTCATGATAATTATTTCGACCGACCATAGTTTCCTCCTTATTAATTATAATCACTACTATTAAACAACAAATGATTGAATATTTTAATAAGAAATTATAATGAAAATTATAAAAAAACTCAAATAAACAGACCGACTATAAGGATTTAATCCTTATAGTCGGTCTGTTTTGTATAGTAGATTATTTAACCTTTGTATTTTTTCTTTTGTGTGAGATAGTAAGCAAGCAGTCCGCCAAAGATGGAAGAAATAATGGCTGTTGACATGAGAGGAGCCTCCTTTAATAGTGTGAGTTAATTGATTATTTATGACCTCATTATAATAGTGTCTAAGCCAGGCAGCCTTTGTTTTAACTTACAAATTTACGCAACATTCTTACAAAAATATAAGGGACAATATTTTGAGGCAAATACCTTCAATCCTCTGTTCTGAAACGTCTAAGTAACGATTTCTTGCCTAGACAAGGGTCGAATAATCCGCTATCTTAGCGCAATTGTGACACGGACAGCCGTCAATGTTACAAGATTGAGTCAGTTTATTTAAAAAGCGACGAAAGCTATTTTCAAGCCAAAAGTTTATGGTAAGATGATTCTTGTCGAGAGAGAACTATCTAAAATAAACTTAAAAAGGTGATTTAATTATGAAATTGAAAAAACATTTATGGATTGGAGCTTCTGTCTTAGCTTTAATGTCACACGGTGGCATCATTTCAGCTCAAGAAACAGCGACTACTTGGACACCCCGTAGTGCTGAACAAGTCTTAGCGGATATCGTTAAAGATGAAAACAACCAATTAAAATATACCGTTAAAGAAGGCGACACCCTTAGCGTGATTGCTGAAGCGATGAAGATTGACATGAACACGTTAGCTGAAATTAACCAAATCGCTGATGTGGACTTAATCTTCCCTGGTAATGTCTTCACCGTTCAAGTAGACAATGCAGGTAAAGCGACTAACTTATCTGTTGAAACACCTGAAGGACAAGTTAATGATTATGATTTAAGTGTGGCACCTAGCCAAGAATCTCAAGTTATGGTTGATCAAGTGGCAGAATATGTGGCTCCAGCTGAACAAACAACACCAACTACAACACCAGCTGTTGAAGCTGAAACAACTGTTTCTGAAGCTATCGGCGGTGGAACACCTGTAACTGAAACCATCACTTCAACTTACTCATCTGTATCAGAAGCAACAGCTCAACCAGTGGCTACTGAAGTAGTGACTGAAGCACCTGTTACCGAAGCAGTTAGTCAAGAAGCACCTGCTTCAACCGAAGCGGTAACGACCTCAGCTCCAGTGACTGAAGCAGTAACTACGCAAGCACCGGTTACAACGCAAGCTCCAGTAACGTCTGAAGCAGTGACAACCCAAGCGCCTGCTAAAGATCCATATGCTAATCCAGAAAACGCTGGTTTAGATGCAGATGCAGCAGCTTACAAAGAAAAAATTGCGGCTCAATATGGTGTAACTGACTTCTCATTATACCGTCCGGGTGATTCTGGTGACCATGGTACAGGAAATGCAGTAGACTTTATGGTTTACGGTGACTCTGCTAAAGGGGACGCCATTGCTGATTACTCAGTGAACAACATGGCGGCTAACAACATTAAATACGTTATCTGGCAACAACAAATCAACCTAGGTAATGGTTGGAGTCAAATGGAAGACCGCGGTAGCATCACAGCTAACCACTATGATCACGTTCACGTATCATTCAACTAAGACAAGACGATTAATGACAGGCTTCTCTCACTGAGGAGTCTGTTTTTTTGTTAAATTTTTCGCAAAAAGACTTGCCTTTTAAAGCGGGGTTGGTATATAATTACTTTTGTTACTTCGCTAGTAAGTAAGTTTTGCGGAAATAGTTCAGTGGTAGAACATCACCTTGCCAAGGTGGGGGTCGCGGGTTCGAACCCCGTTTTCCGCTTTTGTCAGATGACCGATCTAACCTGCCGGGGTGGCGGAACTGGCAGACGCACAGGACTTAAAATCCTGCGGTTAGTGATAACCGTACCGGTTCGATTCCGGTCCTCGGCATACGCACTTCGTGCGATAATAATAGGCACCCATAGCTCAATTGGATAGAGTACTTGACTACGAATCAAGCGGTTACAGGTTCGACTCCTGTTGGGTGTATCGTATTGAAGAACAGCTTCGGCTGTTCTTTTTTTGTGTTTGCAAATCTAATAGTTGCAAATTGGTCAATTTATTATATAATGGTCAAAGAAAGTCAATGTTAAATTGTAAAGGAGGGATTCCGTGCAACAACGCAATATGTCAGACATCATTGAAGCCTACTTGAAAAGCTTCCTGAAGGAACGCGAACATGTCGAAATCAAACGCAGTGATATCGCTGAGCAATTTGACTGTGTCCCTTCACAAATTAACTATGTCATCAATACCCGATTTACCCAAGAACACGGCTATCTAGTCGAAAGTAAACGAGGTGGCGGTGGTTATATCCGCATCCTCAAAATCCACTTAGTCGATGAAGTAGACCAATTGGATCAAATGATTGATCTCGTCGGTGACCACATTAGCCAACGTAACGGCATCAACCTAATTCAGACCATGGTTGATCGCCAAATGATTACCCGGCGCGAAGGCACACTGATTCTTTCGGTTATTGAGAAGTCGATTCTCCTTAACATCTGCCAAGAAGAGCAGAAGGCTCGTGCTATCCTATTGAAGACTTTCTTACAACAACTTCGTTACACCATTAACGAAGACGCTTAGATTTAGATATAAGAGGTGAAGACCATGTTTGAAGAATTATTTACTGAAAGTGCCCGCCAGGCCATGATTTATGCAGCTGAAATGGCCTATTACATGCGCCATCAAGCGGTTGGCACAGAGCATATTCTCTTAGGCTTAGCCAAAGAAGAGAAGGGGATTGCCGGCAAAGCCTTGCGTGAGGTGGGGGCAAGTTTCGAACGCTTACAAGCTAGCCTAGAAGAAATTAGAGGAGCCTCTTCGGTAGCCCCACTCGTGACCGAAGTTGTCATCCCATACTCTCCCCGCTCTAAGAAGATTATTATGAACGCCTCCAATGACGCAAAACGTCTTGGGGCACCGAAATTAGGAACAGAGCACCTCTTGTTGGGGATGCTGAAAGAAGAAATCCTAGCAACTGTCCTCTTAAAACAATTGGATATCGATTTGGAAGCTTTGCGCAATCTTGTTTATGAATTAATCGGCGTTTCACAGGAGAACATTAAGGCAGTTCAAGCCAATGCTCGACGTGGCCAACAAGCCAAGGGGCGCGGACTCAATGCCGAAGCACAGGGTACACCGACTTTGGATGCTGTTGCTCGTGATTTGACTCAACAAGCTCGTGAACACAAGCTCGATCCAGTGGTGGGCCGCCAAGCTGAAGTGAAACGGATTACCCAAGTGATTAGTCGTCGTCAGAAAAACAATCCCGTGTTAGTCGGCGAACCCGGTGTGGGTAAGACAGCTATTGTGGAAGGCTTAGCCCAACGGATGGTTGATGGAACCGTTCCGGCTGATATCGCTAAGAAACGTTTGATGATGCTCGATATGGGTTCTTTAGTAGCAGGAACCAAATATCGGGGAGAATTCGAAGAACGGATGAAGAAAATCATTGAAGAAATTGCCGAAGATGGCAATGTCATCCTCTTTATTGATGAATTACATACCTTGATTGGTGCCGGTGGTGCCGAGGGAGCCATTGATGCTTCTAACATCTTAAAACCGGCTTTAGCCCGGGGTGAGATCCAAGCGATTGGGGCCACTACCTTAGACGAATATCAAATATATATTGAGAAAGATGCGGCTTTAGAACGTCGTTTCTCTAAGGTTCAAGTAGATGAACCGACCGCTGAAGAATCGGTGCAAATTATTCAAGGTTTGAAGAAACGGTATGAAGACCACCATGGGGTGGACATTACCGATGAAGCTGTCTTAGCGGCAGTCAATTATTCGAGTCGCTATATGACTTCTCGTCGTTTGCCTGATAAGGCCATTGATTTAATTGATGAAGCGGCAGCCAAGGTTCGGATTGACCAAACAGTGGCTGATAACTCAGTTGCTCAACTTGAAAAAGAACTCAGCCAATTAGCTAGTCAGAAAGAAAAAGCTATTCTGGACCGCCAATTTGATCGCGCTGCTGAGTTAAGGGTCAAAGAAGAAGAACTTGAAGAACGCTTGCGCCAAGAGACCCAAAAAACACCTGCAACTAAAGAAGGGCCTCGTCCTCAAGTGACGCCTAGTCAAGTAGTTGAAGTAGTGGCATTAGCGACGGGTGTCCCTGTTCAACAGATGGAACTCAAAGAATCCAAACGCTTAGTTAACTTAGAAAATGAGTTGCACCAACGGGTTATCGGCCAAGATGATGCGGTTAAAGCGGTCGCTCGCGCTATTCGTCGTGCTCGTTCCGGTTTGAAGAGTCCTAAACGCCCAATCGGATCCTTCCTTTTCCTCGGGCCGACCGGGGTAGGTAAAACCGAATTAGCCAAAGCCTTGGCTGCTTCCATGTTTGCCAGTGAAGATAATATGATTCGGGTAGATATGTCTGAATACATGGAAAAACATACGGTATCTCGCTTGATTGGTTCACCTCCAGGCTATGTAGGTCATGAAGAAGCGGGTCAATTGACGGAAAAAATCCGTCAGAAACCATATAGTGTCGTGCTTTTCGATGAAGTTGAAAAAGCCCATCCAGATGTCTTTAATTTATTATTACAAGTCTTCGATGACGGTTTCTTGACTGATTCTAAAGGTCGACGCGTTGATTTCCGCAATACCATCATCATTATGACCTCTAACTTGGGTGCAACTGCCCTACGCGATGAGAAAGCGGTTGGCTTTGGTGCTAAATCCTTTACGGCTGATCATGCAGCCATGGAAAAACGCATCCGTCAAGAATTGAAACAAGCCTTTAAGCCAGAATTCTTGAATCGGATCGATGAAATTATCGTCTTCCATAGCTTAAGCAAAGATAACATCCGTCAAATAGTGAAATTGCATGCCAAGGAAATTGTGAAACGTTTGGAAGATTTACATATCCAAGCTCGGGTTACCGATACGGCTGTCGATATTATCGCTCAAGCTGGCTTTGATCCTGAGTATGGAGCACGCCCAATCCGGCGGGCTATTCAAAAACAAATTGAAGATGAATTGAGTGAAATGTTATTGAATGGCGACATTGTTTTAGGCGATGAAATTACCATTGGTGGGCGTTCTGGGAAGATCAAGATAGGCAACCGGTCGAAATAAGGTCATGATCCTCAAGGCCTAACTTTCGAATCTTGAGGTAAATTATGTTATAGTCTACTTAGGGTAGTTGAACAATTAAAGTTACCTTAAGGAGGAAATGATCATGGAACAAGCTTCATTTAACAAACTTTTAATTGGTTCTGCACTGACAATTGCGGGGGTGGCTTTATATGTCCACTGTGACGGAAACGCCCGTAACAAAGTTCAAGGATTAGTTAATCGTGAACGTGCCAAAGCCTTAGTCCAACATAAATTAAAAGCGGATGACGATATCGTCGAAGCTGTGGATGATTTATCTGATAACGAAGTCTCTCTTTTAATGAAATTTATTGATGGTTCTAACCGTGTGATGGATAAAGCCAGTGAATTTTTAGATGATGTGACTGATCGTGTGGAAGACTTCCGTGACGATGCAAGTCAAAAAGCGCAGTCTTTCATGAAAGACACTGAGAAAGAAGTTACGAAGAAACAAGACAAAGTAGCTAAGAAAGCTGCTAACTTAAAAGATGATTTAGTGGACAAATCCGAAGACGTGATTGAAACTGCTCATGATTCTTACCTTGAAACCATCGAATCAGCCCTAAAGATTGGCAACATGATTGTGGGTAAATTAAATTCTTTCTTAAGCTAATCCAGTTCCACCAATAACTAAAAGGGGTCCCAAGGGGACTCCTTTTTTGGTAAATAAGGGCCTTTGCCTTTTGTCCCATCAAGAGAGGGAGCCGTCCTTATTAGGCTAATCAGGATTGGCGAAGGTCGAGGGATATGCTATGCTAGTAAAATAGGAGGTGGGACCATGATTCATAGTGATGACTTAACTCAGGCACAACGGCAAATCGATGAAGCATGGATGCGCCTAGCTTTAGAGGAAGCGGATAAGGCGGCCGCTATTGGTGAGGTGCCTATCGGAGCCGTCCTAGTTAAAGATGGTCAACTCATTGCTTCTGCCTTTAATCTGCGCGAACGTGACCATGCAGCCACAGCTCATGCAGAACTTCTAGTAATTCAGGAAGCCAATCGATTAGTTGGGGCTTGGCGTTTGACCGGGTCGACCCTCTATGTGACGGTAGAACCTTGTCCTATGTGTTCGGGAGCCATTATCTTGTCGCGGGTGGATCGGGTAGTCTATGGAACAACGGATCCTAAAGCAGGTTGTGCAGGCTCTTTGATGAATTTGGTCGAAGATTCCCGTTTTAACCATCGGGTCGAATTGGTGGCGGGTGTTCTTGAAGAGGAGTGTCGTCAGAAGATGAAAGATTTCTTTCAAGGTCTGCGTTTACGAAATAAAGCCCGTAAGCAAGCTAACCAAGCTGCGGACAAAGACGCTCAATAATCCTCGATTTGGCTTTTTATTGAACTTGTGTTATAATAAATTTTGGCAATGACCACGTCACGAATCGAGTCAGGACCGGAAGGTAGCAGCTATAAGTGACAAGGTCATGTGCTATTTTTTTTATTAAAAATGTTCCCCGCTAAATCAATCATTTAGCGGGGAGTTTCTTTTATGATTATGTTTCAGTAATATTTTGGACAGGAACTGACTATCGCAATCATTTTGCCAAAGAAGGGTTAAATTGACCCTTCTTTTTGTTATAATGGAAGTAAGTATTTTATTGAGGGAGTGACAAAGCATGGGTTATCAAGCCTTATATCGTGTTTGGCGGCCACAAACATTTGATGAATTAGTGGGTCAGGACATGATTGCCGAGACATTAAAGAACGCGATTACAAATGGGCAATTGAGCCATGCTTATTTATTTACGGGGCCGCGAGGAACCGGTAAGACATCCGCTGCTAAAATTTTGGCAAAATCGGTAAACTGTTCGCACCAAGAGGATGGTAATCCATGTAACGAATGTGACTTATGTCAGGCGATTACGTCCGGCCAATTATCCGATGTCATTGAAATTGATGCCGCTTCAAATAATGGGGTTGAAGAGATTCGTGATTTGCGCGACAAAGTCCGCTATGCGCCGACCCAAGCTAAGTATAAAGTCTATATCATTGATGAAGTTCATATGTTAACAACTGGGGCATTCAATGCTTTGCTAAAGACCTTAGAAGAACCACCCGCTCAAGTAATCTTTATTCTAGCAACGACAGAACCCCATAAGATTCCAGCTACGATAATCTCGCGGACTCAACGCTTTGATTTCCAACGGATTCAAGCGCGCGACTTAATTAGTCGCATGCAACATATTCTTGATCATGATCACATTGCTTATGAAGAAGAGGCCTTAGCCATTATCGCCCGTGCCGCTAACGGAGGCATGCGAGATGCTCTTTCCCTTTTAGATCAAGCTCTTTCCTATAATAACCAAGAAGTGACGGTTGTTTCTGCTTTGGAGGTGTCGGGCTCACTCGATCAAAAAGATTATATTGACTATCTTTTAGCTTTAAAAGCGGGGCAAGCGCAACAAGCCTTAAGTTTTTTACAGACTCAGTTGGCGAAAGGTAAACAGGCTTCACGCTTTATCGAAGAACTTATCTTATTCAGCCGCGATTTACTCTTGACCTTGCATACTAAACATAACCATACGCTATTAAATGAAGCTGAATTGCAAGAAGTTCGCCAAACTATCCCGGCAGACTTCTACTATCACTTGATTCATCAGTTGAATTCGGCTCAAAATCAAATGCGCTTTTCTAATCAGCCGGACCTTTATCTTGAGGTGATCACGGTTCAATTGGCTCAAGGCGACCATAGCCAAGTTAGCCATCGCCCCGAAATGACAGCCGATTCGTCAGACAGCCAATGGCAGGAGAAAGTTCGTTTCTTAGAAGAAAGCGTTATGCAGTTACAAACACAAGTAGCTACACTACAAGAAACTTTGCGGCGTCAAGCCTATAACCAACCAGACGTGGAAGTCGTTGAACCGGTTAACGAGGGTCATAAACTAGAAACGACCTCTGTTCAACCAGCCAAGACACCGCGGCCACGGCCAGAAGCTTTCAAAACCGACTATCAATTAGAAGTCAACCAGGTCTATCGAGTTTTGAATCAGGCAACTAAAACCGATATTCAAGAATTAAAGGCTCAATGGAGTCGTATTTTAGCAGAATTGAGTCCCGTCCAACGGGCCAAATTCTTTGGCACCCAACCGCTAGCCGCTGGCCCTTCCTTGGGCTTGATTGCTTTTGATAATCTAGCTTTCTGTGGAGCGATTCAACATGATGCGGATTTGCGTGAGCGGGTAGAACGAATAGCTAGTCAAATACTGGGCCATAATCTTCGCCTTGAAGTCATTTTGACTAAGGATTGGCAAGGACTTCGTCAAGACTATATGGTATTGCGTAAACAAAACGGTGGTCAGCCGCTTGATTTGCCGGAGACCGAAGATTTAAAAGAAGTTAGTCAAAACGATCAAGATGATTACGATGCTCCAGAACAAACGCCCGCGGACGAAAGACTTGTTCAATCTGAAGTGGAGGATGTTGCAGCTAGCATGGACTTTGATAACTCAGTACCTGTCCAAGAGAAAGCTAATCGAGAGCCAACAACTCAAACCAGTCTGACTGATCCTGAAGCAGATAATTTACTCCTTGAGGATCAAATGGAAGAGCCACCGTTACCAGAAGTAGTGGCCCGTGCCGTTGAATTATTTGGTAGCGATAAAGTCAATGTTTTTGATGAATAAACGTTAACAAGTCGGCATGAAGCATAGGATAATCTAGCCCGAATCAACGCTTTTCTTAAACCAGTTTGGCTGATGGAAGGCTGTGCTCGGGTTGTTTTTTTTATTTAACGTTAAGCTCCAAACAAGATTCAAGGTTTTTACAAGGATTTCTTGTCACGAAAATGGGGCTTTCATGGTATAATTGAAAAGAAGCTACATAAAACTCAACAAGGAGGCCCTTCTATGAAAGGTATGGGAAATATGGGCAACATGCAAGGCATGATGCAAAAAATGCAGAAGATGCAAAAAGAAATGAATAAAGAACAAGCAGCGATTGAAGAAACCGTTTATCAAGCTAGTGATGTCAATGAGTTAGTGACCGTTAAGATGAATGGGCGCAAAGAAATGGTTGAATTAGTGCTTAAACCTGAATTAGTCGATCCTGACGATGTTGAGATGTTACAAGATTTAATTATTGCTACTACTAATCAAGTATTAAGCCAAATTGATGAAGATACAGAAAAACGGTTAGGTAAATTTACCAAAAACTTGAATTTACCGTTCTAAGTGAAGGAGTCGTCTCATGCAATATCCAGTCCCGATTGCTAAGTTAATGAACAGTTTTACCAAATTACCGGGTATCGGATCCAAGACCGCTGCTCGCTTGGCTTTCTATGTACTAGACATGCCGGAAGCGGATGTGACTCAATTTGCCCAAGCTTTGATTAACGTGAAGCGGGATCTAACTTATTGTAGTGTTTGCGGCAATATTACGGACACCGACCCTTGCAGCATTTGTAGTGATTCGCAACGGGATCAGAGCCAAATCCTAGTCGTTGAAGATACACGTGATGTCATTTCCTTAGAGCGAATGCAAGAGTACCATGGTCTTTACCATGTTCTTCATGGGGTACTTTCACCGATGGAGGGGACTGGACCGGAAGACTTAAATATTGCTAGTTTAATCAAGCGTTTAGAAGATGAGCGGATTCAAGAGATCATCATTGCAACCAATGCTACAGCTGAGGGAGAAGCGACGGCGATGTACTTGTCGCGTTTAATCAAACCAATTGGGATTAAGGTGACTCGCTTGGCGCATGGATTGGCTGTAGGTTCGGATATCGAATATGCGGATGAAATGACCCTCTATCGAGCGATTGAAGGCCGTCGGGAGTTGTGATTGAAAGGGTGGAACATGAAAAAAGGGAGATTTATTTCAATTGAAGGTCCAGACGGCTCAGGAAAATCGAGCACGATTAAGGCCCTTAGCCAATTATTGGATCAAGCGGGTTGGCAAGATCAATATATTTTAACCCGTGAACCAGGTGGCTCAGCTATTGCTGAACAAATTCGTCAGATTTTGCTTGATGTGCATAATCAAGATATGGATCATCGTACGGAAGCCCTTTTGTTTGCAGCCTCGCGACGCCAACATCTCGTTGAGACGGTGATTCCAGCTTTGGAAGCGGGCAAAATCGTGATTTGTGACCGTTTTGTGGATTCCTCATTAGCCTATCAAGGGATTGCACGTAATATTTCAACTGACTTGATTTGGCAAATTAACCATTTTGCGATTGAAGATTATTTACCGGATTTAACCTTGTTAATTGATGTGCCAGCCGAAGTGGGCTTAGAACGGATATATAAAGCTCAAGGCAAACGACAGTTTGACCGCTTAGATCGTGAAAGTGTGGACTTTCATAATCTAGTGCGTCAGGCATTCTTAGATTTTGCGGCGGAACAAGAGCGCATCGTCTTAGTAGATGGAACGAAACCTGTCGACCAAGTGGCTCAGGATTGTTTAGAATTATTGCAGGCGCATGGGATTATCTAAGGAGGAATGTAAGATGAAATTAATTATTGCTATTGTACAAGATCAGGACAAAACAATTTTAGGTAACGCCTTATTTGATGCGAATATTCGTGCAACCAAATTAAGTTCAACGGGTTCATTTTTACGGTCTGGAAATACCACTTTCTTGATTGGGATTGAAGAAGAACGGGTTGACGAAGTTCTTGAAGTTATCAAAGCATCTTCGCAATCGCGTGAACAATATATTTCTTCACCTGTGAACTTAGATGTTACTTTAGATGTGTCAGCGTCGTACCCGGTTAAAGTTGAAGTGGGCGGAGCAACGGTCTTTGTCTTACCGATTGATCAATTTCTTCAATTTTAGCTCTTATTGCAAGTTAAATTAGAGGAGGAATAGCATGAGCCAAGTAGAGTCCCAACACTTTGTACAGCTGATCGACCAGGGACAATTGGCTCATGCTTATTTGTTTACCGGTCCCAATCAGCAAGCTAAGCACGATTTGGTCCAAGCTATCTTGCAGAAGCTAGTTTGTCCAACAGCGCAAGACCAAGGAGGACCGGCCTGTGGCCACTGCCAAAGCTGTCAGCGGATTGAAGCGGATCAATTTGCTGATGTGTATTACCTCCAACCTGACGGGCAAAATTTAAAAGTCGATCAGATTCGTTCGCTTAAAGAATGGTTGACGAAATCGCCGCTTGAGGCTGACTTTAAGATGGCGGTCATCGAACAGGCAGATACTATGAATGCGTCTGCTGCCAATGCTTTATTGACCTTTCTTGAAGAGCCCACTGCTGATGTTTATCTGATTTTATTCGCTCAAGAAGCGGATCGTTTATTAGCCACTATCCGCTCGCGAGTGCAGACGATTCATTTAGCTCAAGTGGACAGTCAGGATCAAATTCAGGCAATGGTTGACCAAGGATTTGACCAAGGCCATGCCCAAATCATTCAAGCACTTGGCGGCGATGCGGTCCAACGGTGGACCCTTCGCTATCAAGTGGCAGAATTTGATACGTGGATTAAGCTCTTGAATCAATTTTATCGCTTATTAGTGGGGGGGAATCCGCAGGCTTTTGTGATGATTCAAAGTCAACTTAAAGCCTTTTTGTCCGGAGCAGACGCTTTGGATGCCTTAGATTATCTGGCTGTTATCAACCATGCTGCCGTCGTACAATTGACGACCGGCGCCCAATCAGACCAGGTGATTCAATCGTATTTTATTTATGAGTTATTACAGAAACAAACTTGTCAACTTTCAACATTATTAGCTATTCAGGAGGCTATATTGCTTGCTAAGCAGCGTTTAGCGGCCAATGTGTCCCCCCAATTAGTTTTTGAAGGTCTAGTTGTCAGCTTAGTGAAGTAAGTTAAAGACAAGTGATTGTAGAGGAGATGTGCCATGGAACAAGAGAAAATTCAAGCCTTGATCGCCCAGTTTGATCAGCAATTAAGTCAATTGAATGAAACGGTGGCACAGCTAAGCAATGCCTATAGTGATTTAATTGAAGAAAATAACCGTTTACGGCTGATGAACCATGAATGGCATGGCAGTCGCCTGCCGGAATGGTCTAATTTGAAATCCCATCAAACAGGGAATGAAGAAGCTAGCCAATTTGATTCCGGTCAGACTGCGAAAATGCTAGGCGAATCAAGCCAACTTGAGCTTGGTCGCCAAGATGAGTCAACACAGGCAAGGGCAAGTTCAGGCAAGGAACGCCTACAAACGTTTTATGAGGAAGGGATTCATATTTGCCATCCTTATTTTGGTTCGCGGCGCGAGCCTGGTGAAGAGTGCATGTTCTGCCAAAGTCTTTTGGATGGCTTAGAGGGTCATTCGCAGCATGAGGAGAGAAAGTAGGACGAAGCATGTTTGAAGCAGATAAAGCCCCCCAATTAGGTCCGGGTGAGCGCTTAGATCGTTTTATCCGGGAGGACTTGGTCATTATTCAAAGTCAGGACTATTTCAACTTTTCTTTGGATGCGGTCCTTTTGGCTCATTTCACCCAAATTCCTCGACGGAACAAATTGAAAATTGTGGATTTTTGTAGTGGCAACGGGGTCATTCCCTTGCTTTTGAGTGCTAAAACGGAAGTTGCAATTGATGCGATTGAATTACAGCCGGGCTTAGTCGAGATGGCTCAGCGGTCAGCTCAGCTTAATGGTTTGCAAGACCGGTTGCATTTTCAATGTATGAATTTAAATGATTTTATGTATCAGGGCAGTCAATACGATATAGTGACTTGTAATCCCCCCTATTTTTTAGTGGATAATAGTAAGGAAGTTCACCATTTGACTTCGTTGGCTTTGGCTCGTCATGAGCTTAAATTGACGCTCGACCAGTGGGTGAAGAAGGCCAGTCAGATTCTTAAAGATAAGGGTCGGCTCTTTTTTGTACATCGGCCAGACCGTTTAGATGATTTGATGGCTTGTTTGGAGAAGCATCATTTTGCAGTCTATCGCATGCAATTTGTTCATCCTAAAGCGGGGGCACGGGCTAACGTTCTCCTCGTTGAAGCCATTTATCGTGGCGGACGCAACGGGGTGCGGGTTGAACCGCCACTAGTGGTATATCAGGACGATAATACCTATACGCCAGAATTGCAGGCGATTTATTATGGCTGATCAAGGACAACAAAAGCATTATTTTTATGTGTTATTGTGTGGTGATGGGAGCTTGTATGCCGGCTATACCACTGATTTAGCTAAGCGCTTGGCTACACACAGAGCTGGTAAAGGGGCTAAGTACACCCGAGCCGCCAAGCGACAGCCTCTAACCATGATTTATGCCGAATATTTTGACCAAAAGCGGCCTGCCTTGCAGAGCGAGGCCCGGTTCAAACAGCTCAACCGAGCTGAAAAACTAGCTTACTTGGCTCAGGCTCAGGTAAACGTTCACCCCAGTCAGGCCCTCGTGCTAGTAAAAGGGCTACAAAATCATCTATTAGTAACGACTAAGGAAGGAGACCAGACGCATGCAACAACAGAAGAGTTATCAACCTGACCAAACAATCGGCGCCTTGTATCTCGTTCCGACGCCGATTGGTAATTTGGATGATATGACTTACCGGGCGGTTAAGGTCTTAGCCAGTGTGGATTTGATCTTAGCTGAAGATACCCGTAATTCGATTAAA
The DNA here is from genome assembly GCF_900604935.1 of Vaginisenegalia massiliensis. GTDB lineage: Bacteria > Bacillota > Bacilli > Lactobacillales > Aerococcaceae > Vaginisenegalia > Vaginisenegalia massiliensis. Next base: position 92,446 of record NZ_UWPC01000003.1, read on the forward strand.
TTATTGAATCATTTTGATATTCATCAACCGATGAAAAGTTTTCATGAGTTTTCGCGGCCAAGTGATTTGGACTATTATGCTTCCTTGTTGGAAGCCGGTCAGCAGATTGCTTTGATTTCGGATGCTGGCATGCCCTTAATTAACGACCCTGGCCATCCTTTAGTTCAAAGGGCCTTGGCTATGAACCTGCCTGTCATTGCGCTCCCGGGTGCTAATGCGGCTTTGACGGCTTTAGTTGCCTCAGGTTTGGATTGTCGCCAGTTTACTTATTATGGTTTCTTTCCTCGAGCTACTAAGGAACAAAAGCAATTACTCAGTTTGGTTGGTCAAAGACAAGAAACGGCCATCTTTTATGAATCGCCTTTTCGCGTTAAGAAGAGCGTGCAGGCCATTCAAAAGGAATTGGGTCCACAGACCAATTTGGTGCTTGCGAGGGAGCTGACTAAGCGTTATGAAGAATATCTTCGAGCGACGGCTGCTGAATTATTGACTCATCTGGCTGATCATGAACTCAAGGGTGAATGTGTCCTCTTGATTGAAGGCGGTCAAGGGGGGCGTTCGGAAGCTGAAATCGATGATACCTTAACAGACGCTAGTGACCTAACTTGGAAGCAGCAAGTTGAGGCTTTGATGGCAGCCCAGGGATTGGATGCAAAAGAGGCCATTAAGCATGTGGCAAAGCAACAACAAGTTAAGAAACAATTGGTTTATCAAGCTTATCATGAGCTTGATTAGACTAGGTTAAGATAAGTGAGGTGCTGATATGTTCTTTTTCTTTCTAGGCTTTTTTCTTCTCTTAACCTCAATAGCTTTGTTTTCTAAACGGCATTTGTTACAACCCGCGGTCTTCGCTTTTTATACTATGACGAGTTTTATTTTGGCTATTTTTCAAGATAGTGATTGGACACCGATTTTTATGTTCCGCTATTTTTTCTATATTATTTCGGCTTTCGTTATGTTAGCGGTGCCCTTTATCTTGGCAGTGTTAGCCCTTTTGATTATTGCTCGTTCTTTTAAAGAGGAAGGGCAGAATCGTCTGCAGAAGCTGTTTAATGGTTTGATAGCCAGTTCTTTTTTAGTTTTTGTGGCGTTCACTTTGTGGGGTTTATCCAATCGGGTGCATTTTGAATTTGCTCGTTTTATTTCAATCTATAGTTTAATTGCCTTGTATTTTACGGCAACTGTCATCGCTTATATGTTGATGAATTTAATCCTCCAGTTTTTACCCAAAGCCAAGGAACATGAGGCTGTCATTATTTTAGGAACGGAAATTGGTGACGATGGGCAAGTTCTCAACACCTTGAAGCGGCGCTTAGATCGGACGGTGCACTATCATCGCCATCTATCCAAGGGCCAACAAGAAAAGGTTATTTATATTGTTTCCGGAGGTTTGGATAATAAAGCCGACATGACTGAAGCGGATCGGATGAAAGCCTATCTCATTCAAGAAGGCATTCCGGAGGTTCAGATTTTGGCTGAGAAACAAGCTAGAAATACTAGTGAGAATTTCATCTATTCCAAGGCCTTGTTGGCCAAACAAGGTATTCAATCGCGCCCCTTGGTTATTACTTCACTTTTCCACTTATTGAGATCGGCGTATTTTGCTGATATCCATCACTTGAAGGCCGACTTTTTAGGTGCTACGACCGCTTTTTATTTGTGGCCCTATGCCTTAGTGCGAGAATATTTAGCTTTTCTGTTAATCTCAAAAGAAATTAACTATATCTTTTTGATCTTTATTATTATCAACGGAATTACGCAAGTGTTTCGACTATCTTAGAAAGAAGGAAATCCGTATGCCATTAAAAGATGAAGATTTTTTGTTAAAGAAAGATTCCCAGCTAGATCAACTTTTGCGTAATTTGGGGGTTGAGATTGAAGAAAAACCGACTTTTAAAGATCAGTTAGCAGATCAATATGAACTCGATATGGATGCTTTAGCTGAGTTGGGGTCTGATCATGACGCCAAAGCCTAAGACTGGAGTCAACCGCTGTACTTGGATAGAAGGTAAGCCGGATTATTATGTGGCCTACCATGATGCTGTCTGGGGTAAGCCTGAACACGATGATCAAGCTTTGTTTCGTTGGCTGATTTTAGAGACCTTTCATGTAGGTCTTTCTTGGCAATTAGTCTTGTCTAAGCAAGATGCTTTTGATCAAGCCTTTGCAAATTTTGATTACCAACAAATCGCCAAGTATGATGAAGCCGATATTGAACGATTATTAAATAATCCTGGCATTATCCGTCATCGTGGCAAAATCCAAGCGGCCATCGCCAATGCTCAGGCTTTTATGCGTGTTCAGGTCGAATTCGGTAGTTTTGATTCCTATATTTGGCACTTTACACAAGGGGAACCCATCGTTCGTCAATCTGACCAGCCTACTGCTACATCAAGCCCACTGAGTGATCAAGTAACCAAGGATATGAAACGACGTGGTTTTAAATTTATCGGCACAGTCACTATTTATTCCTATCTACAAGCTATCGGGGTCATTAATGATCATGAGGCTAGCTGTTCATTTAAGTAAACTTTTAATTAAATTTTGCCCAACAAAAAAATCGAATCCCAATTTAGAGGGATTCGATTTTTAATTTTGATTTAAAAGATTAAAGCGTTGGACGTTTTTGTTCTTTTAATTCTACTAAAATTTGTTCTAATAATTCTGTTTCAGTAGGACCAGTTGGTTCTGGATCTGGAGCAATGATTTTTTTGCGTTGAGCTTTTTCTAAAGCTTTTAAAGTCATGAAGAGTAAAGCTGCGATTAATAAGAAGTTGATAATCGCTTGTAAGAAGTTACCGACACCAAGGGTAGTTGAACCAATTTTAACTGCTAAATGAGAAACATCAGCTTGTCCAGTTAAGGCTACGATAACTGGCATGAAGATATCTTTAACTAATGAATTAATAATTGCAGTAAAAGCACCACCAATAATAACAGCTGTTGCTAATTTAACGATTGAATCGTTGGCAATAAATGCTTTGAATTCTTTCCACATGAAAGGAATCCCTCCTATTTCTTTAATATAGCCTAAGCATAACACGAGGCTGAGTACTTGTATAGTCAAACGCTCCTGATAATGAAACTTTAATCATTTTATAAGGTGTAAACGGTTTTACGTCCGTTTGATATAAGTTTCAATAGGATAAAGCTGGGGATCTATGTCCCACTGTCCTTTCGTCACTAGTTGTGTCCATTGGTAGCCTAGGTAGGGACCTGAAGTTAAGCCAGATGAGCCAAGTCCGGAAATGGCCGTTACATTTGTTAGTTCAGGGACAGAGCCTACTAAAACACCGTAGTCCGAAGTATAGGCTCGAATACCCACTTTGACATCGCAGATATCAGCTTGCTTTAGTTGGGGAAGCCAGTAGCAGGCTTGAGCTATAAGGTCCTGAAGCACATCATCATTTGGCTTCAAGTCGTAACCTTGGTCATTTTCGTGACTAGCTCCCACAATTAGATGTCCACTGGCAAAAGGGATGAGGTCGATAGGGCCTGGGGGTATAATCACTGGCCAAGCTTGGTTAGCCCATTGATCATGGTAGAAGCGAACTAATTGACCCTTTTGGGGGCGGATATCTACTTTGTAACCGAGGGGTTCTAAGATTTGCGGTAACCAGGCTCCGGCAGCTAAGAGAATTTGATCAAAGGCTTGTTCCTTTTGGGGAAAGTCCCAACGAATAGACAAGCGATTATCAGCTTGGCGGATTAATTGAGCCCTACTGCGTATAATTTGGCAGCCGTGAGACTGGCTAGTCTGCTGCAGACTGGCTACCAAAGCGGCACCATCGACTAAGCCACCCCCTTGAACCCAGGTTGCACCTAAGTTTGTCTCGATTAGGGGAAAACTTTGCTTGACTTGATCTGGAGTCAGGGTTTTTACTTGACCGATGGCGGGCGCTAGTTGGCGTCTTTCTTGGGCAAAGAGGAGGTCTTGGTCTAAACTTGTTTGGTTTGGACGCAATAAGAGGCTACCGACTTCTTGAAATAAGCTGACCTTTGAGCAGCCATCGGCTAGGAGATCTTGATTTAATAGCCGGTAGAATTCGGCTCCTTGACGGACTAATTGATACCAAGTTTGGTTGCGACGTTTAGAAAACCAGGGACAAATGATGCCCGCCGCCGCTTGGCTCGCTTGACCGATTCCCTCATCGAAGAGGGTGACCTTATAACCTTGACGGCTGAGATAGTAAGCCGCAGTCGAACCGACAATACCACCACCAATAATCGCAAAATGTTGAGTCATCGCTATTCTCCTTGTCATTACTTTAATGCGTGGGGATAAGAAAAATCACGCCCCTGGCCCCTAAGTAAGCTAAGCCACAGCTAACTTGACTGGATGAGGGTTGGGCGTGATTGATATAAAACCTGCTTGACTTAGTTGGCCGCAGAATCCTTGGCAGCTTCAAGATGAACGTAGTCTTCTTTGCGCATTTCATTAATAATCACATGAATATGTTCAACAGGGGCACCGGTATGCTTGGCTACCACATCGATAACCTCGTGGGCCATAGCTTGACGTGCTTCAAGGCTGCGACCTTCTACTAATTCAATATGGATAAATGGCATAATCTGACTCCTTTAGTTAATATAGTCTAGAAGTTTGAGCAGAAACCAAGGGTTCCTTGCTCGGTAGCGGTGACGGGGTCGCGCTTGCTTGGAACCTATCACCGAGGCTAAAATAATTGTAGCATAGTTGTCTGTGAATTTCTCTCATTAAATCATCATTTTTTGTTTGACAGGGCAAATCCTTCATGATAGTATGCATATAACGTATAGGAAACGCAAAGAAGTGGAAAGTAGATTCTTGGGACTTGCCTAGAGAGCTCACGTTTGGTGAAAGTGAGTCAAGAAAGAAGAATTGAAAATGGCCACTGAGCGGTCATTCTGAATGCTGAGCAATAAGAATGAACGGGAGCTACCGTTAAAAAGCCACAGTATTATGACTGATTATGTCAGTTGCCGTACTGTAAGAGGTTATGTCAGTGATGAGATAACAAAATAAGGTGGTACCACGCAGATGATGAACAACTCGCGTCCTTTGAGGGATGGGAGTTTTTTTTATGTGATTATTTAAAGAAAGAAAGGAAGTAAGCGATGATTCAATTAACCGATGTCTCAGTTAAATTTAAGCAAGGTCAGCGCCAAATCGTAGCCGTTGAAAATGCATCGTTAGAAGTAAAAAAAGGTGAAATTTATGGAATTGTGGGCTATTCTGGCGCGGGTAAATCAACTCTAGTCCGGACAATTAACTTCTTACAAGTGCCTACTCAAGGACAAGTTCTTGTCGCTGGTCAAGACTTGGCGGCTTTAACACCTAGCCAATTGCGCCAAGCCCGCAAGAAAATCGGCATGATTTTCCAACAATTTAACTTAATGGAATCGCGGACGATCTTTGATAACGTCGCTTTTCCTTTAAAAGGCTCTTCACTAACTAAAAGCCAGATTGCTGATAAAGTGAACGCTCTTTTAGATTTGGTTGGCCTAGCGGATAAAGCCAAGGGTTATCCCGACCAACTTTCGGGTGGACAAAAGCAACGGGTGGCTATTGCCCGCGCCTTAGCCAACGACCCAGAGGTTCTGCTATGTGATGAAGCCACCAGTGCCTTAGATCCGAAGACAACTCAGGATATTTTGGCTTTATTGCGCCGCATTAACCAAGAAATGGGAGTCACTATGGTGGTCATCACCCACGAAATGGCCGTTGTCAAAGATTTATGTCATAAAGTGGCTGTTATGGAAAATGGGCGCATTATTGAACAAGGTCCAATTCTAGAGGTCTTTACCAATCCGCAACAAGCCTTGACCCAAGAGTTTATTCAAGCGGCAACCCATTTAGATCAAGAGTTGAAGACAGTCTTTGATTATGTGGCCCAACAAGGAGCCAATGCCCCAGGCCAAATCGCCCAAATTACTTATATTGGGCAAGCCACTATGGAACCTTTTGTGGCTCGACTAACCAAACAGTTTAACATTGAAACCAATATTTTAAGTGGCCATATCGAGATTATCGAACATACACCCGTGGGTAACTTACTCGTCTCTTTCTCTGGACAATTAGAGAATTTAGTCCAAGCCGTTGAATTTCTTACCAAGGAAGGCATTCAAGTGAAGATTTTAGACCCACAAGAAGCAATCAAGGAAAAGGAGGGACAATAAGATGTTATTAGATTTCTTATCAATCTTAGAAGAGTGGATGCCGCATGTGATGCGCGATTTGGATAAATTTTATGAAGCCATCTGGGAAACCGTCTATATGTTAGGCATGACAGCTGTGATTGCGGGCTTTTTCGGTTTAGTGATTGGCGTCTTAATGGTGGTAACCGCTCCTAGAGGCTTGTGGGAAAACCGGGGTCTCTATCAAGTGTTGGATTATTTGATTAATATTTTCCGTTCGATTCCTTTTATCATTTTGATTGCCTTATTAAGTGGCTTAACTCGTCTCATTGTCCACGATACGATTGGGCCAACAGCTGCTCTAGTTCCTTTGGTCATTGGAACGGTGCCCTTCTTTGCTCGTCAAGTCGAGATTGCTTTATTAGAAGTGAAGCCGGGTGTCATCGAAGCGGCTCAAGCTATGGGCTTATCGCCGATGGACATTATCATCCGGGTCTATCTACGTGAAGGCTTACCTGCTTTACTTCGAGTATCCGCTTCAACAGTCATCAATGTCATTGGCTTAACCGCAATGGCGGGGGCAGTTGGTGGGGGTGGTTTAGGGACCATGGCCATTGCCCGCGGTTATAATCGTAACCGAATGGATATCATTATAGTGTCGACGCTTTTGATTTTGTTGTTAGTTGCTGTGTCCCAATTGATCTTTAACCGCCTAATTAAGGCGGCAGAACATCACCATAAATAATAGAAAGAAGGAATTCAAATGACTAAACACTTTGTTAAAACCCTCCTCGCAACAACGTTATTGACTGCCGGACTGGTTAAAGCTCCACATAGCGTGCAAGCTGTTGATAAACCCTTTGATGGACAAACGGTTAAAATCGGCGTTGTATCGGATGCGGAAGAAGAAGTTTGGGATTTTGTTGCGAAAAAAGCAGAAAAAGAAGCGGGTATTCGTTTAGATATCGTGCTCTTTACCGATTATGTTCAACCCAATGTCGCTTTGCAAGATGGATCATTAGATATCAACGCTTTCCAACATATTGCTTATCTTGAAGATTGGAATAAAGCAAATAAGGGAACATTGGAACCACTTGGATTTACCTATGTAACACCGCTAGGAATTTATTCTGAAAAAGTTAAATCCTTAGATGAATTAGCTAAAGGAGCACGGATTGCTATTCCTAATGACCCAACGAACGGAGGTCGAGCTTTACTAGCTCTTGAACAAGCAGGAGTGATTGAAGTTGATGACAAAGCGGGTATTTTACCAACCGTTAAGGACGTGACAAAAAATCCTAAGCAAGTGAAATTTGAAGAATTAGATGCGGCTCAAATTCCTAATTCTTTAAGTGATGTGGATGCAGCGGCCATCAATAATACCTTTGCTATTGATAATGGTTTAACGTTGAAAGACGCTATCTTTATCGATGCTAAAGATTTAAAGAGTTTGCCTGATGAGTATAAGAACGTGGTCGCAGTTAACAAAAGCAACAAAGACCGTAAGGTCCTTGAAAAAGTCTTATCCATCTATCAAACTGAAGCTGTGAAGAAAAAATTATTAGAAGTAAGTAAGGGAAGCGACTTGGCTGCTTGGGAATAAGAGTTAGCCTGTTCTCTGAACCGAAAAAACCGCTCCACCAGATAAGAGCTAATTTCTTATCTGGTGGAGCGGTTTTTGTAAGTAGTTATGGGAAGATTAGAATAGACGTTGCTGGATATGGGTGACGTCATTGCGTTCATTGGCATGAGCGACCAGAATCATGCGCTGATCTTCATTGAGTTGATCCGCTGGAATTTGATAGAGGAATTCAAATAATTCTCGTGGGAAGTAGAGGCGGTGATCACCGTTGGTCTTACCGGCTAAGGAGTGAACTAAAGCGGAAACTTGGGACAATTCCACCACTTGACCGGTTTTGGTGACTAACTCAATCTGAATCTTACTATTGCTATGGTTAGGTCGGTAATAATCGTAAGGAAGGTCGAAGCTAGAATTCTCAGAAAGATAGTATTTTGGATCAAAGCCAGCCTTGAAGAGTTCATTGCGCAAAGCAATTTCAAGTTGATTTTTCTCATCGTTATTAGTCAGAATCGACTTGAAGGATTTGCGATTAAGGAAGCGGTAAGCCAAATCAGCCAGAATCGCATCGTCTTCGCGTAACCAGTGGGTGAAATAAGAGCTGAGAATGGTATCATCTAGACTTAGATAATCCTGCAGTTGCCATTTATTCATCAAGAAGGGTTCTAAGAGGCCAATTGGCGTTTTCATTTTATCAGGATGATTGAGATAGCAGTGTTTGGCCCGAGCAAGCAGACTTTGAAGCACTTCTTCCATACCTCGAGAAACAGGGTGGAAGTAGACTTGCATATACATTTGGTAGCGACTGATAATATAATCTTCTACCGCATGCATGCCAGAAAAATCAAAGGCGATTTGCTTGTTGAAGGGGCGAATGACGCGCAAAATCCGTGTAATATCGAAGGTACCGTAGGAAACGCCAGCATAGTAGGCATCCCGTAAAAGGTAATCCATGCGATCAGCGTCTAGTTGACTCGAAATCAATTGGACAACTTGTTTATTTTCGTAAGTTTTGTTGATGACGCTAGCTACTTTAAGCGGAAATTCATCGCCAAAGCGGCGTAAAACCCGGTTGATTTCTGTTTCCGGTGAGGTAATAATGGCTTGAGTAAGGGCTTCGTGGTCGGTATGGAAGATTTGTTCGAAGGTATGGGAGAAGGGTCCGTGTCCGATATCATGCAAGAGAGCAGCACAGAGCACCAACATCCGTTCCTGTGTCTGCCAGAGGCCATCGTAGGGATCCTGGGAAGCATACGAGCGAGCGAATTTATCGACAATGCGGCGGGTAATCTCGTAAACACCAAGAGAATGGTTGAAACGTGAATGTTCAGCTCCATGGAAAGTGTAAGATGAGGTGCCGAGTTGTTTGATGCGGCGTAGACGCTGAAATTCTTTAGTATCTATTAAATCCAAAATCATTTGGTCTTGGATATGAATATAATCGTGGACGGGATCGCGAAAGACTTTCTCGCGGCTTAACTTTTCTTTTTGAGCTAGAGCTTCAATGCGATTCATAAGGGCCTCCATTATGGGTTAAATGTATTACGGGCTTGAATTTTGGCTTCCATTTGATTGACAAGGGTTTGTAAAGTGGAATTGACGTTCGGTCTCAGATCAAGTAAAGAGCTTTGGGCTAAGAATTGGATCAATTGTTGATTAAAGTCAGTTACACTAAATGGTTGAGGGATAAACTCACTTAAGCTAGCCATCACTTGGGCCTCAACGTTTGGGTAAGACGCATCTGCTTGGCCGATTTGATAGAAGCATTTGATTAAGTCAGCTCGCTTATCTTGTGGGCCGGTGACACTAAGGTAGGCCGCGCATGTAACCCCATCTTTAAAGCGGCGCTGAGCCAAACCACCAATCTTACGACCTTCAACGACTAAATCATAACGTCCCGGGCAATAAGATTGAGAGATTTCATAGGCTTGAACCTGTAAACCATAGCCAGCTAAGAAGCGGCTGACTAAGTCGACCATTTGCTCGTAGGCTTGGTCGATGGAGAGGGGAAGCTGGCTTTGATCATGGATTAGAGAAAAGTTAGTTACTCCTGGATCGCAGACGACGGCTAAGCCACCATGAGGTCGTAAACAGGTCTGATAGCCAGCCTCATTTAAGAAGTGGATTCCTTCCTTAAACTGGCTCAAGCGACTATCTTTAGCTCCTAGTAAGACCGTAGGCTGCTCCAACGGATATAAATGCAAGATACTGCGTTGGCCTTGGCAGCCATCGGTTTGATTGATTTGAGGCAGCCAGCGAATCAGAGCATCTTCGTAGGCTAAAGCCTGACTGGCCTGTAGGTGAGATTTTGAGTGGTCAAATAAAAGCCAACGATTGGGGTAGCTAGAGCTCAAGTCGGACATGTTGCCGCTCCTTTACAGAATTTTTCAGTATAATTATAACAAATTTTAGCTTATAATAGTAAGTAGAGATTAAGTTAGTGAGGTTCTTATGCGACATACTACCGTTCAAATTAAGATTAACCAGTCCATTGTCTATGCTCATGATGGGACAAAAGATCGCTGGCAGTGGCAAGGGACAGGCCAATTATGGGATTTAAATACCTATTTCAAACTGGCTTATCAAGGTCCCCATGGCTTACAAGAAATCAAGGTTGATAAACAAACACCAGCTTATGCAACGATTCATCAGGGTCAAACACGCTTGGCCTTTAATATCGCTCAGACGACTGAGTGTCTATATCCCACTCCCCAAGGAACCTGGGAGCTTCAAGTCGTTACCCAAGACCTAACTTGGCAACAAGAGGCAAACAGTGGTCAAGTGAGGCTGACCTATGAACTTTACTTGGGTCAAGAAAAGTTGGGAAACTATGATTTTCAATTGATTTATGAGGATTAAATCGGTAATATATATGAGTACTCGAGAAAAGGAAGTGGCAAGATGGAATTAGAACAATTTAAAGGGCAAAATTTAGCTGAATTGTCAATGGTTGAAGTTGCTTATGCCATGTTAGAAAAGCAAGGCGATGTTGTAAACTTCACCGACTTACTGATTCAAATTCAAGAATTTTTACAACTATCTGAAAGCCAATTAGAAGATCGTATGGCTCGTTTTTATACAGACTTAAATATTGATGGACGTTTCATTTCTTTAGGCGAAAATCGTTGGGGCTTACGGGCTTGGTATGCGATTGATGCCATTGATGAAGAAATTATCTCTTCTATTGATGATGAAGATATTCCAGAACGCCGTCGTCGTAAGAAACGTAAATACAATGCCTTCTCTCAAGGTGATGATATGATTGACTACAACGATGATGACCCTGAAGATAGTGACGATTATGTTGAAGATGAAGAAATCTTTGATGATGCGGAAGATGATGAAGATGATACACCAGAAGTGGTAGTCGGTCTTGAAGTGATTCCAGAAGTTGAAGATGACGAAGAAGATGAAGAACTAACTGCCTACGCTAGCGATCTTGATGAGTTTGATACTGAAGACATCGACTTAGATGAAGAACTTGAAGAAGAACTCGAAGAAGACGATGAATTTGCTGACGAAGAGGAAGAAGAAGTTCTTGAAGATGACTATTCAGATGATGAAATAGACGAATAATAGCAAAAGCCGGCCCTAGGGCCGGCTTTTTTGCTTTTCTGCAAACCGAATCAAAAATAATAGAACTATAGTGAGGATGAGTGTTTTGATTAGGTCTTCGATTTTAAAAAATGTCTGGCATTTGGGAGAATTAATATTCAGTTAATCTTGACCTTTTATACTGAAAGTAATAGGTAAGGAGGAAAAGTTATGAAAAGTTATCGTAAACTATTACTGGTCATGATGATGGGTGTCTATCTATTTTCTGGTATGGGAATGACAGCCGTACAAGCTGAAGCCGATTTTTCTAAGGACATTTTGGAAAGTAAATTAAAGACATTTATGGATCAAAGACGAGCGAGCACCGCCTCTGTTTCGATGGTCTTCTTTAAGGAAGGCCAAATTATTCTGGAAAAACAAGATGGCTTTGAAGATATGGACAAGCAACGTAGAGTAAGTCCCGATTCAGTCTATGAATGGGGTTCGGTCTCGAAAGCCTTGGTCTGGGTCTCCATCATGCAATTAGTTGAACAAGGTAAATTAGATCTCCGTCAGTCTGCTCTCGACTATTTACCGGCCGATTTCAAAGCCAAAATGCACTTTAAAGCAGACTTTACCCTTTTAGATTTGATGAATCACCAAGCAGGCTTTCAAGAAACGGTCTATCAAGTGGAGTACAGTCATAAACAAGACATCCCCAGTTTAAAGGACCAACTGATTTCCAGCCAACCGGCGCAAATCTATCAGCCTGGCTCGGTTACGGCCTATAGTAATTGGTCGACGGCTTTAGCGGCTTATATTGTTCAAGAACAGAGTGGCCAGCCATATTATCAGTATGTCAAAGACCATATTTTTCAGCCATTAGCGATGACTCATACATCGGCCAAAGCAGATTGGTCAGACAATGCCTTTGTAGCTAAGCAGCGAAACAAGATGCAAACCTACTATTTGAGTCAGGAAAATCATGAAAATCTGGGGTCTAGTCTGGTTTATATTGGCTTATATCCGGCAGGATCTTGCACCGGAACGATTGGAGACTTTGGCAAATTTGCCAGTCAGTTTACGGCTAAGACGTCACCTCTCTTCCAAAAAACGGAAAGTCTGAGAGCCTTTCAAGAAGCAAGTTCCACCTATAGTCAAACGGATTTGGGCCGCAATTTCCATGGTCTCTGGTCTATCGATCCTGGTCAAAAATTAATCGGACATGGGGGAAATACCCAAGGTTTTTCTTCGGCTTTTTGGTTCGATCCTCAATCAAAGACGGGCTATGCGGTCATGACCAATGAAGTAGGTGAAACGACCTATAATTATGGTCTAGCGACTTTACTGTACGGGGCTTATCCGAGCAAGAAAGGGGAAGGGGCAGATATTTCTGGTGTATATGCACCGCGAAGAACGATTGAACAGGGGTTTGGTCGTCTCTTTAAATATATGTCGAGTTTAATGCCCATCCAAAAAACAGCGACGTCAGGAGAATTTAAGATTCCCCTTGTTGATTTTAAAGTGATTAGTTTGGGCCACCGAGCTTATCTGCAAGATTCAGGTAATGGTCTAGCCTTCTTAATGTTCCAAAAGGCGGATAATCAGGGCTTTGAATCGTATACGACCGACTATCAAAAATTACCTTGGTGGGAAATCGGAACGGCCGTGATTCTCTTGTTAGTTTTAGTATTGAATGTGTTAGTTGGGCTCTTTTGGTTGGGCCGGGCCATTTATAAAAGGATTCTTCGCCGACCAAGTTCACTTTATAACTGGGCTAACTTAAGTGCTCATCTAGCAGCGATGATGATTGGCGGTATTTTCCTTTACTGGCAGATTGTTCAGACCTATCAGGCAGCCAGTGTTCAATTTTGGGGGATAATCAATGGGCTTTGTGCGGGTCTCATCTTAACGAATCTGCTCTTTCAGGTATATAATAAGGCTAAGCAGCAAAATCGGAGAAAAGATCTATTAGCAGCCATTCTTCCAAGTTTAAGTATGGCAGCGGTCTTATTTTTCCAAATGTATAGGGGTTAATTAGGAAGGGGGCAAGTGAATGACGGGCTATCAGATATTAATATGTGATGACGAACCGGCTATCTTAGAGATACTCTCTCTATCTACAGCAAGAAGACTGGGAAATTCATCTTGCTCAAGACGGTCAAAGAGCTTGGGAAATTGTTCAAAAAGAGACGATTGACTTGGCGATTGTCGATATTATGATGCCGGGATTGGATGGCTATCAGCTTATTGAACGGATTAAAGCCGACTATGATTTTCCTTGCCTGATTTTATCGGCTCTGAATCATTTGGAGGATAAACTCAAGGGTTATGAAATAGGAGCCGAAGATTTCATCACCAAGCCCTTTGAACCAGCCGAAGTTGTGGCTAAAGTTCGGGCCCGCATAGGTCGGCTAGAGCGCGCTCATGTCATTCGCTTGGGTGACGTGTCATTGGATTTAGATCGGGTGACAGTGACGGTTTCGGATCAAGACTACCCTTTAACAGCGGTGGAGTGTGTGCTCCTTAAGACACTGATGGAACATCCAAAATGGGTCTTTACCAAAGCGCAGTTGTATCAACAAGCATGGGAGCAAACCTATTTAGAGGATGATAATTCCTTACGGGTCTTGATTAGTCGACTACGCGATAAACTGGGCGTCGACCATATCGAAACCATTCGTGGCATCGGATATAGGTGGAAATTATGAAAAAAACTCGACAAGCTATTATTCGTTTGTTTATCATCACGGTCATTGTCTTGCGGTCAGTGAGTGTTTTAATTGACAGTCTCTTTGAAATTGGGCTTAGACAATATCCGGACTGGTCTATGCCTTTTACTGTGATTGGTATCTTAAACATTGGGGTAGATATTGCCTGGCTGGTTCTGGTCACCTTTTATTTTATTAAAAAGCTAGACCATATCATTCATTTTGAAGTCAGCCAACAAATCCAGCAGCATAATCTGCTTTTTGCATCGATTACTCATGATTTAAAAACTCCTTTGACCGCGATTAAGGGTTATGCGACTGCCTTAAAGGATCAGAAAGTTGAAGAAAATCAGCGTCAATCGGTCTATGACCGCTTACGCATTAAGGTTGATACTATCACCAATCGCTTAGATCAATTAACGGCCTATACGAAGTTAGCCAGTCAAGATGACTTGTCCCTAACGACTCAAGAAGTTTATTTAAATGAAGTGATTAGTCAGGTCTTGGCCGATCATTATGATACCTTAGAAAGCTATCAGGTTCAGTTAGAGCTTGATTTTACTCATGAAGAGCTTAAAATTCAGGCTTCTTATCAAAATATCTATCGCTTAATTGAAAATATTGTCTTGAATGTCTGCTATCATAATGCAAAAGGCCGCCGCTTGAAAGTCTCGACTAAGAGGCAGTCTGCACAGGCTCAAATTTTAATTGCCGATGATGGGCAAGACTTGAAGTCGGAAGACTTGGACTATTTAGTTCAACCTTATGTAAAAAAAGATTCGGCACGTTCGATGACCAACGAGACAGGATCCGGCTTAGGTTTAGCCATTTGCCAACGAATTGTGGACCAACATCAAGGTCACTTAAGGCTTATTAGCCTGGAAGCTCCGTACACTAAAGCCTTTGTTATTACCCTTCCCCTATGATAACTTGAAAAATAGTGTCAAAAGGCAACTAGAGAAAACTCGATGAGAACCGATTTGGGATTCAAAATCAAAAAGGATTTCCAGCTTCTCCTTGACGAATGAGCCAAATTCAAGTAATATCTTTCTTGGGCACCCTAGCTCAGCTATGGGTACAGACGTTTTTATCGCTCCCCGTTCCAAATGGAATGGGGAATTTTTTTATTTTTAAGCGGAAAACAACCTGACAATAATTATAGAGGAGTGAGATTAGTGACAAAATATATTTTTGTAACAGGTGGCGTAGTATCTTCGATTGGTAAAGGGATTGTAGCGGCTTCTTTGGGGCGTTTATTAAAGAATCGGGGCTTGAAGATTGCCATTCAAAAGTTTGATCCATATATCAACGTTGACCCAGGAACCATGAGTCCTTATCAACACGGAGAAGTGTTTGTGACCGATGATGGGACCGAAACCGATTTAGACTTAGGCCACTATGAACGCTTTATTGATATCAACTTAAACCAATACTCCAATGTAACAACAGGTAAAGTGTATTCGCAAGTCTTGAAGAAAGAACGTCGTGGAGACTATTTGGGTGCGACCGTTCAAGTCATTCCTCATATTACCAATGAAATTAAAGAAAAAATCATGCGTGCCGGCGAAACAACCGATGCAGATGTGGTTATCACTGAAGTAGGGGGAACTGTAGGGGATATTGAGTCCTTACCATTCCTTGAAGCTTTGCGTCAAATGAAAGCCGATATGGGTGCTAATAATGTGATGTACATTCACACGACTTTGATTCCTTATTTAAAAGCAGCAGGTGAAGTGAAGACTAAGCCAACCCAACACAGTGTTAAAGAATTGCGTTCGCTTGGGATTCAACCTAACATTTTGGTTGTGCGGACTGAACAAGAATTAGCTCAATCAATTAAACAAAAACTAGCTCTTTTCTGTGATG
This sequence comes from Vaginisenegalia massiliensis, assembly GCF_900604935.1. Classification (GTDB taxonomy): domain Bacteria; phylum Bacillota; class Bacilli; order Lactobacillales; family Aerococcaceae; genus Vaginisenegalia; species Vaginisenegalia massiliensis. The sequence goes on from NZ_UWPC01000003.1 coordinate 108,253, forward strand.
TAGATGAGCGCGCCGTTATCGAATCACGCGATGTTGAAACTCTATATACCATTCCATTAAGTTTACAAGAACAAGGAATGGATGACCTAGTCTTAGAACATTTTGGTCTTGATTTACCGGAAGCGGACATGACTGATTGGAAAGAATTAGAAAAATTGGTTCTTAACTTGAAAGAGTCTGTCACTATTGGTTTGGTTGGTAAATATGTGTCTTTACCAGATGCTTATTTATCTGTCGTAGAAGCCTTAAAACATGCCGGTTATATGTACGATTCTGATATCAATATTAAGTGGATTGATGCGGAAGAAGTGACGGATGCCAATGCGGCGGACTACTTAGCCGATGTGGATGGTATCTTAGTACCGGGTGGTTTTGGTCACCGTGGTGTCAACGGTAAGATCTCAGCTATTCGTTATGCTCGGGAGAATAAGATTCCTTTCTTAGGTATTTGCTTAGGTATGCAATTAGCTTGTGTCGAATTTGCTCGAAATGTCGTTGGCTTAGAAGGAGCCGATTCAGCGGAAGAAAATCCAGATTGCGCACACAATATTATCGATTTAATGGCCGATCAAAATGATGTGGCTCAAATGGGTGGTACCTTACGTCTAGGTCTTTACCCATGTAAATTACAAGAAGGTAGTTTGACACGCAAAGTGTACGATGATCAAGATGTTATTGAAGAACGTCACCGTCACCGTTACGAATTTAATAATGAGTATCGTCAAGCATTAGCTGATAAAGGTATGGTCTTTTCAGGTGTTAGTCCAGATGATCGTTTGGTTGAAATCATTGAATTACCAGAACACCCATTCTTCATCGCTTCTCAATTCCATCCAGAATTCATCTCTCGTCCTAACCGTCCACAAAAATTATTTGCTGGCTTTGTTTCAGCTAGCATTCTGCATAAACGCGGACAAAACTAGTTGTCTAGAATTAATGATTGACTAGACAAGATTTTCATTAAGAAAACTAGCGTAAGTCAGTAAAGAAGAGTATAATGGAAGCATCGAATAAATAACGGTAACGTTATAAGGAGGAAATTAATGATGAGTCGTTTAGTCAGTATGACAGAAATGTTGAACAAAGCCAAAGAAGAACACTATGCAGTTGGTCAATTCAATATCAACAACCTTGAATGGACCCAAGCCGTGTTGACAGCTGCTCAAGAAAATAATTCACCAATTATCTTGGGTGTTTCTGAAGGCGCAGGTAAATACATGGGTGGCGCTAAAGTTGTTTCAGCAATGGTTAATGCTTTGTTAGAAACAATGGACATTACAGTTCCTGTAGCTTTACACTTAGATCATGGTTCTTCTGTTGAAGTATGTAAACAATATATTGATGCTGGTTTCTCATCCGTTATGTTTGACCACTCTCATTTCCCAATCGATGAAAACATTGACATGACTAAAGAAGTTGTGGCTTATGCTCACCCTAAAGGTGTGTCTGTTGAAGCAGAAGTCGGCACTGTCGGTGGTGTAGAAGACGGCGTAACTGGTGGTGTTAAATATGCTGACCTTGACGAATGTGTTCGTATGGTCAAAGAAGCAGGCGTTGACTGCTTAGCTGCTGCTTTAGGATCTGTTCACGGAACTTATGCAGGTGAACCTGTATTAGGTTTTGACGAAATGTTAGCTATCTCTGAAGCAACCAATGCTCCATTAGTTTTACACGGAGGATCTGGCATCCCTGAATACCAAATCAAGAAAGCAATCGAACGTGGACACGCTAAGATCAATGTTAACACTGAATTACAACAACAATGGACTAAAGCTGTTCGCGAAAAATTAAACACGGATGATAAAGTTTACGATCCACGTAAGATTATCAAACCAGGTTTCGAAGCGATTGTAAAAGTAACCAAAGAAACAATGGACATCTTCGGTTCTTCAAATAAAGCTTAATTTAAGCCAAAAATTAAAGCCGCACCCTTTTGAGGGTCGCGGCTTTTTTGCTATAGAGGCTAATCAAGGAGAATGCTATAATAGAGGCAATGAGAAGGGGTGAGTAGTGTGGCAAAGATATTAGTGGTTGAGGATAACGAAGATATTAATGAGATTCTTAAGAACTTATTACTTGGAGAACATCAAGTGATTCAGGCCTATTCAGGTACAGAAGCGACTTTATTATTTAAGCAAGAAATCTTTGATTTAGTCTTGTTAGACATCATGTTGCCTGGCAAAGATGGGGGTCAAGTTCTTCAGGAGATTCGTCAAAGTAGTCAGGTTCCGGTGCTCATGATTACAGCCATCGGCGATAAGCAATCCGTTACCCAATACTTGCTAAATGGCGCGAATGATTACATTACCAAACCCTTTGATGGGGATGAAGTAAAAGCCCGGATTCAAGTTCAATTACGTCAGACTATGAGTCAAGAACTAGCCGGCTCTAAACGACAAGAGTATGGGCATATTGAATTAGATTCTCAGACCTTTACAGTGTCAGGTCCTTTGGGTCAAGTAAGTTTACGCAAGAAAGAATATGATATTTTTCAGCTTTTACTCGATCATCCTAAACAAATTTTTACTAAAGAAAAACTCTATGAACAGATATGGCAGGATGTCTATCTGCCCGGGGATAATACCCTCAATGCTCACTTGAGTAATCTGCGGAAGAAGCTCAAAGAGGTAGACGATTGTCACGAATACATTGAAACCATCTGGGGCTTAGGGATTCGCTTGAAGGAGTGGCAATCATCATGATTTTATATTTATTAAGCGCCATTATTCTGATTATGGTTATTTATCTGTATTTGATACGCCGTGCCATCAGGCAGTTAACTCAAGCTATTCAAGATAAACTGGCTAGCCAATCAAGGGTGGCTATTTTGAACAAACAAGGAATCGGCTTCATGGATGGACTAATCACGGCGTATAATGATGTTTTCACTCAAATGGAAGAAAGCCAAGCTCTCTATCAACAAGAGCGTCAAATGCTTGACCAGACCATCCATAATATTTCGCATGATATTAGGACTCCGCTAACGGTTTCTTGGGGTTATGCCAAACAACTTTTGAAAGACGACCCTGACAATCCTCAACTAATTAAGATTGATGACAGTTTAGGGCGTGTTTCACAGCGACTCGAATATCTTTTAGAGTATCAAAATTTATTAGAACAAAATGTTCAGCCAGCTAAACAAAGATTCTCGTTTTCACAATTAGTAGGCGAACAAACTTTAAGCTTCTATGATACCTATCAGCGACTCCATTTGCAGGTAGAATTAGACTTAGAAGAAGGGATTCAAATTGAAAATGATCCCCAAATTTTAGAACGGATTATGCAGAATATTTTGGGTAATGTAGCTAAACATGGGCGTGACTTTGTTCGGATTCATTTATACTGTCATCAAGGTCGAGTCTATTTGCAAGTAAAAAATAAAAGCAAGACACCGATAGTCAACATAACAAGACTGACCCAGCGCTTTTATGCGGAAGATTTATCTTCAAGCGAGAAATCTTCAGGTTTAGGCCTCTATATCACCGAACAACTTGTTCACTTAACGGGAGGTCAACTAGAATTGACTTATCAGGAACCGAATTTTACCATCCAAGCCTCTTGGCCAATAAACATACAATAAGACAAAATCCCCGCCCAAAGCTCTGGGCGGGGATTTTGTTTAATGGGTTAATTTTTTTAAGTAGTTTATTTGTAAAGTGACCAAGATGATGGTTAGGACAGAAGCCCAGCCAAACAATTTACCCCATTCAATCAAGTTAAACTGAATATTAGGAAATTCATTATTCATGGCTAAAGAGAGTTTGGCAGAGCCAAGTAAATAAGGTAACTCTGGTAATTTATTTTGTGCGCAGGCCATAAAACTAGTTAATCCGTAGACTAAAGCTAGGAGTACGGGGACGGAAAAATTTTTGATTCGCAAAGAGAGAAAGGATTGTAAAGCAACTTGGACAAGAGATAAGAGGGTTACAAGTCCTAACCAAGCAATCAGGTCAAAGGGGGCTTGCGTTTTAAAATGCATAAAACTGCCAACCAGATAATATAAGATTAGAAAATATATTTGTAAACCAGTTAATAAACTAAAGATCACTAGGAGTTTACTTGTGATGATTTGCTTAAAGGTATACGCGCTACTTAAGATGAGGCGTAAGCCGTTTTTCTTATGTTCATTGTGCCAAACGAGAGCAGCTATCAATCCGATAATAAAGGGATAAAAGAAGGCTCCATAGAATAGGAATACTTGGGTCCAAAGGCTAATCCATTCTCTTGTTAGAATTTCTTTATTGAAAGTATAGTTTATGGCGCCATAACTGATGGCTAATAAAGGCAAGAGAAGCAGAGGTAGCCATAGTTTCGATCGTTTTAGTTTTTGAAGCTCTGCTTTATATAAATTCATTAGGCTTCCACCTCCACTTGTTTGCCTAAATAATAGAAAATTAGGCCTAATAATAAACCTGCTATCAACGGATAGAAGGATGGGAGCGACAGTTTCTTAGTAAATTCGCCGTTAACAACTATATGTTCTATCCGCAGTAATATTGAATACCAAGAGTAAGGAATAAGGTATCCAACCATTTTTGAAATAAGAGTGATGCCAATGCCGGTTAACGAACCGAAGACAGCGGCAGCTAGTCCGATTAAGGGATTTTCAAATTTTAAGGACAGATAATAATGTATGCTACTGAGTGCAAAGTTAATGAGTAAGACGCCGAGATAAAAAATCGCGATATCAGTCCAAGGCAGTGGCGATTGTATCCCAAATACCTTACCGGCAACCAATAAGAGACCTATTTGAATGGTGTATAAGAGAATCAATTGTTTTTGGATATACCAAAATTTTATGGTGTAAAGTGATTTGAGGCTAGCACCACTTGATTTAATGACTTTCCACATATTATGTTTAGCTTCCACTTGTACACATAAGCTATATAGAGAAGCAATTAATAGAGGAGCTATAATGAGCTGAATAAAAGCAAAGGAATCCATTATTGAAAACCAAATCAATTTGTTTTGAATACCTTGTTTTAATGAAATGAGGGAGATTCCGACCACAACTCCCGTAATAATAAGATAAACAGCTCCGAATTGAATGAGAGAATATTTTTGTCTTTCTGTTTTGCGTAATGCGGTGATCATAGGACTCTCCCTCCTGTTAAGGTTAAGTCATGAGTAAACTCGATAAATAATTCTTCAAGACTCTTATGTTCTTCATAGATTCGATAGACTTCAATATTCGCTTTGACCAGTTTTTTGAGATAACTAGCGATTTGGTTATCATCCACATAAGAGAATTTTATTGCACCATCTGTCATAATGACGTTTGGAATGCCCATGATAGAAGCAGCTAATTGGTTATCAGAAGTTCTCATGAGGATAGCTCGACTTTGATGTTGTTTAAAGTTGTCGATGGTACCTTGGTAAAGTAATTTTCCTTGCCCAATAATGCCAATTTGAGTCACCATACGTTCAATTTCATCGAGGGCGTGAGAGGAAACCATCACCGTCGATCCATATTTAGCGGGCAAATCACGGATTAAATGCCGGATTTCTTCTTTGGCTTGAGGGTCGAGACCGTTAGTCGGTTCATCCAAAATAATAAGAGGAGGCCGACCAATCAGTGCCATGGCAATACCAATCCGCTGTTTCATACCTAATGAGTAATTCTTTACTTTTTTGTGTTTATGTTGGCTAAGACCTACCTCTTCTAGCGCCTTGTCGACTTCTTCAATAGGAAGGTTTTTAAGTTGGCAAACGATTTTTAAATTCTCGAAACCACTTAAATGTTCATAATAAGAAGGGGCTTCAATCAACGAACCAATTTGGCTGACAATTTGGTGCCGATTGGTATGAGTATAAGCTTTTCCTTGAATGGTTACTTGACCTTTGGTTGTTTCTTGTAGGCCACAAATCATTTTCATAATGGTTGATTTACCAGCGCCATTAGGCCCAATAAGGCCATATATTTGCCCTTTTTCAATCACTAAATGCTCGACATTGACGACAGGTTTCTTATCATAGAGTTTCATTACATGTTCAAATTTGATCATTTCTTTCATTTTCCTCACCTCACTTATGAGAATACAGGTAGCTCCTTAATTTAGCCTGATTTCTTCCTTAATTCCTCCTTAAATCGTTTAGAAAATAAAATATGGAAGCGAGAAGGTGGTATACTAGATTAGTAGATGGGAGGAAATCGGTCGTGTCAAATTATCAAAGAAAGCTTTTGGTTGTGGAAGATCATGAGGAAATCGGACAATTAATAGAAGGTATTCTTTCAGAAGCAGGGTACCAGTCCGTTAAGTGGGTAGCTTCCTTTCAAGAAGCTTCAGCTAGCTTAATTGAAGAGGTATTTGATTTAGCTATTTTGGATATCATGCTCCCAGATGGAAATGGATTTGATCTCTTAAAAGAAATCAGAAAATTTTCTGACATGCCGGTTCTATTTCTTTCCGCTATTTCAGATATTCAAAAACAATATCAAGGTTTTGAGCTAGGAGCAGATGATTATATTGTAAAGCCTTTTCAAGCAAAAGATTTAACTTTGCGTGTGGCCTCAATTTTAAACAGAACCTATCCACAAATAATGGATCAAGTTGAATTATCTGCTTGTTTCATCGATTTCAGCCGAGCGGTTGTGATTAAAGAGACAGAGCAAATTCCATTAACGGCTAAAGAATATGCTATTCTAAGAGTATTGATGGATCAGAAAAATCGTATTGTAACCTTTGACAGTCTGATGGCCAATGTTTGGGGGCAGGCCTATGACGGGTATAATAATTCGTTGATGGCACATATTCGCAAAATTCGGCAAAAGATTGAGCTGAATCCTTCTCAACCAGATCATTTGGTGACAGTCAAAGGGCTAGGTTATAAGTTGGAGGTGCCTAATTTATGAACATGTTACGATCTTTTACTCGCTTATTCATTCGCTACATGTTCCTTATTTTAGGTCTTGTTTCGGTAGGGATAGTGTTATTTATGGGTCTGTCCTTTTATCATTTTTATCAAGAATCTCAACAGCACTCTTCTCCCAATCATATAAGCTCAGTATTGATTAATAATAAGCAAGAAATCGTTTTGAACGATACAAATCGAAAGTTGCTCGCTAAAGAGAAAATCTGGATGATGGTCTTAGATCAGAATGGAAAAAAGAGTTTAAGTTATCGTACACCGACTAATTTGCCACAAGTCTATTCAAATAATGACATTGTTCGCTTTACTCGGTGGTATTTGCAAGATTATCCAGTATTTTGTTATCCAATCAAAAATCAGTTGTTAGTTTTGGGTTACCCTAAAGGGGTCTATGATAAATTTCCCGATAATTATTATCGGTTTCAAACTCTAAAAGGCGTATTTTTTATTGGTATTGGTGTTTTAATTTTTATTTTATGCGTCTTATTTGGTGTTTATTACTATAGTCGTTTGCGATTAGATCAAGAACTTATTCCCATTAATCAAGCCATTAATGATTTGCAAGAATATCAACCAATCCATTTAGATGTGGAAGGGAATTTTAGTGAAATTAAAGAAACTTTGAATCGGACTTCACAAATGATTCAAGAGAATCGGGAGAATCGTGATCATTGGATTCGGGGAGTGAGTCATGATTTACGAAATCCTTTGACCTTAATCATGAGCCAGACACGTCAAATTGAATTAGAAGGGGGTCATCATGAGTCGATAAGTAAGATTCATGATCAAGTGGCTCATATGCAAGAAATTATCTCCAACCTAAATTTAATTTATATCTTGGATAGCCCTCAACCTAAAGATTCGTTTAAAAGGATTGCGATGGATGCCTATATGCGGACTTGCTTAAGTGAATTTATGAATCAATATCCCATGGTTAATCTTTGTGTTGATTTAAAAGAGACCCATGCATATATTTTAGGTGATAAGATTTTAATAAAACGAGCCATCCATAATCTGCTTTTAAATTCTCTAATGCACAATAATAATGAAGTAGAAATTAAGGTAAGTATGAAGCGCTTGGATGCGGAAATAGTCATAACACTTCAAGACAATGGTCAAATAGGTCCACAAGAGGTAGTAGTCTTAAATCATAAAGAACGTAATTATTCATCCCATGGAATGGGAACTCTAATTAGTAAACAAATTATTCAATTGCATAAGGGGACCCTTTCGTTTTATTTTAATCAACCTGGTTTGCGTGTGTTAATTCATCTGCCAATTATCGATTGAGAAGAAATAATAACTATCAAAAAAGCCGTACCATGAAAAGAGAGGTACGGCTTAAGTGTTTATTCACTGTTACATTTTATATTAGAGGGCTTTCTTTTTAAAAATTAGATAGCTGAGACTATTACAAATCAGGATGACTGCCACACAAGCTAGACAGGATTGAAGATAAGTAGGGCTAGCGAATTTCAACCCCCATGCACTATCGATATTGGGCTGAAAATTGAAGTGACTGATTAGCTCGTTCTTATAAATTAAATAGGTAATACTCATCACAATTGGTATGACCACACTGGCTATCACAGCTCCGACATTTGAGAAGAATAGGTAAAGAATCAACATGGCAATTGAGAAGATGGCTAAAAGATTTAGATACTGGAAAGCAATGGTCGAAGCTAACTTAGCCCAAAATACTTGATCTAATTGGCCAAAGCCAGTTCGAACACCGGCTGTTATCATGATACAACCATAGTAGAAAATAAATTGTAATAGAAGCATAAAGAGGAAGACCCCAAATTTTGACAGAAAATATTGCCAGCGAGAAAGCCCATTAGTCAAAATGTTTTTATAGGTTTTTTTCGTTAAATCATGACCGACGATGATGATAAATAAGGGTAAGCCGAAATAAATAAGGAAGGAAGCTATCCCAGATGCAGCTTGAGCACTAACGGGACTGGTCCATTGAAGGTGGTCTAAAGGATTTGTTTGGGGAAGGTTAGAGTCTGAGACTTTGACCCCAATTGAACCGGTTGCTTTGGTCACGATGGTTAAAATCAGGATGCTGAAGAGTAATATTTGATTGATGATAAAACCCCTAGAGCGGATAAGACGATAAAAATCAGCACGAATGGCATTTAACATGTGAATTCCTCCTTAGTATTCGTTACAAGATCTGTGAAATAGGCTTCAAGGTTTAATTTAGAATAATAAATTCCATCAACCGGGATGTCGGCTTTAACGAGAGCTTGAATAATAGGATTAATTAGATGAGCTTGACCAAAAATGTGAATCGTATGATCATCGATGACTTTAATTTGATGATGTAGTTGATCTTGAATGTATTGACTGGCTAAGCTTGGTTGACTCGTTTCTAAGATAATATAATCTTGGCTTAATCGATCAAAGTCTGATTTGCTAATTTCTTTGACGAGGACGCCGTCATTAATGATGCCGAATCGATTGGCTACTTGGTAGAGTTCCTCTAGGATATGACTTGAAATAATGATAGTCATCCCTTTTTCTTGGTTTAAGCGTTTGATTAATTTACGAAATTCGACAATAGCTAACGGATCGAGACCGTTAATCGGTTCATCTAAGATAAGAAAATCGGGACGGGTTAATAGGGCGATAGCGATTCCAAGCTTTTGTTTCATCCCAAGTGAGAAATTTTTGAATTTTTTGTTACCAGTCTGGTCCAATTGAACAAATTCTAAGGTCTCTTGGATAACGGCTTTGGCATTAACAATGCCTCGAAGTTTACAGTAGTAAGCCAAGTTTTGTTTGGCGGTTAGATGATCGTAAGCTACAGGGGTTTCGATAACTGACCCAGCCTGTTTAAGAGCTTGCGTTAACTCATGGCTATTTTGTGAGCCAAACAAAGCAATTGTGCCTTGAGTTGGGATTAAGAGTTGAGTGATTAATTTCAATAAGGTTGTTTTCCCAGCTCCATTTCGCCCAATCAAGCCGTAGATGTCCCCTTTTTGAATAGTTAGATTAATGTCTTTAAGTACATAGTGGTGACCGAATTTTTGACTCAATCCTTGAATCTCTAATACATTTTCCATTTTTATTTACTCCTTCTCCTTTGATGTTTCCATCATAACGCTTCTTTTTCAATAGTTTATCAAGCATTTCTCAACAGTTTCTAAAATGTTATATTTCCAAAAATAGATTGTTATTTTAGTCAAAAAGGATTATCATCCTTTAGTCGGATGCTGAGACTTAGCGTATGAGCTAAGATGATCAGTGTATTAAGCATCTATTTGTAAGAAAGATATTGGCTGGGAGGAATGGCGGATGATTATTAGTCCCTTTATTAAAATTGTAAATATGGTCATGAAGAAGCGGGCCGAATCATCAAATAAAATGACCTTCTATCGAGTTGAGTTATGGTCTGACCATATGGAGTTGTTTGACCAAGCTTTGCCTTCGACGATTGGACGTTGGGTTCATCTGGATGAGGTAACACGGTGCGGTTTGCTTAAATCAGCTTTAGCTATGGACCAATTAATGGAAGCCTTGGCTGAACACTATCACTTAAGTGAAGATGATATCGAACTTGTGGATGTGACAGCTAATCCGCAAAAGCTCTATTGGGAATTTTTTGGTTTTAGGTAACAAGAAGATAACGATGTAAATAAAAAACGTGCTAGCTCAGCTAGCACGTTTTTGTTGATTTTATAAGACTTTTTCGAGGAAGTTCTGGGTCCGTTCTTCTTGAGGATGATCGAAGATTTGATCAGGGTGACCATCTTCGACGATGTAGCCACCATCCATGAAGATGACCCGATCAGCTACTTCACGAGCAAAGCCCATTTCGTGGGTAACGACAACCATGGTCATACCTTCTTCGGCTAACTTCTTCATAACACCAAGTACATCGCCCACCATCTCAGGGTCTAAAGCAGAGGTTGGTTCGTCGAAGAGCATAATATCAGGTTTCATGGCAAGGGCACGAGCAATAGCGACCCGCTGTTTTTGTCCACCTGATAAGGAATTAGGATATTTATCGGCTTTATCGGCTAATCCAACTTCTTCTAACAGTTGCATGGCCGTTTGATCCGCTTCCTCTTGATTCATCTTATTTAGCTCTAAGGGAGCTAAGGTGATGTTTTCTTTCACGCTCAAATGAGGGAAGAGATTAAAGTGCTGGAAAACCATACCAATGTTTTGGCGAATTTTATTGATATCAGCCTGTTTATCGGTTAGGTTTTGGCCGTTAACAAAAATTTGCCCCTTTTGAATTTTCTCTAACCGGTTTAGGCAACGTAAGAGGGTGGATTTACCGGAACCTGAGGGACCGATGATGCAAACAACCTGACCTGCATCAATATCCATTGAGATATCTTTAAGTACGACATGATGGCCGTAACTTTTTTTGAGATTTTTTACTTGAATTTTATGTTCGCTCATCTTATACTAGCTCCTTTTCTAGGTGTTTGGATAGCTTAGTTAGGAAAGTGATAATAATGATATACATCAAGCCAACGATTAACCACATACTACCGGATTGGTAGGTGCGAGCAATGACAACCCGACCGGTTTGGGTTAATTCGACTAAACCAATGACAGAAAGAATGGACGTATCTTTCAGGGTGATGACGAATTGGTTAATAAATGAAGGGACCATAATCTTAAAGGCTTGAGGTAACACAATTTTGCGCATAGTAACCTTGTTAGACAAACCTAGACTGCGACCGGCTTCAAATTGGCCTTTAGCAATGGCTTGGATTCCCCCACGAACGATTTCAGCGATATAGGCAGCTGCGTTGAGACTCAAGGTAGCAATACCCGCAATATGGGCACCAAAGGTGATGCCTGTCCATTGGGGAATGCCGAAGTAAATAAAGAAGGCAAGCACAATCAATGGGATACCCCGCATAATATCGATATAGATTTCAGCTATATGATTCACCCAGTTTGATTTACTTGAGCGCATTAAACCTAAAATGACGCCAAAGATTAGAGCAAGTATAATTGAACAGATTGTTACAAGTAATGTTTGACCCAAACCGACCAAGAGGGCAGGGAAGTTTTGTTGTAATTGACCCAATAAACTAGTATCCACTTGTGTTTTTTCAGCTCCTTTACCGACATAGCGATCAATAATTTGATCATATTGGCCGGATTGTTTGATGTTTTTGAGTCCTTGATTAAAGGCTTGTCGCAAGGCTGGATTTTGCCCTTTGTTGACAGCCATCGCTAGCGGGATGGTATCTATTTCTTGTCCCATTAATTCTAGGTCAATGGTGCCGGTTTTAACCGCATAAGCCATGACCGGACGATCCTCGATGACTGCTTGACTATTGCCAGAAGTCACGTCTTGGTACATATTAACCGAGTCTTCGAAACTGACCGTTTTGAAATGATATTGTTTAGATAATTTCTCGGCCAGCTCGGCACCTTGCGTACCGATTTTAACCGCGACTCGCTTACCTTTGAGGTCCGCATAATTTTTAATCTTGGCTTTAGGGTTAACCGCGAAGATAGCTCCACTTTGATAATGAGCATCAGTAAAATCAAAAGACTTCTTTCGCTCGGGTGTTACGCCCATAGCTGCAATCATGCCGTCGACCTGATTACTTTCTAAAGCTTGGATACCAGAAGAGAAAGGCATGAAGCGATAATCAACTTTGAAGCCTTGATCTTTGGCAATCGCGTTGAGAATATCAATATCAATACCGACTAGCTTCCCTTTGCTATCGAGAAATTCGAAGGGAGCGTAGGTTGTATCGGTGGCGATGACAAAGGTTTGTCCTTTGGCAGGTTGATTATCAGCCGCCAAGCTAGTCACGTTTGGCCAAAAGCATCCAATTAGGAGGCTGATTACCAAGAACAGACGACTAAGCTGACGGATTGACGGACAATAGGAATCATTCATTTTTACACCTCGTCTATAAATTAGAATAAGTTAATTATATTGTTTATTCATTCATAGCACAAAAGAAACGCATTAATATAACGTTTTCATGAAATATTCATTAGAATCAATCACTAAATAGATAGTAAATTTAACGATATTTCGTATATTAAGATCGCTATGACGGGCGATCGTTCAAACCAATCTGATAATATGTTATACTGCACCTAAGAAGTGAAGGGAGAATGCGTGATGATAGAACAATTATTAACGGATTTAGCCACTTTGGGTAAAGCAGCCACCGTTCGCCGCTATGAAAAAAATGGAGAACCAAAACCCTACTTTGGCGTCAGCATGGCGGATATTAGTAAGATGGCCAAAAAATATCAAGGGCAGGATTTATCTTTTAAAGACTTATGGCTCACAGGGAACTTAGATGCCCAACTGGTTGCCATTCAATTGTTTAAACCCAACGATTTAGCAGAGGATGAAATTGCTTTGGCCCTTCAACCCAACGTATCAGTGTTAGTTCTTGACAAATTTTGTGACAAAATCTTAGCCAAGCGCTCAGATGCTGCCCAATGGCAGGAGCAATTATTAAAGAGTGACGAAGATCGCTTGGTCCGTTTAGGCTGGGGTTTACGTTTACGTCAAGTGATAGCTAAACAGCTTCCCGAGACAGAAGTGGAGTCACTCTTAACTGAAATCGAAGCGAAGCTCGGCCAGGCTCTGCCGTATACCAAGTGGAATATGAACCGAACCATGGTTGAAATTGCGCTTCATTATCCAGACTTTCGCCCACGTGTTTTGGCAGCGGCTCAAAAGATTGGGGCCTATCAAGATATGAAGGTAGCCAAAGGGTGTACGTCTGCCTATGCACCTGATTGGATCGCGGCTGTTCTGCGGCGACAAGAAAAGTAAGAAACTTTTGTGCTAAATAGAATAACAAGCATGATTTCCCCTTGCCTTGGGCGTGTCCAAGCAAGGGGCATTTTTTATGGAATGGTGCTAATATGGTAAAACGTCAGACTTCTGTCCTTAATGTAAATTATATGTAAATACTAGGTTAAGAGTTTGTAAACCTTGGTTTATAAGACTTTAGGCGGTTGTTGTCAACCTGGGTTTACACTATACTGAAGACAAGGTAGGTCCCTACCTGAATATAAAAGAAGGAGTAGCTATCTAAAAGGAGATAGCACATAGTGACATGGCCAATCATAGCTTAGAAGATTTAATGGCAAAGAAGACAGAAACAGCGAGTCCTAGCCTAGAAAATAATGAAACTCTTGTAGCGGCCACTAAGCAAGATTTATCAAGTTTAACTCAACAAGATCTTGCTAAAGTTCAAGAAGTTAAAGAGAAGATTGATTTAACCGATGCTCAACTCACTTCCATGTACGGGACCAGTGTTCAAAAGCAAATTGCGACCTTCAGTGATACCATCCTTCAAGAAATTAAAGCCAAAGATGCAGGACAAGTGGGAACGTTGTTAACCGATATGGTCGTTCAAGTTGAGAAGTTTGATACTAGCTTACAATCGAGCTTTTTAGATAAAATTCCATTCCTAAACCAAGCTAGCAAAGCCGTTGAACGCTACTTAGCAAAATACAATACCCTTGAATTACAAATCGATAAAATTACGTCTCAACTAGAAAATGCCCGCATGTCCTTACTTCAAGATATCGGCATGTATGACAAACTCTATGACAAGAACAAAGAATATTTCCATAACTTACAAATCTATATCGCTGCCGGTCAAGAAAAGATTAAAGAATTAAGAGAAGTCGAATTGCCTAAGCTCTATGCAGAAGCTAACCAATCCAATGATCCTATGGCTCTCCAAGTAGTGAATGATTATAAAGAATCAATCGATCGCTTTGAAAAACGCATCCACGATTTGGATATATCTAAAACGATAGCTATCCAAACCGCGCCACAAATCAAGTTAATTCAAAATAATGACAAATTATTAGCTGAAAAAATCTCTGATTCCATCACCACCGTTATTCCTTTATGGAAATCGCAGATCATTATTACTTTAGGCTTGGATAAGCAACGGCAAGTCCTAGACATGCAAGAACAAATTTCAAACACCACTAATCGCATGTTGAAAGAAAATGCAGCTAAACTAAAACAAAACACGATTGCGACAGCTAAAGAAGCTGAGCGCTCAATTGTGGATATCGAAACGGTGAAGAAAGTGAATCAAGATTTAATTGAAACCTTGAAAGAGACGCGCCAAATTCATGAAGCGAGCCGACAAAACCGTCAACAAGCTGAGAAAGAATTACGCCAAATTGAATCTGATTTACAAGTAGCGTTAGTTGAATCCATTGGTCAACCCCAAGCTGAATATAGTCAAGCTACACCAAAAACGGTTCCTGGAGATATTGAGTTGTAAGGAGGAAAGATAAGGCGATGAAGCACGAGATTAAACGTAATCAGGCAGCCATCGACTTGTTGTTAGACCCTAGGATGTCAGCCAATGCCTTAGCGCAAAAAACGGGTCTCACCCGTGAAATGATCAGTCGCTATCGGCGGGGTGACGCTCAAGTGAGTAATATGTCGATCCAAACCCTACATAAATTAGAAGATTACTTGGAACAGGATAAGAAAGGAGACGGCCATGTTTAAACAACTACTTAAAGTGTTAGCCATATTTGGTTTTTTAGTCTCTTTGGGTTTTATCATCGGTGCATGTAGCGATGGGGAGGAGAACCAAGTAGCTAAGGCTGATTTTGTGGCCGACTTTGGCGGCGAAAAGCTCAAAGTTCTAGCAGGTTCAGAAATTAAAATTTTAGAGCCGATATTGAAAGATTACGCTAAACAACAAAAGCAAACCATCGAAGTGACCTACATGGGAAGTGTCGATATGATGCGTCTCCTACAAACAGGAAAGATGGACTATGATGCTGTGTGGCCAGCAAGTTCCATGTGGCTAACCCTCGGAGACAAGAACCATATTTTGAAACACCAAGCTTCTATTACCATGACACCGGTTGTGTTTGGTATCAAACAATCCAAAGCTGAAAAATTAGGCTTCACCAAGCAAGCCCCTTCGATTCGCGATATCTTACAGGCTGTCAAGGATAAGAAGATGACCTTCGCCATGACGAGTGCGACCCAATCTAACTCCGGTGCGAGTGCTTATTTATCTTTCTTAACGGCCTTGAGTGGTCAAAAAGTTTTGACTCCTACGATCTTGGCTGATAGTACTATTCAAAAGGATATTCAAAGTTTACTTGCGGGCGTCAACCGTACTTCGGGATCATCTAACTGGTTAGTGGATTTGTTTCTTAAAGGTGACTACGATGCTATGGTTAACTATGAAACCCTGATTATTCAAACTAATCATGAGTTGAAAAAAGCAGGCAAGGAACCTTTATACATGGTTTATCCTAAAGAAGGCATTGTCATGAGTGACTCACCTTTAGCCTATGTGGACCATCAAAAAGAAAAAAAAGAGAAGGCCTTCTTGGCCTTCCAAAAATATTTATTAGCCGATCGGGCCCAAGATGCCATCGAGAAGACGGGACGTCGCAGTGTGTATAACACCGTTCGTCCGGCTAATAAATCAGCTTTCCCAAAGGAATGGGGCTTAGATACCGATCGGGTCTTGAATACCATGCGCTTACCAGAGGCTAAGACCATTGAACAAGCTCTTGGCTTATACCAAACTTCATTCAAAAAGCCAGCTTTAACTTATTATGTCTTAGACTATTCAGGCTCAATGGCCGGAGAACCGGTTGATCAACTGACAAATGCCTTGTCTTACGTAATGTTGCCTGATAAAGCTAAACAATATTTACTACAAGGGCATCCCCAAGACATTACCCGAACTTATGCTTTCAACAGTGAAGTGGAAACGATGCCTCAGGCCAAAGGAAATGGGCAAGAAATGGTTGATCTTTATGAAAAGGTCAAAGAGAAAGAACCTACTGGCGGAACGGCGATGAATACGGCCTTACTGGAAGTCTTTAAACAGATTCAGCAAGACCAAGCCTTGTTTGCGACTCATACACCGATGATTGTCATTCTGTCAGATGGCCGCGCTAATGACTATGACCAAGAAGAGGCGGTAGCAAAAGAATACCAGGCTATGAATTTGGACGTTCCGATTTTTTCAATTCAATTTGGTGATGCGGATGAAACCTATATCAAGCATTTAGCCGAGTTAAGTAATGGGCGTGTCTTTGATGGGCGGAAGGATTTAGTCGGAGCCTTCAAATCTGTGAAAGGATATAATTAATATGTCAGCTACTAAACGCATGATAATTGCTATAGGAGTAAGTTTAACTAGTTTTTTATTGGGCCTATTAGTTTTAAAATGGCCGATCTGGCTAGTGATGCCTGTGGCTTTGGGCTTTTATTTCGGCCTATCCTATATTTTAACCCCACAATTTAAAGTAGCCGATGTAATGGCAGAACATACGGCTTTAAATGAAGAACTTAATCAGCTGTATCTAGATAGCCGTCAACGCTTAGAGCAAATAGCCACTTATCAAACGGCGATTGAACACGAGGCCATTCGTCAGCAGATCGAACAGATTCATGCAGTCGGCCAAGATATTTTGACCCATTTGAGTAGCCATTTACAAGATTTATCTAGCAGTCGGCATTTTCTTGAATATTATTTGCCTAAGACTTTGTCCGTACTGGATAACTATAATAAGTTAGAAGATATTCATTTGTCGGCGGATAAAATGGTGAAAGTTAATGATCGCACTCAACGTTCGTTAACGTTGTTATCGCAGATTTATCAACAGCAACGAGATGATTATTATCAAAATACGGTTTCACAGCTAGAAGTAACGAATGAATTGTTAGAAAAAACCGTTACTTTTGGCCGTGACATGATTCAACAAGAGGATTCCACTAAATAAGAAAGTAGGGGCATTGCATGAAGAAAAATACTCAATTAATTGGCGCGCTAATCTTAGTCGTGACCATGATGGCGATTGCAGGCTTTCTCTTCTTTCAACAGGGTCAGCCTAAACAAGTCGAATTAAGAGGGCTCGTGGGTGGCGAGAAGATTCCTTGGTTAGAAAACACGGAAGTCCAAAAAATTGCCAAGAAAAAATATGGGGTGACTTATGATATTCGTAAGGAAGGGTCAATTGAAATGGTTCAACCCGGCGTCTATCAAGACTATGATTATCTCTTCCCATCCAGTCAGTTTCCAGCCGATTTATTCAAAGCCAATGGTGGGCAGGCTAAGGTAGACGAAATTATACTAAACACGCCTATTGTTCTTTTCTCTCGTAAACCCGTCGTTGAAGCCTTAACGAAAGCGGGTTACGTCAGCCAAAAAGATGGTGTTCATTATGTCGATATGAAGAAACTTGCCTTAGCCATCAAAGAAGGCAAATCATGGCAGTCAATCGGCTTAGGCCAATTATATGGTGACATCTTAGTCGATACGACCGATCCGAATGCCTCTAACTCAGGTAATATGTTCTTGGGTCTTTTAGCTAACTCACTTAATGATAACAAGCCGGTGACCGCTGAGAATTTAGAAGCTATTAAGGATGATGTGAAACAAATTTATGGCAAATTAGGTTATAGCCAGACGTCGTCAGCCGATTTATTTAATCAGTTCTTACAACAAGGGATGGGTGCTTTTCCTTTAATTGCAGCCTACGAGAGTCAATTGCTTGAATTTTCAATTAGTAAACCAGACGTTTACAATCAAATTAAAGATGACATTGTCATCTTGTATCCGACGCCGACCGTTTGGTCTAGCCATGTCTTCATCGGTTTGAATGATGATAGTCGTCAGTTCCAGAAGGCACTTCTGGATCCAGAGGTGCAAAAAATCGCTTGGGAACAACACGGTTTTCGAACCGTGGTAGCGGGAACCAATGATATTAAACATTTCAAGGTAAATGGGGTAGCTAAGGAAGTGACTCAGATTATGCCGTTGCCTAATCCTAAAGTCATGCAAGAATTGATGAAGTTGATTCAATAAAAAATAAATAGGTTTTCTAGCCCTTATCAGCTAGCCCAATTAAGCAAGGGACCGTCCTTCATCCTAAACGGATTACGGACGCAAGCGCCTAGGCTATCCCAATATGAAAAAAGCCTTCGTTCCAAGATCAAGCTAGACCTTGAGAACGGAGGCTATATTTTTTGAAAGAGTCTCACTTACTTTAAATCTTTATAAACGCTTTGACAGGGTTGGTCGTCTTCATAATAAGGGATGCCGATTTTTTGATAGTGGTTTTTTAGATAGAAGGGTAAAGCATCTATTTCCGAATGGATCAGAACTTTTTGGTAGCCTTGACTTTGAGCCGTTTCTTCAAGAGCTTGAAGAATTTGACTAGCCAGGCCACGACCTCGATAAGCGGATAGAGTAGCTACTCGGGTAATGCGGACTGTTTTTGCGTCTTCATCCAATAGACGAGCGGTGGCAACTGGAACTTTGCCATCAAACATAACGGCATAACAGGTTTCGGGGATATCGTTGTCGTCGAATTCGTCATCAGGAGCAATGACTCCATCAATGACAAAAACTTGATAACGGATGTAGCTTGCAGCTGCTCTTAAATACGCTTGAGTGCCAATTTTTAATTCCATCATGAAACTCCTTTGTTGAATTATGGGTTGACTTTACTCTAGTTTATCATTAT
This sequence comes from Vaginisenegalia massiliensis, assembly GCF_900604935.1. Classification (GTDB taxonomy): domain Bacteria; phylum Bacillota; class Bacilli; order Lactobacillales; family Aerococcaceae; genus Vaginisenegalia; species Vaginisenegalia massiliensis. Next base: position 127,618 of record NZ_UWPC01000003.1, read on the forward strand.
AATCCTTATGATTACAGGGTTATCTTTAAATGTGTCCGAGAGACACGAAAGTAGCAGAATAATAAGATAGTAGGTTCATTTCCTAAGGGGGATGGTATCTACACTCATATACACTGAAACTTTCCCAGCTCGACACATGGTGTTGAGCTGTTTTTTTGTGCCCAAAGCAAGACAAGGAGTGACAAAATGAAGAAAGAATTGCCGATTATTGCCTTAGACTTTGAGGATGCCTATGAAGCCATGGCTTTCGTTAAGAAGTTTGAATATCAACAATTGAATTTGAAGATTGGGATGGAATTATACTATGCCTCTGGTCCTCAAATTATCCAAGATTTGACCGAAATGGGACACGAGATTTTCCTTGACCTTAAGTTATACGATATTCCTAATACGGTGGAGCGGTCAATGATGGCCCTAGCCAAAAAAGGAGTATCGATGATCAATGTTCACGCCATCGGTGGTAAACATATGATGGAAGCAGCCATGAATGGCTTGGTTCGCGGAACGCGCCTAGGTGCTAAAACACCTCTATTAATCGCCGTGACCCAATTAACGTCTACGACACCAGAAATGTTAGAACGAGATCAATTATCCCGAGTGGGCATGCAAGAGAATATTCTTCACTTGGCTAACCTAACTCAGGAAGCTGGCTTGAACGGGGTAGTTTGTTCGCCGCTTGAAGCAGGCTTAATCAAAGAACATGTTGGCGACAACTTTTTAACCGTTACGCCAGGGATTCGCTTGCAACAAGGGAATGTTCGTAAAGATGATCAAAAGCGGATTGCCACACCGTTTAATGCGGCTGAATTAGGATCAGATTATATTGTTGTGGGTCGACCTATTACCCGGGCAGAAAATCCTGTTGCCACTTATGAAAGTATTTTAGCTGATTGGCAAGCTGGTCGTCTTAAGAAGAATACAGAAGGGAAGTTAGGCTAACTATGGAAAACTTATCTCAAGAAATTGCCAAAACATTATTAGAAATCAATGCGGTGTGTTTAAGCCCCGAAGAGCCTTTTACTTGGACGAGTGGCTTACGAACACCTATTTATTGTGATAATCGTTTAATTATGAGTCATCCTCAAGCTCGTAAAGTAGTGGAAGCGGGCTTTGTCCAAGTTATTAAGGAACGCTTTGCTGAGGTAGATGTTGTGGCAGGTACGGCTACGGCAGGTATTCCTCACGCAGCGTTCATCGCTCAATTGCTTGATTTACCAATGATTTATGTGCGTTCAAGTGCTAAAGAGCATGGTCGCCAAAATCAAATCGAAGGCCAGTTGATCCCTGGTCAACGAGTGCTCATGGTCGAAGACTTAATCTCGACGGGTAAGAGTGTGATTCATGCAGCCCATGCTGTTCAAGAAGCTCACGGCAAAGTGATTGGTTGTGTGGCTGTATTTAACTACTTACTACAAAGTGGTAAAGATGCTTTTGCTCAAGAAGACTTTCCGTTAGTGACCTTAACGAATTATACAGAATTAGTGAAATTAGCCGTTCAACGCCCTGAATTAGCTGCTTATGAAGACAAATTGACTCAATGGTACTTAGATCCGATTGCTTGGTCACAGGCTCACGCTTAATCGTTTATGTTCACTATTTAATAACGTTTACCGAGAGTAAACATTAAAAAGGAGATAATAATAATGAAAGACTTATCAAAAAATACTCAACGTGCCTTAATTGCAGCGATTGTCGCTTCTGGGACCGATGATTTAAATGTCATGTTCCTTGCTTTCTCTATGTCATCGATTATTGCTCAATTGGGCATATCAGCGACCCAAGGGGGCTGGATTGCGACCATTACTAACTTTGGGATGCTAGCAGGGGGCCTATTATTTGGTGTCTTGGCCGATCGTTATAATAAATTCAAAGTCTTTAAATGGACGATCATCATTTTCTCGGTGGCTACTGGATTAATTTTCTTCACTAAAGATATTCATTACCTTTATTTGATGCGGTTTATTGCGGGTGTCGGTGTCGGTGGTGAATATGGGGTGGCCATTGCCATTATGGCTGGAATCGTTCCAGCAGAGAAGATGGGGCGCATCTCTTCCTTAAATGGGATTGCCGGGCAAATTGGATCTATCTCATCGGCTATGTTAGCTGGTTTAATTGCACCTATGTTTGGTTGGCGTGGTCTTTTCTTGTTTGGTCTGGCTCCTTTAGTCTTAGTGGCTTGGATGGTTATGACGATAGATGATCATGCTATTTTTGATCGCTTTGCTACTCAACAAAAAGAGACCAAAGAGAAAGCACGGATTGGTTTATTATTTGCGACTCCAGCCTTAGCGGCTCAAACAGGAGCCCTAATGGTGATGACCACAGTTCAAATTGCTGGCTATTTCGGTATGATGAACTGGTTACCAACAATTATGGAGAAAAGTATTGGTATCTCTGTTAAATCATCTTCACAGTGGATGGTGGCAACCATTGTGGGTATGTGTATCGGGATGCTTGTCTTTGGCCAATTATTAGATAAATTTGGTCCGCGTTTGGTTTACGGTATTTTCTTAGTAGCTTCTGCACTCGCAGTCTATCTATTCTCCTTTGCTCATACAGCCACAGCTATGTTAATCGGTGGTGCTTTGGTTGGCTTCTTCGTCAATGGGATGTTTGCTGGCTACGGAGCTATGATTACTCGCCTTTATCCGGGTCACATTCGCTCGATTGCTAACAATACGATTTTAAATGTCGGCCGAGCTATTGGTGGCTTCTCATCAGTTATCATTGGGATGATTCTCGATCGCTCAAATACGACGATGGTTATGCTTTTCTTAGCAAGTTTATACTTAATTAGTTTAGCCGCTATGCTGACCATCAAACAATTGAAGTGGTCGACTTATAGCCAATTAGGCCAGCCTGTTCCCGCAAGTCTAGTTGATGAAGTGACCAATGACCTCGATCCTCGTCTTGCGTAATTTAATAAGAAGAAATCCCCATCTCACTTTTAAGCGAGATGGGGATTATTTTTGTTTAGTTTGAAGAAAGCATGTCATCAGGTACGAAATCATCAGTGTCGCCTTGTCGGCACCAGATGACGAAATGTTCACAGTTTTGATAGAGCAGATTATAGTCAGTTTCATTAAGCTGACTTTTGGCCCGTTGAATGGCTTCTTTGATGGAATAAGTCAGCGGGCTCTGATCATTATTTAGACGTTTAATGGGTAAGCCCATGGAAAACTCTTGTAAATTGGATTGAATGATTTTATAAGAATCTGGCGTTATTGAGAAATGAATGACTTGATTATGACCAATATAGATTCCATGGTGAGTAAAAAAGCCAAAGGAAACAAACAAATGATCAGCTGGCTTGGGCCAACGAACATCCTGACCATTAATGAAAGGGTTCCGCAAAGTCACGCCTAGATTATTGAGTTTGGCCTGAGCATCTTCATCTAGGTCGGCAAATTTAAGTGGGGGTGGATCTGTGAAGTCGGATAATTCGAGTAGCAATTCATTGGCTTTCTTTAAATAGGGACTACGATAAGGAAAAGGATTTAATTGGGAAAAGGTTTCGCTAAAGGATAAGAAGCGATGGTCTTTTCGCAGACGGTCCCAAGTATCGTGTCGTAATTTATTTAGATGAACCACATAATGAATCGCCTGTTTAAATAAATCTTGTTTTAACATAGCGATCACTCCTTAACAATTCCTTAGCTCTATTTTGACGCTCTTAAGCTTAAAAAGCTAGTAAAAAGTGAGTGAGGTGAATATTTTCTTCCTATTAACATTCTGTCTTCCCTAAAGGTCAGGATAGGACTTTAGCTAGACTTATGTTAGAATAAAAAAGAGATTATATTTAAAGAGGTGACGGGCAGTGAATGAACACACCAAGGCCGTGTCGGGCCAACAAGAGATCCTGATTCAATATATGCTTCAAGATCAAGACTATCTTGCTTTGAACCAATACTTGGAACAGATAGGTTTAGCCAATGATGCGTCAGCAAAAGCTTATGTAAGTCTAGCACAAGCGATTTTGGCTGTCGATTTAAAGACGGTGGCTCAATTGGCACCAAGATTGAATTATGACTACTTACTTCAAGGGTCAGACTTAGAGCAAGCGACCTATGCTTATTTTCTCTATTTAAGTGTTCAATTAAAACGGCACGAATATATGGATTACTTGCGTGGTTTAACGCCTATTTTAGTCAATGTCTTTCGCTTATTAATTGAGCATGACTTCATGCCAAATTTGGCAGATTACATGGAACCTATCCATAAAGAATCTGATCACGGTGATAATCTGTATCGAGGTATCCAATGGTCAAGAAGTAAGGTGATGGCTAAGCCCAACCGAATTCAAAGTACTTGGCATCATTATTATGGAGATAGCTTCGATTACGAACAATATGTGTCTTCAAGTCATTTGTTAAAATTAATCGAAAGCTATAGTAAACATCCTGACTTGGTTGCTAAGGCTCAACAAATGCGACAAGTTGAGAAATTAGTGCGCAATATGGTTGCCCACGAAGTGGTCTATGTTAATCCTGAATGGATTGAAGCCCGTTGCCATTTAAGTCCTATGCAAATTCATGAATTATTGTTAGAATTAATGACGCTCGCTGGTCTAGACAAGAAGCCTCACTTACAGGTCCTAAGCCAGTTAAATCATGATATTTTGACCGCCCTTAAGCTCATTAAACAAGAAAATTAATAAACGAGGAGTAAATTATGAAAAAGTTAATTGTCCGTGGTGGAAAACCCCTTACAGGAGAAATTACAATCAATGGTGCTAAAAATTCAACCGTTGCTTTAATCCCAGCAGCGATTATGGCTGATTCAGAGGTTGTACTTGAAGGGGTACCGGATATTCAGGATGTCTATTCCTTGATTGAAATTTTGAATGACTTTAATGTGAAGACTCACTTTGAAAATAATGTCTTGCGCATTGATCCCCGAGAAATGGTGTCGATTCCAATGCCAACTGGGAAAATTCAAAGTTTACGAGCGTCTTATTATTTCATGGGAGCGACCTTGGCTAAATTCGGTGAAGGGGTTATTGGTCTGCCAGGCGGCTGCTTCTTAGGTCCTCGTCCGATTGACCAACATTTGAAAGCCTTTCGCTCACTTGGGGTGGATGTACAAGATGAATTTGGAGTCGTGACCCTGACTTCGCCTAACGGCATGAAAGGGGCTCGCATCTATATGGACGTAGTCTCTGTTGGGGCGACTATTAACTGTATCTTAGCAGCGGTGCGTGCAGAAGGCAAAACCGTTATCGAAAATGCGGCTCGTGAACCTGAAATTATCGATTTAGTTACGCTTTTGAATAAGATGGGCGCTCAAATTAAAGGGGCTGGAACCAATGTCATTCGAATCGAAGGGGTTAAAGAATTGCATGGTTGTAACCATACTATTATTCCTGACCGTATTGAAGCAGGTACTTATATCACTGCAGCGGCGGCTATGGGCCAAGGCGTGAAAGTGAATAATGTCTTGTTCGAACATATTGAAAGTTTTATCGCCAAAATTATGGAGATGGGCGTTGAATTAGAAGTAGGCGAAGATAGCATCTTCGTAAAACCGAGTCGCGATCTTATAGCTGTCTCTATCAAAACCTTACCTTATCCAGGCTTTGCGACTGACTTACAACAACCTTTAACACCGCTATTAGCTTTAGCTAAAGGGGAAGGCACCATTACGGACACCATTTATCCACAACGGGTGAAACATATCCCTGAGTTAAACCGCATGGGGGCTGATATTCGCATTGATGGCGATATCATCCGTACCAAGGGTCCAGCTAAATTAACGGGTGTTGAAGTTAAAGCAAGCGATTTAAGAGCGGGTGCTTGCTTAGTTATTGCTGGTTTGATCGCGGAAGGGGAAACCGTTATTACAGGTGTCGAAAATATCTTGCGAGGATATTCGAATATTGTCGGTAAACTTCGTGATTTAGGTGCTGATATTGAAATGATTGAGGATGATAGTCCAGAAATTTAATCTGGTCGAAAGGAATAACTGCGACAAATTTCATCATGAGTTGACCGTTGCACAGCCAAAATTTGGTTGAGAGGTCGACTCTTTTTATTCGTTGAGGAGGCAATAAGATGGCAAAACCCGTTAAGACCAATGCGATGAGGTGGCTAGATCAACGAGGTATAGCCTACCAAGCACATCAATATGAAGGTGATAGCCGAACGACTGGTTTGCAAGTAGCTCAACGCTTAGGCGAAAATCCAGATCAAGTCTTTAAAACTTTAGTTACCCAAGGAAAATCTAAACAATATTATGTTTTTATGGTTCCTGTAGCAGCTAGTCTTAATTTGAAAGCGGCAGCGGAAGCAGTGGATGAGAAAGCGATTGCTATGATAAAAGAGAAAGATTTGTTGGCCTTAACCGGCTATGTCCATGGTGGTTGTTCACCGATTGGTATGAAAAAAGTTTTTCCGACTGTTCTGGATCAATCGGCTTTAAGTCAAGACCAACTTATATTTTCAGCAGGTAAAATCGGCTATCAAATTCAGATGGCACGTGAAGATTTTCAAAAAGTCTTTCCGATTAAAATAGCCAATTTAATCGACTAAGAATCACCTAGAATAGATAAGCGACGAGTAAAACAACCATTATTTATAGACAAATATTGACAGCGCTTACCCCGAATGCTAGACTTAATGCGCTATTGTGCAAAAGGTCATAAAAACTAAAAAGTCAAAGGAGGATGAAAGTGAGTCAAATTCCAACCCCTCATATTGAGGCGACCAGTCCAGACCAAATTGCGAATACCGTCTTGATGCCGGGCGATCCATTGCGAGCAAAATTCATTGCAGAGACCTACTTGGACCAAGTAGAATGCTTTAATCAAGTCCGCGGCATGTATGGATATACTGGCTATTATAAAGGTAAGCGCATTTCGGTCATGGGTTCAGGCATGGGGATGCCTTCAGCCATGATTTATTATCATGAGTTATTTGCGTTTTATGATGTTCAAACCATCATACGAATTGGTACCGCAGGTGCTTTACAAGCTGATATTCGACTAAAAGATATTGTAGTAGCGACTGCAGCCTGCACAAATTCCATTATTAACCATAATAAATTTGGCAATACGCGTTTTGCCCCAACACCTGACTTTGATTTATTGGTAAAGGCCAAGGAAGAGGCGGAACGAATGGGAATTCGAACCCATTTTGGTACGGTATTATCTTCGGATGAGTTTTATAGCGATGAGAAAGTAGAGATAAGCCAAAAATTAGCTCAATACGGAGTTTTAGCAGCCGAGATGGAATCCGGTGCCCTCTTTACGACAGCTCGTAAATTGGGTAAACGTAGTTTAGCTTTGTTTACTATCAGTGATAGTCTCGTTACCGATGAGTCTGAATCAGCTCAAGAGCGCCAACAAGCCTATCGCCAAATGATGGAACTAGCACTAGAAATTGCACCAGAATAAAAGGAGACGAAAATATAATGAAACGATTTTTTACTAAACTTTGTGTTTTGATGATGGCCTTTAGTCTATTAGCGCCTCTATGGGGGTCTTTACCAACTGCTCAAGCAGCAGACAAAAAAGATGGACCTTTGAAAGTTGCCTTATTAATTGGTAACCGGGGCGATATGTCTTTCTTTGATTCAGCTGTAGCTGGTATGGAGAAGGCTGAAAAAGAATTTGGCAAGAAAATCGATGTTAAAATTATTGAACACGGTGATGATCCAAGCGGATTTGAACCAAACTTCTTAGATGCAGCGGACTCTGGGGTTGATGTTGTGATTGTGAGCTCAACCTTATCAGAATTTGTAACGAAGTATGCGCCTGATTATCCAGATGTTGAGTTCTGGATATTTGATACTGAATTTGACTTTTCTAAAGGGGATTACCCAAATGTTTATTCCATTGTCTATAAAGCCAATGAAGCTTCATTCTTAGGTGGATATTTAGTAGCTGCTCAATCTAAATCTGGCGTGATTGGTTTCTTAGGAGGAATTGATCAAAATATCATTTCTGACTTCTTAGTTGGATTTATTCAAGGAGCTAAAGAAGCTAAACCTGACATTAAAGTAGCCACCTCGTACGTAGGATCTTGGACGGATTCGGCTAAAGGTAAAGAGTTGGGTATTGCTATGTATAATCAAGGGGCTGATATTGTCTTTAACGTAGCCGGAGGTTCTGGTGTAGGTCTAATTGAAGCCGCTGTTGAGAATAAGAAACAAGTATTAGGTGTCGATAGTGACCAAGCTATGATGTATAAAGCTCAAGGTAAAGAAGACTTCGCTAAAGTTATTCCGACCTCTGTTCTTAAGAATGTTGGCGATTCATTGCATCGTGCAATTGGTTTACGTTTAGAAGGTAAACTTAAATTAGGTGCCAATGAAGAATTAGGGATTAAAGAAGGATCAGTTGGTCTAGCTGATAATGAGTATTTCCAAGCAGCGTATCCTGAAGATTTACGAGCTAAAGTGAAAGAACTAGAAGATAAGATTATCAAAGGCGAAATTAAAGTAGATTCAGGTTATGGTATGCCGACTGAAAAAGTGAAGGAAATCCGTGATGGAGTTAAGCCATAATACGTCTATTAGATGACTAATTAAACAATAAACAATCCGTACCGATTACTAAGCTAAGTTTAGTAGTCGATACGGATTATTGTCTTTATTGCTAAACGGTAAAATGTGAAAGGAGTTCGCGATGACCGAACAGTATATACTCGAGATGCAAGACATTACCAAGGTTTACCCTAATGGTGTCATGGCTAATAAAGCGGTTAATTTGGCTCTTCAATACGGAGAAATTCATGCCTTGATGGGTGAAAACGGAGCTGGAAAGTCTACTTTGATGAAGATTTTATTTGGCAGTGAAGCTCCCACCTCAGGGCGTATTCTTTGGGATGGTCAATTAGTCAATTTCAAAAATCCTTTAGAAGCAATCAAACAAGGAATTGGGATGGTCCACCAGCATTTTATGCTAGATGATGATCTAACAGTGACTGAGAATATTATCTTAGGAATGGAACCAACTAAAGGATTAGCTATCAATCAGTCAAAGGCTAGACAAATGGTGCAAGAAGTAGCCGATAAATACCACTTCAAGGTTAGACCGGACCAACGGGTAGCAGATTTGAATGTTGCCCAAAAGCAAAAAGTTGAATTATTGAAAGCGTTGATTCGAGGTGCCAAACTCTTGATTTTGGATGAGCCAACAGCTGTTTTAACGCCACAAGAAACGGATGAGCTATTTGTTCAATTGAAGATGTTACGCGATCATGGTCATACTATCGTCTTTATTTCGCATAAATTAAATGAAGTTAAAGCAATCTGTAGTCGAGCGACCGTTATGCGGGCTGGTCAGACGGTCGGGGCATATGATTTAAAAGATGTTGAGTTAAAAGACTTATCACGAATGATGGTAGGCCGTGAAGTTATTTCGCAAATAACAAAAAAACCAGCACAAAAGAAAGAAGCTACCCCTGTACTACGAGTAGAAGACTTGCATGTGGTTGATGATGACTTTAATGAAGTAGTTAAAGGAGTCACATTTAACGTTTATCCAGGACAAATTGTCGGGGTGGCGGGTGTTGCAGGTAATGGCCAACGTGAACTAATTGACTGTGTCACTGGCTTACAAAGTCACTATCAGGGCAATATTTATCTACAAGGTCAAATGTGTCCACAGAAAAATGGCGTGAAGGCACGTCGTTTGATGGGAATGAATCATATCCCAGAAGATCGCTTTAAATATGGCGTGATGGCGGATGCTAGCATCGAAGAAAACATGATGGCTAATCGATTCGATCGGCCAGAATTTCAGAACAAGGGTTTATTGAATCAGGCTAAAATGAATCAACTTAGTCAACAGCTAGTGAAGGAATATCAAATTAAGACAGATAGTGAACAAACTCCTGTCCGCATGCTTTCAGGTGGTAATATGCAAAAAGTTGTCGCAGCGCGTGAGATGAGCGAGGCAAGTGCTTGCTTAATTGCCGATCAGCCGACGCGAGGAATTGATGTGGGAGCGGCTAGTTTCATTCATGAACAATTAGTGGCAATGCGTGATCAAGGAACGGCGGTTGTATTAGTTTCTGCTGATATTAATGAATTACTTACAGTTTCGGATTGTTTAATGGTGATGTTCGAGGGACAAATTGTAGCCTATTTTGCCGATTCGAGCACAGTGACTGAAGAAGAATTAGGTCTTTATATGTTAGGACTAAAACAAATGAGTTCAAGTGAATTAGAGGAGGTGATGAGATGACAGCTACGACTAGCCAAAAACAAAATCAAGTTCGACGGAAAGTCAAAGGCATTGAAAGTCGCTTTGAGTTTCTCAGAACGCTTATGTCGATTCTAATTGCCATGGCGATTATTCTCATTATGGTGCTCTTGCTTTCAGATGATCCGACTCATGCGATTAAGCAATTGATATTAGGTCCGTTAACGAGCCGTCGTCGCTTTGCTAATGTTTTGGAATTGTTAATTCCACTTACTTTTACAGGTTTGGCTATTACCATTACTTTTAAGGTCAAACGGTTTAACCTTATTTCCGAAGGGTCCTTTTATTTAGGGGCAATCTTGGCTTGTGTCATCGGGGTCAATAGTCCTTTTACTCCTCCTGTGACCCTCTTCTTGGGGATGGTAGCGGCTATCGTAGCGGGCTGCTTATTGGGTTATATTCCAGCTCTTTTAAATGAAAAATTCGGTGCTTCGGAACTCGTAACCTCTCTCATGTTGAACTATGTTGTGGGCTATTTAGTCCTATACATCTTTAATAATGTTGTTCGCGATACATCTTCTTCAAGTTTACAGTCTTTACCGCTACCGGATGGGGTGGATTTAGGTCAACTCCTTGAACGGACGCGGCTTCACTGGGGCTTAGTGATTGTTTTGATTCTTGTCGTTTTAGCCTATGTGGTCATTTACAAAACCAAGTGGGGTTATAGTTTAAGAGCAACAGGACTAAATGAGCAGTTCGCTCATTATGCTGGCGTGAAAGTGACGACTACCATTATTTTGGCTCAAGTGATTGGGTCAGCAATTGCTGGTCTGGGTGGTGCCACAGAAATGTTTGGGATTTATGATAGTTTTAAATGGAGTGAGTCGCCAGGTTATGGTTTCGATGGCGTTATTATTGCTACCTTGGCACGGAATAATCCTCTCTATGTTCCTCTAGCGGCCTTCTTCTTGGCCTACTTACGAACAGGAGCCGACATCCTCAATCGAACTTCGGATATTCCGGCTGAAATTATTTCCGTCGTACAGGCTATCATCATCTTACTAATCGCTGCTAAAGCATTTTTAAGTAAGTGGAAGCAACAACAAATTGTTAAAGTCTCAACCGCTGCACATCTTGAAGAGGAGGAAGCCTAATGAATGTATTTGAATTGTTATTAAATCCAGATTTATGGTTTGGTGTCCTCCGCTCAACGACGCCGATTCTCTTTGCTGCTTTAGCCGCTTTGGTTTCTCAACGTTGTGGGATTACCAATATGGCTATTGAAGGGATTATGTTATTCGGAGCCTTATTTGCAGTTATTGGATCTTGGCTTACACAAAATGTTTGGCTTGGCTTAGCTTTATCGATTTTAGTTTGTGTTGGCCTAACTTTGGTATTAGCTTACTTTAAAATGAAGATGGATGCCGATGAAATCATGGTTGCGATTGCTTTAAACTTGCTCGCGAGTGGGGCGACGGTCTTCATTTTGTATCTAATTAGTGATTCAAAAAGCGTCTCTTCAGCCTTAAAGAGTGGAGTTTTTCCAAACGTAACCCTTCCTCTTATCAAGGACATTCCGTTTCTAGGTCGTATTATTTCAGGCCAAAGTATCTTAGTTTATGTGGCTTTTATAGCGGTATTTTTGGTTCACTATTTGCTTTTCAAAACACCGCTAGGACTTCGGATCCGTTCGGTGGGAGGCAATGCTCATGCAGCAGAATCAGTGGGGGTCTCTGTTACTAAGACCCGTTATTTGGCTATGATCCTTTCGGGTGTCTTAACCGGTTTTGCGGGTGCCTTTATGTCTATGGGCTACCTAACAGTCTTTACCAAAGGGATGGTATCTGGTCGCGGATATATTGCCTTAGCTGCGTCTTACGTTGGTGGCACTGCGCCAATAGGTACGCTCTTTGCTTCCGTCTTATTTGGCTTTTTTGACCAACTAGGGAACCAACTGCAAGCTGTATCGCAAATACCGTCAGAATTTATTTATATGATTCCCTATCTAGCGACCATCGTGATGTATTCCTTGTACACTTACCGTAAGAAGACAGCTAAACGTCGTGTCTTGCAAAAAGTAGTCGTTGACCATGTTGACCCAGAAAGTCAAACTTCCAAAGAATTGGAATCATAATTTTTAGCAAAATCTCTTTGCAATTAGAGAATATGCATGGTATTATTCTAGTGTTGCATATTATGCACTTATTAACTCTAGACTAGCAAATAGTTTAGGGCAGAAAGGAAGTAGAATAAATGAGACCAGAAATTCATCCGAATTATCAGACTGTCGTGTTTATGGATACTACTACCGGATACAAATTTTTATCAGGATCTACTAAATCATCAAATGAAACAGTAGAGTGGGAAGATGGAAACACTTACCCATTAATCCGTGTGGAAATTTCGTCTGATTCACATCCATTCTATACAGGACGTCAAAAATTCACTCAAGCCGATGGACGTGTCGACCGTTTCAACAAGAAATACGGTTTCCAAGACAAAAACGCGGCTCCAAAAGAAGACGCAGAATAATTTTAAATATAATGAAGGCTTCCCGAAAGGGAAGCCTTTTTCTTTTGGAAATTAATTTTATTGACCCTTCCTCTCTTGATGGCTAAAAAGTACGGGGCCTTTTATCATTTGATCGCTATTAAGAAAAATTTTCATATCCTTATCATTTTCGATGAGTTTGCTTAAGGAATTGAGTATACTAAAGGAGAAATGTGTTTTTGAAATAAGAGTCTTTCAGAGGTGGAAGTGTGATAGCTAGAATCATCAAACTCTATGTGAGTTTAATGCCGGTTATTTTGGCAGGGGCCTTAAATATGTGGTTTTGTAAGCAACCCATAGCGGATCGTTGGAAGCGGTCGATAGATGGGGGGCGCTTGGCTTGGGATGGCCGTCCTTTTTTTGGTATCAATAAGACCTGGAAAGGTTTTTTCGGCATGATGATGAGTGGGGCAATCATGCAAGTGCTGTGGTCGATTATTATGAAAATTTGGCCAGCTTTGCAAACTTATAACTTTTTTGCGCCGGTTTGGACAGATAATTTAATAAATAGCGCGGTCTTAGGTTTGCTGTTAGGGTTAACTTATGCCTTATGGGAATTGCCTAATTCCTTCCTAAAGCGGCGCTTTGCGATTGTACCGGGCAAGTTGGGACGCGGGCCTGAACGTCATTTCTTCTTTGTTCTTGATCAAATTGATTCTTTATTGGGCTGTGCTTGGTTAACGTATCAACTGACAACGGCTACTTGGTTAGATTGTTTGGGCATTGTTTTTCTCGGTGCTTTTACTCATGTTGCAGTGAATCAGGTCTTGTATCGTTGTGGTTTGCGGAACAATCCCGTATGAAGGTGAAGGAGGAAACGTATGATTGGGGAATATGATAAATCAGTCTTTCTGACTTATTTGGGTGCGAGCTTTGCGGTGCTTGCTATGGCTCTCGTCTTTCAGGGAAATATCCGTTTAGCCATGATGGTTTTTATTTTAGCTGGAATTTGCGATTTGTTTGATGGTCAGGTGGCCCGTCGTTGCCAGCGAACACCGGCTCAAGAAGCCTTTGGGGTGGAGATTGATTCCTTGTGTGACATGATAAGCTTTGCGGCCTTGCCTGCTTGTCTTCTGTTCAGCCAAATTAAACCTCTTGGTTTGGGGCTATTCTTGGCGATTCTTTATGTTTTAGCTGCGGTCTCTAGGTTGGCTTATTTTAATCGCAATGCTAAATCTGAGGAGCGATACTCGTACTTTGTGGGCTTACCGGTGACTTATAGTGCGCTAGTTTTTCCGTTATCTTATTGGGTCGTGTCTTGGTTTGGGCCACACTACTTGTTTCCCACTTGGCTGACCTTGGGTCTCGTGATGCCCCTTCTATTTGTCTTGAAGGTGAAGTTACCCAAGCCTAATAAATGGGCCTATCTGTTTTTGCTGATATTAGCCGTGGTGACCTTATTCGGCTTAGGGGGACTGGCTTAGATGGCGAAATATTACGATCTAACTAAATCTAAGTGGGTTCAAGAACAAGCTTATCAAGACGGTTTGCTTAAACGTTTGTATGGCTCAAATCTTCTTAGAAAATTAATTTTAGCCTGGCTGGTGCGGCCTTTTTTCACTAAAGTTTATTCATGGTGGGATTACACTCCCTTATCCAAAGGGAAAATTGAGCGTTTCTGTCAAACCTATGACATAGACTTATCGTGCTATCAGGATGGACCTTATAAGACCTTTGCGGCCTTTTTTAAACGTCAATATCAAGATGATCAAATCAAACTTTGGAATTCTCAGCAAATAGGAGCGGTGGCTCAAGCCAAATTACAAGTCTATACTGTCGATGAGACTTTGTCTCTTAGAATTAAAGATCAAGATTATAGTCTAGTTGATTTACTAGTGGATGAGCCATTAGCCAATCTGTTTAGGGGAGGGATGGCCTTTCTTTATCGCTTGGGTGTGGAAGATTATCACCGTTATTTAGCCTGTGAGACTGGTCAAGTTCGCCTTCGTCGGCGCTTGGCGGGCAAATTGCATTCTGTGCGCCAATTGGCCCAAGACCACTATCCAGTCTTTAAAGAAAACGTGCGACAATATTGTTTGCTAGATACAAAAGATGGCTTTCCCGTCATTCAGATGGAAATCGGAGCCCTTTTAGTGGGTAAAATTCATAATTCTTTGTGCGCCCAGTTAGAAGCCGGACAGGAGAAGGGCTACTTTGGTTTAGGCGGGTCGGCTATTTTGGTGCTTTATCCGGCTAAGGTGGTAGAAGTTAGTGAAGAAATCAACCGCTTGAGTCAGGCGGGTTTTGAGTGTCAAGTACAAATCGGACAAGTGATAGGAGAGAAAATATGCTTAAACGATTAGCTATTTACTTTAAAGAGATGTATCCTCTGGGTCAACGTTTTGGTTTAGCGGCCCTAGTCTTTGCGGAGATTTATTTTATTTTGCTCTTGAATATGGGAATTTATCAGTTTCGTCTGGGTGTTCAAGAGTGGGTGGGTATTTTTACTATTTTTGTTTTTTTAATGATTCTGCGGATTGCGGATGATTTCAAAGATTATGAGACAGACCGACGCCTCTTTCCAGACCGCCCTTTGCCTTCTGGACGAGTTTATAAACGAGATCTGGCTTGGGCTTTAGGTTTTGTTGTCTGTCTGTCGGTATTCTTGAATGTCTGGTTAATGAATAATCAAGCTTGGTTCTTCTTCCTCTATATATATGGAACTTTGATGTCCTTGTGGTTCTTCAAGAAGGATAAAATTCAGAATTCGCTACCCTTGGCGTTGGTGACCCACAATCCGGTGATGATGGTCCTTAATTTATATACCATTTCTTTTGTTTGCTATAAGTACGGCCTATCTATGCTTACTTGGCAGGTCTTTCTTTTGGCCTTTACCATGTATTTTCCTAGCTTAATTTGGGAAATTAGCCGTAAAATCAGAGCTCCAAAAGATGAAACAGCCTACGTCACCTATTCCAAATTATTCGGTTATCAAAAAGTTTCCCGTTTTGTTCAAATTTTAACTCTGATTGATATTGTGACGAATATCTTGTTGCTGTGGAAAATTTCGTGGTTAGGAGTTGTCGTTTTAATTCTGAATGTGTCATGGATGACTTGGCGTTTTCAACAATTCATCACCGATCCTAATCGGTTTAATCTAAAAGAGCAAGTTGAGCGCTACACTTATATTACAGAAGCAACGATGGTATTGTCCGTCGTTAGTCACCTAATAATGGAGTGGGTACATTGATTGAACAAGTACGAGCGGGGGATCCAAGGTTAGGATCGAAGGCACAAAATTTATTTAAGATGCAAGAGTTAGGGTTGCCAGTGCCGGCATTAGTGGCCTATCATATAGGCTTATTTGATCAGGAAGAAGTCCAAGTTTATTTAACTGAACAGGGGCAAAAATTAGCTGCACAAACGACGCCGCTAGATGATTTGAGCCGGGAATTGGTCACACGATTCAATCAGTGGTGGCAAGCAGACTTGGACCAGGTTCAAAACCAACTCAGCAATGACCTTACTAGTGAAAAAACTTATGCCATTCGCTCATCGGCCAATGTGGAGGATGGGGCTAGCTTATCTTTTGCTGGTCAGTTTGAGTCGGTTCTTGACGTCGCCGTAGCTGATTCAGCTAGAGCCATGGGTCGGGTGGTCGTTTCTCTGTATTCACCAGCCGCTCTAGCCTATTATCAACGGAATAAAATAGAGTTAAGTCAAATTAAGATGACGGTTATTATTCAAGAACAGGTAGCCAGTGATTATGCAGGTATCTATTTTACCGCCAACCCCCAAGGGCTTTTGAATCAAGAGGTCTTTGTTTTTGCTACTGGTGCGGGTCAAGCCATTGTAGAAGATCGGGTCCCGACGACTCATGTCTACTATCATCCAGCGGATGATTTGACCTTGGTTGATCAAGCAGCCCAAGCGCCCTTAATGCCAAAAGCGTATCAAAAAGCACTCTTGGACTTGAGTCCTCAATTGAAAGAGACTTTTGGGCCCTATCTGGATATTGAATTTGCCTTTGCTAAGGATCAAGTCTATTTACTGCAAGTCCGACCCATTACTAGTTTGACCGGCCAAGCGCCCGTGATTTTAGATAATAGTAATATTGTGGAATCTTATCCTGGCACGACCACTCCGTTAACGAGTGGGTTTGCCCAAGCCGCCTATCAAGGGATTTTTACGCAACTAGCTCGCCGTATGGTCGGGGAACAAAGTTCCATCTTAACAGCTTATCAACCTATTTTAGCTAATATGTTGGCGACCTATCGCCACCGGCTCTATTATCAAATTCAGAATTGGTATCAACTTTTGGGTTTATTACCTTTTTCTAAGCGTATTATTCCGATTTGGCAAGATATGTTAGGTGTGACGGATCGTCGTTTGCCTGTTTTGACAGTGCGTTTGACACGTTGGCAACATCTCAAGGTTGGGTTTGCCTTAGCGAAGAATTTTTTCCGAGCGCCGGCCTTAATGCGTCAACTCAATCAGGATTTTCAACATGTGACCCGCTATTTTGCGGACCATTATCATTCTCAGGCATCATTAGTAGAACTCAAAGACATGTTCGAAGCTATCCAAACCCAAGTATTGGATCAGTGGGATATTACTTTGATCAATGATCTATATGCCTTTATCTTTACAGGTTTGCTACAGAAAATGCAGGCCAGTCAACCCATTCAGACTCAAATTGCGCAAATTGAACACATTGCCAGTATGGGACCAGCGATAGCGCTACAAGACCTAGTCAATCATTTGCAAGAGTCAGGGAATGAAACTTGGCGACAACAATTATTGGTAGCCCAGACAGAGGCTGATTGGCAAGCTTTATTAGACAGTCATCATCCTATGGCAGATCGAGTCCATGCTTTTATCGAGCAGTTTGGCGATCGGGCACCAGAAGAATTAAAATTAGAGACGCCAACTTTTCGGACGGATCCTGTTCGTCTGTTGCGCTTACTTCAAGAACGGTTGTTAAATCCAAATTTGGGTAACAACATTCCTCTGATGGAAAAACCTACAATTTCAGCGAAAGCTTTGCCTTGGTATCTGAAGCCTATCCAGAAACGCGCTTTATTAGGCATTCGTCATCGGGAAAGCTCCCGTCTCAACCGAACTCGGATCTATGGTATGATGCGAACGCTTATTTTGACAGCAGGCAAGCGTCTAGTTGAGGCAGGCCAGTTGGCTGAAGTCGGTGATGTCTTTTATCTGTCCTTAGATCAGGTCTTCGCTTGGCCAACGACGCAAAATTTTCGGCAACAAGTTGAACGTGCTAAAGCAGCCCATCAGGCTGACCAATCTTGGCCTGCTTTTTCGCGCTTAATCTTTGACCAAGCTATCATCCAACCAACTGCTCTAGCGGGGGCTTGGGTCAGTCAAGATGCTAATGAGGAGGGTCCTTGGCAGGGAATTGGTTGTGCCAAAGGGCGAGTAAAGGCGCCTGTTCTAGTGGTAACCGACATCCATCAGGTAACCGAGGGTCAGGGTAAGATTATCGTAACGAAAATGACAGATCCCGGTTGGGTTTATTTGCTGACGCAAGCGGTTGGCATTATTGCTGAACAAGGGTCGCTACTCTCTCATACAGCTATTATTTCACGAGAATTAGGTCTTCCTTCGGTCGTAGGAATTAAAGGAGCCACTCAATTCTTACAGTCGGGAGACTGGGTGGAGATGGACGGGCAAACAGGCATAGTGAGGAGGGTCGACCATAGAGATGCAGATTAGAGTTAAAAAGGTTCTCCCCTACCAAGCGACCGAGGCGGACTTTATTGCCTTTGGCGATCAATTATATGGCTCATTGAAATTCCATCAATCTAAAGAAGAGCGAGACCAGATACGAGAGCAACATGTCCTCAGTCGTTTATATCGCTTTCAAGCTTTTGTTGGCTATGACAATCAAGACCGAGTGGTGATTCGTGGCGCCCTGAGTCAATTGAAGGATCATCCTAGTCAAGTTTATTTGGGTTATTTTGAGTCAATAGAGGATGTCGCTGTAATGGCAGCGTTCATAGCCCAAATAAAAAAGACCGCCCGTGCTTGGGGCGGTCGGGTCATGGTGGGTCCGGTACAGGCCAGCTTTTGGTTAGGTTATCGTATGCGTTTATCCCATTTCGACCAGAAACCATTTACTGGAGAGCCTTATAATTTGGCTTATTATCCACAATTATGGGAAGAAGTAGGTTTTAAGCTCAAACATCGCTATCTGTCTAATATGTATCTATCCATACCAGATGGCCAGGATGATTATCGCCTAGCCAAGCGTTACGCTCAATTTATCCAAGCGGACTATCAGATTATTTCCCCTGAGCGACGAGATTGGGCGCGTGTGTCAGCACAAGTCTATCAGCTACTGATGCGTTTATATGCTGACTTCCCGCTTTATCATCCGATTACAGAAGCTCAGTTTAAAGCCTTGTTTGCCCCTTTGGCTTGGATTTTGGATTTCTCTATGGTGAAGCTAGCCTATAAGCATGAAAAATTAGTGGGCTTCTTTATTACCTTACCGGATTATGAAATGGACTTATATGGTGCCCTCAGTCTGAGCAAACTTTGGCGAATTTGGCGTTGTCGTCGGCGGGCTAAGCGCTATATTGTTATGTATATTGGGGTCGATCCAGAACACTTAGGTTTGGCTTCAGCCATGGGTTATCCTGTTTTTCAGGAGATAAAAAAACGAAGAGCCAGAACGGTTGGAGCTTTAATCTTAGAAGGTAAGGTAAGTGCTCACTATGTTCCGGCTCTCCAAGGAGGCCGTCATTATTATGGTTTATTTGAATTGGATTTAAGCTAAGAGTAAGTAAATCTTTCTTTTAGGGATGTAATGGCCGGCTCAAATCAGCCATTACTTGCTTGACTTGCCCAAAGAGTTCTGCTTGATCTAGACTTTGAATGATACTAGGACTTAAACGAACCTGGGCTAATAAATCACCTTCTTGGTTATAGCCACTGATGGTCTCTTCGCTTTGACTTCCTTTGAAGGTTCGTTTGGCAATCGGAAATTGTTCACTATAGTGGTCTAATATCTGTTGGGCCCAGTAGTCCTTCTGTTGGAGATAGTAATCGACTTGGGCGAAAGGAATGGCTTCTTGGTCAATAATTAGATGGCCTTTGGTCGTTTTGTTTGATTGAGTCATGGCTAACGCCTCCTTATTTATTTTGATACTTTTGTTTTCTTGACTAAATTTCATTATACTATGAATATACTTAAAGGGTCGTTAACAAAAGGAGCAAAATCATGCATAATAAGAGTAACCCACAGAAACAAAAAGAAGGGTCCATGGCCTTAGGTTGGGCGATTGTTTTAGGCCTATACAGTATTCCATGGGGCATCTTTCTTTCTTTAATTTTGACGAAACGAGCACAAGAACGCAAGTAAAGCGCTTTTTAGAGAGGGTGAGTAAGCTATGAAACAGTTAAATACGCCAGACTCCGTAAAGGATCGTGAACAGGAAATAACCCAATCGACGAATGAATCAAAGGCGTCAACTGGTAAAACAGTAAAACGACGAGTGGCTGAAGGGATGGCCGTTGGTCTTGGCTTGGGTTTAGTATTTGGTGCGGCTATTAATTCGTTACCAGCAGGTTTAGCTTTTGGGGTAGCCTTAGGTGCGGGTATGGAACGCAATCCAGAAGAAGAAAAACGCTTAAAGAATCGAGGCCTTTTCCGAAAGATCAGACGACAAGCTAATCGACTTTGGGATAAAATTGAGTCATAAGTCTAACTGAAAAACCTTAGTACTAGCCCTAGAAACAAACTAACGTGTCACAATAAATGGATTAATCTAAAGCCCTCAGGCTAGCTCGTTTTGGCGAACTAAACTGGGGGCTTTTTGCCTAGTTATGACTTTTAGCTATGGGTGATTACTTTTCTAGTCTAATTTGAATCGGAATACCGGAATTATCTATTAAATCCAGTTGCTGACCATGGTCTTGGAAAGGATGGCCCGCTTGCTTAAGTCGGTCTTTGATGAGGCTCAAGTCTTGACTGTCTGAGGTATGCCAGATGACGCGGCGTAGTCCTTGTTGGTCAGCTTGGGGTCCAGTGGCGCCGAGTGTTTCCCAAGTGTTGGCGCCCAGATGATGGTGATAGGAACCGCTAGCCATAAAGAGGGAGTCGATATTTTCGCTGGAAGTGACACCGAAGCCAAGTAAGCCTTCGTAAAATGCTCGTGTTGCTTGTATATCGGCTACTGCTAGGTGGAAGTGGCCGATTTTTCCTGAATTAGGAATGGCTTCGTAGGCGGGGTCGGCTTGTTTTAAGAAACGGCTAATATCGTAGGGTTGGTTACCCATGGTTATATTGCCTGCCGTGTCTCGCGGCCAAACGTTAGGGTCTTTGTCATGATAGAGCTCGATACCGTTGCCTTCAGGGTCAGCAAAATAAATGGCTTGGCTCACTCCGTGGTCTGCGGTACCCTGGAGTCGACCGCCACCCGCGCGCATCATACGAGCATAGGCGTTCATTAGATCCTTTTCAGAAGCAAAGAGAAAGGCTGTGTGGTAGAGGCCGGTAGTATTTCGATGCTCAAGTTTAGCTGGGAAAATTTCCAGTAAGACTTTACCTTCCGGTGTTCCTAAGCGGTAATAATTTTTTTCAGTTCGGCTGTCTAAAAGTGACAAACCTAAGCTCTGATGATAAAAGTCAGCTAATTGTTTAGGCTTAAGGGCATTTAGCTGATAGGAAGCTGGCTCAAGGTGAGTTTGGCTTGGGCTAGTTTGGGCGTAAGAAGTTTTAGCTAGGACAGCAGCCCCTAAGATTAGACTAACGAATAAGACTAGAAATAATTTTAGTCGTGGTAAAACGAAATTAAGCTTCATACATGTCTCCTTTGTTCAAATGGTGGTGATAATAATATCATAATTGCCTATAGGTCACAAACCAAAGGTTTCAACTTGTTGGATGATTTAAAGAAGGTTAGAATAATAATGATAAGATTGGGGGTGTAGGGATGGAACGTGTAGCCATTATTGGTATGGGAGTTAGCGGATCGGCTGTTTTATTGGCTTATGTAAAGGCGATGAAAAGTCATCCTGACTATCAGGTTCAAATAGATTGCTATGATAGTCCACTGAGTTTTGGCAAAGGGAAAGCCTTTCGAGAACAGGCGGAACAGGCAATCATCAATTCACGAACACACCAAATTTCTTATGATGTTGACCGCATATTAGATTTCAAAGAATGGTTGAGTTCGAATCAACCAAGTTTAAGTCAAGAATCCTATGTATCTCGCGGGCTATTTGGTCAATATCTCCATGAGCGAAGTCAAGCATTAGTGGAGGCAAGTGGAGCGCAGTTGCACTGGAGCAAAGTTCAGAGTTTAACTTGGCTTCCTAAATTAGATAAATGGTTAGTTACAACAAGTTTAGATGATCAAGGTTTTGAGCAAGTTTTTGATCGAGTCCATCTCTGTTGTGGTGAATTGCCGAGCCAAGACCCTTATGGATTACAGGGACACCCACATTATATTGGTGAGGTTTATCCCTTGGAAGCTATCCCTCAACATCTCAACCAAGCTCAGCGACTAGCAATTTTAGGTTCGGGCTTATCTGCGATTGACGTAGCTAAATATCTTTATGAACATTTTACCCAACCAAGCCTTACTTTTGTCTCCCGTCAAGGTTATTTTCCTAGTGTACGTGGGAAAGATTACCAGTTAGACTTTCATTATCTTACCGATGCAAAAGTGGCCCGCTTGTTAGCAGTGAATGGTGGACGGTTTAGTTTTGATCAGTTCCAAGCCTTGTTTGAAGCGGAATTAGCGCGCTTTGATTTAGAATATGATGCTTTTATGGCCCATTATTTTCTGCCAGGACGTGCGGGAATGGAGATGACTTTGCATAATCCTCAGCAGGTTGGCTTGATGCAAGCTATTTTGCTTCAAGTTTCCGTCGTCATGAGTCAGATTTGGCCAGCTATGAGCCAAACCTGTCGACGTCAGTTCAACCAACGCTACCAAAAAGCTTTAGTCTGCTTCAGAAATCCTATGCCAGCGACTTCTGCGCAAGAACTTTTGCTAGGCATGGATCAAGGACGCATTCAATTAGTAGCTGGTCTGAAACAGATCGATGTCTTAGATCAAGGCTTTAAATTACAGACGCAAGATTATGAGTATGAGGCCGATTGGCTTTTTAATGCCACCGGTATGGACTTTAAATTGCAGAACTTGGGCGAAAAAGAGGCCCTTTTTGCGGATCTATTGGATAAGCAATATGGGCAAGTGGATACTGCTGGTGGATTATCGCTTAATTATCAAACGTTGAATCTTATCTCACCGCGCTTTGGTGAATGGTCCACTTTACATGGACATGGGCTTTTGGTTAATGGAGCGATCTTTATGAATAATTCAACGAATAAAATTCAGGAACAAGCCCAACGTTTGATCGATCGATTGGTCAAAGAGTGGCAGGCTAAGGAATAATATTAGGTAGCTTTTTCAGAATGTGATATGATGAAGATGGTATTATAATAAATTTAGCAAAATAGGAGTGAGTAGAATGAATTTGTGGATGATTATCGCGATTATTGTCGTAGTATTAATAGCGGGTTGGATTGGCATTTATAACTCATTAATTAAATTGAGAACCTGGGCTGAACAAAGCTTTAGTCAAGTTGATGTGCAATTACAACGCCGGAATGATTTAATTCCTAATTTAGTTGAGACGGTTAAAGGCTATGCTAAGCATGAAAGCCAAACGTTAGAAGAAGTGGTGAAAGCCCGTCAACAAATGGTGAATTTACCAGCGGACGCAACGCCTGAACAAAAGAATGCATTATCTAATGAATTAACCGGAGCTTTATCTCGTTTACTAGCAGTTGCTGAGGCTTACCCAGAATTAAAAGCTAACGCTAACTTCATGGAATTACAAAAGAGCTTAAGTGATACAGAAGATAAAATTGCTAAAGCTCGTCAATTGTATAATTCTTCTATTGGTCAATTTAATACTAAAGTGCAAACCGTACCTAATAATATTGTAGCAGGCGTTCATGGTTTTAAGGTGAAACCATATCTTGAAACACCGGAAGCTGCTCGCCAAGTGCCACAAGTAACTTTCTAACAGAGCGATGAGCAATTAGGAAGACTATATCGATTTTCAAAGTCTCCGTTTGAGAAACTACCTCTATTAAATCCTCGGTCACCTGACCAGCTGATCATGCGATAGGTAGCTCAAACTGAGGCTTTTTATGTTTAAATGGAATCATATAGGCCTTCGTTACATAAAATGGGGAAATATTTGCGTGTTTTTTTGTGATTTATGCCAGTTCTGCTTTTATTATGATGGTAAAAATAGTAAAATATTCTTTGAAATGCATTAGAAGGGGGGTTAGAAATGAGCCGATTCAACTTATATATTCATTATGATTCGGTCACGAACCACATAATGACTCGAGGAATCGATCTCTTATCGATTGACTTTGATGAGCATTATCTACCCAATAATTTAATTTTAGCTGAAGCGCCAGCCGAGTATGGGCGCTTTGATGCTCAAACTAACTTTAAGATGCTTCGGGGTCGCGCTGAAGTCACTTCCTATATGCAAACGTGCGAACGGGAACATATTCGGATGTCCAATTGGATTGACTTTGAGACGATAGAAATGATGCACCAATTAACGCCGACGGAAGTAGCGGAATTATTATATTTATTCCATGCTAATATGAGTTTGCGTTCAGCTTTTTTCTATAAATTACAAAATAATTTTGTTTATCTTACCCTACCTAACGGTTTAAATAAGGTATATTACAGGCATATGGTTCATTTCTATCCTCGTTTTCGTCGGGTAATCCGCGAAAAAGTTTTTGATTTAGTCAATGAAGGCAAGAATTTTATTTTTGCTCGTAAAGAGAAAGTCGCTCCTTTTCCGCCAGACTTGGTTGAGGACCTTGCTCCTTTGTTCGCGTCTGGTTTGAAAGTCAATTTTTCCCAAGCCTTCGCTTCGGGATCGCGATGGATAATTCCTTTGATGATTATTGAAGATGAATTAACCTTATTAACACAACAACAAGATTTAGATGAACAAGAGGGCTTTATCAGTTACGATCTGACATCTGAACAATGGCAAGTCACTATAGGAGAAGCATTTTAGCAAGCAACGGAGGAATTTTATATGAAAATTATCTTATTATATGGTGGAAAATCAGCAGAGCATGATATTTCAATTATCTCTGCCCAAAATATTGCTCAATCGATTATGTATAACTATTACCAAGTTCAACCGATTTATATTACGAAGACCGGTCAATGGTTAAAAGGACCATTATTAGAAGAAGCTCCAGCTACTAGCCAAATGCTGATTCTTAAAGAAGCAACCTTGCCATCTTGGTCGACTGATCCTGAAGTTTCTTCAACAGGGGTTCGAATTAATCCAGGTCAAATCGCAGAAGAAGATACCATTGTTTTCCCTATCCTACATGGACCAAATGGTGAAGATGGCACCATTCAAGGGTTCTTGGAAGTTTTGGATATGCCTTATGTTGGTTGTGGTGTGACGGGTTCAGCTTGTGGGATGGATAAAGTCATGTCTAAGCAATTATTCCATCAAGCGGGTATTCCACAAGTACCTTATGTAGCCTTTGACGGCCGTGAATGGAGCGAAGATGCAGACGCACTCATCCAAAAATGCGAAGGCAATCTTTTATATCCTCTATTCATTAAACCAGCAAACATGGGGTCAAGCGTGGGTATTTCTCAAGCTACAAATAGCGAAGAATTACGCCAAGCCGTTGATTTAGCTTTGAAATTTGATCGCCGCATTGTGGTAGAACAAGGTATCAAGGCTGAAGAATGTGAAGTAGCAATCTTGGGTAATGATGATGCTCATGTCAGTGTTGTAGGGCACTTATTAAAAGAAGTTGACTTCTATGACTATGATGAAAAATATATCAATAACACTGTCCAAATGGAAATCCCGGCTGATTTACCTGAAGCTGTAAGCCAAAAAATCCAAGAATACGCCCTAAAAGCATATCGGGCTTTAGATGGGCATGGATTATCTCGTGCAGACTTCTTTGTGACAAGTAATCATGACATCTACATCAATGAAATCAATACTATGCCAGGCTTTACTCCATATAGTATGTATCCTTGCTTATGGAAAGAAACTGGATTAGAAACGCGAGATTTGATTGAGGAATTATTGCAGTTAGCCTTACGCCAACATGAAATTAAACAATCTTTGAGCACGCCTGAGTAATGGCTAAAGTTGAATGAGCGCTATCTATCCTCGATTCGAGTTGGGTGGCGCTTTTATTGAGCCAATAGAGGGTAAATCGATTAAATCAAGCGATAGGTGAGTGAAAATGAAAGCAATTAAATTTATGGATATTGTAAAAGAGGTTAAAGCTATTGACTACACGGCTAAGGATCGGTTTATTGAGGTCACTTCAGTTGAATTCGATTCACGGAAAGTCACACCAGGGTCATTGTTTGTTCCTCTAGTAGGTGGGGCAACTGATGGTCATGACTATGTACAAAAAGCCATTGAAAATGGAGCAGTAGCGACTTTCTGGTCCCGGTCAGCTGATCAAGCACCGAGCGATCAAATAGCCGTCATCTTCGTGGACGACACCTTGAAAGCCATGCAAGATTTAGCCGCTTATTATCGCCGCTTGCATAATCCGATTGTTGTGGGCATTACAGGGTCGAACGGAAAGACGACGACTAAAGATATGACGGCAGCCTGTTTAGCGGCTAAATACCACGTTCATAAAACCCAAGGCAATTATAATAATGAAATTGGCGGGCCTTACACAATTTTGCAGATGCCGGCTGATACCGAGGTATTAGTCTGTGAAATGGGTATGAGTGAGTTCAAAGAGATTGAATTATTGAGTCAAATTGCTCAACCAGATATTGCGGCGATTACTCTGATAGGTGAATCTCACTTAGAATTTTTAGGTTCACGGGCAGGGATTGCGCAAGCTAAGCTAGAGATTTTAGCAGGCTTGAAAGAAGATGGCGTCTTCATTTATCCTGGTAATGAACCCTTGATTCAAAGCCAGATGCCAGAGCTAACTAAGTCGATTCAAATGCGGTCATTTGGTTTTGATTCAAGCTTTGATGCCTATGCTTATGATTTAGTGGAAGAACAAGCAGGCACCTATTTCAAGACCAATTTGGATCCTAACGTGCGTTGTATGATTCCAGTCATTGGCTCTTACAATGTTTCCAACGCATTAATCGCTTTGTCGATTGCTAAAGAATTGCAAGTACCATTGGAGCAAGCCATTTTCCAATTAGCCCAATTCCAATTGACCAAGAATCGCTTGGAATGGTTAAAGACTTTAAATGGGGCTAATTTACTGAATGATGCCTATAATGCGAGTCCAACTTCGATGATGGCCGTTCTTAAGACACTCGCGACAGCTAAAATGGAAGCAACAGGACGTAAGATAGCTGTCCTAGGTGACATTCGGGAGTTAGGCGATCAAACGGAATATTTCCACCGTCACTTAAGCCAAGGCTTGGATCCACAAGTCATTGACAAAGTATATTTATTTGGTCCTTATATGGCTTACTTAGCTGATGAGATTAAAGATAAATATGCTAAGGACCAAATTTTCTATGAAGAAAGTCAACACGACCGTTTAGTGGCGGCTTTAGAAGCTGATATCCAAGAAGATGATATCGTTCTTGTGAAGTCTAGTTTTGGTACTGATTTGCTTCAAGTTGTGACAGCCTTGACAGGCAAAAAGGTCAAAGATTAAGGATAATTTTGAATAAGCATTGTGTTCACTTTCGATTAGTGTTACACTCACTTATAAGACTTACAGAGTGTCACTGTGTTATTATGAAT
Source organism: Vaginisenegalia massiliensis (assembly GCF_900604935.1). Taxonomy (GTDB): domain Bacteria; phylum Bacillota; class Bacilli; order Lactobacillales; family Aerococcaceae; genus Vaginisenegalia; species Vaginisenegalia massiliensis. The sequence continues at coordinate 155,057 of NZ_UWPC01000003.1, forward strand.
GTTATGGACCGCATGGCAAACAACACAAGTTTCTTGCTTGTGCCACCGTCAGTGCGGTTTTTTGCTTGAAAAAAACAGCGCTTAGATACTCGCGACACCCATTGCTGAAGCAAAAAACAAAAGAAAAAGAGGAAATTGATTGAAATTTACAGAATTTAACCTGAAACAACCTATTTTAGATTCATTGCAAGAGTTGGGCTTCGAAGCCCCAACTCCGATTCAACAACAAGCATTACCAGTAGCCTTAGAAGGCCGTGACATGATTGGTCAAGCACAAACCGGGACTGGTAAAACAGCCGCTTTTGGTTTACCTATCTTAAATAAATTGGATGACAGCAACAAAAGCGTTCAAGCTTTAGTTGTAGCTCCAACTCGGGAATTAGCGATTCAAGTTCAAGAAGAACTATTCCGTTTAGGTAAGGGTCAACGGGCTCGTGTCTATGTTGTCTACGGAGGATCACCAATTGGTAAGCAATTAGAACGCTTACGGACAAACCGACCTCAAATCGTTGTGGGTACGCCAGGACGTATTCTAGATTTAATTAAGCGTAAAGCTTTAAAATTACAAGACTTACAAACTTTAGTTCTTGATGAAGCAGATGAAATGCTTAATATGGGCTTTATTGAAGATGTCAAAGCGATTGTGGAAGAAACACCAGAAAATCGTCAAACGTTGATGTTCTCGGCGACCATGTCACCAGCTATTAAGTCTCTAAGCAAACAGTTCTTAAAAGAACCAACCCAAATTCGAATTGAAGCTAAAGAAATGACAGCTGACTTGATTGAGCAGCATTTTATCAAATGTCGTGATGATGAGAAATTTGATATTTTAACGCGCTTAATTGATGTCCAAAACCCAACGCAAGCGATTATCTTCTGCCGAACCAAAAAACGGGTAGATGAAGTAACTCGTGGATTAGGCCTACGTGGTTATAATGCTGAATGTATCCATGGCGATATTGTTCAACAAAAACGGACCTCAGTAATCAACACCTTCCGTAAAGGACAACTTGAAATCTTAGTGGCAACCGATGTAGCCGCTCGTGGTTTAGACATTTCGGGTGTGACCCATGTCTATAACTACGATATTACTCAAGATCCTGAGAGCTATGTTCACCGTATTGGTCGGACAGGCCGGGCGGGAAATGATGGGGTATCCATTACCTTCGTTACCCCAATGGAAATGCCTTATTTACGAACGATTGAACATTTAACTCGTAAAGAAATGATGCCGATGAAACCACCAACTGTTCAAGAAGCTCAAGCTGGGCAAATTCAACAATTGATTGATCAAGCCAATGAGATGTTGGAGTCAGGGCAAGCGGCGCAACACTTTAATACGGCTAAATTATTATTACAACATTACCCAGCTAATGATCTTGTAGCCGCTCTTTTGAGCCAACTAATCAGTGACAATAGTCAAGTTCAAGTGGCTATTTCACCGCAAAGACCTTTACCAAACGCTAATAAAAAAGAGGCTAAACGTTCAGGCAATCGTTCGGGTAGTCGTCAAGGCGGCGGGAAAGGCTATAAAGCGGGTAAATCCGATCGGTCTAGACGCTACGATGATAAAGCCGGCAAAAAAGAAGGCAGCCACAAAGCCTACAAAATTAAAAAACGTCAAGCTTAATCCAAATTAAAGAGGGGATTCAGATGAGAATAGGAACGGATATTATAGAAATTGAACGGATTCAGGCGGCATACGACCGCCATCCGCACTTTTCTAATCGCGTTCTTAGTCCATCTGAGTCTTTTTTATTTGCATCTATGCCATATCCACGCCAAATTGAATTTTTAGCGGGGCGTTTTTGCGTTAAAGAAGCTTATGTCAAAGCCCTAGGAACCGGATTGGGACGCATCCAGATGAAACAAATCAGTATCGGTTATCATAAGAACGGACAACCGTATTTACAAGAAGGCCCCTTGACCCAGGGGGTCCAAGTATCGATTAGTCATAGTCGAAACTATGCGACGGCTACCGTATTGATCGAATCAACAGAACAAGTGATTAACGAGGCTTTAGCGAAATATTTTGCTAAGCTTAACTAACAAAAGAGACAAAATAAAGGAGCTAAAAATTATGATTGAACCAAGTGAACATCGCCCTACCCAAGCTATTGTCGATTTAAATGCCATCCAACATAATGTCAAACAAGTTTTGGCCACCATGCAACCTAATCAAGTCCTTTATGCTACTGTCAAAGCTAACGGTTATGGCCATGGAGCGGAACAAGTAGCCCGTGCTGCCATGGAAGCTGGTGCTCAAGGTTTGTGTGTGGCCTCAGTGGATGAAGCCATCGAGTTACGTAAGTCGGGCTTAATTCAAGTGCCGATTCTAGTGCTAGGTTTAACCGATCCTCGAGGGATTGCTGAAATCTTGCATTACCATATCACCATTACCGTTTCTTCGGCTGACTTCTTTGTAGAGGCTTATCAACAATTAGCTGATACAGACCAATTATCTTTATTAAGTCTATATCAATTACCTTTCCATCTAGCTTTAGATACGGGTATGAGTCGTATTGGTTTAACCAGTGTGGCAGAAATTGAAGCCTTTAAAGCGACTGTTGCCTCGTATGATTGGATTGACTGGCAAGGAGCCTTTACTCATTTCTCGACCGCAGGTGGCGGCGATCCAACCTATATCGACTATCAATGGGAAAAATGGTTGGAATTGACGGCTGTTTTACCGGAAGAAGTTAGCTTACGACACTTTGCTAATTCGGCCATGGGTATGTGGTATCCTAAGCAACCGCAAAGTGATATCGTTCGTTTGGGAATTTCAATGTATGGCTTGGATCCAAAAGATCAAATACCGAGTCCAGGGTTTGATTTGAAACCCGCTCTTCAATTAATTTCTGAGATTGTGTATGTTAAACAAGTGCCAAAAGGAACGAAGATTTCTTATGGTGCTACTTATGAAGCCAGTCAAGATGAATGGATCGCTACAATTCCAATGGGTTATGCGGATGGTTGGTTCCGTCGTTATAAGGCAGTGGATGTCTTGATTGATGGTCAAGCTTGTCCAGTCGTTGGTATTATTAATATGGACCAAATGATGGTAAAATTACCTAAAGCATATCCAGTGGGAACCTTGGTAACCTTTATTGGGGACGATGGTGGTCTAACTAACCACGTATCGGATCTTGCGCGAAAACTCGATACTATTTCTTATGAAATTCTTTGTGGAATTGGTCCGCGGGTGCCACGAATTTATCTAAAAGACTAAACAATCTGTAAGGATTAAAGGGGCGATTGGATGTTAAGAGTAGAGCAAATGATAGTAGGTATGGCTCAAGAAAATACCTATTGTGTGATTGATGAGGCTAATCGAGCTTTGATTATCGATCCGGGAGCTCAAGCTGATGAATTGATTCATTGGATTCAATCCTCAGGTTGGCAGCCACAGGCGGTGCTCTTGACCCACGCTCATTTTGATCATATCGGTGCCTTAGATCAAATTCGTCAGACGTTTGCTATCCCAGCCTATGTTCACCCGATTGAAGCAAGTTTTTTAACGAATCCGGCTTTGAACTTATCCTTGAGCTTCCCGGTTGATCCGATTATTGTTCAGCCGTGTGAATATGAATGGTCTCATATGGGGCAACACCAAGTAGGGGATTTTCACTTTGAAGTCGTCTTTGTTCCGGGTCATAGTCCAGGTCATGTAGCCTATCTCTTTGCTGAGGATGGCCTAGCTATAGTTGGGGATACCATATTTAAGGGGTCGATTGGTCGTACCGATTTAGAAGGTGGCGATTACCCTCAATTGATGCGGTCAATTGCTGATCAATTAATCGGCTTGCCTTCTCACTATGTCCTCTATCCAGGCCATGGGCCAATGACGACTGTGGCTGATGAATTGAAACAAAATCCTTTCTTTGAGGTCTTTCGTCAAGCTGATAAACACTCTCTTTAGAATAAGATGGCTTATCTTTTGTTTCGTTGTTAACTTAATCCTAGCAAAATAAATACCCCTCGTTTCTAAAAGGAAACGAGGGGTATATTCATTAGTGTTAATTAATTTTGTCGTGATTAATCATATATCCGCGACGTGTCAAATCCCGCACCAAGAGGTTAAAGCTCAATTGATCTAAATAATTCGGCAGGATAAAGAGACAACGACTAGGCGTGTCATATTCCGTCTGTTCAAAGGTTGTACAAGCGGTGATATCGCAATGACGATTGATTAATTTAGCAATCTTACTGAGCTCGCCTTTGGCGCCTATAGTTTGAACTTCTAAGAGCCAACCTGCTTCATCGATAGCCAAGGCTTGGCTGAAGAAATCTAGCATTTGGCTATGATTGACGATACCGACAAAGGAATTTTGTTGATTCAAGACAGCAATATAGGGTAAGTCGGCCATGCTGAAGAACATCTTGAAGAAAGAATCTTCTTCGTGTACCACCCGGGTTGTGTTTTTCAAGAAGGGAGTCACTGGAAGGGTCCGCAAGTCGACTTCTGGATGGTGGAAATGATATTGATAGATGTGGTAGCGATATATATTGCCACGATATAAGGTGTTGGTTGCGTCTAGAACAGGGGCACAACGTTGTGAGTTATCTTCTAAAATTGAGAGAGCATCCAGACAATTACAAGATTCGGGTATACACACTAAATTTTTTTTAGGAATTATGAGAGATTGAATCAAGTTGTGAATACTCCTTTCTGCTGATTTATCTAGCTAATCATAACAAACAATTAGAGCAAAAGCAACGATGTTCTCATTTAATTCTAATATTTTAATCATTAATTTTTCGCTATTTCTTGCTTTTTGCTGTAATTTTTTCTATATTAATGATATATGTAAAAAATTGACTTGTGATATAAAGGAGAAATAACTATGGACCCCTTGGGGAATTCATTAATTACCCAATTATTTATTATTCTATTCTTGACCTTGATTAATGCCGTTTGTGCAGCAACAGAGATTGCTTTCGTTTCACTAAATCAACAGAAAATGAAACAAATGGCAGAAACAGGTAATCGTAAAGCTAAGCGTGTGCTTAGACTTCTAGATAATTCTGACGATTTCTTAGCCACAATTCAGGTTGTCATCACCCTAGCTGGTTTCTTCTCCAGTGCTTCGGCGGCCACAACTTTTGCTGACTTGATCATGCGCTATATCCCAGGTATTTGGGGTGGCAAACAAATTGCCATTCTTATCGTCACTTTAATTTTATCTTACTTTACCTTGGTCTTAGGGGAATTGTATCCTAAGCAAGTTGCTTTGCAGATGCCTGAGAAGGTCGCTCTCTTAACAGCAGGTTTTATCTCGATTGTACAGCGTATAACCAAACCGTTTGTTATCTTGTTATCGGCTTCGACCGGTTTGTTAAAGCGGTTAACCCCTATTGATTTCACCAAGGAAGAAGAGAAGTTTACCCGAAGTGAGATGAAGGCTTTATTAGACAATTCACGTAACGATGGAGCGATTGACTTAGAGGAGTTCTCTATGCTTCAAGGGGTTCTATCACTTGATTCTAAGTTAGCGCGCGAAGTAATGGTTCCGCGGACAGATACTCAAATGATTGATATTGAAGATGATATCATTGAAAATTTAGAAGAGTTATTAACAAGTCCTTATTCGCGAATTCCATTATATGAAGAAGATAAGGATAATGTCATTGGGGTCATCCACGTGAAGAATGTCTTGAAGGCTTCTCGTCAGGTTGGTTTTGAAAATATTAATCTACTTGAGATTGCCAATGAGCCACTGTTTGTTCCTTCTACTATATATATTGACGATCTGCTCTTAGAATTTCGTCGTGAGCAACAGCATATGGCGATTCTCAAAGATGAGTATGGGGGAGTCGAAGGGATAGTCACTCTAGAAGACCTCATTGAAGAAATTGTCGGTGAAATTGAAGACGAGTCCGATACAGCTTCAAAAACCATTCGTAAAGTGGACGAACATAACTATTATATCGATGGTATCTTACCTTTAGATAAATATAACCAAATTTTCCATGAGAAGTTGCATTCGGAAGATGTCGATACGATTGCCGGGATGATTATTCACCAGATCGGTTATGTACCCGATGATGATGAACGCGTTTCGGTGCGAATGAATGATCACGTCCTAACGACTACCCAAATCGAGAACGGACGGATTCGAGGAATTCATGTGGTCTATGATCCCGATCGTAACTTGCAAGTGGAATATGATATCAATGATTTAGATTACAATGGTCACGATGATGATCATTATGAATCCGAAGAGAATTACGACTATAATATTTAATTTCTAGGGAACGAATTTGCCAAGAGAAACCGAACTAAGCGAGACCTCGGGGCGATTCGTTCCTTTTTGATAAAAAGGAGATAATCATGTTAAATGAAATGATGTATCGTCCGGTAGTCATGCCGGAACTGGTTGAATATATGCGGACAGCTCAGGCTAAGTTTCCGGGACAATTAGGCCAACTTGAAGCCTTTGCTAACGAATTGGGTATTCCAATTATTCCTCATGAAACGGCTAAGTTTTTAGATTTCTTTTGCGCCACCATTCAACCAAAAGATATCTTAGAAATTGGGACGGCCATTGGGTTTTCTGCTTCACTTATGGCTCAACACTTACAACTGGATGGTCATTTGACCACCATTGATCGTTATGCGTTGATGTACGAGCGCGCCAAAGAAAATTTTGCCAAGTTGGGCTTAAGCGACCGTATTTCAATTATTGAAGGAGATGCGGCCGAAGTCCTGCCTACTTTATCTGGGCCCTATGATCTTATCTTTATGGATTCAGCTAAGGCCAAATATATTGAGTTTTATCCCGAGTGCATGCGACTTTTGAAGGTCGGGGGCGTACTTGTTATTGATGATGTTTTCCAAGGGGGGACCATTCTAGAAGATGAAGCCGATCGGCCAAAACGCGTTCGCAAAATCCATCGCAAATTAAATGAACTTCATCAGACAGTCCTTAACGATCCTTGTCATCGATCTTGTTTAGTTCCTTTAGGAGATGGATTATTAATGGTAAGAAAGGAAGGATAATATGTTGCCTGTAAAAATGTTGGCAATTGATCTTGATGGCACATTTTTATCGAGTCAAACTCAGTTAATTTCAGAAAATGTAGCTAGCTTAGAATTGGCCCAAAAAGCTGGGGTTGAGACATTAATTTGCACGGGGCGGACCTATCCAGGGGTGGAACGCTTTATACAAGGAATGCCGAACCTGAAGAAAGAAGGTTATCTCATTCTTCATAATGGAGCCTTAACCTTAGCCTATCCAAGTTTAGAAGTTGTTAAGCGACATATTATTTCGCCTACCATTCGCCAAGCTATTCTAGCTTTCTTCCATCAACAAGATGTCAAACTAACTCAATTAATTGGTTTGAATGATGAGACCATTTTCCTTACCGGCAGCCAGCTGCCGAATCCTCATATTGTGGCTGATGCGGCTACCTTGGCTATGCCAGTGATTCCGGTAACCGATGAAGCTTTTTCTGCTGTTGAGGATTTAACCAAAGTTCTACTTATGGGTCCTAAAGAAGAATTGGATCGAGTTCAAGCACAGATTCCAAATGAGCTTAAAGAACAATGCAGTATGGTACGCAGTAAGGATGTCATTATTGAATTCTTTGCTTTGGGTGTCAACAAGGGTCAAGCGGTGGCTGATTTAGCGGATTATCTACACATTCCTGCTGAGCAGGTCATGACCATCGGCGATCAATTGAATGACATTGAGATGTTACAGTATGCTGGCTACTCAGTAGCGATGGGTAATGCCCAACCTATGGTTAAAGCAGCAGCCAAGTATGTAACCGGGACCAATGATCAAGCAGGGGTATCCCAAGCGATAAACAAACATATTTTAGAAAAATAGGATATAATTTAATAGTAAGTTTATACTTTCTTCACACAATGATGCTAAAATTTGTATTTGAATGAGGCTGTATAGAGAAGGGGACAGGTGGTGACTAAGTGAAGAAAACAATTGGGATTATTTTAGGACTGTTGATTATTATAGGAATAGGCTATGGAGCCGGAATTGGTTATTATGCAGATCGTTTTCAAGCAAATACCAAATTCGGTTCAGTGGATATTAGCAATTTGAAATTAGACCAAGCTCAGAAAAAACTTGAAGACGAACTAAATAAAAAGACCTTGTCGGTTAAAGAACAAGGTCAAGAAATCGGTAAATTTAGTGTGGGCGAGTTAAAAGGGAAAATTGAGACAAAAGGTGTTTTGAAAGAAAAATATCTTTCGCAAGATCCTCGCTTTTGGCTGTTGGCTTATTTCAAGACAACGAAATACGATCAAGTATTGAGTCAACATGTTCAATTTGATGGTGAAGCCTTAAGTAAGGCTCTCACTTCCATTGGCTTGGATAACCAAAAACGCCATCCAGCTCAAGATGCGAAAATCGATTATGCCGATGAACGTGGTTATTTTGTCACTCCTGAAAAGGCGGGTAATCAAGTTGATCTAGCTAAGGTTCAAACCATGATGATTGATGGTATTCAGAAAGGTCAGAATGAAATAGATATTAAAGAAGCTTATAAAACACCAAAAATCTTGAGTACGGATAAGAAGATTACCCAATTCATGAAGCAAATTGATCAAGCTAGTCAGGTTAAATTAACCTTAAAGATTAAGGATAAGAAAATCCCTATCGCTAAGACTGATGTGATGAAATGGATGAGCTTTGATGCCAATAATCAAATTGTTTTCGACCAAGGCAAGATCCAAGAATTTGTTAAAGGTTTGAACGATCAGTATGCTACCTTCAATAAAACCAGAACCTTCAATTCAACCTTAAGTGGTCAAGTCCAAGTTCAACCAGGGACTTTAGGTTGGTCGATTGACAGTGAGACTGAGGCTGCCCAAATCGCTCAGGATTTAAAAGCGGGTAAAGAAGTGACCCGCGAACCAGCCATTGTCGGTACCGGTTATAACAATAGTGGGACGGATGATATTGGTAATACTTATGTAGAAGTGGATATCGCCCACCAAACCATGTTTATTTATATCGATGGTAAGAAGCAATTAGAAACCCCGGTCGTTACGGGTTTAAAAGGGGTATCTGAAACGGTTCCAGGTGCTTATGCTATCTGGGGCAAAGAGCGTAATGCCACCTTGCGTGGGGTCAATGGCTTAACCGGTAAAAAATATGCGTCACCGGTGGCTTATTGGATGCCGTTCGATCAAATTGGACAAGGCTTGCATGATGCAGGCTGGCAGCCAACTTTTGGTGGGGATTTCTATTTGACCAATGGGTCCAATGGATGTGTGAATATTTCTCCGGCAGTCATGCCTCAAGTCTTTGATTTAGTCCAAGAAGGCACCCCCGTTATTATCTTTTAAAAATATAGAGGGCTTGGTTGACAAGCCCTTATTTAATTCTAACCTTAAGCTAATCCAGTCTTTGACTAATCATAGCTAAAAGGTATAATGGAAATGATAGATTCTTAAGTATATAGGGTATGCAGAAGCTTACGCATGGTCTTGAACCTGACAAGGAGTGAGTAGATGAAAAAGATTCTAGTAGTCGATGATGAAAAGCCAATCTCAGATATCATTGCCTTTAATTTATCCAACGAAGGATATGAAATTGAGAAAGCTTATGATGGTGAAGAAGCCTTAAGTCAATTTGAAGAAGTGAATCCTGACCTTGTGATTTTGGATTTGATGTTACCTAAGGTAGATGGTTTAGAAGTTTGCCGTGAAATTCGCAAGAAAAGTTTGGTGCCTATTATTATGTTAACGGCCAAAGATTCAGAAATCGATAAGGTCTTAGGTCTTGAATTAGGCGCTGATGATTATGTGACTAAACCTTTTTCTAACCGGGAATTAATCGCTCGTGTTAAGGCTAATTTACGTCGAAATGCTTTACAAGAAGGTAATCAACAAGATGACACTAAGGCCAACGAAATTGTGATCGGTGAATTAACGGTTCATCAAGACGCTTATATTATTTCTAAGCGTGGTCAAGAGATTGAACTCACCCATCGTGAATTTGAACTATTGCATTATTTAGCTAAACATATCGGCCAAGTGATGACCCGTGAGCATCTCTTAGAGACTGTATGGGGATATGATTATTTTGGCGATGTACGGACAGTGGATGTGACCATTCGTCGTTTACGGGAAAAGATTGAAGATTTACCAAGTCATCCGTCTTATATTGTCACCCGACGCGGAGTGGGTTATTTCTTAAAAAATCCTGATCAGGAAGCTTAGGTTATGAAACGATCCTACAAATTTTTCCAATCCATTTATATTAAGATACCCTTACTATTCATCTTTATTTTACTGATTGCTTTTCAAGTGATTGGTGTTTTCTTCATCAATCAATTGGAAGTACAGTCGGTCAGTAATTTTAAAGAGCAAATCAATACCCAAGTTGATTTTCTAGTGACCAATGCGAGTCCGATTATGGCGGATATGAATCTGGCCAAAGATGTCAAAAGTGCACGTCTGACCCAGACGCTAGAAACTTTTACTTCGGCTAATCCGACTGAAGTCCTGATTATTAACACGGAAGAGTATGTCGTAGCTACTAACTTTAAGGTTCAGCAAAATGCGGTTGGGGCAAAAACCAATGAATTGGATGTTAAGAATGTCTTGGTTAACCAACGGTCTTTTGCTGAAGAACGCTACAATGCTGAAAATGGTCAGCACTCTTATAACTTGATTAAACCCATCCTTTCACCTGATACGGGAGAAGTGGTCGGGGCTGTTTCCGTTAAAGCAGGTATGAATCAGGTCTATGAACAGACAACAGCCATTATGAATCTCTTTATTAAATCGGCAGCTGTGGCAGTGGCGGTTACTTTTGGCGTGTCCTTATTATTATCACAAGGTTTAACCCGTCCAATTGAAAATATGCGGCAACAAGCCATTCGTATCTCAGAAGGGATCTATAACTACCCAGCGACGGTTTATGGGCAAGATGAACTTGGTGAGTTAGCCATTACGATTAATGAACTGGCTGTTAAAGTAAAAGAGGCCCAAGATTCGACCGAATCTGAACGTCAACGTTTGGATGGGGTCTTGCGTCACATGACTGACGGGGTTATCGCGACTGATCGCCGGGGAAATATCCTTTTAGTTAATGATCGAGCTCTGTATCTCCTAGGCATTAGTCAAGAACAAGCAGTAGGACGCTCCATTATTCGCCTTTTGGATATTGGTGAAAAATTGACGCTTAAGAATTTATTGCAACAAGAAACCGAGATATTAATCAATCGACTAGATGGACACCATCAACGCACCATTCTTAAGGGCGAATTTTCGATTATTCGTCGGGAGACGGGTTTCGTTACGGGTCTGGTTTGTGTCTTAACTGATGTCACTGAACAAGAGAAGACCGAGCAAGAACGTCGCGATTTCGTATCTAATGTATCTCACGAATTACGGACTCCATTGACAAGTATTAAGTCCTATTCAGAGGCTTTGTCCGAGGGAGCTTGGCAGAACCCGGATATTGCGCCGCAATTTTTGGAGGTTATTCAATCTGAAGCAAATCGGATGATGCGGATGATTGGTAATCTATTGGATTTATCCAAACTAGATGGTGGTCAATTGAAGTTCAACAAAGAGTTTGTTAACTTTACGCGGATGGTCTCACATATTCTCGATCGGTTTGATTTTACCCTTGAGAGTGACCAGAATAATCAACGGGTGAAGAAATATCGTATCGTTCGTGATTTTACCAGTCGTGACCTCTATGTGGAATTAGATCAAGATCGAATGACGCAAGTTATTGATAATATCTTAAATAATGCCATTAAGTATTCCCCAGATGGCGGTAAGATTGAAGTGAAAATCGAAGAGAACCATTCCAATGTTCTATTAAGTATCTCAGACCAAGGTTTGGGAATTCCTCAGAAGGATTTACCTCATTTATTTGAACGATTTTATCGGGTAGATAAAGCCCGTTCCCGTGAACAAGGAGGAACAGGTTTAGGTTTAGCTATTTCTAAAGAAGTGATCGAAATGCATGGCGGCCGTATTTGGGCTGAAAGTGTCGAGGGTAAAGGGTCAACCTTTATCTTTGAATTACCTTATTCACCATATGACAGCGCGATTGATGAAGGGTGGGATGATTAATGAAACGACGTTTTCCTTTTTTATCCTTCTTTTTAGCCATGTTTGTGTTAACCAGTATCGCCTTATCCTATTTACTGGTCTTCAATTCTCATCCATTATCTAAGTATTTATCACAAGAGGAAGTCGCGACCAAGACGATTCAAAATAATCAAGAGCAATTGTCTGCCTATTATCAACCGGCTCATGTAAAATTTGAAGAAGCGGTTTTCCCAACCACGGCTTATCTGGCTAAGGGTAATCGTCTGTTTGATTTGAATCACTACCCAACCTTGGAAAGTCTTTTAGTTAAAATTCAACATGCTCCTATCCAGGTGAGGGACATTCGAATTAATCGAAATCTAGAGGATTATCAAGCTCTATATGAGCAAGATTATATTGAATTTGATTTCCGTCAATCGGTTCCGTTAAGCTTAGTGGATAGTCTTATCAATCTAGGCAATAACCAGGAAACCCCTTTTAAGTTGGATCGGATTTTAATTCCAGATTCAGACAAGCGCTTGGCTTATGTGGTTGATACCCGAACGAAATCTTTCATCGAGGTGGAACTAAGTACAGATTTTGATCTGGCGGACTGTTTCAACCAAGTGAATAAAGTCAAAGAAAATTGGTTATCGGTTGATCGTTATGACCTAAAAGACAAGTCGGTCTACTTGCCTGTGAATGAGCAAGTTATCAAAAGTAAGACCTATATCTTAGAAAAAATTCCGGAAAATATGTTCATCTCTTCAGTATTTCCTAACTCAGATTTCGTGATTTCGCAAGCCAATACGACGGATACTAAGAGTTATCAAAATTATCAATCCACGCTGACTATCTTTGGTAGTAAACAGTTAATGACTATTACAACCAATTCGATTTCTAACCGCGAAAAGATTTCGGAAGAGCAGAAGCTACGTGAAAGTTTTAAACCAGTAGCTGAAAATGCCTATTGGCGACAAGGCTTACGCTATGATGGTATTCGAAACAATATGGTCACTTATCGTCGTTTCCTCGATGGGTTTCCTATATACAGTCATTCAAGCATCGAAGATTATGGGGCTTTAAAAGTTTATATGCGAAATACACCAGGTTCAGAAGTCTATCGTTTTGAAAAACCAACCGTGATTTTGATGGCTAATATCGATGATATGAGTCAGGATATTCCTCTTCTATCGGCGGATGAACTAGTCACAACTCTTACGGGTGCCGGTGTTAATCTAGATCGAATATCCGATATTCAATTGGTATATGAATGGCAACCGGATATGCAGAATTTTCAAGTGGTGACCTTGATACCTAAGTGGTATGTCGAAGTGAATGGACGGCAATATTCCTTAGATCAAATTACTCATGGCGATCTTGCTAAACAAGATCAAGCACAAGAGTCTAATACAGAGGGGGAGTAAGATGGACTTTAAGCGAATTCAAGTCTTGTTGGTTTTAATCTTCTTCCTTTTCAATTGTTATTTGGTTACGCAGTTGTACAATAAGTTCAACTACGCCGATCAAGTTAATACGACTACGACCTATACGAACATCGAAGATGATTTAAAAGGTCGTAATATTAGTCTATCAAAACCCTTGGACGCCGATCGCGTTCATTTGCCCATTGTCAAAGCTCCGAAACTTCAGCTCTTACAAGATAATCTCGGTCAGTTAAAGAATCAAAAGGCTGTCGTTGATGCTAATGGCACCCTTAATTCGACCTTTAACGCGCCAGTGGATCTAGGTGTGGGCCTAAATAATCAGTCAACAGGCTTATCTAAAGACCAAGCTCAGATAATTCGAGATAACTTCTTAAAGAATGGCGAAATGTTTCTCTTTGGTGACCAATATACGCATTGGTGGTATATACCTTCATCTCGTCTGATTATTTTTCGTATGAGCGCCTATGATGGGAAGGCAATTGTAGATGGATCAGCTGATTTGCGTATTCAATTAGACCAGAACTATCAGATGGTCTCGTATTCTCAAAATTATCAGACTAACTTTTATGCACTAGAACAGCCTATTCAGTTAATTTCTGCCAAAGAAGCCGTGACTTTCCTTGATCAACGGATTGAGACCTATCTGCCGAATGATTCTAAGATTCAGCATATTGGGTTGACGTATTTTCGGTATATGGCGACTAAAGATTTCAGTATCTTTTCTCCTGCATGGGAAATTATCTATTATCGGAGTGATGGTGTTACCAAGTCGATGTTAGTCGATGCGATTCGTGGTCAAGTACTTAATCATAATCCAGGTGAGTAACCTTATTTGCATGACACTAGACAATCAGTCTTCATACAAATTTCACTTTTCCGACGGGCCTTTACCTATCATTACAGTAAATAAACTGATAAAATATGGGTAATAGATTTGGGAGGATGAAGTAGATATGCGTAATGGGATTCGTTGTTTAGTGTCATTTTTCATGGTTTTACTTTGTTTGTTGAGCTCACACACAAGCTTGGTTCAGGCTCAGGAAGTAAATTATGATTTTATCAAACAAGAAATTCAAGCTGATGTTCAATCAGATGGCAGTGTTCATTTTAAAGATTTTCAAACTTATGATGCTGAGCATATGAATGGAGCCAAGTTTGTTTTAGACACGCAAGGATCTGAAGTGACCGCTTATCGAGTCGGTATTCTTGATCCTAAAACTAAGAAAATCCAATATTTTGAAGAAACTTATTTTGGTCAGGATCGTAACTTCGAAGTATCACGCGGAACAAATGAGATTGAGTTTAAAGCCTATCATCCGACCAACAATGCTCAAGTAACCTTCGTCTTTGAATATACGATGAAAGATTTAGTGACCAATTATCGTGACACAGCCGTGCTAAATCGTAAAATTATTGGTTCGCATACCGATGAACCTTTTGATGCGGATATCAAGATTAGCTTACCAGGTAAAGTCGATAAGAAGGAAGACCTAAGAGCGTGGGCTCATGGTGCTCCTCAAGGGATTATTGAATTGAACCGACAAGGTTCGCATAGTGTGATTCATGCTCAAGTTAAGGATAATCCTGCCAATCAATTCGTTGAAATCCATGCGTTATTCCCTACGGCCTTAACACCGCAAAATCAAAATCGGGTCGATCAAGCTAAGAAAGCGGATATCATTGCCCAAGAAGAGAAGCAAATTAAAGCTGATAAAGCGGCTTATGAACGAAATCGTTTAACTGAAATGCTTGCTTTAACAGCATCATGTTTGTTAGCTCCTTTGGTTTTATTAAGAGCTTTCTGGGTTTATTTGCGTAACCGTAAGCGGGCTAATCCAAATCCTGTTCATTTACCTCAGCATATATATGAATTACCTGAAGATATCACACCGGCTATAATGGCTGCAGCTGTGTTAAGAAATAATCCGAACGAAGATGATTTTGCTGCGACGATTCTAGACTTAGCTCGCAAAGGCTATATTGAAGTAGAGGAAGTGGCTCGCCAAAAACGAGGTTTCTTATCTAACGGTATTTCCACCACTGTTCAAATTAGTCCGACAGTAAATCCGCCAGCTGAATCGAATTTGCTGCGGCATGAGCTTCAAGCCCTCCACTATGTCCAACCAGAAAAACAATCGATTACGCTAGAAGAGTTAGAAGACCGGATGAATGATTCAGAAAGTTTCCGCCGAAAACAATATGATTATTGGACTAAGTTCCGCGATTCAGCGGCTGTTAAAGGCGAGCAGATTGCTCAGAAAGCAACCAAAGAAACTTTGCAAGCGTCACTATGGTCAGCCTTTGCTTTATTTGCCACCATTGGGGGTAGTGGTTTGTCCTTAATCATGGCATTGAATGCTAAACCAGAATGGGTACCTTATGTATTAATAGCAGCGGCCATTTCTGTGCTTGCTTTAGTAATTTTACTCGTTTCGATGAGTAAGTGGCCAATTCGCTCAGCTAAACAAGACCAAATGAAGCAAGAGTGGCAAGGATTTAAGCAAATGTTACACGATATTGGTCAATTCAATATGCGGGAAATTGGGTCGCTAGCCTTATGGGAAGAATACCTTGTGTATGCTGTTTCGCTCGGAGTAGCTGATAAGGTTGTCGATGCGATGAATATGGAATTTAATCCAGGTGAGTTAGCTCAAGGGCGTCTCATTAACGGTGGCATGAATGATCCTTATATTTTAGCCCATACCATGCGTTACTCTGTTCGCAATTCTATTTCAACAGCGACGCCTAAATCGACTGGTTCGAGTGGGGGCTATTCAGGTTCTAACTCCGGTGGTTTCGGTGGGGGCTTCTCTGGTGGCTCCTCCGGTGGTTTCGGTGGCGGATCAGGTTCAAGTGGATTCTAAACCAAGCTCCAATCAATCTAAATTTAGAAAGTGGTAAGTTATGCAATTTGTTCCTAAATATCAAGACCCTATGGCACAAGAAGCTCAAGTTGATAGTTTGAGCTTCTCTGTATTAGCTTCTGGTTCAAGCGGTAATTGTACGTATATCGAATCCGCAAAGCAGCGCATTCTTGTTGATGCGGGTTTAAGTGGCAAGAAAATTATTAATCTCTTAGCAGAAATTGATCGCTCTCCTCAAGGTCTTGATGCTATTTTAGTCACTCATGAACACATTGATCATGTTCAAGGAGTGGGGATTCTATCGCGAAAATTTAATATTCCTATTTATGCGAATCGGGCGACTTGGTCAGTGATGGAAACCATGATTGGTCAAATCGCTCCTGAAAATAAACGCTTTGTCGAGGCGAATCAATTAATTAGCCTAGGGGATATAGACGTTCAAACTTATTCTGTCAGTCATGATGCCATCGATCCTCAATTTTATGCCTTTCAAAAGGGCAAGAAAGTCTTTGCCATGCTAACAGATACGGGCTATGTGAGTGATCGCCTTCTGGGTCAACTTGCTAATGCTTCAGCCTATTTGATTGAAAGTAATCATGAGGTCGAAATGTTACGTTATGGTAAGTATCCATGGTCGGTTAAACAACGAATTTTGGGAGATAAGGGCCATCTTAGCAATGAAGATGGAGCTTTAGCTATGAGTCAATTAATTGGTCAAGCGACGAAACATATTTATTTGGGCCATTTAAGTAAGGATAATAATACGAAAGAGATTGCGATGGATACCATGACCCGGCTTTTGCAAAGCAAAGATTTCGCTGTTCACCAAGATTTCAGTCTTAATATGACTGATCCTGCGCAATCTACTCAATTAAGAAAATTATAACTGAATTAAGAGAAAGCTCAACTCTGAGTTCCGTTTGTCTAAAGGCGTTTGCTTAGCTGGGCTAATCTGCACGCTTTGCCAAATGCTTCAGAGCTGAACGAGCTTCCTCACTTTGATGGAGTCTAGTTCGTCTTTGCAGAAATGACCTCCACTTTGTTTAAGCTCCTAGCTTGCAAATCAAGCTTTGTCGCTTAAGTCAAAGTGATTCATTTCTTAACGCAAAGCCTCACTTTGTTGGTTACATGATGGTTTGGAGGGCTAGCATGATGACGCTGAAGATGCCAATAACCACCATGAGTGGCCAAACGAATTTTAACCATTTGTCATAGGATACGTCGACCAATTCTAATACGGCCAAAATTAGGCCGGTTGGGGTAATGAAAGCCATCCAACCTTGACCTTCGTTATAAGCTGAGACTACTACGTCACGTCCAACGTGGACTACATCGGCTAGAGGAGCCACAATTGGCATAGATAAAGTAGCAAGACCAGAAGATGATGGGATGAAGATTCCTAAGAACGAGAAGAGAATCATTTGAACGGTAGAGAATAGAACACCGTTAACCCCAGATATAATGCCAGAAGCACTTTGGAGAATTGTGTCAGAAATCATGCCGGCATCCATGACAATATTGATGGCCCGAGCTACCGCTACAATCAGAGCTACAGAAATTAATTCTGCTGCGCCATCGATAAAGGTATTGATAGCCTCTTTCTCAGACAAGCCTGAAATGATCATGCAAATAATACCGATACATAGGAAGAGGGTTGTTAACTCATTGAACCACCAACCTTGGCTAGATACACCCCAAATCATTACGGGGAACCCTAAACCAAATAATGTCAACATAAGAGATTTGCGCCAATCAAATGGAATGACGGCGTCTGCGTCATAGTTGTGTAAGAAGCGTTCTTTAATGGCTGGCATTTCGTCAGCTAATAAAGATTGAGATGGGTCATTTTTTACTTTGTTAGCATAACGCATTAAATAGAATAATGAAATTAGAGTAGCTAAAACTAAAGAAATAAAGCGGAAAGCAATGCCGTCAGTGAATGAAATACCGGCTGCATTGGAGGCAAGAACGACTGAGAAAGGATTGGTTGTTGAGAACATGGTGCCGACGGATGAAGCTAAATAAATGGTAGCAATACACACCATAGCATCATAGCCAGAAGCTAAGAAGATCGGCATTAAAATTGGGAAGAAAGCAATCGTTTCTTCAGCCATACCAAAGGTTGTACCTCCAGCTGTAATTAAAAGGGTGATAATAACAATTAATAGATATTCTTTGCCTTTGGTTTTACGAGAAAGGGCCGAGATACCAGCAGCAAATGTGTTGGTCTTGTTCAAGATACCAATTAATCCACCGAGAATTAAAATAAAGGAAATAATATCAATTGATTCAGCAAGACCGGTTACCATTGACATGACCACGGCAACTGGACCTTGTGGTTTGCGACCAATCTTTTTATAAGAATTTGGGATTGCAACGGGCTTGTATACTTTACCGTTTTTGAAATTTTCTAAGGGGACGGTAATGCCAAGCTTGTCTAGATTTTGTTGGGTAGCTTCGACTACTGTCTCGGCTCCTTCTGCATCCGTTTTAATGAAATGGCCGGCCTCGGCATCATAGGCCAAGCGTTCAAATGAACCGGCAGGGATTACCCAAGTAAGTAATGCGGCGAAGATAAGAATAATAAATAAGACCGTATAAGCAGTTGGAAAACTACGTTTCTTTTTAACTTTTTGTTGTTCTGTCATATAATTGCTCCTTTCATTTTATGAAAAAAGAGTATCATGGAAAGCGCTTTATTGCAATGTATAGTTGAATAAGTGAGGATAAAATTATGGATAAAATTTATAAAGAGCAGTTTTAACGCAAGAGAGGGTGAAAACACTGTTCTCTATTTTAAGCAAATGCTACAATAAAGATACTATTTCATAACTGAATTTCAGAAAATTGTTCTAACTTTTTTCATGAATAAGTGCTATATTGACCATATTCAAGCAACACTGATAATAAAGGAGTGAATAATATGCAAGTAAATGAAGAACAAGTACAAGAAACGCTACCCTTAGCCAGTAAAGTTGATACTTCAAAGGTTACGCTTTGGAAGGGATTTGTTGGGGGATTGTTGGGATCATTTGTCATTCTAGGTATTTTCTTGTTTTTATTTGGAGGTCAAGGGTGGAAGCAATCGGTAGCTTACACGCAAAATAGTCAACCCCACGCTTTGGCAGTTAAAACGAGTCCACAAGCAAGCAAAACGTTAAATGACTTTGAAACAGCGATTCTAGGTGCGGTTGAACGAACAAAAGGGGCCGTTGTATCAATTGGGAATTTACAAGATCCTAAGTCAGGAGACTTATTCGGTTCTTATTCTGGACAGGCTGAATTGCCTGATCCAAATGCCAATTTAGAAGTAGTTGGAGAAGGATCTGGTGTAATATACAAAATAGAAGGTAATAAAGCTTATATTGTAACCAACAACCACGTCATTGATGGCAATAAAGCCCTTCAAGTCATTATGGCTGACGGACAAAAAGTAGATGCTAAGGTATTGGGATCAGATCAGATTACTGATCTGGCTGTGGTGACGATTGATGCCAAATATGCTAAAAATAAAATTGAATTTGCTAATTCGGATAATATTAAGGTGGGATCTTTGGCTATTGCAATCGGGTCTCCTTTAGGCAGCCATTTTGCTTCTTCGGTTACCCAAGGAATTGTGTCAGGCTTAAATCGGTCTATGCCAGTTGATGTTAACCAAGATGGGGTTAAAGATTGGACGGCTAGCTTATTACAAACGGATGCAGCCATTAATCCGGGTAATTCTGGTGGGGCATTAGTGAATAAAGATGGCCAATTAATAGGTATCAACTCAAATAAATTTTCTTCGACTGGAATCGAAGGAATGGGTTTTGCTATTCCTAGTAATGAAGTCAAAACAATTATTGATCAATTAGAAAAGAATGGTAAAGTAACCCGACCTGTGTTAGGCATTTCATCAGTCGATGTTAATCTTTTATCAGATCATTCTCGTATAGATATTCTACAACTTGATCCTGAACAAACTAGTGGGGTCGCTATTCGTGATGTTGAATCAGGTTCTTCCGCTGAAAAAGCAGGACTTAAGGGCTATGATGTTATTATTGAATTAGATGGTAAGAAAATAGAGGATACAGCAAGCTTAAGGAATGTGCTTTATAATCACAAAGAGGGCGATAAGATTGAAGTAAAATACTTACGCCAAGGTAAAGAAGCGCAAACAACGGTGAGTCTCCAAGCTCCTAAAGAGGAATTAAACTCAGGGAATTAAGTGGCCGCTCTATCATAAGTAAGAAAAATCCCCTACATCAACTCCATGTTGGTGTAGGGGATTTTGCTATTTTGCCGATAAAACGAAGTCGGACTTATTGCTCTTGATTCGTTACCAAATTTTGACTTGTCAAACTTTCTTCAGTTGTTTCAATGCTAGGGGGGGTAGTTTGGCTTGCTGTTTCACTAGTGCTTGTAGGATTAGGCGGCATGTTTGACTCAGTTTCAATTGCAGTCGAGCTTGTGGTTTCGACCGTGTTTGATTGAACTTGGCTTTGTGGCTTGAGGTCCACGCTTGGTAGACTCGCTTGACCACGATAAGCAGCCGTGGCTTGACTTTTACTAATAACTACTTGATTATTCTTTGTTAGCTTAACGGTAAAGGTGTTATCAGAAATTGAATAAATAACGGCTAACTTGCCAACTTGATAATGGTTAGCAAGGAAATTAATCAAATCTAGATTGGATACCTCTGATTCAGTTGTTGAATTTTGACTATCTTTTTTTGAATTCCGTTCTTTAAGCTTAAGTGATATGTCGTTTTTCATTTTAGGGTTTACTTGTTCAGGTTTAATAGCCATGTATTCTTTGCCGTTCGCTTTAGGAATGGAGAAAGAACCGTTTTGCCAAATGAAAGCCTCTTTGGCTAATAAATCGTCGGGACTAAAAATATAACCTTCATCCGTTGCAAAATTACCCTCAGCTAAGGCTTGTTTAACTTCATCTAATGAATGAACAATTTGCCAGTTCATCAAGTCCTTGCGTTTATTCTTGGGGGTTACATTGGGAATATAAGTGATATCCTGATGATGTGTTTGCTGATGGCCAGCACTGGTCCACGGCGCCGGACGATATTCCGGATGTTGCATCAAATATTTAATTGTCGCAATTTGTTTGTCTGTGAGATCATCATAGGTCACAATATGAATATGATCAATGTGGGGAATAACGAAGGATTGACCAGAATCAAAGGTTGCACTGCCAGCATGCATAGGTAATTGACTCAAAGGAACGTATAGGCCTGGCTTTAAGTCGGAAGGTTTATTTTTGCTGACATCGAATCGATAATGCTGTGGATTTTTTTGACTTAAAGTTAATTCCGCAAAGGCGATATCTTGGTAATTTAATTGATTTAAAGCTTCGAAATAGGTTTGCTGATTAACTTGGTAAATATAGCCTAATTGACCATTTTGGGTCGTTTTGCTAACGACCTTTTGATGGTCAAATTTGGGTTTAGCTGGTTTATTGACTTGAGGACTCGATCCCTTGTCATTAGGTTTGTCTGTTTTATTCTGAATATCTTGGCCAAAATGTTTTTTGATGTAATCTTTAGCTTGGGCGAATTCTTTAGGGTTTAAATCAGTAAAGGGAATCCAGTGGAAATGGCTGCCATGTCTAGCAATGATACCATTTCCTTCGACTTTGCTAATCGATTCCGGAGTAAAGACATAGCCATCGCTCGTGGTATAACGGCCATTTTTTTGATTTTGGTTGCGATGTTCACCAGAATCAGTGGCTACTTTACCTGCTTTTGGTTGGGTTGTTTTCCCGTTTGAGGGTGATTTACCCAGAACTTGATAGGCAATCTTGAGTTCGGCCGCCGTCAAATCGCCTTTAGGAATAAAATGAAAATGGTCCCCATGAGGAACGACAAAGCCGTCACCCATATCTGAGATGACATCGTAAGGGCTAAAGACATAGCCATCATCAGTAACATAAGCACCAGACGCATTTCTCGTTCCGGAGCCGCCAAGGGCACCGGTGGGTACCTTATCGTCTTGTTTGTTTCGTTTGCCACCTTTTTCATTAAATTCAACTAAAGCGTTTTTGACCTTTTCTTGGACTTCCTTTAGGCTGCGTAGAGATTTCTGTGATTGTTCATCCTTGAGTACAATATAGTAATCTTCTTTTAACTTAATAATATAGGCTGTGGGCGTTTCATAGACTAGGTCTTTTTTATGATAGTGGTAATCTTGGGGAGCTAAGAGATCTTCACTAAATAGACTATCTTTCGGTGGACGTCCTTTGAACACATGCAGATCGATTCCTTGGCAAGTCACGTATTCCTTCTCGGTTAGATAGACTACAATCGGCTCTTCATGGCCTTGATTTTCCTTTGTAACTTGATCGGGTGTTCGCTCTCCTTCATAGATGACTAGGGATTCTGGACCTAGTTGATAGGTTTTCTTTAAACCAACAATTTTCTTGGCATCTTTTGGATGGACTTCATTGGACTGTAAACTAATTTCTTCTAAAGTTCTGACGTTTTGACATTGATCAGGGTCTTTAACATTTAGGTAGAAATGATCTTGATAACATATAATAGCGCCATCTTTAACTTTGTTGACTAGGTCACGTTCATTAAAATGATAGTCATCCGGGGCTAACAAGTCTTCGCTAATAATCGAATTTTCAGGTACTTGTCCGTTGTAGTAATGATAATGATCACCGTGAGAGGTAACATAACCATCGGCTGTAATTTTAACCACAATTTGTTCGGCCGCAATACCTTCTTCTTGGTTGATTTCTTCCTGACTTTTGTTCTCATTAGTTTGGTTATTTGACGGTTTATTGGGTTGAGCCCCATCAATATATTGGATTTGATATTGTCCTTCTTTTGCCTCAATCGGTGAATGGGTTACGGCTTGAGTCAGAGCGCCTAAGCAAGCTACAGTGCTAAAAAGGATAAAGGGGTGCTTGTATAAGGAATGTTTCATCTCAATTGCCTTCTTTCTGTAGAGTTTCAGCCAAAATTTGTATGTTGCTGGCAAGGTTATCTAAGAATGAGCGATTATTTTGAGGATCGCTCTCTAAAGGGCTCAAAGTAGCTAGTTTTACGCCAGTGGCTTTAGCTACCGTTTTGGCCATATTTTGATTTGCGTTGGGTTCAACAAAAAGGGTCTTGACCTGATAGCGTTGAATAAATTGCTGAATTTCAGCCATTCGTTTAGATGAGGGTTCGACTTCAGATGAAATACCCGCGATACCTAATTGCTTCAGACCAAAGCGTTTAGCTAGATAAGAAAAGGCGGTATGTTGGGTGATAAAGGTTTTGTTTTTTAACTTAGCAAAAATGGGGTGATAAGTGTCTACTAGGGCTTTAGCCTTTTGATTGAAAGATTTCGCATTCTGCTGATAAAAGTCAGCATTGTTAGGGTCAATTTCTGCTAAGTGATTGGCGATTAAGGTCGCTTCGCGACCGGCTTCAATCGGGTCTAACCAAGTGTGAGGATCATATAGGGAAGCACTCGCCATGCCGGCTACGGATTCCATATCTTCTAATCCTTGGACTTTCATCAAGTCCAAACCTTGAGAAGCTTCAATTAATTGAACAGGATGACTTTTGGCATTTTTTGCAATATTTTTGGTCCAAGATTCTAAAGCTACTGAATGATAGATAAATAAATCGGCTTGATAAATCTCGGCCACATCGTTAGCTGAGGGTTCAAAACCGTGAATGCCCATACTAGAATTAATCATGTAAACCGGGTGTTTGTCGCCGACAATCTCTTTAGTGATGGCATACATTGGGTAAAAGCTGGTGACAATTCTTAAGGGCTCTTTATTGGCCTTTGAGGCCTCAACACTAACTGAATCCACCAATAGACCAAATAGACTGACGAGACATGCCAAAACAATATAATGAATGCTTTTTTTCATTTGCTTCCTCCTTTGCGATGGAATTCCACGCAGGTATAATAGTATTAATTACTGTTTATTTTGTCAACTCACTTTCTCATTAATTTACAAAATCGACTGTCAAACTTGCTGACTCAACCAAGGGTCAAACGGTTTACTGACAAGACAAAAAGACTTATCCACAGAAATATGCATTATCTTGTGGATAAGTCGAAATCATGTGTATAAGTGATTAAATTAGGGTTGCCATGAAATGAAAATTTGAAGCAAAATGAAAGGAACAAATAAGAGGCGGTTTTCAAGCGAACATCTGTTTATTTTGATGAGAAATCAACAAGAAAAGCGAGTTATCCACAGAATCAAAATTAATTCTGTGGATAACTCGCTTTTTAAAGTGCATATCTTAGTTAAAATAACCTAAATAGTCGAATTTTTCGAAAACATGAGAGCTAGCAATCGCTACTAGAATAGTGTCTGCTTCAATCGGATCATTAATGGCAATCGAAGAATTTAACTTTTCACCACGTTCTTGGCGCATGCCGATTAAGTTAAGTTCGTATTGTTTACGTAGATCTAATTCATTGACGGTTTTGCCAACCCATTTTTCTGGTGCGCGGAATTCAATAACGGATGTATCGTCGTCAAGGCGAAGGACTTCTTCGATCTTGTTGCGAAGAATTTTTGATGCCAGGCGCATACCGGAGTCACGTTCTGGTGAAACGACAACATCAGCCCCAACTTCATATAGGACTTCCTCAAATGTTACTGAACGGGCTTTGGCTACGACTTGGGGAACACCTAATTTTTTGCAGTTCATAGTAGCTAGAACAGCACTTTCAAGGTTAGTCCCTGTTGCAATCACGACAATATCACAGTTATGAATACCTAAAGTTTTCAAGAATTGGAAGTCAGTAATGTCACCAACGGCTGCATTGGTGACTTCGTCTGCAACATCTTTAACCATAAGAGGATCCCGGTCAACGGCTATGACGGTTGTGCCATAATGACTTAAATCTTTAGCAACTGTGCGACCAAAGACACCTAAACCTAAAATACCAACTGTTTCTGTTTTTTTCATAAAGAGCTTCCTTTCTAAATTAACTTAGTAAAACTTCAGCGTCAGCATACCGTACTTCGTATTTCTTGCGTTGCGAGATAATACTGATTAAGACAGTTATTGGGCCGACACGGCCAATGAACATCATACTCATAATGATAATCCGTCCCCAAGTGGTTAATTGGCCAGTATAGTTCATCGATACGCCTACGGTACAGATGGCCGATACAGCCTCAAACATTATTTTAAAAGGATCGGGATTAGGTTCAGTCAGTAAAAGAAGGGAGAACCCAACCATCAAGGCGGATAAGAAGAAAAGAGTGATGGTCATCGCTTGTTTCAGTAAATATGAAGGGAGGGTTCGTTTGTGGTATACGACTTGGCTATAGCCTTTTAGTTCAGAAATGAAGAGTAAGAATAACATAGCCGCTGTCGTTACTTTGATCCCACCGGCTGTTCCTCCAGGGGCCCCCCCGATAATCATCTGAAAAATATACATCAGATTAGAGAAGGGATGGCTATTTTCATAGTTGATAGTTGCAAAACCGGCCGTTCTCATTGTAACAGCTTGGAAATAAGAGGCCATCCATTGTTGCCATAAAGGCAGGTTGCCAATGGTATTAGGATTGTTATGTTCGACTAGCCAACCAATTGTGGTACCGAGAGTTAAAACCACGACTGTTGCCGTAATGGCTAAGCGAGTATGCACAGAGAGATTACGGAAAGTTAAACGTAGAATTCGAGGTTTGGAGCTTAAATATTCTTTAGTTTTTTGACGTAGTTCAAACCAGACACTAAAGCCCAAGCCACCACAGATAATCAAGGAAGTGACTACAAAGTTTACGATTGGATTACCAATAAATTTTTGCAAACTTGTTGAGCCAAAGTTATCAAAACCAGCATTACAAAAAGCAGATACAGCAACAAAAATAGAGTTAAACATGCCTCGACCTAATCCCCAACGAGGAATAAAGTCAATCATCAAGATACAAGCGAAAATCGCTTCGACTGAGAAAGTAAATTTGTAAACCGACATCAAGAAGGAAATAAAGTCATCATTAGTTCCTCGGTTGAGGGCTTCTTGTAAGAAATATTGATCTTTGAGTGACATCTTTTTGTTAAGATAATACATAGAGGCAGAGATGATGGTGATTAAACCTAAGCCGCCAATTTGCATCAGAGCAATACAAATAATTTGACCGAGGTTATTATAAACCGCTCCAACATCTAGGACGGTTAAGCCGGTCACGCAAATCATGGAAACGGCAGTAAATAGATGATCCAGAAAGACCGTCGGCGGGGCTGTCGTTCGATGTGAAATCGGTAAGGACAAGAGGAAGCCGCCGAAGAAGATAATAAAAACAAAACTCAAGGTGAGTTTTTGCGGGGTGGTCCAATGCAGTTGAATCTTTGCTTTTAATTTTTCCACAAAATTTCACTCCAATAAAAAAACGCAAGACAAAATTGCCTCACTAAGTTAGTTCCTTGCATAATATCATACACAAAATACTGAGAGAATGCTATCATTTAAATGTAAAGTTAGGAGGAAAGACATGATTAATATCGAGTTAATCTGTGTTGGTAAAATTAAAGAAAAATATCTCAAGCAAGGTATCGATGAATATGCTAAACGCCTCAGTACGTATGCCAACTTTTCTATTGTTGAGGTGGCCGATGAAGCAACGAGTGAGCAGATGAGCCAAAAAGAAATTGACCTCGTGTTAGATAAAGAGGCAGATAAAATCCTTGCCAAATTAGATCCCAGTCGCCAAGTGATTGTCTTAGCAATTGAAGGGAAAATGATTTCCTCTGAAGAATTAGCGACCACACTCGATCAGATGGCTACATACGGTCAGTCTAAGATTACCTTTATTATAGGAGGTTCTTTAGGGTTGGCAGAAAGACTAAAGCAAGACGCTCAAATGAAGATTTCTTTTGGCCGAATTACACTGCCCCATCAATTGATGCGGCTAGTTTTAACCGAACAGATTTATCGAGCTTTTCGAATTATGCATGGACATGCCTATCATAAATAAGTTAGGAGCTGTCAAAAAAAGACACCACAAATTGA
Source organism: Vaginisenegalia massiliensis (assembly GCF_900604935.1). Lineage (GTDB taxonomy): Bacteria > Bacillota > Bacilli > Lactobacillales > Aerococcaceae > Vaginisenegalia > Vaginisenegalia massiliensis. The sequence continues at coordinate 182,361 of NZ_UWPC01000003.1, forward strand.
ACTGACCCGTTTCCGAGTTAAGCTGTGTATGTCGGCTATCCAAGCTGTAATGGGAGTCTAGAGAAGGCGGTCCTCGTTATCAGTTCTCAGAAAAGTAGAAGTTATATTATTTGAAATTTTGTTTGGCTTTATATAAGGTAAGCATATAAATAGTGCAAAGCCAAATAAATAAAAAGGTGGGATTCTTATGCCAACAGAATCGCAAGATTTAATCAATTCAAAAAATATTCAAGTTGAAAATCCTCAAGAAGCATCATTTATGGATGAATTATTAGGGCGTTTACCTAAACCAGTGGCCTCAAGTTTTGTATCATTTTATCGTCAATCGCGAAATCAAGCTGAAAAAATCGTGGATAGCCATAAAGATCAATTAGATGGGGTCTTGAACGACTTTGTGGGTGGTTTGGAATCGTCTCGTCGTCAAGAAGCGGGCAAAATAATTCGAACGGCAACAATAATGGCTGCTGTAGTCGGGTGTTCGCCTATTCCTTTTTCAGATGCCATCCTCTTAGTGCCCATTCAATTGACTATGATGGCGCGATTGCATAAATTATTTGGCCAATCTTGGACTAAGAGTTTAGGTAAATCATTTACCAAAGAATTGGCTGTGGTAGGCTTTGGTCGAAGCACAGTTGGCAATATTATGAAGCTAATTCCCGGCTTAGGTACTTATTCGGGAGCTGCTGTAAATGGCGTGGTTGCATCGAGTATCACGGCTTCATTAGGTTGGGCGACAGTCAAGATGCTTAATGGCGGCGAAGATTTACTTGAGAATATGGGTAGTTTTAAAGGTAAGTATAAAGGCTTGATGCAAGCCTTAAAGAAAGCAGGAATTTTGTAATTAAACGTCACCTCTATTAAGCATGCTTCGCAAAGTGTTCAAAAAGGAAAATATGTGTATTTATTAAAAAATGAAAGTCATAAGGCCACTTCTCACTAGCGAGAAGTGGCCTTATTCATAGTATCAAACTGCAACCATTTCAGCTTAAGCTAGGTAACCATTCACGACCAAGTCCACTTTACCAGTATGAGGATCAATGACTAATCCATGTACCGGGACATCACGAGGAATTAGGGGATGATTGCGTACTAGATCCACATCGTGACGAACAGAAGTGATTACATCGTCAAAACCATATAACCAATTTTCAAGATTAAGTCCATTGGCTTCTAAGCTAGCTAAATTTTCGCTTGTAATGCCTCTTTCTTTCATTTTAGTTAGGACAGCTTGGGTATCAACTTGTTGCATGCCACAATCATGGTGACCCATAATAATCACTTCATCAGCTTTGAGAAGGTATATAGCAATGACCAAAGAACGCATAATTGATCCGTAGGGATGAGAAATCAAAGCCCCAGCATTCTTGATGACTTTGACATCGCCGTTGGCTAAATTCAGGGCTTTGGTAGCTAAATCTACCAGGCGGGTATCCATGCAAGTCAACATAACTAAGCGTTTGGCCGGAAATTTGTCTTGGGTTTCGTAAGCTTTATAGTCTTGATTGGCGACGAATTGTTGATTATAGGTTAAGATAGATTCAAGTAATGACATTGTATTGACTCCTTTTTTGTAGCTTATGTCTATTGTAATCTTTTATCAGTTTAATGGCATCTGACTTGCTTTTTTAAAAGTCACTTTTTTTATTAATGTTCGTTTTTTCAATTAGAGGACAAAAATTGAATCAGAAGGCAGACAAAGTGATAGGGGGATAAAGGGCATGGGGTTCTCGTTAGCTATGGTGTGGTTCACAAAAAGGTCCGATCATCCGTTCTGAAAATCGAATAAAATCAGTCTTTTGTCTGGAGTGATTCTGATAAAAACGCATAAATTTCACAAGAAGCTCTTGAATGGGGCTATTAGAGAGTGTATACTTGTTGAGTGCTAACGATAGGAGGTTAAATCGTGAATAAAGTTCGTGTTTTTGGTTTGAGCCCAGCCGTGTTGATGCTTTTAGTCTTCATGGTGCTACCTTTAATTTACTTGCTATTACCAACATTAGAACTATCCCTCAATCCTTTCAGTCAATATACGGCTTTTTTTGCTAGTTCATATCAAATGAAAGTATTATGGCGCACCTTGAAAGTGGCCAGTTTAGTGACTCTTTGGTGTGCTATCTTAGGAATCCCAACTGCCTATTTTATTTCTGGTCAAACAAAAAAATGGAAAAGCTTATTGATGGCTGTGACCTTGTTTCCCTTATTAACTAATTCAGTGGTTCGAAGCTTTGCTTGGATTAATATTTTGGGACAAAAGGGTATCGTCAATCAGACTCTTTTGGCTATGCATCTTATTGATCAGCCACTTACTCTTTTATATACCGATTTTGCTATTATTATTGGTTCGATTTATTTATTCTTACCAACCATGATTATTTCCTTGGTGGGAGTAATGGATTCAATTGAACCTGAAGTTTTAGAAGCTGCGTCCACTTTAGGTGCTAGCCAGTGGCGCGTCTTTCGCAAGATTATTGTGCCGCTTAGTATTCCAGGGACGATTGTCGGTAGTATCCTCGTCTTTACGGGTACCTTGACGGCTTATACAACGCCGCAATTATTGGGCGGAAATAAGAATATGCTTCTGGCTACCTTCCTACGCCAAAATGCTTTGACTTTGGGTAATTGGCAATTAGCCAGCGTCGTGGCTTTTATTATGATATTAATAACCTTATTAGTGAATGCTCTATTATCGCGACTAGCTAAACGAATGGATAAACGATTGGCGGGTGATCTGTAATGAAAGCAAATAAATGGATTAGTGTGATTGCCATTGCTGTTTTTCTTTTTCTTTTCTTACCATTAGTGATTATTGTGATTACCTCATTTGGAACGCAGGCAGCCATTCAATTTCCGATTCAAGGTTTTACCTTGGACTGGTATCGGGTTGTATTTGAATCAGACACCTTTGTGTCGAGTTTCTGGGTTAGTTTGGGGATAGGCTTAGTGGCGACTTTGCTAGCTCTATTGATTGGCATTCCAGCCGCTTATGTTTTAGCTCGCTATTCACATCGAAGCAATCGCTTCTTGAATCAATTCTTCTTATCGCCGACCTTAATCCCAGGTATGGTGACCGGTTATGCTATTTTCCAATTGGTTGTTGTGCAATTCCAATGGCCCGTATTAGTGTCACTCTTAGTGGGACATTTATTAATTAGTCTACCCTATGTGATTCGCTTAATTGGTTCGAGCTTACAGAATTTAGATTCTTCGATTGAAGAAGCGGCTTGGACATTGGGTTATACACCTTTGCAAGCTATTACCAAGATTGTGCTACCTAATATTTCATCCGGTATTTTCGCTGCCTTTATGTTGGCTTTTATTAATTCGTTTAATAATATTCCAGTCAGCATGTTCTTGACTGGACCAGGGGTTTCTACCTTACCGATTAGTATATTGAATTATATGGAATTTAATTACAATCCGGCTGTTTCGGCGATTTCGACCCTCTTGATGCTCTTAACCTTAGGTTTGATGTATGCGATCGATAAGACCTTAGGTTTGTCGTCTATTGTTTAAAGAAAGAAGGGAAGTAAGAAAATATGTCTTATGTTGAATTAAAAAACATTGGCGTCACCTATGATCAAGATCATTATATTTTAGAAGACTTGAATTTAGCGATTGAACAAGGTCAATTAATTTCTTTATTGGGTCCATCCGGCTGTGGTAAGACGACTACTTTGCGTGTGATGGCTGGCTTGATTCAACAACAAAAAGGCCAATTTTATGTAGATGGTCAAGACTTGAGCCAGGTGCCGGTTCATAAACGTAAGTTCGGAATGGTTTTCCAATCGTATGCTTTATTTCCACATTTAACAATTTATGATAATGTAGCGTTTGGGTTAAAATTAAATAAATTAGATCCAGCTGTGATTAAAGAAAAAGTTGAAACTATCATGAAAGTTTGTGGTCTAGAAGGCTTAGGCGACCGTTTTCCTAAACAATTGTCAGGTGGACAACGCCAACGGGTGGCTTTAGCGCGAGCTTTGGTGATTGAACCAAAATTGCTTCTATTAGATGAACCTCTATCCAATCTGGATGCTAAATTGCGGTTAGCCATGCGCTTAGAAATTCGCCGCTTACATGAACAATTGGGTATGACCACTGTCTTTGTCACTCATGACCAAGAAGAGTGCTTCTCAATTTCAGATAAAGTTGCTATTATGAATCAGGGTGTTATTGAACAATTTGCCTCGCCAGAAGAGATTTATCGCTATCCTAAGACCCGTTTTGTGGCCGAATTTATTGGTTTTGAGAATTTCTTTGCGGTTCAACTAGTGGATGGTCAATTAAAGGATGCTCAAGGACGTGTTTATGATGTTACCTATGTGGATGGAGCCCAAGATAAGAAGGACTTAGTCTTAACCATCCGTCCAGAGGATATTCAACTTAATCCGGCGGAAACAAGTGGCTCTAATCACCTATCAGGTCGCGTGACTGTTCGGACCTTTATGGGAAAAGGTTATCAGTACGAAGTGGAAACTGACTTAGGCAAGTGCTTAGTTCATGACTTTTCTCAAACGAAATATCAAGTGGGAGATGAAGTTCACCTTTATTTACCACAAACTAAATTATTGGCTTTAAATAAATAAAAAATATATTGGAGGAATCAATATGAAGAAACAAAGTCTTTTAACAGCTTTCACAGCTGGTATGTTATTGTTAGCAGGTTGTGGTAACTCACAAGCTCCAACGGCTGAAAAGGAAGCCTCAAGCAGCAAAGATTCAGCAAAAGCCGAATCAAGTTTAGTTATCTCGACTTTTGGTTTGAACCAAGATGACGTTCAAAAGATTGTTATGGATCCATTTGCTAAAGATAATAATGCGAAAGTCACTTTAGAAGTCGGAAATGCATCAGAACGTTTAACTAAATTAAAAAATGATAAAAATGCTAACATTGACGTGATTGAATTATCACAATTAAATGCTGACCAAGGTGCTAAAGACAAATTATTCGCGAAAGTAACTGAAAAAGAAGTACCAAACATCGCTAAACTAACACCAGGAGCTAAGGAAGTTTATGATAATGGTTCAGGTATTCCTTACGCTGTGAACAGTATCGGGATTATTTACGACCGTGAAGCGCTTGGTTTTGAAATTAAAGATTGGTCTGATTTATGGAAGGCTGAATTAAAAGGCAAAGTAGCGATTCCTGAATTATCAACTACTTTCGGTCCAGCTATGTTGTATGTAGCAAGTGACTACAAAGGGGCAAAATTAGAAGACGACAAGGGTAAAGCAGCTTTTGAAGCCTTGAAAGAATTAAAACCAAACGTGGTTAAAACTTATGCTAAATCTTCAGACTTAGCTAACATGTTCCAAGCAGGTGAAGTTCAAGTGGCTGTAGTAGCTGACTTTGCCCAAGGTATGATTAAAGAAGCTAATCCAAAGGTAAGCTTTATTGTTCCGGAGTCAGGAACTTATGCTAACTACAATACGTTAAATATCCCAGCTAATGCTAAAAATAAAGAATTAGCTTATAAATATTTGAACTGGCGTATTAGTAAAGACTTAGAATTAAAAACGGCAGAAGGCTTCAACGAAGCTCCTGTTAATAAAGATGTTGTGTTGAAACCAGAAGTCGCAGCTAATAAAACTTATGGACCAGTTGCTGTAAAAGCTAAAGCAATGAATACTAAATTCGTTGATCAAAACTTAGCGGATTGGTTAAATCAATGGAATGAAGTCTTGAACTAAGTCATTAAACGAACCTACCTTTATTTGCTATAATAAAGGTAGGTGTTTTTTTATGGGAGGAACGATGATGCAAAGCTTAATCTATAATGCTTGGATCTTAACGATGAATGATAAGGACGAAACCTATCATCCGGGTTATTTAATTATTGAAGAAGATAAAATTATGGCCCTAGGCCACCAATCTGACCTACCGCTTGAATGGCAAGAAAGACTTAATGAGGGCTATTCTGGCGCTGACTACCAGCTGATTGATGCTCAAGATGGTATCCTCATGCCAGGCATGATTAATGCCCATACTCATGTGGGCATGATACCGTTTCGTTCCTTGGGCGATGATATGAAAGACCGTTTACGTCGTTTGCTTTTTCCACTTGAAGCCAACATGACGGCTGAACTAGTCGAAGCCAGTGCTCGCTACGCTTTAGCTGAAATGCTATTAGCAGGGATTACCACCTTTGCTGATATGTATTATTTTGAATCAGTCATTGGTCAAGTGACACAAGAAGTGGGTATGCGGGCTTTGATTGGCGAAACGATTATTAATCAAGCGACGTGCGATGGTGACCAAGATCCCTATTATGGCTTGCGGATCAGTGATTCATTTATTAACCAATGGCAGGGCCAGGAGTTAATTCGCCCTATGTTAGCTCCTCATGCTACTAATACCAACGATGAGAGCACCCTGTTAGCTATTAAAGCTAAAGCGGAATCGTATCAAGTTCCAGTCATGATGCATGTGGCTGAAATGGACTATGAGATGGATTATTTTAGGCAAGAATTGGGCACGAGTCCGATTGGCTATCTGGATAAGCTGGGCTTATTGAATGAACACTTGTTAGCTGTTCATTGTATTCATCTGAGTCAAGAGGATATTGATTTGATGGCTCATAGGCAAGCTAAGATGATTCATTGTATTGGGGCTAATACCAAGGCAGCCAAAGGTATCGCCCCTTTAAAAGAGTTGCTGGAAGCTGGAGTCCCTGTGGGGCTTGGTACGGACGGGCCAAGTTCCGGAAATACCTTAGATCTTTTTCATCAAATGAGGTATATCGCTTATGCTCACAAGACAGCTAACCATGACCGCCAGGCTTTCCCAGCCAAAGAGATTGTCCGCTTGGCGACAGTTGGCGGAGCTCAAGTATTAGGACTAGAAAAGCGAGTGGGTCAATTAAAAGTAGGATATCAAGCTGATTTGACTTTAGTGGAAACGGATTCGGTTAACATGTTCCCTATCTTTGATCCGTATAGTGCCCTAGTCTATGCGGCGGATAGCTATAATGTTCGTCATGTTTGGGTAAATGGGCGTCAATTAGTACGAGATCATCAGTTAGTTCATATTGATTTGAAACACATTCGTCAGCAACTTGATAAAGCTATGGTCGGTTTTCGCCAAGCGGTGGAAAGTTTAATGGAGCAAGAGTAAGTAACTAGATTGAAACTAGTTTTGTTTCGCCTTAATATTTTGAAAGCTGAATCCTCATCCATTGCAGCCTTAGATAGGCGCTAGGAGGGGTTCAGCTTTTCTTTTGGACAAGGGTTCATTGTATAAGTTGGACTTGAGTCCAACCAAATAAGACTTTATTGACATGAATTGGACTCAATCACGCTTAATATTGAAAACGGTTTACTATATAGTGAAGATAGGAGGAATTGCGATGCTAACCAATGATATCATTAAAAAAATTCCAATTTTTTCCAAATATAGTGGGCATCAAATCTCTGATTTTGAGCGGATATTTAAAATGCCGCGTAAGAATTTACTATGGGAAGTAGCTCGCTTAAATGAAGTACTAGCTGAATACGAGGATTCCTTGGTGACGATTGAGGAGGATCGCATTCACGTTCCGCCCATTGCGGTGAAAGATTTATTTGCTAAGATGGCTCCCCAGATGAAGTGGTATCATTTTCAAGATGAACGCTTGTTTATGATTATCTTTTATCTGTTTTTGGAAAAGGAACCGGTTTCTAATTTCCATTTGCAAGATTTGCTCAAAGTGAGTAAGAATACGGTTCTATCTGACTTAAAAGAGTTAAAACAATTTTTGGTTAATTATGAGGTTCAGGTAGCCTATAGCCGAAGTCGGGGATATCACTTAGTCGGACTGGTCCGAGCACTGCATTTGTTGTTAGAAGCAACCATCAATGAACTATTGCAATTTGCCAGTGGTAAGTGGATTTTGCGTTATATTTTTTATCAATGTCACTGTGAATTTAAATTAGAGGAAATCACGCAAATATTTGTCAAACGGACTAGCCAGGATAATCTTCATTTTGTTGGAGAACGAATTGAGGCGACGTCCTACCTGATTTTAGCCCTGTTAAATGTCCAATTACCGGAAACAATGGCTTATCAATCTGAAGAACAAGTATTAATTGAACAAACAAGGATCATGGAATTAGTTGATCACTTTGTTGAAATTTATCCAAGTTTACAAATCGAGAAATACTTTATTGCTTCACGATTATTGGGCTGTGTACAAGGGGATTATTTAGTCGAAGCGGACCCAGATATTCTAGCTATTATGAAACAAATTATTGAATTGGTTTCGGCCAAGACAGGAATTAACTTTAATGATCAGGCTGATTTCAAACGAAATCTTTATAGCCATTTGGTGCCAGCCTATTACCGGCTCGTCTTTGAGATGAAGTTGACAAATCCTTTGAAGGAACAGATTTTAGCGGAATACAGTAGCCTCTTTTATCTGATAAAGAAGAGTTTGTCTCCCTTGCGTCAAGCTTTGGGTAAAGAAATCTCTGATGATGAAGTGGCCTACTTTACCATGCATTTTGGTGGTTATGTAGCTCTACATCAACCTGATCAAAATCAACGTCAAATTGTGGCTTTATCAGTCTGTCCGAATGGGGTGAGCTCTTCGGTGATTTTAAGTTCTGAATTAAAGGCTTTAATGCCGGAAATTCACTTTAAAGAGTTGCATCAGCTAGATCAATTAAATCATTTAGATCCTCAAGAGTATGATCTGGTTTTCTCGACGGTCTTCTTTGAGACTGATAAGCCGCTTTATGTGACACAACCGTTCATGAATCCGGTAGAGAAAGCTCTCCTAAAGGAAAAAGTATATGGTGAATTCCATTTGGATGCTGGCCAGAATTCAAAGGTTGATGACTTGATGCGAATTATCGATAGATATTGTTGTATCAATGATGCGGGTAATCTAAGAGATGAATTGACTAAATGTTTACTTAACTCGGAACGAGGATATATTAATTGGGAGGGTATTAATTTGAACGATTTGTTGAAAGAAGATTTAATTCAACAATGCGAAAAGGTTGAATCGTGGTCAGAAGCCATACGCTTAGCGGCCCAACCTTTGTTAAAGAAAGGCTATATTGAAGCAACGTATATTGAAGCCATGATTGATTCGGTTAATCGATCGGGTGCTTATATTGTGTTGGCACCTCATGTGGCTGTTCCCCATGCAGCTCCAGACAAGGGGGTTAAACGTCTTGGCATCAGTCTTTTACAATTGAAGCAAGCTGTAGACTTCAACTTAGATCCTGAAGACTATGATGAGGATCGACAAGTTCGCTTGATATTTGTATTAGCTGCGGTTGACTCATCAGCTCATTTAAAAGCTTTGCAACAGTTAGTGATGATTCTTGATGATGAGTCTAGCTTGCAAGCTTTGATCGAAGCCCCTAATTGTCAAGCGATGTATGAAATTGTTTGTGGCGCCATTCAAGAGGAGGAAGAAAATGATTAAGATTATTACTGTATGTGGCAATGGAATTGGCTCAAGTTTATTGCTGAAAATGAAAATTGAAGCCATTGCCAAAGAACATGGCTATGATGTCCAATCAGAATCTTGTGATTCAAATGCAGCGGTTGGCCGTGAATGTGATTTATTTGTAACCGTGAAAGAATTTAAAGATATTTTCCCAGCGGATGCGCAAGTTTGTATCGTTAAAAGCTATACCAACAAAAAGAAAATTGAAGAAGACTTATTACCTGTTCTCTCAAGCATGCAAAACAATTAAGGAGGAGAATAATTAATCATGTTATTATTAGATTTTTTGAAAGATATTTTAAGTGAACCAGCCTTTTTGATGGGTTTAATTGCGTGTTTTGGTTTAATCGCTTTAAAGTCTCCTGCTCATAAAGTTATGACCGGAACTTTGGGCCCAATCTTAGGTTATTTGATGTTAGCCGCAGGTGCGGGCGTAATTGTGACCAACCTTGAGCCATTATCGAAGATGATTGAAACAGGCTTCCATATTACAGGGGTAGTACCAAATAATGAAGCTGTTACTTCAGTAGCACAAAAGGTGCTAGGGGTTGAAACCATGTCGATTTTAGTGGCAGGTTTAGCTTTCAACTTGTTGATTGCTCGCTTTACTCGTTTCAAATACATTTTCTTAACCGGTCACCATTCATTCTTTATGGCTTGCTTATTATCAGCCGTTCTAGGTGCTTTGGACTTTAAAGGTCTTACTCTTATCTTAGTAGGGGGCTTTATCTTAGGTGCTTGGTCTGCAATTTCGCCAGCCATTGGACAACATTATACAATCAAAGCTACTGATGGGGATGAAATTGCTATGGGTCACTTCGGCTCTCTAGGCTATTATTTATCTGCGTGGATTGGTTCATTAGTAGGTAAAGATAGTCCTTCAACGGAAGATATTCAAGTGTCAGAAAAATGGAATTTCTTACGTAATTCAACTATTTCAACTGCTTTAATTATGGTGTTTTTCTATTTAATTGCGGCTATTGCAGCGGGGCCGAAATTTGTTGAAACCTTATCTGCAGGTCAAAATCCGTTTATTTTCGCAATTTTATCTGGTTTAAAATTTGCTGTAGGTGTGGCAATTGTCTATGCAGGGGTTCGTATGATTTTAGCTGACTTAATTCCTGCCTTCGAAGGAGTATCTTCTCGTTTAATTCCAAATGCTGTTCCAGCTGTTGACTGTGCAGTCTTCTTCCCATATGCTCCAACTGCGGTAATTATTGGTTTTGCCTTCAGTTTCTTAGGCGGTTTAATCGGTATGCTAATCTTGGGTATGATGGGCGGTGTCTTAATCATTCCTGGTATGGTTCCTCACTTCTTCTGTGGAGCAACAGCGGGGATCTTTGGTAATGCGACTGGTGGCCGTCGTGGAGCGATGGTAGGTGCTTTTGTAAATGGCTTGCTTTTAGCCTTCTTGCCTGCCATGTTATTACCTGTTTTAGGAAATCTTGGCTTCTCAAATACGACCTTTGGTGATGTGGACTTTGGTGTCTTAGGTATTCTTTTAGGCCGTCTTGGCTCAATGGCTCATTCAACCGGCGTTTATATCTTAGTTGCTATCTTAGCTATTATCCTTATTGTTCCATCATTGAAAGGAAATAAGGATCAAACGATTAATCATCAAGTTTAGGGGGAGAAAACATGACTGATAATTTGAAGGTGAAAATCTTTTCCGATGGAGCTGTCCTCAGTGATATGCTGCATGATTTGGACTCAGGTCGCGTGTGTGGTTTTACTACCAACCCAAGCTTAATGAAGAAAGCTGGGATTACTTCTTACGTAGCTTTTGCCGAAGAAGTTTTGGCATCCATTAAAGACTATCCCGTTTCTTTTGAAGTCTTTGCTGACGATTTGGCAACTATGAAGTTAGAAGCTGAGAAATTAGCGGCTTTAGCAGACAATGTCTACGTGAAAATTCCTATTACCAATGCTCAAGGAGAAAGTACAATCCCCTTGATTCAAGAGCTTTCCGCTCAAGGTATTAAATTGAATGTCACAGCAATCTTTACGCTGGACCAAGTCAAGCAGACAGTAGAGGCGGTTAAAGCTGGCGTGGGAACGATTGTTTCTGTCTTTGCTGGTCGGATTGCTGACACGGGTATTGATCCAGAACCATTGATGAAAGCGGCTTTAGACCTCTGTCGTCAAAAAGACGGTGTTGAACTTCTATGGGCTAGTCCACGTGAAGTCTTCAATATTTATCAAGCGGATCGCCTTGGTGTTGATATTATTACTTGTACGCCAACTATTATTGAAAAATTAGCTTTGCAAGGTAAAGATTTAGAAACCTATTCCTTAGAAACCGTGCAAATGTTTCTCAAGGATTCAACCAGTCTAGGTTTTAGCATTCTCTAAATAAATAGAAAGCAAAAGAGACTACTTCCCCTTTTTAGAGGAAAGTAGTCTCTTTTGTTCTGTCTGCTTGTCTAGGGTGACGTTCCCTTAATTTAGCGATTTAATTTTTTTAGAAAGTCTTGAATTCGTTGGTGAGGGCTATGATTGAAGAGGTAGTCAGGGCTACCAGCATCGAGGATCCGTCCTTGATCTAAGAAGAGAACCTGATCACTGATCTCGCGGGCAAAAGACATTTCATGGGTCGCTAAGAGGATGGTCATTTCCTTTCCGGCCATGCCTTTAATCAAATCCAGAATGCCTTTGACTAATTCAGGATCCAAGGAGGATGTAGGTTCGTCTAGGAGCATCAGTTTGGGTTGAATGGCTAGAGCTCGAGCGATTCCTACGCGCTGCTGTTGTCCGCCAGAGAGCTGTTTAGGATAGTAGTGACACTTGTCTCCCATACCGACTTGGTTTAGATACAAAGTGGCTTGCTCTTGAGCTTGGACTTTATCCATTTGTTTGACCATAACGAGAGCTTCCATGACATTTTCCAATGCTGTTTTACGAGAAAATAAACCATAGTTTTGGAAGACCATGGCGGTTTGACGTCTCAGGGTCAGTATATCATGGCTTGTCATGCGGGTTACATCATAGTCTAGGTCGTCCAGTTGGATATGTCCAGAATCAGCGGGTTCAAGAAAATTTAGGCTGCGAAGGAGGGTAGATTTTCCGGTTCCGCTAGGCCCGATAATGGTGAGGACTTGGCCGGTTTCAACTTGAAAAGCAAGTTGGTTGAGTACAGTGTGTTGATGGAAGGTTTTTGACCAATTTTCTATTTTTAACATAAAGCCTCCTGAGAACTTAATCTTGATGGATAATGAAACGACGGTCGATGTTTAGATGGTCTTCTAAACGGTGGATAGCCCATTCAATGGTTATACAGATGAGCCAGTAAATGAGAGCAACCGCTACATAGGCTTCAAAGTAACGTAAGTTGGCTCCGGCTAGGATTCGTGTTTGTCCCATTATATCAATGACCGTAACGGTAAAGGCCAAGGAAGTCCCTTTTAAGAGGCGGATAAGGCTGTTGCCTAGGTTAGGAATAGCAGTAATTAGGGCGTTTGGTACAATCACGCGTTTGAGAGTTTGCCATGAAGTTAAGCCAATTGCGTAAGCTGCTTCAATCTCGGTTTTATTGACGGCTTGGACTGCTGAACGGAAGATTTCCGAATTATAAGCTGCTTCACTTAAGCCGAAAGCAATAAAGACATACACGAGAGGAGGGATTTGGGTGACCTGAATGCCAGTTCCTAGTTGTTGATTAAGCCATTCGACAAAAATCGGGAAACCATAGAAGGCTAGGAAAAGTTGGACTAGCTGAGGAGTTCCACGCATGAAAGAAACAAAAACAGTGAGCAAAGGATTTAATACAGGCACTTTTTTAAGTTTTGCCATGCAAATTAAGAAGCCTAGGATGAGACCGATGATTTCTGAGCATAAGGCCATTAATAAGGTGATCGGGAGATATGGCAAGAGCTTAAGCAAGGTGGTTGGGATTAAACTTGGTTTAAAGAGTGAGGTTTTTGATTGCGCATTCTCTCTTTTGTTGCTCTTTGTTTGTTGTTGCTTGAATTCAGGGTGGGCTTTATTAAAAGCTTGATCATAGGCTTGATTCTTCTTGATTAAAGCCTCGGTCAGTTGGGTATCATCTTGACCAATATATTTCTGGCTGATTTTGGTCAAGGTACCATCTTGACGAATGGCCTCTAGTTGGCGATCAATTTGGTCGCGAAGGGCTTTGTCTTCAATTCGATAGATTAAATAAGAGCCAGGTGGTTTAATGGCATCTTCATTAGCGATAGGGCTGGCTTTTAGTTTGTAGCCATAGGTTTTTTCGACATCGTGAATATAAGTCGAGGCATAAATAGCGGCATCCAAGCGCCCGTTATGGACATCTTGGATAATCTGTGGCGGGTTGGTGTCGACATAGATTATTTGAACGGCTTTGTCGGGATTAGCTTTATTGTATTTTTCCAAAAACATAGCTTGAGGAGAGGATGGAACAACGCCGAATTTTTTGCCTTTCATGTCGTCCATGGTGAGGTCTTTTGAAGAAGGATCAGCCGTGATTAATTTATTATGACTAATAATATAAGGATAGAGGCTGTATAAATATTTTTGGCGACGTTCTTTGCTTTCGCCTAGGTTGTTGGCGACTAGGTCGAATTTCTTGGAATCTAAACCAGCAAATAGGGAAGGGAATTCTGTTAACTCGAATTCAAAATGAAGTTGATCATCACGACGATCGACTTCTTTTAGTAATTCGATTTCAAAACCGGTTAGTTGCCCCTTATCATCGTGGAAGTTCATGGGTTTAGTCGACCCCGTTGTACCAACTACTACTGTTTTTTCGGCTTGAGTAGGGGCAGCAAGAACGGGATTTATCATCCAAGATGAGCAAGAGCCTAAGCTGATAAGGATTATAGAGAAATATAGATACGCTTTGCTGATTAATTTATGCATGATAGACACCTTTCTATTTAAAGCTAGGAGTAATATAGCGCAAGATGCGCACGTTCATATCTTAATACAATTCTGAGCAAATTGCTTGCGAAATTTCAGAATATTTGAAACAAGTTGAGGAAAGTGTGAAAAAGCTTGAGTAAAACAAGTGATTAATGAAAGTAATTGGAAATTTCGTATATCTTTTGCCGAAAAGCCTTTTGAATTCTCTATTCTGTGCTAGGATTGTATCAACAAGTTTTTGGAGGAATGATATATGAAAAAATGGAAACATGTGGCGTTAGTAGCCATGATACTTGGTCAGGTTGGTGTAGCTAGTCCTCCTGTTTTTGCGCAAGAAACCCCGTCGGTTGACTATGCGAAATTATTAAAGGCGCAAGACCAGACCTTCCCAAGTAAAAGTCTTAAGAGCCAAGGAAAATTTGAGCTTGAGTTAAAAGATCAAGCTGGCAAGATTTTAACTCATCCTAGCTTTAGTGTTGAAAGCCAGCACAATTTTAATCAACCTTTCCAAGGGCAATTAGCCTTAACCATCTCGCAAGGTAGTGGTAGTCAAAATTCACTTATTTTTTGGTTAAAGGATGGCAAATTCTATCAACAATTATTAGCTGATCAAAGCGTGGTTAGAAAGGGAGCAAAAGAGGAAAAACAAGCGCTAAATTTAATTCAAGGACTAGATGCTTTCTACAGTCAATTAGCCAAGGGACAAGCGACCTGGTTGTCCCAAGCTTTTAGCTACAAGCTAGAAAAAGGTCAAATTGTTTTGACATTAAAGGATCAAGTTTCTGCTCATCAACTATATCAAAGCTTTATGAAGGATAATCCTGACTTAACCAAAGGATTGAATCATAAGATGATTGAAAATAACTTAGATCAATTCTTGAAAGGACACCCTAAACTCAAGTTAAGTTTTGATGCTAAAAGTTTACGTCTATCAAGTGTCTATCTTGATACTAATCTTCCAATTGAATGGGTTAGCCAAGCCTTGAAAGTTGATTCAAAAGCCTTAAGCAAACAAGGTATTGGAAAAGTCAAGACGCTTCGTTTGAACGGGCAAGTCGCATTTAGCTATGATCAAGCGCTAAAGATACAGCCTCCAGTTAAGGCTCAACCTTTATCTGAATCGGTTCAGCCCAAATAAAGATCAAAAATAGTGTTTTAAGAAGGGTTATCCTTTGGCAGCTAGTCATGGATTTAGTATAATGTCGATGAAAAATACTACACAATTTGGAGGTCCCAGCATGAAACTTTATATGAAGCAAAAAGTTTTTTCATTGAAACAAGACTTTGATATCTATGATGAACACCAAGTGCCGTATTTTAAAGTTGAAGGAAAATTAATTTCTTTGGGTCGTCAATTGACATTGAAAGATGCTAAGACAGGTCAAGAATTGGCCTTCATTAAGCAACGTTTAGCAACTTTAATGCCTAAGATGGAACTATATCGTGATGGTCAATTGATTGCGACTATCAAGAAGAAATTCACTTTACTTAAACACCGTTACGAAATTGAACAAATTGGTTGGCGGATTGAAGGGGATTTCTTTGGCCACAATTATTCCATCATTGATCAAGAAGGAGATACAGTTGCGGTTATCTCGAAAAAATATTTTGCATGGTCAGATACCTTTGAATTCGATGTAAATGAAGAAGAAGGCGAATTAATTACCGTTATAGGTGTCATTCTAGCGATTGATGCGGCTATGGATGCAGCTGAACGCTAATAAACGAAATAAATTAAAATTTGTGCTAGCCCTAATAGGGCTAGCTTTTTTGCTTGGGTTAATGAATTAGTGATGAGGCATCGACCTAGTGATTAAATAGGAGGCAAATAGATAAAAATTGAATTGCCAACTTTTTGAAATGTTTTATTCAACAAAGGGGTAATAAAACAGGATGAAATTGCTCTGAACGTACTTTTGTATTCTCGCTAGCATACCAACAAATGAAGAGCGAATAAAACCGACAGCGGTGACTAAAAACTCTCATTAAAAATTAAGGAAAACCAGAGAAAAACTTTATAAATTCTGAATCGCTTGACTAGACTTGTATAGAGGGAATGTTATAATAAAAATTGGAATATTAGATTGTTTTTCTGTGAAAATTTTTGGGTTTTAAAGGAGTAGAAACATGATGACAAAGTTAAAACAAAATTTCAAAAAGATAGTGTCGCTGACGCTAGTGGCATTATTATTGGTACAGACGTTTGTGCCTTTAGGTGGCGTCTTTGATTTGATTAGTCCACCGCAGACGGCCTATGCTGATAGTTCAACTTCCACCAACAGCAATTATGCGGCGGTGACAGGGAAAGTGTCGGCGGATGGTAAGTCCATTGTTTGGACCGTTGTCACTAACAATGCCCTCTACTATCATTCGGGTGGTATGTACAACTATTTCTATCCAGGGACAGGGCTTGGAGCGCCGACTAATGTAACCATGAATGGGACGGCTACTAGCTTAACGCCGTATAATGGCTACTATTATACTTATAATGGAGCTACAGCGAGCAAGTACACCTATCAAATTACCACGCCAATTACCGATCCGAATCGGGATAACTATACTTTCACCGTGGAGGATGTAGACTATTCGACTCGTTATGCACAAGCGACAGCCACGGTTGATAGTACCGTAACTAGCGTGAAAGTGGATAAAGTTTGGGAAGATGCACCGGCCACTAAGCCAACTGTTATTTTTGACTTATATGCTAGTAACTCAACTACTCCGATTAATTCTTACACTATGAATTCAGGGACGACTAGCTACACCTTTATCGGCTTACCGAAGAAAGATTCTGCCGGTAATGCTATTACATACACGGTTAAGGAACGCCCATTAACCGGCTACACACAGAAAAGCAAACAAAATTCAGCAACTTCATGGACCTTTACCAATACGAATAAGGTAGGGTCAATTAATATCCAAAAAACATGGTTAAATGTTCCGACAGGAGTAACTAAACCGACCCCAAGTTTTACTTTGAAGAATGTCAACACCGGTCAGACTTGGACCAACGCGACCTATAATGCCACGACAGGTGTAGCAACATTTAGTAATATTCCGAAGTTTGATGCGAACGGTAAGCCGTATGTCTTTGATGTGACCGAAACAGACATGGGAGATTATTATGAAACCATTGCTAAAACAGATCTTTACGGAACCAAATGGTCCGCTACCAATAACTATGTGAAAGGGGTCACGACTTGTTCAATTCCGTCTGGAGTCACCTCGGTTAGCAATACAAACTTTTATCCGATGACCTCAACGTCTGCTAGTGGATCATTCATTGGCTTTAATATTGATATAAACGGAACTTGGTCGGTACCAGATACGGCGAAAGCCGGGTACAAGTTTACCCTACAATTACCTAAAGAAGTTAGTGTCCAAGGGGCTAATCAGCTCTTTTATCTGAAGACAGCTGATGGGGCAACGGCTGGTACCGGAACAATAGATCCTACATCGCGTTTAGTGACCTTTACCTTGTCCTCTTATGCTGATACCCATACTAACTTAGGAGGGACTTTTAACTTAAAAGGCCTTCAAGCATCCTATAATGATTTATCTACTGTTGGGACATATAATCTTTCATATACAGCTGTGGATAACAACTGTACGCGGACCTTTATTAACAAAGCTTCAATTGATTATATTAACCAGGACGGTAGTAATTTTCTGTCTATGTTCCCATATGGTTCTAAAGACGTACTCAAGGAAACAGATACAACTATTACATGGAAAATCGTTGTTCAAGGAGATAAAGTGCGTTCATGGGGAACAAATACACTCGTAGTCACTGATACTTTCGATTCGACATATCAAAAGTGGGCAAGTACAGCCGCAAATGGGGTTAAGGTCTATAGGACTGACGTCTATGCCAACAATGGTTATAACACGGGTACTTTGACGCCAATTAGTCCCACTATTACATCCTATTCTAATGGTTTTAAAGTCAACCTTGATGTATCTCAAAATCAAGATTACTTTATTGAAGTGACAACCTTAAAGGCTGCTCCTTCTCCATCGGGTCTTTATCAAAATAATGCGCGATTTACTGACCCATATGGTTATGTTATTGCTTCATTAAGTGGAGAAACAGAAAAGAATGCGGCTGCATCTGGATCGGGTGGAACCGCTGTCGGTAATATTTACCTTAAAAAGGTCAATCAAAACCAAACGGCTATCGCGGGTACAGAGTTTACGCTTTATCAAATGGATGGTAAGACAGTGGTCGGTACCCCGATTAAGACTGATGCAACGGGGTTGGCTTCCTTCTCCGGTGTGCCAATGGGACTTTACTATCTCAAGGAAACCTCTACTGCTTCTGGTTACTTAGCAGATAACACCATGCATGAAGTGACGGTTGATGAGACTGGTGCTGTAACGGTTGATGGTGAGGTCAACACGTCAACAGCTAGAACAACCGTTATCAACTATAATCCGCCAACCGCCACGAAGAATATTAACGGGTCGGCTACTAATTTAACCACCCGCATTGGGGTGCCATTTACATATAATGTACCGGTCAAATTGCCGGGCGATATTGGCCGCTATAAGACCTTTGTTATTAGTGACAAACTGGCAAATGAATTAGACTTTGTCGATGGCAGTGGTCAAATCGTGGTCGATGGTGCCTTCCAAAATAGCATTGGGACAGTTGCTTATGATGCGGCTAGCAGAACGGTTAAATTAACGATTAATGATTTCGCTGCTTTAGAAGGCGCTAGTCAATTAACCATGCGTTTCGATGCTAAATTGAATAGTAAGGCCGTTCCCGGAACAGCTTATCCAAACACGGCAACCCTTGATTACGCCAACGAAACAGGCACTACTGGATCAACGACGACCAATGTGGTGAATGTGACGCCGATTGAAGAGCCGGCTATTGACTTAGTTAAATCAACTACAGCAACTAAGTTACCAGCAGCTGGTCAAACGGTTCCTTACCAATTAAAAGTAACCAATACGGGTAACTCAGATTTAAACAAAGTCACCTTAACAGATGACAAGCTAGATTTAACGGGTAAAACCTTGACAGTTTATAACGCTGATGGCACCACGGTGTCATCTACGGCAACCAATGGCAACTTTAGCTTAAAACCAACCCAGTATGCGATTATCAAATATAATGTGACTGTGACTCAAGCCATGGTTGACGCAGGTAAATTGACTAATAATGCTGTGGCCAAAGGAACTTCACCAGCAAATACAACGGTTCAAGATACGGATACAGTCACTATAACCGGATCAACAACACCATCGATTGCGATGGATAAGGTAGCCGATGTTACTCAAGTTACTAAAGTGGGGGATGTGATTAAATATACCTTCACAATCACCAATAATGGTCAAGTAACGTTGACCAACGTCACCTTAACCGATGCTAAGTTGAAACTAAATGGAGTGAAAGTAGCCGATACCTTGGCGGTCGGTGCGACCACAACATATACGGCGTCTTACTCTGTAACCCAAGCGGATATTGATTCAGGTAAAGTCCTTAATACCGCTACAGCTAAGGGAACGGCTCCAAATGGAACCCCGGTTGAAGATCCAGGAGACGCTACTGTTAACGTCTTACGGACACTAAAGATTGACTTAGAAAAAGCGGCCAATAAGACCACCTTCTCGCGTCTAGGTGAAGAAATTATCTATACCTTTACCATTACTAACGTTGGAAACGTGACCCTAACAAATGTCAACTTGACGGATAAGATGTTGCAACTCAAATCAGTGCCAGTCACTCCTACGACGCTAGCTCCGGGGCAATCGACCACCTATACCATGACTTATAAGGTAACCCAAGCGGATTTAGATCGTGGTTCGATACTGAACGATGCGGTGGCAACCGGAACTTCTCCTGCCGGCTTGATTGTAACCGATCCAGGTGAAGCTCGCTTGGAATCAACGGCCACACCAGCTATCAGCTTAGTTAAAGATGTCCTCCCAACTACCTATGCCAATGTAGGTGATAAGTTAACTTACTCATTCTTAGTGACAAATACAGGGCCAATTACTTTACGTGATGTTCATATTGACGATCCACTCTTCTCAGGTGGGGTGACCTTGGCTAAGACAACTTTAGCCCCAGGTGAATCGACTACCGGAACCGCCTCCTATCAAGTGACTCAAGCTGATATTGATAATGGTCGAAGAGAGAATACAGCCTATGCCCATGGCTTTACAGATACCAACCAAGAAGTGAGTGCACCAGATGATGCTATTGCTGAGGCCGTTCAGAAACCACAACTTCTAACTGAAAAATCTTCCGATATTACTGAAGTAACCCAAGTTGGCCAATTGGTTGAATATAAAGTGGCTACCAAGAACACCGGTAATACTAGTCTGGCTAAAGTTAAGATTGACGATGGTTTGCCAGGATTAGATAAAAAGATTTATTCAGTGATGAATGCGGACGGTTCAATGGAACAAGTCGGGGTTACCAACGGTAACGTAACCCTTCTGCCAGGTCAAAGCTTAATCTTGACGGCTGAATATTATGCAACAGCGGCTGATTTTGCTAAAGGTTCGATTCTGAACACAGCTACGGGTTCTGGTACGGCACCAGATGGCACACCAGTCAGCGCTAAAGATGATAATACCGTTACGGCACAGTCTAATCCGCAAATTACATTAGACAAGTCGGCTAACATGACGAGTTTTACTAAGGTTGGAGAGACAATCCAATATACCTTAACGGCTAAAAATACTGGTAACGTGGAGCTTAAGAGTGTGACCTTGACCGATGATAAAGTGAATTTATCTAAGG
This sequence comes from Vaginisenegalia massiliensis, assembly GCF_900604935.1. Classification (GTDB taxonomy): domain Bacteria; phylum Bacillota; class Bacilli; order Lactobacillales; family Aerococcaceae; genus Vaginisenegalia; species Vaginisenegalia massiliensis. The sequence goes on from NZ_UWPC01000003.1 coordinate 203,418, forward strand.
CTAGCTTCAAGGTCATTGATACAGATGGCACCAGTGTTGTGAATGCAAGTGCGACTAACGGGTCAGTTCTGTTGGCGCCAGGGCAATCGTTGATAGCAACCGTATCCTATACGACTACTCAAGCCGACGTGGATGCCGGTAAAGTCTTGAATAAGGCTCAAGTGACCGGTCAAGATCCGGCAGACAAACCTGTGACGGCTAATGATAATAATACGGTTACTGTTCAACAGACACCGGCTATGATGGTTAATAAAGAAACGGCTAAAGTTACGGATTCACTTGGTACAGCCTACCCGAAAAATGTTTATCAAAAAGTAGATGATCGGATCTATTATACGTTTACCTTCTATAATACAGGTAACCAGACAATTAATCAGATTACCTTTACGGATGATAAGTTGGGTGTGACCAACCGAACAATTAATTTAGCTGACCCATTATTACCGGGTAAATCATATACTTATACACCAGAAGAATTCTATGCAGTGACACAAAAAGATGTTGATAATAAGATGGTAGATAACGTGGTGACAGCCACGGGACAAACTCCAGGTGGACCGACGCCACCAGCGACCGATACGAATAAAACTTTAGGTGAAGATAAACCATATGTTGATGTCTATAAAGCCACGGCAAAAGTCACAGATAAAGATGGAAATGCTTATGCAACCAATACATTCAAGTATGCAGGCGACAAAATTTACTATAAATTTATCTTGACGAATACGGGTAATCAAACACTTAATGAAGTCACAATTAAAGATAATAAGTTAAACATTGATGTGACACTCAATTTAACACAAGCACCTTACAAACCACTGGCGCCAGGTCAATCGATGACTTATGAATCTGAATTGCCAGCTTATGTGGTGACCCAAGCGGATGTCGATGCGGGTAAAGTGGATAATACCGTAACCGTCACAACTCCTGGGGCTCCAAATCCAGGAACGAATGATAACACGACTCCTGGCGTAACCGATCCAGATGTGGCCGTTGATAAGAAGACGACAGCGGTAACCGATGCTTCTGGTGCAGACCTTAATGGTAAGTTCCAAAAAGCGGGTGATTTGATTAAATATGCCTTTGTCATCACTAACACAGGAAATATAACTCTCAACGAAGTGACGATTAATGACAGTAAGCTAGGAATTAAGGATCTCAAAGTGACTTATACCGATGGGTTAAAACCAGGTGAGAGCCGAACTTATACTGTGCCGGATGCTTACAAAGTGACCCAAGCGGATGTTGATGCGGGTTCGGTCTTGAATACCGTGACGGTAACAGCGCCTAATGATCCAACGCCAGCGACCGATACGAATGAAACACCAGGTAACCCTACGACCGATGTAAGTGTTGATAAGAAGACAACTAAGGTAATAGATAAAGACGGTCAAGATCTTAATGGTAAATATAGCCAAGTAGGCGACCGCATCTATTATGAATTTGACATCAAGAACACGGGGACCACTACGATTAATCAAGTCTTAATCAATGACGCTCGGATTGGGGTATATGATTTAACCGTGTCTCTAACAACACCATTGTTACCAGGCCAAACCTATACTCATAAGGTAGTCGCACCATATACGGTGACCCAGGCTGACTTAGATCGAGGTCAGGTTGTTAACGTGGTATCCGTTTCAGTTCCAGGTGATCCAACACCAGCTACGGATGATAATCAAACCCCAGGTAATCAAACGGCTAAGATTTCAACTGAGAAAACATCTGATGTAACCAGTGTGACTAATGTTGGAGACATTATTCGTTACCAAGTCATTGCAACGAATGCAGGGAATGTAACATTAACCCAAGTGAAGATTGACGATGGTCTACCAGGCTTGTATGACAAAGTTTATAGTAAATACGATGAGAATGGTCAGTTACTTCAATCAGGTTTGACTAATGGTTTTGTGAGTCTCTTGCCGGGACAATCGCTTCGTCTTGAAGCTAAATATGAAGTAGATCCTAATAACTTTGCTGATGGTCAAGTAGTCAATACGGCTACATCGATCGGTACACCACCAGTCGGACCTAATGTCGAAGCGACAGACGATAATACTGTTACCGCTAAAGGTAATCCAGCTATTAATTTAACTAAGTTCGTTGATCAAGATGTGGTAGCCAATGTTGGCGATCTCATCGATTATACCTTGATTGCAGAGAACACCGGAAACGTCGTCTTACATGATGTGACCATTTCGGATAAGAAAGTAGACTTAAAAAATGCTAACTTCGAAATTTATCAAGCGGATGGCGAAACCTTAGTTCAAACGAATGTACCGAATGGTAATATTACCCTTCAACCAGGTCAAATGGTTATTGTAGCGGTGCAATATCGGACCACTCAAGCCGATTTGGACCGAGGGGAAATTGTCAACGTGGCTGATGTTGTCGGAACCGATCCGCACGATACACCGGTGGATTCGACTGACCAAGCAGTAGTGGACGTGGCGGCTAAACCGGATATGGCTGTTCAAAAAGAAACAAGCAAGATAACCAATGCTGCTGGTCAAGCTTACGCTGACAAAGTCTTCAAAGCAGTCGGTGATAAGATTTACTATAGCTTTACCTTTACAAATACGGGTAACCAAACTATTAATCAAATTACTTGGTCTGATGACAAATTAGGTGTAACCGACCAAGTTATTGATTTGACTGACCCACTCTTACCAGGTCAAAGCTATACTTATGTGGCAAAAGAATTCTACACAGTTACTCAAGCTGACCTTGATAAGGGCAATGTCCTGAATACGGTAACGAGTCAAGGTAAGACACCAACTAGTCAAACTCCACCGGTGACCGATGATAACTTGACACCAGCTGATGGTAAACCAGCTGTAAGTGTTAATAAAGAAACGACAAAGGTAACTAATCAATTCGGTACGGAGCATGCTAATCTGACCTATAATCAAGTTGGCGATCGAATCTACTATCAATTTGTGGTAACTAATACGGGTAACGTGACTGTGAAGCAGATTACCTTGAATGATGCGAAGCTGGGTGTCAATAATCTGACCATTGATTTGGCTCAACCATTATTGCCAGGCCAATCCTACACTTATGTGGTAGATACACCACATACTGTAACCCAAGCCGATCTTGACGCCGGTCAGTATCTCAATACTGTTTCAGTGTCGACTCCAGGAATGCCTACACCGACGACAGATGATAATGAGACTCCAGGTAGTCAGTTACCTGATTTAGATGTTGTCAAGAAGACTTCAGCTGTTCAGGATAAGGCAGGTAAAGATTTAAATGGTGTATATAGCCAAGTAGGCGATCAAATTTTCTATGAATTTGATATATCCAACCGTGGTAACACGACCATTAAGCAAGTCACCATTAATGATCAATTGCTGGGCATTACGGACTTAGTGGTGAATTTGGATACGCCACTCTTACCAGGCCAAACTTATACATATGAGGTAGTCAAACCTTATGTTGTCGTACAGAAAGACTTGGACCAAGGTAAAGTGCTGAACCATGTGACTGTCTCAACGCCAGGCGATCCAACGCCAGAGGAAGATGACAATGAAACGCCGGGTGATCCACAACCGGATGTTGCCGTAACGAAGAAGACGACTCAAGTGACTGATGCGAATGGTAAGGATTTATCTGGAACCTATTCGCAAGTTGGCGACTTAATTTACTATGAATTTGCGATTAAGAACATTGGTAATACCACGATTAATCAAGTGACGATTACTGATGAACGCTTAGGCATTCTTAATCAAGTGGTTGATTTAACCGAACCATTACTACCAGGTCAAACTTACACTCATAAAGTGACTAAGCCTTATGAGATTCAACAAGGTGATCTTGATGCGGGTAAAGTTACGAATGCTGTGACAGTTTCGACGCCGAATGACCCAACTCCAGGTCAAGGTGAGAACGAAACGCCAGGTACACAGGCGCCCGCCTTTACGGTCGATAAGAAGACACTTAAGGTAACGGCTAGTGACGGAACCGACCGCAAAGGAACTTTTGAACAAGCTGGCGATTTAATTTACTATGAGTTTGATCTTAAAAATACGGGTAATGTTTCGATTAGCCAATTTGTTATTAATGATGAAAAATTAGGAATTAAAGATTTAATTGTTGAATTACCGACCCTCTTGTTACCAGGTCAAACTTATCGACATGTGGTAGATCAAGCTTATGTCGTTCAACAAGCTGATGTCGATGCAGGTAAAGTTCTGAATGTTGTGTCAGTGACAGCACCAGGAGTTAATCCACCTGTCACTGATGAAAACGAAACACCGGGTAATCAAAACCCAGATGTATCAGTAACTAAGAAAGTCTTCCGTATTACCGATGCGGCTGGCCAAGTTAAAGACCAATATAATGCAGTGGATGACTTAATCTTCTATGGTTTTGTAATCAAGAATACAGGTAACACCACGATTGACCAAGTGACCATTACCGATACTAAGTTAGGTGTAAATAATTTATCTGTAACTCTTCCAAGTCCTTTAGCCCCTGGTGATTCATATGAATACCGGGTAGCTCAAGCTCATAAAGTCACTCAAGCTGACTTAGATGCCGGTTCGGTCATGAACTCGGTGACGGTGTCAACGCCGAACGATCCAACGCCTGGTGAAGACCAACATGAAGAAGTTGGGGGACAAACTCCAGGTATTACCATCGAGAAGACATCTGACTTGCAAGAAGTTCACAATGTTGGCGATGTCGTGACTTACCAAATGGTAGCGACTAATACAGGTAATACGACCTTAACTAAAGTCAATATTGCCGATGGTATGACAGACTTATATGATCATGCTTACCAAGTATTAGATAAAAACGGTCAAGTAAAACTTGATAATGCAACCAATGGTCAAGTGGCCCTTGAACCAGGTCAAAGCTTGAAATTGGTGGCTAAATATAAAGCAAAAGCGACTGATTTTGCTCAAGGATATATCCTAAATATTGCCCAAGCAACTGGTACGAGTCCTTCAGGAACACCAGTTGAAGATACAGATGATAATACTGTTACAGCAACGATGAAACCAGCGATTTCCTTGAAGAAAACATCCAACAAATCCACTTTTGTCAATGTTGGCGATGAGATTATCTATACATTGACAGCTGAAAATACAGGAAATGTGGTCTTGAAGAATGTCGAATTATTCGATGATAAGGTTGACTTGACTAAAGCAAGCTTCACTGTCTATGGAACGGATGGTAATCCGGTAGCTGGGGCTGTGACCGATAATGGACAAGTAAGCCTAGAGCCAGGTCAACAACTGGTGGCGGAAGTGACCTACAAGTCAACTCAAGCCGACGTCGATGCGGGTAAAGTAGTCAATGTGGCTAAAGTAACTGGACAGGATCCAAGTGATAAACCAGTGGAGGCCACCGATGACAACACGGTTACCGTCACCCAAACACCGAATATGTCAGTCGTTAAAGAGACAGTGAAGGTAACTGATTCAGCTGGCACAGCTTACCCAACCGCTAACTATAAGGCAGTCGGTGATCGACTCTACTATAGCTTTACCTTCACTAATACGGGTAACCAATCAATCACTGAGATTAAATACTCAGATGATAAGCTAGGCATTAAAGACGTTTTTGAAACCTTAGCTGAACCACTCTTACCAGGTAAATCTGTGACAATCACACCAAGTCAATTCTATACGATTACGCAAGATGATTTAGATGCTGGACGAGTTAAGAATACAGTGACTGCTACGGGAACCACCCCTGGAGGGCCAACACCACCTACTGAGGATGGCAACTATACGCCAGCCGATGGTAAACCATTTGTTTCTATCAATAAGTCGACAACTAAAGTGACGGATGCAAAAAATAATGCTTATCCAGGATTAATTTATCAAAAAGCAGGCGACAAAATTTATTACAAATTTGACCTTGAAAATACGGGTAACCAAACCGTGAACCAAGTGACTATCACGGATGATAAATTGAATCTTAATATGACCCTTGATTTAACTCAGAGTCCGTACAGCATCTTGAAGCCAGGCGACAAGATGACTTATACAGCGAAAACGCCTTATGTGGTGACCCAGGCGGATGTTGATGTTGATCCTATGAAAGTCCATAACGTGGCAACGGTAACAAGTCCAAATCAACCGGTACCTAGTGAAGACGGTAATGATACGCTAGGAGCAAGCAATCCAGATGTGTCAGTTGATAAGCGAACAGCCAAGGTAATCAGAGGTCAAAATCAAGACCTAGCCGGTAAATTTAGTCAAGTAGGCGATCAGATTTACTATGATTTTGAATTCACAAATACGGGAAATATGACTTTAACTGAAGTGACGATTACTGATAGCCTACTAGGTATGGACCAAGTAAGCTATCAACTTAAACAACCACTTCTTCCAGGCGACAAAGAAGTTTATCATGTTCTAACCCCTTATGTGGTGACGCAAGCTGACCTTGACCGAGGTTATGTCCACAATGTGGTGAGCGTGACAGCACCAAGGGACCCAATTCCAAATGAAGATCAAGAAGACACGCCAGGTGAGCGTAATACTGAAATTAAATTAGTTAAAGATGCTAGCCAGACTTCTTATGCTAAAGTCGGCGATGTGATTGATTTCAACTTCACCGTGACCAATACAGGTTCTGTGACCTTGACGGATGTTAAAGTAGACGATCCAATGTTGAAAGCATTAGGTACTAACGTTGACCTTGCTAAGACAACCTTGGCTCCAGGTGAAAGTACGACAGCAACGGCTAAATACACGGTGACGCAGGCTGATTTGGATAGTGGCAAAGTAATGAACATTGCTACAGCCACCGGTACACCACCAGCTCCAAGTCCGGGTCAAACACCGTTGACTCCACCAACGGATGAGGCAACGAAAGAAGTTCCTGGTCAACCTAACCCTCAATTAAGCTTAGATAAAGTATCTGTTGAAGACACTTATGTTAAAGCTGGCGATATTATTCACTATGATTTCACTGTGAGAAATGAAGGAAATGTTACGTTAACCAATGTGAAAGTCACTGACCCAATGATTAATAAACTAGGCTTGCAAATTCTTCTTGAACAAACCGTATTAGCACCGGGTCAATCAACTCTAGGTCATGCTGAATATCGGGTAACGCAAGCTGATGTTGATGCGGGTCAAATCCATAACGTAGCGACGGCAACCGGTACGACACCTAACGGTGACACTCCTAAACCGGCAGAGGATGATGATACGGTAACGGGTGACCAAACGGCTGCTATCCAATTGGATAAGACTTCAGTAGAAACATCTTATGCTCAAGTCGGTGATAAGATTACCTATATCTTTACCGTGACCAACACAGGTAATACGACTCTGAAAGATGTTCGTGTGAATGACCCAATGTTTATTAACTTGAACATTCCAATCACCTTAGCATCTACGACTCTTGCTCCAGGTGAAAGCACGGAAGCTAAAGCTATTTACACTGTTACTCAAGCAGATTTAGATGCAGGCCATATTTATAACCATGCTTCGGCGACAGGTACCCCACCAACTCAACCAAATGGTCAGACTCCACCATCCCCGGTGGATGATGCTGAACATGATGTGCCAGCAGTAGAAAACCCAAGCATTCACCTTGAAAAAACAGCGACTGAACCTGAATTTGTCAAAGCAGGCGATGTGATTCACTTTAACTTCAAAGTTGAAAACACGGGTAATATCACTCTAGATAAGATTGAAATTAATGATCCACTATTAAGTGGTTTGTCAACGCCAATCCAATTAGATAAGACCACGCTTAAACCGGGTGAAGTAGCTACAGCTAGTGCAAGTTACACAGTAACCCAAGCCGACGTGGATGCCGGTCATGTCTACAATGCAGCAACAGTAACAGGGACTCCACCAAGTAAACCGGGTGAACCAGTACGACCACCGGTTGAAGATAAAGATGACCACGATGTACCTGGTAAGGGTAAAGCAGCGATTCAACTTGAAAAAGTAGCTAATCAATCTGAAATTACCCATGCCGGTCAAGTGGTTCAATACCAATTTAAAGTAACGAATACAGGCGAGATTAGCTTGAACTACGTTGAAGTTAGCGACCCTATGTTGAATAAACTAGGTATTCAAATTACCTTAGCGAAGACAAGCCTTGCTCCAGGTGAAAGCACAACTGGAACAGCGGATTATACCGTGACTCAAGCAGACGTCGATGCCGGTCATGTTTACAACAAAGCGACCGCAACCGGAATCCCAAGTCTGCCAGTGACACCACCAACAGCTACCGATGATGTGGATATTCCTGGTAAGCAACAAGGTCAGTTAGTCTTGACTAAGGATGCAAAACAAACCGAGTACAAACAAGCGGGCGACGTCATTGACTATGTCTTCACCGTAGAAAATACTGGGAATGTTACGATGGATAACATTAAAGTTGATGACCCAATGTTGGCTAAGTTAAACATTGCGATTAGCTTAGATAAGACCACGCTTAAACCAGGTGAAAAAGCGCAAGGAACAGCGCAATACATTATTACCCAAGCGGACGTAGATGCGGGTCATGTCTACAATGCGGCGACAGCGACCGGTACAACACCAAATAATCCGGATACGCCTATTCGCACGCCTAAGGATGATCACGACATCCCAGCTAAGCCAACAACTGGTATCGAATTAGTTAAGACTGCTCGTGAAACAAGCTATGTCAAAGCCGGTGACGTGATTACTTATGAATTCACCGTTAAGAATACTGGAACGACTCGATTGACTAATGTCAAAGTGGATGATCCAATGTTAGCTAAATTAAATATTCCAATTAACTTAGCGAAAACAGACTTAGCTCCAGGTGAATCAACATCGGGAACAGCTCAATACACCGTGACTCAAGCGGACGTGGAAGCTGGTAAGATTTACAACAAAGCTACTGCGACGGGTACCCCACCACACGATCCAAATGATCCGAACAAACCTTTGGATCCTCCAACCGATGAAGACGAACATACGGTACCAGGTGGTGACTTGAAACCAGGAATTAAATTGGTTAAAGACGCTAAACAAGGTAACTTCACTAAGGTAGGCGAAGTCATCGACTTTACCTTCACGGTGACCAACACGGGTAACACGACCTTAACTGACGTCAAGGTTAGCGACCCAATGATTGACGCACCGATTACGTTAGATAAGACGACCTTGAAACCAGGTGAGGAAGCGCATGGAACAGCTCAATACACCGTGACTCAAGCGGATGTAGAAGCAGGTAAGGTTTATAACAAGGCAACCACAACGGGAACACCGCCTAAGGATCCAAACAATCCAGATAAACCAATCACGCCTCCAACCGATGAAGATGAACATACGGTACCAGGTGGTGACTTGAAACCAGGAATTAAATTGGTTAAAGACGCTAAACAAGGTAACTTCACTAAGGTAGGCGAAGTCATCGACTTTACCTTCACGGTGACCAACACGGGTAACACGACCTTAACTGACGTCAAGGTTAGCGACCCAATGATTGACGCACCGATTACGTTAGATAAGACAACCTTGAAACCAGGTGAGGAAGCGCATGGAACAGCTCAATATACCGTGACTCAAGCGGATGTAGAAGCAGGTAAGGTTTATAACAAGGCAACCACAACGGGAACACCGCCTAAGGATCCAAATGATCCGAATAAACCAATCACGCCTCCAACCGATGAAGACGATCATACCGTACCGGGTAACAAACCAGATCCAGAGACGGTTAATGTCAACGTCGTGAAATCATGGCAAATGATTAAAGGAAATCCAATTCCTTCTAAAGCAGTGGCTGTTCTTGATCAAACAGGCGAAAAATTAGAGTTGAATGCAAGCAATAATTGGGCAGGAAGCTTTAAAGATTTACCTAAGTTAGATGAAAATGGCAAAGAAATAAATTACACCGTTTCTGAAGTGAAGATGGAAGGATTTACCACTAAGATTTCTGGTGACATGAAGGCTGGCTTTGTCATTCTGAACGTGGAAGATATTCCAAATATTCCAATTCCAGAACCAACACCTCCAGCACCAGGCGCTCCTAGCAAGGCAGTCGGCGATGCAAGTGGATCAAATCAAGCATTGACGAGAACATTAAAAGACATTAAAGAAAGCTTTAGCTTTGTAATTAAGGCGGATATTAAAGCCAATATGAATCTTGAACAATTTGCGATTAAGGATCAATTGGAACCTGTCTTTGCTGTAAATGGTGTTCAAATTCGCTTGAACGGATCTGGGGCAAAAGAAGCAATTGATAAGTTTAATGAAGCTAAAGATAAGCTCAAAGACTTAGAAAAACAATTAGCTGACCTAGAATCAACCACTGAAGCAGCTACATCTGAAGCGGCAACTACTGCAGATAATAGTCAGGAAATCGCGGCCCTAAAACAACAGATTACTGAGCTAGAGACGCAACGAACTGCTTTAACTAGCCAAGCCGATAGTCAAAATGCTCAGTTAGAAGCAGACTACCAAGCTCAACTAGCAAATTACCAAGCTGCATTGGCTAATTACCAAGCTGCTGTAAATCAAGCCAGCGCGATTCAAGCACAAATTGATGCAGCGCTAGCTGCTGATCCAACCGCCGATGTATCTGGGCTTCAAGCCTCTATGCCAGCGATTCCGGCTCAACCGGTTGCTCCGGCTCAGCCAGCTTACGCGACAACGGATACTTCAGCGATAGATCAACAAATTCAAGCAGCCCAAGCTAAATTGCAAGCCTTGCAATCACCGGATGCAACCAGTCAAGCCGAAACAAGTCAAACGACAAGTGAACCGGCCAAGACTCCGAAAGAATTACAAGATGAAATCGATAAGTTGAAGAAAGAAATGACTGAAAAACTTGAACCGAAAGCTAAAGCCGCTGAGAAAGTTCTTCAAGCGGGTAATGATGCAACGAAACTTGGCTCACTATCAGTCAATGGTAATACGGTGAACTTCAATATTACCGATAAAGACATCTTGAAAGTCTTAGAAGGATACCAAATCACGATGGTAATTCAAGCTTCAATTAAGGATGGCGCTGATTTAAGTGCTTATACTAAGCATAATGTAGCGGTCATTCCGAACCAAGCCCAAGTCGAGTTTGATCATAAACCAGTTGCAACCAATACAGTCTTTGTGATTGTGCCGCCGGAACATGACAAACCGACCGAACCAAAACCAGAAAATCCTGTAACAGAAACAACGACAACAACGACTAAACCAACTCCAGAACCTTCACCGAGTCCTGGCGGCGGTGGTGGTGTCCCTGGACCTTCAGGCGGAGGCGGCGGACAACCTAAGGGTGACTTGCCAGCCACTGGTGAAGAGTCCTTACCAATTGTCTTAGTTTCTTGGTTATTGATTGGTTTAGGAAGTCAATTGATTCTTCGCCCAAGCAATAAGCGTAAAGGCGAATAAAAGCTCTGAATAATAAGTTAGACTAAGGTCTCACTCATTTGAAGGAACAGAGAATCCCCGATTATTCGTAATGAATAATCGGGGATTTTTTAATGAAACATGGCTGAGGATAAGGTTTTTCTTGAAGACTGATAAATCTTTATCAATAATTCAATTGATGAAACGGTTTTCAAAAGCTATAATAAAGCTACAAATAACTATTGGAGGGAACAGCATGAGCCAAGCTTTAGATCAATTTTTACAAGCATCATTGCAAGATAAGAAAGATCGAGGATTATATAATGAAATTCAAATCCTAGATGGTGCTAACGGACCGATTATTGAAATTGAAGGAAAATCATTGATTAACCTTTCATCTAATAACTACTTAGGATTAGCGACTCATCCACGTCTTAAAGCTGCTAACCATGTCGCTGTTGAAGAGTTCGGGGTAGGGGCTGGAGCGGTCCGGACCATTAATGGAACCTTGGATATTCACCGTCAATTAGAAGCAAAAATTGCTCAATTGAAAGGGACTGAAGCCGCTATTGCTTTCCAATCAGGTTTTAACTGCAATATGGGGGCTATCTCAGCTGTTATGAATAAGAAAGATGCCATTTTATCGGATGAATTGAACCATGCTTCAATCATCGATGGTTGTCGTTTATCTGGGGCTAAAATCATTCGCGTAAAACACTCAGATATGGACGATTTAAGAGCTAAAGCTAAAGAAGCACGTGAATCAGGCTTATATGAAAAAATTATGTATATTACTGATGGTGTATTCTCTATGGATGGCGATATTGCCTTACTTCCACAAGCAGTAGAAATTGCTAAAGAATTTGACCTCATCACCTATGTAGATGATGCGCATGGATCAGGTGTTATGGGTAAAGGGGCAGGTACGGTCCATCACTTTGGCCTTGAAAAAGACATCGACTTCCAAATTGGAACTTTATCCAAAGCTATTGGGGTTGTTGGTGGTTATGTAGCCGGTAGCAAAGACCTAATTGATTGGTTGAAAGTAGCGGCACGTCCATTCTTATTCTCAACTTCTTTAACTCCAGGAGATGCAGCCGCTGCCATGGAAGCCATCGATATTATGATGGAATCAACTGAACTTAATGAGAAATTATGGCAAAATGGCGATTATTTGAAAGAGAAATTACAGGCTTTAGGCTTTAATATTGGACATTCAGAAGCGCCAATCACTCCAGTCATTATCGGGGATGAAAAGATGGCCCAAGAATTCTCGAAACGTTTGTACCAAGAAGGCGTGTATGCTAAAGCTATCGTTTTCCCAACCGTTCCTTTAGGAACTGGTCGGGTTCGTAATATGCCAACAGCGGCGCATACCAAAGAAATGCTGGATCAAGCGGTGGCTATTTATGAACGTGTCGGCAAAGAAATGGGAATTATCTAATTTAAAAGGAGCATAACGAAGACATGAAGAAAATTTTGGTAACCGGAGCCCTAGGACAAATTGGTTCAGAATTAGTAGGTAAATTACGTGAAATTTATGGTCAAGACAATGTCGTAGCAACTGACATCCGTCAAGTTGAAGGCCATCCTGTTTGCGAAACAGGCATCTTCGAACTTTTAGATGTTCTAGATTATGAACGTTTTTTAGCGATTGCTCGCCAATATGAAGTGGATACCGTGATGCATTTAGCGGCCTTATTGTCAGCGGTTGCTGAAGCAAAGCCACAATTAGCTTGGGATATCAACATGGATGGTTTGGTTAATGCCCTAGAAGTGGCTCGTGAATTAAACTTACAATTCTTCACTCCATCTTCAATTGGTGCCTTTGGACCATCCACTCCTAAAGATGCGACGCCTCAAGACACCCTACAACGGCCAACGACCATGTATGGTGTGACCAAAGTGTCAGGCGAGTTATTGTGTGATTACTACCATACTCGCTTTGGTGTGGACACTCGTGGTGTGCGCTTCCCTGGCTTGATTTCCAATGTCGCTCTTCCAGGTGGAGGAACCACTGATTACGCTGTAGATATTTTCTACCAAGCAGTTAAAGCTAACCAATATGAAAGCTTTATTGGAGCTGGTACGCAGATGGATATGATGTATATGCCAGATGCCCTACAAGCCATTGTAGACTTGATGGAAGCTGATGAAAGTAAACTAGTACATCGCAATGCCTTCAATATTACCGCAATGAGTTTTGATCCAGAAGAAATTGCAGCGGCTATTCGTAAAGAATTGCCAGACTTCAAATTGACTTACAAAGTTGATCCAGTCCGTCAAGCCATTGCGGACTCTTGGCCAAATAGCTTGGATATCACTGCCGCTCAAGAAGAATGGGGCTTTAAAGCACAATATGATTTAGAGGCTATGGTGAAAGATATGTTGGCTAAATTACGCGTTAAACTTGGTGACGAAGCTAAATATTAAGCTTTTGTTAGGGGGAAAACATTACAAGAGGCTAGCCTGTCCGAGGTCGAAAGATGACTGGTGATTAGGCGGCTTCTTTTTTTGCATTATTATTCCAGAAGGAGCGGCTTATCCGTAAAAAATGGTACCAACATTACTGAAAAAGCAATATTAAAGCCTATGGACTTTCGGTATAATAAGACTATTGAGATTGATTGAAGGGATTTGTAAAAACATGAATTGGCACAAGTGGCAGCAAAAATGGCATAGCTTACGAATTAAGAATGTCTATTTTATCGTGAATGCATATTTGGTTTATGCAATCTTAATCCATTGGTTATTTCCTATGGAAAGTATTTATTTAAAGTTAAGTAAAACAACACCGCTAATGAATTTTGTTCTCATGATGCTAGCCTTAGGCTATGGCTTTTACACGCTAGAAGAAAGCGACAGTCGTTGGCGAAATAAAGATTTGTTTGTAGTCTTAATCGCCATTTTCTTGGGTCAGGCCATGCTGATGAGTCCTTCGATTTTAATGATTTTAGGCTTATTTGTAATTGGCTTGGCGATTTATCTCAAGCTTTACCTAGATCAAGCTGATTATCGGGTGCTTCTGCCCCTAGCTATGTTGGCAAGTTTGCCGCACATGTTCAACTTGTTATATCATGGTCCAGGTGTGGCTTTGAGCGCGTTTCAGTTTGAACTCGATAAGTTAAATGGCCGTCAAGTGAGCTTTTTAATTTTTAGTATGATTTGTTGTAGCTTACTTATTCCGCTAGCCCATCATATTGTTGGGAAACTTGATTCTATCGAGCTATCAATTAGAACTCAACGGTGGATTAAATTGAGTATCGGTATGCTGATTTTAGCCTATGTAGGTTATTTAAGTTGGGCTATGGCAGCAAAAGTGACAACTTTTGGTTCGTCTACTTTTGACATGGGAATCTTCACCCAAATGTTTGCGAATATGAAATGCGGCTTAGGGCCGGTGACCACCCTTGAACGAGATCGCTTATTATCGCATTTTTCCGTCCACGTTTCACCTATTTATTATTTAATGTTGCCTTTCTATGCTTTGTTTCCGTCGGGGGAAACTTTGCAAGTTTTACAAGTTATTACTGTATTTTCAGCAGTAATTCCTTTGAAGTTGTGCTTAAGTCGTTTGAAACTCCCTACTTGGGCCCACTGGCTTGTGTTGATTCTCTTTACTGTAACACCAGCCATGACGACAGCGGGCTCTTACGATTTACACGAGAATTGTTTCCTAGTACCCCTTTGTTTATGGTTACTCTATGCCAACTTGGCTAATTGGCGTTGGCGTTTGGCTTTAATTGTCGGCATAACCTTAATGGTGAAAGAAGACGCTATTATTTATGTCATGGCGATTGGTTTGTTTGCTATTCTCCAAAAGCGATTCCCTCAACAAGCAAAAGATCGTCGCTTAAAAGCAGTTCTTCAATTACTTGTGCCAATTATTTATTTTGGAGCCTGTCTTTACTATTTAACGCATTATGGAGATGGAGCCATGGTGACTCGTTTTGACAATCTTCTTCTGCCGAATCAAGCGGGCTTATCAGCGGTCTTGACGAATATCATCCTCAACCCAACTTATAGTTTAGTGAGCCTCTTTACCCAAACGAAGCTCACCTATCTTCTACTCTTATTAGCGGGAATGGCTTTTATGCCACTTTTCCAAAGAGAGTGGCAAAACTTTATCTTATTAATTCCTCTGGTTGTCATCAACTTGCTATCCGATTATCCGTATCAAGCTGATTTTCATTTCCAATATAGCTACGGATCCAATGTCTTAGTCTTATTTATGGCTTGTCTAGCATTTGAAGCTCTGTATCTCAAGCAGGCAGAGCAATCCAATGCCATGCAAGCGAAGGGGCGGTTATTGAGCGTTTTACTAGCGTCTCTCATCTTGTCAGCGGGCCTTTTACACGGATACTTAGGTCCTTTAACCGACAATTTAAGAGCCTATCAGTCGGATCCGACTCACTATCAAGCTATCCGCCAAGACCTTGCTAAAGTGTCTCGTAATCAACGAATCTTGGCTTTTGCTTATTACACAGTCGAACTACAAGAAACCAAGGAACTTTACGACATTTTTTATCACAACAAGCGTGAAGTTGACCCAACGATTGACAGTGTTATCTTGCCAAGATCTTACATGACTGGATCCAGTGTTGAAGCCGAAGTTGTTAGCAAGTATCTTAAAGCAGGTTATAAAGAAACCGCTGAATCGACTAATGAAGTGGTTATTTTGAAGAAATAATTAAGGTTGGTCGCAAATCTTTTACAAAATAATCCTATTTATTAGTTAGATATTTGTTATACTAGGGAAGATAAAAGGCTTTGGTTAATGCCTATAGATTAAAGAGATTAGAGGAAATGATATGTCAAAAAAAGAATTCTTCCGTGAAGTTGTAAGTTTCATTTTTACTTTTTTGTGTGTCTTTGCAGTGTTCTGGGCGGTAAAAACCTATGTGATTGAGCCTTTTCAAGTTAAAGGACATTCGATGGATTATACCCTAGCTGATGGCGAACGGGTTCTCATGACTAAGCAACAAAAGCTTGAGCGCTTTGATATCGTTGTTCTTAAAGCGCCCGATGATCCAGGCAAACTATACATTAAACGGATTATTGGTATGCCCGGCGATTCCATCCAAGTTAAAGATGACCAACTTTATGTGAATGGAGTGGCGACGCCTGAGCCATATTTGGCTAAGAAGCAAGCAGAATATGGGCCTGAATTTACCAATAATTTCAGCCTGCAAGAAGTTGCTTTTCAAGATAAAGTCCCGCAAGGAAAATACTTTGTCATGGGCGATAATCGACAAAACTCTCTCGATAGTCGTCGTTTAGGCTTTATCGATCAAAGCGAAATTAAGGGAGAGGCAGTGGCGATCTATTGGCCATTTAACAAGTTAGGTCTGTTAGATAAATACAAGTTAGACGACCATGGACAAATTGTTCCTCAATAGAAAAATATCATGCTCCAGCTAAACTAAAATGTTTGGCTGGAGCATTTTTATTTAAGACAATTATCTTTGGTTTCTGGTGAGAGATAGCGAAAGGATAAGAAAGATGCTATAATTTATATTAAATTTTAAATTTATTTTATTTTTTTATAGGGAGTGAGCATGTGGTTTTTTGTCCAAATTGTGGAAAATCCTGCAGTGAAGGAACGCTATTTTGTTCGGAATGTGGAACAGACTTAAGATCTTATTTAGATGTTGAGAAAGATAGTTCCGAGGAATCTCCTCTTTATGTGGGGGAGAATAGCCAAGAAGGGTTATCGACTTTTGTTGAATCTGATCCTAGCCAAGATAAGTATAAAGATAATACTTGGGAGTTAGAAGAAAATCAGCCGAATCAAACTAATAAGGAACCTGACCCCATTGGAGAAGGAGTGGCTGATTTCGCAGAACCGAAAGATATTGTCGTAGAAGTTAAAGAAGATAGTCAGGATTTTCAAATTGAACCAAATGCCCCAATCGAAACGGATGAAGATAATATCGTTAGTGTTGATGAAAGTTTCGAAAGTGAATACTTTGCTGAACATAATAAAGAAGAAAGATCAGAATTTGCTACAAAAGAAAATGGACATGGAATGGAGCCTTACGATCAGGAAGAAAACAGGCTGAGTACCGCTGCTTCACTATTTTGTCCAGAATGTGGAGCCGTTCAAGAAGCTGATGCTGAATTTTGTACAGAATGTGGTCAACCACTGGTAAATGAAATTCCTACGTCGACGCCACTTCCTTCAAGAGTTCAAACTCAATCTCGAACAGAAAGAAGACGTATTTTGAACCCTTTATGGCAGGGTATCATGGCCTTATTAATTTTGGTGAGCCTTGGTGTTGGGAGTCTATACTTGGCTAACCAAAACAAAAAAGAGAAAGTTGATTTACATGACAAGACTAGTCAAGTTGAGAAATCTCAGACTGCGAGTCAAGAAACCTCAAGTAAAGAAGTCAAAAAAATCAAACTAAAAAAAGTTGAAACAGAATCAACAGCAACGACTCAAGTGGTCACAGCAAAAGAATCTGCACTAGCGGGCCCCATTCAAGACGCCTTTAAAAATCAGCTCGCAGATAAAGGGACAAGCAGTCTTTATTTTAAAGCCTTAACGGGTCCGGATGGTCAAGCCCTTACGGATTCCCCTGTGCAGATCGGTGACCAAGCTATTCGTTCAGCTAGTGTCATTAAACTGTTTATCTTAGCCGATCTCTTTAAACAAGCTGAAAAGGGTGAAGTAAAACTTGATCAAGTTTACAAGTTAAAAGCGGAAGATAAAGTGGGTGGCACAGGTAATATCCAGAATGCAGCGCCGGGAACGACGTTTACGTATCGGGTTTTAGCTACCGAGATGATCACAAACAGTGATAATACGGCCGCTAATATTTTGATTAATCAATTAGGTGGTATTGAAGAAATAAATCGCTATATTCAATCGCTTGGTTTTACACAATCGAAGATGGAACGAAAAATGTTGGATACGCAGGCGTTAAATGCAGGGAAAGACAACTATCTTTCAGCAAAAGAAGTTGGCGAATTTTTGGAAAAACTTTATACAAAACAACTCGTTTCACCTCAAGCTGATCAGGCCATGCTGGACATCCTCTTATTACAAATCGACCATGGTAAATTGACTAATCAACTGCCTTCGGGCACCCCCATTTATAGTAAGAGTGGCCAATTTGAAGAGTATGGAGTAGTGAATGATGCGGCCATAATTGAAACAGATAAGGGGGCCTATATTATGGTCGTCTTATCTCAAGATGGGAACTATGATGCCAAAGTCTCAAGTTTACAACAATTAGGGAAGGCCATTCATGAAGCCTTTATAAACCAAGAAAAAGGGGAATAGAAAATGAAATATTGTGTACACTGTGGAAATGAACTCGATGACCAAGCCAAATTTTGTACGAAGTGTGGTCAAAAGCAACCGATTGCTGATGGAGAATTAGTTAGGGAATCCTTTGACAAAATTAGTCAGCAAGTATCCCAACAAGTGGCTAATGTCGATATGACGCAAATAAATAGTCAAGCTAAGGACTACTGGGCTTACTTTAAAGCATGCCTACTTCGTCCAGAAGAAGGGCCGTTTGACAAAAACAAAAATTATTATTTTGGCACACTTGCTCTATTCACGCTAAGTCAGGCTGTTTTATTGTCTTCGTTTGCTAGTCGAGCACTAGGCTTCCTTCTATCGTCCTTTGGCCCCTTTGGTTCTTATGGCAATCAACTATACTCTGCTTCTGGTTATGAGGATGCATACCTACAAGTACTGTTTAAATTTACCTTGATAGTTTTTGGTTTACTTGTTCTAAGAATGGCGATTACTTACATCGTGGCGCACTACATTCAAAAAATTTCGCTTAATTTTCAACAAATTCTTGCTAAGTATGCCAACAGTTTATGTGGAATGACGCTAGTTACCTTTGTTGTTGCGATTTTAACGAGTATCGGCGGCGAGTCTTCATTGGAAATCATGGTTCGATTGGCAATTTTCTGTTTGTCAGCTTCTTGGTTATTTATCGGTCTGATATTGCCTGCTTTTATCTATCAATCTGACTCTGTTCCAACTAAATCGATGATTTCTAAATACTATATTATCTTTGTGGATATCATTTTATTTGGTCTTGTTTCAAGTTTATATATTAGATTATTCATGTAGGGGGAAACATTCATGGCATTTTGTTCAAAGTGTGGCTACCAGTTAAAAGGAAATGAAAAATTTTGCCCCAAATGTGGTCAAGCTGTACAAGGAATAGCTAAGGAAACTACGTCTAAAACGACACCAACTAGTTCATCTTCGGCTAGTAAGGTTCAAAAAGAGCGAGTCGTTAAGCCAGAATCTAGTCTAATGTCATCTCAACCAAATCAAAGTCAAGGCATGCCAACTGATGTTACTCAGACTAGAACATCAACTGAGAGACCCCATCCAAGTCAAGAACAAAGACCTTGGTTAAAGAAAACCTGGCCAATCCTTCTTGGCATTTTCGTTATTTTTTTAGGTGTAAATTATTGGTATAAGAATCGGCCATTAGATGTGATGCCTTATGCGATAGCCAAGTTTCATGGCATGAGTGGCCATGGAGAAGCGATTGGTGATGTGGATTATGAACTATTAAGGGAAAAGTATAATCAGCAATTCAAACCCAATCCTAACCGCTACGAGGAGAATTTTGACTATGCAATAAGGGAGTTTGAACTGAAGTTTGATAAAGATCAAGATCTAAAAAACGGAGACACAGTTAAATTAATCATCGAGATT
Source organism: Vaginisenegalia massiliensis (assembly GCF_900604935.1). Classification (GTDB taxonomy): domain Bacteria; phylum Bacillota; class Bacilli; order Lactobacillales; family Aerococcaceae; genus Vaginisenegalia; species Vaginisenegalia massiliensis. The sequence continues at coordinate 223,416 of NZ_UWPC01000003.1, forward strand.
CCTAAAGAGTCTCAAAAAAGGCTAAAGGGAGGAGAAAAGACTTTTAAAGTTGAGGGCTTGGAGGAACCTAAAGTACTAAAAACAGACCTGATTCAAAAACACCTGATCGTTAACTTTGTGGGGATATCAGGTAAAGGAAGCGTCAAAGTTGATAGTACCCTGCCGGGTGAATTTCAATATTTGACTTTTAATTTCGATAATGATGGTCAATTAAAGAATGGCGACAAAGTCGTAGCTAGATTAAGTCCGGAATCTGAACAAAGCTTATTGAATCAAGGTTATGTTCTTGAAGAAGGATTTGCTCCGACTTTCGAAGTTAAGGGTCTGGACCAAGTAGCGAATCAAGCCAGCGAGATTGCTAATCTCGAAGATATCAAACGAATGATCAATGAAGAAGTGAAACGTCGCTATGAAGATCAATTTTATCCCTATGAAGTTACGCTTGAACACTATATGTATAATCCGTTCCCGACGGATGAACAAGGGAACTTGATTCAAAACGGAGCCGGACATTTTATTGGTATTTTCCGAGTGAAACAGCTTAGTAGAGATGATGAATCCAAATTACAAGAGGAGTCAACGAGTATTATTGGCTTTACCAACCTGATTACAGATGAGAATAAGCAAGTAAATGTAGCCTTAATGGAGCCAACTTTTGCGCAAAAGGATGATAGTTATTCAAGTGAGTCTATCCTACAACTCTTTGAAGGTCTTAATTATCAAATTGTCGACTAGTCAGAAGAAAAAGGAGAATGTATATGAAACCCATGCTTAAACGTTGTCTCTTAGCGTCAGCCGCTGCTTTAAGTCTAGTTGCACCCGTGAGTCAGCCAGTTATGGCTATCACTAAACAAGTAACCATTCAAGAAATGAAGGCTTCAAAAATAGCCCTAGGCAGTTCATTGTCGGAAAATCAAGTTCAACAAATGCGGGCTATCTTGGCTGGAAAACAAGTAAGTCCACAAAATACCATCCAGTTGACCGGGCCTATCTTGAATAAATATTTAAATATTGGCAGTGATGGAACAGGTATCTTTTCATCAGCTTCGATCATTGAACAGGTCCCAGGATCTGGTATTCAAGTTCAAATTATGACACCAAGCATGATTTTGAACGTTACGTCTACGACTTATCAAAATGCGGCGATTACCTCTGGAGCCAAAGATAAATTAATCCGTATTGCCACCCCGATTCCGGTAACTGGGGAAGCTGCCTTAGCGGGTGTTTACGCGATGTTAGATCAAGGTGGGTCATCAGTTAAACCACACGATTATCTTGTTTCTCAGAAGGAAATAATCATTATTAATGATATGCGCAACTATTTTGACATCAATAATTCTCAAACCAATGTATGGATTGCGAACTTGAAACTGGATATCAACCAGTACTTTTTGGAGCATAATAAACCGATGTCTGAGAAGGAATTCAATCAATTATTGGACCAATATTTGAAGAAAAATGGATTGGAATTAACCGATAAGAAACTGCGTCAAGAATTATTAGATTACCTGAAAGACTATGCGCAAACAGATTCCTCTAAGTCAAAAGATACAGCTGATCAAATCAACCGAAGTATCATGGCTCAATCTTGGGATGCTCAATTAGCGACCTTAGGCAAACCCCTCAGCAAGGATCAATTGTTGAAGGAAAAACGGCCAGATTATCGCGACACTAAGAAATATGCGCCAATCTTACAAGCCATGCTAGATAAAACGTTTAGTCTAATTGAAGGAGACCAAGATGTAGTTGGAATGTATCAAGTCTATAGCGATACCTTTGCTGTTGAAAAAATGTTAGGCAATATCAGCCTTGATGAACGCTTGGCCTTAAATTACATTCGAACCTTGGCTTATCATTTTGTAGCCGGCAAGATGGATGGTCAGATGGCTGCTAAAGTCGGTCAGGATCCAGCCGTTTTATATGGAAACACGCGTGAAACTTGGTTGGAATCTCTTCGTCGTTATCGGGCACTAGACCAAAATATTATGATGCGCGAATTAGTGGACCGCTTAGCTATGGCGGGAGCACCAAGTATGGAAACGGCTGTCTATCAAGATTTTGTCCAAAATGGCGACTGGATTTCCGTTAAAATTATGGATGCCAGTGGTCAAAATTGGCACATTGCCTATAATGTTAAAACGCAAAAATTTGGTGATGCTAGCAAGGATCCAAAACAACCGAGCGACTATGCGGTTAAAGATTTCTTGCAAGAACGTTATGGCATCAAACTTGAGAATCAGCGTCAAGCTATGATTGAGATTCCGAAAGACTATAAATTAGATGGACAATCGAATAGTTTAGTTCAAGGAGAGCAAGCGGTTGCTGGGGAAGAAAAACCAAAATCAGGTATGGAGAGTCAAGCACCCGATTTCAAAGGCTTTACTTTAGAACAAGTCCAAGCAGCCAAAGTTTGGCTAAGCTTAGTAGGAGACCAAGCCCTTGATCAAGCTATTCAAGTTTATCGTCAACCAGCTGGGATGCCTGTCGACCATCAAAATCATCTGGGAGCAACTTATCCTAGTGTGACTTATGTTCTGGATGGTGCTCAATATATTACCTACTCAAGTAATGGGGATGGTACGGTTCAAGTCTATCCGGTGCCAAAAGACTGGAATTCAAACGACAAAGAAGCTAAAGATCCAAAATGGGCTCAAAGCTACACTCAAGATCTTTTAAATCAAGCTAAACGCCAAGAGATTAAAGAGGTGGATTCGAAGAAAGTTAGCCAAGTATTAGAGAAGATGACCTTTAGCGAACGGTCCTTACCACTTGTGCAAGAGCCTAACTTCAAAGTGAATTATTCGATTAGTCCTCTAAAAGCTGGCCAATCGCAAGTTCAAATCAATCTCCAAAAAGGTTTGACTTATAAATTAGTTCTCGATAAAGAAGAAACAGAAGAAACAAAAGCTGGTGCCGATCAAGAAACAGTAGATTTAGGCAGTCCAGATATCTTGAAAGCTGGCATGACCGTTCAATTGATGGTAAAAATTGAAAATCAGTGGACGCCAGTCGCAGAACAAATGGTCGAAGCGAATGAGGAGACTAAAGAAGCCACAACCGTAGTTGAAACGACTAAGGCGGAGGAAAAAGCGACAACAGCGGCAGAAACCACGACTAAGGCCGAAGAGCAAGCGACGACCAAAGTGGAAGAGGCAGCTACTACAGTAGCTGATAAGTCAGAAGCTCCTAAAGCGGAAGCTACTTTGACTCTTGAACCACTTACCGATCAAAGCAAAGAAATTATTGTTAAAGGGACACCGAAAACGTCTTATCGTTTAAATATTGGTGGATCAGTAACAGACCCATTAGAAATGTCAGCTGAAGGTCAAGATAATTTAGCTTATGATCAAGGTTTAGTAGCTGGTATGCAAGTTATTTTAGAAAAACAAGAAGGCGATAAATGGGTTCAAGTAGCCCAAGTCACAGTAGAGGGCAGCCAAGCCCCAGCTAAGCCAAATGACCAAACGTCTGTTTCTGAAGAAAGTGCCGCAAGCGAAAGTCAAAGCCAAGAGGCTGCTTCAGCGGCAAATCAAGAAACAGACAGTCAAAGCCAAGAAGTCAGTCAACCAGAGTCAGAAAGTTCAGCAGCAGAAAGTATGACAGCTGAAACAACAGCTCCTGAATCGAATCCAACCCCTAGTGGAATGGTCGGTGCGATTGACTTGGCACAATTAGGCCAGACAGCGAAGTTCCATCTTGAGGGAATGAATATTCCGAAAGATATCACCTTAGATCTTGCTAATTCAACCATTGATATTGAAGGCAAAGGTCAGCATAAGGTGCAATTAGTTGAAGCACCGGAAAAAACCATTCGTATCTTCTCAGCAGACGGCTCGGGTATTCGAGAAGTAACGGTGAACACCGTCATTCTCTTTACAGATGCGACGGATCCTGACTTGAAGGATATGTACCTCTTTATGAATAAATCAGGAGGCGTTTCCTTGGTGGCTCCTAATTTTGCGGGTAATGTTGAACCGCAAGATGCAGACGTCATGATGGAATATTTGCAAAAGCCGTAAGACCTTGATTTTTAGCAGTTAGGAATTTATAATAAATAAGACTAGACTAGTAAACTAATGGATGGTGTTCAGAGAAAGTTGCCTTGGCTGAAAGCAACTCACCCGCTCCTTAGTTGAACCTACTAAGTAGAACTGTTGGGTGGCCTCCTTATCGGCTTAAAGTTGGCTGATTCTATCAGCAAATAAGGTGGTACCGCGGAGTGACTGTTCTTCGTCCTTAATTTAGGATGAGAACAGTCACTTTTTAATTTTAAGGAGGAAAAAATAATGGTAACAAGACAAGAAGATTTCTCAAAATGGTATATTCAAACCATTCAACAAGCTGATTTAATGGACTATTCACCCGTCCGTGGCTGTATGATTTTCAAACCTAACTCATTTGAAATTTGGGAAAAAATCCAAGAAGAATTTAACCGTCGTTTTAAGGAAGAAGGAATTCGCAACGCTTATTTCCCAATGTTGATTCCAGAGAACTTCTTTACTAAAGAAAAGGACCATATCGAAGGTTTCGCGCCAGAATTACCTTGGGTAACGGAAGCAGCGGGCGAGAAGTTAGAAGAACGTTTAGCTTTGCGTCCAACTTCAGAAACAGTCATCGGATCAGCCTTTTCGGAATGGATTCAATCTTACCGTGACCTACCAATGGAAATTAACCAATGGGCGAATGTCTTCCGTTGGGAGAAGAAAACCTTACCGTTCTTACGGACGTCTGAGTTCTTATGGCAAGAAGGCCACACCGCCCATGCGAGTGCTGAAGAAGCATTAGCGCGGACCATGAAGATGTTGAAAGTTTATCAAGAAGTAGTGGAAGATTTGTTAGCTGTACCCGTTCATGCAGGTGAAAAGACGCCATCAGAACGTTTTGCGGGAGCAGAAAATACCTTCTCAATCGAAGCCATGATGCAAGATGGTAAAGCGGTACAAGCGGGAACCTCTCACTATATGGGAACCAAGTTTGCTCAAGCTTTTGACATCCGTTTCTTGAATACTGAGAACGAACATGTCCATGCCTTTACGACTTCTTGGGGTGTATCGACCCGTTTAATTGGAGCGATGATTATGACTCACGGCGATGACAAAGGTCTTGTCTTACCACCAAAAGTGGCGGCGCAACAAGTAGTCTTCGTACCAGTAGGACCATGGCAAAAGAATCCTGAAATCATGGACAAAATTCATGAACTTGACCAAGCCCTTAAAGCTCAAGGCATTCGTACCATTATTGATGATTCGGACAATTCACCCGGTTATAAATTCAATGAGTGGGAACTTCGCGGGGTGCCATTACGGATTGAAGTAGGACCGCGTGACTTGAAAAATGAACAAGCTATGATGAAAGCCCGCGATGCAGAAGATAAAGTGGCTTTAGCCTTCCCTGATTTTGTTGCTGGGGTACAAGCTGAATTAAATACGATGCAAACCCGCTTATTAGAAAAAGCACGTCAAATGAATCAAGCCAATTACTACACCAATATCAATACATTAGATGAATTGGTTGCTCATATTGAAAGCAAACGGGCAGCTGGCCAAGTTCCAGGCTGGGTTCTAGCTGGTTGGGATGGCACCGAAGAATCTGAAGCTAAGATTAAAGAGCTAACAGGCTTTACTACGCGAAATATTCCTTTTGCTGGTCAAGTAGAAGAGAAAGCAACCTGTATCGTGACAGGGAAACCGGCGAAACATACAGTTTGGTTAGCTCGGGCTTACTAAGATTTTAGCGATAAGGATGATTTGATATGGATCAATCAGCTATTTTAAAGCAAAGCAAATCTTGCTCCCAATCACGGGTTATTCAGACTCATCGCATTCTGCCTGCCATGTGCAATATGCACAATACTTTATATGGTGGTCGTTTGATGGAAATGATTGATAACTGCGCGAGCATTTCTGTTTCACGACATGCTCGTTGCTTAACGGTGACTGCTTCGATGGACACGTTAAATTTTATCGAACCGCTTCCCTTAGCTGATTCCGTCTGCATTGAAACCATGGTGACGGGGACCGGTAAGACGTCGATGGAAGTTTTTGTCAAGGTAGTGGGCGAGGAACTGAATACAGGTCGGCGTTATCTAGCGGCTACGGCCTTCTTAACCTTTGTGACGGTGCCTAATGATGCGGGTCAGAAGGTTTATGTGCCAAGCGTCTTTCCAGAGACAGCAGAGGAAAAATATGTTTGTGCCGGCTATGCTAAACGCCGCCAAACACGATTGTCGGCTTATGCAGAAGATCAAGCTTTTAATCAACAAATTTCGATTGATATTCCTTGGGCATGAGTCATCTAGGCTATTGGAAAATATCTTAAACAAAATTTAAACTCTTTCCGTTTTGCTACGGAAAGAGTTCTTTTTGATTTCATTTCTTTCTCTTATTACAATACGCGTATTGGGGTGGCAGCTGACGATCAACAAGAAACAGTTGAAAGCAACTTGTTCCAAACACCGGATAACCCATATCTTGAAAAGACAGAGTGGGGTTGGGCAATAGATCCGCTAGGTTTACGGACAACTTTAAACGCTCTATATGACCGTTATCAAAAACCTTTATTCATTGTGGAAAATGGTTTAGGTGCCGTCGACCAACCAGATGAAAATGGCTATGTCGCAGACGATTATCGGATTAAATACCTTGCTCAACATATCGAACAAATGCGCCGAGCTGTCGATGAAGATGGCGTTGAACTATGGGGTTATACAACCTGGGGCTGTATTGACCTTGTCTCAGCCGGAACCGGTGAAATGAAAAAACGCTATGGTTTCATTTATGTTGACCGCGATAACGACGGCAAGGGCACCCTCAAACGTTCTAAGAAAAAATCCTTTGAATGGTATAAGAAAGTCATTGCTTCAAATGGTGAAGATTTAAGTAATGATTAACACAGATGACTGACTGCTAGTTGAATCGCATATAGAAAGGCTCCTAAACCTGACTGAAGCAAGGTTTGGGAGCCTTTTTGACTTGAAGGATTAATAGAAGATAGCAATCATCGCTAGACTAGTAGCAATCACAGCAGCCCAAGTGAGTCCGCCAAGGATAAGCGGCCGGGCACCGGCCTTTTTTATTTGGGCAAAATTGACTGTTAGGCCGACGCCAGCTAAGGCCATGGTCATGATGATACGGGAGACTTGTTTGCATAGATGGGTTATTTCAACAGGGAGAGGAAAGAGACTGGCAAAGACAATGGCTGCCATGAACCAGAGGACAAATTGGGGAATGATGCGGGTAATGTCACTGAGTTTTAAGCTTTGGGTAGACGCCATTTTTTCTGCTTGCATTTTGCGAATGATGAGGGCGAGGCAGACGGGAACAATCATCAGCGTCCGTACTAATTTGACGACGGTCGCGAAAGATCCGGCTGCGTCTGAAAAACCAAAACCGGCAGCTACCACGGATGAGGTATCATTAATAGCTGAACCAGCAAAGACACCGAATTGTAAGTCAGAAAAGCCAATGATCTGACCCAATAAAGGAAAGACTAATAGGGCTAAGGTGTTATATAAAAAGATAGTCGCAATCGCAAACGCGATGTCGTCTTCCTCAGCTTCGACAATAGGCGCTGCGGCAGCAATCGCCGATCCGCCGCAAATGGCTGTCCCCATCCCAATTAAGGCCTGTGTTTTGGGTGCAACGCCTAGGCGGCGGCCAGCTAAGAAGGCAGTAGCAAAGGCGGCGAGGATGCAAACAAGTGTTACCCGTAAGGAGGCCAAGCCAACCCCGGTTAAAGCTTGGAAAGATAAAGTAAAACCGAGAAGAACGATGCCGTATTTTAAGAAATTAGATCCAGCTCGTTTCATGGTTGGTTTATGAATGGAGGTCCCTAAAGAAGATGAAGCCAGGGCCATGCCCAAAAGGATGGCTGTAATCTGACTTTCCAAAAAAGGAATCAGCCAAGCTAATAAATAGGCAGTCAGGGTAACGACGATTAAGGGAAGATAGAGACGTATACGGTTCATGGACTTTTCCTTTCGTGACTCAAGTCTTTTTTCACACGTTCCATGATAGCCTTTTTGGTGGAGACCGTCTAGCCTGAATTCCAGGGCTTTGAAGTGCAATAAATTAGTCCTTCTTCATATTAGAGTCAAGCTTGACCTATCAACTAGGCCCTAGATTGTGTTAAAATAGGAAAGTAAAAACGAGATAGGGAGGACCTAAAGATGAAGACATTGGCGCTCGATACAGCCACAAGTGCCTTAACTTTGGCTCTATTTGACGATCAACAAATGGTCGCCCAGACATGTTTAACTAGCGGTTATCAGCATGGGCAAATTATGGTGCCTGCGATTAAACAATTAATCGAATTGGTGGGCTGGGACCGTCAAGATGTGCAAGAATTAATTGTTGGTATAGGACCCGGATCTTATACAGGTTTGCGTATTGGGACGAGTTTAGCCAAGACTTGGGCAGCCACTCGTAAGATACGCTTAGTCTCTGTATCGAGTCTCGCCTTAATGGCGGCTCAAGCCTTACAAGGAGTAATTGATGAAAGCTGGTGTCGGGAAACGCTCATTATCCCAGTGATTGATGCGCGTCGACATACGGCTTACACGGCAGCTTATTTACCGTATATTGATGAGGACGGCTTACAATTACGTCAAATAAAACCGGATCAGCATCTTGCATGGTCGGATTGGCTTAGTCAGTTAGAGTCTGCTTTTCAAGATGATAGTTTGAATCGGGTCGTCTTTGTGGGACAGGAGATTCAAGAATTCGTAGATGATTTTGAAGACCACTTTACTGACTTAGATTTAACCCTCTCTTGCTTAGATGGCGAACGAGGGTTGCCTCAAGCAGCGTATGTTAACCAAGTTCCGCAAACATTGGTGGAGCAAGCGGACTTACTTGTGCCTAATTATTGTCATGCCACCCTCGCTGAACAAGAGTGGGCGGCAAAAGAAGGACGGTCGATTAATCATGAATCTTCAGACATGGAAGGATATATTGAGCGAACTATCCAGTAAATGGAGTCGACAAGAGTGGCAGGAAAATTGGACCCTATTGAAGTCAAGTTTTAAGGCGCCAAGCCAAGAACCGCCAGAACCCATGATGATGGAACGACTAGGAGCGGAAGTCCAAGCTTGGCCGCTCCATCGGACTACCAATGGAACATATAGGCTACGAATGGCTACATGGGCAGACCTCAATCATTTTGTAGATTTAGAAATTAAAGGTTATGAGGGCTATGTAGCCTGGGACTTGGCCGATTTTCACACTGATTGGCAACAGAATCCATATGGTTTGTATTTAATGATGGAATCAATGGCTGACCAGAAGCCGGTGGGGATCTTAGTTGGCCGCTTGCGGCACAAAGGAGCTCATCTGTCTCACCTAATTATTGATCCAGCTCATCAGCGCCAAGGTTTGGCGGATGCCTTATTAGATTGTTTTTTATCCTTAAGTCATGGACAAGGGATTCGTTTAGCTTCGTTAGAAGTAAGACAGTCTAATAAACCAGCTCAACATCTTTACCAAAAACATGGCTTTGTTATCCAACATGAGTTACCAAACTATTATCAGCAAAATAAAGAATCGGCTTATTATATGGCGTGTATTCTTCGCCAAGCGGCCTTTATTAGGAGGAATGAAGATGACTCAGTCAAGCCTTGAATTAGAAGTCGTGCCTTTTAAGGCTTATTTAATTCCGGATGTTTTGCGTCAACAAATCGAAACGATGAATAGCTATTTTGGCTGGAGTCAGTCTATGACCCAACAAGATTTTCAGAATCCCAATGCGGAGTACTATGTCATGCTTAAAGGGACCGTCGTTTTGGGTTATGTGGCTCTGCATTTAATTATTGATGAAGCAACCATTAATATGATTTACCTTGAACCTGAGTTTCGTCAACAAGGATTAGCGACAGCGCTAATGAATTTTGTCATTGATCAATTAACCGCCCGTAAGTTGAAACATCTCTTCTTAGAAGTGCGCGAATCTAATTGGACGGCTCGAAAGCTTTATCAACGGACAGGTTTTCAAGAACTGACCATTCGTCATAATTATTATTCAAATCCGAGTGAAAATGGGGTCATCATGCAACGCGACCTCAACCAGATAGCTTAAGGCAAATAAGCTAGTCCGAGTCGTCAGATATGAGACTCAGCTTGTAAGTAGTAAACGTCAAACGAAGGAGGGACTTTATGTCTCAAAGTTTAATTCTCGCAATCGAATCGTCTTGCGATGAGACCAGTGTAGCGATTATCCGCGATGGTCGAGATATTTTAGCCAATGTCGTGGCATCGCAAATCAAAAGTCACATGCGTTTTGGCGGAGTCGTTCCCGAAGTGGCTAGTCGTCACCATGTCGAACAAATTACCCAAGTGATTGATTTTGCCTTGGATAAAGCTGACCTAAGTTTAGAGGAAATAGATGCCATCGCCGTTACCCAAGGTCCTGGTTTAGTGGGAGCGCTTTTGGTTGGCTTAACAGCGGCTAAAACCTTAGCCTATATCTATGATAAACCTTTGATTGCGGTCAATCATCTAGCGGGGCACATCTATGCTAATCAACTTATCCAGCCGCTTAAATTTCCGCTCTTAGCCTTGATTGTTTCTGGTGGGCATACAGAATTAGTCCACATGGAAGCCGATGGGCAATTCCAAGTTGTTGGTGAAACTCAAGATGATGCGGTGGGTGAAGCCTATGATAAAGTCGGACGTTTATTAAATCTGCCTTATCCAGCAGGCAAATACCTTGATCAGTTGTCTCAGACCGGTCAAGCAAGTTATGATGTCCCGCGGGCTATGATTCATGAAGATAATTTAGATTTTTCTTTCTCAGGCATGAAATCAGCCATTATGAACTTAGTCCATAATGCCCAGCAAAGAGGGGAAAGCGTCATCGCAGCTGATTTAGCAACTAGTTTTCAAGAAGCGGTTGTCGAAGTTATTGTGACCAAGACCCGTAAGGCTCTTAACCAGTATCCGGCTCAACAATTTCTCTTAGCTGGCGGCGTAGCGGCCAATTCGGCCATTCGTCAAGCTTTGACCGATTTAATTGCAAATGAATTTCCGCATATTCAACTATGTATTCCTCCCTTATCGCTCTGTGGCGATAACGCAGCCATGATTGGGGCAGCGGCTCACTCTCTTTATTTAAGTGGACACTATGCCGATTTGGACATCAATGCTAAACCAGGCTTGATGTTGTAAACATAGACAGGATCAAAATTTTATAACAAACGATCTATCAAATCGCTTCAAGTGATATGTACCCAGAATCCTGGACACATTGATTTATAGTAGTTTCTAAGCCATGGATGCCATCCTAAATTTAACAGGGGGCATCCATTTTGTTTTTTCTTGGATACGTTCATGATTATAATAGT
>NZ_UWPC01000004.1 GCF_900604935.1 Vaginisenegalia massiliensis
CTATATAGAATATTATAATTTAGTTAGGAAGAAGAGAAAATTAAAAAGCAAGACTCCTGTAGAATACAGAAATCTTGCTTTAATGACAGTGGCTTAATAAAAAGTTCAACTTTTTGGGTCCACTACAAATTGGGAGATAGGTCTTTTTTTATCTGTTCATGCTTTCAAGATGCAAATAGTGATGTTTTAATTGGGAAACGGACTTCTATCGAAAAATATTTCGGAATTATTGATAGAATAGAACCTTAATAATTTAGAAGGCGGGTTTTAAGTGGGGAAAAAGAAAAAACAATCGAAAAAAGATTTAAAGAGAAGATTATCTGAGCAATTCCAAAGTACAGTTAGAAAAAGTAGAATTAAAGAATGTTTGCATCCTAAAAAAGAAGAGTGTAGCGAAAATATTATTAAAGCTCACTCGATTCAAAATAATAAAATCTTATCAAAAATATCAAAAAATGGCAATGTAATAATGCCGATACCAAAACCAGATAATCCATTCCAGCTAACAACAGAATATGGTAGAAAAAGAGCAACTGTTTTTACAGGTTTTTGCGGTCATCACGACCAAATGTTCAGTCCGATTGAAGATTGTGATTTTAATTATGAAATTAAACAGGTATTTCTCTATATATACCGAGCTTTTGCAGTCGAATATCATAGAAAGATGGAGGGAGTTAAACAGCAAGAAGAAATGAAAAAATATACTTCAGACTCAATAATCGATGACCTTCAATTAGCTTTTACCTTAGCAAAAAGAGACATGGAGAAAGATAAAGAGGTATTTGATGCGGCTATTTTGAATAATGAATTTAATATTTTAAACTATGTTGTTTATGATTTTGATAAAGAAATAAAATTTGCTGCTACTGGATTTTTAACGCCGACAGATGATTTACAAGGGAATAAAATACAAAATTTATCAGACTTTGAGGCTAAAATGTCTAATCTATATTTTAGTGTATTTCCAGAAGAAAATAAGAGTTACGCAATTGTTGCTGCGTTAAAAAATGATGAATCATTAACCGATTATATAACTAGTTTAAAAAGATTAACCCAAGAAGAACAAATAAATTTTATTAATCATTTAATCATAAAAGGGACAGAAAATTTAGTTATTAATCCTAATGCTTGGTATGCACTCACAGAAGAAGACAAAGAGAGCTTTAATTATTCATTTGCTCAAATTGAAGATTTTTTTGGAATGCCTACTGACAAAGGATACCAAATTAAAAATCAAGGGTTTGATTTATTTAATTTATGAGATGGATAGCCTACTTATTATACGAGATGTATTGGTTAATGGTGGAGTTCTCTAAAAGGATGATAAGATAGCGTTTATGTTAGTAAGTAAATGAGATGAATTAGCTTATAGTTTACATGTCGAGGCCGTAGTATTGCTTACAAGGAACGAAGTGACGAAGTAAGCAATTACGAAGACCTGTGCGATAGCTGTGGAACAATGAGACGTACGGATATCGTAAGCGTAATGAAATGATTCGATGATAGCTAATGACAAGTATATATTTTCAATGTTAAATCTTATATTTTTGGCTATGTTGAATTTTAGCCATCAGGGTACTGAACAACAAATCTTATCGAGGGTATTAGAATTTGGAAGTCAAATTGAAATTCATGGAGGCAAGTTATAAACATTGCCTCTATTATTTATCACCGGAAACAGAACATTTGTTCGTTTTTGTGGTATAATCGATTTGTAAAGTACTAATGACAAACTATATTTTTTAGCTAGGAGGATCTATGAATAAGGATAAGATAGTAATTCGGTCAAGCGCTGCAGAATATTTAACGTTTGTTGCATCTACTGGTGAAAATGAAGAAAGTTTTGAGATGCGATATGAAGACGAGAATATTTGGTTAACTCAGAAGATGATGGCTGAATTATATGATGTAGATGTAAGGACAATTAATGAGCACATAAAGACTGTCTATACAGATCAGGAATTAAGTGAGAATTCAACTATCCGGAAATTCCGGATAGTTCAAACTGAAGGAGTTAGGCAGGTAAGACGCGAATTGATTCACTATAACCTTCAAATGATTATATCTGTTGGTTTTAAAGTCAATAATCAAAGAGCTGTTCAGTTTCGTAAATGGGCGGGGCAAATTGTTAAGGACCATACTATTCAAGGTTGGACTATGGATAAAGAACGGTTAAAAAAAGGGCATATGTTTACAGACGAATATTTTGAACGACAGCTTCAATATATTCGAGAAATTCGTTTGTCCGAACGAAAGTTTTATCAAAAAGTAACCGACTTATATACAACTGCTTTTGATTATGATAAAGATTCTCGGACGACAAGAAAGTTCTTTCAGACAGTACAAAATAAATTACATTATGCAGTTCATCGTCATACAGCTTCAGAGCTAATTGTTGAAAGAGCAAATTCTAGAAAAGAGAATATGGGGCTTACCTCTTGGGAAAGTGCTCCCGAGGGAAAGATAATTAAGTCTGATGTTGTCATTGCTAAGAATTATTTGACGGGTGACGAAATGAATTTTTTAGAAAGAATTGTTTCTATGTATTTAGACTATGCTGAAATGCAGGCAGAAAGAAAAATTCCAATGAGTATGGAAGATTGGGCGAATCGTTTAGATAGTTTTATTGAATTTAACGGTAGAGATTTATTGATAGGGCCTGGAAAAATCTCTGCTGAACAAGCGAAATTACATGCTGAAAGTGAATTTGAGAAGTTCAGGATTATCCAAGACCGCACATATGTTTCTGACTTTGATCGTTTTTTATTAGAAGGAGATGACTAACTATGAAAACTTTATTTTTAACGAGTTCTTTTCTAGGAACATCTGAAAAATTCGTTAAGGAAATTGAACCAAAATTAAAGAGAAAATGCGTAACATTTGTTGACACAGCTAATAAAGTTGAAGAATACACTAAATATGTAGATGATGCGAGAAAGTGGTTCTTGGAAAATGATTATAACCTGACGGAGTTAGACTTTTCGGTTGAAAAGAGAGATAAAATTATTAAAATACTCGAAGCTACAGACTTGCTTTATATTAGTGGAGGGAACTCATTCTTTCTATTACAAGAAATAGAAAAGAAAGATTTAAAAGAAGTCATCAGTGAAAAAATTTCAAAAGGTATGATTTATGTCGGAGAGTCAGCAGGCGCTATTATTTCTGCTCAGGACATCGAATATTCAGCTTTAATGGATGATCAATCGAAGGCACAGAATCTCAAATCAACAGCTGCATTAGGATTGATTTCTAAATATATTGTTCCGCATTTTGGTGAAATTCCGTTTGTTGAAAGTGCACAAGCTATCGTTGATAAGTATACTGATTTAGACTTACTTTTGATGGATAATCATACGGCGGTGTTGTACCAAGATGATGAGATTAATATTTTAGAATAATATTTACATCAATACTTTATATCCAATATTTCAAAAATCAATCCAACTCTTACTAACGATACATGTGGAGTGTGTAGTATTGATTACAAGGAATGAAGTGACGAATTAAGCAATTACGGAGACCTGTGCGATAGCTGTCGAAGAATGAGGAGTGAAACGACGAAATGATTCGAGACAGCGAACCGCCGAGTGTATAGTATTAATTGAAAAAGTAAAATAAAGAATATGATAAGAATAAGGTTCCTGGACGTTTATGATGTTTAGGAACCTTATTTTTTGTTGAGTGATAGTGATTATTTTCGGAACTTTTGCAACTTTCAGGCTGAAATTAAGGGGCGTTTGGGGGAATAAATCAAAGCTCTAAAGCTAGGTGTGATAGGATTTGTTAAGATATTTATAAATTTAGTAATAATTAGCGTCATCGAATTATCAGTAGATAATTAGTCCGATAGAAGGTGTTCCTATATAGTAGAATCCAACTGTCATGAATAAAGTGTCAAAGCAGGAATTCATAAATGTTGTCGTTGTTTGTTTATAGCTTAGTAGTTTTTATTTATAAAGGAGAAGTCAAAAAATAAATCAACCAGAGTATCATATGTCTCTTGATCAAATGCTTCCTTAAAGTACCGATAGGCATTAACACTCCTATTTCCAACACAGCATAGACAGACTATCCCAATATGAGCTCCTCCATTAGGTAGATGCGTATTTACTAAAAAATCCAATCATTTTATTTCAGATTACCACTTTGACTCTGCGAAATCTTAAGTAAGACATTAAACCTAGCTCTCTAATCACTTCAACAAACTCTTCAAAAGTAACTTTCTTCTCTTGCAACAATCCAATCATTCTTAGTTTATTATTCAATTAAAAAGTACAACGAGATTCGTCGTGCTAGAAAAATAGTTATTAACTCATCGGCCTCTTTCGAGTTGGATTTAGCACCTTTCCAAAAGGTAGATTGCTTCAGCTTAAATGGGCCAATTCCCTCCGCTGACTCTGGATAAGTTGTGGTTATTAATTGTATTAGGTTAATAGCATAATGATCATATAATTACTAGAATATTGATGTAGTCATCTTACATCTATGATAAAATATAGTTAATAAATAGAAACGAGAGGTATAAAGACATGGTGTTATCTATTAACTAATTCTCTAGACTAAATTTCTCCTATAAATCAAGGGAGAAGTATGCAGTCAGACTGTTAGTTGAGAGCTAGCCATGTCTTTTTGTATGCTTAGTTTTAGTCTAGCTTTATGTTTTTGAATTAAAGGAGGCTAATATTATGCATGCGATTAAATTACAAGATATAAAAAAAGAGTTTACCGACCGCGTTTTATTTGAAGCTGATTCACTGATGATTAAGCGATCAGAACGTATAGGGATCGTAGGAAGGAATGGTCAAGGAAAATCTACCCTATTAAAAATGATAATAGGTGAAGATAATGGTTATGATGGAGAAATAGAAAGCCATGGAAGAATTGAATATGTCCCGCAAATAAAAGAAACTTCCACTATGTCAGGTGGAGAACAAAGCATGACGCTCATTCAAAAGGCCATTCATTCTCATCCTGATATTTTAATGTTAGATGAACCTACGTCAAATCTAGATGTAGAAAATTTGAATTTATTGATAAAATGGCTTAAAGAGTATTCGGCAACATTAATATTTGTAAGTCACGACCGATACTTATTAAATGAATTAGTCGACAATATTTGGGAAATTGATCGAGGAAAAATATATACTTATTCAGGAAATTATGATGATTTTCAAACTATGAAGCAATTAAAAAGCAAGCAGCAAGAGGTAGCTTACAGTGAGTATCAAAGAAAAATTAAACAATTAGAAAGTGAAGCTCAAAGACGATTTGAAAAGGCCTCAACTTTCAAAAAGCAAAAGAAGAATGTAAGTACATCAGACTACAAGGTAAATTCTTATGCTGGGAAATATGATGCACAAGAAAAAGCAATGGCCAAGTCAGCTAAAGCTCTAGAAAAGAGAATTAAGAAATTAAATCATGTGGAGGCTCCTGTTAAGGAACGTTCATTTGTTTTCAAAGAAGTAGGTCATCTTCATAGGAATGCTAGTACCTTAATTAATCTAAATGAAGGTAAGCTATTTTTCGAGAATATATACTTATTTTCATATCCTCCCTTCAAAGTAACATTTGGAGATAAGTTGTCTATAAGTGGACCCAATCAAGCAGGGAAGACCTCCTTTTTGAGAGCCATTTTGAGTCAAACATTAAAAGGCTACTACTCCCAACATTTAAATATCGGTTATTTTTCCCAAAATTTCAATGTACTAGATTTGAATGAATCACTTTATAATAATGTAAGAAAAGGGAGCTTACAGACTGATTTTGTTATTAAGAATATTTTAGCTTCTCTAGGTTTTGATAATAAAGTAATTTATCAAAAAGCAAATGTTTTATCAGGTGGCGAGCGAGTTCGGTTGTCATTTGCTAAAATTTTATTAGGCAACCATAATTTATTATTATTAGATGAACCCACTAACTATTTAGATATTGATACTTTAGAATCGATAGAAGGCTATATTAAGAATTATCCAGGTTCTGTCATTTTAGTTTCTCATGATCAAACCTTCGTTGAAGCGACGACTAACCAGCATTATTTTATTGATGGTGGACAATTATTGTCTCCTGTCTATCGAGAAAAGAATAAAAATCAAGTAGAACAAGAACTATTATTATTGCAATTTCAATTAGATGAAATGATTATGAAACCTGAGATGCAGTTAGAAGATATAAGAGAAATCCAGAGGAAAATTGAAAAGTTGAGAAATAATGCCAGTTAAATAACAGTCTAACATCATATTCGACAAAACGATTTGCATACATACCTTACTTATGGCACATACTGAGTGTGTAATATTGCTTCAAAAAAATAAATATTGACTTTGATAAGAATAAGGTTCCTAAACATTTTTGATGTTTAGGAACCTTATTTATTGATTATATATAAAAGTAGCTTCTTTTTGAAAAACTAGTTAAATTGATTGCTAATAATATGATCCTAATATTTTTCGAGTCGTTGAAAATTCTACTTTAACTAACTTTTCTCATCAAAAAATTATGCTTCGTTTGATCAAAAACGAGCACTATTATTTACCAAAAACATACGTTACTTAGTATTATTGAGATTTAAAGTACTCGTGTCATGTTTATTTTGCTACTTCATTTTTGAGGTGTGATTGAATGGATAATGCTATCTTTGTAACGTCCTTTGGCAATACTTCGGTAACGTTATAGTTTAAATCTATATTTTTATCATTACTTATGTAGTATGATTTCTGCGCATGTTTTAATAAATCATAATCATTAATATCATTCCCATATCCTATATAGTCATGATCTTCAATATATTTTTTGAGAGTTGAATATTTGTTGACTTCTCGAGCTGTTATATCGATGTTTGAGTCTGTACGATGATAGTTTACTGAAATATTATCATCTATATCAGCTAAGTTTTGACATATATCTTCATAAAAGTTTTCAGGAATATCGATTAAGATAATTTTGATTGGCTGTTCTATTTCATCCATTGAAACATTTTTAGCAAGATGCATAGGGTCTAGTTGTCGATAAATCAAATTACTGGAATCTACTTTAGCAGAATAATCAAAAGCTCCATCTATAATATAATTAAGATTATTCTCTTTAATTATTTTTTTCAAATTCATGTAATCATTGTTCGATATATAATCAATGACCTGAATGGCTCCATTATCCGAAACAATCGATCCATTTCCACCGATTAATAAATTTTCTTTGAACCGTGTCACCACAGGAAGGAGATCTCTAATCGGCCTTGCAGACGCAAAAATTAAATCGTGATTTTTATTTAGTTCGTCTAATGCTTAAATTATTTTTTTGTCAATAAATTGACCATTAAAACAGATTGTCCCGTCTATATCGAATACAAAATACAATTTTTTCACTCCAAACAAAATCAGATATACAAAAAATTGTATATTATTGATATTTTTTTGTCTACTAATTCTCATTAAAGACGAATCGGTTGAAATTAAGCTAAAAATGGAGGAGTTAAATTTTTTGTATAATAATATCCTTATGGGACAGTGCACAATTTTGACAAAGTAATTCGAACCTACTTTTACAAAATGAATATAGAAAATGAATTCCAAAGTAAAATTAAGGATTTGTCTCACCTATAAGTTAGAAAAGTCTATCTTTAATTAAAAACGCTGTATAAAGTTCTAAAGTCTTATGTATTTGTTATGAATACTTTATTATAATTAGTTTAATAAGTCTGAATTGATTAGTTTAAAAGGAGCTATCACAGATAGTCACAAGTATGGAACCTTTTTTATGTAGTTGAAGAGAATTGGAATATTAGCCAATTCAATGGATAAAGTGATTTACGGAGGGCATATGAAACGTTCACCTGATT
Organism: Vaginisenegalia massiliensis; assembly: GCF_900604935.1. GTDB lineage: Bacteria > Bacillota > Bacilli > Lactobacillales > Aerococcaceae > Vaginisenegalia > Vaginisenegalia massiliensis. The sequence continues at coordinate 7,835 of NZ_UWPC01000004.1, forward strand.
TTCAAGCTAAAGTAAAGTCTGATGCTATTAGGCAAATAGTCATGGTAAGTCTTATGAGTTTTGTGATTCTAATTTTGATTGTTGGCATAGTTTTTCCAACAATTAAAAATTTACCCCTAATCGTTGTTCAAATAATGCGCTTTATACTACCTTTTTCAGTATTAGTTCTACCATGGGTTTATATGAGACAAAACCAAGAATCATTTTTAGACTACTTTAAACTTAAAGGCAACCAGAAAAAAGAAATTATTATTGGATTACTATGTGGTTTAAGTACTTATATTATTTTTGGTGGCTTATTTACATTCATTGGTCAAAATAAATTTCCTAATGTATCTCCCGATATCAATTGGCTAAAGATGATTTATGGACTCTTCTACTATATTTTCTCCATAGCTTTAACTGAAGAAATACTTTTTAGAGGTTTCATTTTTAATACTTTTCTTAAAATTAGACATTCAAGAGGGCTAGCAATAGCGGGATCGTCCATCTTATTTGGGCTTTATCATATAAGTCATGGCAGCCTCATACAAGTCATTGTTACTGGATTAATGGGATTTATATATTGTATGTTCAGGGAAAAAATAAAAGGGTGTACATTACTTTCTTTGATTATTGCTCATGGATTTCATAATTGGCTAATTGACTTTGTGCCATACATTATTTATGTAATGAATAGAAATTAATTTCAACAATAAAAGAGATAATAGCCACTACTAAAGGAGCGTTGAAGACGTGGAAAATAAACAAGTTTTAATTTCTTTATTATTGTCAGCTAGCCTTGGAATAATCTGTATTTTGGCCGGAGTCTTGATTAGGAAAATAACGGATAAGAAAAATAGATCTTGTTCAAAACAAGCAATTGGACATGTTGTCAAATACGATTTTCCTGGTGATGTAAAGATGTATCCAGTTGTTGAGTTTGAAGCAGAAGGCCAAACATTTTTGACAAAGAAAAAATTTAATTCGGTAAAAAGTTTATCGATAGGATTTCCTTTGTCGATTGAATCCAAAGCGTACGAGGATGCCAAAGGAAATTTATGTGTGAAAACAGGACCGATTGCCAATTTGAGAAATCTTTCGGAAAAATTGTGGCCACTTGGGAAAGAAATGATAGTTTACTATAATCCACAAAACCCAACCATTAATTACGTTGAGAGACCCCTAACGAATAAATTTTTAACGGCAGCATTTAATATTGCTGGAATGTCAATTATTTTTTTAACGGTTGTACTTTATTTCATTATCTCAAATAGCAATTAAAATTTAGTATTCTACAGTGCTTTATTGAAAATGTTTGAATGAAGATTCGAGAAAACTAAATGCCAGGTTTGATTGAATGTGTATATGAAGAGGAATGACTATGAAAAATAAATCAATATTTATTGGTTATTATAATAATTTGGAAATCTACTATGATAGAAAGTCGAAAACAATCGAGACATCTGGAATAAAAAAGCAAAGTTTCAATCAATCTAAATTAGTTGGTTTAATGCTAGTAACCTATCCCCTTATAAAAATAATCAATTCCATGATGACAATGAGTGGCGTTGAAGCAAGGATTATTGTATGGATAGCCAGTACTATGCTTGGCGTTTTTTTAGGCTATTTGCTAACTAGTAAAATATATAGCAATATTAAGTTGACTCCTATGTCTATGGATAAAGAACAGTTTGAAGACGTTTATTTAGCAAATGAGAAATCATTACAAGTGGTAAAATGGGTGATAATTTGTAGTATTTTAGCTCTGTTTATAGAGGTCTATGTTTATTTAATATCGGGGATTTTCATCGCGGTTTTTACTTACTTATTAAATATTTTCATTGTAACCTTATTATTTTTGGGCGGAGTCCATTCTAGACAACGAATTTTTGAAGAGATAAAAAATTCCTATTCGAGTATGGAATAGATCAATAAGGGTTTGATTCATTTATATAATCAGTTTTCTTGCTACGGCATAAGGAAATAAAGGAAACGTATTATGACTTAAATCTGATTATTATATAAAACTATCACACAAAAGTCCTATGAGTTTTGTTTCTTGTAAACAAAAACTCATAGGACTTTTCGTTATACGTTTGCAAAAATCATAGGACTTTTGGTATTTTCTAGTTAAGGAAGGTGACTTTATGGAACGCTTAATCATGAAAGACCTAATCAAGTGGAAAGAAAAACCTCTTCGTAAACCTTTATTATTAACTGGTGTTCGGCAGTCAGGAAAGACTTTCATAATTAAAGAATTTGGGCGCAAATATTTTGACCATGTTGCGTATTTAAATTTAGAAAAAAACCACAGATTGGGCAGGTTTTTGAACGTGACTATAATATCACGCGTATAGTTAAAGAATTATCCAATTTATTCCTCGATCAAGCAATTGATGTAACTAACACATTATTAATTTTGGACGAAATTCAGATTCAACCTAAGGCTATTACGGCATTGAAATATTTTCAAGAAGATTTACCAGAATTGGCCATTATTGGCGTAGGATCATTGTTAGGGGTAAGTATTAGACAAGATCAGGTCTCTTTTCCAGTTGGAAAGGTAGATCGATTAACCTTATATCCAATGAATTTTGAAGAGTTTCTTATGGCCAACCCTAATAAGAACTATTCTGAGTTAGTGATGAACTACTCCTTATCTGAACCGTTACCCGAATATCTTTTAGATAATCTTGAAGCGCAGTTCAGAGATTATTTAATAGTAGGTGGAATGCCGGAAGCTGTAAAAACTTGGTTCGAGAGTCACGATTTGAATCTTGTTCATGAAGTTCATGATAACTTACTATTTGGTTATGAGAATGATGTTTCAAAATATGCTCCAGCAGACCAAATTGTCAATATTCGTGATATTTGGCGATCAATTCCAGTGCAACTGTCTCAAGATAATAACAAATTTATTTTTAGTCGAGTAAAAGATTCTGCGAGGGCTAAAACATTTGAAGCGGCTATGGGTTGGCTTGTTGATGCGGGATTAATTTATCGATTACATCGAATAGAAAATGCATATGCTCCATTAGCTTCTCAAGCTCAATTAAATCAGTATAAAGTATTCATGTCTGATGTAGGGTTGCTCTTTAGACGAGTAAAGCTTTCAATGAAAGCATTAATGGAGAAGTCGCAAAATACTAGGAATTTTAGAGGATCTTTAATTGAAAATTTCGTGTTAAACGAATTATTAGTTAAAGGATTTCAACCGTATTATTGGACGTCAGGAAATACTGCAGAATTAGATTTTTTAGTAGAATTTAATAGCCAAGTTATTCCTATTGAGGCTAAAGCAAATATTAATACGCAGGCCAAGAGTTACCGTCAATTTATAAATAAATATGAAAGTCTAGTTGGTTTTAAATTTTCGTTGAAAAATATTGGCTATAATCCTGATGAAAAGACCCATAATAATAGTCTACCTCTAGCTTTTGTATGGAGAATTGAGGAGTATCTATCAAAGTATTTTTAGTCAGTGAATTGGCTCACGAGTATTCATTTCACTCGAAATTCCCTTTGAAGATAAGATTAGTCTTTGAAATTATTCGACCCCCAAAAGTTAATTAGTCGTACTAGCTAACTTTTTGGGGGCCAATTCATATTTAGAAAATTTTTTATTGCTTAATGGCGACTTCTTGATTAACTTTTAACACTTTTTCAGAAATGTTAGGGATATTCTTTTTGGGACGGATATACAGAATTAACGTTTCTCCATCCTTCATGGTGATTTTGATTGCTGGATCCATTAAGAATTTATTATGCTTAGCTATTTCAGCCATTTCGGCATAGGGTAGTACAAAAGTTGGGTCTTCATCTTTAAATTGGAAATCATCTGATGCAAGATTAGCCACTAAGCCCAAGATACCTGGGGACTTCTTTAGTTTTTCTTTCATCGTCTGGTAGACTTCCAATTGATTATCGGTAAAGACAAAGACGCCGTAATTTCCTAGCTTTCCAGCGGAATGATGTTTATAACCACCGTCGAAGATCAAACCTTCTTGTGACATCGAGATTCCTCCTTTGTTTATGATAGGAATACCGTATCATAAGTTTGGAAGTTTATAAAAAAATTCGCTCGTAATTATTTTTATAGGACACGGATTAACTTTGAATAGTTTTCAAGGATTTTAAAGATGAGTGTTAAATATTAAGGAGAATGAATATGAATACCATTTTTCGAATAGGGGTATACGCGATTGCAGTGCTAATCTCAAAAAGAATTATTGAATTTTCCTACCGATCAAGGGGGACAAAATTCTCTGTGTTGATAAGTCGTATTTATACCATTCTAGTATTATTGATGGCCATTGTGGGCTTAATCTTTTATAGCATAATGGCTGCGAGTGAAGGAATTATGAAACGAACACTTGCGCTAGGCCTAGCATTTATTTTAATAGCTTTCTTCATTCGAATTCTGTTGAAATATCGAAAAGGACAGAGGAAATAGATAATTAAAACCTGGTCTTTCCTTCGCCGTAGGACAGGGTTTCTTATGCTATAATGTGTTTGATAAATCGGTTAAGCTAGGAGGAATGAAGTGTGACTCTGTTGCATAAGTTCAGATTATCTTTTAACGCTCCAGTGGTTTTGTCTTTTGCTTTAGCGTGTTTGTTTATTTTATTGGGTGATAAATTAACAGCAGGTTTTTTAACGCAGCATTTCTTCAGTGTGTATCGGTCGTCCTTATTAGATCCATTAACCTATGTTCGCTTTGTGGGTCATGTTTTGGGGCATGCCAATTGGCAGCATCTTTTTAACAATATGATGTTATTTCTGGTAATCGGACCGATCTTGGAAGAAAAATATGGCTCAGCTAATCTTTTTTGGGTGATTGTTATCACAGCCTTGGTCACTGGTATCATCAATTTTGCATTACTTCCACAGACGCAGTTGCTAGGGGCTAGTGGGGTAGATTTTGCACTGATTCTCTTAGCTTCAATGACGGGCTTAAAAGAAGGCGAAATTCCTTTGACCTTCGTACTAGTAGCCTTGATCTATCTGGGTCAACAAGTCTTTGATGGTTTGTTTGTCCAGGATAATGTGTCCAACTTCACCCATATTATAGGCGGTTTAGTAGGTTCCGCCCTCGGTTATTCCTTAAATAAAAACAAAATAAATCACTATTAATTCAGCAGGATGGCTCGATTGAATCAATGATGAAGGTGAGACAATGAATAAGCTTATTAAATTTTTAGGGAGAGTCCTAGTGGCCTTAATCATTTTCTTGGTCCTAGTGTTTATTTACCATCAAGTTCAACTTCAACGGGAACAGGCTTATGTGCATCCTTTAGGTGAAATGGTTCAAGTGAAAGATAAGAAGATGTCGCTGGCGGTTCAGGGTCAAGGGGATAAAACGCTGATTATGTTAGCGGGCGGGGGAACCACGGTTCCCATCTTGGATTTTAAGACTTTGGGGTCACAATTGAGTCAGCATTATCGCGTGGTAACCGTCGAAAAGTTCGGTTATGGCTTTAGCGATGATATCCTAGGACCGCGAGACGTAGACACTTTGCTAGAAGAAACCCGTATGGCCTTAGCGAAAAAAGGGATAAAGGGGCCGTTTGTCTTACTACCTCATTCAATGTCCGGCATCCAAGCGCTGCGCTGGGCGCAGAAATATCCAGAGGAAGTAGAAGCCATTGTCGGCTTGGATATGGCGATGCCAGCCTCTTACGACGAAATGAAGTTGAATCCATTTTTCTTATATCTCTTATCATTTTCTGCACGTGGCGGCTTGATTCGCTTGTTACCTGGCGTAGCTGAGAGTGATGCGATGCAACATGGAAAATTATCGGATCAGGACAAGAAAATCTATCGAGCCTTATTTTATCGGCGTACGATGAATGCGGTCATGGTCCGAGAACTGCAAGCAATCAAAGACTCAGCTAAAGATGTGGAGGCTGAGCCTCTTCCTGACGTGCCTTATTTATTATTAGTGTCCAATGGTCAGGGAACGAGCTACCCTAAGGCGAGGTGGCAACAATTCCAAAAAGACTTTACTCAACAAGTGCCTCACGCTCAGGTGATTACCTATGATTGCCCACACTACTTGCATAATTATGTCTATTTAGATTTGGCGAAAGAAATTGAGGATTTTCTTGAAGAGAAATAAAAAAAGTGAATCAACTATGAGTTGGCAATTAAGTCAATTTATAGGTGATTTTTGAACTGTAAAATAAGCATTGAATATTTTGTTAAGAAATTATTTAATCAGTAAAGGTTCCTTGATATAATAATTGTCATCCTAATATTTATTTTGAGAGGCGTAGTCGATGTCAAAGAAAAATAGAGAAGAACTTAAAAAGTTGCAGTCTATTCAGGCAGGAATTGAAGCAGATATAGAAACATTGGAAGTGACTGTAAAAAATATAAAACAAGAGTTAGTAACGAAAAAAATGAATTTAAATCAAATTAAGCAAAAAATCAATAATCTAAGTAAGGATAGCGAAGGTATTTTGATTTCAGAGCATGCTATCATTCGCTATTTCGAAAGGGTTATGGGGTTAAATCTAGAAGATATCACCGAAAAAATTTTACCCATTTCTGATGCAAAGTTAATTGAAAACCTAGGTAATGGTCATTATCCGATTAATCAAGGTGAGTTTAAGATTATTGTCAAAAATGGTGTTGTTGTCACACTTTATACAAATGAAGAGGATAAGATGTGATTGTAATATAAGAATAAAACCGAATTACCGAATTAATGAAGGTCAGTATAAGAAAGTGTTATTTCAAAGATAATCCTACTAATTAAAATAAAATAATACCGTGATATAATTAATAAGGAAAATCAATTTTTAGAATAATTAAATTCTTTCTGAGGAGAAGAAAAAATGACTTTAACGGAAAAACTATTGACAACCGATTTTAATAACCAGTTTGAAATAGATGTCAATTGGATTGGAATATTAAATTACAGCTTAATTCAAGCAAAGCTACCTTTTATTAATGAAATAATTATTCGAAATAACTCCGATATGGATATCCAGGAGACAGAGTTATCTTTAGATTTTGAATTTGAGCACATTGAATCTCAAAAAATAAACATTCCTAAGATCTCAGAAGGTAAGGAGTATAGATTAGATCCTAAATTAATTTTTAGAGCGAAAAAAGTATTTGAACTAACTGAGACAATAATGGATTGTTTAAGAATAACTTGGACTGACAGTGAAGGAACGCAACTCGCACAAAAATCGCTTCAATTTGATGTTTTGCCAATGAATCAATGGACTGGAAGTAAAATTTTTCCAGAAAGTTTAGCGTCATTTGTACAACCCAATACTCCGCAGATAATAAATTTGCAAAAACGTGCTTCTCAACTATTAAAAAAACGAACAGGTTCTTCTGCTTTTACTGGTTACCTAACTGATAATAAAACAGAAATTTTAAATCAATTGGCAGCAATCTATGGGGCAATATATGAACAGAATATTGCGTATTCTGTAAACCTTCCTGATTTTTCATCTGTTGGGCAAAGAATTCGGACTCCTCAAGAAATACTTCAGTATAAAATGGGAAATTGTATTGAGATGGCAGTATTATATGCTTCAGTAGCTGAGAGTTGTGGTTTTCACCCATTTGTTATCCTTACGAAAGGACATGCTTTTGTTGGAGTTTGGCTAAAAGAAGCTCTCTTTGATGAAAATATTATTACTGATTATACAGAACTATCTAAAAGATTGTCATCAGGGATTAATGACCTAGAAGTTATTGAAGCTACATATATGAATGAAGGTCAAAAAAAGTTATTTGATCAGGCTATTCGTAGTGCTCGAGGAACACTAGAAAATATTGAAGAATTTGAGTTAGTAATTGATATTAAGAGAGCTCATTTCATGGGAATTCGACCTATGCCAATATTTGTTGAACAGGATGGAGAAACAAAGCTCATAGATTATGGGTTGGCAGAAGATGCTATTAATCAAGCGGCAAATATTAGATCTATTGAAGAATATTTTTTAGATACTTCGAAAAAAGAAGCTGTTGATAAGCGTAAAATTTGGATGAGAAATTTGCTGGATTTATCTAAACGTAATAATTTGATATCTTTTCGGCCTGGGCCAAAAGCAATACAACTTTTTAATTCAGACATTGGACAGCTCGAGGACGCTCTTTCAAACGGTCAATCGTTTCTTATAAAAGAAGCTTTTAATGATTGGGAAATTAGCAAAAAAAAGATTAATTTTGTTGATGTTGAATCCAACAAAGAAGTAATCTCACAATTAAGTTTAGCTGAATTTAAAGGGAAAAAGTTACGTACATTCTTATCTAAACCAGAGTTAGATAAAACACTTAAAACAATTTATCGAGAAACTCGAATATCAATTGAAGAAAATGGTTCAAGCTCTCTATTTTTAGCAGCAGGATTTTTAAGATGGATTGATCCTAAAGATGAATTAGACCAGAATGGGAATCCTGTTAGTCGCTTAGCTCCATTAATTCTTTTGCCAGTTGATTTGATTAGGAAAAATAATCAAAGTTACACTCTTCAATTGAGAGATGAAGATGCACAAATGAATATTACTTTGTTAGAAATGCTAAGACAAAATTTTAACCTTAATATTTCTGGTTTAAATCCACTTCCCGAGGATGAAGCTGGTGTTGACATTCAATTGGTTTTTAATTCTATTCGTAAAGCAATAATGGAATTAAAAGAGTGGGATGTATTAGAGATAGCAGTTTTAGGAAATTTTTCTTTTAGTCAGTTTGTCATGTGGGATGATTTGAATAAACGATTTGATCGCTTGATTGAAAATAAAGTAATTCAATCACTTGTTGATGGACGCTATTATGAAAGTAATAATCAGTTTCAAAGTGAAAATTTGGAAGATACTGAATGTTTAAGAAAAATAATTACACCTACAGATACAGATGCTAGTCAGTTATTAGCAATTGCAGAATCTGCAAAAGAATCTAGTTTCGTTCTTCATGGACCTCCTGGAACGGGTAAGTCACAAACTATTACTAATATAATTGCGAATGCATTATATAATGGAAAAACAGTATTGTTTGTCGCAGAAAAAATGGCAGCTCTTTCTGTTGTTGCTGAACGTTTAAACCAAATTGGAATCGGGGATTTTACGTTAGAAGTACATTCAAATAAGACAAAAAAACAAACGGTATTAGATAAATTTGGTCAGTGTTTCGATTTGAAAATATTTGAAGATGACAATGAATTCCAACGTAAATTTGATCAGATCTCGGAAAAAAGACAACTTTTACATGATATGGTATTCGAAATTCACAAACCTCAAAAAATAGGAAAGAGTATCTTTCAGTTAATTCAATGGAATGAGTCGTTAACAAATATCAGTGATGTTTTGAGTTTTTCGGAGGAAACAGTTGCAAACTTTGATCAAAATCAATGGGAATTGGTTTTACAGAGCGTTAAAAGATTATCTGTTGCTAATAAGGGATTAAGTAAGCCAGTTCATCTTCACCCACTAAGACACTTTCATCTGGCAAATTATGAATTACAATCAAAAGAAAAATTGAGAAATGTGTTGCAACAACTGAAAGAATTGCTTGAAAATAATACTAATGAAAAATCCGGATTTAAATTTGAATGGCTTAAGCAAAGCAATCGGTTAAATCAATTAATAAATTTAGTGGAATTATACGAAAAACATAATATTCAGTTTGATGTAGATACAAGTAATTGGTTGAAATTGCCGGATGTTGACCTATTGAAAAATTTGAAGGATCTCAATAAAAAGCAATCAGAATTACTTCAATTAAAGGAAGATTTAGAAAAAGTATTTATCAGCAAAATTGATACTTTGAATTGGCAACAAATAAAATTAGAAATATTAAATGCTAAACAGTCATTTATTCTTACCCGAGGAAAAAATATTAAACGAGCACTCTTACCTATATATTCAATTGCTAAAAAAGATGTAATGCTTGATGATGATTTAGCTATATTATATTTAGAAAAAATTGGAAAATATCAAGATTTAAAATTGGAATGCGATCAACAACTCAAGTACTTCAGTGAAAATTTAGGGTATTCTTTTAATCAAGATTTTAATAGTAAGGATAGCGTTTCAAATGTAATTTGTTTACTTGAGCACTTGAAAAATAATCATTTATATAATTCTGATGTTTTTCAAGACATATTAGTAGTTCAGTCAAAACGTCAAGAAAGAAAACTTTCAGATTTTAAGAAAAATCTTGTCGAGATTCAAGAATTAATAACTGAGTTTTTAACTTTAACTGGTTATAGTGACTTGATAAACGATCAGGATGCGAAATCATTACTTGAAAAAATTATGCTTTGGCAATTAAATTTGGATTATTGGAAAGAATGGTCTCAATTCTATAAGAATATATTGGATCTGGATGCATTGGGCTTAACTGAAATGGGCGAATATATTAACCTTTCTCAAAATCAATCTAGTCAATTTAATATTTATGAAGTATTTCTTGCAAGTATTATTCCTACTTTGATTAATTTATATGTAGGACAATCTAAGTTGATCTCCAATTTTAGTGGCCAAAATTACGATGTAATAGCTTCAGAATTTAACGAACTTACAAATAATTATGTGTCTTTAGCGAAGAATCAAATAGTTATGAATTTAAGTAGTAACATTCCAGATACAAAAACATGTTCCGACGAGGAAGCTAAACAAATAGCTCAATTAAAAAAAGCAATACAAAGTAAAGGACGTGGCCTTTCAATTCGTAAGATTTTCCATGAAAACAGTCAAATTATTAGGCGTCTGACCCCTTGTTTTCTTATGAGTCCATTGTCTGTGGCGCAATATATCGATATGGATTTTCCTAAATTTGATTTAGTTATTTTTGATGAAGCTTCTCAAATTAAGACTTCTACTGCGATTGGAGCTATGTCACGGGCAAAAAATTGTATAATTGTTGGTGATCCTCAACAAATGCCCCCAACTAATTTTTTTGGAACATCAAAAATTGATGAAGATAATTTGTTAATTGAAGATTTAGAGAGTTTATTAGAGGATTGTCTTTCAGTTAATATGCCTCAGAGATATTTAACACATCATTATCGCTCTCAAAGTGAAAGTTTAATCTCCTTTAGTAATAAAATGTACTACGATAATAAAATGCTTACTTTTCCTTCACCGCATGATCGTACGTCAAAGGTTTCCTTTATTAAAGTTGAAGGAGTATATGATCGTGGAAATACGAGAACAAATAAACCAGAAGCCCTCGCTATTATTTCTGAAATTAAGAATCATATTTTATCAGAAAATTCTGATTCAATTGGTGTGATTACATTTAATGTATCACAACAAAATTTAATTGATGATTTGCTTCAAAAAGAGTTAAGTAATGATCCAGTTTTTGCTGATAGCTTTACTAATATGTCAGAACCAATATTTATAAAAAACCTCGAAAATGTTCAAGGGGATGAAAGAGATAAAATATTATTTTCGATTGGATTTGGCCCTGATGAAACCGGGAAATTTTATCAAAACTTTGGTCCGTTAGGTCGTCCTGGAGGATGGCGACGTCTTAATGTAGCTGTATCTCGGGCACGAAAAGAAATGAAAGTTTTTTCAACGATTACTGCGGACGATATAAATTTAACTGCTCGAAGTCAGGAAGGTGTAAAAGGCCTTAAGGAATTTTTATTGTATGCACAATCAGGAACTCTGGAAAACAGAAACATTAAAGATAATTTATCACAAAAAGGTATGATAGAAAGTATAGCTAATTATATTCAACAAAAAGGATTATCAGTAGATATTAATGTAGGAAATTCAGAATTTAAAGTTCAAATCGCAATTGTCAACCCAATCAAGCCAAAAGAATATTGTGCGGCAATTCAAATAGATAACCAACAATTTGCAAAAATAAAAACTACTGACGATCGTGTGAGATTAATACCTAAAATATTAAAAAATAAAGGTTGGGAGATTTTATATATATGGTCAATTGATTGGTTTGAAAATAAGAACTTCGAATTGAGTAGAATAGATAAATTTTTATCTCCCTTTTTAAATAATAATAATTTAGAAAGTGTATATAATCAAACGGTTCAAAACATTGGGAATTCAAATTTAGTTGAGGGCGAGAACAATAGTAGTGAGTTAGAAAAAATACGTATTGATTCAAATATTTTTGACAGTGAAGAGTTAGAAAAAGATACCATATGCAACAACCATTCCGTTGAGAATTGCAAAAATTCATTCGAAACTGTCATTGAATCGTACAGTATTCTTAAGCCTGAGCAAATATTTCCAAATCATCTATTTAAGAATCAGCCTAAGATTGATATTGAGATTGCTCAGAAGATTATTTCACTAGAAGCTCCTATCCATATAGATGTGCTAAAAAGAAGAATACTTTCTCACTACGATAAGGTCAAATTAACTAAAGTTTCTAATGAATATTTGGAGATGATTCTTACAAAAACAAAATCAAAAAAGAGAATAGAAGATGGAGAATTGTTTTATTGGGGCCAAATAGATTATCGTAATTATCATCAATTCAGGATACAAAATAAGCCAGATATTTCTTTGATTAGTAGTATAGAATTAAAAAATGGCTTCTAAACAATTATTGTTAATTCTAGGGAAATATCAAAAATAGAATTGGGAAAATCAATGTCAAATATGTTAGGCTTTTCTAGAACGACAGAACAAATGATGAATCATTATGAGAAAGCATTAAATACTTTAGTTAGACAAAAAATCATCGAAATTAAGAATGAAATTATCTACATTAAATAATAATTTTGCTATTTTTGAACAAAATTATTGGAGGGTCACTATGAATAAGGTCACGATAAGAAAATGGCAGTTTGGCAAATTAATGATTACCGGTGTTTTTGCCCTAGTATTCTTAGCGATAGGCTTATTATTGGGCTTCTTTTACTTGCAAAATAATGATGATGCCTTGCTTTTTGGCGCTGTTGTAATGTTTGCCGTAGGTCTTCCAGCGACCGTAGCTATGATTCGTATGGTCCGTGAACAAAAGGTCATTGGGAATGAATTCTATTCACTTGACCAAGGCCGAGGATCTCGCGAGCTCCTTGACCGGGCTCGCCAAATAGAAAGTCGTTTGAAAGGAACCCCTTTCTTTGTTGAAACTAATGAGGATGGAATCCGAATTTTGAGTGAATTGACTGAAAAGAATGAAGCCAGTTTGACTGCGGGCAGAACGGTCTATAAACCGGGAGTTATTTTGCTAAAAACGGGTCAGCTCAATAAATATAAACAGTTATCCTTAGATGTAAAGGTGGAAAAAGACGGAGATACTTATCAACTAACGCCTTTTTTGATTGGCGGCAAGCAGATGTCTATTTCTGTTCAAGGAGAAGTGAACCCCAAAGATGGCACAATGACTTGGGAGCATTTCGTTGCTAATAATGAAAATGATATTGATGCCTTGTTAAAAGAAATTGCCAAGCAAGATGGTTGGAAAACAGGCTTTAACGCTGAAGCCAATTTTGCTTTATTGATGGCGCTCTTAGGCGGTGGTGGTGCCTTATTAACAATCATTGGTTTTATCATTCGAGCAATTCTTGGGTGGTTGAAATAATATTTTGAAGGATTTATGACTAAGGACGACATATGATATAAAAAAGAATGCCGATTATTTTAGTCGGCATTCTTTTGTTTGGGCTTGGTGTTTGACAGGTCTATACTAGTAACCTATTATCAAAGTGAATATAAGCTTTAAATACAGTTTCTTAGTTTTCTCCTAATGGATGGAGGTAAGTAAATGAAAATTGCGATTTTAGGTTATAGTGGATCGGGGAAGTCGACTTTAGCACGTTGGTTGGCTGAGCAAGATAATTTAGCCGTTTTGCATTTGGATCAAGTTCAATATTTACCTGATTGGCAAATTCGAGAAAAAGATGAGCAGCTAGACTTGGTTCGAACCTTTATGGAGAACCAAACAGACTGGGTTATTGATGGCAATTATTCAAATATTTATCTAGAGCAACGATTAAATGAAGCAGATTGGATTATATTAATGCAAGTTAATCGGTGGGCAGCCTTGCGGCGTGTCATTCAACGCTATCGTATTTACAAAGGAGTCACACGACCTGATTTAACCGATGGATGCAATGAAAAGCTAGATTGGGATTTTATCAAATGGATTATATGGCAGGGGCGAAGCCGGAAAAAACGTCGACATTTTTCTGATGTTCGTCGTAAATATCAAGAAAAGACAGTACTTATTAAGAATCAAAGCCAACTAGATCAATTAATGCGCGAGTGGAATCAGATCTAAAAGAGGTGACACCATGCGAACAAAACAAAAATGGCTGGCCGGATTTTGCCTAGTAGGTTTGCTTATTACTGGATCAGTTTGGGGTAATACAGCCTTGCAAGTGACTCACTACCAGATAAAGCAAGAGAACTTACCTAGTTCCTTTAATCATTTTCGGATTGTACAATTGTCGGATTTGCACAATGCCGAGTTCGGTCAGGCGAACCGGGATTTAGTGACTCAAGTTCGTGAACAAAAGCCGGATATGATAGCTTTAACGGGGGATTTAATGGATGCCTATCATCCGGATATCGCTGTTATCAGACGTTTATTGCCTCAGTTAGTTAAAATAGCCCCATGCTATTATGTGACGGGGAATCATGAGGCAGCATTGCGAAGTCGATATACTGAGTTAGTGCAACTACTAAAAAGCCATGGTGTAAAGCTAGTGGCGAATCAGTCGCAAGTTATTTCGAAAGGTGATGAACAGATTCTAGTGACGGGGCGCCATGATCCGCGATTTAGTCAATCAATGCCGAAAGTTGAAAAACGCAAGGCGTCATTGATTATCCTATTAGCCCATCGTCCCGAGCGATTCGATGAATATGTTGCTGAAGAAGCTAATTTGGTCTTAAGTGGACATGCCCATGGCGGTCAAGTTCGGATTCCTTTCCTTGGCGGACTCATCGCACCTAATCAAGGTCTATTGCCGCAATATGATAGCGGACTTTTTCATAAGCAAGAAACCACGATGATTGTAAGCCGAGGGCTCGGTAATAGCATAGTCCCACTTCGTGTCAATAATCGACCCGAAATTGTGGTCGTGGATTTATTAAACGCAAACATCGAATAATGGTCCATTTTTTCGCTAGATGCTAGTAGCTGAAAGACTATAGCAGAATTTTTCTAAATGTCTTGACCCTGACCTTTGGTCATAGTTTACACTAAAGCTAATGAAAGGGGTGGCGATATGAAAACCATTAAAGAAGTGAGTCAACTTGTAGGGATTAGTGTTCGTACGCTACAGTATTATGATCGCATCGGGTTATTGAAGCCAAAGGAACGCAGTCAGGCCGGGTATCGCTTGTATGATGAGGAAGATTTGCGGCTTTTGCAACAAATTTTGCTATTTAAAGCCTTGGAATTTCCATTAAAAGAAATCAAAGCGATTATGGCGAGTCCGTCTTATGATCAGCAAGTTGCTCTGCAACAGCAAATTGACTTATTAACTCTAAAGAAGGAACATCTAGAAAATCTAATTGTTTTTGCTCAAGGATTAAAATTATTAGGAGTGAATTATATGGATTTGAAAGTGTTTGACACACAGAAAATAGATGAGTACGCTGAACGGGCCAAGGAATACTGGGGTAAGACGCCAGCCTATCAAGAATATCAAGAGCGGCAAAAAAGTCGCACCCGTCAAGAGGACGAATTTGCTGGTCAACAAATCATGGACGTTTTTGTCAAAATGGGGAAAATTAAATCAGATGATCCCAAAGGAGATCAGGCACAAGCACTGGTTAAAGAATTGCAGGACTTAATTACGGCGAATTTTTATACTTGTACCAATGACATTTTACTTGGCTTAGGCCAAATGTATGCCGGTGGCGGGGAGTTTACGACCAACATTGATCAAGCTGGCGGTCAAGGCACAGCTATTTTTGTCAAGGAAGCCATCGAGTATTATTGCCAAGCTAAAGATGAGAACTAACTAGTCGCTTGAAGGAGGTAACCATGACTACAGAAAATACCCGTCATCAGACCATTATGCATCCGCTTCAACCTTTATTTAATGAGAAGTCTAAAATATTAATCCTCGGTTCTTTTCCATCAGTCAAGACCCGGGAATATGGTTTCTTTTATGGTCATCCGCAAAATCGCTTCTGGCCTGTGATGGAGGAGCTATTTGATGAGACGCTATCAAAGGATATTGAGGGGAGACGTCAATTCTTATTGCGTCACCATCTGGCGGTATATGACTCAATCTATCAGTGTGACATTATTGGCTCGAGTGATGCCAGTATTCAAAATGTTGTTCCATCAAACTTGGAGCCCATTGTGCAAGCAGCTGAGATTAGAGAAGTATTTTGTAATGGGGCTACCTCCTATAAATATTATCAAAAGTATCATGCTCAACACTTAGGGTTGCCAGGGCAAGTATTACCTTCGACTAGTCCAGCGAATGCACGATTTCGTTTAGCAGATTTAGTGGAACACTGGCAGAAAATCCTTGAATATCTTTAAACTCCGCTAAAAGCAAAGCTCCGTATCAGTCACTAGATACGGAGTTTTTGCTTTGAAAATGGATATTTCCTTAACTAGTCTGTTAGGCTATACTTAACGGGTGCAGATAAGCTAGCAATTAGACTAGCCTTTAGAAATACATAAAGGATGATAGAAGATGCAAAAAGATATACAAAACGAACGTTATTCTCGCCTACGCTTAATTTTAAAAGATCAAGGCTTAAGTCGACTTTTAGATTCAACAGTCATGGTTCTGGGCTTAGGTGGCGTCGGATCGGCGTGTGCTGAGGCTTTAGCGCGCGGCGGTGTGGGAAATCTTATCTTGATCGATAGGGATATCATTGAAGCTAGCAACATTAACCGCCAAGCCCTAGCTTTTACTTCGACGGTTGGTAAGGTTAAAACTGAGGTAATGGAACAAATGGTTGCCCAAATCAATCCGGATTGCCTAGTTTACACCCAACAAAGCTTCCTCAACAAAGATAATATCGATCAGATATTAGGCTCCTTTCCGCGACCTGATTATGTGATCGATTGTATTGATACCGTTTCGCCCAAATTAATGGTCGCCCAATGGTGTGGCCGTCACGGTATTCCTCTTTTATCTGCTATGGGAGCCGCAAATAAGTTGGATCCTCAGTTTCTTCGCTTTGCCTATATTGAAGATACGGTGAATTGCCGCTTATCCAAAGTCATGCGACGAGAATGTAAGCAAAGGGGCATTCAGCAGCTAGAAGTTCTTTTCTCAACTGAGTTAACCCAACTAATTGAAAATCCAGAAAGTTCGGCAAAGGCGGATACACTTGGATCCATGAGCTATATGCCACCCATCATGGGGCAAATGCTAGCAGGTAAAGTTATCCGCCGCTTAGCTAGTCTAGAAAACTATACGGTGACACCGCGTGTGATTGATTTAAAGGAGTAGAGGTCGATGGTTTATCTGGACACTCACTATCATTATGATTTTTTACCCGCAGGGGCTTGCAGACAAAGTTTTCTGCAAGTCTTATTTGAGCATGAGATTCAGCTTGTGGCTCAGACTCTTTTGCCGAGTGGCTATCAAGACTTGGTAGAAAGTGAGCAAGATCAGGCCTTAAAACCTTTATATTCTATAGGCTTCCACCCTTGGTGGATTCAGTCCACCAAACAAGCGGAGCAAGAATTGGCTATTTTTGAGCGCTTATTGCCCACGACCCATTTGGTTGGGGAAATAGGTTTGGATTTCAGCCCGCGACGCTTAGAACAAGCTAGCGAAAAGGTGCAAGTAGAAGTCCTAAATAGCATCTTACAACAAGTTATCAGTCAAAGTCGGCAAACTGATACTTTTTATATTCTTTCCCTACATTCAGTCCGATCGAGCACAGTAGTGATTGATCTGTTAGAGGCTTGTCAGGTTTATCAAAGCAAGGTCATTCCAATTCTTCATCGCTTCAACGGGACCAGTGATGACTTGATGCGTCATATTCGACTTGGCGGCTACATATCGGTAGGAAGTCAGATGTTAGCAACCAAGAAGGGACGCGCCTACGCAAAGCAAATCCCTGCTGATCGACTCCTATTAGAGAGCGATCTACCTGCTAATCCGCTTGTTGACGATGAATCGACTACTCTAGCTCAAGATCAGGCCGAGTTTCTGATTCACAATTTGCAAGATACAGTGGAACAATTAACGTCAATTAGAAAAGACCAAGTCTTAGCACATATTAAGCAAACGCAAAATTGTTTATATGGAATAGATGAAGCAATGCTGTGATAAAGAATCCAACTCATGTCTTTTTAGACATGGGTTTTTATTTGACCTAAGTTATAGACTGTTATATACTGTTATATAAATAAAGGGGGTTAGCAGTTGAAAATCATTTTAAAAAATGGACAATCCGTTCCCTTGTATGAACAGATTAAAGAAGCCATAAAAGGAAATATTATGGAAGGTCGATTGGAGGATGGCGAGATGCTCCCGTCGGTTAGAACCATGTCCAAAGAATTGAAAGTGAGTATCTTAACCGTTAAGAAAGCTTATGACGAATTAGCTGAAGAAGGCTTTATTGAAGTCCGCCAGGGCTTGGGAACGTTTGTGGCTGAGAATAACAGTCTCCTACGTCAAGAAGAAAAACAAAAACAAATGGAGACTAAGTTAATCGAAGCTATTCAATTAGGACATGAAATCCAATTGGATAAAGAGAGTTTTATGACTTTAGTGCAATATTTATATGAAGGAGAAAGTAATGGAAAATAAAGTAGAAGTTAGACAATTAGTTCGGGATAGTGACAATTTCAAGCTAGGTCCGCTTAGTTTCACAATTCCTAAGGGCTTTGTGACCGGCTTTATTGGTCGGAATGGAGCGGGTAAGACGACAACGATTCGAACAATTTTATCATTACTTCATCATCAAGGAACGATTTTAGTTGATAATCAACCGATAACTTCATTGGACTATCTACAAGATGTAGGATTAGTGATGGATGAACCGATTTTGGGTAAGGATTGGAATATGAAATTGGTCAATCAAGCCATGAAAGTGGGTTATCATGCATGGGATGAGACTTGTTTTTACCAGTATCTTCGCCGATTCGGTTTGGCAGAGGAGAAGAAAGTGAGTCAACTATCCCGTGGTATGAAAATTAAATTAATGTTAGCGATTGCCTTATCTCATCAAGCAAAATTATTAATTCTTGATGAACCGACGAGTGGCTTGGACCCTATGATGCGGGATGAATTTGTTAGTATCATTCAAGAGTTTATGGAGAAAGAAGATCATACCGTTCTGTTTTCTACCCATATCACCCAAGATTTAGAAGCGATTGCGGATTATATTATTTACTTGGATCAAGGACAAGTGGTGTCAGCCACGACAAAAGAAGACTTTGTTGACCAATTCCGTTTATTAAAGCTAGATGAAGCGACTTTACATGAACTTCAGTCGGAATCTATTTTAGGACTCAAACGAGGGCAAGTAATCAATGAAGTATTAGTTCATCAGCATGATCCTTTATT
The DNA here is from genome assembly GCF_900604935.1 of Vaginisenegalia massiliensis. Classification (GTDB taxonomy): domain Bacteria; phylum Bacillota; class Bacilli; order Lactobacillales; family Aerococcaceae; genus Vaginisenegalia; species Vaginisenegalia massiliensis. Next base: position 27,264 of record NZ_UWPC01000004.1, read on the forward strand.
GGTATTACTGCTACCACAAAGCGAAATAGTATCTATTGATAAAATCATGTCGTTATATGGAAGGAGATAAGCGAGATGCAGAAAATTCTTAAGTTTGATTTATTAGCCATGAGACCATATTTTACCTGGAAGAATCTTTTTATTCTGGTTGCTCTATGCGTATTTTATTCATATTTCACTAAAAATTTATTAGTGAATTTTATGGTAGCGCAAATGTTTGCCATCATCTTTGCCTCCTATCCCTTTTTGGTTGGTGACCAAGTTGGCTTAGACTCCCTCTTCCGAATAACCGGGATAAAACCGGACACGGTAGTATATGGTCGTTATCTTACGGGCTTATTAATTTGCTTATTTAGTGTATTGGTAGGTTATTTGATGAGTATCATCATGGCTTATCTAACAGGATTTTCCTTTGATATGGATCAATTGGGGCCCCTTTTTATCACCTACGTGTTATTTACTAGCCTAGTGATTGGATTTCAATATCCTATCTATTTCAAATATGGCTATTTGAAAGCCAAAATGGTAATGATGTCCTTCTTTTTAATTTTGGGTTTATTGGCATTTTTAGTAAGCCATTTTAAGGAGGAAGTTATGGTTATGGGCACGTGGTTGATTCACCATTCAGTATTAATGGTTATGATTGGGATAAGTTTGTTATTTTTAATTTTTTTAGGATCAATTACTCTTTCACGAAATATTTATCGCCATAAAGATTTTGCTTAATCCCTTTGCCTATCGCATTAAAGAGTAGTCTAAGAGAAATAAATAGGTCTATCTATAAGAATCATTGTAATACCGAGACAGTTTGTGTCAGCTTCATGATCCAAAAGTATGTCATCGAGGCGATAATGAACTTAGTTTCGGTATTTTTGTTTTAGTTTATGATGCGAATACCTAGGTTTGCGTGGTAGAATTGAAGTTAAAGCTAGGGGAAGGAGTGTTGAAATGCAAAAGGATCAATTTGAAATAAAAACACTATCAGGAATAGTCTTCAAAGGCCGTCAATGGTTGTTACATGATGCTCAAGCGAATCTCGTATTTTTAACAGGAATGATGGAGCATTCAGGACGATATGATAATTTTGGTCGTTATCTAAATCAGCGAGGAATCAATCTTTTTGTCATGGATCAATTGGGCCAAGGCTTGAACGTTGAGCAAATCTCAGATCTGCAAAAATGGCCTCAAAATGCGTTTCAATTGAGTCTAGAAGCCATTGAATGCGTGCGCATCATGGCCAGTGAAAATGGCTTGCCGACCGCTATGGGCGGGCACTCTATGGGATCCATTATGATGCAAGCTTATTTAGAAAACTATGTCCATCCCAATTTGAAAGCCATAATTATGGGAACAATGGCAGGTCCTGCCATCATGCAAGAAGTGGCATACGGCCTTTCTCGATTACTGGTCAGACCAAGTCGACGGGATCTAGCTCATCCTATATTAAATTATCTAGGAACTGAAGGTTTTAAGCGTTCTATCAAAGGTTACAAAACGCCCTTTGACTGGCTTTCTTATAATGAAGCTAATGTTCAAGCCTATCTTCAAGATGACTTTTGCGGTGCCAAAAACACAGGGGGCTTCTGGCAAGAATTCCTTCGCGGTACGAAAGATATTTGGCGGTCAGCCAATCTTAAGCGAATTGATCCAAGCACGCAGCTTCTCTTAGTTTCAGGCCAAGATGATCCAGTCGGAGGATGCGGTAAGGGTGTGAAGTGGCTAGAGGCCAGACTGCGAAAATATGGGATTCATCAAGTTGAGACTATTTTATATCCGCGTATGCGCCATGAAATTTTAAATGAAGAGGGCCACCGACAGGTCGAAGAGGACATTGTGGATTTTATCTTCAGATAAGCAAATGGTTTTATCACGGTGTCTATCATAGGCACGTTATTTTCGAAAAGAGAGTACAATAAAAGAATAATAGGAGGCTGTCTATGTCAATTTATGATTACAGTGTGACTTCCGGCGATGGCCGAGAAATTTCATTAGCGGAATACAAGGATAAAGTGATTTTAATTGTGAATACGGCAACTGGCTGCGGCTTTACACCACAATATGAGGCCATTGAAAAGTTATATGAAGACTATCACGATCAAGGGTTAGAAGTAATAGATATTCCATGTAATCAGTTTAAGAATCAAGCGCCTGGTTCTGATGAAGAAATCCAAGCTTTTTGTCAATTGCATTATCATACTCAATTTCTTCAAATGAAAAAGAGCGATGTGAATGGTCCAGATGCGCTCCCTCTTTATGGCTATTTGAAGGAACAAAAAGACTTTGAAGGATTTGGTAAAAGCGCTAAAGCTCTGGCTATGGCTACGATGTTATTGACGATTGATAAAGATTATAAACATAATCCAGACATCAAATGGAATTTCACGAAATTCGTCGTGGACCGTCAAGGCCAAGTGGTGGCTCGTTTTGAACCGACGGCCGATATGAAATTAGTTGAAGCTTGCATTAAAGAGTTGCTCTAGTTTGTTAGCCCGTTTTCCTCTTGGGAAACGGGTATTTATTTGTTTGACCAAAGTTTAATTTTTTATAAATAAATTGTTGTGATTTATTAAAAGTGATGTTAGACTCAACTTGAGGTGAGAAGATGAAGGCATTGAAAAAAGGTATGACTCTATTTGTAATGATAATGCTATTTGGTTTAGCGTTACCTTATTATTCACTAGTGGAAGCTAATGACTTAACAAAAGACAAGGCGTGGTATGAGCAACTCGATCAAGATTTCAAAGCGTGGGCTAATACGATGAGTCAAAGCTATACTTGTTATTATCCTGGTCGAAAAACTGATTTTCGTCACGCAGGGTTGACGTTAGACCAAGTTATGGAAAAATTTACCCTTAATGGTCAAAAAGTCAGTATTAGTTTAGCGGACCAGACAACGACTAACGCAGATTATATCATCCAAAGTATTTATAGCACTTATAATGAGCAAGACGTGACAGCACGGTTAATCACTTATTTTATTGTTGAACATAAGGGGCAATATATGACCTTGGTTTGTGAGCAGACGGATCCGTCTCAAGCCATGGATTTCAAAATGACGGCCAATCAAGATTTAACTGCCTTAGTCCAAAATTTAGCTCAAACAAAGACGGCGAAAACACCCGGTCAAAATAAAGCTGTTAGTTTCAAACAAGAACCGGAGCTATTGAAAGATGGTTACCAACGGTTTGATGATTTCCTCAAGAATAAGTACAGTGCTGGACCAAGCAATTTTTTCCGTTTTCTAGGAGGGCCTCAGACGGATGCTTATGGGAATCCTAAATTGGTTGAGATTATGATTGATGGAAAGTCTTATACTGAATGTTGGGATGAATCCCTGAATCCTGACTATCACTTTGTGACGACGATTGTTAACGAGAATTCTCCTTACAATTCCTTTACCATCGTCAAAATTCCGCATAAGTTCGAATTTTTTGTCGTTGAAGGTTTGGAAGGTAACCAGTATCAAAAGGTCGAAAATAGTTATTTAATTGAAGGTTATATTGAAGCAATGTATGGAGACGACGCTAAGAATATGACTGCTAGTCAAGAATCCGAGAGTGTGACTGCTTCGTCATCATCATTATCATCCTCGGAAGATTTAGCGGACTTATTTAATCATCGCGAGCAAAGTTATTCATCCCAGGATTTTGAGCACTATGTTCGTCAGATTATGCCTGACCTTGTTCCAAGTCAATCACCGATGGAAGTTGGTAAGCAATATGAAATTCCACCAACTGAAGGGGGACAAAATTTCCTTGTTTTTATCGATGAGACAGCCCCAGGTGCGTTTATTTTTCATTTTTCTCAAGGAGGTCCTGGCTTTTCATTTGAAGGGTTTGCAGTTGAAGACTCGCTGAATATTGTGAACTGGCATCGGGGACCTGACGGATCAGTGAGCGTACTTAACCGTCAATCTTTTGAACAAGTAAAAGAATTTCCAATCAATATGGCTCAATACGAAGCCTTTCAAAATTTAAAACATTAAGAAATAAGGAAAAGCGAATTAGTTTCGTGCTTCAAATCATAGTGAGCTAGCAGAGGTTAGCTCACTATTTTTGCAAGTGATTTTGATAATGAATAACTAGTGTAAATTTGCATAGTCAGGTGAGGAATTTCCGTTGCTTTATTCAAACGTATATAGTAATATACGGTATCACGAAAAATGAAGGAGCTAATTCCATGATAAAATCGATTGAATTGTATCTCGTTACTAACAATCAGGGTCTTGAAGCCGTCGACTATTATAGCCAAGTTTTTCAAGCTGAAATCAAATCTTGCACGACTTTTGGTCAAGCTATGCCTAACACACCTGAAGAAAATAAAAACTTAGTCTTGAATGCCAGCTTAGATATTCAGGGTATTCGTTTACAAATCTCTGATCATGGTCCTGGCCAAGATTATGTCCAAGGAACCAATATGACTGCTTGTATAATGGTTGATACAGCCCAAGAAGCCCGGAAATTGTATGACAAATTAGCTGAAGAAGCCCAACAAATTAATTTGGAACTTCAAGAAACACCGTGGAGTCCAGCTTATGGGATTGTGGTTGACAAATTTGGTATGACTTGGCAAATCAACACTGAAATTGATGGCTTCGTTTCTGAAACGGTTCGTTTCTAAAGGAGTAAGTACATGTTTAGTAATCATACGAATATTATGTTGTATGTGGAGGATGTTGCTAAGGAGAAGGCGTTTTGGCAAGCCATTGGTTTTATCATTTTAGCTGAAGAAAATTTAATGGGTTTTGAAAGCTTTGAGATGAAGTCGCACGAGTCAAGTACAGCTTATTTTACAGTTTATGATTGGACTTTTATTCAACAAGTTTCACCCGAAGTGGTTGATTTTAAACCGAGTATCTTATTCGAGTCGGATGATATTGAAGCCTTACACAGCAAAGTAGGGCAAGTAACTGAGACGGTAAGTCCAATTAGACAAGAGCCTTTCCCTAATTTTAACTTTGCTTCCCCGAGTGGTCATTATTATGCGGTTAAAGGAATATAGAAAGGAAGACAAAGATGATTGTTGATTTTAAAGATGTCTCAACCCAAGGGCTAGAATCTTCTCCTGTATCTCCTGCTTTAGCTGGTTTGCGGGCCAATGAAGCGCGCTACTTTTGGAATAAATTTAAAGTAGAATTTGAAACGGTTCCTGTAGCCGAAAAAGCTGATCTTATGGCCGATATTAATCAATTGTTGCAAGAAGAGCGCGATTTGGTCTTTGCGGCGAAACCCCTTGAACTTGCGCAACACCTGCTTGAAGATCGAATCCTGTGGACCCATGTCTTTTATGAGGACGGCTTAGCTATTAATGTCTTATATGAATTGGATAATCCTAAGAAACGAGCCGTTGGTCTAAAATTGTCGGATGGCATGGAAGTTCCTCTTGAACTGGTCGATAAATTTAAGTTCGCTCGCCAAAAATCGAAGTTAGCGGGTACGATTCGTGGTTCATACTTTGTCATTAAAGGGGATCATCAAGCGATGATTGACCGTTGGCTTCAAGAGGTACAAGGCAAATAAGGTAGAAGAAAATGGAATATATCTTATTCTTACGTGGTATCAACGTAGGTGGAAAACATAAAGTGGTGATGGCTGAATTGCGTCAGGATTTAAGTCAGTTAGGTCTGGATTCGGTTAAGTCTTACATTAATAGCGGCAATCTCTATTTTGTTTCCAACCTTACCGAAGACGCCTTAGAAACCTTATTGGAAGAGTATTTTAATAGTCACTATGATTTTCCTATAGCCTTTGCCCTACTTTCTGGTCCAGCTTTTCAAGCGGAAATGGACAACCAACCTAATTGGTGGCAGGAAAATCTTGCTCGTCGAGATGTTCTCTTCTTCTCACGTCGAGTCAATCGCCAAGAAGTCGAAGCTAGTTTAGCCTCCATGTCATTAGGAAATGAGGAAGTTTTCTTGGGGCAGCGGGCGGTCTTTTGGGGTAAGCGCGATGAAGCGGATTACTTGAAGACGGCTTATCACAAACAGTTGGGTAAACAGGCCTACTATTCAGAGGTAACAATCCGTAATGCCAAGACCTGTGACAAGATGTTAACATTTCTGCAGCACACTCAAGAATAATCGAGATAGTTGAAGTCTCCCGTTCTCACATAAGAGAGAACGGGAGACTTTTTTGCTTAAATTTTAAAAATGAGTGAAATTATATGGAATAGTCTAAAAAAATTAATATTTATCCGTTATAGTGTTCGGTATTGAATCATAATTTAGGGAGAAATTAGGGAAAAATATGAAAAGGATAGTAAATATTGTTAAGCGCTTTTTAAAACCTTTATTTTTTATTGGGGTTTGCGTGTTAGTCGTCGTTGAAATGACCCGGCTAAGTCATGAATTTTCTTGGGATCGATTGCAGACAATAATCTACGATGTAGGTTGGCTTAAGTTAGCGATCATGGCTATTGTCTCGGCTTTAGCGGTGACGCCGATGTTGTATTATGATTTTTTGTTTAATCGCTTTCTGGGATCGCGCTATTCATGGCCCTATATTTTAGAGCGGAGCATCACAATCAATAGTTTTAACAATTTAATTGGTTTTGGTGGTCTGATTAATATTGGTTTACGTATGCAGTATTTTACTGATCATCATGAAGACAATTCCTTGTTAAAAGTCATTGTAAAATCTTTCTTGTTTTATTTTGTCGGCTGTTCATTCTTAGCTCTAGTGGCCTTGATTTATTTATATGTAGGACATAGTTGGTTAATAGAGGTCTATTGGCCCTGGTTAATCGGCGGGATTCTCTATTTTCCAGTGGTATATGGTCTATCAAAATGGAAACAGACGGAAGCGAGTCATTTGCCAAATTGGGTTATTTTGCAACTCTGTTTGACTTCCTTACTCGAATGGTTGGGAGCCTTTTTGGCATTCTTATTGATTGGCTTTTTCTTAGGGGTTAAGTTGCCCGCTATGACAATTTTGGTCATCTTTATTGTGGCTAATCTAGCCGGACTGGCTTCGATGATTCCTGGTGGAATTGGTTCCTTTGATTTATTTATTTTGACCAGTTTCGATTTGTTAGGTTTAGATAATGAATTGGTGCTTTCTTGGATTTTGTTGTATCGGTTATTCTATTACGTGGTGCCATTTTTAATGGGTGTTTTCTTCTTTGCTAAAAATTCAGGGAAGCTCTTTGATGAACAAAATGAAGGCATTCCTTCCAAAATACTGCGTTCACTCGGTTTGGATATCTTAGCTTTCTTATTATATTTTATCGGCGTGGTCTTGATCTTTTCAGCTACCATTCCGGATAAATTAAGTCATATTCACTGGTTGAGTCATTTTAGCCAGTCAGACGCGAATATTATTTACCAATTTCCAAGTATTTTATTAGGCTATGTCTTTCTGGTGTTAGGTCGGGCCATGCGCCAAAAGGTGGTCCGTGCTGGCAAGTTGACGCTAGTCTTATTACTGGTAGCTTTGGTATATGCTTGGTTGACCCAGTTTGGGTGGATGATGTTAGCTTCTTTAGGGCTTGCCTTAGCTTTAGCTTGGTTCAGTCGACAAGACTTATATCGCCAACAGCTCATTTATTCACTTGAGGCGTGGACCATTGATGGCCTTTTAATGACAGTCGTAACCTTTATTAGTGCCATTGTAGCCACTCGCAATTACATGGTCTTTCATCATCTAACGCGTCAACAGGCCTTTTTACCAATGGAAGTTTCCTTGTGGCGTATTAGCTTCTATGTCGTTGGGATTGGTGTGTGTTTGTTTGGGCTAATTCGTTATTTAAAAGGACCTAAACATTCTTTGGGTGAAGCGATTGCTGAGACGGACATTGAACAGCTAATTCAAACCTATCCGGCGCCTACCACAGCCGGTTTAGTATACTTGGGAGATAAGGAAGTTTTTGTTTGGCGACAAGCAGATGGTCAAATAAGAGCCGCTTTGCAATTCTTTACCTGTCGAGATCGGGTAGTGGTAATGGGCATGCCCTTTGGGGACCCAGAGGCCTATCCGGCTTTAACCACAGCTTTCTTGGAACAGGCAGACTTGTGGGGCTATAGCCCAGTGTTTTATGAGGTTTCGTTAGACTATACGATGATGCTTCATGATTATGGCTTTGAATTCAGCAAGTTTGGTGAAACGGCGCGAGTAGATCTGACAGCTTTTAGTCTAGAAGGGCGAGCTCGCAAACCGCTACGAAATGTCATGAATAAATTTGCTAATTTGGGGATGAGCTTTGAAGTCATCCAACCCCCTTATAGTCAAGATTTGTTACAACGACTCCAAGACGTTTCAACGATTTGGCTCAATGGGCGAAATGAAAAGGGCTTTTCTTTAGGCTTCTTTGATGACGCCTATTTACAAAAAGGACCGATAGCACTGGTTCGTAATAAAGAGGGCCTTATTGTGGCCTTTGCCAACGTGATGCCTGTTCCTAATAACGCTAGTTTAACAATTGACTTAATGCGCTTTGATCCGGATTTGGCACCGAGTGGGACCATGGATTATCTTTTCTTACAGTTATTTGATTATGGACGGCAACAAGGTAAGCGACAATTTGATTTAGGGATGGCGCCTTTAGCCAATGTGGGTATCAATGAACACAGTTTCGTCCACGAGAAATTGGCTTATCTGATTTATCGTTTAGCAAATAAAACCTATTCTTTCCAAGGCTTGAGGAACTATAAGCAAAAATTTGCTAGCGAATGGGAACCGGTCTATACCAGCTATTCCCGCCACTCTTGGTTGCCCTATACAATTATGACTCTCTATTATATTGATGCGTTGGCCTATAAGCGAAAGAAAGAACATGATTATTTGGCCAAGGGCTCGTTGAATCGTTAATCTTTAATGAAAATGAGGCGGTAGACTGACACGGGTTGGTCGACCGCTTTATTTGTTTTAATCAAGCTGATTTAGGGATCTATAAAATCATGTTACTTTTTGAAGTAAACTGGTAAAATAATAGCTATGAATGAGCGAAGGGGTAAAGTGAATGGATCAACGATTACAACAGCAATTAGACTTTATTTTGGAAGTCGATAAGGTGAAAAATATTTTTCGCCAAACCCATTTAAGCGGGGGTGGTCGCCGGGAAAATGATGCGGAACATTCCTGGCATATGGCGTTAATGGCTTATTTGTTACGTGAATATGCGAATGAATCAGTGGATATTGCTAAAGTCATGGTGATGTGCCTGATTCATGATATTGTTGAGATTGAAGCGGGAGATACCTATGCTTATGATGAAGAAGCTAAATAAAGTCAGAAAGAGCGGGAAGATTTAGCCAAAGAAAAAATTTATTCCCTTCTTCCGGCAGATCAAAAGCAAGAATTGATTGCTTTGTTTGATGAATTTGAAGCTTTTGAAACACCAGAAGCAAAATTTGCCCGTGCTATGGACAACATGCAACCCTTAATTCTCAATGATTCGAATGACGGAGAAGATTGGCGTGCTCATAATGTCACAGCGCAACAAGTCTACGGCCGACAAAGTAAAACCAAATTAGGTTCAGAAACTTTATTCCAAGTAGCGGATGGTATCTTACAAAAGCACATTGAAAAAGGGAATCTTGGAAGCTGAGGATAGGAGTTTCTTAGGACATTCCTGAACATATAAGTGGAATGGTTAAAAAGAAAATTGAGAAAAACCAATAGGAGGTCAAACGTGGATAAGTGTATGGTAATTGGATCAACGGTTTGTGACATTATGATTTATGTGGATCGTCTACCGGGACGGGAAGGCGATGTTCATATCTCAAAACAAACCATGGCTGTTGGCGGCTGCGCCTTTAACAGTTTAAACATCCTCCATCATTTGAACATCCCTTATACCTTTATTTCACCTGTTGGGACGGGCTTGTATGGGGACTTTGTCGCAAAAAATTTGAAGCAACTGGGGATCAAATCTGAGATAAGGTCAGACCTTGAGAATGGTTGTTGTTATTGCTTTGTTGAGGAGGACGGGGAACGGTCTTTTATTTCCTATCACAAAGTTGAATATAGCTTTAATCCTTCATGGTTGGATTCATTTGATTTAGATGAGTATGCTTATATTTATGTGTGTGGATTAGAGATAGAAGAGGAAGATGGACCTGCTTTAGTAGAAGCGTTAAGCCGCTTTAAGGGGCAAATTTTCTTCTGTCCGGGTCCTCGTGCTGAATTAATCAATCCAGAACTCATGCAAAAAATGTACGCTTTATCTCCTATTCTCCATATCAATGAGCAGGAAATTATGCGCTTAGCAACTTGTACTAACGTTGAAGCAGCCGTGCTAAAGTTAGCTAAACAAACGCAACGTCCGATTATCGTGACCCTTGGTAGCGAAGGGGCACTTTTATTTGAAGCAGGAGAATTTAAACGAATTTCGGGCTATCCAAATCAAGTAGTTGATACGATCGGAGCAGGTGATAGCCATGCGGGTGCGGTCATAGCGGCTCTGTATTCGGGTATGACCTTGTCTCATGCCGTGGATTTTGCTAATCAGGTATCCAGTTTAGTGGTGGGCACAAGTGGAGTCCAATTGGCTCCAGATCAATACCAAAGATTGAAAGAAAAATTAAATACAAAATGATAAAAAACTAGCTGAAGCAAAATATTTCAGCTAGTTTTTTTAGGTACCTCTTTGCATTGTTTTAGAGATTAATTTGCTATAATAGTCTAAAGAGACTCAATGGGAAAGGATGACGACCATGACTCACTATGATGATTTTATGCGGCTGACTTGCACCACTCAAATTAAAGAGTTAAAAGAGGACTATTACCTTTTTGATGATACGGTCTTTTATGCTGAAAAAGGGGGACAGTTGTCTGATCAAGGTACCATTAACGGCTTGCCCGTGACCGACTTGAAATGGGAAGACGATCAAGTGTGGCATCAAGTGGCGGGTACCTTAGAAAATCCGATTCAAATGGAAGTGGACTGTGATACGCGCTATTTGAATACGGCTATTCAGACAGCCTATCATTTATTGGACGGTTACTATGAGCGACTGGGCCTATGTTTAACGTCAGTCTCAGTGACGCCGGGCAATCAATGGTACGAAGTCAACAGCAAGGATATCGATCAAGACCACCTAGATCAAGTTCAAACCTATATGAATGAGGCCATTCGTCAAGAAATTCCCATTGAATATTCTTATATGAAAGGACAAGATTATCCGGATCCTGCTTATCAGAAATACGACCAACTTCGCTTGGTTAAAATTGGTCAATTAAACCAGCAACCTTGTGGAACCCCGCATGTTTATCATACAGGCCAGATTGGCAGTTTTATTATTCTGGGAAGTCAGAAAGCAAGTAAAGGAACGCGAATTCAAGTATCCTGTAATTTGGATAGCCAGTACCGTTTTCAAGCGGAGCATGACTTAATCAGACACTTATCCCAAGCCTTCAATTTAGCGCCCGACCAGTTATTGGACGGATTAATAGAAATGGGAAAACAAGTCAAAAGCCAGAAGAAACAGCTAGATGATCTCAATCGACAACTTGCGGAAGTTCAAGCACAGGCGTTGGTTAATGAACAGGCTAAAATTCTTCAAGTCGAGGTTAAAGAAGCAACCCAATTTCGTTATTTAAGTCAAGCTTTGTCCAAGTTAAGTAGTCAGACCCAAGTGTTATTAGCTACGATTGAAGGACAGACAAATTTTGCGATTATCTCGCCAGATAAAAAAGCCCGTGATATCTTCGCTAAATGGCAAGAGTCCTTACCGTTAACTGGCGGTGGGTCACCCATAATTGTATCTGGCAAAGTTGCCTTGCCGCTTGATCAAAGTTATCAAGCTTTGGTTAAGATGGATGAAATGGCATAAAGAAAATGAAGTAAACGAGGAGCCATCAATGAAGTTAAAGGACAAAGCCCAACAAATTAAGCGTGATTTACCCAAATTGCCTCTAGCTCTGAAACATCCTGACACCCCTTGGTTAGCAAAAGGACTAGCCATTGTGACTCTTATCTACGCCTTGTCCCCGGTAGATCTCATTCCGGATTTCATTCCAGTTCTGGGTTATTTGGATGACCTCATTATCCTTCCTATGCTTTTGATGCTGACCATTCACTTTATTCCCGACGAGGTTTGGGACCAACTTCAACAAGAAAGCCAAGAGTTTTCCAAGGAAAAACTGGTTAAAAGGTGGTATTATGCGCTGCCAATTTTGTTGATTTGGTTAGGAATTGGCTATTGGATTTATACTTGGTGGAAGGCTTAGTTGATGAGATGAAAGAGAGAGAAAAAGTAGCGAATCAATTCGAAACAATAAGATGAAAGATAGAAAATTTGAGGAGCGTGAAGCAAGATGACAAATTATCAAAAACCACGAGTTTGGGAATGGCAGGATGTCAATAATGAACGAACCGGGAACCGTCCAACAGCGGGAGCGCGTTTCGAGCAAAGCTTACCCCGAGGTAAGCATGACTTACAGGTTTATTCATTAGCCACACCGAATGGAATTAAAGTGCCTATTATGTTAGAGGAATTACTGGCTATTGGTAAGGCCGCTGAGTACGACCTATATAAAATTAATATAGGTCAAGGAGATCAATTTGGTTCGGCTTTTGTGGAATTGAATCCCAACTCTAAAATACCCGTATTAGTGGATTATAGCCAAGGTGAACCAGGCTTAAATGTCTTTGAATCGGGTTCAATTCTAGTGTATTTAGCGGATAAGTTTGCTAGCTTTATCCCTCAAGATTTCAGTCAACGGACTCAGTGTTTAAACTGGGTTTTCTGGCAAGTGGGAGGGGCTCCTTTTGTCGGTGGGGGCTTCGGTCATTTCTTCCACTATGCACCTGAAGCGCTAGAGTATCCTATCAACCGTTATGCTATGGAAACCAAGCGCCAATTGGATGTCTTGGATCAACACTTGGCAGATAAAGCCTATGTTTGTGGAGAGAACTATACTATTGCGGATATGATGATTTGGCCATGGATGGGGCAACTAGTCGATGGTAAACTTTATCCAGGGTCCGATGTCTTTCTCGATGTTCAAGCATACCCACATGTGAAGGCATGGTCTCAACGTATTAGTCAGCGGCCAGCTGTACAGAAGGCCTTAAAAGCAGACTATCAACCAATTACGAAATAATTCAGCAACGATAAAGTAAAAGGCTCTAACTAGTTGGATGGGAAAACTAGTTAGGGCTTTTTTGCTAGAATCAAAGATTTTTGCTTGGCAGAAGTGAAATAGATAGGACTTTAGCTGCATAGACAAGGATACGGATTTCGGTTTATAATGAGGATAAATTTGACAGCAAGTGGGTGAGCAAGTTGAGAAATCAAAGAGTTAATCGAGATTTGAGATGGCTGAGTGAAAACAAACGTATTCTAACTGGTTTGTCTGTGCTAGGTTTAATTCTAGCGGCCGTTAGTGTGGGTTTAGGTGTCCATCAAGACCTTTTCCAAAGACCAGAAGTCTTGCAGGCTTATCTTAGTCGGACGGGCATTTTTGCTCCGGTAATCTTTTTTGTTCTGACCATTCTTAATGCGATTTATCCTTTCATACCAGGTGGTATGGGGAATGTGGTGGGCTATTTAGCCTTTGGTCCCTTGAAGGGCTTTGCTCTTGCATTTAGTGCTAACGTTATCGGTTCCTTATGTTTATTCTATCTGGCTAGACGCTACGGAACGGTCCTTTTAGAAGCCCTCTTTAGTCCCAAATTAATTCAGCGAGCGATGGGCTATTTAAATAAGGGCTATTATTTAGAGTGTATTTTAGCAGTTGTATATATCGTACCCGGACTCCCGGACGATATTTTTACGGCCTTTGCAGGTTTAAGTAAGATGAAGAAGGGCAAATTTATTCTTCTACAACTCTTGTGCCGACCTTTGACCATGTATCTTTACATGATGGGAATCAACCAATTACTCGCCTTATTAGCAACCAAAATATAAACGGAATACTCATTTCAGTATTTCCATACGAACATCCACTCTTTATCCTTACCGCGCAACCTCAGAGTTGCTAAATAAAGGAAAGAGTGGATTTTCTTTTTTCTTAAAATAAAAACGGAATACTGTTATAATGAGAAGGTAGATAACGCTTAAGGGAGGATCTCGTGTATGAAAGTGACAGCTGTACCTGCTTTAGAAGATAATTACATTTGGTTCATTGAGCAGGGAGATCAGGTTATAGTCGTTGATCCGGGGCAAGGGGAACCTGTCTTAAATTATTTAAAAGAACATCACTTAAACCCTTTGGCCGTGCTCTTGACCCATAAACATGCCGATCATACGGCTGGTGTCGAAGCTATTAAAACAAATTTCCCAGAAGTCGTCGTTTATGGCCCGACTGAAACGCAAGACTGGAATGATCGGACCCTGACGCCTGACCAATCCTTTTCGGTTGGAGACTTCACATTTAAGACAGCTTTGACTGCGGGCCATACGGCTGGTCATATTTCTTATCTGCTTGAAAATCATTTGTTTTGTGGTGATGCCTTGTTTATGGCTGGCTGTGGCCGAGTATTTACTGGCGATTACGCCGCTCAGTTTGCGGCTTTACAGTGGTTCAAGCAATTACCCGATCAGACCTTTGTGTATGCAGGACATGAATATAGTTTGACCAATTTGCGCTTTGCGCAAAGGGTTAGTCCTCATCACCAACCCATTCGTCAGGCTTTAGCTCTAGTCCAAGATTTACGCGATCAAGGGCAGATGACTTTGCCATCAACGATAGGTCAAGAAAAAGCTATAAATCCATTTTTAAGAGCCAATAGTTTGGCCGAATTTATCCAACTAAGAAAAGTACGCGATGATTTTAGTTAAAGATTCAGGGAGGGGATTAGATGGCATTCGAACCTGTTAAGGAATATTTTTCTAAAGTGGGTTTGGCCGATCGGATTCAAGTCTTTGAAAGAGCCACCCAAGGAGTCGGGGAAGCAGCTACTTGGTTAGACGTACCCTTAGGTGCAGTGGCAAAATCAATTGTTTTTGATACCGACCAAGGCTTAGTAATGGTGGTTTGTTCGAGTGATGATAAAATAGATCCTAAACGATTTAAAGCTCATTTTGGCCAAGAGCCAGTCCTCTTAGCAGATGACCAAGTGGCTGAGCGAGTCGGACACATTGTCGGCGGCGTCTGTCCATTCGATTTGCCTGCTTCGATTCGCGTATACCTTGATATGTCATTGCGTCGTTTTCCTTATGTCTATCCAGCAGCGGGTAGTCGCGAAAGTGCCATTGGTTTGAGCCCAAACGAATTAGCAATCCATGCTAAAGCTACTTCTTGGGCTTATTTATGTCATGGTAATGAAGAAGTGGGACGAACTCACTGAGGTATAAGAGGAGTTTGGCCACGACAGTTTACGAAATGTGAAAATGAAATTTTAAGGAGATCAAATATGAAATTAATATCATGGAATATCGATTCGCTAAATGCAGCCCTTACCAGTGAGTCTGCAAGAGCTTTAATGACTCAAGCGGTTTTACAAAATTTAATTGATTTAAAACCGGATGTGTTAGCTATTCAAGAAACTAAACTTTCGGCTACAGGTCCTACAAAAAAACACGAAGAAATTATTGAACAGATGTTTCCTGAATATGATTGCGTGTGGACCAGTTCAAAAGAACCAGCGCGTAAGGGGTATGCAGGTACCATGTTTTTAATCCATCGATCATTACAACCAGTGGTCACTTATCCAAGTATTGATGCACCGGGAACCATGGATCATGAGGGGCGTATCATTACCCTCGAATTCCCAGAATTTTATATTACCCAGGTCTATACGCCGAATGCGGGCGATGGCTTGAAGCGTTTGGCTGATCGCCAAATTTGGGACATTAAATATGCGGATTATCTAGCAAGTTTAGATAAGGGTAAACCGGTTTTAGCAACAGGGGACTTTAACGTAGCCCATCAAGAGATTGACTTAGCTAATCCAGCGGGCAATCGCCGATCAGCTGGCTTTACAGATGAAGAACGTTTCGGCTTTACCCAATTATTAAATCGAGGCTTTACCGATACTTTCCGTTACCTACATGGCAATATTGAAGGCGTTTATACATGGTGGGCACAACGTGTGAAAACTAGTAAGGTTAATAATTCTGGCTGGAGAATTGATTATTGGCTTGTCAGCAACCGAATTGCAGACAAGGTCCAAAAGTCGGAAATGATTCATTCGGGGGATCGACAAGATCATACCCCTATTCTCTTAGAGATCGATTTCTAATTTAAAAGCAACGTAAAAACAACCCGCTGTCTCTTTTCTTTGATCATCTGTCGTTGGACCAACGATTCGGATAAGATCAAATAAGAGAGGGCGGGTTGCCTTATGGTATGGAGTTTATTTACTTGGATTAAGTAGAGAAAGTCGACTTCTTATAGAGAGATAATGAGTCTGACTCCAGCCCAGCAAGCGATTAAAAGCAACTAATCCTAGGCAATAAAATAGCGTCATTAGCACGGCACAACTCAGGCCAGTGAAAGGTAAGCTACTAAGAGCTTCAGGTAGTTTAAGCATAAAGGCATAATTGGCTCCCAGAGCATAATCCATCGCTAAGATGAAGCTATTAATCAGGAGGGTAAGTTTAATAATTTGTTTTGCTGCTAGAGGTCGAGCGCGAAGCAACAACCAGCTGCTATTAAAAAAGAGGAAATAGTGGCCGAAAACAAAAGAAAAATTGGTAATATGGGGGAAGGCAAAGGGATCAATAGCGGGCGTCAACATAGCCACAATGGAGCCCACAAAACCTAAAATGGCAAAATAGGTTTGGTTTTCTTTTTTGAACCCTAATTGCGTTATAATTAAAGCCCACATGGCGATGCGACAATGGTAAAGGGGGAGTCCTTCTTGCCATAAATGATAGCCAGTGCTAAAATACCAAAGAAGGATGGAGACTTGTTGCCAAGCCGAAAGACAAAGACCGATTTTAAGAGCCACTGGCTTCTTGCGGAAATGATAGGCTAAGAGAAAGCTAATGATTAAGCCTAAGATTACAAGCTGCTGCCAAGGGGCTGTTAGCTTAACGCCGGGATCGATTTGGCTGCGAAAGAAATAAGTTAACATAGAACACCTGCTTAAGTAAGATACTCGATATCATACCAAGTATTTGCCGATTAGGAAAGTCCTAATTGGCGAGCAAATAACCCTAAAGGAGTCGAATCATGGCCTATATTTTTTATTTTATTCTTGGAGCATTATTAGTTATTTTTGGTGGACTCTCTCATCATTTAGAATTAATCCTTTTGGGCTTAATTGTTTCAATGGTAGGGATGAATACCTATTTACGCAAGAAACACCCAGAGAACTACCGACCTGAAAATCGACCTAAGCCGCTTGTTCGTAAACGTGATAAGAAAGCGACGAAAGAAACGGTTAGCACGACAAATATTGAAGAGCCCGTATCCTCAGAAGATACCCATCCAGTAGTCAAGACTGAAGACTAAAGGATTTATTATAGTTAATACGAAAGAATCCGCATCCCTGATTCAATGTTGCCTAGCCTGTTCTAAAGTGGCAATTGAAGGGAATGCGGAATTTTTATTTTTTAATTTTCATTGCAGTGGCAACTGAGGATTGACACATTTAATTAGCTAATTTGGTGAACCCATTTTCGTGAAAATACGCGATGAAGTCCAATCAAAATTTTGCAAACATCTTCCATACAGGCCATGATCATGACACCGTAGATTGGCCAGTGGAAAATAGCGGCTGCGATAAGCGCGCAAGGAACGCCTACTGCCCAAACACAGAAGGTTTCAAGATACATAGAGAAACTCGTGTCGCCACCACCACGCAATATTCCGATAATGATGACTGAATTGATAGCCTTCATGACAAAAAGAACACCCATAACCCGAAGTAATTGAGAGGATAGTTGGTAGACTTGGGGACTTAAGTTAGTAAATGGTAATAAAGTTAAACCAGGTGTGAGGCTGAGGAAAAGACCAATAGTCAGGCCAACCAATAATGCCAATTTTAGGTAGCGTTTGGCATAGACATGTACCTTTTCCAACAAGCCCTGTCCGATTGATCGTCCAATAATGATGGTACAGGAGGATCCCAAACCACGGACGATGACGAAGACAATCCCTTGGATGGCCATACAGACTTGAACTGCAGCCGTAGCATTGGTGCCGACCATAGCGTATGCAATGCTGTACATGACTTGACCCAAAGACCAAAAGCCTTCATTGAGGATAACGGGTAAGGTAACTTTGAAGTATTGGCGAATAAAGGATAAATTAAAATTAAAGAGGTTGGTTAAGCGTGTATTGAATGGCCCCATATAAGTGGAAATAACATAAGCCATAATAGCTAATTCGACCAGGCGGGCGGCAATGGTTCCGACGGCAGCTCCGGCTACTCCCATGCGAGGAAAACCTAATTTACCAAAGATAAAAACATAGTTGAAAAAGAGCTGGGCAAAGAGACTAGCGCAAGAAGCCATTAAAGGCGTTTTGGGATTACCCGTTGTTCTTAAGGCACTTCCGAGAGCGAAACTTAAGCCGGTCATAATATAGGATAAAGAGACAACCTGTAAATAGACGGCTCCAGCTTGGATCACCTTAGGGTCGTGGATCATATGGCTCAAGATAAAATGAGGAAAGAATAAGGCGACTAGGGTAAAGATTGTTCCAAATAGGAAACACAAAGCTAAGGATAGTCCGAGGATATGACGAGTACCTTGACTGTCCCGCCGACCCCAATATTGAGCCATCATAACGGAAGACCCCGTATTGATGCCAAAAAAGAGCATGACAAGGAGGAAGAAGACTTGGTTAGCCAGTCCAACTCCAGCGATGGCGGCTGCCCCGAGCGAGGCTACCATCAAAGTATCAATCGTATTCAGACAGGATGCAATTAAATTTTGTAAAGCAATAGGCACGGCGATTGCCAGCATCTCAGCATAGAAAGCCTTATCTAATTTCATCTTTCAAATCGCTCCTTTTAAAATCATCTGTTCTATTATAGCTTATTTATTACTATAATTGAATGAAAGTTAAAGGGTCTTTATTTAGGAAAATTTTTTGGCTGAGGTCGATACTAAAATAGAAAGAGGCAAGTATGACTTATCAAACATTTTTTGTATTACTTATTATTGGAGCCAATCTTTATAGTTTTCTGATTTTCGGTTTAGACAAATTTTTAGCCATCCATCAGCGTTGGCGCATTTCTGAAGCCCATTTGTTGCTTGCTTGCTTCCTATTTGGCGGCATAGGTGGCTGGTTAGGGATGCGGATGTTTCACCATAAAACGCAAACACATAAATTTATTTGGCTAGTTCCTATCGCTGGTTTAATTACAGTTTTGTGTCTTTTGTGGCTCTTAGATGTGGTGAGAAATTAGGATAAAAGATCCATTTAAAAATTTATGAAAAGGCTTCCTAATTTGATGAAATGCGTTATAATAAATCTATCTATTAAGAAAGATATTCTAGGAGGAATGACTCACAATGCCAGAAAAATTAGTCGAACGCTTTGTAAAATATGTAAAAATTGAAACGCGATCAGATGAAAATAGTCAAACAGTTCCCTCAACGCCAGGTCAAACTGAATTCTTAAAAATGTTGGCAACTGAATTAGAAGAAATTGGTTTTCAAGAAGTATTTTTGAACCCAGAAAATTCTTTCTTAACAGCGACAATTCCAGCAACAACCACCAAAGAAGTTCCTGTTATTGGCTTTATTGCCCATGTTGACACAGCCGATTTCGAAGGTCGTAATATCAATCCTCAATTCCACGAGAATTATGATGGATCGGACATTGTCCTAAATGCAGAAAAGAATATTGTTTTAGCCGTCAAAGATTTTCCTAATTTAAAAAATTACGTTGGCAAAACAGTCATTACCACTGATGGAAATACCCTATTAGGTGCGGATGATAAAGCAGGCGTGGCAGAAATCGTAACGGCTGGAGCTTATCTTTTAGCTCATCCAGAAATTGAACACGGTAAGATTCGTGTAGCCTTTGGTCCGGATGAAGAAATTGGTGCCGGTGCCTTGAAATTTGACGTGGATCATTTTGGCTGTGACTTTGCTTACACCATGGATGGCGGTCCAGTAGGCGAATTGGAATTTGAAAGCTTTAATGCAGCTTATGCTAAAATTCATTTCCAAGGTAAGAACGTTCACCCAGGTTCAGCTAAAGACACCATGGTCAACGCCCTTGAATTAGCTCGTGAATTCCAAAACCTATTCCCAGCTTTAGAAGTTCCAGAACGGACTAGTGGTCGTGAAGGTTTCTATCATTTATTAGCTGTTAATGGAACGGTAGAAGAATGCCAAATCGAATATATTATTCGTGATCATAGTCGTCAATTATTTGAAGCTAAGAAAGCATATATGAAGAAAATGGTTGACCATATGAATGACCACTTAGATTCAAAACGTTTAACATTAGACATGGAAGACGAATATTACAACATGGCTGAAGTCATTGAAAAAGACAAACGGTCAGTTGATTTGGCTGAAGAAGCGATGCATAATTTGGGCATCGAGCCAATTATGAAACCTGTTCGTGGTGGAACGGATGGCTCTATTATTTCCTTTATGGGCTTACCAACACCAAATATCTTTGCTGGTGGCGAAAACTTCCACGGTCGTTATGAATTTGTAGCGGTTGAATCAATGGAAAAAGCACGTGACGTGATTATTGAAGTCGTGACCTTAGCGGCTAAAAAAGCATAATATAAATAGAATGACCCCTTTAGTAAAGGATGATTTAGTCTTTACTAGAGGGGCTTTTTGTCTTTTGGACAAGTGATTCGAAGCTGATCGCACGTTATCACTTTATATTGATTCTAGTTCGTCAGCTCAACTCTGACTTCCATTTGTCTAAAGACGTTTGCTTAGCTAGCGCTAACCTACACGCTTTGCCAAATGCTTCAGAGCTGACCGAGCTTCCTCACTTTATATGGAATCCAGTTCTAACGTGCAGCTTCAACCTCCACTTTCCAAAAGTACGCACCAAGCTGAGACTTGCTTTACGTCTTTTGGACCAGTGATTCAAAGCTGATCGCACGTTATCACTTTATATTGATTCCAATTGTGAATTCATCTATAATCTACTAATGCATGGCAAGCTGGCTGTCAAGGCTTATGTTTGCAATGGTAAATATTAATAAGGGGGCTGGGGAATGATTGAGCTGATTGCAACAGTGGAATCGATCCAACAAGCAGAAGGACTGTTAGAGGCAGGAGTAGACTGTCTTTATTTTGGTCAAGATGAATTCGGGCTGCGCTTACCGTATTCTTTTTCGCGAGAAGAGCAAGCACACTTAATTAAACTTGCACACCAAGCAGGGAAAAAAGTATCAGTGGCAGTGAATGCGATTTTTCATAATGAGGGCATTGACCAAGTCCCGGATTATCTACGTTTCTTGAAAGAACAAGAAGTGGATACGGTAACGGTAGGTGACCCGGGTGTCTTACAGAAAATGAAAGTGAATGATTTATTCATTCCGTATCGTTATGATGCTCAAGTCATGGTTACTTCCAGCCGCCAAGTTAATTTCTGGGCTAAACGAGGGGCTGTGGCTGCCGTCTTGGCTCGCGAAGTTCCTAAGGTTGAGTTGGAACGTCTTGCGGCTGATGTAACGGTGCCGGTTGAGTTCTTAGTTTATGGGGCTACCTGCATTCACCAATCTCGTCGCCCACTTATCCAAAATTACTTTAATTATATTAAAAAGACCGAAAATGTGGGTCGTGATCGAGGAATTTTCCTTTCTGAACCAAGAAAGGGCGGCTCGCATTACTCGGTATATGAAGATGTCAATGGAACCCATGTTTTTGCTAATAATGATGTTTTATTAGCCAGTGAGTTGCAAACTTTAGCTGATATGAATGTGACTCAATGGAAGTTAGAAGGCCTCTTCTCGCCAGGCGAAAATTTTGTTAAAATTGCTAGCCTATTTAATCAAGCGCGTCAGCAGATTGAAGCGGGTACTTGGACAGAACAACTGGCTCAGGAATTAGAAGACCAAGTTCGATCTTTACATCCGCAAGTCCGGGAATTGGATACAGGATTCTTCTTGTTCGATAAAGATTTAGTGAAGTAGGAGGAAAATCAGATGACTAAAATACTAAAAAAACCTGAAATTTTGGCTCCTGCTGGTACTCTAGAAAAATTGAAGACGGCTATTATCTACGGAGCAGATGCAGTATTTATTGGTGGCGAAGCCTATGGTTTGCGTAGTCGGGCTGGTAATTTCAATTATGATGAAATTAAAGAAGGCGTTGAATTTGCTCACCAGCATCAGGCTAAAGTATATGTGGCAGCTAATATGGTTACTCATGAAGGGGATGAAGAGGGAGCCGGCGACTTCTTCAAAAAGTTGCGTGATTTAGGCGTGGATGCCGTTATCGTATCCGACGTTGCCTTGATGGAAATCTGTGCGACTGATGCACCAGGTTTACCGATTCATTTATCGACGCAAGCTTCAGCTGCCAACTATGAAAATTTAAACTTTTGGAAAGATGAAGGTTTAGAACGTGTTGTTTTGGCGCGGGAAGTGTCGATGGCTGAAATTAAAGAAATGCGACAAAAAGTCGATGTGGAGATTGAAGCCTTTATTCACGGTGCTATGTGTATCGGTTATTCAGGCCGTTGCGTCCTATCCAATCATATGTCTCATCGGGATGCTAACCGTGGGGGCTGTTCACAAACCTGTCGTTGGAAATACGGTATGTATGAGATGGATATCTATGGAAACCATCAGCCAATTGGTGCGGGTGAAGAAGGTATCCAAGAAGCCTATTCCATGTCATCCGTTGATATGGCGATGATTGAGCATATTCCGGATTTGGTTGACAATGGCGTGGACAGTCTGAAGATTGAGGGTCGGATGAAGTCCATTCACTATGTTTCAACAGTATGTAATGTTTATCGAGCAGCGATCGATGCCTATTGTGAAGATCCAGAACATTATGACTTAAAACAAGAATGGGTGGATGAACTATGGAAAGCAGCGCAACGAGAGTTAGCGACCGGCTTTTATTACTCAGTACCAAGTGAAAATGAACAATTATTTGGTGCTCCACGTAAGATTCCAGCTTATGCTTTTGTTGGTCAAGTGTTATCATATGATCCAGAAACGCAAATTGCGACGGTTCAACAGCGTAATAACTTTGGTCGTGGTGATGAGATTGAGTTTTATGGACCGGGGATGCGTCATTTCCAACAGAAATTAGAACATTTCTGGGATGAAGAAGACAATGAAATTGATCGGGCGCCTCATGCTATGATGATTTGTAAAATCAAAGTAGACCAACCCGTTATGCCGAATGATATGATTCGTAAACAAAAATAGGTTTTAGACGGATTGCTTGCTAAAAGCAGTCCGTTTTTTTATCATAACAATAAGGAAAAGTTAAAGCGAAAGTAGGTGAGAAGATGATTGAAGATATTCGTCGTGACATTGAACAGATAGACCAACAATTAGTCCGTTTATTTGAGCAACGCATGGAATTAGCTCAGGCTTTAGGTCAATATAAGCAAGAACAGAATTTAGATGTGCTAGATATGGGTTTGGAAGAGCAAATGACGGACCAAGTGGTGGCCTTATTAAATAATCCCGAATTTGAGGCACCATTGCGTGAATTGTACCGGGAATTAATGCGTTTATCGAGACAACAGCAACTAGACTTAATGAATCAATTAGAGCAAGAAAGCTAGTCGCTCAATAAAATAATCCGAATCTTAGCCAGAGTCAGCGACCGCCAAGTTACTTGGCGGTCGTTTGCTGTACTCTTAACAAAATTCGGATTAAGTAGTAATTCAACTTATTCAATTAGCTTAGGCAAGTTCTTCGATTTGGTCAAGTAAGCTTGAGATATATGAGATTACTTGACGAAGAGGTTCTGGCGTGGTGAGATCTACTCCAGCTTCTTTAGCTAATTCAAGAGGTGATAAAGAATTGCCTTTCTTGAGTACATTTAACCATTGTTGGATGGTTGCTTGGTCAGCTTGGGCAACCTTTTGCCCCACTTGGGTTCCAATCGCTAAACCGGCTGAGTAGGTATATGAGTATAAACCATCGAAGTAATGGGGTTGTCGCATCCAGGTTAATTCAGCACCTGGATTGATTTCTAGAGCATCGCCCCAGAATTCTTCAAGGGTTTCTTTAAAGAATTGATTTAAGACGTTGGCATTTAATAAATCACCTCGGTCAACGGCTTGATATACTTTACGTTGATAAGCTGCTTCTAACAAGTGAGTAACCATATTATGGTAGTAAGTTGAGGTGATAAAGTCGGCAATTAAGGCACGTTTTGCTTTTGCTTCAAGGGGTTGTTGTAGTAAATATTGGCACGTAATGACTTCATTACATGTTGAAGGAGCTTCAACAAAGTATAGACTTGGTTCATAAGCAAGAATAGGTTGATTTAGACCTGCGAGCGTAAAGTGAGCCGCATGGCCTAATTCGTGAGCTAATACTAGCACTTCATTCAAGAGGCCTGTCCAGTTTAGCATGATAAAGGCAGGTTTTTGATAAGGAGAAGCACAGAATCCACCGGTTGCTTTAGTGTAATTCATCGGATAATCAATCCAACGTTGATTGAATGCATCTTCAATGATTTGGCTATATTCTTCGCCTAATGGAGCTAAAGCGGCTTGAACAATTTTACGACTTTCCGGAATCGAAATTTTGCTGCTGGCTTGTTTAACGAAGGAGGATTTGATGTCTGCCAATGAAATTCGGTCTATTTGATGTTCTTTTTCCATCATTTTGGCGTAACGACGCATGACCGGTGCCCATTCACTCATGAGGGTATCTATGATTTGATTATAGGATTCTTGGCTTACGTTTTGATCGAATAAGAGATAGTCAAAAACTGAATCAAATCCACGAAGGGTCGCCATTTTCTTATGCGTTTGAACGAGGGTGATGTAGTTAGTGGCAGCGGTATGTTGGTAGCTAGCAAGATTGCGATGGAAGGCCTCCCAAGCAGCCAAACGAACTTGACGGTCAGGGTGGACTTCATAATCTTGTTCAAAGCTTGCAAAACTGTTGCTGTATGTTTGATCACCCACTTGGAAATCATCAAAGCTCAAATCTTGGAATTTTAAAGCGTTATAAAGATTTTCTTGACCGAAAAGCGTACGGGACAAGGCACCTAAAATACTTTCAGTTTTACTATCAAAAAGGGTTGGACGTTGTCGTTCCAAATCGTCGATAAATGAATGATAAGCGGCCAATTCAGGTAGAGCACGAGCTTCATCTAGCAAGCTAGCATCTAAAGCTAAGAGTTCGGATTTGAAAAAGGCTGTGTTTTCTTGATACCATTCGCCTAATTGACCGACTAAGTTTTCATTTTCTTCATTAATTTGAACGGTACGGTCTACGCTATAGGCTAATTGACCATAGTTCAATAAGTGATCTAAAAGAATCGTAATATGGTTATAGGCTAAGATAGCATCTTTGATTTGACTAGCTTGGGTCATTTGTCCTTGAAATTGCTCTTTAAAAGAAATGACATCGCCTTTAAATTCAGCGACGCATTGTTCAAAGGCTGCTTGATCAGCAAACAAAAGGGAAAGGTCCCAAGTTTCTTCAACGGGTAATTCATGTCTTAATGGTAAAGCGGTCATAATCATTGCCCTTTCTTTATGTAAACGTTTTATATCCTTATCATAGCGAAGCCTATTTCAAGAGTCAATTGGAGTTTTGCTCGAAGCAAATTAAACTAGGGAAGCAAAAAGTTCATCAAAGCCTAATATAAAGACTTTAATGAACCATGGTTTTAGAAAGTATTTAGTCTAAATTTAAAGTAGGTTAATCTTGATTTAAGATAGCAAATCGAGTTGAGGCACCTGCATATTTTTCTAAGCGAGCGGCTAGGTCTCTAAGAGCTGCTTCGAGTTGGGCGATACTTTGGTCGTCTGGAGTTTCGATGACAAAGATGGCTTCAGTGGTATTGGCCGTTAGCATGGTTCGTACCGATTCCCGCCAATTCCAACAGCGACAGATAGCACCGGCTTCATCTTTATAGATGAGTTCGCCAGGATATGGGGGTTCGCTCTGATTGCTACCATAAGTGATGAATTCTTCTGTTCCATCGGCGAGAGTTAAGCGCATGTCGCCTTTAAAACAGGAGATGTCTTCTCCACCGCACGGAAGACCATATTCCAATGAAATGGCATTATAAATGTCGACTAAAGGACTTATAGATCCAACACCTTTACCTTGATTAACCCGTTTTAATAAAGCCTCAATGGAGGAACGGGCTCCTTTTTTCGTCTTGAATTGCTGATAAGCTTTACGCCATCTAGCGACGACTTCATTCTGACTGAATTCCGCTTGGGTAAGATGCTTTTGAGCTTTTTCATGGGCTTCTTCTAGTAAGGTTTGAATTTCTGTCGAAGTCTGTTGGTTATCCACCTGTTTTGCGTGAATCAAACCAATGTGGGCGGTAGGGAATAGTTGCCAAAAATCGGGTTCAATAATGACTTTCATATTAGGCCTCTTTTCTTAAGTTTATGACTGATTAATTTACATAAATATGATACCATAAATAGGTCAGAAACATCGAAACAACAGGTTGAATGATTAAATCAGGTGAAGGGGATTGCAGGGATGAAACAAAAGTATATTTGGTTTGGTTTAATATTGACCTTAATTATGGGCCTAACAGCTAGTGTCTATTATGTTTATTTTCAAACACATGATTCGCAACAGCATCAGACACAAGAGGCAGCTAGTCGGCAACAAAAGAAAACTGCCGAAGAAACAAAAACCAGAGCTATTAAATACCTGCCACAGCCCTTGGTTGGTTTAAAAGCCAAACCAAATTTTCAAGCTTCTCCAGCTCAGCCCAATCGCCTAGTTTTGCGTTCGGTTGGAGACATTTTAATTCATGACAATGTGGCTCAGATGGTTCACAAGGATAATCCTCTTTATCAAGCCATGATTGAAAGTAATCGTCAACGTCAAATGCCGATAAAGGTAGGGACAGATTACGAATTTGACTTTTTACCCATGTTTCAAGAAGTAGCCCCTTTTACGTCCTATGCCGATTTAACGATTGCTAATATGGAAGTTCTTGCCGCGAGTCCACAATTGCCTATCGCGGGTTATCCACGATTTTCAGCCCCTAGAGAAGTCCTAGATGCCCTAAAATATATTGGGGTGGATATCGTGTCGAATGCGACCAATCACACCATGGATTGGGACAGTGTCGGTTGCCATGCTTCGATTGATAATATCAAGGCGAGTGGCTTAGACTATGTTGGATCCTACGAAAGTGAAAAGGATAAAAGTCGGGCTCGGATTAAAGAGGTTAATGGGATAAAAGTTGGCTTTCTAGCCTATACCTATGGAACTAACGGCATTCCTGTCCCAAGTGGTGAAGACTATCTGGTTTCGCTTATTGATTTGCCTGTGATGTTAAAAGAGATCGAAGCGCTCAATAAGCAAGTCGATGCTACGGTCGTATCGGTCCAACTGGGTGAAGAATATGGCACCATGCCTAACCAAGAACAATTAACTTTATATCAAGCACTTAGTGAAGCGGGCGTCGATGTAATCTTGGGTGGTCATCCGCACGTTGTGCAGCCCTGTGAGTGGATTAATGATCATAAAACCTTTGTAATCTACTCGCAAGCTAGTTTTATTTCTGGACAAGAAAGTATTGATAATAAATTCGGTGGGATTACTGAAGTGACCCTAGTTAAGGGTAAAGATGGCAAAGTGAAAGTGACATCACCTAAATTTATGCCTATCTTTATTTTGGGGATGACGGGTACCAAGATTTTCCAAAGTGTTCCTTTAGCAGATTATCTTCGTTATCAAGTGCCTCAAGGTCAATATCAGTGGCAAATGATAAAGGATCGGATGCAAAGTTTATCGACGGACTATGAATATGTCACCCACCTCCAAACCCAATATACTCAAGAGGATCAGGACCTTTTCCGTGAAGAATAGGAATAAATAATAACCGCCCGGATGGTTTTAACAAACTAGCCGGGCGGTATTTTTATGGACGCTTTGTGTGGATGATAGGATGATTTTCCATCATAAAAGCTAACTTGAGAACGCAATAGTCATCGTAATGACGTAAATTATAGCCTGTATACTGATAAAGACGATTGATGCGATACTGAACCGTATTTTTGTGCATGGAGAAATGATTAGCCAACTGAATTAAGGAGCCATTATATTGCCCGTATAAACTAACGAGTTGCTGATAAAAGACGAGATCTTCAGGTGGAATTTGATGTAAGATATTGGTTTTGAATTGAAGTTTAGTTGCCTCGTTCAAATTGACGATAAGTAATCCTAGATTCATTTGACTATAATGAATGATTGGTTGGTTTTGTAAACTATCAAATTGTCCCCATTCAAAGGCGTACTGACTTTGCTTAAAATAGTTAAGTGCCGTTTGTTCAATAGTAAATTCTTCACTCACACCAAAAATCAATTTATCAGAGGTGAAAGGTTTTAGAAGGTCTAACAGCTGATTTAGTCGTGAATTAATTTCTTCGACTTTGTAGTCTTTGAATAAACAAATTAAATGGCGATCAAGGATGCTAGCCCAGAAGCTTTCATTGCGTTTCTGAAGTTGATCAATTTCATTCAAAATTCGCTCATTAATATCCATTGTATTCCAGTGAGAATGATCAAGGTTCAAACTAGCTATGTGAAGGCAAGCCGTCTTGGGAAAGGTAAAAATAGAATCCATTGAGTGATTATCGTGGAATAATATGCTATCAATCATACTCCGATTTAAGGAACGTTGATGTAAGAGATGATGATGTTGCCATTCTTCAAGAATGAGAATTTCAGTCATTTGTTTAATGACATGACCATAGATCTCGACCTGTTGGGGTTGCCCCGTTATGCCAATAACACCAATGACTTGATGATTAAAAAAGACCGGCATATTGATGCCAGCTTTACTCCCTTGATAAAGTTGGTCATTATCAATGATTAATGTTTTTTGTTCCTGGATACATCGTAAAGCCGCTTCGTGAAAATGTCCTATCCGTTTTGAATCGGTTGAGGCAATTATATGACCGGTGGAATTCATAAAATTTAAATCTTGATTGATGATTTTTTTCATTGCATGAACGATTTTATTAGCAATTTGGGCATGTAATTCCATAGAAACTCCTTGTTTTGGGTAACAAATTTTATAGATAAATATAGGTTTTAATTGTCACATAGACTATAACACTAATTTGTATAAAATCGTATACTAAATTTTGTGATTTAAAGTAAACGATTTCATTTGGAGGTGTAAGGATGAAAGTGACAGTTTGTATGGACTCATTCAAACATTCCTTGAGTGGTCAGCAAGCAAATGAGGCTGTTCTTGAAGGGATAAGACTCGTAAACCCTCATGCTGACATTCTTTTAAAACCCGTAGCTGATGGAGGAGAGGGAACAATCAAGGCCTTGGTTGATAGTTTGAATGGAAAATATGGCCAAGTAGGTGTTTTAAATCCACTAGGACGTCCAGTTCAAGCTAGCTATGGGCTTTTACCTGACCATAAATGCGTGATTGAAATGGCAGAAGCGTCTGGGATTCAATTAATTGATCGTGTGGAACGAAACCCCTTGTTGACTTCGACAATCGGGACCGGACAGCTAATTTTGAACGCTTTAGAATTAGGTTATCGCCATTTTATTATCGGTATTGGTGGCTCTGCAACGAATGATTGCGGTATGGGAATGTTGCACGCCCTTGGCTTCCGCTTTCTGGATGACTCCGGCCAAATTTTGGATCCGATAGGGCAAAATTTAATAAAAGTAAAGCAGATTGATGATTCACTCAAAGATGAGCGTTTGAAAGATTGTCAGTTTGAAATAGCCTGTGATGTAGAAAATCCATTGACGGGTCCCCAAGGCTGTGCTTATATTTACGGTCCACAAAAAGGGGCTAATCAAGAAATGGTGGACTTTCTTGATCGCGGAGCAGAAAATTTTGCTCAGGTCACACATGATTGGCGAGGAATAGATTTTAGTTTAGATTCAGGTGTCGGAGCGGCCGGTGGCTTAGGATTTGCTTTCAAAGCTTTCTTAAATGGGAAGTTAAGAAGCGGTATTGAGATTGTGATGGAAGCGAGCGGTTTGAAAGAAGCGATTAGTCAGTCGGATTTTGTGGTGACAGGAGAAGGGCGTATCGATCATCAATCAGCCATGGGCAAAGTCTTAGCTGGTATTGTACGTGAAGCCAAAACTTCTTCAACTAAAGTCATTGCGATTGGCGGAGCGGTTACGCAAGCGGGTATCGACAGTTTTAAAGGCGAACCGGTGTCCGTATTTTCATGTTTGCATCAAATTGTCACCCTTGATGAAGCACTTGATTCAAAGGTAGCTAGTCAGAATTTAACCATGTTAACGAGTCAAATTTTTAAACTTATTCAATTCGGAGGTAAAGAAGCATGACATATACTACTTTAGGAGCCATGGTTGGCTTAATCGTGGCCATTATCTTGATTGTGAAAAATTTTCCGCCTGCTTATAGTTTAATTTTAGGTTCATTGATTGGCGGTCTAGTTGGAGGTGGTAGCTTAATGCAAACTATCACCACTATTGTAGAAGGAGCCTCTGGCATGATGAGTTCAGTCCTCAGAATTTTGACAGCAGGTATTTTGGCTGGGGTCCTAATCAAGTCTGGGGCTGCTGAATCCATTTCGAAAACCATCATTCAACGCTTAGGTCGCAAACGGGCCTTAATTGCGCTAGCTATTGCTACTTTATGTTTAACAGCGGTGGGCGTTTTCATTGATATTGCTGTTATTACGGTGGCTCCTATCGGCTTAGTTTTAGCGGATGAATTAGAGATTCCTCGTCCTATATTATTATTAGCTATGATTGGTGGCGGTAAAGCAGGAAATATTATGTCGCCTAATCCGAACACAATTGCCTTGTCAGAAGCATATAAAGTCAATTTGTTCTCTTTGATGAGTGCCAATATTATTCCGGCTATTGTGGCCTTGGTCGTGACGATTTTATTAGTCAAAATGTTACAGGCTAAAGGGACTTTTGTATATGAGAAGCAAGCTGGGTTAGTGGCTAATGACGATTCAATTACTGAATTACCAAGTTTTGCCAAAGCCATTTCAGGTCCAGTGATTGTTATTGTTTTATTAATGTTACGTCCTTTAATGGGTATTACGATTGATCCATTGATTGCCTTGCCATTAGGAGCGATACTTGGATTGATTATTATGGGTCACGCTAAAAAATTAAATGACTTTGCCAGTTTTGGTTTGAATAAGATGATACCGGTAGCGGTGTTATTAATTGGTACGGGGACGATTGCGGGAATCATTAAGAATAGTTATCTTCAACAGGATATTATAAACCTTATTAATTTAATGGGAATTCCAAGTACATTATTAGCACCCCTATCAGGTATTTTGATGAGTGGAGCGACAGCATCGACGACAGCCGGTTCCACGGTTGCCTCTCAATCATTTGGTTCAGCCATATTGAAAATGGGCATGACGCCGATGGCAGCTGCTATGACAACTCATACAGGCGCGACAGTATTAGACCATTTACCTCATGGATCTTTCTTCCATGCGACAGCTGGTTCTGTGCAACTTGATATTACCAATCGGATGAAACTCATTCCGTTTGAAAGCCTGATTGGACTAGCTGCTACGCTAGCTTCGATTTTCGTGGCACAGCTATTCTTTGGATAAGAAGTATTCATATTAATAATTAAATCCTAAAAAACCGGCATAAACTCGATATCGAGTCTATGCCGGTTTAGGTTATTCATGATCAATGTGGTTATTACAGTATGCTTCTGGATTGTTTCGCATTTTAAAGGTTCGAATTAAGCGGTTGAGATTGGTTAATTCTTCTTCATATAGATAGATGGCAGACATGATATGGATGACGCCGTTACCTTCAAAATGGTGCTCTAATTTATTACTTTCTTGTAAACGGGCTTGTTCAAAGAAGATACGCATATAGTCTTCACGGTGCTCCGAATTCATTTTCATAAAGTTAACTTGTTCAGGTGGAACTTTACCGTTGAATTTCATTAGGATTTGTTCATGGGCACTTAAGAGGGTTTCAACCCGTTCGCGAATCTGAACCCGTAAATCGACAGGAAAATCACGATAAATTTGGTCATTATTATGAAGAGCAGACAAGAGAGTAATAGCGGCATCAGAAGTGGCCGCCATATGGCGATACACAACGAGTTTGCGTTGGGTATTTATTTTTTCTTTTTTAGAGAAGATCATTTCGTGTTTAATGAGATCAAAATATGTGTTGTACTTACCCATTTGTTTGAAAGCCCACTTGATATCGCGATGCATCACGGAATATTCGGCATTCTTACGAAGAGAAGCGCGAATCCAAATTAGGACTTCAGTAGTGGCAAAATCAAGTGTCGAGAAGAAACGATCATCATACTTAGGAGGATAGATTAACCAATTGACTAAGAAGGAAATAATGACACCGACAATAGTGTCAGCTACCCGAATAATCGCTTGTGTGACAGGGTCGTGTGCGCCATTACCTAGCATAATAACGATTAATGTCACGACAGCTAAACCAATATATTCATCCCACTTTAACGAATTAAGGATGGCGATGGTCAGAATGGAAGTAATCCCAATCGCGATAAAGGAACTACCTAAATAGTGCATCATCAGTACACCAAAAATCCCACCGATGACATTGGAAGCAATTCGACTTACAAAAGTTTCGAACGTTTTTTTAACAGAAGGTTGTGTTGAATAGACAGCTGCAATCCCCGCCAACATGCCATCACTACCTGGTATTAAGGCTAAGGCGGCAAAGATAGATAAAGAGATTGCTAGGCCGGTTTTCAAAACACGAGCACCTATTTTCATTTTATCGGCTCCTAAATTTTAAATTGCGAGTTCTCTAATATAATAGCTAATCTAGCCAAAAATACAAGTAGCCAAGTCCGTCTTTAAGATTAGAATCTAATAATAAATAAGATTTTCTAGTATAATAAACCGTGAAGTGATATAATTACTAACTACAACGATTTAGAAAAGGGGGGATTAGGATGTCATATCACCATGATCATGCTTTGCATAACATCAATACTGATGAGGATACACCGAACCTTTATGAGGGATTGGTTGATACGAGCGAAATGATGGTTGAACATATTATAAGTGACCTTAAGAAGAAAAATGTTCGTATGACGCCTCAACGCAAGGCCATTTTGACCTTTATGGTAGATAGTCATCACCATCCTACCGTAGAAGAAATTCATAAAGAAATGCTTAAACTTTATCCCAATATGAGTTTAGCAACTGTCTATAATAATCTCAATTTCTTCGTTGAAGAAGGCATCATCCATGAGATGAAATTTTCAGGAATTACGAGTCGCTATGACTTTATGGGCCATAAGCATTTTCACATTATCTGTAAAGAATGTGGAAAAATTTCTGATTTTGTTTACTCGGATTTATCGTTTATTAAAGAGCCTGCGCAACGTCAAACAGGCTATGAAGTCTTACAAACCAGATTAGAATTATATGGTATTTGCCCGGAATGCCAAGCGAAAAGACGTCGTCAAAAGGAAGTAGACGAATTCAAGTTAGATCAATAAAATGCTGAAAAGCTTTATGAAAAAATCTCTTTCTTTTAGCAATTTATTTATGATAATTTCAATATTGTTTTATTATGAATTTATTAAGAAGGTAGATTTAAGCTTACTAAGTATCGTATAATAGACACATAGTTATTGGATTGGAATCTGTCTCTCATAAGCAAACAAAAGAAAGGAAGATACTATGGTAACATTGTATATCACTCCTAGTTGTACTTCTTGTCGTAAAGCTCGCGCTTGGTTAGAGGAGCACTCAATTCCATACGTCGAAAGAAACATCTTTACTGATCCATTAACTATAAATGAAATTAAAGAAATTCTGCGTATGACCGAAGAAGGAACAGAAGATATTGTTTCAACTCGTTCAAAAGCTTTCTCTGAATTAAATATCGAATTAAGCGAATTACCGATGAGTGATTTCTTTGAGATGGTTCAACAAGAACCAGGGCTTTTACGTCGACCTATTTTAATTGATGAGAAACGTCTACAAATTGGCTATAACGAAGATGAAATTCGTCGTTTCTTGCCACGTGAAGTTCGTGCTTTAGAATTACAAAAAGCACGCGCCTTAGCTAATGACTAGAATTTTTTATGAGCTAACAATTCGTTAGCTCTTTTTTATTGCCCTTTATTTATTTATGCTATAATGAAGGGGAGCCTTTGAGAATTCCCTCTTGAAAAGATAAGAGGCTTCATGTAGAATGTATCAATACTTGAGAGTCTCAAGCGCTTAATGGAGGTGATGAAAGATGGAAATGGAACAAATTAATGACAACTTAATCAAAGTTCTGATTGGGGTAGAAGACTTGGAAGAACGTGGGATTAATTTCCTTGATTTGATTGGCGACCAAGGTAGCATTGAGAAATTCTTTTATTCAATTTTAGAAGAAGTCGATGTGGATCATCATTTCCATGATTCTGAAGCCGTTACCTTTCAAGTAATGCCAAGTTCTCAAGGACTTGAATTATATATTAGTCGAACTAACTTTGAAGAGATGGATGCCTTTTGGGAAGATGAATTAACCAAACGTCTTAAAGAGAAACGTGAAGCAAAACAAGGGCAGAGAAAAGTAGCTGATGCTCAGCTTGACTCAGAAGGAACAGCCAAGCAAGTAGATCAAGTTGCGGCTAAATCAGATAATCAAGAGATTCTGACAGAGGATGAAGTAGGAGATGAAGTATTTGTCTTTAATCATCTAGATGACTTCATCAAGATGGCTAGGGATTGGCAGAACGAAGATTTCTTAAATAGTCTCTATACGATGAATAATCGCTATTACTTACTCATCGAGGATATCGATGAAGAAATTGATGAAGCAGTCGCTTACCAACAACTGATGGATTTGTTGGAATATGGTGAAATTCATCAAACAACTCAAGGTATTTTAGAGGAATACGGACAATTGATTCGTAAAGATGATGCGATTAAGTTCTTCGGTCAACATTTTTAATAAAGTTTTCCCCTCCTATTCGGTTATTACTGAATAGGAGGGATTTTTTATGCTTATTGCTTATAATCAGCATCGCGAGTTGGTATACGCAACGGCGAGTGACCTTAAGAAACAAAAATCGAACCGTTTTTATTGTCCACAATGTCAGCAAGCCGTCTATGTAAAGGCAAGACCGAATGGGGGCTATTATTTTGCCCATTATCAAGCCTGTGGATCTGGGCAGAGACGGGAGCGCGTATGCAAAGAGAGTCGGACCCATCAATTAGCCAAGCAACAAATTTTACAAGCAGGTCATCGGATAGGAATTAAAGTCAGGCTAGAATATTCCCTATGTCAAGGTCATCAAATTGCTGATTGCTATTATAAACTGGATCATCTAGCAAGGGTTATCGAGTTTCAGCAATCACCGATTAGCTGTCAACAAATTCATCAAAGACAAGGCGATTATGAAAGAGCGGGTTTAACCTGTCTTTGGCTCTATAATTATCAAGATATCAAAGAAACCCTGGCAACCGCTTGGTCCAGACGTTTAATTTATTACCAGGAAGAGTTAGGTTATCATCGATGGTCTTATGATATACGAAGGGCGGCCTTCGTGTTGACGCATCATTTACCTCTTTTTTGCAGACTGATACAAAACAGCTATTGCAGCAACAGGTTGTAGAGGATATGGTGTTTTTTAAACAAGTGCCAAGAGGAATTATTCCTATTGAGTTAGAAAGAAACACCAAGATAGACTCGTTTTCGAGAATATATCAAGGACGCAGTGGACAAAGTCGTGACCGAGTCTTATTTGCTTTGCGTCGTCAAAGCTGTTATCGGCCTCTGTTTAAGCGGTTTTATCAAGCGCAAATTGATATTTATCGGTGTCCCAAGTGGGTTTGGTCTTTGCCCAAACATTGCTTAATTTTAAAGATGCCCGTCTGGGCCGTATTTGTTTGGTTTTATCACTTCATCGCGGATAAAAAGGCCTTTACCTATAACGAATTGATTGTTTATCTCTTAGAGCGCTATGAAGCAAAAGACTTAGAGCTCTCCTCCTTTCCATTAATTAAGGCTCAACCGAATTTTTACTTAGAGCAATTGGCCACTCATTTGATTCATGTGAATGAAAAAAGGGGTGTTTTAATAGCGAGTGGAAAAAATGGCTGGTTAGTCAGGTAATTTGGACAATCTTTCGAGAAGGGAATACTTGTGCTAAAATAGGGACAGTAAAAAGGAGTGAATAGCATGGTACAAAAACGAGATCAAGTAGCAGAAAAAAACTTGGGATTTAAGTGATTTATTTGTAGATGATGCATCTTTTGAAGAAAGTCTAAAGGCCTGTCAAGAAAAGATTCAAGAGCTCGTACGATATAAAGGACAGCTTCATCAAAGTGGAGCAACTCTTTTAGCTGCATTACAAGACATCTTAGCAGTTGAGCGAATTTGTGAAAATCTCTATGTGTATGCAGCTAGTAAAAGCGACCAAGATAAGGGCAATGCCTTTTATCAAGATTACTTCGCTCGGGTGACCAGTTTGTATAGTCAATTTTCTGAAGCAGTGGCCTTCTTTGAACCAGAACTCTTAAGCTTGCCTAGCGACCAAGTCAAGGAACTGCTTGCTTCGGAAAAAGACCTAGCTCTTTATGATCATTATTTTGATGATTTATTGCGCAAAGCTCCTCATACTTTGACTCAAGTAGAAGAAGAAATGCTAGCCCAAGCAAGCGAAGTTCTTTCTGCTTCATCTAGGACTTTTGGTCAATTAAATAATGCAGATTTCCGTTTCCCAACCATCCAAGATGAAGACGGTCAGACCGTTGAATTGACCCATAGCCTTTATAGTAAATTCTTAGAATCGGATTCACGTTCAGTAAGAAAGGCGACCTTCGAAGGTTTTAATTCCGTTTACAATCAATTCAAATCGACCTTGGCTTCGACCCTCTCGACCACCATTAAGGCCAACAATTTCCAAGCTAAAGTTAGAAAATTTGATTCAGCGCGCCAAGCGGCCTTATTTGCAAATAATGTTCCGGAAGCTGTTTATGATACTTTAGTAGAAACGGTAGGAAGTCGAGTAAGTCTCCTTCACCGTTATGTTGCTTTGCGGCAACAACTCTTGGAATTAGATGATCTAGAAATGTATGATATGTACACACCGTTATTAGGACAGGTAGACTTTGATATCACTTATGAAAAGGCGAAAGATATTGTTCTTAAGGCAGTCGCTCCAATGGGTGAGGATTATGTGGCGATTATCCAAGCGGCCTTTGATCAACGCTGGATTGATGTCTACGAAAATCAAGGTAAACGCTCAGGTGCTTATTCATCAGGAACCTATGATAGCCGACCTTATATTTTACTCAATTGGCAAGACAATATTTCTTGCTTATATACTTTAATTCATGAATTAGGTCACAGTGCTCACTCCTATTTGACCCATGCTAATCAACCCTATGTATATGGAGACTATTCGATTTTCTTAGCTGAAATAGCTTCAACAACAAATGAGAATTTATTAACCGATTATCTTTTGAAGGAATATACCGATCCGCAAATTCAACTCTATATTTTGAATAATTTTCTTGATCGTATGAAGAGTACGATGTTCCGTCAAACACAATTTGCGGAATTTGAACATTTCATGTATACGGCTGATGCACAAGGGCAACCACTTACAGCAGATTATCTCTCACAAACCTATCAAGCCTTAAATGAAAAGTACTATGGTCCACAAGTGAATTCAGATTCCTTGATTCGAGTGGAATGGAGCCGTATTCCTCATTTCTATTACAACTATTATGTTTTCCAATATGCAACAGGCTTTGCGGCAGCCACTTATTTCGCTGATAAAATTTGCCAAGGTGATCAAAGTGCTCTGGAAAACTACAAGAATTTCTTAAAATCGGGGAAACGTTATTATCCAATCGAAACAATGAAACGTGCCGGTCTCGATATGACTCAAGCTGAGTATATCATTTCAGCTTTAGATGTCTTCGAACAACGTCTAAATGAATTTGAACGGGCACTTGCCGAGAACCATCTTTCTAATTAATGAACAAACTGCATAAAAAAGAGGCTGTCATCCACGTTTGGTTACGTGGATGACAGCCTTTTTGTAATTATTAGATTGTTTTATTAGATTAATTTGCTGTTTGGCGTAAGGCTATTAAGCGTTGTTGATCAAAGGTCGCTTCAAGTCGGTAAATACGGTGACCTTTGGCAGCGAATTTGTGTTCATATTCGGTTTCGATATTGCCGACATAGTCGGAATGATGTAAGTCAAGCCAAACTTGGTTGAGAATCAGACCATAGTTTGACAGGCTGGCAAGTGAATATTCGAAAAGGCCTTGGTTATCTGTCTTGAAATGCAATTGGCCGTTAGGAACCAGAATGGCTTCGTACTGACTTAAGAAGTCAGGAGATGTTAAGCGTCGCTTAGCATGGCGTGTCTTAGGCCAAGGATCACTAAAGTTTAAGTAAACGAGGTCAACTTCCCCGTCTGCAAAATATTGTGAGAGGTGGCGACCGTCAGCATGAAGAATTTGTAAATTGGGTAGTTGAGCCTCCAACTGCCGATCTAGGATACTAACAATCACACTTGTTTGGATTTCAACCGCAATATAATTAATATGAGGGTGAGCTTTGGCCATTTCGATAGTGAATTGGCCTTTGCCGGATCCTACTTCAATATGAAGAGCTTGGTTCTGAGCGAAACGAGTTTGCCAATGACCTTTTAAGTCGTTGGCATCGGTAATGACGTATTGGGGATATTCTTTGAGCTTGTCTTCAGCCCAAGGTTTGTGTCTGAGGCGCATAGCATTTCCTTTCTAGGATGGGTGATTTTCTTGATAAATACGTTTAATCAGCAGAATGGTTTCATTTACTTTGTAATGGCGATTTTCCATATAATATTGTTTGATGGCTAATAAGCAATTCACCAAGCTATACCAGCGGATGCGGGTATAGGTTTCTTTATCAATTGTTAGACCATATTGATTCAACCAATCTGTCCATTCTGTTGGATTGAGGTATTGGCAGAGGATAAAGGTCAAATCGCTTAAAGGATCAGCAATGCGGACATTTTCCCAATCCACTAAATAGAGATAGTCCTCTTGGTCGCGTAAGAAATTGTGATGATTAAGATCACCGTGACAGACAGTGTAGTCTACTTGGTAAAAATAATCCTCGATAGAATCTTCAAGATAAGCGACAACTTGATTGAGAAACTGATTGTTTTGAAGGGAAGTTGGCAATTCGCTGAAATAAAAGTCGATAAAATCGAGTGGTCGAAAGACGTGACCATCCACTTTGCGCAACATCCAAAATAGGTTAGTTGAATGGTGAATCTTGTGGATTAATTGACAGACTTCTAATGAAGCCATCTCTTCTTTATCCAAAAGTTGACCATCTTTCCATTCTTGAGCGGTGAGGATATCACCAGAGTAGGTGCGCTGTGTCCACATTAATTTTGGCACAATACCTTCAGCGGAAAGAGCCGCAATAAAAGGGGAGGTATTGCGTTTAAAGAAGACTTTTTCGTCACTTTTGACACCCATAAAAGCTTGGCCGGTGGCACCTGCTTCTAAAGGATGGAATTCCCAGTCTTCTGATTGACCATATCCCATTATGAGGCTCCTTTCTTGTTTTGGCGTGAAGGTGAGGACAAAAAATGAAATCAGTAATCCTCATTTTACCATCTACATAGAAAGGGTCAACCTTTTTTGTTAGGATTAGAGCGCTTGTTCGTTAATTGTGAGGATTTCGCCGGTGTAGCAATCACAGGTGAATTCATAGTATACAGTTCCCGAGGCTTCTTTTCGCGTAATTCCACCTTGATAAACTAACGGGCGGCTATCAAAGGCATGGGACTCAACTGGATCATAATCAATCCATGAACCTTCGATCTCTCCTTCTTGAGCAAATTGGGTTTTTAATTTTTCTAAGACTTTACCCGCAGGCATAGGTTTATTTTCTTTGATTAACCATGCACTAGCAGCTCCAAAAAGGACGCCAGCAAGTAGGATGAGACTATTCGCTAAATTGTCGTTTTTATTTTGTGCCATCGTTGAGCCTCCTAAGAAATATTTTGTTACGTTTATTGTACCATGGATGATAGAGGATTAGTAAATTTGGCCACTTTTTGGCTGACTTTAGTCGAGCTTTGTCCTAGTCAAAACATTGATTTTGCTTATGGTTTGTGACAAAATAGAGGGGATAATTCGAACGAAATAAGTTAAATACGGGAGGCGAGCAGCTCAGCTGCGAAAATGATGAAACAAGAAACGTTTAAATTAATTAAAGAATTAACCGAATTACAAGCCATTTCTGGCAATGAAGGCCGTGTTCGTCAATACCTTGAGAAGGAAATGAAACCTCTAGTTGATGAATTGCATGTGTCAGGTTTAGGCAATATATTTGGGATTAAACATAGTAAAACTGAGAATGCACCTCGTATTATGTTAGGGGCACATATGGATGAGGTTGGTTTTATGGTCAGCCGTATTACCGATAACGGACTATTCCAAGTCGTTGCTATTGGTGGTTGGAATCCTTATGTTATTTCTGCGCAACGTTATACCTTACAAACAAGCAAAGGGGATTACCCATGTATTTCGAGTGCGGTCTCACCGCATTTATTAAGAGGGAAACCAGAAGGTAGCACTATTAAGCCGGAAGATATTCTATTTGATGCGGGCTTTACCTCTAAAGAAGAAGCGCAAGAATATGGCGTTAAACCAGGTGATGCCATTGTTCCTTTAACAGAAACTATTTATACAGCTAATAAGAAAGCGATCATGGCTAAAGCGTGGGATAACCGCTATGGTTGTGCTGTTATGCTTGAAACATTGAAAGCCGTTCAAGGCCAAGACTTGCCATCAACCTTGATTGCTGGTGCTTCGGTTCAAGAAGAAGTGGGCTTACGGGGAATTAAAGGGGCTATCCACACCCACCAACCTGATGTCTTTTTTGCTGTGGATTGCTCACCAGCTTCTGATGCCGATGGAGA
This sequence comes from Vaginisenegalia massiliensis, assembly GCF_900604935.1. Classification (GTDB taxonomy): domain Bacteria; phylum Bacillota; class Bacilli; order Lactobacillales; family Aerococcaceae; genus Vaginisenegalia; species Vaginisenegalia massiliensis. The sequence goes on from NZ_UWPC01000004.1 coordinate 68,158, forward strand.
CAAATCAAAATTTGGCCGTTTAGGTGAAGGCTTCTTGTTACGGGTACAAGATCCAGTTATGATTACGCATAAAGGTATGCGAGAATATCTTTTGGATATGGCTGAAACTCACCATATCCCGTATCAATTCTTCTTCTCGCCAGGCGGAACCGATGCTGGAGCGGCTCACACTATGAATCAAGGTGTACCTAGTGCGGTGATTGGGGTACCTGCTCGTTATATTCATGGACACCAATCCTTGTTCCATATCAGTGACTATGAGGCTGCTAAAGAAATGGTTACAAAGATTGTAACAACATTTGATGCGACCACTTTAGCAACGATTCGACAAAACGGTTAGTAAAGAGGAGGAAATACAGGATGTGGTTAGCCTTTTATAACCCTAATGGGGTAGGCGATGTTTTAATGCTGACTTGTGCCAATGGTCAAGATCTAGTTTTACAAACCAAAACTAGCGAAAATGTCACCCAAATTTTCAATGCTGAAACGGGTGAATTAGTCGCAATCAATATTTTTGATGTTTCAAATATGATGACAATTGATCAAGTTGGGCCAGTAACCTTAACGTCTGAACAAGTTAAGCAAGTGAATGAACACCTCATTAAATTGAATTTGGATGTTCAAGTAACGGTTGATCCAAGTCCGAAATTAGTCGTGGGTCACGTCCTAGAATGCCAAGACCATCCTGATAGTGATCACTTGCACGTAACCAAAGTTCAAGTGGCAGCTGATCAAGTCTTGCCAATTGTCTGTGGAGCAGCTAACATTGCGCAAGGACAAAAGGTCTTAGTAGCCAAACCAGGAGCTGTTATGCCCAACGGCCTCATTATTTGGCCAGGTCAATTGCGGGGAGAAGAGAGTCATGGCATGATTTGTTCAACCCGCGAGTTAGAATTAACCGCGATTGAAAACCAACCAGGCATCTGGGTCTTGCCAGATCACTTTGAAGTTGGAACTCCATTAGAGGACGTTGTCGCTCGTTTTGCTTAATCCTGAATAGGGGGTAAGAAGATGTATGAAGGACCGGCTTTTAATAAGCCTAAGTCAAACCAACATAAGGAACCGCGGTTTATTCGCCAGATTAATGAAGCTGGGCAGCGGAGTCACTTCGAACCCGCTTATCATAAGGGGACAAGTGAGACTGAGAGTGAGAAAAAGGAACGTTTAAACCAAAAATTAATAAATAAGAATTACCAGCATGAACTCGATGCTCATGACGACCTGAACCAAAAAAGTGAATCTAAATATCAGATTCCCTTCAAAAACGTTAAACAGGATTTGAATTCGTGGCCAAAAAAGGATCAAGAAGGATCTGAGCAGACCTCGTCTGCCAAATCCCTTTTCGATCGGCAACAATTTGAAGCAAAGCAAGAAATGGAAGCAGAATTAGCTTCAACATCTACTAGACCCGAGCCTAGCCCTAGAGCTGAGTATGAGCCTAGTTTTCGTCAGCGGCAGCAGACGCCAGAAGAGGCTTTTCAGTCTCGACCAGCGACTGTGTTACCGAAGCCATATCAAAAGACTCAAGCGTACGACTCATTAGAAGCTGAGACGCGCCAATTAGCAAAGCGATTAGTTAAAACGAAAGATTCGTTTTTATTGTTTGAAAAATAAAGGGGACATTATATGATTTCAAAAGATACCACCTACCATTTTGTCGGCATTAAAGGGTCTGGCATGAGTGCCTTGGCGCTCATTTTGCACGGCGAAGGATATAAAGTGCAAGGAAGTGATTTAACTAAATACTTCTTTACCCAGCAAGAACTTGAAAAACAAGGCATCCAAATGATGGGCTTTGATGAAGCAAATATTCATGAAGGATTAACAATTATTGCTGGAAATGCCTTTACTGATGAACATCCTGAATTGGTTAAGGCTAGAGAACTAGGACTGCCAATTTATCGTTATCATGATTTTTTGGGTGAATTAATTAACGCCTATACTAGTATCGCAGTTACTGGATCGCACGGTAAAACTTCAACCACGGGTATGTTATCTCATACCTTGAAACACTTAGCGCCATTATCATATTTAATTGGTGATGGGACAGGCTGTGGAGACGAAGGGGCTCAATATTTTGCTTTGGAAGCATGTGAATATCGCCGTCACTTTTTAGCTTACAAAGTGGACTATGCTATTATGACCAATATTGATTTTGATCATCCTGATTATTATGCATCGATTGAAGATGTATTTTCAGCCTTCCAAACCTTTGCTCGTCAAACAAAAAAAGCCATCGTGGCTTGCGGAGACGATGAATATCTTCGGAAGTTAGAAGCAGATGTTCCGATCTATTATTATGGGGTCAGCGAACAAGATGATGTTATGGCTACAAATATTGAACGAACCGTTAATGGTTCGGAATTTGACGTTTATGTTGATGGTGAAAAATGGGGCCATTTTGAGTTGCCAGCCTACGGTAAGCATAATATTTTGAATGCTTTAGCAGTGATTACCGTCTTGAAACTGGAAGGCTTTTCAGCTGAATTAGTAGCCGAACATCTTAAAACCTTTGGCGGCGTTAAACGCCGATTCTCTGCTAAGCAAGTGAATGATTTGATTATCATCGATGATTATGCTCATCATCCTTCGGAAATTAAAGCAACCATTGATGCTGCGAAACAAAAATATCCTGAACGTGAATGTGTAGCTGTTTTCCAACCGCATACCTTCAGTCGGACAGTGGCTTTATTGAAAGAATTTGCCGAAGCCTTGTCGATGGCCGACCAAGTCTACTTATGTGATATTTTCCATTCAGTTCGTGAATCACATGGAGAAGTGACCATTGATGATCTTGCTAATTTAATTGACAAAGAGGTAGAAATTGTCTCGAGTGAACATTTATCTCCATTAATGAAATATCAAGATGCTGTCATCTTATTTATGGGTGCGGGTGATATTGATATGATTTCGCGTTCATTTGAAGTGGCATATGCCCAATTGAATGCTAATACCTTATAAAATTTGAGGCCAGCGATGTTAGGTAATAATTTCGTTGGCCTTTTCTACATAGTAGCTAACAAAGGAGAGATATTATGGCGAATCGACGTATAGTATTAATTGATGGATCTAGTTTAGCTTTTAGAGCTTTTTTCTCTATTTTAGATATTGAACGCTTTAAAAATAAAGCGGGTTTACATACGAATGCCCTTTACAGTTTTAATCGAATGCTAGATAGCGTGTTAACTCAATTTGATCCAACCCATATTTTAGTGGCCTTTGATAAAAGTAATGTTACTTTTCGTACCGAAAAATATGCGGAATACAAAGGTGGACGGGCGAAGACCCCTAGCGAGTTTAAAGAACAAATGCCTTATTTTCGCGTTTTATTGGATGCATACGGAATTCGCCATTATGATCTCCTCAATTATGAAGCAGATGATATTATTGGGACACTCTCTCAAATGGCTGACGATGACGACCAAGTTATTGTCGTATCGGGGGATAAAGACCTGATTCAATTAGCGCGGCCCCATGTGACTGTCTATGTCACTAAGCGAGGGGTCAGTGATCTAGAAGCCTATACGCCTGAAACGATTATGGAAAAGTATGGACTAACGACTGAACAATTTATTGACTTAAAGGGCTTAATGGGCGATCCATCGGACAATTATCCAGGGGTTACGCGGATTGGCGAGAAAACTGCAATCAAATTATTAACGCAATTTGGTAGTTTGGCTAATATGTATGAAAACCTTGATCAATTAAAAGCTTCCAAAATGAAAGAAAATATTATTAACGATCGGGAACAAGCTTTTATGAGTCAGGATTTAGCGCGTATCAAATTAGATACGCCTATCGAGCTTAGTTTGGACGATATAAGCTATCAGGGTAAAAATCCTGAGCAATTGTTAGCTTTTTATCGGCAAATGGAATTTAATAGCTTCATAAAAGATTTATTGGGAGACCTACCAGTAGAGGAACTAACGACTGCTCAACAAGATGAAGAGGCAAAGTTTGACCAAGTATTTGTAGATCAGACGCTAGATCCAGCTTATCTTCCTAATCATGGGGCCTATTATTGTGAAATGTTAGAAGAAAATTACCATATGGGCCAAGTAGTTGCGGTGACTTGGGTCGATTTGGCTACCAAGTGTGTATACTATAGTCTTGATGATCATGTCTTACACGATCCGCTATTTGTCAGTTGGTTGGAGGATGCAAGTAAGACTAAAGTGTGTTTAGACTTCAAACGCGAACAGGTCATCGCCAGTCGATATGGTATCCAAATGGCTGGCTGTGAATTTGATGTGCAATTGGCCGCTTATTTATTAGATACCAACTTAAGTCAAGAATTGATTGATATTGCTCAATTTTTACAGTTGCCAAGCTCTGTCCAGTATGATGAACTTGTTTATGGGAAAGGGGCTAAACGGGCTGTTCCAGATGACCAAACATCGTTCAGTCAACATATTGTGAATAAGGCTCTAACCTTATCTCAAGTTCAAACCCCATTAGAGACCAAATTACGTGAACTTGAAATGTGGGATCTCTATCAGACTATCGAAATGCCGCTTGCTCGCGTTTTGGCTCGAATGGAAATTCAAGGGGTCAAAGTTGATGCGGCGACTTTAGAAATTATGAATGAAGATTTACTAGCCCAATTAGCGGTGATGGAGAAGAATATTCATCGTTATGCGGGTGTAGAATTCAATCTCAATTCACCTAAGCAATTGGGCGAGATATTGTTTGAAAATTTGGGACTTCCTGTCATCAAGAAAACTAAGACCGGTTATTCGACTGCGGCCGATGTTTTAGAAAAGCTGAGCGGTCAGCATCCGATTATTGATGAGTTATTGAATTATCGCCAATTAGCTAAATTGCAAGGGACTTATTTAGCGGGCTTACCTCGTTATATTCTTGAAGACGGGAAAATTCATACTCGCTTTGTTCAAACCCTTACTCAGACCGGACGGCTTTCAAGTACCGATCCTAATTTACAGAATATTCCGATTCGCTTAGAAGAAGGGCGTAAGATTCGAAAGGCCTTTATTCCTTCGAAAGAGGGCTGGATTCTGTTTGGTTCGGACTATTCACAAATTGAACTCAGGGTCTTAGCTCATATTTGTGAGGATCCACATATGCGCCAAGCCTTTATTGATGATGAAGACATTCACTCGGCGACAGCTCGTCGTGTCTTTGGTTTGGATCCTGATGCGGAAATTACTTCTTTACACCGTCGTCAAGCCAAAGCGGTTAATTTTGGTATCGTCTATGGAATCAGTGATTACGGCTTGTCGCAAAATTTAAATATTACTCGTAAAGCAGCCAAAGAATTTATCGATCGTTATTTTGCTAAATATCCAGGTGTAGCCCAATATATGGAAGATATTGTTGAACAGGCTCGCGAAAAGGGTTATGTTTCCACCTTGTTCAATCGTCGCCGCTTTTTACCTGAAATTCACGCAAGTAATTTTAACGTCAGATCCTTTGCAGAAAGAACAGCCATGAACTCACCAATCCAAGGAACAGCCGCTGACATTTTGAAGATTGCGATGGTCCGTTTGCAGGATGAAATTGATCAACGTGGATTACAAGCCAAGCTCTTATTGCAAGTCCATGATGAGTTGATTATTGAAGCGCCTGCGGAAGAATTGGATATCTTGAATGAAATGGTGCCACGAGTGATGGAATCAGCCGTTGAATTGAGTATTCCTTTAAAAGTTGAATTCAATCACGGCGACAATTGGTATGAATTGAAATAGACAGGAGGATTAGGATGCCTGAATTACCAGAAGTAGAAACAGTTCGTAAAGGCTTAGTAGCGACGGTTTCAGGTAAAAACATCCAAGCTGTAAGCGTCTTGTGGGATAAGATTGTTAACCGCCCTGATGGAGAAGACTTACAAGAATGGGAACAGTCTCTTGTTGGTCAACAAATTCAAACTGTTCATCGACGGGGAAAATATCTTATTTTTGAATTAGATGACAGTTATTTAGTGTCTCATTTAAGGATGGAAGGTAAATACTTTTATCAAGCGAGGAACAGTGAAGAGTGGAATGATAAGTTAGACAAACATGTCCATCTGATTTTTACATTTACGGACGGATCGCGCTTGCTGTATCATGATGTGCGCAAATTTGGCCGGATTGAACGGGTAGCTAAAGATGAGCTTGGTTCATATTTTGTTCAGAAAAAATTGGGGCCAGAACCTACTCGTGACCAATTCAAATTAGCGATGTTTAGGACTGAATTGGCAACCATTAAGCGACCGATTAAACCGACCTTACTTGATCAAAGTCTCGTTGTCGGATTAGGCAATATCTATGTGGATGAAAGTCTTTTCCGAGCAGGGATCCATCCATTGCGGACTTGTGCTAGTTTAGAGGTAGATGAAGTTGAGGCTCTATACGAAGCCGTCATTGAGGTGCTCGACCAAGCGGTAAAATTAGGGGGTTCTAGTATTCGAACTTATCGTAACACCTTGGGACAAGCAGGCGAATTTCAACTTTCACTCTGTGTATATGGTCGACAAGGACAAGATTGTTTGCGTTGTGGACATAAAATTGAAAAGATGAAAGTTCAACAACGAGGAACGCATTATTGTCCTCAGTGTCAGCCATTGAATTAGGAGGAGACGCATGCAAATTATTGGACTTACTGGTGGCATTGCATCGGGAAAATCAACGATTAGCCATTATTTGGTCAAGAAAGGATACTCGGTGATTGATGCCGATCAAATTGCACATAAGCTAAGTCAACCACAGGAATTAGCTTATCAAGCCATTGTGGCAGCCTTTGGTTCCAATATTCTTTTGCCATCGGGAGAAATTGATCGTCAAAAGTTAGGTCAGCTCATTTTTCATGATGAAAGTAAACGCGAGCTCCTCAATAACGTGACCCATCCGCTCATTCATCAACAAATCCTCTATGAATTGGATCAATATCGCCAGAGGGGAGTAACTAGGGTTTTTGTGGACGTTCCCCTCTTGTTTGAAGCGAAATTTGATCGCTTATGTGACCAAGTTTGGCTCGTGTGGGTAGATGCCCAAACCCAAGTAGAGCGGTTGATGCAACGAGATCTTATAGATGAACCCATAGCTTTGGCAAAAATCAAGAGTCAGATGCCTTTGGCTGATAAAAGAGCCTTGGCTGATGTGGTGATTGATAATAACGGTAGCTATCAAGAAGCTTATCATCAAGTGGATACCTTGTTAGAGCAAATTTAGAGTTTAAGAGGACAATCAAGGCATACAAAGCAAGCAAGCTATGATAAAATGAAGCTGTATTAAGATAAGGAGGCGAAGCTTAGATGGAATGTCCAAAATGCCATGAAGCCCAATCACGGGTTATTGACTCACGTCCCGCAGATGATGGGGCAGCTATCCGCAGACGGCGGGAATGTTTATTATGTGGTCATCGTTTTAATACATATGAGCGAGTTGAACGGATACCTTTATTAGTAGTCAAACGCGATGGTACGCGGGAAGAATTCAATCGTGATAAGCTTCTGCGCGGAATTGTTCGTGCGGCTGAAAAGAGGCCGATTACACGTGAACAGATGGATCACTTAGTAAATAATGTTGAGAATGCTATTCGCGAAGCCAACGATCATGAAATCGATAGTAAACGCATTGGGGAATATGTGATGCCCCTGTTAATGGAATTAGACGAAGTAGCCTATATCCGTTTCGCCAGTGTTTACCGTCAATTCCAATCACGCGAGATGTTTTTAAAGGAATTAGAAGCCATGAAAACGAACGGACTCTTGACCCATAATCAGTTGAGTTCGACCAATAAAGACCAGTCGGAGCAGTTACAAGATGAGAATGATCATTAAAGCTTTTCAACCCTTTCAGGTACGTATCCAGTCAGATTTAGCCCCCTTGCAGGTTCAAAGTTTACTGCAATTATACCAACCTTTAGTTGGACCACAGGCGGTTAGCCTATACATGAGCTTGCTAAATTTACCCAAAGAAAATAGTCAATGGAGCCAAAGACAAATTCACGCCCAGCTAATTCAAATGTTAAATATGGGTATCCAAGAATGTGACCAAGCTAGACGATCTCTTGAGGCCGTGGGGCTTCTAAAAACCTATCGTGACTTAACTTCTCATGTTGATTGGACTAATCAAAGTTTAGTTTATGACGTGATGTTACCATTGGATATCCATCAATTTCTGGAGCATCCCTTATTGAGTACAGCCTTGTTTAATCAAATTGGTGATCAGGCCTACTATCAGCTACTTAAATATTGGACTCTGGAAGAGTTTGACTTAGAACACTACAGTGAAATCACCGCTAGTTTTGAAGAAGTATTCCATACAACGAACCTAGACAATTACGGACCCATTTCTGAATCATTAACTAATCAAGCTTTTCGTCATCAAAGTGCTCAAGTTAATCAAATGCTCAGTGAAGACAGCTTTAACTATAGTCGCTTTTTACGTTACTTAATGGCGGAAGGAATCGAGCAAAGTCAATTGACTCAAGCTTTAAAAGAAGAAGTCTATGCTTGCCATCAAGTGTTTGATTTGGATGAAGTACAAATGACGCAGTTGGTACGTTTGGCTCTTAATTCTTCAACCAACCAAATCGAGCTTGACCAACTTAAGTTGATCGCCCAGAAACGGCATTATTTTGCCCAACAACGGTCAGATAAGTTTGTGGCTGAGAGACCAGAAGCTGAAAAAGAATTGCAAGCGACCTATCCTCGAACCTATAATCCGTCCGATCGTCAGCAGCGTCAGCAGGCATTAAAGGAAAATTATCCCGATTTAAGTGCTGAAGAGATTGATTTAATCCTTGCCTGTGAGCAATTAAACTGCCAAGATTTTTTAGTCAATTTAAAAGCGGCTAAGGGTGGTTTTGCGACGGATAGTGAAATTTATTACCTGAATGATTTGCAAGCCAATAAGTCGACTTTGCCTATTCCAGTTCTGAATTTTCTGATATATACCTTGCTCGTTGTTGAGAAGAAAGAAGTTTTGTATAAGTCAAATTTAGAGAGATTAGCCTCCATTTGGCAAGAACAAGCCATCCAATCTGTGGCTCAAGCTTTGCAGTATGTCAAAGCGCAAGATAAAGTTAAACAAATGCAAGAAAAGCAACAAAAACAATCTAGTCAGCGGCCGTCATGGACAAATTATTCTCGGCCTAAACATGAGGAAGCCATTCCCTCATGGATGAAACAAGATACAGCCAATGAATTACCAGCAAATCCACAATCAGATGCGAGTGGGAAGCCGATTAACTCAGAAGAATTAATCAAACGCTTAAATAAACTTTCGGGAAAAGAGTGATGTTATGAAAACGATGCGTGAACTAATGGCTAATTTGAGCGCACAACCTAACTATCAGGCCAGTTTGGAGCGAACTTATCAAGAAGTACGCGACTATCCGGAGGTTCAAAGCTTCATTCATCAACATGCTGACCAACTATCTAGCCAGATGATTACCAATAGTTTATCGAAACTCAATGAATATGTGCGAGAAATGAAAGCCATTAAAGAGGGGCGTCCAGGTCAAAATCCAGGTTTTGTCCCACACTTATTTATCAATCAGGGTTATATCGATATCACTTATGTACCGACTCAAGCTTATTTAGATCAGGAAGCCAAACGAAAACGGCAATCTTTAATGGATAATCGCATGATGGCACAAGATGTTCGCCTCGCTCAACTTGATCAGTTTGATCTATCTAGTGCCAACCGGCAGCGCTTATTTGATGAGGTGTTAAACTTTATTCAAGCTTATGAAGAAAATCCCCGCCAAGCGAAAGGTCTTTTTATTACGGGACCTTTCGGTGTAGGCAAAACCTATTTATTAGGTGCCATGGCTAATTTGTTGGTCGATAAAGGAATTGGGGTAACCATGTTACACTATCCAAGTTTTGCCAGTGAAATAAAGGCTTCGATTGCCAACAACACGACTTTAGACATGGTGAATCAGATCAAAAATGTTCCCGTTTTAATTATCGACGATATTGGAGCTGAATCGAATTCAGCTTGGTTACGCGATGAGGTGCTAACCGTTCTATTAGAACATCGAATGAAGGAATCCTTAGCAACTTTCTTCACGTCCAACTTTAATATGGCAGAAATTGAACATCATTTGGCTACGACACGTGATGCGGTCGAGCGGGTCAAAGCTAAGAGATTGATGGAACGATTTTATTACTTGGCAAAAGAAATGACCTTTAACGGTGAAAACCGTCGTCGCCAAGCGACTAACTAAGCAAAGGATAGAGATAAATGAATACAGAAGAATACATTAAAACTAACCGTTTGATTATCGTCTATTTAGGCGTGGCAACTTTAATCCAAATCTTGGTTCTATTAGCCTATTACTTCAAAGAGAAGCAAACCATTCTTGCTTTTCCAATGTTATTGGGTTTGGTTATGACCCTTGGAGCACTCGTTAAATTAATTAAAATTGATCGGCAACGGCGTTAATTATTGAACCTTGCTTGTCACGAGCAAAAATTCATGGTATAAAGGGATTATAATTTCTTAATGAAGACAGCATGTTAAGCAGATTGATTAGAGAGAGAGATGGGTTGGTGCAACATCTTATCATGGTTTAATATGACCCCTTCATGGAAGCCATTTGGAAAAACCTAAAAATAGGTTGAGTAATTTTGGCCGTCGGAGCGCGTTAAGTTCGTTTGAGGTTATAAAGCATGGCTTTATAATAAATTTGGGTGGAACCACGTAATGAAGTTAACGTCCCATTGACTCCTTGGAGTCAATGGGACTTTTTTGTTAGATAAGAAAGGGGAATAATGATGATAAAATTAGTTTTTCCAGATGGAAACATTCGCGAGTATGAAGCAGGGATCACACCCGTTCAAGTTGCACAATCGATTAGCTCTTCCTTAGCTAAAGCGACTTTAGCTGGGAAATTTAATGGGGTATTAATTGACCATAACCGACCAATTGAAGAGGACGGATCAATTGAATTAATCACTGATAAGAGTGAAGAAGCTTTGCAAATTATGCGTCATTCGACCGCACACTTAATGGCTCATGCTATGAAACGTCTATTTCCTGATATTCATTTTGGCGTAGGACCAGCCATTGAATCTGGCTTCTATTATGATACTGATAAAGAAGTTCAATTAACGGAAGATGATTTAGTTCAAGTTGAAAAAGAAATGAAGAAAATTATCAGTCAAAATTATCCGATTGAACGACGTCAAGTTACTCGTCAAGAAGCCTTGGCTTTATTTGCTAATGATCCATACAAAGTAGAATTAATTCAAGATTTGCCTGAAGATGAAGTCATCACGGTTTATCAACAAGAAGATTTTACTGATTTATGTCGTGGTGTACACGTTCCATCGACGGGTAAAATTAAGGTATTCAAATTATTGTCTTTAGCAGGAGCTTATTGGCGTGGAAATTCAAATAACAAGATGATGCAACGGGTATACGGAACGGCCTTCTTTAAACAAGCAGACTTAGATGAATTTATGCGTCTTCGTGAAGAAGCTCGTGAACGTGATCATCGTAAACTAGGCAAAGAGTTAGGCTTATTCATGGTTTCGCAAGAAGTGGGATCAGGCTTACCATTCTGGTTACCAAAAGGAGCAACCATTCGCCGGGTTATCGAACGTTATATTATGGACAAAGAAATTAGTTTAGGTTATGACCACGTCTACACACCAATCATGGCTAAGGTTGACCTTTATAAAACATCTGGTCACTGGGATCACTATCGGGATGATATGTTCCCACCAATGGATATGGGCGATGGTGAAATGTTGGTTCTACGTCCAATGAACTGCCCGCATCACATGATGATTTATAAAAATGATATTCATTCTTACCGTGAATTACCGATTCGGATTGCTGAACTAGGGATGATGCACCGGTATGAAAAATCAGGTGCCCTATCAGGTTTACAACGGGTTCGAGAAATGACCCTTAACGATGCTCATATTTTTGTTCGCCCTGATCAAATCAAAGAAGAGTTTAAGCGTGTTTTACGTTTAGTTGAAGATGTCTATGCTGACTTTAATATTACCGATTATCGCTTCCGCTTGAGTTATCGTGATCCGAACAATACGGATAAATATTTTGATGATGATCAAATGTGGGAACGGGCTCAAGCTATGTTAAAAGAAGCTATGGATGAATCGGGACATGATTACTTTGAAGCTGAAGGAGAAGCAGCCTTCTATGGACCTAAGTTGGACATTCAGTTCAAAACAGCCATTGGTATTGAAGAAACCATGTCTACTATCCAATTAGACTTCTTGTTACCAGAACGTTTTGACCTAACTTATGTGGGTGAAGATGGTGAAAACACGCACCGTCCAGTCGTTATTCACCGTGGAGTAGTGTCAACAATGGAACGTTTTGTGGCTTATTTGATTGAAGAATACAAAGGAGCCTTCCCAACTTGGTTGGCACCGGTTCAGGCGGTCATTATCCCAGTAAGCCTTGATGCCCATGCAGACCGCGTTCAAGAAATCTATGATGAATTGAAAGCTCAAGGTTTCCGTGTTGAAATGGATTTACGTAATGAAAAATTAGGTTATAAGATTCGTTCGGCCCAAACATCGAAAGTTCCTTATCAATTGGTTATCGGTGACCAAGAAGTCGAACACGGAACGGTTAATATTCGCCGTTACGGTTCAAACCAATCGGAATCGTTATCATTCGATGACTTTGTTCAAAAACTTCAGGAAGATGTGGCTAAGAAAAGCCGCGCATAAGCTGAGATAAACCATTAAACAAATGATTTTTACAATAAGCTATTGCAAATTATTGTTAAATAGCTTATTGTTTTTTTATCTCATTTTTATGCGGTTCGGGATGGAAAGGTTACATATAGGTGATATAAATGGATAAAAACCAACAAAAAATCGGCTTAGTTGCCCTGATTGGTATTATGGTCAGCAAGGTCGTTGGCTCAGGAATTTTTAATTTAATGAAAGAAATGGGGCGGGTGGCTTCCCCAGGGGCCATGCTAATTGGTTGGTTGATAGCTTTCCTTGGCATGGGCGCCTTTGTGCTGGTTCTGCAACATTTAAATGAAGAACGGCCAGATTTGGATTCAGGTATTTTTGCCTATGCCCAAGCGGGCTTTGGAGACTATGTAGGCTTCAATTCCATCTGGGCTTATTGGATTTCCAACATTATTGGAAATGCGGCTTATGGGACTCTATTCTTTGGGACGGTTTCTTTCTTCTTTCCTCAATTTGGTGGGGGAGAAAACCTCATTTCAGTCCTCGGGGCAAGTATGATACTTTGGCTGATACATTATAAGTTAGCTAAAGGGCTTTCGTCAGCAGCCTTATTAAATACCGTCGTATTGATTGCTAAAATTGTTCCTATTCTTCTTTTTATTGTCATTATCTTCTTTGGATTCAAACAAGATATCTTTAACCAGGATATTTGGGGGAATCTAAAAGAAAACTTGGTTGTCGGTTCTGTCACTGATCAAGTGAAAAACACGATGTTAGTAACGGTATGGGCCTTTGTGGGCATTGAAGGTGCCGTTGTTTTTTCAGGTAGGGCCAAACGACGATCAGATGTAGGGAAGGCGACTTTACTAGGTTTTATTTCTGTCAGTATGATTTATTTGATGGTGACCGTGTTAGCTTATGGAGTGATGAGTCGACAAGAATTGGCGGCTTTACCTAATCCAGCTATGGGTTATATTTTGGAACGTTTCCTTGGTAAAGTGGGAGCTTCGATAGCTAATGCCGGTGTGATGATGTCGGTCTTTGGGGCTTGGCTTTCAGGCACTATGTTGGCTCAAGAAGTTGCCTATCAAGCTGGAATCCAAGGTTTGTTTCCTAAATTATTTACCAAGATCAACCGTCACCATGTTCCGATTGCTGCTTTGACCGTGACAACCTTAATTGTTCAATGTTTGTTCTTCTTGTTTGTGATGGTCAATGGAGCCTATTCTTTCTTTTCTCAACTCTCGTCCGCGGTTATATTAATTCCATATCTCCTAGTTGTTCTTTTTCAATTAAAAGAATTTCATCAGAAGAAGGGCTTAGATAACGGGCTCAAACCTTTAGTCTTGACAATCAGTGCCTTTGTTTATTTGATGTGGGTCTTCTATGCTTCCGGACGTCAATTCTTAATTTTAGATATGTTAACCCTCTTGCCAGGTGTAGGTCTATATATATATACTCGCAAACAAGCTGGGAAAGTTATTTTCAAAAAATACGAATGGCTTATTCTAGCTGGTGTAGCCATTCTCTTTATTTATGGGGTTATGAATATCCAAGCCGTTTTAGGTAATTAAAGAACACTTGAGGCAAGATAAATGCCATGGATTGCTTCATTTAATGCACAAAAAAGCCAACCTTCAAGAAGAAGGTTGGCTTTTCATTTGAGTTTTAGAATTTGAAGATATCGCGCATGAGTTTAGTTAAACCAGTATCGCGTTGATTTTTTAATTCTTTTTTGCCGTCTTTTTTCTCATCAGCTTTGGCTTTTGCAGCTTCTTTTTCCGCTTTAGTTAAACGTTTGTTGATACTGAAGCCGTCCTTTTTATAGAGGTCAGGATATTGACTCAAGGTATCTAATAGAGTATAGATGCCCGGATAGCTTGATTCTTGGGCACCCATTAAAACAGTGATAACCTTACGGCCATTTTCAGTACCAGTGGCTACATAGCATCGTCCCGCTCCGTCAGTGAGACCAGATTTTAATCCGGTCATTCCTTTACGACCATAGGTTTTACCATCAAGTAATTCACTTGGATTTACTAATTGTTTTTCTTGAGGGGTTCCTGCCATAAAGGTGTATTCATATTGAGATGTAATATCAAGAATTTGAGGATACTTTTCGATTGTGTATTTAGCCACTAAAGCCATATCACTGGCAGATAATTTATTTTCGTCGCCTTCTTTGGCATCATCGATCCAATAATCTTGTGGCAAATATTGCACTGGAACGCCCGATGTTGAATAAAATGAGTAGTCATCAATGCCCCATTCATCTAACTGATGACGAATGGCTTTGACGCCTTCTTGTTCAGAACCATAAATTTTCCACATTAAAGCGGAGGTGGCATCGTTACCTGAAGATAACATAATACCATTCATTAAGTCTTTCACTGAATATTCAACACCCGATTCTAAGCCAACATTGGACAAATCAGGATTAGAAGAGATGTTCTGAACAATGGTGTCCGGAATGACGATTTTTTCGTCTTCTTTTAGTTTTCCTTGTTCGATTGCTTGATAGATTAAATACATGGATAAGACTTTTGACATGGAAGCAATAGGATATGCTACGTTACCTTCTTTTTCCATTAAAATTTTATTGGTTTCTTGGTCGACGACGACATAAGAACGACCATCAACTTGAACGTTATTCAATGCTTCGGGATAATCTTTCGGCATTTGTAGTGCTTGAATGGGTGCTTTGACTGGTGTATCTTGAGTTAAATTAGGTGTTTTAGATAGCTCCTCTTGAGCAGCGACTGTTGGTAGAGTAGACAAGACACTGGTACAAGTTAAACTGAGTATGAGTAATTTTTTATATGTTTTGGTCCAAGACAAGATGGATAACCCCCCGTTAGTCATTACCTCACCATTATAGCGGAGACAGGATAACTTTCCAATAAAAAGTTATTGATAAAAATAGTAATTTTATTGCTTTTTCTGTTAAAATTATAGACTAGGTATATTAAAATTATAGAATAATCTTTATAATAGAAGAAATGAACAAAAAGGGAGGGCAATCATGGCTCAAAAACAAGAAAATCATTGCGAGATTAATTGGTATGCTAGCTTTGAACGATTGATGGTGATTGCTACAATTGGTATCCTCCTACCCTTTTATATTGGGTCTCCCATTCTGATTGGGGTCTTAATGACTCTCTTAATTCGAGATCGCGCTCACTTAGGTGAACACTTTTATGCTATTCGGGGCCTGAGTTTATTTTTTGCTTTTGGTGCTATTGTTTCTTTAGTTAATCGAAATTTTATTGGCGTGGGTGTGATGGTGGCCTTAACGGCCTTTTCCTTATTTTTTGTGATATATCGTCGTTATGTTCAGCCGACGCTATGGCTTAAATTATTAAAAATCTGTCTGATTGGGGGCCTATTTACCCAAGGGTTTGCCTTAAGAAATTATTGGAAATTCATCCAGGAGCATCATTATTTTTGGTTGTATATTTTGAAGGATTCTAGCCCAAACTTTCGGGCGGAGTCTACCTTTTTCAATGCTAATTATTTTGGTTTGTTTTGTATCTTTTGCACCTTAATCGCCATTTATTTTCTCTTATCCAAAACATCTTTGGCTTGGAAGCTAATCAGTGTTTTCTGTCTTTTGCTGACTTTAATTGCGATTGTTTTAACGGCATCACGTATGCTACTACCTACACTTTTTATTTCCAGTGTTTGGTTAATTTACTTTATGCATAAGAAGTTGGGACTATATGTTCTCGGCTTGATTGGTCTAGCTACAGCTTTACTTGTGCTAAATCCCCATGTTATTCCGCGTTTCCAGTCCTTACAGTATGGTTTTAAGGATCGCTTTTGGTTATGGGAAACGGGTTGGAAAATCTTTACAACTAGCCCGTTAACGGGTCGAGGGGCAATGTCTTATGTCCGCTATTACTATTTGTTTGATGGTAAACCGCAGATGCATGCCCATCAAATTTTAATCGATAGCTTAGCCAATTATGGTCTCGTTGGCTTAATGTTACTAAGTGTAGCCACAGCTGATTTTTGGCGTTGGTTAGCGAGCGGAGTAAGAGTAGGAGAATTGCGCAAAGGCTTAGGCTTAGTGACAGCTTTCATTTTGGCAGTGGTTATTCACGGCATGATGGATGTGTCAGTGTTTTGGGTGCAAACGGGTTACATTTTTCTCTTGGTTGCTCTCACTCCCGAACGTGTTTTACGATCTGTTGAAAATAGTTAAATATTTTCTTGCAAGTAAAGAAATGGTGTGTTAAACTGTTTAAGTTGAGAAAACAAGTAGAAACACGCCGTTTCTCGCCAATCACACGAGTGACTTGGCAAATACTACTGTTAATTCAGGATATTTCGGCGAGTTTATCTACGGATAAGCTGGCTTTTTTGTTTTAATCTGCTTGAATGATCAAATAAAAACTATGGAGGTGGCCAATCATCGTTAAAGAATTAATCATCAATGAAGATATTAGAGCCCGTGAACTATTGGTTATTGGTGACAATGGGGAACAAATCGGACTTAAATCACTAGATGATGCCTTAACAATTGCAGAAACGTTTGGACTCGATCTTGTTCTTGTTTCTCCTAATGCGAATCCACCGGTAGCTAGAATCTTAGACTACGGTAAATATCGCTTTGAGATGCAGAAGAAAGAAAAAGAACAACGTAAGAATCAAAAAATTGTTAGCGTCAAAGAAGTGCGTTTAAGCCCTTCGATTGAAGACCATGATTATCAAACCAAATTACGCGCTGCTATTAAGTTTCTTAGCAATGGTGACAAAGTTAAAGCGTCTATTCGCTTTAAAGGTCGTGCTATTACCCATAAGGAACTTGGTCGCGATGTCTTAATCGATTTTATTGAAGATACGAAAGAGTATTCAACAGTGGAATCACAACCCAAAATGGATGGACGGAGCATGTACATCATGTTAGCGCCATTATCACAAGATTAATAATTAGGAGGAATTCTCATGCCAAAACAAAAAACTCACCGCGGTTTAGCTAAACGTGTTAAAAAGACTGGTTCAGGTAAATTAAAACGCGATTCTGCGTTCACAAGTCACCGTTTCCACGGTAAAACTAAGAAACAACGTCGCCAATTACGTAAAGGTGGCTTAGTATCTGCATCCGATATCAAACGGATCAAACAACAAATCGCAGCTTTATAATCACTGATATTTTCTAAGGAGGAAACTTAAATGGCACGTGTTAAAGGTGGATACGTTACGCGTCAACGTCGTAAACGTACATTAAAATTAGCAAAAGGTTACTACGGTTCAAAACATACTTTATTTAAAACAGCTAAGCAACAAGTTATGAAATCATACATGTATGCTTACCGTGACCGTCGTCAAAAGAAACGTGATTTCCGTCGTTTATGGATTACACGTATCAATGCGGCTGCTCGTATGAACGGATTAAGCTACAGCGTATTAATGAACGGCTTAAAAGTGGCTGGTGTAGAAGTTAACCGTAAAATGTTAGCTGATTTAGCCGTTAATGATGCTCAAGCATTCACGGCTTTAGTAGAACAAGCTAAAAAAGCTTTAAATAAATAATAAGTTAACCACGCGCAAGCGTGGTTTTTTTGTTGAGAAAAAATTTGTTTTAACAAAAAAACTATGTTGATTTCATTCACTTGAACGTGGTCAACATAGTTTTTCTACTATCGTATAGGAATTTGAATTAAGGCAAAAGTCGTAAATGAGGTTGACGTTTGATAACTTGCATTTCGGGACTATAGCCAGGGTAAGAATCAAAATCTGCTTGGGTCATATAGTCTAATTGATCGAAAATGAGGTCCTGGGTAATATGATCTTCGATTACCAAGCCAGATTGGGAGGCTGAATGTTCAAAAAGCACGAGGGTAGGTGTAGCCTGGACTTTCATATCGGTCGCAATCTTTTGATCATTCAAATGGAGTTGTTTGATAAAAGCCGAAGAGCGGTCAATCAAAAACATATCAATGTCTAAGCCGACCTCTTTGGCAATATCTAGCACAAATTCGTCGTTGTAACGGTCAATTTGTAGGTCGAGTTGTTGTTGCATTTTTAATAAGAAAAGCCGCCCCTTTTTTTTGCCTTGCATACAAGCTGCCTTATAAGCTAGGGAAGCATTGTAAATAACGTTATATATTTTGTTACGGGTTGCTAAATCGTGACTTGGAATTTTCAGTTGTTTCATAAAGTCCACGACGGTTCGTTGATTGTGGAAGCAAAGTATATGAATGTCAGTTTTAGACGAAATTCGATCAACAGCATTCATCATTTCTTGTTGGGAATAATAACAGATACGACCCAATGGATTAACGAAAAGGTAAAATTCAAAGACCTTACTCACGCCATTAGTATGGTAGTCCACTTGGTAACTATTCATCATCGACTGACACCTCCTTTTCTTCTGGTCAAAATTCTAACAGTCTCTTTCTTACCGTCATTCTATCAAAAAGACTTATGAGTCTCTAATTATTTGCCTTTTGGTCTTGAAGCTCTTGGTAGCGACGAGCGACACGGGCGATTTTCTTATCAGCCACTTGCCAAGGAATATTTAACTCAGTTAATAAGGCTTGGAAGCCAGCCAACCCTGCATTTAAATCGTCCGTCTCTAGTTCAATTTCATAATCTATGTGATTAAGGTAGTGACTCTCATCGAGCGCGAATTCGCCAAATGAACAAGGGATTTGATAGCGAATGGTGGTTAAATCGTAAGTCGCTCTTAGTTGTTCAAGTGGACCTAAGGCTTTAAGCTGGGCTAAAAGTTCAGAATCATGTATATAGTCTTGTAGAGCATGGTTAGGTTGAGGGGCAATGGGTTGAGGATTAAATTGCGAAATTTCTTGAGCGATATGATCCTGAGTTTGTTGCTTAAAAGTCCACTCACTTTTCGTTTCATAATTACGTAACCGTAAAATCGCAGCCACTTGTTTAAGTCTGCCATCGGGGAAATCATAATAGTAATTACTTTGACGGATAGCAGCTTGATTGTCTAAGTTAAAATATTGGAAGAGACGTTGATAACTATCATGATTTAATAGGACTTTTAATTCTTGTTCAATACTTGTTGCCATTAGCCTACCTCCTTAATTTAAAACAACGTTGTTATTGTACTACAATCCATCATAAAAGCCAATGGAAAGCGTTCTAATGGCCTTTGCTAGCTTGTCTAAAGAAGGTGAAAAAAGGATGCTTTTTTCGCAAAAAACCTTTCCAATATGACCGGATATGTTAAACTATAAAGTGGGTATTTTTACATATCAGCGGCGAATGAGGTGTGTGCAGTGATAGAGGATAATTTTATTGATGATTGGTCGGTCTTTTTAGCTCCCTATGGCCAAGCGGTTGAAGAATTAAAATTAAAATTAAAAAATATCCGCAAGGAATTTTTAGCCCAAAATCGACATGCTCCTATTGAATTTGTGACAGGGAGAGTAAAGACACGGGAAAGTATTTTAGAAAAAATGGAAATCCGCAAAATTAATCCGGAGGATATGTTAATAGGGGTACAAGATATCGCTGGTATTCGAATCATGTGCCAATTCGTCGAAGACATTTACGAAGTAGCCGAACTGCTTATGAATCGGAATGATTTTAAAGTTTTGTTAATCCGAGATTATATCCAGAATCACAAGCCTAGTGGTTATCGATCTTATCATATGGTTTTAGAATATCCGGTTCAACGAGCCAATGGAGAAATGAAAGTGATTGTCGAAGTACAGATTCGCACCTTAGCCATGAATTTCTGGGCGACTATCGAACATTCGCTCAATTACAAATATCATAATGATTATCCTGAGGAAATCTTGCGAAGGTTAGAACGGGCGTCTGAAGCGGCCTTCATGTTGGATGAAGAAATGTCAGAAATTCGCGACGAAATTCGTGAAGCCATTCGTATTTTTGATAAGAAATAGCTGGAAAGTGGGTATCTTATGAAACATAAACTCTATATTCATGCCAATGATACGTCTTGTTCGCAACATTGTCGGCAAGTCTTACAAGAACGAATCAATCCGGCTAAATTTTGCCTAGTGCAAGGTCATGAACAACCAGATATCGTGGTGACGATTGGTGGAGATGGGACGCTGATTACCGCCTTTCATTTATTTAATAATCGCTTGGATCAAACCGTTTTTATGGGTGTACACACAGGCCATCTGGGTTTTTATACTGATTGGAAAACCAATCAAATTGAAGCTTTGATCACGGCCTTGGATCAGATGCCGAGTGAAATCATTTCTTATCCGGTGCTTGAAGTTGAAATCGGCCTAATGAGTGGGCAAGTCATTAACAAACTGGCTTTAAATGAAGTCTCTTTACGTTCTTTAACAGGTACCATGGTTTGCGATGTTAAAATTAGTGGAGATTTTTTTGAGACGTTTCGGGGAGATGGTCTAAGTATTGCGACGCCAACGGGCTCTACGGGTTTGAATAAATCCCTGGGTGGGGCGGTCATTCATCCTAGTTTAGATTGTCTACAAATGACCGAAATGGCTGCCTTAAACAATCGAGTTTATCGCACCCTAGGGTCGCCGATTATTATCCCTAAAGAAGCGAGTTTTGAATTAGAACCCCATGATACAGATAAGAGCTTACTCTTAATGATTGATAATACTAGTTTGAGTGATTTAGAAATTCAATCAATCAAGGTGACAATTGCTGACCAACGTATTCAATTTGCCAGTGCTCAACATCGCGATTTTTGGAATCGAGTTGAGCGTTCGTTCCTTGGTTTGAAAAATCAATCAACAGATCAGATAAAGGATGGATGTCAATGAAACACACTTATAAAAAATTAATTTGTTTAAGTAGCCTTGTCATGAATTTAACTTGTGGACTTCCTTTGGCGGCGGCTGCTTCGGAGTCGACTGAAACGACAATTGCTAGTACACAAGCTAAAGAAGGAACGGTCAAAATTGATCCGAATTTAGCGATTCTTAAACTTGACGCAAAAGCGAAAGACAAATTATATGCTGAATTGGATCAAATTAATAAAGACGAAAAGGGTAAACATGAAATTCATTCCTATCCTACGATTAAGGAAATCGACTCTGATAAAGCCTTCGATGAAATCATGAAGCAATCTGAAAAAGAGTCGGTTATTATCTATTTGGGCTATGATGAGTGTCCGTTTTGTAAAGCTTTTTCTCCTAAATTAACTCATTTAACCCAAGAAACGAAACAAACGGTTTATTTTTATGATGTTAAGAAGCGGGTCCAAGATCCAGCCTTTCGTCAACATATTGATTTCTTTAAGGTAACCACCGTTCCCCATGCGTTTATTGTTAAGAAGGGTAAGGTAGAAGCAACGATCAATGATCAAAGCAAGATGCAAGACATTGAAGACTTTGTTTTGAAAGCCCAAAAGGACTAACCCATGTTATTTGAGTGGGTTTATGATCAGGCCCAACCACAGCTTATTCGTGACTACTTACGGGAATTAGGCTTACCTCGTAGCTTTGTGACTCACCTTAAGCAAGCACCGGGTCTGATCCGTCTAAATCAAGAAGCGGTGACCGTACGTGCCCGAATTCATTCGGGTGATATCTTACAGTTAGATGCGCCAAGTGAGACGGGTCACGACACGGTCATTCCTTCATATGAAGCAATTGATATTATTTATGAAGATCGCGATGTCTTAGTGGTTAACAAACCAGCTGATTTAGTTTCTATTCCTTCTCGTTTAAATCCGGCTTCCTCCATGGCTAATCGGGTAAAGGGTTATTATATTCAACAAGGCTATGATGACCAAGTGATACATATTGTCACCCGTTTGGATCGGGATACGACAGGGTTAATGTTAATCGCTAAACATCGACTTGCTCATGCTTTATTAGATCGGCAAATACAGGCTAAACAAATTGAAAAAATATATTGGGCGATTTCTAGTCGAGTGGGTTGGCCAGATCATGGTCTGATCAATCAGCCGATTGCTCGGCATGATCATTCAATTATAACTCGCCAAGTTCATGAGTCCGGTCAAGCGGCATTGACGGAATATTGGGTTGAAGACCGATTTAAGGATAGTAGTTTGCTTAAATTACAACTGCATACGGGGCGGACGCACCAAATTCGGGTCCATTTAACTTACGAAGGAGGCCCTTTGGTGGGCGATGATCTGTATGGCGGACCGCTTATTGAACCTTTAAATCGCCAAGCACTACACTGTGGACAACTAAATTTCAGTCAACCATTCAGTCAGGAGAGGATACAATTATCCATACCCCTTGCACAGGATATGGCCCAATGGTGCCATCTGCGTAAATAACGCATAAATGGTAAATCGGAGGAGGAGAAAGATGGAAGTATTTGAAAGACCCTTTGAAGAACGAGTGAAAACTATGCAGCATCAACTAGCAAATAATCGCATGACCCGTTTTCGTACGGAGTTTTTAGCGCATCATAATTATGACCAGTCGCAATTATTTGCTGCTTTTTCTAAACAAGATCGTCAGCGTGTTTTTGAGTATCTTTCGCCATCTGAAGTGGCCAACTTTCTCGACGCAGCCGAATCAGAAGATGGGCAAATTGATGACTATTTCAAAGACATGACCAATGCTTATGCAGCGGCTGTCTTAAGTGAAATGTATGCCGATAACGCCGTCGATGTTTTGAATCAACTTCGTGATCGGGAACGGGTGAATATTTATATGCACCTGATGAAACCGCAAAGTGCGCGCGAAATCAGTCGATTAATTAATTACATTGATGAAACGGCTGGTTCGATTATGACAACTGAGTTTGTTACGGTGCCGGTGACGGCTACGGTAGGTGAGGCTTATGTTCATCTTAAACGGGAAGCGGTTCAAGCAGAGACCATTTATTATGTGTATGTGACTGATGCCAACCAACGCTTAGAAGGGGTCATTTCTTTAAGGGATTTAATTGTTCATGAAGACCAACGGTTAATTTCAGAAGTGATGAACCGTCGAATTATTTCGGTTCAAGTGAATGATGATCAAGAAGAAGTGGCTAAGATGGTACAAGATTATGACCTACTTGCTTTGCCAGTTGTTGGTTTTGACAAAGAGTTACTTGGTATTATTACCGTCGATGATATTTTAGACGTTATTCAGGAAGAAGCGGACTCGGATTACTCTGGTTTGGCCGCCGTCAATGTTAATGATCAACCTGAAACACCGTTTGGTGCCGCCAAAAGCCGTTTGCCTTGGTTAATTACTTTGCTCTTTTTGGGGATGGGAACAGCTACCCTAATTAGTCAGTATGAAAAACTCATTGAAACAGCCTCCGTTCTTTCTGCTTTTGTCACTTTGATTACGGGGACAGCAGGGAATGCTGGAACTCAATCGTTAGCGGTAGCTGTGCGGAAAATTGCCAACAAGTCAGAAGAAGATGAATTTTATAATTCAATCTGGTTTGAAATTTTGACGGGTGTATTTACCGGTTTAATTGTGGGTCTCACTATCTCGATTGTTGCCGGTCTTTGGAAACATAATTTGGTTTTGGGAGCCGTAATTGGGATTGCTATGACGTGTGCCATCGTGGTGGCCAATTTAGCAGGGGCTCTTATTCCGAAGTTGATGACGCGGTTAGGCTTTGATCCAGCTGTTGCTAGTGGACCATTTATTTCAACTTTAAGTGACTTAACTTCAGTATTAATTTACTTTTCGATTGCGTCGTTCTTCATTCAATATATTAAATAAAGAAATCCTCCTTAGCCTAGACTTAAAGATCAGGTTAAGGAGGACTTTCCTTTATAGACATTCAATTGGATTTGGTGTTTGGGCTTATTTGAGATTTTTAACCATATCATGATGAGGGACATGACCTTCAAGGTAGCCGACGGGATCTGAAACAGAGTAACCCGCTTGTTCATAGAAGCCAATAGCTTGGTCTTGAGCTCCCAAGTGTAATTGCTGTACCCCTCGTTGGCTAGCCCAATGGTCGATTTCGGCTAAAAGTTTTTGGCCCAGCTGTTGACCACGAAAGTCAGGAAGAACAGCAATTCGCTGAAGCTTAAGATGAGTCGAATTCAGAAAATATATACGAGCCGTCGCGACGGCTTGACCATTCAAATAACCGATGAGGTGCCAACACAGAGGATCTAGCTCATCCATTTCTTCCTCGTAGGAAAATCCTTGTTCCTCAATAAAAACGCGCTGACGAATGGTAAGGGCTTCTTGGAAGTCGGAGCTTTGATGGCCATCAATCCATTTGAATTGCATACTGTTCACCTTTCTTTGTGTATAGTATGATGTAAGTATAACAAGCCAAAGACAGGCTTGCCAACATTTGAGAAAGTAGGGAACTTATGAATCAAATTAGTCCAAAATCTTTCGAGCGATTAGAAGCGATTAAGCGCTTGACAGAAATTCCATCGCCAACGGGTCATACCCAAGCGATCATCCAATACATAGCACAAGATTTAGCTAGCCGAGGAATCGCTTATCAACTTACGGCTAAAGGTGGCTTGATGGTTTCGCTAACGGGTCAAGATGATCAGCGTCATCGGTTTGTTACCGCGCATGTGGATACATTAGGAGCTATGGTGAGAGCCATAAAAGCTGATGGGCGATTAAAATTAGATTTAATAGGCGGCTTTACTTATCACGCAATTGAAGGTGAATATTGTACCATTCATTCAAGTCGCTTAGATAAGACCTTTACAGGAACTATTTTAATGCATCAAACCAGTGTACATGTTTATGCTGATGCACGTACGGCTGAACGCAATCAGACGAATATTGAAGTTCGCTTGGATGAACATGTTGAAACGGCTGAAGATACCCTTGCCTTAGGGATTCAAGTCGGAGACTTTATTAGTTTTGATCCACGAACTCAAATTACCCCAAATGGCTACATCAAATCTCGCCACTTAGATGACAAAGTTTCCGCAGCTTTGATGTTAGAATTGATCCATAAAATTCATAGCCAAGAAATGACCTTGGCTCATACCACTCATTTCTATTTCTCTAATAATGAAGAAATTGGTTATGGAGCAAATGCCGGTATCCCTGAACAAGTAGAAGAATATTTAGCAGTGGATATGGGAGCGATGGGGGATGACCAGCAAACAGATGAGTATTCAGTCTCTATTTGTGTCAAAGATGGATCGGGTCCTTATCATCTAGGCATGCGTAATTACTTGGTAGACTTATGCGAAATCCACCAAATCGATTATCGTTTAGATATTTATCCTTATTACGCGAGTGATGCATCTGGCGCATTAAGAGCAGGATACGATGTTCGTCATGGTTTATTTGGTGCGGGTATTGAAGCGAGTCATGCCTATGAACGTACGCACGCGGATTCAGTCGATGCCACCTATCATTTGCTCAAGTATTATCTAGCTTCGCCAATGTTAACAAGTGAAACTGAAGAAGAATAATAAAACTATTTGTGAAAATTTGTGATAATTTTGTGATTTATTAAGCATATCTGTTGCTCATTGTTTGGTTTACATGGTATTCTTAGGCCAGATAAATGGTACAGTTTATAATTCGGAGGTAAACAGATATGAAAATCGTTGTAATTGGATGTACCCACGCTGGGACAGCCGCAGTCAAAACTATTTTAACCGAAAATCCCCAAGCAGAAGTTGTGGTCTATGAACGGAATGACAATGTTTCCTTCTTATCATGTGGGATAGCCTTATATGTTGGCGGTGTGGTTAAGGACCCTCAAGGTTTGTTCTATTCGAGTCCAAGTGAATTAGAACAGTTAGGTGCGGATGTTCATATGCTACATGATGTGTTAGCCGCTGATTTGAAGAACAAGACCCTGAAAGTTAAAGATTTAACAAGTGGTCGCGAATTTGAAGAATCTTATGACAAATTGGTGTTAACAACGGGTTCTTGGCCAATTATTCCGCCTTTAGAAGGTTTGGATTTAGCTAATGTTCAATTATGTAAAAACTATAATCAAGCTCAAGAAATTTTTGCAAAATTAGATGACCATCAAAAGGTAGTCGTCATTGGTGGGGGTTATATTGGGATTGAATTAGTTGAGGCCTTTGCTAATAAAGGTAAAGAAGTGACCTTAGTGGACGGTTTAGACCGTATTTTGAATAAATATCTTGATCCGGAGTTTACCGATATTTTGGAAGCAGACCTACGAGCAAAAGGGGTTCGCTTGCAATTGAACGAAATGGTTAGCCGTTTTGAAGGTAAAGATGGAAAAGTAACCAAAGTTATCACTTCTAATGGCGAGTATGAAGCTGATATGGTCATTCTCTGTGTTGGTTTCCGACCAAATAATGAACTAGTTCGCGGACAAGTTAATATGATGCCAAATGGAGCGATTATCGTTGATAATTATATGAAAACCTCAGTAGCGGATGTATATGCCGCTGGCGATTCCTGTGCAGTGAACTACAACCCTAATCAGGGTCATGCGTACATTCCGTTAGCTACTAACGCTGTTCGGATGGGGTCGCTTGTAGGGAAAAATATTATGGGTGATAAAGTCGCATATCGTGGAACGCAGGCGACTTCTGGTCTCCATCTCTTTGGTTGGAATATCGGTTCAACCGGTGTTACTGAAACCTCAGCCTCTATGTTCAACTTAGATACGCGGGCAGTATATGTGGTTGATAACTATCGGCCAGAATTCATGCCAACAACCCAAGAAATTCATATGAAGTTGGTTTACGAAGCGAAAACGGGTCGCATCGTAGGTGGACAAGTGATGTCTAAATATGATTGTACGGCATCCGCTAACACCTTATCTCTAGCTATCCAAAATAAGATGACGATTGAAGATTTAGCCTACGTTGATTTCTTCTTCCAACCTGTCTTTGATCGCCCATGGAACTATTTAAACATCCTAGCCCAAGCGGCATTGGAAAAAGAAGCGCAGACAAATAAATAATTCATACGCAAAGGTCGGCGGAAAAAGCCGGCCTTTTTTTGCCTTAATCCATACCGCTAGAGTGTTTCACGCTTCTTGCGTAACAAAATCAGCTTAGTATACGGATTCAAATTGATATCTAATCATTCTTTTGATAAAATCAACTAGTATTTATGAATATATTACTTATATAGCATGAAAAAAACGTGAAAATAGTTTTTGAAGTTGAGAAGATAGTTGCTGTGATAACTAGTAGAGATAGGTAGAAAAGGTGAAGGATATGGATCAATTGAATCATTTGTCTTTAAGCGTTTTAGGTTTTAATCGTCAACAAGTGACTCGTTTAATGGAGCAAAAAGATGAACGAATTAAGAACTTGGAGGATCAACTTAAAACGATTCAAGATAAATTAGGTTATTATATGGGCTTAGAAGAAGCTCTCAAAGCCGGGATTGTGGACGCTCGGATGACAGGTACAACGATTGTTAATGAGTCGAAAGAAGAAGCTGAGAAATTATTAACTCAAACTAATGAACAAGTGACTCAGTACAAGGAAGAATTTGCTTATCAAAGCCGTGAATTAATCAATTCTGGTTCGGTACTACGCGATCGATTCAATGAGATGAAACAAGATATGCAGACAATCTTAAATCAATACCAAGAACTCATTGAAGAAACAGACTTTGATGCTTTGTATCCAGGAGATCAAGTAGAACGATTGACCCATCAAACCGATCATTACGAAGCAGACGATATTTTCAATCTTCGCAGTGGTGGCAATCGCAAGCTCTGGCAAGATAACACCTTAAATGAAGAGGAAAAGAAAGAGCTTGAAAAATTAATTCATGAAGTTATTTCCAATGAAGCTAAAGATGAAGAAAATGAAACGAGTCAAGAAAAAGCCAATGACAGTAAATTAGTTAATTTTGCGATGGCTAAGTCTAAATAGAAGCCTAAGACGAGCAATGGTCTGAGTCTGTCTAGAATAAATTAGATAGACTAGGCCCTTGGTCGTTTTTTATCGAAAAAGTATAGAACCAAGGGCCAGACCTAAAAAGGAGACAATTAGATGACTTTGAAAGAACAAGTGGAAAAAAGACGCACATTTGCGATTATTTCTCACCCGGATGCTGGGAAAACAACTATTACTGAACAACTTCTCTTATTCTCGGGAGCGATTCGTGAAGCGGGAACCGTAAAAGCAAAAGGAAAAAAATCAAATAAATTTGCGAAATCCGACTGGATGGAAATTGAAAAACAACGGGGAATTTCCGTTACTTCTTCCGTCATGCAAGTCGATTATGATGGTTGCCAAGTCAATATTCTCGATACGCCAGGGCATGAGGATTTCTCTGAGGATACCTATCGGACCTTAATGGCGGTGGATGCGGCAGTCATGGTGGTCGATACCGGTAAAGGGATCGAGCCACAAACTAAGAAACTCTTTGAAGTTTGTTCTATGCGGGGGATACCTATCTTTACGTTTATGAACAAATTAGACCGTGATGGTCGAGAACCATTAGAATTAATTGCCGAATTAGAAGAAGTTCTTGGCATTGATGCGTATCCAATGAATTGGCCTATGGGGATGGGTCGTAACTTAATTGGTTTATATGATTTGTATAATCAACGGGTTGAATTAAAAGGCCATGATGAAGAAGATGATGTTCTCTACATTCCTTTAGATGAAGAAGGACAAGCTGAAGGAGACCACTCCTTTAAACAATCAACGATTTATAGCCAGGCTCTCGAAGATGCTCAGCTACTCAACGAAGCTGGAAATGATTTCGACCGTGACCAAGTTTTGGCGGGTAAATTAACGCCTGTTTTCTTTGGATCGGCTTTAACAGGCTTTGGGGTACAAACGTTTTTTGATGCTTTTATCGACTTAGCGCCAAGCCCTAGCGTCACCGAAACCATTGATGATCAACTTGTTGAGCCCACTCAGTCTCAATTTACGGGTTTTATTTTCAAGATTCAAGCGAATATGAATCCCGCCCATCGTGACCGAATTGCTTTCGTACGGGTATGTTCAGGAGCTTTTGAAAAAGGAATGAACGTCACACTTGGTCGAACAGGCAAGACCATTCGGATGGCTCATACTACTCAGTTTATGGCTGACTCACGTGAGGAAGTTCAAGAAGCCGTAGCGGGAGATATTATTGGCCTTTACGATACGGGGAATTTTCAAATTGGCGACACGATTTATTCGGGTAATAAAGCCGTGCAATTCAAAGCCTTACCCCAATTTACACCAGAATTGTTTATGAAGGTCACACCACGAAATGTCATGAAACAGAAGTCATTTCATAAAGGAATTGAGCAATTGGTACAAGAAGGGGCCATTCAATTGTATAAGACCTATCATACGGAAGAGTACATTATTGGGGCAGTAGGGGCCTTGCAATTTGAAGTCTTCCAATATCGTTTATTGAATGAGTATAATGCTGAAGTCGATATGACACCAATGGGTTCTAAAATTGCGCGTTGGATTGATCCTAAAGATTTGAATCCAAATATGTCTTCTAGTCGAAATTTATTAGCCAAAGATCGTTTTGGTAACCCGGTATTCTTATTTGAAAATACCTTTGCTGAAAATTGGTTCCGCGATAAATATCCGGATATCGAATTGAAACAATTGCTGTAATCAAGTAAGTTGTTCATTTAAGTTGTAAATAAAAAGTCTGAAGTTGGGGTCACAGTGAGTGACGCCAACTTCAGACTTTTTTGTGTATTGAAATAGCTTATTGCCGAATGAGATAATCAAAGGCACCTAAAGCAGCGGTGGCTCCAGAACCTAAGGAGATGACGATTTGTTTATAGGCGGTATTGGTACAATCGCCGGCAGCAAAAACGCCCTTAAGGTTGGTTGCCCCGTGTTCATCTACGATAATTTCACCAAATTTAGTTAGGTCTAATTGATCTTTAACAAAATCAGTATTAGGAACTAACCCAATTTGAATAAAGCATCCTTGAATATCTTCACTTAGGGCTTGACCAGATACGCGATCGATATACTGGATACCATTGACCATTTTGTCACCAGTGATTTCAGTGGTTTGAGCATTGGTTATCACCTTAACATTGGTGAGGGAGTTTAACCGATCTTGAAGAACTTGATCGGCTTTTAGCTGTGGCATGAATTCAAGCAAGACGACTTCTTTAACCATACTAGCCAAATCAATAGCGGCTTCGACACCTGAATTTCCGCCACCAATAACGGCTACTCGTTTCCCTTTGAAAAGAGGCCCATCACAGTGCGTACAGTAGGCTACCCCTTTGTTACGAAACTCTAATTCACCCGGGATACCTAGCAAACGCCAACGAGCCCCGGTTGCAATAATAAGGGTTTTAGCTTTAAGTTGATGCCCGCTTTCTAAATCAATAGTGATGAGGTCGTTGGAATCAATTTTAGTCACTGTTTGGTTTTCAATGATATCTACTTTGTATTGGTTTAAATGCTCTTTTACTTGATTCATATATTTAGGACCTTCGGTGTAAGGAATACCAATAATGTTTTCAATCCCGAGTGTCTCAATAACTTGGCCACCAAAATCTTTGGCAACTAAACCAACTTGGAGCCCTTTACGAGCAGCATATATAGCGGCTGCGCCACCAGCTGGACCGCCACCAATGACGAGAACATCGAAACAAGGTTTTTGGTCAAAGGAGTGAGTTGCAATTGGGTTAGAAACCTTATCTAACAGTTGATCAAGAGTCATACGTCCGCTGGCAACTTCCTCATCATTTAAGAAGACAGTAGGTACTGCCATCACAGCTTTTTCTTCAGCTAGGTTTTTGAATGTGCCGCCTTCAATCATCGTGTGGCTAATTTTTGGGTTTAATACTGACATGATATTAAGCGCTTGAACCACATCGGGACAATTATGACAGGTTAAGCTTACGAAAGTTTCAAAATGAAGTTCTTGGTCGATTGCCTGAATGCGCTCTTTGGCTTCAGAACTAATTTTTGGCGCTCGGCCACCCACTTGTAAGAGTGCCAAGACAAATGATTCAAATTCGTGGCCTAAAGGAATTCCGGCAAAGCTAATGCCGCTTGATTCATTTTGGCGATTTAAGGAAAAGCTAGGAGTGAGAGGAAGCGATGTTTCCTCAATACTTATTTTATCTGACAAACTAGCTATTTCTTGAATAAAGGTTCGCATAGCTTGTGAAGACTCAGATTCATCCAAGCTAAGTTGGATTTGGATTGGGTGTTCAAGCAAGGCCATATATTGAGCGAATTGTTGCTTTATTTCCTGGGTAAGAGCCATGATATCACGACCTAAATCTTGCCGACTAAATCTAAACCAGGAGTCAATGTTTCGCCAGATTCTTTCCATTTAGCAGGGCAAACTTCACCTGGATGGGTACGGACATATTGAGCAGCCTTAATCTTGTCAATTAAACTTGATGCGTCACGTCCGATGCCATCGGCATTAATTTCCATAGCTTGAACCACACCGTCGGGATCAATGATAAATGTTCCGCGTTGGGAAAGACCTGCTTCTTCATCTAGTACATCAAAATTGTAAGAAATCATTTGATTAGGATCAGCAATCATTTTGTATTGGATCTTGCTGATGGCTTCAGAATGATCATGCCATGCTTTGTGTACGAAGTGTGTATCAGTCGATACAGAATAAACTTCGCAGTCTAAGCCTTTTAAGATTTCATATTGTTCTTGTAAGTCTTCTAATTCAGTCGGGCAGACAAATGAAAAGTCTGCTGGATAGAAGCAAAGGATGCTCCAGTGACCTTTAAGATCTTCGCTTGTTACAGTAGTGAATTCTTCCTTAACTGGATCATAAGCGTTGGCGCTGAACTCGATGATTTCTTTTCCGATAATTGACATAAAATTTTCCCTCCATAAATTAGAATGATTATAAATAAACTATACTACTAATTAACAAAAATGAATAGTAAAATGGTCACAAAAAAAGCTTAGGTCTTAGACCTAAGCATGAGATAATTTATTCATTTCACCATAGTATTCGATCTCAATAAAGTTATGACCTTCAAGAATATCGACTTGATCGCGGTTGTCTTGTAGTAACAAGCGTTTAATTGTAAAATCGATTTCTTTTTGGCGAATGGGTCTTTTCTTGTTGACCATGACAATGTTGGTGTGGCTTGGGGCTTCAGAATAAATTACCGAAGTAGGGCCAATGGTGAATACTTTAATGACGCTAGCATCCGTATTGGCTAACTGTTGTGTAACGAGTTCATAGTGGCTATTTGTGACGTCAATCATCTTCATACACTGTGCCTCCTCTGTTATAAGTATTATATCATTTTTAATCGCAAAAAAAATAGTGAAAACGTTTAAATTCAAGCAGAAATTTGACAGTTTGACTTAACTCAAATCACAAAGATTTTAATTAGATTTTAATATTATATCTGAGAATGAGGGGTATTTCCGTAAAAACAAGACAAGTTTTAGACAAGTTATGATGAATTTAGTTGTTCATTGAGCAAAATAATGGTATCCTTAGGGAGTCTAGGAGAAGGCGGATACATTCGGCGAATTCGGCCTTATCCAAGCATTATTTTCTTAATAAAGGAGACTATTTAATATGGAAAAGAAAGAATTTCACGTTGTAGCAGAAACAGGTATCCACGCACGTCCAGCCACTTTATTAGTTCAAACTGCTAGCAAATTCTCATCTGATTTGAATTTAGAATATAAAGGCAAGTCAGTAAACCTTAAATCCATTATGGGTGTTATGTCACTTGGAGTTGGTCAAGGTGCTGATGTTGTGATTTCTGCTGAAGGTGCAGACGAACAAGAAGCTATTGCTGCCGTAACCGAAACAATGAAAAAAGAAGGATTAGCTGAGTAATATGGGTAAAATTAAGGGAATTGCAGCGAGTGATGGCATTGCCATTGCTCCTGTCTATCTGTTAACTGAACCAGACTTAAGCTTTGAGAAAGTGGCCGTGAATGATGTTGATCATGAGGTCAATCGTCTTGAACAAGCCATTGTTCAAGCGACTTCAGAAATTACAACTATTCGTGATATTGCTAAACAGACTCTTGGGCAAGAAGAAGCTCAAGTGTTTGAAGCTCACCTTTTAGTCGTTCAAGATCCAGAACTTATGGATCAGGTTAAGACTTTAATTAAAGATGAGAAAATGAATGCAGAAGCGGCATTAAAACAGGTAAGTGATATGTTCGTTGCTATGTTTGCAGCTATGGAAGACAATCCATATATGCAAGAACGGGCAGCAGACATTAAAGATGTATCTGAACGGGTGTTAGCGGCCTTGTTAGGAGTTAAATTACCTAGTCCGGCTACGATTGCTGAAGAAGTGATTGTGATTGCTTATGACTTAACACCAAGCGATACCGCACAATTAAATAAAGATTATGTTAAAGCCTTTGTAACCAACATTGGAGGTCGAACTTCTCACTCAGCTATTATGGCTCGGTCGTTAGAAATCCCGGCTATTGTTGGTACAAAAACGATTGTTGATTCAGTAGAGGATGGACAAGTGATTATTGTTGATGCTTTAGAGGGTCAAGTTATCTTAAATCCGACTCAGGCTGAAATTGAAGAATATCAAGCAAAGGCATCTGAATATCAAGCTTTGCGTCAAGAGTGGGCCAAGTTAGTCAGCGCTCCATCGGTAACTAAAGATGGACATCGAGTGGAATTAGCGGCTAATATTGGTACACCAAAAGATGTAACTGGCGTTTTAGAAAACGGGGCCGATGGCATCGGATTATATCGGACAGAATTCCTTTATATGGATTCAGTTGATTTTCCAAGTGAAGACGATCAATTCCAAGCTTACAAAACGGTTCTTGAATCGATGGGTGACAAAGGCGTGGTGGTACGTACCATG
This sequence comes from Vaginisenegalia massiliensis, assembly GCF_900604935.1. Classification (GTDB taxonomy): domain Bacteria; phylum Bacillota; class Bacilli; order Lactobacillales; family Aerococcaceae; genus Vaginisenegalia; species Vaginisenegalia massiliensis. The sequence continues at coordinate 102,419 of NZ_UWPC01000004.1, forward strand.
GATATTGGTGGCGATAAGAAACTGCCATATTTACCATTACCAGAAGAATTGAATCCGTTTTTAGGTTATCGGGCGATTCGTATTTCTTTAGACCGGCAAGATATGTTTAAAACACAGTTGCGGGCCTTATTAAGAGCCTCAGTCTATGGTAACTTGCGCATTATGTTCCCGATGATTGCTACGCTAAGCGAGTTTAGAAAAGCAAAACAACTTCTATTAGACATCAAAGCCGAATTGGTGGCTGAAGGAGTTGAGGTGTCAGATTCTGTACAAGTTGGCATCATGATTGAAATTCCAGCAGCAGCTGTTTTGGCGCATCAGTTCGCTAAAGAAGTTGACTTCTTCTCGATTGGGACCAATGATTTAATTCAATATACGATGGCGGCAGACCGGATGAATGAACGCGTGTCTTATTTGTATCAACCTTACAATCCGTCTATTTTGACTCTTATCAAGCATGTCATTGATTCGTCTCATGCTGAAGGTAAATGGACAGGAATGTGCGGTGAAATGGCCGGTGACCAAACGGCAGTGCCGCTTCTGTTAGGTTTAGGTCTTGATGAGTTCTCCATGAGTGCGACCTCTGTTTTAAAAACACGTAGCTTAATTGCGAAACTTAATTTGACCGACATGCAACGCTTAGCTGAAAAAGCTGTTAATGACTGCCAAACTGTGGAAGAGGTTCAGGCTTTAGTAGCAGAAGCTGTGGCTAAAGCACAAGCGTAGTTCTCTATCCAGCTAATAGAATTATTAACCGAAACATCTATGTCAACTTACTGATCCGTAAGTTGAGCAATGGAGGTTTCGGTTTTTTGTTTACTATATTATGAGAGCGCAAAACAGTTTGTCGGGATTTTGACTTTTAATTCATTTAAGAATTCCTTATAATGGAACATGAATGATTGTATTAAACTTGTCTGTTTGAGATAAGCAATGAAAATAAAGTTGGTGTATATATGAATATTGGATTTTTTACAGATACCTATTTTCCCCAAGTGAGCGGGGTTTCGACCTCCGTTAAAATTTTACGTGATGAATTGGAGCGACGGGGACATAAGGTCATCATTTTTACCACAACCGATCCCGATGCCGAAGTAGAAGAAGGAATTGTACGCTTACCTAGTATTCCTTTTATTTCTTTTGAGGATCGGCGCATTGCTTATGCAGGTTTCGATCGTTGCTTGCGTATAGCCAAGAAATACAAATTGGATATTGTTCATACTCACACCGAATTTTCTTTAGGCTTGGCAGGAAAATTTGTCGCTAGCCGAATGAAAATCCCAACGATTCATACCTATCACACGATGTACGAGAACTATACCCATTATATTTGGAACGGGCATTTAATTTCGGCAAATCAAGTAAAAGTCTTATCACGCCTGTATTGTGGTCAAACAAGTGGCATTATTTCTCCGAGTCGAATAACTTATGACAAACTTAAAGACTATGGTGTTAAAACGCCTATGCAAATTATTCCAACTGGCGTTGAAATGCCGCAATACGATCCAGACCTGTGTCAAAGCATGAGAAACAAGTTCGGTTTCTCGGATCAAGACAGAGTTTTATTGTCATTATCCCGTTTATCGAAAGAGAAGCAAATCGATCGCGTTATCGATATCTTTCCGCAAGTGAAAGCAGCTATTCCCGGAGCAAAATTGGTTATTGTAGGTGATGGTCCAGCCCGAGAAGAACTAGAGCAACAAGCTAAAACGATAGCGCCTGATATTCAGTTTGTCGGTCAAATCGATCATGAACATGTAGCGGCCTATTATCAAATGGCAGATTTATATGTGAATGCTAGTGAATCCGAATCGCAAGGGCTCACCTACTTAGAAGCTTTTGCCAATCGGTTGCCGATCATTGCTAAAGCCAATCCTTATCTTGAGTCAGTGATGTTGAATGCTAATTTTGGTGCTCTATTTGACCATCAAGAGGCGTTTGCTCAAACAGTGATTGATTTTATTCAGGCTGCTGATAATAAAGCATTTGAACCGATTCAACAAGATGACTTGTACGCCTTGTCGTCTGAGTACTTCGGCGAGCAAGTAGAATTATTCTATCAGCAAGTTATTCAGAATTATAACAAGGCCGACTCAAAAATATTCGATCGCTTCTATGGTGGTGTCAAAGAAATTATCCGGGACATTGTGATTGGGGGAGACAAGATTGACTAAAATAGGCTTTATTGGCTTAGGTGTGATGGGATCAAGCATGGCGAAACATTTACTGGCAGCTGGTCATGATCTGGTTGTTTATAATCGGACACGTCACAAAGCAGAAGAATTGTTGGCTATGGGAGCAACTTGGGCGGATAATCCACGGGAGCTTACGCAACAGGTAGATGTCGTGATGACAATTGTAGGTTACCCTCAAGATGTGGAACAAGTCTATTTTGATCACAAAGGAATATTTGAAGGAAGTCGTCCGGGTCAATTATTGATTGATTTAACGACGTCTACCCCATCGTTGGCAAAGAAAATTGCTCAAGAAGCTGAACGTCATGGACTTCTAGCTCTTGATGCTCCTGTATCAGGCGGCGATTTAGGCGCTAAAGAAGGTCGGCTAACGGTAATGGTTGGGGGTAGTCAAGTTGCTTTTAAGATTGCTGAGCCTTTACTATCTTGTTTTGCTCAAAAAGTTCGCTTGCAAGGTGAAGCTGGGGCAGGCCAGCACACCAAGATGGCCAATCAAATTATGATTGCAGCGACAATGATAGGGATGGTAGAACTTTTAGTTTATGCGAAAGCAGCCGGCCTAGATCCAGAGGCGGTAATTGATACAGTTGGTGCTGGATCGGCTGGGAATTGGTCCTTAGCCAATTATGGGCCGCGTATTCTAAAGGAAGATTATTCACCAGGCTTTTTTGCAAAACACTTTTTAAAAGATTTGAAGATTGCTATCGACGAAGCACAGACATTAAAAGTAGACTTACCTGGAACGAAGCTGGCTTTGCTCTTATATGAACAGTTATGTCATCTAGGTTATGAGAATCAAGGCACTCAAGCACTGATTAAATTATGGTGGAAATAGTAAGGAATTACTTGCAATTTTCGTTGAGTTTGATAGGATATTACTATCCTAAAAAAGCCTTTAGCTTTACTGACTGATTCCTGATTGACGGAGATATGAAGCAGAGTTTAAAGCGAAATAAGATTCCTGAATTTAGATACGGAAAGGATTTTTCGATGAAACCTTCAGTTTTAACCGGTATTATTACAAGATTAGAAGCGATGACACATACAGATAATGAACGCGAGGTTCGCCGTTTTGAATTAGATGGCGTAGAAAAATGCCAAGTGGCTTTTATCCCCGAGACAGATTCATTTGAAATGGTAGATAGCCATAATGGTGATGTATTCCAATTCGACGATATTGATTTGGTTGCGATTGAAATTTTTGAACTATTAGCATAAACATTAAATCAAATGGTTGAATAAGCCTAAGAAGCTAGCGCGCCCAATCCTTGCGTAGGGATGGCTGCCACTAGACTCTTAGGCTCTTTTTTATCAATTTAGCTAGGTCCTCTCTAGTGATTAATCAACGAATTCAGGGAGGGGTATGTTATAATGAGAATGTGTATATGAATAAAACTAGTTTAATTACATAATTGGAGCGATTTATAGAATGAAATTAAAAATTAAACCGACTTGGATGGTGAATTCTGTTTATGATTTAAAACCCCACCATATTTGGGATAAGGGTTACCGAGCGGTGATAGTCGACTTGGACAACACCATGTTAGCTTGGAATGAATATGTGTATAATCAAACAATGGCCGAATGGATTCAAGAAATGGACCTGGCAGGGTTAAAAGTTTATCTTTTATCGAACAATAATGTTGAACGGGTAGCCAAGGTAGCCGAACCTTTACAGATTCCCTATCAAGCGAATGCCCTAAAACCCTTTCCACGTCATTTTAGAAAAGCGATTGAGCAATTGGGGTTTCCTAAAGAGAAAATTTTGGTAATTGGAGACCAATTACTGACGGATATCGTGGGTGCGAATTTGACGGGTGTCGATTCAGTATTGGTAAAACCACTCGCACAAAATGATATTATTTATACTGTAATAAACCGTAGACTCGAGCGCGTATTAATGAAAGTGTTAAAAATTGACCGAAAAGCAGATTGGGGGCAGGAACTTGACTGAAGAAATGATTCAATGTGTTGGATGTGGAGCGATGATTCAAACGACTGACTCAGAGCAAGCGGGCTACTTACCCGCGTCAGCCTTAGCGAAAAAAGAAGCGGATGCTGATATTTATTGTCAACGCTGTTTCCGTTTGCGTCATTACAATGAATTGCAAGATGTGCCAATTTCAGATGACGTATTTTTGGAAAAATTAAGTCAAATTGCTGATCAAGATGCCTTAATTATTAACTTGATTGATATCTTTGACGTCGAAGGTTCCATGATTCCGAGCTTGAGCCGTTTTATTGGCAATCAGGCTTTTATTGTGGCCGCTAACAAATTCGATTTGCTACCCAAAGTGACACGGGAAGATAAGGTTTTACAATGGTTAAAGAAGACCTTGCATGATAATGGACTCTTTCCAACCGATATTATGGTCTTATCAGCTAACAAACCTCAAAGCTTGATGAAATTGACCGAACTTATTGAAGCGACCATTCAATTTAAAGATATTTATATTGTTGGAACCACAAATGTTGGTAAATCAACTCTCATAAATCAGTTAATCCGTCATTATGGTGGCCAAAAGGAAATTATTACAACTTCGAATCATCCGGGTACAACCTTGGATATGATTCGTATTCCGTTTACAGATCAACACAGCTTAATAGACACACCGGGAATTATTCGCCCAAGTCAGTTAGCCCATTATCTCAGCATGAAGGAAATTAAGACTGTCTTACCAAGTAAACCGCTTAAACCGAAGACCTATCAATTAAATGCGGGTCAGACTATTTTCTTAGCGGGCTTGGCTCGAATAGATTATGTAAAAGGTGAACGGAATTCCTTTACCTATTATGTTTCAAATGATTGCTATATCCATCGAACAAAATTTGCTGAAGCGGATGAATTCTATCGGAAACACTTAGGTGGCTTATTAAGTCCTCCTTCGGCCGAACGGAGTGAGGATTTTCCTAAACTAGTTCCTCAAACCATAAAATTAAAAGCCAATCAAGATGTAGCCATTTCAGGTTTGGGCTGGCTCACAACCCATCAAGCGGTTGAAATTGTCGTCTGGGTTCCTAAAGGCGTTGGTTTATCAATCAGGGATGCAATCATTTAATAAAGGAGATACTATGACTTCGTTAGATAAAAAGCAAATGAAATATTTACGCAAAATGGCTCAAAAAGAAAAACCAATTTTCCAGATGGGGAAACTTGGGTTAACTGATGTTTTCGTTGAACAAATTGATTTGGCGTTGGAAAAGCGGGAATTGATTAAATTCAATATCTTACAGAATTCAGAAGAAGATTTGGCTCAAGCAGCACAATCCATCGCTCAAGCAGTGGGAGCGGAGTGGCTCCAGATTATTGGAAATACAGCCACTTTATATCGACCATCAACAAAAGAAAAGTATCAACGGATTAGTCAAGAATTAGCACATCAATAGACCTAGGAGGAGTGTCAATGACCCAATGTTCATGTCAGGTTAGGCGTAAGTTTACGCAAGCAGACTTTGAAGTTCAATGGCAACCTCAGCTAGAACAGACAGCGCGGCATCGAATAGGTATCCTAGGTGGCACATTCAACCCGCCTCATTTAGGCCATCTATTAATGGCTGAACAAGCAGGATCACAACTTGAACTTGATGAAGTGTGGTTTATGCCAACGTTTATACCGCCACACATTGAAGGGAAAGAAACCATCTCGGCTCATCATCGCGTTCAAATGACTCAGTTGGCTATCGAAGGAAACCCGCGGTTTAAATTACAAACTTACGAGATAACCAAAGGTGACAAAAGCTATACCATTGAAACGATGCAAGCCTTCCGTGACCTCTATCCGCAAACCGATTTTTATTTTATTATCGGGACAGATAGTGCCAATCATTTGCATACTTGGCTTGAGATTGATCAGTTGATGACATTGGTTCAATTTGTAGGCATTCATCGGCCAGGCGAAAAAGCTTATCAAGGATCCTATCCTATTCTTTGGTTAGATTCTCCAATGGTTGATATTAGTTCAACCGATTTAAGATTAAGAGTCTATTTGGACCAGTCGATTAAATACCAAGTGCCAGAAGCTGTTTTAAATTATATTGAAGAGAATCAGCTTTATGCCTTTACTAGAAATGAGGAACTTGATGAGTAAAAAAATCGAATATCAAAAGGGCTACATCAATTGCAGTCGGGAAGATTTATTAAATAAGACACAGAAGCAAATGAAGGATTCACGCTTCAAGCATATTTTACGGGTCGAAGAAACGGCTTTGAAATTAGCTAAGCAACATAACTATTCTGATTTAGAGGCTGTATCAGTTGCTGCTATTTTACATGACTATGCTAAAGAGATGCCCAAAGCAGAGATGTTGCCATTAGCCCAAAAGTTTTGGAACCATCCTGATTTGCCTAAAGCAAGCGATGGTGTTTGGCATGGCTTGGCAGCTGCAACGATTGCGCAAGAAAGCTTTGCCTGCCAACATGAGGGTATCTTAAAGGCGATTGCTGGCCATACGATTGGTTGGCATGAGATGGATGTCTTAGCTCAGCTTATTTATTTGGCTGATTATATTGAACCTGCAAGAGATTTTCCTGGTGTGGATCAAGCTCGACTTTTAGCTAAAGATAGTTTAGTTAAGGCTACGACATTTGAGATGGTTGCGACGTTACAGCATCTATTGTCTCGCCAAATCTACATCTTCCCGGGCACACTTGATATTTATAATAATTGGATACAACAACAAAACTAAATTTGATAGGAGAAATTATGACCCAAAAATCATTAGAAAAATTAGAATTAATTGTTAAGGCAGCAGATGACCGTTTAGCCCAAGATATTATGGCCTTAGAAGTAAGTAATCTAACGCCAATTGCAGATTATTTTGTTGTCATGCATGGTCGAAACGAAAAACAAGTAGAAGCCATTGTTCAATCAATTGTTGAAGCGGCTCATGAAGCGAAGATTGAAGTAAAGAATATTGAAGGTAAAGATGGTGGTAAGTGGATTCTTGTTGATTTGGTCGATGTGGTGGTCCATGTCTTTTACTATTCAGAACGTCCGCATTATAATTTAGAAAAATTATGGAAGGACGCCAAACTTGTGGACATCACTCAATGGGTTAAAGCAGAATGAGTTTTGGAAGCATCGCTGAGGTATATAATCGCTTTACAGATCAAGAAGCATATGATGATTGGTTAGATTTCACCCTATCTTGTCTAAATCAGGCACCGGAAAAAATGTTAGACCTTGCTTGTGGAACAGGCGTTTTTGCCCGCTTGATGGCCCCGTTTGCTAAGCAAGTATGGGCTGTTGATTTAGATCCGCTGATGATTGCTCAAGCCCAAAAGCAAGACAATGATGCCAATCTTCACTTTGCTCAAGGGAATATGTTGACTTTATCTTCGGACTATAAAGGGATGGATTTAGTGACTTGTTACGCCGACTCTCTATGTTTTTTGCCTGATTTCGAAGCGGTTCAACAAGCCTTCCTCCAAGTGGCAACCTGTTTAAATGAAGAGGGTCTCTTTCTCTTTGATGTTTGGTCGCCAATGGGGCTACTAGCTTTTGATGATTATGTCTATATTGAAGAAGATGAAGAGATTTATTTGCTTTGGCGAAGTTCTGTCGATCGACAAAAATATGAAGTTGATCATCATTTGACGATTTTTAGTCCCGTGAGCGAATCAAATGACTATCAAAAACAAGAGACGCACTTAGTCGAAAGTACATATGGCTTGACTCAATATCAGCAAGCCTTGGCGCAAGCGGGCTTCAATCAGATACAAATTTGTGCGGATTTTGGCAGTCAAGTGTTGGATGAACAATCAGCTGAATCAGTTAAGCGTTGGTTCTTTATATGTCAAAAAGGGTAGGGGATTGCTGTGTCAGTTTTAGGAATTATTTGTGAGTATAATCCCTTTCATAATGGTCACGCTTGTCAAATAAACTATGGACGTCAATTAATCGGGTCTGAAGGTATCTTGATTGCCTTAATGAGTGGAAATGTGGTCCAACGTGGTGAATTTGCTTGCATCGATAAATGGACAAGAGCGGCTGCTGCTTGCCAACATGGGGCTGATTTAGTAATAGAGTTGCCGCTTTTAGCGACGTTGCAGTCAGCTGATTACTTTGCTGAATTTAGTATTCGTTTACTTTCTGCTTTAGGGTGTCAATCTTTCCTGTATGGTACAGAAACAGCCACAGATGAGCAATTAAGGCAGATTGTAGACTGGCAAGAGCAACATCATAGCTTGTTACAAAATCACATTCAAGCCCAATTAAAACAAGGTAAAGCTTATAATGTTGCCTTTCAAAATGCATGGCAAGAAGTTGCACCAAAGAATATGGCCATTAACCCGTTTAGTCCGAATCATTTATTAGGCTTGCAATATTTATCGGCTAATGCCAAGTTGCCTCAACCACTTAAGAGTTACGCGCTAGAACGTGCCAAGGTTGATTTGGAAGGCAAGCCAATCTTATCGGGATCAGCTATTCGTCAACAAGCAGTGGCACAACCCAATTCCTTAAAGCTTGCCGTACCAATGCTTGTAGCTCAAATGTTAAACAACCATGGACCGGTTACGATGGAAGATTATTGGCCGTTTCTTCGCTATAAACTGACCGTAAGTTCTCCTAGCGAATTAGCTACCTATTACGGAGCAAAAGAAGGAATCCAAAATAGGTTAAAAGAAAAATTGGCCGAACAATCGACCTATAGTCAATATATTTCTGACCTAAAAACAAAGCGTTGGTCTTATAATCAATTCGCGCGCTTGTTGTTATCGATTTTATTGAATATCAAGGATGATGAGTGGAGACAAGCTCAAGATGCTTTTTGGCATGAGCCAAATTTACGTTTGCTAGCTTTTTCTTCGAGGGGGCAAGCGTATCTCAACCAAAATAACGCCAATTTAGGGCTAGACATTTGGTCTAATTTAAGGAAGAATAGAGAAGACTCATACCGCTTCAATTTACAAGCGGATCGTGTCTATCAATTGAATCCTGAGGTAAAGATAGCTGAGCAAATTCGTGCCCGCTATCCTATTACTTATTCACCATGAACTTTGCTTGATTTTTGCTAAGAATGTTTAGAAGCATTGACACTTGACTGTTTGTTGAGTATAATAAATTTTGTCGTTTTAGAGGTGATTATAGATGAAATGGACACTGAAACAGATTCGTGATAGTAAACAAGGTTGCCTCTCATTTGATCTCATGATTGATGTTGAAGCTGCTTTGAAAGCTAGAGAATCATCTGTCATCCATTTGGATCCCGTTCAAGTAACCGGCGATCTCGTTGCTCGGGGACAGGAATATGTTTTACATTGTCAACTTAAGACGATTATCACTTTACCGTCAACGCGGACTTTAGAGCCTGTAGCTTTGCCTATGGAGCTACCAATTAGAGAACGCTATGTCGGTGTAGAAGATGACGTTGAAGCCGATGAGTACGAGGAAACCACAATCGTTCTTGAACACGATTATATTGACCTCGAACCAGCTGTCGTAGATGTGATTCTTTTGAATTTGCCAATGCAAGTCATTGGCCCAGATGAAGAAGATCAACCATTGCCTACGGGGAATGATTGGACAGTTGTAACGGAAGAAGAATACAAGGAGCAGATTGAGAAGCTGAAATCGGAAACGATTGATCCTCGGTTTGCTAACTTAAAAGCTCTATTAAACGAAGATCATACGAATGACTAAAATTAGTTATTCATAAACCAGGAGGTGTAAAATCATGGCAGTACCAAAAAGAAGAACATCTAAAGCTCGTAAAAACAGACGTCGTACTCACTTCAAATTAGAAGTGCCTGGAATGAACGTATGTCCTGAATGTGGTGAATTAAAAATGAGCCACCGTGTATGTCCAGCATGTGGCCACTATGATGGTAAAAAAGTTGTAGAAGTTGCAAACGAAAAATAATGTCATTATGGAATCGGAGCTCTGCTTCGATTCTTTTTTATTGGAGGCTGTTGCTTGACCTTGTTTGACCTTTAGGTTACAATCAAACAGTAGCAATATATACCAACAAGTCCTTTTGACTTGATGAGGAGGAAGACAAAATGAATTTAATTCCAACAGTAATCGAACAATCATCTCGTGGCGAACGTGCCTATGATATTTATTCGCGTTTATTAAAAGATCGCATTGTTATGTTAAGTGGTCCAATAGATGATCAAGTAGCGAATAGTGTCATTGCTCAACTATTATTTTTGGACGCACAAGATCCTGAGAAAGATATTTACCTATATATAAATTCTCCTGGCGGAAGTGTGACAGCTGGTTTAGCTATTTACGACACCATGAATTTTATTCATGCTGATGTTCAGACGATCGTCATTGGTTTAGCGGCTTCAATGGGATCCTTCCTTTTGACGGCTGGGACTAAAGGTAAACGTTTTGCCTTACCAAATTCAGAAATTATGATCCACCAACCTTTAGGTGGAGCCCAAGGTCAGGCGACTGAGATTGAAATTGCAGCTCGTCATATTCTTAAAACGCGTGAGCGCTTGAATGCGATATTAAGTGAACGGACGGGTCAACCATTAGAGGTCATTGAGAAGGACACAGATCGCGATAACTTTATGACAGCAGAAGAAGCGAAAGCGTATGGCCTTATTGATGAAGTGATGGTCTCTTCAAAAGATTTAAAATAAAAGACGAAACAGATTAGCTTGATGTTAATCTGTTTTTTTGTTTAGCAGTAGAATCCTTATAGATTATCATAAAAGGATAACAAATTATTTTTTCATAAAGTAAAGAAATCTAGCCCTAAATTGTGAAAATATGGTCGTTTACTGTCCTTTGTGACGACTTGTACAAAGGTGGGAAATGGTGAACAAGCCAGATATAGAGTGAGGCTTGCGAACACCGTTGAGCTATGGTATTATTAAACCGTGGTTGAGACAAAGATTCTCAAACATAATATGATTAAGATGTGCACATAATCTTATGATGATATGGTCGTATATCGACCAACAAGGAGGCCTACATGGACGATATTTTTTCAATCATGCAGGTTGTTGTTCCCGAACTTAGTGATGCTTTTTCAAGCCGGATCAGCATTCTTCGGACCTTATCACAGACTAATCAGACGCTAGGACGTAAGGCTCTTTCACAAAGCGTTAATTTATCAGAGCGAGCGACGCGGACTATTATTGATGATCTTAAAGAGCAACAATTGGTCCAAGTATCACGTGCAGGTATTAAGCTTTCTGACTTAGGCAGAGAAATCTTAGAGCTCGTTGATCAGTCTATGCAAGCTTCCAATCGGTTTTACGAATTGGAACAGAATTTGAAACGTTGTTTAGGTATACAGAAATGTTGGATTGTTCCTGGCAATGGTGATACTCATCTCCTCGTTTATGAAAGCTTGGGTAAGATGGTACAGCGAGTTTTGTTACGGTATTTACCGTCCAAAGAAGCTGTGGTCACCGTCACAGGTGGATCAACGATTGCGCAAATCGGACAAAGTTTTACGCCTGAATTAAGTCGCCAACGTGATGTAACCTTTGTCCCAGCTAGGGGTGGAGTCGATGGGTCTTTCACGATTCAATCGAACACGGTTGCGGGGATTATGGCTCAGCAAACCAATGGACATTATCGCTCACTCTTTATTCCTGAGAATTTAGCAGAGACGACGTCTAAAGCCCTTTTAGCTGATGAAAAAATTAAAGAAACGATTGAATTGAGTAAACGGGCAGATTGTTTATTATTCAGTGTAGGTCAAGCACAAGTGATGGCTCAACGTCGCGATTTAAATTCGCAACAAAGACGAATTTTAGCAGAAGCGGATGCGGTAGGTGAAGCGTTTGGCGTTTTCTTCAACAAAGCCGGCCAAGAAGTTTTACGTTTACCACGAATTGGCATACAGTTAGAAGATTTACAACACATTCCGGTACTCTTAACAATTGTGGCTGGAGCTTCGAAAGCTCAAGCAGTCACCGCTTATTTTAAATTAGCTTCTCATCACGGTTGGTTAATTTGTGATGAAAGCATTGCACTCAAGGTTTTAAACGGGGAAACCCATTAAAATAAAAAATTCCTTAAGGAGGAAGTCAAATTATGACAGTAAAAGTTGGTATTAATGGTTTTGGACGTATTGGTCGTTTAGCATTCCGTCGGATTCAAGAATTGGAAGGAATCGAAGTAGTAGCGATTAATGACTTAACAGACGCTAACATGTTAGCCCACTTATTAAAATATGACACAACTCAAGGCCGTTTCAATGGTGAAGTAGAAGTGTTAGATGGTGCCTTCAAAGTTAATGGCAAAGAAGTTAAAGTTTACTCAACACCAAATCCTAACGAAATTCCTTGGGGTGAAAATGGTGTCGAAATCGTCTTAGAAGCGACTGGTTTCTTCACTTCAAAAGAAAAAGCTGAATTACACTTACAAGGTGGCGCAAAACGTGTTGTTATTACAGCTCCTGGCGGTAACGACGTTCCAACTGTTGTTTACAATACTAACCACGAAATCCTTAAAGGTGATGAAACAGTTATCTCTGGTGCATCATGTACAACAAACTGCTTAGCACCAATGGCCGATGTATTAAACAAAAAATTTGGTATCGTTCAAGGTATCATGACTACTATCCACGCTTACACAGGTGACCAAAACACTTTAGACGCTCCACACCGTAAAGGAGACTTCCGTCGTGCGCGTGCTGCTGCTGAAAACATCATTCCTAACTCAACAGGGGCAGCTAAAGCAATCGGTTTAGTTATTCCTGAATTAAATGGTAAACTTGACGGTGCAGCTCAACGTGTGCCAGTGGCAACAGGTTCATTAACAGAATTAGTTTCTGTTTTAGAAAAACCAGTTACAGTTGAAGAAATCAACCAAGTGATGAAAGAAGCAGCTAACGAATCTTATGGATATACTGAAGATCCAATCGTTTCAAGTGATATCGTTGGTATTTCATTCGGTTCATTATTCGATGCCACTCAAACTAAAGTGATGACTGTTGGCGACAAACAATTAGTTAAGACAGTTGCTTGGTATGACAATGAAATGTCATATACTGCTCAATTAATCCGTACTTTAGAATATTTCGCTAAATTATAATCATCGAATAGCGTTTTACTTATTAAAGCGTCTATCCAACTGATGGCGGAGGGGCTGACGCTTCTCTGCCATTTTCTATGATAAATAAGTAAACCTATATAGGAGGATCTTATGGCAAAGAAAACAATTAAGGATTTACAAGTTGAAGGCAAAACAGTCTTAGTTCGGGTTGACTTTAATGTTCCAATGAAAGATGGCAAGATTACTGATGAAAATCGAATTCAAGCTTCTTTAGAGACGATTAAATACTTAATCGATCATCAGGCAAAATTGGTTCTTTTCTCTCACTTAGGTAAAGTTAAGACTGAAGAAGATAAAGCTAAAAATGATTTGAAACCTGTTGCTGAACGCTTAAGCCAAATCTTGGGCAAAGAAGTGGTGTTTTCAAGTGTGACTCGCGGTCAAGAGTTAGAGGATAAGGTAAAATCACTTAAAGCGGGTGATGTTTTATTAGTTCAAAATACCCGTTACGAAGATCTAGATGGTAAGAAAGAATCTGGTAATGATCCAGAATTAGGTAAATACTGGGCTTCTTTAGGTGATGTTTTTGTAAATGATGCCTTTGGTACAGCTCACCGTGCTCATGCTTCAAACGTGGGTATTGCCTCTCATTTAGAGTCTGCGGTTGGCTTTTTAATGGAAAAAGAAGTGAAGTTTTTAGGAGATGCGGTTGACCAACCCGTTCGTCCATTCGTAGCCATTTTAGGAGGAGCAAAAGTATCCGACAAGATTAAGGTTATTGAAAATCTTTTAGATAAAGCTGATAAAGTGATTATCGGTGGCGGTATGGCCTTCACTTTCTTAAAAGCACAAGGAAAAGAAATCGGTCAATCTCTACTTGAAGAAGATCGAATTGAACTAGCTAAACGTTTGTTAGAACAAGCGGGTGACAAATTAATCTTACCAGTAGATACAACCGTAGCAGATGCCTTTTCTAACGAAGCCAACATCAAAGTGGTTTCGATTGATGATATTCCAGCAAACTGGCAAGGGCTTGACTGTGGACCTAAAACAGTTGAATTGTTTGCGGATGTGTTAAAAGATGCGAAGACCGTCGTTTGGAATGGCCCTATGGGTGTATTCGAAATGCCAAACTTCGCAAAAGGCACAATAGGGGTTTGCCAAGCAATTGCTGACTTAGAGGATGCTACGACAATTGTTGGTGGGGGCGATTCAGCTGCAGCCGTTGCCCAGTTAGGCTATGAAGATAAATTTAGTCATATTTCTACAGGTGGCGGGGCATCGTTAACCTATTTAGAAGGTGTTGATTTACCTGGTGTCGTGTCAATTGACGACAAGTAAGCCGCAAACATTAGCTTTACAAAAAAGGAGAGTATCATAATGTCACGCAAACCTATTATTGCAGGTAACTGGAAAATGAACAAAACAGCTCAAGAATCAGCAGAGTTCATTCAAGCTGTTAAAGACAAAATTCCAGCCAAAGATTTAGTTGATTCTGTAGTTGGAGCACCCGCTTTATTTTTAGAAAATATGACCGGTGCGGTAAAAGGAACAGATCTTCAAGTAGCTGCTCAAAATTGTTATTTTGAAGAAGCTGGTGCCTTTACGGGCGAAATTAGTCCTAAAGCGTTGAGTGCTTTAGGTGTTGACTACGTAATTATTGGCCACTCTGAACGTCGTGAATATTTCCACGAAACAGATGAAGATATCAATAAGAAAGCCCATGCGATTTTCCGTAATGGCATGGTTCCTATTGTTTGCTGTGGTGAGAGTTTAGAAACCTATGATGCTGGTCAAGCAGAATCATTTGTTGGTAAACAAATTTCAGCCGCTCTTCAAGGACTGACTAAGGGGCAAGTAGCCTCAATGGTGATTGCTTATGAACCAATCTGGGCCATTGGCACAGGTAAGTCAGCTACTAAAGATGATGCCCAAAAGATGTGTGCAGCCATCCGTCAAGTTGTGGCTGGTGATTTTGATCAAGAAACAGCTGAAAGTGTTCGCATTCAGTATGGTGGTTCAGTAAAACCTGAAAATATTGCTGAATATATGGCTTGCCCTGACGTGGATGGAGCCTTAGTTGGTGGCGCTAGTTTGCAAGCTGATTCTTTCTTAGCACTATTGGAGGCTGTCAAATAATGAGTAAAGCCCCAGTAGCCATTATTATCCTAGACGGTTTTGGCTGGCGTCCAGAAGTGGAAGGCAACGCCGTCGCTCAAGCAAATAAACCTAATTTCGATCGCTACTATCAGACTTTTCCCCATACAACTTTAAAAGCCTCAGGCCTAGACGTTGGTCTTCCTGATGGTCAAATGGGAAATTCAGAAGTAGGGCATACTAATATTGGGGCTGGACGGATTGTTTATCAAAGTCTGACTCGTATTGATAAAGCCATTCAAGATGGTGAATTTGAGACGAATCCAGCTTTAAATGCGGCTTTTAGTCATGTGCTTAGCCATCAGTCTGCTTTACATTTGTTTGGTCTTGTTTCCGATGGAGGTGTTCACAGTCATCTCAATCATTTATTAGCCTTAGTTGAAACAGCTAAAGTGAAAGGAATTGATAAAGTCTATATCCATGCTTTTATGGATGGACGCGATGTGGCACCAAATTCTGGTTTGGGATATATCCAAGAACTTGAGTCTGCATTGAGAGAAATGGGTCTAGGGCAAATTGCGACTGTTTCTGGCCGCTATTATGCGATGGATCGTGATAAACGTTGGGAACGGGTTCAATTAGCTTATGACGCCATTGCGCGTGCCAAAGGTCAAAGCTTTGAATCAGCTCAAGTAGCTGTTGAAGCTTCTTATCAAAAAGAGGTTTTCGATGAATTTATTGTACCAACGGTAATCACGCAAAACGGACAACCTGTGGCTATGGTTGAAGATAATGATGCAATCATCTTCTTCAATTTCCGACCAGACCGGGCCATTCAATTGTCTAATGCCTTTACTGATCAAACTTGGGAACATTTTGATCGCGGTCAAAAAGCCAAGAATGTTAAATTTGTAACCATGACTTTGTATAATCCAAGTATTGTGGCCGAAGTCGCTTTCCCACCAATTCCTATGACCAATGTTATTGGTGAGGTATTATCTAAAGCAGGCTTGAAACAATTAAGAATTGCTGAAACAGAGAAATATCCACACGTCACCTTCTTTATGAATGGTGGGCGCAATGAGGAATTTCCTGGTGAAGATCGGATTTTGATTCCTTCACCTAAAGTAGCAACCTATGATTTGAAACCGGAAATGAGTGCTTACGAAGTAGGCGATGCGTTATACCAAAGCATTCTCAATGATGAACACGATGCGATTATTCTTAACTTTGCCAATCCAGATATGGTTGGTCATTCAGGGATGTTAGAACCAACCATTAAAGCGATTGAAGCAGTAGATGAAAACTTGGGTAAAGTGGTCGATGCTATTCTTGCCAAAGGTGGAGCAGCTATTATTTTTGCTGATCATGGTAACTCTGAAACCATGACCACACCAGAAGGTAAACCTCATACGGCTCATACTACGGTCCCTGTGCCCGTTATCGTCACTAAGTCAGGGATTCAACTAAGAGAGGGCGGTCGTCTTGCGGACATCGCTCCAACCATGTTAGATTTATTAAATCTAGCCCAACCTAAAGAAATGACCGGTGAAAGTCTAATTATTAGATAAAACGGGAATTTGCTTTTAAAGAAAGTCATTTAATATTAAAATATAACTTAGGTAGGATCTTCGGATACTATCAAGAAATAAAGGGAGAGAAAAAATTATGCCATTTATTACCGATGTTTACGCACGCGAAGTCTTAGATTCACGCGGTAACCCAACAATTGAAGTGGAAGTTTACACTGAAAGCGGTGCTTTTGGTCGCGGTATGGTTCCATCTGGAGCTTCTACAGGTGAATATGAAGCTGTTGAATTACGTGATGGAGACAAAACACGCTACAATGGTAAAGGTGTTTCTCAAGCGGTTGATAATGTAAATGAAATTATTGCCGAAGCTATTTTAGGTTTTGATGTTTTACAACAACAAGCTATCGACCAATTGATGATCGAATTAGATGGTACTCCTAACAAAGGTAAATTAGGTGCAAATGCGATTCTTGGCGTATCAATCGCTGTAGCAAGAGCAGCAGCTGACTACTTAAATGTACCTTTATATCAATACTTAGGTGGTTTCAATACGAAAGTATTACCAACACCAATGATGAATATTGTAAATGGTGGTTCACACTCTGATGCTCCAATCGCTTTCCAAGAATTCATGATCTTGCCTGTGGGAGCACCAACTTTCAAAGAAGCTTTACGTTGGGGTGCTGAAATCTTCCATTCATTAGCTAAAATCTTAAAACAACGTGGTTTAGTTACCGCTGTCGGTGACGAAGGTGGTTTTGCTCCTTCATTTGAAGGAACTGAAGACGGTGTTGAAACCATTTTAGAAGCAATTAAAGCCGTTGGTTTAGAACCAGGTAAAGATGTTTTCTTAGGTTTTGACTGTGCCGCTTCTGAATTCTATGAAGATGGTGTTTATGACTATACTAAATTTGAAGGGGATAAAGGCGTTAAACGTACTTCTGCTGAACAAGTGGATTACCTTGAAGAATTAGTTAACAAATACCCAATCATCACTATCGAAGATGGTATGGATGAAAATGACTGGGAAGGTTGGAAATTATTAACCGACCGTCTTGGCAAAAAAGTTCAATTAGTCGGCGATGACTTATTTGTAACTAACACTAAGAAACTATCTGAAGGTATTGAAAAAGGAATTGGTAACTCAATTCTTATTAAAGTTAACCAAATCGGTACTTTAACGGAAACATTCGATGCCATCGAAATGGCTAAAAAAGCTGGTTATACAGCTGTTGTGTCTCACCGTTCTGGTGAAACGGAAGATTCAACAATTGCGGACATTGCTGTAGCTACTAATGCTGGCCAAATCAAAACAGGTTCATTATCACGTACTGACCGTATTGCTAAATACAATCAATTATTACGTATCGAAGATGAATTAGGTGAAGTGGCTAAATACGAAGGATTAAAATCTTTCTACAACTTAAAGAAATAAGCTAATAAATCTATAAATAAAACGACTTAACCTGTAATGGTTGGACCGTTCTAAGCCAAGGTCTTAGAACTCACATGACTACTCTCTTTGTACGCATCGTAGATGCTACAAAGAGATGCGCGTCGTGATGTCCTCATAACCATTAGGATTAAGTCGTTTATTTTATTTTCGGATATTTTGAATAATATAGGCCACAAAATAACAAAACAATCTAATAGTGAGACCGTTTCAAGCCAAGGTCTTGAAACTTACTTTGTTATTCTCTTTGTACGCATCATAGATGCTACAAAGAGATGTGCACAAAGTATCTTTGAACACTATTCTGATTGTTTTGTTTTTATTTATTCAACGTTAGATTGCAGCAAATCAGCTAATGGTTTGTGCTAAAGACCGTACTAGGACTAGATCTTATTTTTCTTTTATATATTAAGAAAAAAGCATTATTGATAATGGCTTTGGAAGTTGCTAACAATGATGTTATTAATAGAAAAAATAATCACACATATTGAAAAAATATGCTACAGTGATATACTATTTATGCAAAGTAAACTTGGCAAAAGAGAGGATTATTTATGAATTCTAAAGACATTTTAAAGATAGCCCAACAAGAAAAAAATGATGAACGAAACGTGTTTCTGAGAGACAAATCAAGTGTTTGGATCTCAAGTACTCTGATTGCCTTAGCAGGTCTTGTATCGGGTATCCGCGATTCTCATAATCAAAATTTCTATGATATTTTTGCCATTGTTTGTATTTCGCTAGCGGCTGGTGAATTTTACAAGTATCTTATGAAGAAAAATTTAAAACATTTGTTATTAGTGGTAGGTTTGCTACTAGCAGGGTTCATTGCCGCCTATTATTTTTTGGCGGGGCTATAGTATGGAATCCAAAATCATACTAAGAAATAACCTAAAAGAAGTTCGGAAAGAGCTTCATCTATCTCAAGCAACATTGGCTGAGCTCGTTGGCGTATCAAGAAATACAATTTCATCAATTGAGACGGGACAGTATACACCTACAGCAAAGTTAGCATGCTTAATTTGTATGGCTTTGAATAAAAAATTCGAAGAATTATTCTATATTATGCTTGTAAGCGATAGTGTTGATGAAAAAGGATAATATAAATATTACATTTAATTAATTAATTCTGAATCATAATATTTTGTTTAATCAAACACTATTGAGCTCAACGGGAAACCATGTTCTTGATGTATTATTCGAGTTAATTTTTCTATTTCTTTTAATTCTTGTACCAGAGATGCTCTGGTCTGAGTATAAAATTAAGCAGATCAATAAAGACTTGGAATAATCTTCGCAATTTGGTAGATTAAATTAGTATAGTTCAAGAATGCTAGTTTTAGTTAATAAAAGAAATATGATAAAGAGAAATGAATTTGCTTGTTGTTTTCGGAAGCAAGATGAGTTCTTATGTGCGTCTTTTTTCTTCTGGGTTTATAATGAAAGGGTCAGAAGATGGAGGGGTTGAAGATGAGTTCAATATTAGATCAGGGTACTTTAGGAATAGGAACTTGGTATTTGGGTGAAAATCCCCATAATCGAGAACAAGAGTTAGCCTGTCTTCAGTATGCGATTGAAGCGGGAATTTCGATTTTGGATACGGCTGAGATGTATGGTGAAGGACTAGCAGAGTCCTTGTTGGGTCAAGCGATTAAGCCTTATGATCGAGATAAATTGTATCTTGTTTCAAAGGTTTTACCCCAGCATGCGAATCAGCGAGACTTAGAACAAAGTCTTGATGGTTCTTTAAAACGTTTAGGAACAGACTATTTAGATTTATATCTCTATCATTGGCGTGGCGAGACTGAACTAGAAGAAACGATTGAGATGTTAACGCGGATGCAGGAGAAAAATAAAATTAAAGCCTGGGGTGTGTCGAATTTTGATTTGGAAGATATGCAAGAATTAGCTAGTCTTTCATTAGGCCAAGCATGCCAGGTTAATCAAGTCTTGTACCATTTAGGGTCGAGGGGAATAGAATATGCTCTCAAACCTTATCAGGATCAGCAAGGAATTGTGACCATGGCCTATTGTCCTTTGGCTCAAGCGGGTCTATTGCAGAAAGAATTATTGACTCATCCGACAGTGATTGAGGTGGCAGACGGTTTAGGTATTTCGGTCTATCAGGTCTTGTTAAGCTTTGTGCTGAGTCAATCTAACATGGTCGCAATTCCGCGAACAAGTCAATTAAATCATATGAAGGATAATTTGGATTGTCGTGAGTTAACTTTGCCTAAGCCATTACGAGATGCTTTGGAATTGGCTTTTCCCAAACCAAGCAAACGATTACCACTCGATACAGAATAAGGAGTTAGTATGAAGACAGGATTAGTATTAGAAGGCGGCGGGATGCGAGGGCTTTATACGGCTGGTGTTCTGGATGCTTTGATGGAACAGGATATTCAAATTGATGGCGTCGTCAGTGTGTCGGCTGGGGCTTTGTTTGGGGTTAATCTTTTGTCCAAGCAGCCTGGAAGGGCTCTTCGCTATAATTTAAAATATATTGCCGATAAGCGCTATATGGGATTAGGACATCTTTTACGAACGGGAAATGTGATTAATCAGCAGTTTGCCTATTATGAGGTGCCTTTTAAGTTGGATGTTTTTGATCAGGGAACCTTTGCCAAGGCGAAGATTCCGTTTTACGTGGTAATTACCAATGTAGAGACTGGACAAGCTGAATATGTGAATATTGTTGATGTTTTTCAACAAATGGAAGTGCTTCGGGCGACATCATCCATGCCCCTAGTATCGCAAATGGTGGATTTGAATGGCGTAAAATATCTTGACGGTGGTATTGCTGATAGTATTCCAGTGGAATTTGCTCAGAGTTTAGGTTTTGACAAATTAATTGTGGTGTTAACGCGACCAAAAGCTTATCGTAAGAAACGGTCCAATATTCAACTCATTCGGAATGTTTATCGAGCCTATCCCAATTTAGTAACCAGTATTCAGAATCGCTACCGTGTTTATAATCAAACGTTAGATACGATAGAAGATTTAACTAAAAAAGGGCAAGTATATGTCATTCAACCAAGTCGGACCATCAAGGTTAAACGGATTGAGAAGAATCCAAAGCGCCTTGAAGCGATTCACCAACTCGGCTATCAGGATTTTCAAAGTCAAGCTTCATCCTTAATGAAGTATTTAAACAAGCTTAGCGAAAGCTAAGCTTATTTTATTGCTGGTTCGATTAGAATATAATGAATAATAGATTATTATTATGAGAAAAACTTAACTGAAAGCGCATTCTAAATCGGATATAATAATTTTGTAACTTGAAGTGTGTAAGAAACGAAAGTGGGAGGCTAGCTATTTAGCATAAATCAACTTGTGAAAATATATACAAAAAGGAGAAGTAAAAATGGAAAAGAAAAAACGTCGTTTTAAAATGCCTACGTCTTATACGGTCTTATTTATTTTAATTATTTTTCTAGCAATTTTAACTTGGATTATTCCAGCTGGTGATTATGATGTGAATGAAGCAGGTCAATATGTAGCGGGAACATATCATCAAGTGAAAGCTAACCAACAAAGTCTTTATGATGTGTTAATGGCTCCCGTTATTGGGATGGTTGGTAATGAAAAGACCTCTCAAGCAATCGATGTTGCCTTGTTTATTTTAGTTATTGGTGGCTTTTTGGGTGTTGTAAACAAAACAGGAGCCCTTGATGCAGGAATCGCCAATGTTATCAAAAAATATGAAGGTCGGGAAAAATTATTAATTCCTATTTTGATGGTTCTCTTTGCTTTAGGTGGTTCATCTTATGGGATGGCAGAAGAAACCATGGCATTCTATCCTTTGTTAATTCCAGTCATGATTGGTTGCGGTTTTGACTCTTTGACGGCAATAGGGGTTATCCTAATCGGTTCGAATGCGGGATGTTTAGCTTCAACAGTAAATCCATTTGCAACCGGGATTGCTTCTGATATTGCCGGTATTAGTTTAGGGGAAGGCTTTATCTGGCGGGCGATTATGTTTGTCTTAATTACGGGTGTGTCTATTATTGCTGTTTATTCGTATGCAAGTAAAATTCAAAAAGATCCTACAAAATCATTGGTTTATCATAACCGAGAATTTGATGAAGCCAACTTCAAAGTTAAACCGCAAATTGAAGAGATGTCATCGAAACAAAAAGTGGTCGTTTGGATCTTTATGTTGACGTTCGTCATCATGATTCTAGGCTTAATTCCTTGGCCAGAATTTGGTATTACGATTTTTGATAAATTAAATGAATTCTTGGTGGGTCTTCCATTCTTAGGCTTTATCTTTAAACATACAGCTGCTTTAGGAACTTGGTACTTCTCTGAAATCACTATGCTTTTCTTCGCGGTATCTATCCTAATTTGCATTGTGTATGGTTTATCCGAAGAAGATTACATTTCAGCCTTTATGGCAGGTGCATGTGACATGATCGGCGTTGCGCTTATCTGTGGTATCTCTCGTGGTATCCAAGTCGTTATGAATGAAGGTATGATTACAGCTACTGTTCTTCACTGGGGTGAACAAGGCTTAGCGGGCTTATCTGAACAAGTCTTTATTATCTTAACGTATTTATTCTACCTACCTATGTCATTCCTCATCTCAGGTTCATCAAGTTTAGCTGGGGCAACCATGCCATTATTAGCTCCATTAGGTGAATTTGTCGGGGTTGGTGCTCACTTAGTTATTACCGCTTATCAATCAGCTTTAGGGGTGGTAGGGCTAATTACACCAACCAATGGTATCATGATGGGTGCATTAGCTTTAGCCAATATCGACTTAGGAATTTGGTACAAATATGTGGCAAAATTAGTTGTAGTGACCATTATTATTTCAATGGCTATCTTAGTCGTAGCAACTTTCTTCTAAAACGCAAAACTTTCTTAAAAAATTTTTCGATATATTGTTGTATTAATTTGACATAGTCGAAAGAATGTAGTATTATCATTTTTGTAGTAACAAGTTATAAAATTTCTAGGCTTTACCGCTTTTTCAAGTGATGTATTCCCCTAAAATTTTCAACATGGTATTGCAACAATAATTCGTGCGAATCGCACACAGGAGGAAACATTTATGAATAACGGTACAGTTAAATGGTTTAACGCAGACAAAGGTTTTGGCTTTATCACTGGTGAAGATGGAAATGACGTATTTGCACATTTCTCAGCTATCCAAGGTGAAGGCTTCAAAACTTTAGAGGAAGGCCAACAAGTAACCTACGATATCGAAGAAGGTCAACGTGGTCCTCAAGCAGTTAACATCGTTAAAGCTTAATCATAAATATTGAAAGGACAGGGTTTTCGAACCTTGTCCTCTTTTTTTATTTTCAGCAAAGGGAGATACAATAATGAGTAAGCATATATTGGCCAGAAAGTGTGTACTTGTAGCTTTGGCATTTGGTTTCATAGACGATTACTATCAAAGTGGGTTAGTCAGTCTTCATTTGAGTGGCCTTCTTTATTATTTTCTAGCCTGGGGGCCTTGGCTAATTCCGCTATTTTTAATAGTAGTTTGGCAGACTAATGCAGGAGCTAGACCTCTAAAATGTATGATTTGGGGTATATTGACTTGGCTCTTAGCTATTTTGTCGTATTATTTTTCTATTTTTTTGCGTATCTTGGTTTGGCCAAGTTCAGGTCAAGCGAATCTTCATCTTAGTCATTGGCAAGATAAGAATTATCTGAGACATCTTGGCGAATATCTTTATATTTTGTTTATTACAGACGGAGTAGAGTGGTATCGACTAGCAATATTAGGTGGCGGAATTCTAAGCCTTTGTTTAAGTCTATTCATTTCTTGGTTAAACCAGAGTAGAAACCCAAAAAACCTCTGCTAGTTTTCTAGCAGAGGCCTGAGAGAGGGCATTTATTTGGCTTATAAACGATCGTCTTCAATACGATCAACAATATCTTCGTGTTCAGAATGTAATGGATGTTTTTCTTGATCACGAGCAATAATGGTTTCATCTTTATCGATATCTAAAACTTCTTTACGGGTTTCTTCATTAAATACTCGGTTAGATCGTTCAACTGATTTGTCGATATCCACTTCTTCTGTAACTAAGGTTTCACGATCGATTTTTACTTTGTCTTCGCGTAATGGGATCGAAATGGTTTCATTTTCTAAACCATCAAAAGCGTGATCATCTGCTTTTTGATGAACGTCGCGACGTGTTACATTAAGAACTTCTTTTTCTACTGGAACTTCGATTGTTTTAGTTTCAGTAACGACTTCTTTTGAAATCTCTACGTCCCCAACAACTTCAGATTCTGTACGGGCATTGACTTGTTCTTCATGTAATTGAATTGTTTGGTGGTCATCAGTTAAGTCATGATTGTATTGATCGCCATGAACGAAGTTTTCGTCAGCATAACGATTTGTTTCTTGATATTGATTAGTATGTAAACCTAAAGTTTGAGCTTCAAAATCACGATCTACTGCGACTAATACTTTACCTTCTTGGACATCACGTTCATAGGCTGCAAAGTCAATTTCTTGTTGTTGATATTCAGGATCAGCCGGTGAGAATAAACCTAAGAAACTATCCCACCAATCATGATTATTGTGGTGAGTGATTTCATCTAATGTTAAGGCTTCTGCACGACTATTAATACCGTCGAGAATGCCAGGAGATGCGACCAATGAAATATTTTGTTCGGGAATACCATTTTTCACTAATACATCGACAGCTTCTTGGGCGCTCTGTACGTTAGGATATGTTCCATAGACAAATTTTTTACTCATTTTGCTTCACTCCTTGGTTATATTTTGTTTTAACAACAGTTCTTGTTGTTGCCTAAAATATATAATGATTTTGATTCAATTTCAAATGATACGATTCTGAATAAGTGGTTTTAATTGCACGTTTTATCTGAAATATTTTGTCAAATATTTTGACTGATTTTGTCTTTTTTTAACGATTATTCGTTAAAATATAATCGGAATAAGCTTTCTTAAAACGGTGGTTTTTTAAGAAAATATTAAAATAAAGAGAAGGAAAACTTGCTTCGTTGCTGAAATTGTAGGAAACTTTTTGATATTATCGATGAAAAATTATTTCTTGATTAGCGTGTAGCTAATGGAAGTATTCTGTGGTATGATGTTTCATAGAGATTTTAAAGAGGGAGGTCTACCCATGTATAGTGCTTTATTGACGGCCTTAATTGTCGTATCAATTCTTATGATTATTCTAGTTGTTATGCAACCTTCTAAGAGCAATGCCGCAAGTTCTTTAACTGGAGCGTCTGGTGAGAATCCTTTAGTCAAACAAAAAGCGCGTGGTTTTGAAGCGTTTTTAATAAGAGCAACGGTTGTTTTAGGCGTTATTTTCTTCGCTTTAGCAATTGCGTTAGCGATGTTCTCAGCTAAATAAAGAAGTTAAGGAAGTCTCTGATGAAAGTCGGAGCTTTTTTTATTTATTAGGGCTAGTCTATCGGTTTAATTAAAGGCAAAGATTAGGTACAATAGTTTCAGTGGGTGAGGAGGTAACAGTATGAATCAAAATTTGCTTCAAGGTGCCCTATATTTACCTGGGCAAAGGCAGCACGTAGGAATTATTCTCTTTCACGCGTATACAGGGTCTCCCTATGATGTGAATTTGTTAGCTCGATGCTTAAATAAAGCAGGCTATTCTGTTTTGTGTCCTCTATTCAGTGGACATGCGACTGGAGATTATTGGGACCTATTAGTGCAGACGCCCGAGCAATGGTGGCAAGATGCTCAAGCTGCTTATAATTGGCTAAAGGCTCAACATGAGCAAATAATGGTTTTTGGACTTTCATTAGGTGGGATTTATGCGGCTCGCTTGTTAAGCCAAACTCGATTGGCTATTCAAGCAGGGGGATCTTTTAATTCACCGGTTTGTCCTGGCCCGCTTGATTTAAGTCAAGCCTTCATGCTCTACTGTCGTCAGTTAGCGATTAAAACAAACCGTTTAGCTTCCTTTGAGCAAGATTATGACCGTATTTTGGCGGCTCATCTTGGGCAAATGGCTCAATTGCAGGCGTTTGTTCAATCTTTTCAGGCGGATTTGCCAGAAATTGTCCAACCCTATTTTATCGCTCAGTCTGGCCAAGATGAACTCGTCAGACCAACGGTTGGACCTGATTTAAAGATGGCCTTAGTGAATGCCCAAGTGTCTTATCATGACTATCCAGACAATTCGCATGTCATCACGGTCAATCGTCAACGCCAGGACTTTGAGAGTGATATGTTAGCTTTTATTAGCCAAAACGAAAAATAGAAATGAGGGAAATCAAATGACCCTAACTAAACATGAAAAAGCCATCTTGGATGTATTAGCTCAAGAACCCAAACGGAGCTTTGCGGTTGAAGATATGGCTCATCGCCTAAATATAAGTGGCTCTCGCAATTATAAACAGTTGATTAAAGCGGTTGCTTTTTTAGAGCGTGTTGGTGAAATCAAAGTGGATAAGCAAGGGAGATTCAGTCTCAAACAATTGACTAGCACCGTGACGGGTGTTTACCGAGCAAATAATAAGGGCTTTGGCTTTATTGACCTGGGTCCGGAACAAGCAGATCTTTTTGTTCCGCGGGGTCAAGCGGGAAATGCTATGCAAGGCGATCGAGTTGAAGCTAAGATTATTCGTGAGGTTAATCCCATTACTGGTAAAGGATCTGAGGCTCGTATTGAGCGCGTGTTAGAGCGTAGTGTGGCTCAAATGGTAGGAGAGTTTTTTGCCCATAATCAAGAGGAACGTCAAGCTACGGGCTATATTGGTTATGTTAAGCCACAGGGGGATTATTCGGATGCAGTGACCATTTGGATTAATGAATCAGGCCTTTTCCCTGCTAACCATACTATTTGTGTGGTTACGATTTCAGCCTATCCAACCTTATCCAAGCCTAATGAATTAGAAGGCTTAGTGACCAAAGAAGTGGGCTATAAAGATGCTCCGGGTGTCGATATTTTGGCGATTCTTTATGAGAAGGGAATTCCTCATGAGTTTCCTGAAGATGTACTTGCTGAAGCAGCGGCTGTTCCGCAAGTCATTCCTGCTCAAGATTTGACAGGAAGACGGGATTTACGAGATACCTTAGTTATTACCATTGACGGAGCCGATGCGAAGGATTTAGACGATGCGATTTCCTTACAACAATTAGACAATGGGGATTTTGAACTGGGTGTTAACATTGCTGACGTGTCGCATTATGTGACGCAAAATAGTGCTTTAGACCGCGAAGCCTTTGAACGTGGGACTTCAGTTTATTTAACTGATCGGGTGGTCCCTATGTTACCTCAGCGTTTATCGAATGGTATTTGTTCTTTAAATCCTCATGAAGACCGATTAACGTTGACCTGTCAAATGATCATTAACATGAAGGGACAGGTGGTGAAACATGCCATTTTCCCAAGTGTGATTCATTCTAGTTATCGGATGACTTACACCGAGGTCAATGAAATGATCCATGGAAATGAAGAAACTCGCGTTAAATATCCAGATTTATTAACGATGGTTGATCAAATGGTTAAACTACATGAGATCTTAGCGCAGAAACGGCATCAACGGGGAGCTTTAGATTTCGATGCTCCCGAAGCGAAGATTGAGGTGGATCCAGAAGGACATCCGCTCGCCATTCATTTGCGTGAACGGGATGTAGCTGAACGTCTCATTGAATCCTTTATGTTGATTGCCAATGAAACGGTGGCTAAACATTATACTCTCAAGGAACTACCGTTTATTTATCGGATCCATGAACAGCCCGATGTCGACCGTATGAATCGGTTTGCTGAATTCTTATCGACTTTTGGTGTGATTCTATATGGTGATACGGAATCTATCGAGCCGAAGAAACTTCAAGAAGCTTTAGCTAAAGTCAAAGGGAGTCCTTATGAACAAGTCGTTTCGACTATGATGCTTCGATCAATGAAGCAAGCCAAATATAGTGAAAATCCGGAGGGGCACTATGGCTTAGCTGCTCAAGACTATACTCATTTCACTTCACCTATTCGACGTTATCCGGATTTGATCGTTCATCGTTTGATCCATTTATACTTTAATCAAGCTTTAAGCAAGAAGACTTTTGAAGAATTAGAAGTTAAAATTCCCGAAATAGCGGTTCATTCATCTAAGATGGAACGCCGAGCAGTTGACGCTGAACGTGAAACGGATGCCTTGAAGAAGACGGAATTTATGGCTGACAAGATTGGTCAGCGTTTTACCGGCCTTATTTCTTCGGTGACTTCTTTCGGTATCTTTGTTGAATTGCCGAATACTGTTGAAGGATTAGTTTCTTTACAGACCTTGAAAGATGATTATTATCAATTTAACCAACAACATATGTTATTGGTAGGGGAACGGACAGGAAATATTTACCGAATTGGCCAAGAGGTCGAAATTGAAGTCGTGGCAGTCAATATCGCTGAACGAGAAATTGATTTTGCTTTGGTTTCAGCTGTTGCTATCGATGAAGAAGAGAAAGCCCGACTTCAAGCGAGTTTGCGGTTAAATACCAACCGAAAAAAAGTTGATCGAAAACAAAAACGGGGCAAAGAAGCAGCGAAAGGTAAGTCGACGCGCTATGCAAGCAAGCCAACTGGACATGCTAGTCAAAAAGGGCGACGAAAATCCACTAGTCGTAAAAAACGAAAACGTTAATTAGAACAGAGAAGGTAGAGGTTTTGTGATGAAAGTTAATGACAAACCTTTAGCTAGTAATCGTAAAGCGAGTCATGATTATGAGATAATCGATACTATCGAAACAGGCCTAGTCTTAACTGGGACGGAGATCAAGTCCATCCGCCGTGGCAAAATTAACTTAAAAGATGGTTTTGTTTCTATCCGCCAAGGCCAGGCTTGGTTGAAAAATGTCCATGTCAGTCCCTATGAACAAGGAAATATCTTTAATCATGATCCTTTACGTGACCGCAAACTCTTGTTACATAAACAAGAGATCAATAAATTAGCTCAAGAAGTTAAATTAAATTCAATGACCTTAGTCCCATTAAAAGTCTATCTAGTTAGAGGACGAGCTAAATTATTAATTGGTCTAGCCAAAGGGAAAAATAAGTATGATAAACGACATGCGTTAAAGGAAAAACAAATTAAGCGAGAAGTATCGCGATCTTTAAAAGTACGATAATAAATTAAAAGAAGCAACTAACATACAGAGGGGTTAGTTGCTTCTTTTTATGGCTTAGAGTATCGAATTATTTAATGGACACCTCAGTTTGCAGAAAAATAAGGGGCTATCCCTTCAACATACTTAAGGTTTGAAAAGTTTCAATTGATCGTGGGTAAAAAGTTGAGCCACACTTTCTATAATAAGGTCAGCTTCAGCTAAATCCTCATGATTACCAGATCCTGACAAAACACCAATAGTGTAGGCTAAGCCAGCGTTTTGGCCAAGTATAATATCCGGTTGAGTGTCACCGACCATTATAGCTTGATTAGCCGGTAAATCAAGTTGATTTAAGACATAATTGATTAAAGCGGGATCCGGTTTTTGTTGGGGGAGGAGGTCACTCGTCACGACGACATCAAATAAACTTTCTATGTGATATTTTTCGAGAAAAGCATGAGTGGCCAATAAATCATCGGCAGAAATAATCGCTAATTGATAACCTAAATGTTTGAGGGCCAATAAGACATTTTCCACTCCGTCAATCATTTGGCTGGAACTTTGGTGACTTTTTAGGACTAATTGCCCGATTTTCTGGTGTAGTCGATTAGCTAATGAAGCGCCGCCAGGTAATCGGCGTAAGTGTTCAATTCCGTGACTAACTTGTGGTTGAGTGAGCCCTTTAAGGCCAAAGAAGCGGAGGCGTTGAAAAAGGTGTTTAATGGAAGCCTTAGAAATCGGCCGATTAATTCGAATAGAAACTTCATTGATAATATCATCGGCTTCTTGAGTCAACCGATTAGGAAAGTGGATTAAGGTTCCATCTTTATCGAAAATAATTAATTTGATCAAGGGCATTCCTCCTGGCAGATAAGTAAGTGATTGTAAGAAAGTAAATGCGCCAATAAAGTATGACTAGTAAAAAATAAAGACCGAATAATAAGCAAGAAGGGCACATAGAGTGCTTGCTAGCCAATTAGACAAATAGTTAGCTAGAGGTTTTTTCTTGAGTTATTATTAGGTCTTTTTGAAGTAAAAAGAATCGAGGCTCTTTAATGCTTGATTAAGCTTTTGTTTCCTCAGTCTCTGCCACGCGAACTTTACGTTTGCGGACGCCTTTGTTGACATCGAGAAGGACTGGGAGAATCATTGGGCTTCGTTCTGTTTTTTCAAATAATAAGGGTTGAATCGTTTCGAAGATGGTTTCACGAATCATCCGTTCAGTAACGGTAGCGCCACTTTCGTTCAAGCGACGATTAATGGCTGATTTAAGGCTTGCTTGAATATCGTTAATCAAGTCACCCGATTCGCGCATGTAAATGAAGCCGCGAGACATGATATCAGGACCACTCACTAGCGAACGATTTGCATAATCTAGAGTTGCTGTTACGATAACTAACCCATCTTCTGATAGGGATTTACGGTCACGAAGAACGATATTACCGATGTCACCCACACCAGATCCGTCGACGTAGACATCCTGAGCGGTAAAGTGACCTGCGACCCGAGCGCTTTCATTAGTCACAGCTAACATATCACCGTTGGCTAAGATAAAACAGTTTTCCTTAGGTATTCCTGTTTGCGTCGCTAAATCAGCTTGAATACTTTGCATGCGAAATTCACCGTGAACGGGCATGAAATATTTAGGTTTCATCAAGCGTAGCATAAGCAGCTGTTCTTGTTGGCCACCGTGTCCAGAGGTATGGATATTATTGATTTTACCGTGGACGACATTAGCGCCAGCTTCACTCAGTTGGTTAATCACTCGATTAACACTAATGGTATTACCTGGAATCGGTGAGCTCGAGAAGATGACTGTATCATTGGGTTGAATAGCAATTTGGCGGTGGGTACCATTGGCGATGCGACTTAAAGCAGCCATGGGTTCTCCTTGAGAACCAGTACAAAGAATGATCATTTTTTCGGCTGGATATTGGTTGATATCGCGAGCATCAATGATTAAATCGTTATTGTCGTCTTTGATATAACCTAATTCTTTTCCTGTCTTAATAGCCGCTTCCATGCTTCGACCAAAGACGGCGATTTTGCGGCCGGTTTCTTTAGCTGTTTCGACAACTTGCTCTAGACGGGAAACATTGGAGGCGAAGGTGGCGAAAATAACTCGGCCTTCTACACGTTGAATAATATTTTTGATGGCCTTGCCTACAACTTTTTCTGACTTGGTAAAGGTCGGAATTTCGGCATTGGTTGAATCGCCTAACATGACCAAGACACCCTCTTCACCAATACGAGCCATACGATGGAGATCAGCTGGCTTACCGACTGGGGTAAAGTCAAACTTGTAGTCCCCAGTAAAGACAATATTACCTGGAGGAGTTTTGACAACTACACCATAAGCTTCAGGAATACTGTGAGTCGTGAGATAGAAACTTACACTGGTTTTGCGAAAACGAATAACAGTATCTTCATCAATTTCTGTTATCGAAGCATCACGCATGAGACCGCGTTCAGTCAATTTGTTACGAATTAATGAACTAGCTAGTTTACCAGCATAAATTGGTACGTTGATCTGTTGAAGAAGGAAAGGAATTCCACCGATATGGTCTTCGTGTCCGTGACTGATAATCAAGGCTTTAACCTTGTGTTTGTTTTGAATAATATATTGAAAATCGGGAATCACATAATCAATACCGAGTAAGTCGTCTTCGGGGAACATAATCCCACAGTCTAAAAGAATAATCTCATCTTGAAATTGGACACCATACATATTTTTCCCAATTTCACCGAGACCACCTAAGGCAAAGACTCCCGTTTCATTATTTTTAATTGTAACTGGCATATTAGAATTCCATCACTTTGAAATCAGCATTATGCTCGCGTTCATACTGAAGGTGAGCTCCTGAGATTTCTTGAATAAATTCAATATTGTATGGTGTATTTGCTGAAAATTTCGCCCGTGCTTCAACTTTGTCAGTTGCTTCTAAGAACATAGACTTAGTGTTTTCTCTCAAAGGGACTTGGGCTAAACTTTCTTGGTAAGTGATTTTAAATATCATAAAAAATTCTCCTTTATATTCACAATAACAGCGCTATTTGTGCGCATTTGTCCTCATACATTCTAACATAATCCCGAATTCAAGTACACAAACATGAAATTAAAAGCAAAAAAACATGCAAATGGAATAGACCTGTTATTACCTAATTATAGATTGAGGTAAGAAAGGAGGGCATTATGATGGAGGCGGAGGTGAATAAACTGATCACATTGGGTTTGCAAAAAGGTGTTTCAGACATTCACTTCATTCCTGGTCAGCAAGTTTATCGAATCTATTTTCGAATAAATGGTCAATTGGAACTCCATCAATCGATAGAAGTATCTGCAGCCCAACAAGTGATTAATTATTTGAAATTTAAAGCTGATATGGATGTGGGGGAGAAACGTAAACCTCAGTCCGGTGTTTGTCATTTAAGTTTACCGCAGGGGATGATTGAATTGCGCTTATCCACGATTTGTTCATTTAAGTTATTGGAATCGTTAGTCATTCGCTTGATTGCTCAAGTAGAAAAAGACTTAGGCCAGTTACACGCCATGTTTCCCAGGGATGTGGAGGCGTTAAATCAATTAATTAGGCGTAAAAGCGGCTTGTTGATTTTCTCTGGACCAGTCGGGTCAGGTAAGACAACCTCTATCTATCAATTGTTGCGCCAACGCATTCAAGAAGGACCCTTGCAAGTGATAACGATGGAAGATCCCGTTGAGATTGTCGAATCCAACTTTCTGCAAACACAAATAAATGAACAGTCAGGAATTTGTTATGATTTATTGATTAAATCGGCTCTTAGGCATCATCCCGATGTCATGGTTATTGGCGAAATTCGAGATGAAGAATCGGCTCGTATGACCATTCGTGCTGCTTTAACAGGCCATTTAATGGTTGCCACCATTCATGCTAAAGACGCATTTGGGGTTTTGGCTCGACTCGAAGAACTTAGAGTCACGAGGGAGCAGATGAAGCAAACCTTAATCGGCATTGTGTCACAACGATTAGTTCCGTATTTTTGTCCTTTTTGCCAAGGCCCATGTTTGAGTCGATGTCATTGGCTCCCCATCAGCCACAAACGCGCTGCTATTTGGGAATTATTAGAAGGTGAAAACTTAAAAAAAGCCATGGCTAATCAGCCAATCAGCCACCAGTTTCATTCTTTAAATCATAAATTATTGAAAGCTTGGGTAGAGGGGTATATTGATGATAAAACCTATTACCATTTTGAAGTGGTTTAAGGGTCAAGGGAAAAGATCTAAGTTGTCATTAAACGATCAAATTCAATTTTTAAAAGCCTTAACCGAGTTATTAAATGGCGGTTTTTCACTTAGTCAATCCTTGACCTTTTTGCCTATCTTGTTGCCAAACTTGCAAAATCATTTGACAACCATGGAAGAACAACTCAATCAAGGTCAAGAGATAGAAGAGGTCCTTCAGACGATTGGTTTTGGCGATCAGCTTGTGAGTCAAGTCTATTTTGCCCGTCAACAGGGACGTTTGCTAGAAGGGTTGAGGCAAATGACTCAACAATTGTTAGCCAAACAGGTATTTGTAAAGAAATTAAGTAAAACTTTATTTTACCCTATTTGCCTGTTGATTTTTTTGCTAGGGCTATTAGTCGCAATGCGCCAATTCATTCTGCCAAATTTATTGACGTTTATTAGTCCACAAACCTATCAAAAAGAACCCCTTTTGCGTTTTTTAATTCAATTTTTTTCTTATTTACCACAAATTGGTTTAGCTATCTTAAGTCTAATTATTGTTTCAGCTGCAGGATTAGATGCTTACTTAAGGAAACGAACGTCCTTACAGCGATGGCAATTTTGGACCCAGTTTTGGCCGACCCGTAAATGGGCTAGATTATTTTTAACTCAGAAAGTGGCCCGAGATTTTGGCCAATTTCTTCAAGCTGGTTTTTCGCTTCAACAAATTGTGAGTATCGT
Source organism: Vaginisenegalia massiliensis (assembly GCF_900604935.1). Classification (GTDB taxonomy): domain Bacteria; phylum Bacillota; class Bacilli; order Lactobacillales; family Aerococcaceae; genus Vaginisenegalia; species Vaginisenegalia massiliensis. Next base: position 136,677 of record NZ_UWPC01000004.1, read on the forward strand.
CCAAGCTAACCCAACTGATCGATTACAACGTCAATTATTTGATTTAATTGGCAACCAGTTAATGAAGGGGATCGACTTCCCAGTTATCATACATCAAACTCAGCTGTTTACTGACGTCTTTCCTTTGGTTATTTATCATGGACAGTTAACCAGTCAAACTGGCTTTAAATGTTGTCTTTATGCTGATAAATTGTGGGATGATTCACTGGAAGAATTTGAGCGCAAACTAAACTTATTGCAACCGATTCTCTTTGCTCTGATTGCTGTCTTTATTTTAGCCCTGTATCTCATGCTTATGTTGCCAATGCTCACAATGGATAATTTTAACATATAAGGAGGGAACATGATGTCAGTCTTGCGTGATTTCTTGCGTCAGCGTTCTAAGCAGTTGAAAGGTTTTACTTTAATCGAATTATTAGTGGTATTACTGATTATTTCAATATTAATGGCCATTATCATACCCAATATCGCGGGCCAAAAGAATAAAATAGAAACTCAGTCGAAGGTCAATATTGCTGAAATTATTGAAACTCAAGTTCATACTTATCAACTCGTTGAAAATGATAATCAAGTTAGTTTGAGTGAACTGGCTGATCAAGGCTATATTACTAACAAACAAGTTGAAGAAGCAGGCCGCTTGTTAAAATTAAATCCGGATACGACGATTACTTTACCGATTAGTATTCCTAATTAAGATGAAATTAAAAGCCTATACCTTAATCGAAATGTTAATCGTCTTTAGTTTGTTAGCTATGTTTCTTGTTTGTTTACAAATCAAGATAAACCCCAAAATAGCCATGGAAATGGAAGGTCAACGCCTATTTCGCCAATTAAGTGATCAAATAAATTGGGGCCAAGATCAAGCCATCTTGCATCGGGCTCAATTAACCATTAATTTCTCGAGTGAAAATCAATCCATGACTATGGTACAAAACCGCCAATTGATTAGTAAGGTTGAAATGGTAGGTGATTGGCAGCTGCAGACTAACTATCAGTTTTATTATTTACCAAACGGACGAATTTCCCAATTCAAAACGATCCGTTTTTATAATCCTTCGTTGAAACAATCTCGACAACTCGTATTTCAATTAGGAAGTGGTAAATTTGTTATCAAATAAGGCGGGATTTATTCTTGCAGAAGCTCTGATAGGTTTATGTCTATTTTCCCTTATGCTAGGTTTATATTTACCAACCATGTATCAAAGTTTAGCCAAGGTACGCCAAGCAAAGCAGATGGAGGAAGCTTGGTATGCCTTAGATCAATTATGCCAAATAGCGATTGATCAAGATGTGAGTGATCAGAAAGATTCATTCATAAACGCCATTATTGTTCAGTTTGAGCAAGATACACAGTTAGCTATTACGGATGTTTCACTAACGGAAAAAGGTTGTGAGATCGATCTTAGCGATGGAAGGAAGTTGGCAATATGGCAAATCCAATAAAGACGAAATCGTTTGCAGGCTTTACGTTATTAGAAATGATTTTTTCCTTATTTGTCATGGCCTTGATTATCGAATTGATGACCTTAAGTATGCAAACCTATCGAGGAATGCAAACTCAAGTCGTTGAGGATCGCTATCACGACTGGCAACAATTTCTCTTAGTATTAAACCAAGAGTTAGCTCATTATCAGGTAGAGAACGTTGATTCAACAGGAATTCATCTATCTCAAAGGCGAGGACGGTATATACGGCGTTTTTCTATAAAGCTAGAGGACCATAAAATTTATAAACGCCCCGGTTTTCAGCCTTATTTATATGGGGTTAATAAATGGTGGCTTGTCTTGGACCAAGAACTCCTGTGGATTGGGCTTGAGTTTGACAATGGACAAGAATTTTTGGGAAGCCTATCAGTTCAAAGCAAAGGGGACATTGATGAAACCAATGAAAGTTAGAGGCATCGTCTTGCCTATAATCTTAGTCTTTATGGTGTTTTCACATCTACTGATTCAGGCTTTTCTCCTGTCAGCTCAAATTCAATTAGTTAGAGCTAGAAATTATCAAGCCTACTACGCAGCCCATATTCAAGCAACTTTGGCGCGTCACCGTTACCAAAGCGAACTGATTCAAAATTTAGACCAAGATCGACAATATATCCAGCACCAAATGGAAGCTTTAATTCATTCCAATTTGGCAACAGAAGAAAATGTGGCTGATGGGTCTCAACAAAATGGCATCATTTACAATAAACAAGGACGAGCATGTGGTCTTTATTGGATTGATGTCTACTTGGGTCCTCAGTGGGACTCGCTAGCTGAACCGGCTTGGCCGAAGGAACAAGTAATGGGAGAATTCGTACCGAATTTGGGCCCACAGCTTTTACCCAACAATGCTTGGTCACAAACAATTATGAAATGGTTGGCAGAACAAGAGATAAACAGTGAAACTGAAGTTAGTTTTGGTCGAATGTTTCAATTCAGTAAAGTAATGCATCAGCAGACCTATCTCTATAATCAAGGAGAGGTTTCGGTTCAACCTCAGGGGATTCAGTGGCAATTAAGTTCAAAATGGAATGATTATGAGTGGCACGAAAGTCACGATTTGCCCCCTTTGACCATTGACCTTGAATGGCATCGTCTATCTTTCGATATTTCAGAAGCGGAAGCTTCTAACTAAATACCATGAAGCAATTTAATTAGACAGCTAATTTTGCTATAATGTTTTAGATGAAATAAGAAAGAGGGATGCTCATGTCACGATTAGAACAAGTACGTGCTCGATTAGTGGAAGAACATATCGAGGCACTTTTGGTAACCGATTTATTAAATCTACGGTATTTAGCAAATTTTACCGGAACAACTGGGGTGGCTGTTATTACGCAAACAGAGGCCTATTTCATTACTGATTTTCGCTATATGCAACAAGCTAGCCATCAAGCTGTAGGCTATACGATCAGAGAAAATAAACAGCCTATTTTTGCTGAGGTAGCTGATTTAATTAGCGAGCTAGACTTAAAAACAATTGCGATTGAAGCTGATCACATGACGGTTTCTACTTATCTAGCGATAAAAGAATTGTTCAAAGCAAAGATTATTGAAACCCGTGGCCTCGTGGAAAATATTCGTCAAGTTAAAGAAGATAGTGAAATTGAAATCATTAAAGAAGCTTGTGAAATTACTGATCAATCATTTGACCATATTTTGAAGTACATTAAAGTGGGTATGACAGAAATTCAAGTCGCTAACGAATTAGAGCGTTTCCTTAAAGATAAAGGGGCAAGTGGTATGTCCTTTGATACGATTGTGGCTTCTGGCTATCGTTCAGCAATGCCGCATGGCCGTGCGAGTGAAAAAATAATTGAAGAGGGTGATATCATCACTCTTGATTATGGCTGTTATTATAAAGGTTATGCCTCAGATATGACTCGGACTATAGCGATTGGTTCAATCGATCCAAAATTAGAAGAAATCTATCATATTGTTCTTGAAGCCCATGAAGAAGTGAACCGTCATACTAAAGCTGGCATGACTGGGAAAGAAATCGACGCTTTGGCTCGAGATTATATTGAATCTAAAGGCTACGGCCAGTATTTTGGTCATTCAACTGGGCACGGTTTAGGCTTAAACGTACATGAATTACCAGCGGTATCTTTCAAAAATCCAGACGGCGTCGTCAAAGAAAACATGGTGATTACGAATGAACCTGGTATTTATATTGAAGGTCTAGGCGGCGTACGTATTGAGAACGACTTAGTGGTCACCACTGATGGGGTTATTGAACTGAATAAAAGTCCAAAGAATCTGATTATTATCTAGTCAAAGCGTAGATTCTCCGGTAAAATGGAACAGTGAAAATAATATGAAGGAGGATGCGCAATGGCAAATCCAATTGACTCAGCCCAAGAAATCCAAACAAGTCAAGCCTTTTTAGGTGAGATAAATATTACTACTCAAGTACTTGAAACAATTGCAGCAAAAGCAGCAACAGAAGTTGAAGGTGTCAACAAACTACATGTAAGTTTCCAAAAAGAAGTGAGCGAGTTGTTAGGTCGCGAATCTTCTCGATCAGGGGCTAAAGTTCGTCGCCTCGGTGACGATTTGATCGTTGATGTAGTGGTTCATATCGCATATGGCTATTCAGTTCCTCAAGTAGCACAGAATATTCAAAATCGAGTGAAAGAGCAAGTTTTGTTCATGACTGATATTACCGTTGCACAGGTTAATGTACATGTGATTGCGATTGATAATGATCCGAACAAAACACAAACAATGTTGCATTTAGAGGATGAAGATGGTGAGTGGAGTGAATAATAAATTAAGTCGGCGGCAAGTACGTGAAAAAGCTGTCCAAACCTTATTCCAATTAGTGAATCCACTAGCAGAAACAGATCCTCAAACGGCCTTAGAATTTGCTATGATGGCAGGAAATGATCCTGAGGCTGGCTTCGATCCTGAAATTAAGGATACCTATTTAAATCAACTAGTGACGGGCGTCAGTGAACACCAAGAAAAACTTGATCATGAAATTGCACGCTATTTAACGAATGAGTGGACCTTAGATCGTATTGCTAAAATCGATTTGACCATTTTACGAGTGGCTTTCTATGAAGTGTTGATGGTCTCCGAAGAACAAGTTCCAGCTAAAGTTGCTGTTAATGAGGCCATTGAACTCAGCAAATTGTTTAGTGATGAGAAGTCGCGTCAATTCGTCAGTGGAGTTCTAGCGCAATTATTAAAAGCCCAAGCTTAAGTTATGAGAAATTTTGACAACAAATGTAGTCTGTTCCGTAAGTAACAAGGAGGAATAGGCTCATTTGTTGTTTTTCTTTTATCCATATGACCGGATAGTTATGTTAGCAATAATGTGATAAAATATAACGGAATGTGAGTAAGGAGGTTGGCAATGAGTTATCAAATCTTAGATGGGAAACATATCTCCCAAAATTTATTCGATCGGTATCAAAAATTGATGGAATATTTAAAAACCAACCATCAAATCGTCCCTAAGTTGGTGGTAGTGAAAGTGGGAGATAACCCGGCTGGGGAAGTCTATGTAAGACAAAAAGAAAAAAAGGCTCATACCATCGGCATGGGATTTGATTTAATTCGTTTACCTGAAGATGTTAGTCAAAAAGAACTACTTGAACAAATTCATCGATTAAATCAAGATACGCAAGTTCACGGAATAATCATCCAAGCTCCATTACCTGATCATTTAGATCCTGCAACCGTTGAGAATCACTTAAATTATCAAAAAGATGCGGAAGGCGTTCATCCATTTAATTTAGGTAAGGTAGCAGAAGGATCAGAATTAATCGTTCCATGTACGCCCAAAGGCATTGTTGCCCTTTTAGATGCCTATCAAGTTCCTACTCATGGACGCCATGTATGTATTATTGGCAACAGTACCGTGGTCGGGTTACCTTTAGCTTTAATGATGATGAACCGCGATGCTACGGTTACTTCTTGCAACAAAGCAACAGGTGATCTAGTACCGTATACCAAGGATGCTGACATTGTGGTTGTGGCTGCAGGTGTGATTGACCTGATTGGACCCGATCATATTAAACCGGGTGCCGTTGTCGTTGACGTAGGCATTAATATCAATGAACAGGGTAAAATAGTCGGAGATGTGTCTTTCGATTTAGTCAAAGAAAAAACTAGTTATATTAGTACAGTACCTGGTGGAATAGGGCCTATGACCGTGGCTATGTCGATTGAACAAACAATACGGTGTGCCTGTAGCCAAAATAAACTTAATTTTGAACAGTTAATTAAGGAAGTGACCGGATGATCACGCAAACAAACATAGAACAGGCTCAACCAAATTATTTAAGTATTAAAGCCTTAACTCAATACCTAAAACGTAAATTCGATGTCGATCCCTATTTGCGTCAAGTATGGGTAATTGGTGAAATTTCAAATTTTCGCTTGCGTCCCAATAGTCATCAATATTTTAGCTTGAAGGACGATGCAGCAAGAATTAGTGCCGTCATGTATCGCCATCAATTTAATAAATTAGCCTTTAAACCGGAAGAAGGGATGAAGGTAGTGGCCATGGGCCGAATTAGTTTGTATGAGCCCACTGGGACTTATCAGCTGACGATTGAGTCATTACAACCAGATGGAGTAGGCGCACTTTATCAGGCACTAGAACAATTAAAAGCCAAGTTAGCGCAAGAAGGCTTATTCAATCAACCTAAACAGGCACTTGTTAAATTTCCACGCAAAATTGCTGTCATTACCAGTCCAAGCGGGGCCGTTATTCGCGATATTTTGACTACCATTAAAAGGCGTTATCCGATCGTAGGAGTAACGGTTTTCCCAACCAAAGTTCAAGGTAGCGAAGCGGCGGCTGAAATTGTGGCGGCATTTCGTCAAGTTGAAGCTATGGCTGATGAATTTGATACGATTATTTTAGCCCGGGGCGGAGGCTCGATTGAAGACCTCTGGCCTTTTAATGAAGAAGCCGTCGCGCGTGCTATTGCGGCATCAAGTTTGCCAGTTATTTCTTCGGTGGGGCACGAGACAGATACAACCATTGCAGATTTGGTGGCCGATTTGCGGGCGCCAACACCTACAGCAGCGGCAGAACTAGCTGTGCCGGTCTTAGCGGAAGTCTTGCGTAGCCTTAATCAATTTCAAAATCGCTTGTTGGTTGCCCTGCAAGGACAACTGCGTGTTCACCGTCGTCGGTTAGAACGGGTCAATCAGTCCTATGTTTTAGAGCAGCCTCAACGTGTATATCAACCTTACTTACAAGAATTGGATAAAATACAGCAGCGATTAATGCAGGCTCAGCATCAGTACTTAGTTAAAAAAGTCCAATCTCACGCGCTACTCAATAGTCAGTTATTTGCCCAACAACCGACAAAGCAGATTCAAGAAGCTAAACAAGCGCTTATCCAAATAGATTATCGATTAAAAAATCGTTTTCCAAGTCAATTAGAAGCAAATCAAAAATATGTTGATAAGTTAATTTCGTTATTGGATGCATACAGTCCTTTGAAGATTATGCAAAGAGGGTATGCGATTGTCAGTCAAGATAAGCGTGTCGTTCTATCAGCAAAAGAAGTAGAGATTGGGCAAACGTTATCAATCCAATTTCATGATGGTCAAACGCAAGCACAAGTGACAGCCGTTCGAATGAATAAAACAAGCTAGAGGAATGAAAGGAAGAAGACAAATATGGTAACTAAGAAGACAACGGAACCAACCTTTGAAGTGGCTCTTGCGGAACTTGAAGCGATTGTCCAACAATTGGAAAAAGGAGAATTACCCTTGGAAAAAGCCCTAACAGCTTTTCAAAAAGGGATTTCTTTGAGCCGCTACTGTCAAGATAGTTTAGAGAAAGCCGAACAAACGGTGGCTAAAATGATGACCCAACAGGGTGAGATTGAGTTAGATGGTGAAACAAATGAGTAAGCAGAATTTAAACGCATTGCGAGAAGTTTTTGAACATGCTTTAGATCAACAATTACGGTACGTTATGACACCGATTGAGATGTTAAAGCCGATGATTTATTCCTTAAAGAATGGTGGCAAACGCTTGCGTCCGGTTCTCTTATTAACCATGTTAAGTGCCCAGTCTTCAGACCAAATTAAAAAAGGTCTCAAAACGGCTATGGCATTGGAATACATTCATACTTACTCGCTGATTCATGATGATTTACCAGCGATGGATAATGATGATTTGCGGCGGGGACAACCAACCAACCATAAACAATTTGATGAAGCGACAGCTATTTTGGCTGGCGATGCATTATTGACGGATGCCTTTGGTTTGATTGCTCAAGATGAATTGTTGACAAGCGATCAACGTATTCAACTTGTGATAGCCCTCAGCCAATCAGCGGGTTCTTTAGGGATGGTTGCAGGTCAATTAGATGATATGAAAGCCCAAGCCAATCAGATGACCTTAGACAAACTTCAAGCCATTCATTCGCTGAAGACGGGAGAACTTTTTGTCTTTGCTGCACGTGCTGCGGCTATTATTGGTGAGCTAGATGCTCATGCCAGTCAACATTTAGTAACTTTTGCTCAACATTTTGGCAAGGCTTATCAGATTCACAATGACCTTTTAGATGTGATTGGAAGTCAAAGTCAAACTGGTAAACGCACGCATGCGGATGAGAAATTAGATAAAGTTACTTATCCATCTTTTATAGGTTTAAGTCAGACGCAAGTAGCTTTACAAGACGAAATTGAAGCTGCACGAGCAACAATTGAGCTTTTGAGTCAAGTAACGGGCCGAAATTATCAAGCTTTGGCTGGGTTCCTTGACTACTTAGCCCTTGATATTGAGGAATAGTATGAAGAAAGAACGTGTGGACAAATTAGTTGTGCAATTAGGCCTGACGGAATCACGAGAACAAGCTCGGCGCTTAGTGATGGCAGGTCAAGTGTATGATGAGAACAATCAGCGCTATGATAAACCAGGGGAAAAAATAGATGCCTCAAAAGAGCTTCACATTAAAGGGAAGAAATTAGCTTATGTTAGCCGGGGCGGACTTAAGCTTGAAAAGGCCATTAAGACATTTGATATCGATATGACCGATCAGATTCTCTTAGATATTGGAGCTTCAACCGGAGGCTTCACCGATGCGGCCTTGCAGTTTGGCGCCCAAAAATCCTACGCTTTAGATGTAGGCTACAATCAGTTAGCTTATTCGCTACGGCAAGATCCAAGAGTCGTGGTGATGGAACGGCAAAATTTCCGTTATGCTCAACCTGATGACTTTAAAGAGGGACAACCAACAATTGCCAGTATTGATGTGTCCTTCATCTCTTTATCGTTAATCCTACCGCCTTTGAAAGACATTCTGATCAAGGATGGCAGTGTGTTGGCCTTGATTAAACCTCAGTTTGAAGCAGGTAAAGAACGAGTTGGCAAGAACGGCATTATTCGTCAGGCTGCTATTCATGAAGAAGTATTAACTGAAGTTTTACAATTTATCTGTCGAATTGGCTTCGGTATTCAAGAAGTAACCTTTTCACCTATCACAGGTGGGGAAGGGAATATTGAGTTTTTAGCCCATCTAGTTAACTGCCAAGAAGAGAATAATATGACCTGGCAGCAGGTTAATGTGCCGGCAATAGTGGCGGCTGCCCATGAATCGTTTGAGTAGAGAAAGGGGAAAACAATGTTAGTCAGTTTGAGAATTGAAAATTTTGCTATTATTGAACAACTTAGCATTGATTTTTCAAAAGGAATGACTGTTCTTTCGGGGGAAACCGGGGCAGGTAAATCAATTATTATTGATGCATTGAGTATTCTATGTGGTGGACGCGGATCAAGTGACTATATTCGAACAGGCGAGGATAAGCTGGTCATCGAAGGTCAGTTTGCTATTTCGTCTCAAGCAAGCGACTTGTTGAAACAACTTCAAGATTTTGGTTTAGATTTTGATCCTGATCAAGAAGATCTCATAATCAAACGAGAAATCAACCAGCAAGGGAAAAATATTATCCGCGTCAATGGACAACTTGCTAATGTGACTTTGCTGAAAGAAATTGGGACTTTTCTTGTGGATATTCATGGACAAAATGAACATCAGTCCCTTTTGAATTGTGATCAGCACATCAGTCTTCTCGATCAATTTGCTGATCAAACACTGACTGACTTGAAAGCCCACTATCACAAGGCTTTTCAAACTTATCAGGCTAGTCGACGAGCTTGGCGTCAAGCCCAAACGAAAGAAGACAATCAGGCTCAACGATTGGCTTTCTTAAATTTTCAAATACAAGAAATTGAGGCAGCCCATTTACAAAGCGGTGAAGCGGAAGAACTTGAAGCTTTAAGCCAAAAATTGCAACACGGACAGAAAATCAATCAAAATTTGCAGGCCATTAATCAATTGTTTAGCGAGGATGACCAAGCGGTGCTGACTCGGTTAGCGGTTATTAGTGATTTGTTAGAGGAAATTGCCCCTTATCATGAGGACTACCCAGTCATCGGCCAAGAAATCCAGCGTCATTACTATGAATTGCAGGAATTAGCACACCGCTTAGCTCAAAGCAATGGAGATTTAGATCTTGATAGCCAGACCATTGACGAAGTGGAAGGCAGACTGGCAGAGATTGGAACATTGAAGCGAAAGTACCAAATGTCAGTGGATGAACTCTTAAGCTACTACCAAACTATTTCTGAGGAAGTCTATCAAATCAATCATCGCGAGCAATATATGGAACAATTATCGGTCCAAGTTCAGCAAGATTATCGGACAGCTTATGAGTGGGCAAAGAAAATTCATCAGCAACGAATTCAATTGGCAAACGAACTTGAAACAGCCATAAAAGCTGAATTTGATCAACTTTATATGACGCATGCCCAATTTAAGGTTCAATTTTCAATAGTCGGGGTTGACTCTAGCATGGGTGAGGACTTCCTTGCTTTGACTGAGCAAGGCCTAGATCAAATCGAGTTTTATGTGGCGACTAACCTAGGTGATTCACTCAAGCCATTAATAAAGGTGGCAAGTGGCGGGGAATTATCTCGATTTATGTTAGCTTTAAAAACGGTCTTTAGTCGACGCATTCCAGCTCAAGTGATGGTCTTCGATGAGATCGATACCGGTGTTTCTGGGCGGGTTGCTCAAGCCATTGCTGAGAAAATTTCCTCGATCGGCCAAAACCATCAAGTTTTATGCATTACCCATTTGGCTCAGGTAGCCGCTGTTGCCGACCAACAGGTCTATATTCGTAAAATTGTTCAAGATCAACGAACCAAGACCGAATTAATGAGTTTGGATGAAGATCAACGAATCGAAGTCATTGCTCAGATGATGTCAGGTAAAGATATTACGCCGGCTTCGCTAAAATTAGCTCAGGAATTGCGTCATTCTTATCAAGATAATACTAAATAATCAGTGAATAAATCAGGAAGGAGGCTGTCATGCATAACTATAAGCATATCCCTTTGATCGTCATTGCAGGGCCAACTGCAGTGGGAAAGACAGATCTTAGTATCCAATTAGCTCAGGCCTTTAATGGACAGGTTATTAATGGAGACAGTCTTCAAGTTTATAAAGGTTTGGATATTGGTACGGGTAAGATTCGTGAGGATGAGAAACAAGGTGTTCCTCATCATTTACTTGATATATGTGATCCCCAGGACCAATTTGATGCGAGTCGCTTCAAAGAATTAGCGACCGAACGAATTGTGAGTATCTTTCAAGAGGGTAGTCTCCCTTTCTTGGTGGGAGGAACAGGTTTATATCTGGAGGGCTTACTTTATGACCTTGAGTTTGGGGGACAAGCCAGCCAAAATTCCACCTGGCGTGATTATTATCAAGAGTATGGCCAGCGATTGGGTGCAAAAGCCTTGTGGCAACTATTAGCTGAACAAGATCCGCGAGCAGCCAGTCAAATTCCTTATCAAAATCAACGGCGGGTGATACGAGCCTTAGAAGTCATGCAAGAAACAGGAAAACTTTTTTCTCAGCAAACGAGTCACCAAAATCAGCTATCGGTATTTGATGAATGCTTAATTGTCCTAAACCGAGATCGAGAAGCACTCTACCAACGAATTAATCAACGGGTTGAGTTAATGGTGGAAGCGGGTCTAGAAGAAGAGGCGCGAGCCCTATACCAAATAGCCCCGGATCAGTCCTTAACCTCTGTTAAAGGAATTGGATATAAGGAATGGTGGCCCTATTTTGAAGGGACTAGTGACCATCAAAGCACTGTCGAGTTAATTCAACAAAATTCACGTCGCTATGCTAAACGTCAATTGACTTGGTTTAGAAATCGGATGAAGGACGTCCATTGGATTGATACCACTCATCCTGCTGAAGCCTTTCAAGAAGCTCATGATTTGATTAGTCAGCATCTGTCAAAAGAAAGGGTGTAAGTATGATTGAAGTAGAAAGTGGACCTGAAAAAGTCCTTTTGGTCGGTGTTCAGACCGAAGACTATTCAGATGATAAGTTTCAAATATTGATGACCGAATTAATTTCATTGACCCAGACAGCCGGGGGTCAAGTTCAGGCTAGTTTAACGCAAAAATTATCCCGACTGGATGCCAAATCAGCAATCGGATCGGGTAAGCTGCTTGAACTAGAAGCCTTAGTGAATCGCTATGATGCTGACTTAATTATTTTCTTGAATAAATTGAGTCCCAGTGTTAACCGTTATTTGGAAACCAGTACGAAGGTACGCGTAATCGATCGAGTACAGCTCATTCTCGATATTTTTGCCTTACGGGCCAAGTCTCATGAAGGTAAACTTCAAGTTGAACTGGCCCAATATGAGTATTTATTGCCGCGTATCCATGGACAAGGTAAATCTCTATCACGTCTAGGAGCTGGAATTGGGACACGAGGACCAGGGGAAACCAAATTGGAAAGTGATCGGCGTCATATCCGGCATATTATGTCCACAATTAAACACGAACTTAAAGAGTTAGCGGATCATCGAGAACGGACCCGAGTTCGTCGACAAAGTGGTAAAGAATTTAATGTCGGTTTAGTGGGTTATACCAATGCAGGCAAATCAACCTTGTTAACAAAATTGACCCTCAGTGACACCTATGTAAAGGATCAATTATTTGCAACCTTGGACCCGCTGACTCGCCAAATGACTATTGACGGACACCAGGCTTTTACTGTTACCGATACGGTCGGCTTTATTGAAGATTTACCAACGGAGCTGATCCATGCTTTCCGGTCTACTTTAGAAGAAATGCGCTATGTAGATCTTATTCTTCATGTTGTCGATGCATCAGCATCAGCGCGTTTGATGTATGAACAGACGGTCATTCAGTTAATCAGCGAGTTAAAATTGGATCATTTGCCGGTCTTAACGGTGTATAATAAAGTAGATCAAGTGGAAGGCTCTTTTGAACCGACCTTATTTCCCAATATTGTGATATCAGCGTATCAAGCAGAGGATATTGAACGGTTAAAAGCAAAAATTTGGGCAACTATTATCGATCAGTTAGAAGCATTTAGTCTGGAAATCCCAGCTCATGAGGCTAATCAAATCGCTGTATATCGCAATCAAACATTAGTTGAATCGTTGACCTATGATGAAGAAAAACAAGTCTATCGGTTAGCCGGCTATCGCCGAAAAAATTTAGATGAATAAGATAAGGTGAGAAGATATGATAACAATGAAAGACATCATTATGGAAGGACATCCGACTTTAAGACAAGTTGCCGAACCAGTAGATTTTCCTTTGTCGCCTGAACTAAAAGAGCGGGCACAAGAGATGCTAACCTTCCTTATTAATAGTCAAGATGATGAAATTGCTGAACAATACGGCTTGCGGGCTGGTGTTGGCCTTGCAGCGCCACAAATCAATCTTAACAAGCAATTGTTTGCTGTGCATATTCCAGATTTTGATGAAGATGGCAATGAGATTGAACCCCTTTTATCAACAATCTTGTTTAACCCAAAGATTAAGAGTCACTCGGTGCAAAAAATTGCCCTTAAAGAAGGTGAAGGTTGTTTATCGGTTGATCGAGAAGTACCTGGTTTAGTCCCTAGACCTAAGAAAATTCGACTAGAATATCAAGATATAGATGGTCAAAAGCATGAACTTCGTTTACGCGACTATGAAGCCATTGTTTGCCAACATGAATTAGATCATCTTAAAGGTATTATGTTCTACGATCATATTGATCCCCTACAACCATGGGTAGCTAAAGAGGATACTGAGTTACTTTAGTTGGTGTTTAAGTCTATGAAATTTGAGAAACCCGAGTTATTCGAAATGAGCTAGTCTAGCTTTTCGAATGGCTCGGGTTATTTTTGTCTATTTTTTGAGTCCTATTAGAGGAAAGTCAAATTCAGTGACTTCAAATTGGGGGAAGTGTTCTAAAGCAATCGAAGAGGACTGGAAAACAGCGGTTAGCTCTTGCTTAAATTGGTTTAAATCTTCTTGACTGGTAAAAGTTCGGTTAATGAGTGTTTTGAAAATTAAGTCAGGGAAACCAAAACGTACTTTTGGGAGTTGAGTATCAGACTGCAAGTGCCCGTCAATTTGCAATTTAAAAGATAGATGGGTGGGGCACTGAGGATGATTGTAATGCAAGATTAAATCAGTGCCGATGGAACAAGAATCGCTATTATCAAGCATAATATGTGCCTTACTAAATTCAATAGCTACCCGATCTTGGTTGGGAGACTTAAAGGTAATTAAGTCAGTCAAATCGATGTCAAGATAAGTTAGAAGTTGATCCAAGGAGTCGAATTGGATGCCGCGGGCTTCTTGGTTCATTAAATCGAGAATGGTTCGTTTGGGAATCTGGGTGTTTGCTTGAATAACCGCTACGCTGATTCCTTTTGTTTGCATGAGTTGAGCTAATTGAATCGTTATCATGAGTGTCCTCCAAAGAATGGCTCATAAGCCAAATATCAAACTCTATGTTAATATGAATTTGGAAGTAGGGCAAATATTATTTTAATTTATATAGAGGTGAACGATCGTGCAAATTAAAAGCGTAGAGACGGATAAAGAAGTTGAAGAATTAGCTCTAGTGATGTGGCAAACCTGGCAGGATACCTATAAAGGGATTATTGATGATAACTTTTGGCAATCTTTCACAATCAAACAATGTATTAAAATCGCAAAGAAAAATAAAAGGCAAACTTTAGTCGCAAAAATTAATCAAACTGTTATTGGATTTATAGCTTTTGGTCCATATAGAGATAGTAAAGAACAGTTAGCGGGTGAAATTTGGGCATTGTACGTTCAGAAAAAATATCATAACCAAAAAATAGGCCAGCTTTTAATGAAAGAGGCCTTAAAGAGATTAAATGGTTTCCCAAAAGTATTTGTGTGGGTCCTCAAAGAAAATGAAAGAGCCATTCGTTTTTATAAAAGAGCTGGATTTTTAGAAAATGGAGCAACAAAGCAAATTGTTTTGGGTGACAACTGCGATGAAATCCAACTGGAATGGCGTTCCATAAAATAAAAATTCAAAAATGTTTTTATTGAGAAATATATGAAATCATAGGCTTTATTTGCATAATTAAATATTGGAGAAAAGTAGTTGGTTATAAATGATAGGGTTTATCACTTTTAATAAACATCAAAAAAGGACTAGCTTAATTGCTAGTCCTTTCCAAATGTCTAGGGAGATATTAAGTTAAGGCCATAAGTTACGTCCCTTACATCTTGATATTAGAATGTGATTTTGAAGAATGATTGCTTAAAACGTTGATAATACAATATTTATATCAAGTTTAATTCTTTTAGTAAACAAAAAATATGCCAGGAGGGATTCGAACCCCCGACATTTCGCTTAGAAGGCGAATGCTCTATCCTACTGAGCTACTGGCACATAATGATATGTCTGTCGCGGTAGCAACTATGTTATTATACTCATTTGGCAACAATTTTGTCAATATGCAAAGCAAGGTATGAGGGTTTATATGCCAAAAATTCTAGTGAGATTTTATTTTATTTAAAACAAATGATTAAGGACTCAAATGAATAATATTAAGTTTTTATTAATTATTCATTTCACAAACTTATTGTTTAAATCAAAGCCTAGACGAAAAGCTGAATAAATTTAAAACAGATTTCTAATAAATATAACAGTGAATTAAGAACAAGTATTACAGTTGTTTGCCGGAAATTAGCTAATTTGTTTGAAATGCAAATGAAATAGAATTCTTCTTGTTTTCAGAAACATTATTCAAGAATTCACAAATAGCGTATAATGCTATTAAATAGGGCTTTTCTCCTTAGTGTATGACTTGCATTAGCTGCACGTCAATGCTAAATTATATCTGTATGAAAGAGTGATACAGTTTTTTTGCGTGTTACTTTATTATTTAATGTGAAGAGAGGAAAGTGTACAAGATGACAAATGCAAACAAAGCGATGTCAATGGCAGATTTGTTAAGACCGGATAATTTTAATTTTGATATGGTTCAAATACTAGATGCAGAAGGAAAAGTGGTTAATCCTGAATTAATGCCAGACCTATCTGATGAAGAATTGGTACAAATGATGGAAGATATGGTATGGGAGCGGACCCTTCACGAACGTTCAACTGCTCTTAATCGTCAAGGTCGTTTAGGATTCTATGCGCCAACCTTCGGTCAAGAAGCTTCGCAAATTGGCTCTATTTCAGCTTTAACTAAGGAAGATTTTATCTTGCCTGGTTATCGTGATGTGCCTCAATTAATTAAACACGGCTTACCTTTACATAAAGCCTTCTTGTGGTCACGAGGCCATGTCGAAGGAAATAACTATCCAGAAGATCTTAATGCTTTACCACCGCAAATTATTATTGGTGCTCAATATGTTCAAACAATTGGAGTTGCCTTAGGCATGAAGATGCGTAAGAAACAAACCGTAGCAGTAACTTGGACAGGCGATGGTGGTTCATCACAAGGGGATTTCTACGAAGGTATCAACTTTACTGGTGCGTATAAAGCCCCAGCTATCTTCTTTATTCAAAATAATGGTTGGGCGATTTCTACTCCGCGTGATTTACAAACAGCTGCTCCAACCCTTGCGCAAAAAGCAGTCGCAGCGGGTATCCCAGGAATTGTCGTGGATGGTATGGATATTTTAGCTGTTTATGCAATCACTAAAGCGGCTCGTGAATATGCCGTTGCTGGTAACGGACCTGTTCTAATCGAAACTTTATGTTATCGTTTTGGTCCACATACTTTATCAGGTGATGATCCAAAACGCTATCAACCTGAAGGCGTTCAAGATGAATGGAGAGCCAAAGACCCATTAATTCGTTTCCGTAAATATTTGGAATCTAAGAATCTTTGGTCACAAGAGAAAGAAGATCAAGTGATTGAACGCACTAAAGAAGAAATTAAAGAAGCGATTAAGATGGCTGATACTACCCCTAAACAAAAGATTTCTGACTTCTTGAAGAACATGTATGAAACACCAGATTTCGTGACTCAAGAACAAATCAGCAAGTTTGAAGCAAAGGAGAATAAATAAGATGGCACAAAAGACTATGATTGAGGCTATTACGGAAGCGTTAGCCATTGAATTACGTAACGACAAAGAAACCTTAATTTTCGGTGAAGATGTCGGTTTAAACGGCGGTGTTTTCCGAGCGACTCAAGGTTTACAAGCTGAGTTTGGTGAAGATCGTGTATTCAATACGCCATTAGCCGAATCAGGAATTGGCGGTATGGCTATTGGGTTAGCTTTACAAGGTTTCCGACCAATTCCGGAGATTCAATTCTTCGGCTTTGTGTTTGAAGTCTTTGACTCAGTCGCTGCACAAGCGGCTCGGACGCGTTACCGGATGGGTGGTTCCCGGAATTTACCAATTACTTTCCGCGCCCCTTTTGGCGGTGGGGTTCACACGCCTGAATTACATGCGGATAATCTTGAAGGGTTAATTGCTCAAAATCCAGGAATTAAAGTGGTTATTCCTTCGGGTCCATATGATGCGAAGGGTCTTCTCTTATCATCGATTCGTGATAATGATCCTGTCTTCTTCTTAGAGCATATGAAACTCTATCGCTCTTTCCGTGAAGAAGTTCCCGAAAAAGAATATACGATTCCTTTAGGTAAGGCGAATATTGTTAAGGAAGGTACAGACGTTTCCATCATTACTTATGGTGCCATGGTTCGTGAAGCCTTAAAAGCGGCTGAAACCCTTGCTAAAGAAGGTATCTCTGTTGAAATTCTAGATTTAAGAACCGTGCAACCACTTGACATCGAAGCCATTGTAGCGACAACCGAAAAAACGGGTCGTGTGGTCATGGTTCAAGAAGCACAACGGCAAGGTGGTGTAGGCGCCAAAGTTATGGCTGAAATTACTGAACGGGCTGTCTTATCTTTAGAAGCGCCAATCGGCTTGGTAGCTGCACCAGATACTGTTTTCCCATTTGGTCAAGCTGAGCATGACTGGTTACCAAATGCCCATGATATTGAAGAAAAAGTGCGCGAAATTCACGCATTTTAGGATAAGTTAGAGAAACTAAATCAGATAATCTATCATATGGAAAAGGAGTAAATAAACATGGCATTTGAATTCAAATTACCAGATATTGGTGAAGGAATTGCAGAAGGTGAAATCGTTAAATGGGCGGTAGCCGAAGGCGATACTATCCAAGAGGATGATACTTTATTAGAAGTTCAAAATGATAAATCAGTTGAAGAAATTCCCTCTCCTGTAACAGGAAAAGTTCTTAAAATTGTGGTTCCTGAGGGCACAGTTGCTCGTGTCGGCGATGTCTTAGTTCAAATTGAAACAGAAGGTTCAAGCGCGAACTCAGCGACAGTCGAAGCAGAAGAAGTGAAAGAATCAACTCCAGCTTCACCAGCAGCTGTTGAAGTTAAAGAGGTACCCGCTTCTTCCGGTGGCAGCTTTAAATTTAAATTACCAGATATCGGTGAAGGAATTGCCGAAGGGGAAATTGTTAAATGGGCGGTAGCTGAAGGCGATACTATTCAAGAAGACGATACCTTGCTCGAAGTTCAAAATGATAAATCAGTGGAAGAAATTCCATCACCAGTGACGGGTAAAGTCTTGAAAATCGTGGTTCCAGAAGGAACCGTTGCTCGGGTTGGCGATGTCTTAGTTGAAATCGATGCACCTGGTCATAACGAGGCTGCTCCAGCTTCAGCTCCAACAACAAGTAGTCAAGCCAAAGAAACAAGCGTAGTTACTACGTCAACTCAATCAGCTTCATCAGCTAAACGAGTTTTGGCTATGCCATCTGTGAGAAAATTAGCTCGTGAAAAAGGAATTGATATCACCCAAGTGAATCCAACGGGCAAAGGTGGCCGAGTGACTAAAGAAGATATTCTCAACTTTAACGGTTCAGCTCCTGTGCAAACAGCTAGTGCCCCAGTGGTAAGCGCTGAAACAGCTACCCCAGCAGCTAAGTCTGTTTCTGCTAGTGACTCAGTTAAGAAACAATCAGCTCCAAAAGCTTATCAATCATCACAAGCAGAAATGGAAACACGTCAACCTTTATCTGCTATGCGTAAAGCTATTTCGAAAGCGATGGTCAACTCTAAACAAACTGCTCCTCACGTGACTTTATTTGATGAAGTTGAAGTGTCAGCTATGTGGGATCACCGTAAGAAATTCAAAGCAGTGGCAGCTGAACGCGATATTAAATTAACGTTCTTGCCGTATGTTGTGAAAGCCTTAGTTGCTACCGTGAAGAAATATCCAATCCTAAACGCATCAATTGATGATGCGACTCAAGAAATTGTCTTCAAGAATTATTATAATATTGGTATTGCTACCGATACCGAACGTGGATTGTTCGTACCAAACATCAAAGATGCGAATACCAAATCTATGTTTGCGATTGCCGACGAAATTAACCAAAAAGCGATGAAAGCTCATGAAGGTAAATTAACCTCAGACGAAATGAGTCAAGGAACGATTACTATCTCTAATATCGGTTCAGCACGTGGATCTTGGTTTACACCAATTATTAACCATCCTGAAGTAGCCATCTTAGGTATGGGTACAATCGCTACACAACCTGTTGTAAATGCAGAAGGCGAAATCGTCATTGGGCGTATGCTTAAATTGTCATTAAGCTTTGACCACCGCATTGTCGATGGGGCCACTGCCCAAAATGCCATGAACGAATTGAAACGTTTATTAGCAGACCCAGAATTATTATTAATGGAAGGTTAAGGTGAAAGACTATGGTAGTAGGAGATTTTGCAATTGAATTGGATACAGTGGTTATCGGTTCAGGCCCTGGCGGCTATGTAGCAGCTATTCGCGCAGCTCAATTAGGTCAAAAAGTAGCCATCATTGAAAAAGAATACATCGGTGGAACTTGCCTTAACGTGGGTTGTATTCCTTCTAAAGCTTTAATTAATGCGGGCCATGTCTTTCATAATGCAAAGCATGGTAACCATTTTGGTATCAATGCCGAACAAATCACGGTTGATTTTGCACGCACGCAAGAATGGAAAGACAAGGAAGTTGTTGGCAAATTAACTGGTGGCGTGCGGATGTTATTGAAGAAAAATAAAGTAGAGATTATTGAAGGAGAAGCTTTCTTCGTTGATGATCATACTTTACGCGTCATGACTGAAGAAGCTGCCCAAACTTATTCTTTTAATAATGCCATTGTGGCGACAGGAAGTCGTCCAATTGAGATTAAGGGATTCAAATACAGCGATCGAGTCATCGATTCAACTGGTGCTTTGGCCTTAACTGAAATCCCACAGGAATTGGTTGTGATTGGTGGGGGTTATATCGGGTCTGAATTAGCTGGAGCTTATGCTAACTTCGGCACAAAAGTGACTATTCTTGAAGGTTCTAGCCAAATTATTCCAACTTTTGAAAAAGATATGGTTAAACTCGTTGAAGATGATTTCAAAAATAATAAAGGAATTGAAATTATCACTAATGCAATGGCTTTAAATTCAGAAGTTAAAGGCGATCGTGTGGCTGTTACTTATGAAGTAGGTGGCAAACAACATACTATTGAAGCTGACTACTGTTTAGTAACTGTAGGACGTCGTCCTAACACCGATAACTGTGGTTTAGAAGTCGCAGGGGTTATTATTGGTGAACGTGGTCTAATCAATGTCGACAAACAAGGTCGCACCAATAAAGACAATATCTTCGCCATCGGTGATGCTGTTCCTGGTGCTGCTTTAGCCCATAAAGCAAGTTTTGAAGCTAAAGTAGCAGCTGAAGCAATCTCAGGTATGCCTTCAGAAGTGGACTACATTGCTATGCCTGCGGTTTGCTTCACCGATCCTGAATTAGCTTCAGTAGGTTATACTGTTGATCAAGCTAAAGAAGCAGGCTTAGATGTTAAAGCGTCTAAATTCCCATTAGCGGGTAATGGACGGGCGTTATCCTTGAATGCGACTAACGGTTTTATTCGTTTGGTGACAACCAAGGAGGATAATGTTATTGTGGGTGCACAAGTCGCGGGTTCTAATGCTTCAGACTTGATTGCAGAATTAACCTTAGCTGTAGAATCTGGTATGAATGCTGAAGATATCGCCTTAACGATCCACTCACATCCATCCTTAGCCGAAACCGTTATGGATGCGGCTGAATTGGCATTAGGTCATCCAATTCATATCTAAAGTTTATGGGAGTAAGGAATATTTAATTGAACAATATCGTCCGAATCTAGTCTATTGCTAGCTTTTATGAGTTAGCGAACTAGATTCGGATTTTTGTTTTATTATGGTTTAACCATTATTTTGATTGAATTGGAAAATTTTCGTTTAGTAAAACGTTTACTTTTTCTCATTGACGGGCTTCCATGGTAAAATGACGACATAAAGGAGGGCTTCTAATGGAAGAATATGCTTACCCACTTGATCCTGATTGGTCGACTGATGAAATTGTGGCGGTGGTAAACTTTTTATCAGGACTCGAAGCGGCTTACGAACAAGGCGTTGAAGTGACTAAATTTAATCACCTCTATCATGAATTTAAACAGGTTGTGCCTAGCAAAGCTGAAGAAAAACAAATCGATAAACAGTTTAGCCAAGCGAGTGGTTATTCCATTTATCGAGCTGTCCAACAGATGAAAGCCATGCTCGGAGGAAAACCGGAGGCGGTTACTCATAAAAAAGCCATTCTCAAAATGGAAAGGATGAAATAAAATGATGGATCAACAATTACATCTGAACATTTTAGAGTGGATGGAAGAAGCGGCTGAAAACTTACGCCAGTCTTTACAAAAGGTTCTACAGGTGGAAGAAAAAACCAATGCTGCTGACTTAGTCACCGAGATGGACAAGGCCACAGAAGCTTATTTTGTTGAAAAAATTCGCCACCATTACCCTGCTCATCGTATGACTGGGGAAGAAGGCTTAGCTGATCCGATTAAAGATACTAAAGGGACGATTTGGGTCTTAGATCCTATTGATGGCACGCTTAATTTCGTGAAGCAAAAGAATCATTTTGGCATCATGTTGGGTATCTTCCAAGATGGGCAACCTTTGGCGGGTTATATTTATGATGTGATGAATCATGACCTTTATTATGGTCTGGTTGGTCAAGGGGCTTTTCTTAATCACGAGCCGCTAAAACCAATCCCGGTGACTCGTATCGAAGAAAGCTTAGTTTGTGCCAATGTGGGGATGTGTGTGCGAAATCTCTGCAATGTCATGCAAGTGGTTGATAGAGCTTTAGGCGTGCGAACCTATGGCGCTGCGGCTATCTCAATTATTTCTGTTATTCGGGGAGAAAATGCGGTATACTTGTCATCTAATCTGAATCCATGGGACTTTGGCGCAGGTTGGGCCATCTGTCAAGCCATGGGCTTTAAAGCCTCCCAGCCTAACGGAGAGTCACTGGATATTTTAACAAAAACACCCGTTGTATTTGCGCATCCAAACGTATACAATGAAGTGGTTGAACTAATTGCAACGTCAAGAGAAATAGGAGAGATTAATGAACACGCGTAAAGATATTAGAAACATTGCCATCATCGCCCACGTTGACCATGGGAAAACCACTTTGGTGGATGAATTACTTAAACAATCAAATACCCTGGATGAACGAGCTAAAATGGACGAACGGGCCATGGACAGCAATGACATTGAACGGGAACGTGGTATTACTATTCTAGCTAAGAACACAGCCGTAGATTATAAAGGGACTCGGATTAATATCTTGGACACACCAGGACACGCGGACTTCGGTGGCGAAGTTGAGCGGATCATGAAAATGGTGGATGGGGTTGTCTTAGTCGTAGATGCTTACGAAGGAACGATGCCTCAAACGCGTTTTGTGTTGAAAAAAGCTTTAGAACAACACTTAATTCCCATTGTTGTTGTGAATAAAATCGATAAACCATCTGCTCGCCCTGAAGAAGTGGTCGATGAAGTATTAAACTTATTTATTGAATTGGGTGCTGATGATGATCAATTAGATTTCCCAGTTATTTACGCTTCAGCAGTTAATGGAACCTCAAGTCTTTCAGATAAGTATGAAGATCAAGAACCAACGATGGATCACATTTTTGATGCGGTGGTGGAACACGTTCCTGCACCAGTGGATAATTCCGATGAACCGCTACAATTCCAAGTATCATTATTAGATTATAATGAATATGTGGGCCGTATTGGGATTGGACGGGTGTTCCGAGGCAAGATCAAAGTCGGTGATACCGTTACTTTAATCAAAATTGATGGTTCGAAGAAAAATTTCCGGGTAACTAAAATTCTTGGTTTCTTCGGTTTAAGCCGTGTTGAGATTAATGAGGCCAAAGCTGGTGATTTAATCGCTTTATCAGGAATGGAAGATATCTTCGTTGGTGAAACCGTAACGGATAGTGGTCATCCAGAAGCCTTACCAATCCTTCATATTGATGAACCAACCATTGAAATGACTTTCTTAACTAACAACTCTCCTTTTGCAGGTAAAGAAGGAAAATATGTTACCTCAGCAAAATTACGTGATCGTTTGTATCAAGAACTTCAAACCGATGTATCCTTGAAAGTAACGCCAACGGATTCACCAGATGCCTTTGTGGTCTCTGGTCGTGGTGAATTACATTTAGCTATTTTAATTGAAAATATGCGTCGTGAAGGATTTGAATTCCAAGTATCCCGTCCAAAAGTTATCATTCGCGAAATTGATGGAGTGAAATGTGAACCATTTGAACGCGTTCAAATTGATACGCCTGATGAATATACTGGCTCTATTATCGAAGCTTTAGGTTCACGTAAAGCAGAAATGGCTGACATGGTAACGCCAGGAACGGGTCAAACACGTTTAGTCTTCTTAGTTCCAGCACGTGGTTTGATTGGTTTCTCAACCGAGTTCTTATCAATTACGCGTGGTTATGGTATTATCAACCACTCCTTTGATGAATATCGACCAGTGGTGGATTCTTCAATTGGTCGTCGTCGTAATGGCGCCCTTGTTTCAACAGATACCGGTACCGCAACAACGTACGGTATTATGAACGTGGAAGATCGGGGAACCATCTTTGTTCACCCGGGAACCGATGTTTATGAAGGAATGATTGTTGGTGAACATAGCCGCGAAAATGACCTAACCGTTAATATTGTTAAAGCTAAACAATTAACTAACGTTCGGTCTGCGACTAAAGACCAAACAGCTGTCATCAAACGTCCACGTACCTTAACCTTAGAAGAATCTTTAGAGTTCATGGATGAGGATGAATACTGTGAAATCACACCACAAAATGTTCGTATTCGTAAACAAATACTTGATAAATCGATGCGGGCAAAAGAAGCAAAGAAAAATAAAAAAGACTAAGATGCAATTTAAAAAGAGAGCCGATGGCTCTCTTTTTTTAGGCATATTCTTTGGGACAAAACGGTAACAGTGATACAATAAAGATAATTAATAGAATCCATAGGAGGAATCAACATGACCTTTGAATTACCAAAATTAGCCTATGCATACGATGCTTTAGAACCAGCAATCGATGCCAAAACAATGGAAATTCACCATACTAAACACCACAATACCTATGTAACTAATTTAAATAAAGCCTTGGAAAGCCATCCTGAACTAGCTGATAAATTAATTGAAGACTTAATGGCTCATTTAGATGCTGTGCCAGAAGATATCAAAACAGCGGTTCGTAACAATGGTGGGGGCCACTTAAACCATTCTTTATTCTGGGAAAGTCTCCGTTCACCGCAAGAGAACAATGACCTTCCAGCTGAATTAAAAGAAAAAATCGAAGCTGCATTCCAATCAGTGGATGCTTTCAAGAAAGAATTTGCTGCCGCTGCTGCAGGCCGTTTTGGGTCTGGTTGGGCTTGGTTAGTTGATAATAATGGACAATTAGAAATCATGTCGACTCCTAATCAAGACAATCCGATTTCTGAAGGTAAGAAACCACTTTTAGGTTTAGATGTTTGGGAACATGCATACTACTTAAATTATCAAAACCGTCGTCCTGAGTATATTGAAGCATTCTGGTCAGTTGTCAATTGGGATGCTGTTGCCGATCGTTTAAAAAAGTAAGCAAGCTAGACCATAATTGAATGATTTATGAGCGAAACAGTTATGACTGTTTCGCTATTTTTATGGCCTTGATAGCTGATTTTTATGCTATAATGAGGAACGACATTATTATTAGGAGGCTTCGATGGAAAAGATACACGAAAAATATATAAAACAAGATAAACAGAAGCCTAATTCAGTTTTTGCCTTCTTAGATCGATTAGTTGCTCAATTAGATCGATTAGTTGCTCAATTTAAGCAGTTAGATCGAGTGATTTTGGTCTTAGTGTTGATTTTAATTTTAATTGGCTTTGCGATGGTCTTTTCAGCAACCATGTATTTAGATGAATCAGGCACGGGTATAACGAATCCGTATGCGTATTTTATTAAACAATTTGGGGCCTTTATCATGGGTATCTTTGGTTTTTCTGCAATTATAATGATGCCCTATGATTTTTTTGCAAAATTAAAACCCTTATTATTTTTTGGAATCGGGGTGGCGGTGCTGCTATTCCTGACTTACTTAAAGGGGGCTATTGGTGGCGGAGCTAAAAGTTGGCTCTTATTAGGCCCGATTAGTTTTCAACCTAGTGAATTAAGTAAAATTGGCTTAACTTTGCTCATTGCCTGGTTAAGTGTCAATACAGAACGAGAGCATATTCTTTCTGCTAAAGGATTTCGCGTTAAAGACTTTCATTTAAGTGTCGCTGTGATTCTTATTACCGTGCTGTTGATTTTCATCCAACCCGACTTTGGGATGCTGATTATTATCTCGTTGACCAATCTAATTAGTTTTGTGGTTAATCATTATAATAAACGAATTAATCAAATTTTCTGGATAGCCAGTTTGGCTATTATAACCTTTCTTTATTGGTTCATTCGTACCTATGGTCATCAATTTATTGGAATTAATTTTCGTATCGACCGCTTTATTTCTTTTATTAATCCTTTTGATTATGCTCGAAATGAAGGCTATCAATTAATTAATGGTTATTTAGCCTTTAGTCGAGGTGGTTGGTTTGGTCGGGGATTAGGCCAATCGATCACTAAACAAGGCTTCTTACCCGCCGGCCATACCGACTTTATTCTTGCTGTTATTGCTGAAGAATTGGGGTTTGTTGGCGTGAGTGTGGTTGTCCTGTTATTCTTTGCCTTATTTTTCTATTTGTATCGTTGGGCTTCAGCTTGTCAAGATTCATACCGTCGCCATGCCTTAACTGGTTTGACGACCCTCTTGTTAATACAAGCAATGATTAATATGGGAGGAGCCACTGGCTTAGTTCCATTGACTGGGGTAACACTCCCATTTATTTCATATGGTGGATCAAGTTTATTAATTTCGATTCTAATGATTGGTATTATTCAACGGCTCATTATCGCGGAAAAATGTGAGCCACGTCAAACGGTGAGTTTAAATCTCGTCCATTCTAAATCACCGTCACAAGTAAAGGAGGCCGCAAATGAGCTTTGAAATGATTAAACGCCAAGAACTAATTGTCTGGCTTTATACGTTAAAACATTTAAAAAATATTCGTAAACATGGTCATATTCACTATACCAGCCAACGGATGAAGTATGCAGTTATGTATGTAGATGCTGAACATAAGGATCAAATTATCAAAGAGCTTCAGCGTTATCATTTCGTGCGCAAGGTAGAGGAATCATACCGTGATGATATTGATATGACCTTCAAGGACGCGATTCCTAATCGTAAAGATCCGGATCGCAAATCGGAGTCACAATTGAATCAACCGCCAGAAACGTCTGTTTTTATGCAGGATTTAGTATCTTCTTTAGAAGAAAATAAGTTGCCTGATCAAGTTGATATTGAATCAAATTCTGAGATAGAATCCAAGTAGGTGAGCAAATGCGTGTGATTTCAGGAGAATTTGGGAGTCGTCCTTTGCAAGCAGTACCTGGGCAAAATACAAGGCCAACCACGGACAAGATTAAAGAAGGGATGTTTAACCTCTTAGGAGGCTATTTTGATGGGGGCATCTGTTTAGACTTTTATGCAGGTTCAGGTGCTTTAGCGATTGAAGCTGTGTCGCGGGGCATGGACCGTGCCGTCTTGACGGAAAAGTATCGTCCCGCAATCAATACGATTGAAAAAAATCTAGCCATGACCAAACAAGAGGCTAAATTTGATTTATTGATTGGTCAAAATCGTTCAGCTTTGGCTTCATATATTCAGCAACATCCAACTTGTCAATTTGACTTGGTCTTTCTTGATCCTCCTTACAAAAATCAACAAATCATCAATGATATCGATTGGTTAAATAATCTAGGGGTATTGAGTTCCACTTGTCGAATTCTATGCGAAACAGATGCTCAAACGAACTTGGAAGACTCATTTGATGGGTGGACTAAGGTGAAGTTTAAAGTGTATGGCCAAACCAACGTTCATTTGTATGAAAGGGTGAATGAGAATGAGTAAACTAGCTATTTTTCCAGGAAGTTTTGATCCGATGACCTTTGGACACCTCGATTTGATTGAGCGGGCAAGTAAGATGTTTGATCGTGTCATTGTCTTGATTGCGATTAATACGAGTAAAAAGCAACTTTTTAACGAGTGCGAACGACGTTCCATGTTGGAAAAAGCGGTAGTAAAGTTTGATAATGTTGAGATAGATGTTCTACAGGATGGGTTAGTGGCTCATTATTATCGGGAAAAAGGAGCCACTGCTTTAATCAGAGGTGTTCGTAATATGACCGACTTTGAATATGAAGCCAATATTGCTGTAATTAATGAAAAACAGTGTCCTGGTTTGGAAACGGTTCTCTTGGTGGCCGATGAGCAATATCGCTATTTGAGCTCAAGCTTAATTAAAGAGATTGCTCATTTTCAAGGAGATTTATCGGCTATGGTTCCTGAGCATGTGGCTCAAGCTATGCTCAATAAGAATCAATCGGCGACAAATAAGAAATAAGATTAAGGGATAATTTTCAAGCACTTGTTTCTGCTGACTTTCGAGTCAGTAAGAAGCGAGTGCTTTTTTTCTTTAGGAGATTGAGGGATGTAATGGGGCATCATTTGACTATTTATAGATAAGAATAAGTTAGGAGGGCTAATATGCCAGTGGACTTTCAAAAACTAGTGAGACAATTGAGTCGCTTTAAAGGTCAAGTCTTATTTTTTATAGGAGCCATTTGTATCCTTGCTTTGGCTGTGCGCATGCTAATCAACGGCATATCCGAACCGAAACTAGTTCCATCTTCTTTCTTTGATCAAACGAATCCTGCTTCCTCATGGGTCGCTTCAGAAACGGAAGAGACTGTTAGTGAGGAAGTAAGCAGTCAGTGGTCAACAATCTATGTGGATATCAAAGGAGCCGTCGAGCGTCCAGGAGTCTATGAGCTCCCATCTGATAGTCGCGTAAAGGATGCCATCCAAGCAGCAGGAGGCCTATTATCTGAGGCTGACGAAAGCCAATTAAATCTTGCTCAACGATTAAGTGATCAAGCCGTCCTTTTAGTCTTGACTAAAGAACAAGTAGCGGATCGGCTCCAACAAAAGGAGTCTACTAATTCGACCAAACAAGCAGATGAAGGGATGTCGAGTTTAGCTGTAGGCTTGAATCAGCAAGTGGAAACGCAAGAGGAAGAACTAGGAGTGCAAGGCGGACTGGTAAATATTAATACAGCAGACAGTTCAGCGCTCCAAACCTTGCCAGGGATTGGCGAAAAAAAAGCGCAAGCCATTATCGACTACCGTCAAAGTCAAGGATCCTTTAAACAGAAGGAGGACTTGAAAGAAGTAAAAGGAATTGGCGATAAAACCTATAAAGAATTAGAAGGCTTGATTTGCGTAAACTAGGAGTGGCGATATGAGCACACTAAAAAATCATGGGTTATTTGCTTGGTTAGTCGTTTTGTCGTTCTTATGGTGGTGCTATTATCCTCAGCTTAGCTTATGTCTTGTTCTTCTTGTGACGTTTGGGCGAATGATTCTCCTTAAACAACCCAAACTTCTTGGCCTAACTCTCTTATGTTGCTTTTTGGTTTGGGGTCATATGCAGTGGCAGAACAATCATGAACCCGTGCTTCCCTTGAACCAACCTATTAGTTTGACCCTTCAGTGTTTATCCGTTGACTTGCAACCCACTCAATCAGGCAATTTTCAGGGGGCATCACGCGTAATCACCCCTCAGGGATTTGTGCCAGTCATAGTGACCTTGCCCAAGGATGTACTCACCAATCAAGAATTAATGGCCAACCAAGCCTTATTGATGAAGGTTCAAGGACATTTTGAAGCATTTGAAAAAGCTCGAAATTTTTATACCTTTGATTATCAAGCCTATTACCAACAAGAAGGCTACCAAGCACGTCTGATAGTGGAATCCATTGATTCCGTTACTTATGAATCTGGGAATTGGCTTAGTCAAGGTCGTTTGTTTTGTTTGAACTATTTTAAACGCTATCAAGAAATAGAATGGGTGGGGCTACATAATAAATTATTGTTAAATTTGAATTCACCTAGTTTTAAGTTTTTTCGTCAAGACCTAATCAGCTTAGGGATTATTCATTTTTTTGCTATTTCTGGTTTTCATATGGATTATTTGCGACGAAAATTCAGTTTGCTTTGTTGGCGCATAGGGATTAGTCGGGAAACAACCTGGTACTTGGTGTCTCTAATTAGCCTAATCTATGGAAGCTTGATTGCTTGGCCGGTTGGCGTTATCCGTTCCTTAGGTGCTAGCCTACTTAAAGGACCAAGGCATGAAATGGCTAAATATCTATCTGATTTAGACTGTATGTGTCTTATTGGTATAGGGTTATTAATCGTCAAGCCAAGCTACTGTGTGAATTTAGCTTATTTATTGAGTTTTTCCTTGTCAGCCTTATTGCATTTATACCAACCCTCGGTTTGGGCCAAACAGGGACGCTTTAGACAGACTTGTGAGCAAACAATCATGTGTTTACTCTTTTCTTGGCCATTAATTATGCAACAGAGTTTTGAATGGAACTGGCAACAAATTTTGACCATAATCATTTGTAGCTTCTTTTTTGAACGTTTTTTTATGCCTGCCATGATAATCACGACGGGTCTTTTGTTATGTCCCTATGAGGGTAGTTTGAGCTTGGTTGTGTGGGTAAACCAAGTATTTTGTAGTATATGGCAACTGGGTCAAAGACTAGCGGGTTTTCTTCCTTCTGCCTTGGTAATTGGATATTTAAATCAGGTCTTATTTGGTGGGCTTGTGCTAGTCGCAATACTATGGAATTTATGGTTGCCAACAAAGCCTCAGCGTGCGTGGATGCTAGTAGTGATAGCTTACACTCTTGTTTGGCTGTCACCTTATTTAAATCCTTATGACCGTATGACGGTACTAGATGTGGGACAGGGGGATGCTTTACTATTCCAGGAAGCCTTTAATCAATCGACTTGGCTAATCGATACGGGTGGAAAACAAGATTTTCAACGGTCAAGTAATGAGATTTTGGCTTGGGATACCAAACTAGCCCAGCGGCAATTAATACCTGCTTTGAAAGCTTTAGGGGTACGACGTTTAAATGTGATCATTAGTCACCCAGATCTGGATCATGTCGGGAATCTTCCGACATTAAGTGCCAACTTACCTATCGATCGAGTGATGATTCATCCCTATTGTCTTAAACAAGCCAATTGGTTAGCCATTCAAGAGACTTTAAAAGGCAGGGTTAGCATTCAGCCACTGGATTTAAAGGCTCTGCCTTATTCAATCAACTCAAAATTATGTCTTTTGGCGGACAAGCAGGCAACTTTTGCCGACGATACCAACGACTGGTCTTTAGTTTGTTTGCTACGAATAGGACAGTACCTTTTAATTAATATGGGGGACTTGAGTCAAAAAGGAGAAGAGCATTTAATCAGACAGTATTCAGGCTTAAAAGCGGATATTCTAAAAGTTGGACACCATGGCAGTCGCCATTCAACGAGTGAAACTTGGTTGAAAACCCTAGGAGCTCGCATGGCACTTATATCAAGCGGGCAAAACAATCGTTATGGTCATCCTCATGAGGAAACACTCCTGCGACTTAATCAAGCCCATCTTGCCATTCTTCGAACGGACGTCGTGGGTGCGATTCAATTTTCTGCATCCATTTGGGGAGATTATCAGATACGAACAGCCTTGAAGCCCATGAATTCGCAGCAAACTGAGGTCAAAAAGAGTGATAGTTCAAAAGATTGAACTAAGGGGTTCAAATACGTTAGAATAGACAAGGAATAAGCTGGAGGGATGAAATAAAATGGCAAAATTAGAAATTATTGATTTACATGTATCGATTGAAGATAAAGAAATATTAAAAGGAGTTAATTTAACCCTTAATACAGGAGAAATTCATGCGGTAATGGGTCCTAATGGAACAGGGAAATCGACCTTAGCTGCAGCCATTATGGGGAACCCGGCTTACCAGGTCACACAAGGTCAAATTCTTTTAGATGATCAAGATGTCTTAGCGATGGAAGTAGATGAACGTGCTCGGGCGGGTCTCTTTTTGGCAGTCCAATATCCAAGTGAAATTCCAGGTGTAACCAATGCTGAATTTATGCGGGCAGCAATTCATGCTCGTCGTTCAGAGGATGATAAGCTGGATGTCCACAGTTTCATCAAGAAATTGGACAAGATGATGGCTTTATTAGATATGTCTGAAGAGATGGCTGAACGCTATCTCAATGAAGGATTTTCCGGTGGAGAAAAGAAACGAAATGAGATTTTGCAATGTTTGATGATTGAACCAAAATTTGCCATTCTCGATGAAATCGACTCTGGTTTAGATATTGATGCCTTGCAAGTGGTATCAAAAGGGGTCAATGCCATGCGGGGACCAGAATTTGGCTCGCTAATCATCACCCACTACCAACGTCTCTTAAATTATATTCAGCCAGATGTCGTTCATATTATGATGGAAGGTCGTGTCGTTATGACAGGTGGTCCTGAATTGGCTAAACGACTGGAAGCGGAAGGGTATAAAGGCATTAGTCAAGAACTTGGTCTAGCCCTTCCAGAGAAAGATTAGGTGATAAAATGACAGCATTATCACGAGAAATGATGATTCAATGTTTAACACAAGGCCAAGTCTTACCCGATTGGTTTACTCAAGCTCAGGAGGAAGCTGAGACTATTTGGTCTCATTTAGCACTACCAAGTATCGAGCGAGTACGTTATCATCGTTGGCCTCTTTTTGATTCGGAGTGGATGGATTTATCGGCTCTTAGTGACCCATTGACGTATGGTTTATCGACGGTGTTTGATCAAGATAATTCGGGGCATATTGTTCATGCGGGCAATCAAACTATTTATTCGTCTGTACCTCAAGAACTTTTGGATCGGGGTCTCATTGTGATGGACTTGTTTGAAGCGATGGACCAATATCCCGATATGGTGCGAGCATCTTTATTTTCAGTCATTCCATATGATCAGGATAAAGTAGCAGCTTTTAATACAGCTTATCTCAATGGGGGTGTCTTCGTTTATGTACCGTCTGGTTTAAAGGTTGATTTACCTATTGATGTCTTATTAGTTCAAGACAGTCGCTATCAACAAGCCTTTAATAAGCGTGTTTTGATTGTGGCCGATCAAGACGCTAAGTTACAAATTATGGAACACATTCAGACGGAAGGTGACCATGCTAATTCAGCGACAGTCTTGGTTGAAGTCGTGGCTAAAGCGGGTGCACAGATTAATTACAATGCAATCGATACCTTTGGTCAATCTACCCATGCCTATATCAAGCGCTATGCGCGAACGGATCAAGATGCTCACATTAATTGGGCGATTGGGTGTTTGAATGATGGAAATACGATTCTTGATTTAGATACTTATTTGGATGGGACGGGGTCAGAGTCACAAGTAGCTATTGTAGGCGTGTCAAACGGTCGACAAATTCAAGCGGTCGACAGCAAAGTAGTGAATCGTGGACGACATTCGATTGGTAATATTTTGCAACATGGGGTTATTTTAGATAAAGCAGTTCTTACCTTCAATGGTATTGGCTTAATTGAAAAAGGAGCCAAACAGGCAGATGCTCAACAAGAAAGTCGCGTATTAATGCTTTCGGATTTTGCTCGTGGGGATGCGAATCCAATTCTCTTAATTGAAGAATTTGAGGTTACTGCAGGCCATGCGGCATCAGTTGGTCAAGTGGATCAAGAACAACTATATTACCTTATGAGCCGGGGATTGACTAAAGAAGCGGCTGAATATTTGGTTATTCGTGGTTTCCTTGGTCCGGTTATTGTTCAAATGCCTTCGCAAAAAATCCGCCAAGAATTGACCCAGTTGATTGATGCGAAACTCCAATCGACCTTACCTGTGAAAGTAGGCGAATAGGTATGTTGAACGTAGAACAAATCAGACAGGATTTTCCCATCCTCGATCAAGAAGTTCAAGGGGAGCCTTTGATTTACTTTGATAACGCCGCGACGACCCAAAAACCCAACCAAGTAGTCCAACAATTAGTGGATTATTACCAAAAGGATAATGCCAACATTCATCGCGGGGTTCATACCCTAGCCCAGCGTGCGACTGAACAATATGAAGCCAGTCGTCAGATCTTAGCTGATTTTATTGGTGTTCAATCTAATGAAATTATTTTTACTAGTGGGACGACAGCAGGGATTAATTTCTTAGCACGTAGTTTAGTGCAACCACGCTTACAGCCGGGCGATCAAATTATGGTTACGCGCTTAGAACATCATTCTAATTTAGTTCCTTGGCAAGAACTTGCACGTCGAAGCCAAGCTGAATTAGTCTTTGCCCCTATGACAGCTACTTATCAAGTGGATTTGGCTGCTTTGCAAGTCATGGATACAAATAAGCTAAAAGTGATAGCCATTCAACATGTATCAAACGTTTTAGGTATTCAACAGCCGCTTGAAGCAATTGTTGCTTGGGCTCACCAACACGACATTTTAGTTTTGGTCGATGGGGCCCAAGCTATAGCCCATCAAACACTATCAGTCAAAGAATTAGATGTGGATGCCTATTGTTTTAGTGGACACAAAATGTATGGTCCAACGGGGATTGGCGTCTGTTATTTAGCCGAACGATGGCACGAAGATGCGCAACCTTTTAATTTTGGAGGCGAAATGATTCACCAAGTCTTTGACACTTACAGTAACTATAAGGAAGCACCGTGGAAATTTGAAGGTGGGACACCGCCGATTGCTCAGGCTATAGCCTTAGCTGAGTCTGTGAAGTACTTGCAAAATCATGGACTGATGGTCATTCGGCAACATGAAGAGGCTTTAACTCGGGTTCTAATCCAAGGTTTGCAACAAGTTGAAGGTGTGACACTCATGGCTGAAGGACCGCTTGATCAAATGGGTCATGGTATTGTGAGCTATAATATAGATGGGGTTCATCCGCATGATGCAGCGACTGCTTATGATTTGGAAGGGATTGCCATTCGGGCAGGCCATCATTGTGCTCAGCCCTTAATGCGGCTTTTACAAGTGCCAGCTACCTTGCGGGCGAGTCTAGCTATGTATAATACCATGGCTGAAGTTGAATCCTTTATTGAAACAACACGAAAGGTGAAGGAGTATTTTCAATATGGGGCTTAATAAATTAGATCAACTTTATCGGGCGGTGATCATGGATCACGCGCAACATCCGCGAAACAATCAACCATTAGAGCATTATACCCATCAAACCGAGTTGTTAAATCCGACTTGTGGCGATGCCATTATAGTTCAATGTTTAATTGAAGAAGGTTGTGTAAAAGAGGTGGGCTTTACCGGCTACGGTTGTTCCATTTCGATGGCGAGCGCCAGTATGATGACCCAAGCCATGAAAGGGCAAACGTTAGAAAAAGCACAGCAACTTATCAATCAATTTAATGAAATGATTGGGGGCAGCCCTCATGAGCAAGGGACGCTGCTTGACCTTATTCAGCGGCAAGCTTTAGAAGAAGATTTGCAAGATGCTGCCTTATTAGAAGGGGTTAAGAAATTTCCAGCACGGTATAAGTGCGCTATTTTAGCTTGGAAAGCCTTAGAAGTAGCAGTTAGGCAAGATCAATCCAGTGGGATTGATGGACTTACAATTGGTCAAAATACGCAAACTAGTCAAGAAAGTGAGGGAAGTCGATGAGTCAAGTACCAGTAAAAGGCGATTATGCTTATGGCTTTCGTGATGACGCCGAAATTCTTTTTTCAACGGGTAAAGGTTTGAACGAAGAAGTTGTACGAACGATTTCCAAAATTAAGGAAGAGCCTCAATGGATGTTAGATTATCGCTTGCGATCATTAGAAGCTTTCTATAAGGCAAAGATGCCCACTTGGGGCCCAGATTTATCTGCCTTGAATTATGATGATATTATTTATTACCAGAAAGCGAGCGATAAACCCGCTCGCTCTTGGGATGAGGTACCTGCTGAAATCAAAGAAACGTTTGATCGATTAGGTATTCCTGAAGCTGAGCGAGCTTATTTAGCTGGTGCCGCGGTTCAATATGAATCCGAAGCTGTTTATCACAATATGAAAGCTGAATTTGAAAAACTAGGAATTATTTTTACCGATACGGATACAGCGCTAAAAGAATATCCCGAAATTTTTAAGGAACATTTTGGCACCGTCGTGCCGCCAACGGATAATTTTGAAGCGGCCTTAAATTCAGCTGTATGGTCTGGAGGAACCTTTATTTATGTTCCTAAAGGGGTTAAATGTGACATTCCGCTCCAAACTTATTTCCGGATTAATAACGAAGGGACCGGTCAATTTGAACGGACTCTGATTATCGTAGATGAAGGGGCAAGCATTCACTATGTTGAAGGTTGTACGGCCCCAACCTATTCAACTGCAGCTCTGCATGCGGCAATTGTCGAAATAATTGTGAAAAAAGATGCCTATTGCCGATATACCACCATTCAAAATTGGTCTAACAATGTCTATAATCTTGTGACTAAACGGGCCCATGCCTACCAAGGAGCTGTCATGGAATGGATTGATGGAAACTTGGGTGCCAAGACAACGATGAAGTATCCGAGTGTCTACTTGCAAGAACCAGGAGCACGGGGAACTATGTTATCAATTGCTTTTGCCGGTGCCAATCAAGTGCAAGATACAGGTGCCAAGATGATTCACAATGCACCAAACACATCATCCTCTATTGTATCCAAGTCCATTGCCAAAGACGGTGGCGAAGTTAACTATCGTGGTCAAGTTTATTTTGGTAAACATTCACAGGGATCAATCTCGCATATTGAATGTGATACGATTATAATGGATGAATTATCTAAATCGGATACGATTCCATTTAATGAGATTCATAATGGTCAGGTCGCTTTGGAGCATGAAGCTAAAGTCTCACGTATTTCAGAAGAACAACTCTTCTATTTGATGAGTCGAGGCTTAAGTGAAGCTGAAGCTACCGAAATGATTGTCATGGGCTTTGTAGAACCTTTTACTAAAGAATTACCCATGGAATATGCCGTTGAGTTGAACCGTCTGATTGCATACGAAATGGAAGGGTCTGTAGGATAACCTTAAAACATAGAATCAATCAAAATAGGACTAGCTGAGTTTATAAGTTTGAGCAGAGTATACTTGCAAACTAGATAATAACTTAGCTAGTGTTTTTTTAGCTAAATATTGTCCTTCAAGCTTGGTCGTGGTAGGCTAATAATGTAAAATTTTGAAAATGAGGCGAAAGCATGTTAAAAGATTATTATGTTATGAAGGAACGTTTTTATCTTTTCGAGAAAACCGATGATCTCTATGCAGCTAAATGGGGCAATGTGATGGAACGGATTGACTTGAATGATGAGCAGTTAGAACCTTTCCAAGGCTTAAATTTTGCCATTATTGGTTTTAAATGTGATAAAGGGGTGTATATCAATCATGGTCGTCCCGGATCGATTGAAGGCCCGATGGCTATTCGACAACAGTTAGCCAAGATGCCTTGGCATTTAGGACGTGAAGTGCACGTTTTTGATGCTGGCGATATTGAAGGTGTTAATTCTTCCTTAAGTGATTTACAAGTTAGTTTAGCGCATGCAATTGAACGGATGCGGGAATTGAATTTATATCCGATTGTCCTTGGCGGGGGGCATGAGACAGCTTTCGGTCATTATTCTGGTTTACGAGCAAGCAAACCAATCGAACAGAAGCTTGCTGTGATAAATTTTGATGCTCATTTTGATTTGCGTCCTTATGATCAAACGGGTCCTAATTCAGGAACAGGATTTCGACAAATGTATGATTTGAACAAAGCCAGTCAGGAAAATTTCAAATACTTAGCTTTAGGAATTCAAGAGCATTCAAATAATTTGTTCTTATTTGATTTTGTTGCCAAGTCGCAAGGAATTGAATTTATGACTGGATTAGATATGTATACGACCCCTTTGAAATCAATCTATCAAGAGGTAGATTCCTTTATGGACAATTCAGACCAGATTTATCTCACTATCGATATGGACTGTTTCTATTCTGCCGCGTCACCTGGTGTGTCAGCTATTCAATCGGTGGGTCTAGATCCTCGAATGGTCATCTTAATCGCTCAACATATTGCGGCTAGTG
Organism: Vaginisenegalia massiliensis; assembly: GCF_900604935.1. Classification (GTDB taxonomy): domain Bacteria; phylum Bacillota; class Bacilli; order Lactobacillales; family Aerococcaceae; genus Vaginisenegalia; species Vaginisenegalia massiliensis. The sequence goes on from NZ_UWPC01000004.1 coordinate 173,996, forward strand.
GTAAGTTATGTTCCTTTGATATTGTGGAGACATCACCAGCTTACGATATTGATAACCATTCAGCAAATTTAGCAGCGACTTTAGTTTTTTATTTAACACAAACGTTAGCTAATTCAGTTCAGCGAGATTAAATTAATAGTAAAAAATCATTCAAACTGTCGTTTATTAGCTCAATTAATCGATGATAACTTGACCGAAATGAAGGGAAGAGGAGTAATGAAACTAGGAATCATGGGTTCAGGAAAGATTGTGGAAGAATTCCTGTCCATTGTAGATCAAATCGAGCATATTGAAGTTGTGAGTTTGTTAGGGACACCACGGAGTCAAGAAAAATTGGGCAAATTGGCTCAAACCTATAACATTGAGCAGATTTATACTGATCGTCAGGCTTTTTTAGCAGACGATAATTATGATACGGCTTATGTGGCGGTTCCCAACCACTTGCATTATGAATTTGCCAAAGCGGCTCTAGAAGCAGGAAAACATGTTATTTGCGAAAAACCATTTACTTTAAATTTAGCTCAATTAGAAGAATTGGTTGCTTTATCTCAAGCTAAAGGACGAATTTTAATCGAGGCTATTACCACATTATATTTAGGTAATTATCAAAAAATTAGAGAATCTTTGGCTGATTTAGGTCCAGTGAGAATAGTCTCTTGTAATTATTCTCAATACTCGTCACGCTATGACGCCTTTAAAGCTGGAACCATATTGCCTGCTTTCGACCCTGAAAAAGGGGGAGGCGCCTTGATGGATTTGAATATCTATAATATACACTTTGTATTAGGCTTATTTGGCCGTCCCAAAGGAGTCCATTATTCGGCCACAATCCAAACAGGAATCGATACTTCTGGCATTTTATTTTTAGACTATGGAGATTTCAAAGTGTCCTGTATTGCCGCCAAAGACTGTGCTGGGCCCATTCGCTCAAGTATCCAAGCTGAGAACGGAGCAATTGAAGTGGTAGGGGCTACGAATACTCTACCCGAGCTTAATATTCAATTAGGAAACAAACAAACTGAAAAAATTCAAGCAAATCAATATAATCATCGTATGGTGGCTGAGTTTAAAGAATTTTGCCGCATAATTGATCAAAATGATCAAGAGGTGGCTAGAGAGCAAATAGCCCACAGTCTCTTAGTAATGGAGATATTAGAAGCAGCCCAGCAATCAGCACAATTAGAATTAGGTTAGGCCCACCACAAGAGATAGATTTATTTATTCTTTTGGGACGCGTTGCGTCGAATAATTTGCCATTTTTTTGCTTGCAGTCTATTCAAGTGACAATTATAATGGGTAATTGTACGCAAATATTATGAAGGATTGATCAAGTGAATAAATATATTGTATATCGCAGTAAAATTAAACAATTAGGTTTTGCTAGCTTAACTTTATCCATTGCTTTAGTATTCTTTTTAGTTTTTATTGCTGGCTGTAAGGAATTTTCCTTTACATCTATTTTAATGGGTTTGATTGGCCTCGCTTTTTTTGGTGGGGGAACTTATTATTTAGTTAAGCAAATAACTAAGAGTAAAGAATTAGTTATTTTAAACGAAGCGGGTTTTTATGATTTTTCAACAAGTATCTCACCGGCAAATAACCTTATCGGTTGGGATAATGTTCGCCGAATCGAAAAGGTTAATATGATTAACCATTCGTTTGTTTCTGTTTATTTAAAGCGCCCAGAAGAAGTGCTAGACTTACTTTCTAGTGAAAAGCAGAAAGCAATAATAGAAAATACATCCAAAGGTTTCGGTGAAATTAACATTAACTTGCAAAATGCTAAAGAAGTCAATGAAAAGATACTTGTCAGTATGATGACCAAGTATTTAACTGAATATCGCCATTATCATAAAGAACCTATTGAATTTTAGAAAAATATCCTTATAAGTGGAAAGACTTAAGCTGAATAAGTATTCAGCTTAAGTCTTTTTTGTTAGTAGGTGGAACCTATTTATTCAATACACTCTCATCTACTTAGACATAAAATGAAGCTATTTTAAAGTAATAATGTTTAAATAGTGTTGGCAATAAAATTCAACCTTAAGACTGAGGAAGACCTCCTTAGGATCTCCTATACTTAGAACATCCTAAAGGATAGAGGATTAGGGGGGGATAAAATGAAAAACATCAAAAAGTTATTGTTGCTTGTGTCGGCACTATTCGTTGTCCTACTTGCTTTTGCTTCTGGTTCAATCTGGTATGCCAATTATCAACAAAAACAAGAAATGGCCCACGACCAAATTAATGTTGAATTAGTCAAAACCAAATTAGAAGCGGTCAAAGAATTAACGACTACTAAATACTCCTACTCGACGGTAGGATCATTCCAAGATCAAAACCAAATTAAAAACTGGAAAATACCTTTTACTAAGAAACATTTTGTCGTGAAATACGATGGTTTTATTAATGCAGGGATTGACTTAGATCAGGTTCAATATCAGATAAAAGGAAAAGAAATTCGCATTCATTTACCCAAAGCCAAGGTTTTAGCTCATGAATTAGATGAGAAATCCATGACTGTTTTTGATGAGGATAATAATTTATTTAATCCGATTGAAGTGGCAGACTATAAAACCTTTTCTGTAAAGCAAAAAGAAATTGTTCTTAAAGAAGCTATCGACAAAGGGTTACTAAATCAAGCACAAGATCAAGCTAAAAAAACGATTCAAGACTTTTTGAAGCAAGATAGTCAAACAAAGGATTATAAAGTTATTTATCAATAAAAAGGACAGCAAGTACTCTGCGTTGCATAAGTAATTGATTAATGGATATAGTTGCAGAATAATCAAAAGCGCATCAAGCTTTAAGAAATCATTCTTGAGCTTGATGCGCTTGTTTTTTAAGAGTGGATTTTTGTAATGTGTGGCATTTTATTCGTTTGGTTTAAGGGACAAGAACACTGACAATCAGCACAAGTAGATCCCTTTTTGAGTTGACGAAAGATAATCCATGCGACTGATGCTAATATGATACTAAAAATAATTAAAGTAGCCATTAATCATTTCTCCTTTTAGTAAATGGTTTCAGGATAGGTCTTTGTTTTTTGGTTGGCGAAAAATAAAGTAAATTAAGCCAAGTAAAGAAATAAAAGCCAAGACACGACTAAAATTTAGTGATTGCTCAATGAAAGTTAGCGCTAACTGGTTAAAGATAAAGCAAACTAGGTAGGCCAAACCACATTGATAAGATATAGCAAAAATAGTCCATTTTAAAGCGGCCATTTCACGATGGATAGCTCCAATGGCAGCAAAACAAGGGGCACAGAGGAGATTGAACATTAAAAAAGAATAAGCTCCAATCTTACTATAGTGTTGTTGGAGGACTGTCCAAACTTCTTGGCCAGTTTCACTGACTGTGCTTTGTTTGAAGAGAACACCAAAGCTAGCAATAATATTTTCTTTTGCAACCAAACCTGTTAAGGTTGCTACGCTAGCTTGCCAGTCGCCAAAACCGAGGGGGCGAAAGACGGGAGCAATGAGATTGCCAAGCACGGCTAAAATACTTGCGGATTCATTGACGTGTTGACCAAGAAAATTGTAATTTGAGATAAACCAAATGATGATGGATGACACATAAATAATTGTGCCAGCCTTCTTCAGGAAGGCTTTACTATGGTCCCAAGTGTACTGGCCTATATTCTGTAGACGTGGCCAATGATATATGGGTAATTCCATAATAAAGGGACTTGTTTTCCCTTGAAAAAGCTTTGTTTTCTTTAGACCGATGCCGGAAAGGATAATCGCAGCAATGCCGACAAAATAAGCCGATGGGGCGACCCAGGTTGCTTTAGGAAAGAATGCCCCAGCAATTAATGAGATTATTGGAAGTTTGGCTGAACAAGGCATAAAGGTTGTTAACATAATCGTCATGCGACGATCACTTTCTTGTTCAATGGTTCGACTAGCCATAACGCCAGGAACTCCACAGCCTGTTGCTATGAGCATAGGAATAAAGGATTTGCCAGACAAACCAAACTTACGAAAAAGACGATCCATAACAAAAGCAATGCGGGCCATGTATCCACAATCTTCTAATAGTGCTAGACAGAAGAAAAGGACCATTAATTGAGGTAAAAAGCCAATTACGGAGCCAATCCCTGCGATAATACCATTAATGATGAGATCTTGGAGCCAAGGGGCTGTTTGCCATTCATTTAAAAGCGATTGTGTAAATGTCGGAATAATCTGACCAAATAATTGGTCATTGAGCCAATCAGTTCCCATCGTTCCGACCGTTTGAATAGAAAGAAAATAAATGGCCCACATAATGCCCGTAAAAATGGGGAAAGCCCATAACCGGTGGGTCACAAGATGATCAATTTTATCAGTAATGCTTTGTCCATCGAACTCCTTCTCATGAACGGCAAATTGATAGATCTGGGCCAACTGCCCAAAGCGTTCATTAATGACTAATGCTTCAGCATCATCTTGAAAAATTTTCTCGGTAATTTGAATGATTTCTTCAATGGCTTTTAGGCAAGACGTATCCAATTGAAGACTTTGGTTTGTTAAGGGGTCCTGTTCAAATAATTTGATAAGGGTCCAGCGGCTTAGCATTAGCTCAGGAAAACGTTGGTGAACTTCATATTCAATTTCATTAAGGGCTGTTTCTATCCGTGAATCGAACTGTAGGCCCGAAGTCTTGATTTTTTCTTGATGAACGTTTTGACAAACCTTGATCGCTACATCTAATCCTTGATTATGAAGGCCAGAAATAGCGACTACTGGAATATTAAGTTGGTAGGCGAGTTTATCAAGATCAATCACTTTTTGATTTTTTTCTGCAATATCAAGCATATTAACGGCTAGGACTAAAGGAATTCCGATTTCAATTAATTGACTGGTCAGATAAAGATTGCGTTCGAGATTATTAGCATCGACGATATTTAAGATGACATCTGCATGGTGGGACAATAAATAATCTCGAGCCACAACTTCTTCTGGTGAATAAGGGGATAATGAATAGATACCGGGTAAATCATGAATCATGGTTTTATGATCTTGTCGATAAAGTCCTTGTTTACGTTCGACCGTTACACCTGGCCAGTTCCCGACGAACTGATGAGTCCCTGTCAATAAGTTGAAGACGGAGGTTTTGCCGCAATTGGGATTACCTGCTAAAACGATATTCATTGGGGTCATGAGAAAACCTCCTTCAGAACTAGAACAGATTGGGCCTCGTCCTTTCTAAGGGTGAGCGTGTAGCCTCGAAGTTTAATTTCAAGAGGATCACCTAAGGGAGCTTTTTTGATTAAGCGAATGGGCGTTCCTTTAGTAATGCCCATATCCATTAATCGACGATTAATGGGTCCCGTTCCATTAATAGCTACCACAATCGTTAAGCTACCAACACTGACTTGATCTAAGGAAATATTGGTGAAATTGCGAGTGTCCAATTCTTTGACTTGAATTTGTTTTAAGAAATCGCGGTCAATACTGATTCGTTTTTCTTTTAATTGAAGAACTGCAATTTGAGAACGTGTAGAAAGTAAGGAAACTGGACACCCGGGGATTAAACCAAGGTTTGTTAGGTCGCGCTGACTGCTTTCATCCATTGTCAGTCGAACGACTTCAACACAATGATTTAAATAAATTTGATCTAAGCTTGGCATAGGTCATCCCCTTTCTTTGTAAAAATAGAATATATATAAAATAACATGACATTTCAATTAAATAAATAAATTTTGTGCTTGACCTATGAAAAGGTGTAAGGTATAATTGTTTCGAATTCGAGATAAAGGAGACACTATGCCAAGAATAGAAGATTCATTAAAAGCGTTTATTGGAATTATGCGTCTAAGTGATCAGTTTGAGCGGATTCTTAAAGGTGAAATTGCTAAATTTGGTCTGAATACGACAGAATTCGCAGTTCTAGAGATTTTATATCATAAAGGGGATTTGCCGATTCAGCAAGTTGCAGAGAAAATATTAATTGCATCGAGTTCAACAACTTATGTCGTTGATAAGTTGCAAGCAAAAGGTCTTTTAGAACGAAAGCAATGCCAGAAAGACAAGCGAGTCACCTATGCGGCCATTTCGTCCAAAGGGTGCCAATTAATGGATGAAATTTTCCCCATTCATGAAACTCAAATTTCTGCATTATTTGCTAATTTAGAAGATCAGGAAGTTAGTCAGTTACGCCAAATGCTAAAGCGTGTGGCTCAGACTCACCAATAGCTCACTTTCGGGTGAGCAAAAAATTTGCCTTGTATCTCGAAATCGAAGTAATATGAAGGTAGAGGTTATATCTACTGTATTAAAAGGATTTATAATAGAAAGGAAGATATCAATATGTCAAATTACATTAAACAATTACAAGAACGTCGTTCCATTTATGCTCTAGGCCAAAATGTCTCACTAACTCAAAACCAAATTGAAAATCTAATTAAAGAAGCTGTGAAAGCTAGTCCATCAGCGTTTAATTCACAATCGTCTCGTGTGGTTATTTTATTTGGCCAAGCTAAGGATCAGTTTTGGAATGAAATTACACTAGGTGCCTTAGAGAAAGTCACACCAGCTGAAGCTTTCGAAGCTACTAAAGCAAAAATTGCAAGTTTTGCTGCCGGAATCGGAACCGTTTTGTTCTTTGAGGATCAAGATGTAGTAAAAGGGCTACAAGAACAATTTCCTTTATATGCAGATAATTTTCCAATCTGGTCTGAGCATTCGACTGGAATTGCCCAACATTCGGTGTGGACGGCTTTAGCTAACGAAAACATTGGTGCTTCATTGCAACACTACAATCCATTAGTCGATCAAGGAGTAGCTGAAGTCTTTAATATTCCTTCATCTTGGATATTACGTGCTCAAATGCCATTTGGTTCGATTGAAGCTCCAGCAGGTGAGAAGACTTATATGGACGATAGTCAACGTTTTATGTCGTTTGGTCAAATATAAGCAATTAATATAGTAAGAAAGTTTTGTTGAGAATAAATAGTTTGGCTTTTGGCTTCTTGATAGATATTCAAGAAGCCGAAAGCTATTTTTATTTGAAAAAGTATTAAATTATGACCGATAAGTTGAGAGTGAGCAACAACATGATAGATGAGTCATTTTGGACAATTAGTGTAAACTATGAATAAAGAAGCATAATAGCTATTCATAGGTAAATGAGACAACTATAACGATTTTAATTTTTAGATATATTTCTCATTTAACATTAGTAGTGAATTTAGGATAAAAGGGATTTTGTTCAGTGAAATAGTAAATGCAAAATTTCACAAAATAGCGGTGGGATAGGATTCGTTAGTTGAAAACATTTCTTGACAGCGAGGCAAAATTATGAATGATTCACTAGAAATTTGAATTATTTGAAAGCGGATAACTAAGCATTCTAATAATGTTCTAAGAAACTTCTCTTAATGAGATATATTTCTCATTCACAATGTTAAATAAACTGTTGAAGCGTTTCCGTCCGACTGTTATGCTATACACATAGTAAGCGCAATTACTAAAAAAATTTTTGGAAGGAAGTTGTAAAATGGAATTTACAAAACCAGTACACGTATTTTCTGAAATCGGAAAATTGAAAAAAGTGGTTCTTCACCGTCCAGGTAAAGAGTTAGAAAACTTAATGCCTGACTACTTAGAACGTTTGCTTTTTGATGATATTCCTTATTTAGAAGAAGCACAAAAAGAACACGATAACTTTGCTAAAGTTTTAACTGAAAATGGAGTAGAAGTACTTTATTTAGAAAAATTAGCTGCAGAAGCTATCGATGCTGCTGGTGTTAAAGAACAATTCTTAGATGAATGGTTAGCTGAATCAGGTATCGTATCTAAAAACGTTCAAAAAATCGTTAAAGATAAATTAATGGCTATGGATACTTTCGATATGGTTCTTAAAACTATGGAAGGATTCAAAAAATCTGAAATCAACACTGAAGATTTGAATTCTTTAGCTGACTTAATCGAAACTGACTATCCATTATTGGTAGATCCAATGCCAAACTTATACTTCACTCGTGACCCATTCGCTACTATGGCTAACGGTGTTACATTAAACCACATGTTCTCAGATACTCGTAACCGTGAAACTTTATACGGTAAATACGTATTCACTTATCACCCAGTATACGGAAACGGAAACGTAGAAATGTTCTACAGCCGTGACGAAGACACTCGTATCGAAGGTGGAGACGAATTAGTATTATCTAAAGATGTTTTAGCTGTTGGTATCTCTCAACGTACTGATTCTCGTTCAATCGAAAAAGTTGCTGAACGTTTATTCAAAGCTGGTCAATTCAAAGAAGTACTTGCTTTCTTAATCGGCGAAAACCGTAAATTCATGCACTTAGATACAGTATTCACAATGGTTGACTACGATAAATTCACTATCCACCCAGAAATTGAAGCTGGATTACGTGTATTATCATTAAAACCAGGCGCAAACGGTGAAGTTGTTATCGAAGAAAAAGACTCTACTAAACTTGACGAAGTTTTAGCTGAAACTTTAGGTTTAGATAAAGTTACTTTAATCCCTTGTGGTGATGGCGATATCGTTGCTGCTGCTCGTGAACAATGGAACGATGGTTCTAACACATTAACTATCGCACCAGGTGAAGTTGTTGTTTACGACCGTAACACTGTAACTAACGCTAAATTAGAAAAATATGGCTTGAAATTACACAAGATCCGCGGAAGCGAATTAGTTCGTGGTCGTGGTGGCCCACGTTGCATGTCTATGCCAATCCAACGTGAAGACATCTAATTTTCTAAAAAATAAAAAATAAAAGGGGTTTGAATATGTTCCAAGGACGTAGTTTATTAAAAGAAGTAGATTTCACACCAGCTGAACTTGAATACTTAATTGACTTCAGTATTCACTTGAAAGACCTTAAAAAACGTAACATTCCACACGAATACTTAAAAGGTCAAAACATCTGCTTATTATTCGAAAAATCATCTACTCGTACTCGTTCAGCATTCACTGTTGCATGTAACGATTTAGGTGCTTACCCAGAATTCATGGGCGCTGGCGACATCCAATTAGGTAAAAAAGAATCTGTTGAAGATTCAGCTAAAGTATTCGGAAGCATGTTCGACGGAATCGAATTCCGTGGATTCAGCCAAGAACACGTTGAAGCATTAGCTAAATATTCTGGTGTTCCAGTATGGAATGGTTTAACAGATGCATGGCACCCAACTCAAATGATTGCTGACTTCATGACAATCAAAGAAGAGTTCGGTAAATTAAAAGGCTTAAAATTAGTTTACTGTGGTGATGGACGTAACAACATGGCTAACTCTTTAGTAGTTACTGGTTCTATGTTAGGTGTATCAGTTACTATCGCTTCTCCAGAAGAATTATTCCCAGAACAATCAGTTATCGATTACGCTGAAAAATTTGCTAAAGAATCTGGTTCAACTGTAACTGTAACTTCTGATATCAAATCAGCAGTTAAAGATGCAGACATTCTTTACACTGACGTTTGGGTATCTATGGGTGAAGAAGATAAATTTGAAGAACGTATCAAATTATTGAAACCATACCAAATCAATAAAGAATTAACTGACTTAATCGAAAATGAAAACTACATCTTCTTACACTGCTTACCAGCATTCCACGATACAGAAACTAAGTATGGTGCTGAAATGGCTGAACGCTTCGGTGTTAAAGAAATGGAAGTTACTGACGAAGTATTCCGCGACGAAAAACACGCTCGTCAATTCGAAGAAGCAGAAAACCGTATGCACTCTATCAAAGCTATCATGGCTGCAACTAACGGTAACTTATTCATTCCTCGTGTTTAATAATTCAGCTTTAACTAAATAAAGTTAACTGAGTGATTACAAATCAACACAGATTGAGTGATCAGGATTGTGATTGTAAGTAATGACAATCCTGATCATTTTTGTTATGAAAATAACAAATCATTATTATAATTTTTTATCTCATCTTATGAATGACTGCACTTGATTAAGCGCTTTCAGATTATTTTATGTGAACTAATTTTTTATTATTCAACTATTTGTTAGGAGTGAGAAAATGGAAAAGAAAAAACGCAAAATGCTGAACTCATTTACTATTTTGTTCATCATTACCATTGTCATGGCTATCCTTACTTGGATTATTCCTGCAGGGGCTTATGATTTAGATAAAGCTGGTAACTTCATTCAAGGTACATATCACGCAGTTAAACAATCACCTCAAGGTCTTTGGAACGTATTCTGTGCACCAATCTTAGGTTTCTTAGGAACTGAAGGATTCAACGGTTCACAAGCAACTACAGGTGCGGTTCAAGTATCTTTATTCATCATGGTTATCGGTGGATTCTTAGGAATCGTTAACGAAACAGGTGCAATTGATGCTGGTATCGCTTCAATGATCAAAAACAACAAAAACAACGTTTCTAAATTAATTTGGGCGTTAATGTTAGTATTCGCTTTAGGTGGATCAACTTATGGTATGGCTGAAGAAACAATGGCATTCTACCCATTATTAATTCCATTGATGGTAGGGGTTGGAATGGATGCCTTAGTAGCTGTAGGTGTAGTACTTATCGGTTCTGCATTAGGTTGCTTGGCTTCAACTGTTAACCCATTTGCTACTGGTGTTGCTTCTGATGCAGCTGGTATCTCTATGGCTGACGGTATGGGCTTACGTTTAATCTTTTTCGTTGTAACCTATGTTTTAGGTGCTTGGTATGTTTCTAGCTATGCTAAAAAAGTTCAAGCTGACAATACTCAATCTTATATCTATGATCACATGGAAGCTGACCGTGAAAAATTCAAGGTTTCAGAAGATACTCCTGATATGACAGGTAAACAAAAAGTTGTTATCTGGATGTTTGGTTTAACTTTCTTAGTTATGATCTTAGGTTTAATTCCTTGGACTGTTTTAAATAAAAACTTCACATTCTTTGAAAATACTCATGCTGCTTTATTAAACACTCCATTCTTAGGTGCTTTAATTGGTAAATCTTCATTGGCATTAGGTAACTGGTATATGATTGAAATCACTATGTTATTCTTCTTAATGTCAATCGTAGTAGGTATGTTCTATGGTATTGAAGAAGAACGTTTCATCGATGTATTTATTGCTGGTGTTAAAGACTTATTATCAGTTGCTTTAATTTGTGCAGTAGCTCGTGGTATCCAAGTTATCATGAACGACGGTCAAATCACTGCTACTGTTCTTCACTGGGGTGAACAAGGACTTAAAGGCTTCTCTGCTGGTGTCTTCACTGTTCTTACTTACTTATTCTATATCCCAATGTCATTCTTAATCCCATCAACTTCAGGTTTAGCTGCTGCAACTATGGGTATCATGGCACCTTTAGGACAATTTGCTGACGTTCCTAAAGAATTAGTTGTAACTGCTTACCAAGCTGCTTGTGGTGTGGTTAACTTAATTACTCCTACATCAGGTGTTGTTATGGGTGCATTAGCTATCGCTGGTATTGAAATTTCTACATGGTGGAAATTCACAACTAAATTGGTTGCTATGTTAGTAGTAATCAGCTTAGTATTACTTGTCGGCGCAGCAATGATCTAATTTTAATAGTCATATAATACTAATTTGTCTAGCTGGTTTTACTGGCTAGACAAATTATTCTATGTTAGTCTATTTATAGAATAACGATAAAGGAAGTGTTGTTTGAATGGAATATGTATTAACAAAAAATGTTCAAGAACAAGCTGTTGAAATGATTAAACACTGGGTATCCTATCCATCTGTTTTAGATGAAACAGCAACTGACACACCTTTTGGGGCAGAAATTCAACGTTGTTTAGAAGCTGCTTTAAGTGACTGCGAAAAGTTAGGTTTTAGAACCTATCTTGATCCTGAAGGATACTATGGTTATGCTGAAATTGGTGAAGGAACTGAATCGTTAGCGATTCTTTGTCACCTTGACGTTGTTCCTGCAGGGGATGTTTCAGAATGGACTTCTGATCCATTTAAAGCAGAAGTTCGTGACGGCAAACTTTATGGTCGTGGAACTCAAGATGATAAAGGACCAACTGTAGCGGCGTTATTTGCAGTGAAAGCTTTAGTTGAACAAGGTAAAACTTTCAATAAACGCATTCGTTTCATTTTTGGTACAGACGAAGAAAACTTATGGCGTTGTTTAAATCGCTATGTTGAGAAGGAAGAAAAAGCAACCTATGGCTTTGCTCCGGATGCTGAATTCCCATTAACTTATGCCGAAAAAGGTTTATTACAAAGTTGGGTTAAAGGTCCTGGAAGCCAAGATTTAGTCTTGAATAATAATGGGGCGTTTAACGTTGTTCCTGATAAAGCTGTTTATCAAGGTGACAAACTTGATCAAGTAAAAGAAACTTTGGCTTCACTTGGATATGATTTAACTGAAAAAGATGGCGGTTTAGTTGTTTTAGGTAAATCAGTACACTCTAAGGACGCTGATCAAGGTATTAATGCTGTTACTCGTTTAGCAGAAGCCTTATCTAGTGTTTATTCTCATCCAATGCTAGATTTCTTGCAAACATTCAAACAAGATGTGTTTGCAAAAGCAATCTTTGGCGATGTTGAAGATGAAGCTAGCGGCAAATTAACCGTAAATATTGCTAAATTAATCATTACTCCAGAAGAGTCGAAAATCGGTGTTGACTTCCGAATTCCTGTTACGGCTGATAAAGAAGCTTTAGCAGCATCATTTGCATCTAAAGCTGAAGAGTTTGGCTTAACTTATGAAGAATATGACTACTTAGCATCACTTTATGTTCCACTTGATAGTGAATTGGTAACTACCTTATTGTCTGTTTATCGTGAATTAACAGGTGATATGACGGAACCAATCAGCTCTGGTGGTGCAACATTTGCTCGTACGATGGAAAACTGTGTTGCTTTTGGAGCAATTACAGATGATGTGGAAGTAACCTTCCACCAAGTGGATGAATGCATGCCACTTAAGAATATCTATGAGTCAATGGAAATTTATGCTCACGCTATTGAAAAATTAGCTTGCAAATAATTAATATATTTAAAAAAGGGGTTTTTATACATGACAAAACGTAAAATCGTCGTTGCTTTAGGTGGAAATGCCATCCTTTCTTCTGATCCAACTGCACAAGCACAACAAGAAGCTTTAAGACAAACAGCTGAATATTTAGTAAAATTAATCGAAAACGGTGACGACTTAATCGTAACTCACGGTAACGGACCACAAGTAGGTAACTTATTATTACAAAATATCGCTGCAAACTCTGAAAAGAACCCAGCTTTCCCATTAGATTCTTTAGTAGCTATGACTGAAGGATCAATTGGTTTCTGGTTACAAAATGCGTTACAAAACGCTTTGACAGAACGCGGAATCAAGAAAGAAGTTGCTTCTGTAGTAACTCAAGTTATCGTTGACAAAGATGACAAAGCTTTCGCTAATCCTACTAAACCAATCGGACCTTTCTATTCTGAAGAAGAAGCTAAGAAAGAAATGGAAACAACAGGTGCTACATTTGTTGAAGATGCTGGCCGTGGTTGGAGAAAAGTTGTTCCATCACCAAAACCAGTTGGTATCAAAGAAATCGGCGTTATTAAAGATTTAATTGAATCTGGTCACGTTGTTGTAGCTGCTGGTGGAGGCGGTATCCCAGTTGTTAAAGGTGACGATGACAAATTAACTGGTGTTGAAGCTGTTATCGATAAAGACTTCGCTTCACAATTATTAGCTCAATTAATCGATGCTGATATGTTTATCGTTTTAACAGGTGTTGACTATGTATTCGTTAACTTCAACAAACCTGATCAAATGAAATTAGAACGCGTAAGTGTTGCTGACTTAGAAAAATATATTGGTGAAAACCAATTTGCACCAGGTTCTATGTTACCTAAAGTTGAAGCAGCTATCGGCTTCGTTAAGAATGCTCCAGAAAGCGAAGCTGTTATTACTTCATTAGAAAACTTAGAACAATTAATCGCTAATGGTGCTGGAACAATCATCGTTAAATAATTTTCCTTGTAAAATTATTTGGATTTTGACTAGCAAATTTTCAAAGAGTCTGTTAAAATACTATTCATAATATTTAAAGCGAGAAAGAGAGTAGACAAACGGATACTTTACAGCAAGTTGGGTTGTTGAGAGCCAACAAGTTACAATTGTCGAACCGCACTTTCGATTGTGTTATGGTGAAAATAGTTTTACTAAGATAGCCATAATCGGAGCGCTTGCTTCGTTAACAATTTGAGATAATTAGACCCGCTGTGTCTGATTAAGTAGAGTGGTACCGTGTATTGTAAGTTCAATGCGCCTCTAGGGAATTCCCTAGAGGCGCATTTTTTGTTGGGATATCCCACTATACTGGGCCAACAGCCCAAATTGAATTAATAGGAGAGAGTAAAATGGAAAGTAAAGCCATTATTGTTGAAGTATTAAAGCCGCTTGTTGGTGAATATTTAAGTGATGACGCGATTGCAAATTTAATTGAAATTCCAAGTAATTCAGAATTTGGAGATTTAGCGTTTCCAGTATTTACTTTAGCTAAACAATTTCGTAAAGCACCGCAAGTAATCGCGCAAGAACTAGTTGAGCAAATTGAAAAAGAACAATTTGACAATGTTGTTGCTACAGGTCCCTATATTAATTTCTTCATTAACCGTAAGATTATGTCGAATCGGATTATTCATGAAGTTCTTGAAAATGGTTCAAATTATGGTTCTCAAGATTTAGGTCATGGGGCGAATGTGACCTTCGATATGTCCTCGCCAAATATAGCTAAACCTATGTCAATGGGACATTTGCGTTCAACAGTAATTGGAAATGCTTTATCTAATATTTTTGCTAAATTAAACTATCATTCGATTAACATTAACCACCTAGGTGACTGGGGAACTCAATTCGGTAAGTTAATTGTTGCTTATCGCTTGTGGGGTGATGAAGAGGTTGTAAAACAAGATCCTGTTAAAGAACTTGTAAAATTGTATGTTGAATTCCACGAAAAAGCAGAACTCGATCCATCATTGGATGATGAAGCTCGGGCTGTCTTTAAGAAACTTGAAGATGGGGATGAAGAAACTGTTGCATTATGGCAATGGTTTAAAGATGAGTCGTTGAAAGAATTTGATAAAGTATATCGTTTATTAAATATCAAATTTGATTACAATACGGGCGAATCATTCTACAACGATAAAATGCAGCCTATTGTCGAAGAACTTGAAGCAAAGGGTATTTCGACTATTGAAAATGGGGCTACTTTAGTTATGTTAGATGATGAAGAGCTTCCACCTGCATTAATTAAAAAATCGGATGGAGCAACCTTATATCTTACTCGTGACCTTGCGACAGCTTATTACCGTAAGAAAACCTTTGATTTTGCCGAGAATGTTTATGTCGTGGGTAACGAACAAGCCAACCATTTCCGTCAGTTAAAAGCGGTTCTTAAACGTTTAGGTAATGATTGGTCGGATGATATGCATCATATTCCATTTGGCTTAATTACAATTAATGGTCGTAAAATGTCAACGCGTAAAGGCGAAATTGTTTTACTTGAAGATGTTTTACACGAAGCAACTGAAATTGCTCTAAAACAAATCGAAGTGAAAAATCCTGATCTTCCAAATAAAGAAGAAGTGGCCTCTCAAGTTGGGGTAGGGGCGGTTGTTTTCCATGACCTTAAGACAGATCGGATGAACAGCTTCAATTTTAACTTGGATGAAATTGTTCAATTTGAAGGAGAAACAGGGCCATATGTTCAATATACGCATGCACGTTCTCGTTCGATTCTTGAAAAATTCGGCAAGGAAGTCGATTTAGCTAAAACACTGGAATTAAACGATAATTATAGTTGGGAAATTGTCAAGAAGCTTTCTACTTATGACCAAACGATTGTGCAAGCACGTGAAAAATATGAACCATCGGTTATTGCTAAATACTTAATTCAATTGAGTCAATTATTTAATAAATACTATGGTAATACACGTATCTTAGATCAAGATGATCAGATTGAAGCTCGAATTGCGTTGGTTAATGCAGTTGCTACAGTCTTAAAAGATGGTTTAGGCTTATTGGGTATCGATGCACCTAATAAGATGTAATTGGGTTGTTAATACTTTTTTTGAAAGATGCGGTGGGCTGAATATTGCCTACCGCATTTTTTGCTAAATATGCTATTTGGAATATATATATTTAGGTAGGCCATTTTAGACAGTTTGGAAATATATAAGATAAAGGATTTTATTTTTTTGAGTAAATGATTTAGTGAGTCAATATATTCTCACAAATTTTTGTGATTAAGGTGATAAATTTCACTTTTTTTATGACAAATCTTGCACATATTATTATTTATATGGATAATAGGAGTGATGGAAAATTTGATGAATCGGAGGGATTCAAGATGAACCGTGATTTAGAAGATTACATGGAAGAACTACCAAATGAAGAATTCTTCTCGCGATTTACAACTGAAGAGATGACAAAAATTAAAGAAGAATCCGTTATTCATCAGTATCGAAAAGGGCAAATTTTATTCTTCCAAGCTGATCCAAAAAGATATTCTTTCTTCCTGTTAAAGGGCCTTATTCGTTTGGAAAAAGCAGACTCTAACGATGAGTATTTATATTTTGACTATATAAAAGGTCATTCGTTCTTTCCTTATGGTGGGGTATTTGGACAGCATGATTATACACACAGTGCAATTGCCATGACAGATATTGATCTCCTTCTTATTCCGAATAAGCTGATTGAGAGTTTAGTTGCTCAAAATACCAATCAATTGCGCTACATGTATGGTAAAATTTCAGAGATTTTGGTTTTTCATGAGACTCGGTTACAGTTGACTGCAATTTCTTCAGCAGTTGATCGGGTTATTCAATCTCTAAGTCTTTGGATGATAGATATGGGGACTGTTGTGGGCGAAACAACCGTTATTCCATATCCTTTGACAATCAATGAACTAGCTGTAGTAGCAGGCACAACTCGAGAAACAGCTGGTAAAGTGGTCCGTGATTTAACGAGTCAAGGGTTGATTGATTTTAATCGTCGCCGAATTACGATTTTTGATCGCAGTTATTTTGAAAAACATATTTTCATGGGGTAAATGATGGATATCAGTTATGATCTAGTAGAAGTGAATAAACAAATTAAGTTTCCTGTGATGGTTCATGAGGGTCGTTGTTGCTATGTAGGACCATTAGGGGAGACGCTTGAGCAAGCGATTGCTTTCTTGGAAAATCATAAAGTCAAAGCTAATTACCGACATAATCCCCATGAAGTGAACCTATTTGCGTCTCAGCTAGCAAAGTATTTTACTACTGGTCAAGCTATCGACTATTCACAGTTTCCAGTAGATTTTCTTTATGGAACGCCTTGGCAACACAGTATTTGGCATTATTTGCAATCCATTCCTTTAGGAGAAACGCGGTCCTATAGTCAAGTGGCACAAGCTACTGGGCGCCCCCGGGCAACCCGAGCAGTTGGAACAGCCATTGGGCTAAATCCCATTTCGTTTGTTGTGCCTTGTCATAGGGTTATTAATAAGAATGGACGGCTTGGTGGTTATCGTGGTGGCTTAAATTTGAAACAATCTTTGTTGATTCATGAACAAAATAGTACCGTTGGTTTAATCAGCTTTACTTGAAATAAGTGACTGAAAACGGTATATTAAAGGTATAGATGACAAAGAGAGGGTGAAAAAGGTGAAGAGACATTGGGAAAACGCTAATTTAACCTATTTTATTAAGTTAAGCTGTTTAGTGTTCTTGGCCTTTAATTTCACATCGGTTTGTCAATCAGCCTTTGCCCAAGAAACGACGACGCAAGAAGATTTAATTGCGCCGAAAATTCTTGCCCCTTCTTTAACTTTAACGACTCATACATCTGTTCCAAATCTTATGGCTGATGTCATTGTCATGGATGACCATGATTCAGAAACGGAATTAAGAATTCTTTCAAGTGATTTAGTTGAAGGGATGGAACTTGATGAAACGGATCAAGGAATAAAATATGTTACCTACCAAGCTGTGGATGCGGCAGGTAATGAAACCATCTTTATTCGACCTATTTATGTTTATGGTTATCAAGAGCAGGCAGACGGTGAAGATATTTCATCCATCGATATTACACCACCTGAAGTAACTTGTTATCCAGTATATTTAAAAGTTGGCAGTCAATCGGTAGCTGAATTTGAAGACAAGAAAGCCTCTGCTTCTGCTACTGACAATAACATAGAAGACCTAACACCTAATTTGCAACTGGAAAGTTCTGCTAAAGCTAAACTAGATTTAGATAAACCTGGTAATTATTTAGTGACCTGGGAAGTTGAAGACCGAGCTGGCAATAAAGGATTAGCCAACCAGTGGGTTATTGTGATGCCTCAGTAATTTTTATAGTGGATAGAGGTTATTATGAAGAAAATACCACTTAAAACATATATCAAGTTAGGTATCATGATATTAACGGCCTTCTATTTGGGAATTCGTGATCATGAAGCTCTAAGTCAAATATGGCAATATCATGAAGCTGATACCGTTATTAAATTGCGGTACTCAGCTTATTTGCTTTTTGGAGAAGAAGACCAAATTCAGTGGCCTGATAGTCTATCGCAACAACTGCGTCTTGAAAAGCCATACTCCTTTACTGAACCTCATTTGTTTGATAAGAATATTCAACAGGATGATATCCTTCGAAAGAGTGTCAAGTTGGCTCAGGATTTAAATCATCAACTTGACCAAGAACAGATTCAAGGTGCTTTTTTAACTGCAATGAATCAAGATCGGTCTAAGCAATCATGGCAATCTATTCTGCCGGCGGATTATCTTAGTCAAGGGGTTTCGAAGCGAATTGAGGAACTGAGCGACTACCAATATTTAAACCAACAAACGGTTGCCGGTGGAGTTTTTACTGATCTGTTTAGTGATCTTCCGCAAGCCCAAGCACGCTTAGGCGAAAATTTATATGAACAATTTTTGCCCATATCGGATGTTCATCTTAAAACTTGGCAAAGTCACCCAGATTTATTAGGGTATTATCTATATGGTTTATTAAAGGATACTTTGCGAAATACTGACTATCAATCGTTTGTTTCAGCACATTTGCAAGTCCGTTTTTCGCCAACAACTTTCTATTATCAAGAGCGTGCTTACGTTCGATTAGTTGCCGTATTAGTGCTGGATAATCAAGGAAATTAGAGGAGATTTGATAGCCTACGCGATAAAAAAGGGTTACTGACTAACAATAGGCAGTAACCCTTTATTAATATTCGAGATTGTTAAGTGTTGTTATTTTGCTGGTAAGGTATCATAGCCAATAATTAGGCCCTGTTTTTCGGCATAATAGCTACATAAGCCACTCATAGATAAAATGTGAGGTTGGCAATTAGGATATTTTTCAAGTAAAAGCTCACTGAATTTTTTAGCACTTTCTTCATTTAGGGCATGACTAATTTCAATGGTGCCTCCTTGGTAGCCATTCTCTTCAACAGCTTCTAAAAGAAGACGTAAAGCTTTCTTCTCACCTTTAACTTTATGAGCGAGTTCCATAGTTCCTTGTGGAGTACGTTGACCAATTAAACGAATCCCTAATAACCCAATCATTGTTCCGGTGAAACGATTTACACGACCGTTTTTTACTAGATTGTCGATGGATTCAAGCAAATAATGGACTCCTGTGTGCTCATGATACGTATTCATTCGATCAACAAGTTCTTCAAATTCATAGCCTTTTTCAGCTAACTCAACTGCTTTGTGAACTAAAATATTCATTTCGGTTCCGGCAGTATGAGTGTTGAAAATATGAATTTTAGCATTTGGATTTTCTTTTAAAACAAGATCTTTAGCCAAACAAGCACTATTATAAGAACCAGATATTTCTTTTGAAAGTGTAAAACAAATGACGTTTTCGGCGTCACGAAAGCTCGAAGCGTAGGAATCAGGTGAAGGACAAGCGGTTGTAGTTGCATTTTTAGACACTTCCATAGCGTGAAGCATGGTTTCTAGATCTAGATTTTCATCATCGATATATTCTTGGTTATCAATGGTAATGACGAGTGGCACATATTGAAATGCAATGGTGTCCGTCTTGGGAGTGATTTGGCGAATATCTGACCCCGAATCGGTGACAATTTTCCATTTCATGTTAGTCGCCTCCTTAACGTGTTTTCTGTCTTCTAGTATCTCACTTTATTAATTTTTTGGCAATAATGGGCACTGAGAAAATAATTGGATTATCCCTAGGGTCCTTGTTAAAACAAGACAAATGTTACCTAGTCGAAAGAGAGTTGGCTTGGTATAATATTGTAGAAGGTAGGTGCAAGGATGAAATTAAGCATTTTACATACCAATGATTTACATGGACATTTGGAGAACTGGCCTTATATTGAACAATATTTAATTTCAATGCGCCAATCACTGATTAACCGCGGACAGGCTTGCTTAATTATGGATGTTGGCGATGCCTGTGATGCTACCCATCCGCTTGTCGAAGCAACTCAAGGTCAAATCATGACTGAAGTATTTAATCGGGTAGGTTATGACTACGTAACAGTAGGTAATAACGAAGGATTAGGCTTTAGTCCCAAACAGGTCCAAGATATCTATTCAACAGCCCACCATCAAGTTTTACTAGCGAATATCTTGGACCAATCTAGTCATACGCAGCCTTCTTGGGCAAAGGCCTATGCTGTTGAACGCTTTGAGAATGGAATGGAAGTAGCCATCATTGGCTTAACAGCACCCTATGCTTCCTATGAGAGAAACGGTTACTTAGCTATCGAAGCCGAAATTTGTCTGGAGCAACAGTTAAATCTGATTATGACAGAGAGTCATCCCGACTTAATCATTATCTTGTCTCATCTTGGTTACGATGTGGATCAAAGTCTGGCTCAACGTTTCCCTCAAGTAGATTTAATTTTGGGGGCTCATACTCACCATCTTTTGCCCCAGGGTCAGCAAGTAAACGAAAGCATTTTAGCAGCAGCGGGTAAATATGGTCATTACGTTGGTTGGATTGAAGTGGATTTGAATCCACACGGCTCAATGCTTGCGAATTATCAGGAGCAGCCAGGTTGCTACATTCTTAAAGATAAAATGATTACGTGTCGAGTTGAGTCAATTGCTGAAATTTGTGATAAGATGAGACTTCCAGTAATAGAAGACACATATGCCGACCTCGGTAAGGCTGCTTTAAGACAACAAATCATCGCCAATTTGCCACATGATTTGACGGTCCGTTCTAATGATCCATCAACTTCTCTGGTTAAAGTGACTTTAGCTGCCATGAGAGAAGAGACCGGTTGCGATATCGCTTTTATCAATACGGGTTTATTCTTGAATGATCTACCTCAAGGAAAAGTGAGTCAGAAAGAGCTTCATGAAACACTTCCGCACCCCATGCATTTAATTACCCTTTCATTGAGAGGAAATCATTTATTGCGATTATTAGCAGAAATAGACCAGCAGAGAGAGAGTTTAATGAATAAGGCCATCAGTGGGATGGGTTTTCGGGGGAAAATCTTTGGACAAATTGTCTTTGATGGGTTAGATTATGATAGTATGACACAAACATGGACTTATCAAGGAGCGGATATTGACCCTCAGGCTCAATATCGCTTAGTCAGTGTGGATCATTTATGGTTCCTGTCGTATTTTCCAAGCATTGGTCGTTGGGGACAGCCTTGTTTACATTTCCCTGATTTTATTCGCCATTGCTTAGGCAAATATTTGCAACGTCATTATCCACTTTCGACTATAGAAACAATAAAGGAGTAATTATGAATAATAATACGGAAGAAAATTTACCAAAACAAATCGATTCAGCTATTGCTGAATTATTGGCCGATGACATCTCGGAAAAACAGATTGTCAAGGTCGATGACACTCATTTAACTATTAAAGAACAAGCCTATGAAGTGGTAGTCGATTATCGACAAGGCTTTGACTTTGAAGCATTTTCCAAGCGATATCAAGAATACTTTGCTAAGTATGACTTTATTGTTGGAGATTGGGGCTTTGAACAATTGCGCTTAAAGGGCTTTTTTCAAGTGAACCAGCCAAAAGTTGCTCGTGATCAGTTAATTTCTTTCTTAGACGATTATCTTAAAGAGTATTGTAACTTTGGCTGCCAATATTTTGTTTTAGCTAAAGAAAATGCGGTTGAAAAATTTGAGGCCTTGAAGTTAAAACGACAAAATAGCAAACCGGAAGTTAAAGAAAACGCAGGAAGTGCGCCAGTTTCAACGCGGAAGCCTCAATATGGTCGACGTAAACGTCGATCAAATCAAATGGATAAACCGAAAGGGTCTAGCGAAACGCCAGTAAAAAGTCCTACAAACAAAAAAGCAGTTTCTGAATCGCGGAAACCGGGCGCAAAACGAAATCAAGAAAATGTCATTAAGAAAAATCCAAACAAAGACCAAACTAGCCAGAATAAGCGTGATAATAGCGGTAGTGCAGTTAAACCTGTCATTAAGCCTAAGGCCGCTTCAAGTAAGTCGTCAACCAAACCCACTAACAAAGTAGCAACCGACAAGGGGGCATTTGTTATTAAACAAAAGAAGAGTGAAAAGAAAGGTGGACTTTAATTATGAAATCCTATCAAGCCTTTCTACTTGATTTGGATGGCACGACCTATTTAGGTAAACAACGGATACCGTCTGCCGAGTCCTTCATTCACGAATTGCAAGCTCGGCAAATTCCTTTTATGTTCGTTACGAATAATGCAACGAAAACTCCTGAACAAGTGGCAGCTAAATTGTCCCAAGAGAATGATATTGAGGTTAGTCCCGAACAAATTTATACATCTGGTATGGCGATGGTAGACTATCTACTTAAATATTTCCCTGGACAAAAACTTATGGTCATAGCTGAGGAGGCTCTTAAGACTCAGTTACAACAAGCGGGTTTTGACATTGTAGCAGACAGTTCTGCACAGGTTGTGGTTCAATCTTTAAGCCGTCAGTCCACCTATGAAGAACTCGCTCAGGCAACTTTAGCTATTCGGCAAGGAGCACGCTTTTTAGTGACGAATCGGGATACTAGTTTACCTTCAGAAAGGGGGATGATGCCAGGTTCAGGCGCTATCACGGCTTTTCTAGAGGCGGCGAGTCAGCAGTCGCCAATCGTAATGGGTAAACCCTTTGAACCGATTATGGAGGGAGCCTTGCGACGCTTGAACTTAAATAAAGACCAAGTCGTCATGGTGGGGGATAATTATCAAACAGATATCATGGCCGGAATTAACGCACAAATGGACACCATTTTGGTATTAACTGGCTTTACCCAATTAGCTGATTTGGACCAGTATGAGGTTCAACCGACGCATATAGTTGAAGACTTATCCCATTGGAGGTTTTAGAATGGTAGGTTTTCGTTTCAAACAAGGATTAGGCACTCTTGGCTTAATTATTTCTGGCATACTGATGGCTAGTGCCTTGACCTTGCTGTCAGCTTCTTGGCTTTACCGTCTTGTTTTGAATTTCTATGATTTTCAGACCTTAACGGGCCTTAGTCAAGGGCAGCTACAAGAGAATTTTGATGTGTTAATGGCGTACTTATTAAACCCTCAAATTTCAAGCTTAAAGATGCCGTATTTCTCGTCTTCAGCTGGTGCCTTACAACATTTTGCCGAGGTAAAATTTGTTTTTCACATCGTGATTATTGCAGCAATTTTAGCGACTGTGCTTTATTTTTATTTGCTTTATTGGGTTAGAAAAACGAAACAAGTCAAATGGATGCAAGGGTGGATACGTTTAGCCTATATTAGCCCTCTTGTGGTTCTTTTGGCGATTGTTATTGCCTTTGATCAATTTTTTGTCTTATTTCATCAATTGATTTTTAATAATCAGTTATGGTTGTTCGATCCATTAGTGGATCCTGTCATTCAAGTTCTGCCTGAATCTTTATTTATGCTCTATTTAATTATGATCATCGTGATCTACGAGTTACTTATTTGGGTTTGGGATAGATGTTTGAAAATAAAATAAACCACTTAAGTTGGCCTTTATCATATGAAATGATAGCCACTTAAGTGGTTTTTGTATTTTCTGTAGGGAATTTCTGGTTGTCGATTAGTGGGAGCTGTCTTCAAATAAACTAGTCGAATGTAGATGAGGGACAGCTTTGTCGGGAGCGATATGATGTAGAGCATGATTAACCGCAAGAGGGGCTTCTCCAAAGCCTGTGGCAATAATTTTAACTTTGCCATCATAGTCAGCAATATCACCGACAGCGAAAACACCTGGGATATTGGTTTGGTAGTGGGAATCTACCTGAATGGCATTGCGGTGGAGGTTAAGTCCCCAATTTTTTAATTGGCCGATAGTCGAAGTAAAGCCATAGTTCACGATAAAGTGATCCAGTTCAAGAAGCTGACTTTCATCCGTACGGGCTTTGGTAATTTCAATAGCTTGCAAATGGTTATCTTGGCCAATTAATTTACTTGGGACATATGGGGTTAAAATTTCTACTTGAGATTGTCTTAATCGTTGGACGGAATGTTCTAAAGCTCTAAATTCGTCTCGGCGATGAATCAAATACACTTTTTTGGCAATCGGTTCGAGGGTTAATGCCCAGTCAACGGCCGAATCGCCGCCCCCACAGACAGCAACTCTTTGATTTTCAAATTGTTTTAGATTATTAACGTAATAATGTAAGTTATTTGCTTCATAACTTTCGGCTTGTTCTAGATTTAATTTCCGTGGTCTGAAGGCACCATTACCGGCAGCAATGATGACCGTTCGGCTGTAATGTTGGCCTTTGGTGGTGGTGAGAACAAAGTAGGGTTTACCTTGGTCATCCATGCATCGTTCTAACTCAAGGGCCTCTTCACCTAAACAGAAACTAGTATAGAAACGCTCTAATTGTGTGATTAATTGGCTGGTTAAGACTTCTCCCGTAATGGCAGGGTATGCGGGAATGTCATAGATGATTTTTTCGGGATACAAGTGAGCTGGTTGGCCACCCAGTAATTCTAAACTTTCGATTATCTTTACTTTCGCTTGGCGTAAGCCCGCATAAAAAGCGGTGAACAAACCGACCGGTCCACCGCCAATAATAGTAATATCAAACATTTCGTGTGTTGGTTGCATGATGTCACCTTTCTAATTAATTAACTAAAAAAATAATAATAGGTCATTCGAATAAAGAGGGCAACAGTAAAGCCAGTGATAACCCCGACAATAACCTCAGTTGGTTTATGACCAAGATATTTGTTGATTATCATATGTTTGTAGTCATCAATTTCATAGTCATCAATGACAGGATTTAACTTGCTGTTGGCTGCTTGAGTGATATTTTCTCGTTGAAGAGCAGATAATTCAGCCAGATGGTGACGAGCGAGGATATCTAAGACAATACCTTGCTCTCCACTTTGCCGACGAACCCCCATGGAGTCGAACATGACGATGACCCCAAAAACAGTCGCGATGGCCACAAGGGGTGAATCAAAGCCGTGTTCTAAAGTTAAGGCTGTAATAAGACTACTTACTGCAGCCGAGTGAGAGCTTGGCATCCCACCGGTTGAAGTAACTAAGTCGATGGAAGCTGATTTCTTATTGGTTAATTGAGCGATTGGATATTTAATAAGTTGGGTAAAAATAATGGCAGCAAAAGCTGTTATCAAGGGAAGGTTCATAAGATATGATTTTTCTCCTTTATGATTTTATACTTTCATCTTACATAATAGCAAAAAAGCGTGGCGATAACTATTAAAATATTTTTGAAAAATGGTGAATGTATAGTAAAATGTGACTAAGCGAAAGCCTTAGTTGAAAATGAAGGAGAAAAGATAATGATGAATTTACCACAATTAAAGATGGAAGAACAAAAAAGTCACGTGACCATGCATACAAATTTAGGAGACATTGAATTTGTTTTGTTTGAAGATTTAGCGCCAAAAACAGTTAAGAATTTTGTAGAACTAGCTAAGAAAGGTTACTATGATGGCGTTATTTTTCACCGCGTAATTAAAGATTTTATGATTCAAGGTGGCGATCCTACCGGTACCGGTATGGGAGGCGAAAGTATTTATGGGGCGAAGTTTGAAGATGAATTCACGCCAGAATTATTTAATCTTCGTGGCGCTTTATCTATGGCAAATGCTGGACCTAATACGAATGGTAGTCAATTCTTTATTGTTACAGCTCCAAGTGTTCCAGCTCAAATGTTAGGCCAAATGAAACAAGCGGGTTTCCCAGAAGAAATTATTGCCGCTTATGAAGAAAAAGGTGGAACACCTTGGTTAGACCACCGTCACACAGTTTTCGGGCAAGTTAAAGCGGGTATGGATATCGTTGAAAAGATTGAAGCGGTTGAAACAGGTGCTCAAGATAAACCATTAAATGAAGTTCGCATCGAATCAATTAGTATAAACTAGCCTCATTTACGCTTTTTCTCACAAAGGGATTGGCTTATCTTAGCATTTTCTTTATAATATGCGTAAAGGAGCTACAGACGAATGAAAACAGAATATAAAATTGGCGATATTATAGAAGGCCAAGTAACAGGGATTCAATCCTATGGTGTTTTTGTCAGTCTTTGTGATGATGAACAAGGCTTGGTTCACATTTCAGAGTGTAAACACGGTTATATGACTGAACTAGAAGGCTTTGTTTCCATTGGCGATCAGGTAAAAGTCATGATTATTGATATTGACGAATATACTAAAAAAATCAGTCTATCAATGAGGGTGCTTGATAAATTGAATACACCACCGTTTCCGGCTCGGATAAAACGCCGTCGTAAACGCTATTTACCGAATATTGGTTTCCAAACTTTACAGGATAAGATGCCAATTTGGATTGATCAGGCCGTCGCTTCAATTGAAGCAGATGAATATGATATAAAATATAAAGTTTAAGAATAGAGGGATCAAGATGAATCACATTCAATTCGATTACAGCAAAGCAACGTCATTTTTTTCAAGTCAAGCCTTAACTCAATTACAGGCTTATGTGACGACGGCTGACCAA
This sequence comes from Vaginisenegalia massiliensis, assembly GCF_900604935.1. GTDB lineage: Bacteria > Bacillota > Bacilli > Lactobacillales > Aerococcaceae > Vaginisenegalia > Vaginisenegalia massiliensis. The sequence goes on from NZ_UWPC01000004.1 coordinate 200,854, forward strand.
CAATTACGGTCTAAAAAAGGAGCTGGCAGTGATTTCACAGGATGGGTTGATCTTCCTGAGAATTACGATAAAGCTGAATTTGCCCGAATTAAAGAAGCGGCACAAAAAATTAAGGCAAATTCCGACGTATTAGTAGTAATTGGAATTGGTGGTTCCTATTTAGGTGCACGCGCTGCAATTGAATTCTTGAACCATTCTTTCTACAATTTAAAAGCGGGACATAAAGGACAACCGCAAATTTTCTTTGCGGGTAATAGTATTTCATCAACATATTTAGCTGATTTGTTAGATGTTATTGGCGATCGTGATTTCTCAATTAATGTTATCTCAAAATCAGGAACGACAACGGAACCTGCCATTGCATTTAGGGTTTTAAAAGAAAAATTAGTAGCTAAATATGGGGCTGAAGAAGCTAAAAAGAGAATTTATGCGACAACAGACCAAGCCCGTGGTGCCTTAAAACAAGAAGCTGATGCTCAAGGTTATGAGTGTTTCGTCATTCCAGATGCAGTAGGAGGGCGCTTTACTGTACTCACTCCAGTGGGGTTACTGCCAATTGCTGTTTCTGGAGCAGACATTGATCAATTAATGCAAGGGGCAGCTGATGCCATGGCTGCCTATTCCAATCCAGATTTAAGTCAAAACCAGGCCTATCAATATGCAGCACTACGCAACGTCCTATATCGTCAAGGTAAAGATATGGAGCTATTGATCAATTATGAGCCAGGCCTCCAATATTTTAATGAATGGTGGAAACAACTATTTGGTGAGTCAGAAGGTAAAGACTTAAAAGGAATCTATCCTTCAAGCGCGAACTTCTCTACTGATCTCCACTCACTTGGTCAATATATTCAAGAAGGCAAACGAACAATGTTTGAAACGGTCATTAAAGTTGATCAAGCTCGTCATCAAATTAACATTCCAAAGCTAAACGAGGATCTCGATGGTTTGGCTTATTTAGAAGGGCAAACTATGGATTTTGTTAATACGAAAGCATTCCAAGGCACCTTATTGGCCCACACGGATGGTCAAGTACCAAACTTCGTAATTACAATTCCGAAGATGGATGAATATAGCTTAGGATATTTGATCTATTTCTTCGAAATAGCTGTAGCGATTTCAGGCTATCTCAATGGTGTCAATCCATTTGATCAACCTGGAGTTGAAGCTTATAAGAAAAATATGTTTGCGTTACTCGGCAAACCAGGCTTTGAAAATCTTGCTCAAGAATTAAATCAGCGATTATAATAAAGGCCCCTCTCGTCAAAAAAGTTGGGAGGGTAATTTTTTTGATTATATTTGGAAACGTTTTCTCTTTTGTGGTATAATATATGTCCAATATAATAGCTTGAAATTACTGTATAAATATAAAACGTCAGCAAAAAAATTGCCTAAATCTAGTCTTGTCTGTATAACAAAGAATGTAGTTAAAATCAGCACTTCTAAAGGGTTTAGCTTCAAGAAAAACAATAATTAAAAAATATATGCAAGAAAATAGGAAAAGGTGTTGACACTAGACGGTAAGCCGTGCTATATTATCTCTTGTCCTCACGAGGACGGCATTACAAGCACTTCACAGCGAGTTGAAAGAAATAAAAAATATTTCAAAAAACTTGTTGACAATAAGAAGAAGCGATGGTAATATATAGAAGTTGTCAGCGCAAGACGCGAGACAGCAACGCTCATTGAAAACTGAACAAAGACAAACACCAAGATGTGTAAGGGATCTATTCAAACGAGTAGATACAACCCGAATATAATTCGAGAACAGGAAGCAAACCTGTCAAAAAAATA
>NZ_UWPC01000005.1 GCF_900604935.1 Vaginisenegalia massiliensis
ATTGGTAAATCCATGTTTTTAATAAACTTGTATTAACATTATACTTTTTGCATATTAATTTATACCCGAGTTTTTCTTCCCTGTATTCATTGATAAGTTTTAATTTAAAGGCTAATTCATGTTTTTTCTTCAAAATAAACACCCCTAAAGTTGAATTTTAAGGTTCAACTTTAGGGGTGCACTACAGAGTTGGCTCTTTTGTTTTATTAAAAGTCACGTTCATCAGGATTTGATTGGTAAGCGGAAGCTTCTATTTGATCCAAATCAATCATATCATCTGCGCTTAATTCAAAATCAAAAACATCCAAATTAGCTGCTATATTGACGGGATTCAATGATTTAGGCAGTGGTAAAAAGCCGTGTTGCAAAGCCCAACGTAAGGCTACTTGGGCAACCGATTTACCATATTTGCCAGCCATTTCTTGCATACCCGGATTGGAGAAAATCTTACCTGTGCCAAATGGGCTATAGGCCTCTAAGAGAATGTTATGTTCTTGGCAGAAGGCATCTAATTCTGTTTGTGGACAACCCGGAGTTAATAAAACTTGGTTAACCATCGGTTTCACCTTAGCTGTAACCAGAAGGGATTCCAAGTGATGGATCATAAAATTCGATACTCCGATAGCCCGCGTGGTACCCTCAGCTAACATTTCTTCCATAGCTCGCCAAGTATCCCGGTTAGCTTGCTCCCAAGCTTGATTTTCTCTTAAAGTGACTGGATTTGGCCAGTGAATGAGAATTAAATCCAAATAATCTGTTCCTAATTTAGCTAACGATTCTTGAATAGACTCTTTCGCTAAATCATAACTGTGTTTATCATTCCAAATTTTGGTTGTAATAAATAATTCTTGACGTGGAATACCGGCTTCTTTAATCGCTCGACCTAATTCTGCTTCATTTCCATAAATCTGAGCCGTATCTATATGACGATAACCCGCTTTCAAAGCTGCTAAGACTGCTTGATAAGCATCGTCTCCTTTGGCTTGCCAAGTACCAAAGCCAAGCACTGGAATAGATAGACCATTTGCTAATTGATATGTTTCCATTACAATCACTCTCTTTCTATTTGTTTTTCTTATCTTTTTTATTTTTCTTGCTTTTTTTCTTACCTAAATGATCTTCAAGATGAGTTATAAAATGTTCCAAAACTTGAACGCGAGCATACAACTTATCATTGGCTGGGATAAGGTACCAAGGGGCTGCCTTCGTATTCGTCCGCACTAACATTTCATCAAAAGCGAGGTTATAATCTCCCCATTTAGCGCGATTACGCCAATCCTCGGGGGTAATTTTATAATTCTTATCAGGTTCTTGTTCGCGGTCATTAAAGCGTTGAGCTTGAGTTTCTTCGTCAATCGCCAAGAAAAACTTCATCACGACTGACCCATGTTGCGTTAAGACGGCCTCCATTTGATTGATTTCTTCATAGGCACGTTCCCATTCTTGAGGACTCGCAAAACCTTCCACTCGTTCAACTAATACCCGTCCATACCAAGATCGATCAAAGATAACCATACCTCCATCTTGTGGAAATTTAGTTTGAAAACGCCAGAGATAATGATGAGCTAACTCTTCTTCACTCGGTGCTTTAATCCCATAGATTCGATAAGAGCGAGGGTCGATTTCGCGGGTCAGACGTTTAACAGCTCCTCCTTTTCCAGCTGCATCCATGCCTTCAAAAACTAGATGGATAGCGATGCCTTTGGTATAAGCTTCATAAACTAATCGGGCTGCTTTGGTTTGTAGATCCTCAATCACTTGATCATAGTCTGCTTGCGCCATAGATTGGCTTAAATCCAATTTAGCCAAAGGAGACTCTGATGCTTCATGCTGGCGAGCCGGGACTTGAATCTCTTGACGGCCTTTTTTGATTCGCTCAATGCCCGCCGTTAACTCTTCAATGACTAGTCCCAAGACAGTCTTAGATGCTAGTTTTAAATCCTCGGCAGAGACAATATGCCAAGGCGCCAGATCAGTATGACTCGCTTCTAAGACCTTGTCAAACCATTTGAGGCTAGCCTGGTAATCTTCGTTTTGTTCATAATCGGCATCCGTTAACAAGTAGTCGCGATAATCATCCTCTTCTAACGCTTCAATACGCTCTCTTTGCGCCTTCTGGGAAACATAGAGGAAAAACTTAAATACAAGCATCTGGTCTTGAACCAAAGGTTCTTCAAGTGCCTTAATTTCGATAAGTCCTTGGGTAAGCTGTTTCTTCTTACGGGTAGTGGAGTTAAATAAATCATAGTAGAAGGAACGATCATAGACTGCTATCTCTTCTTTACTTGGTAAAGCTTGCCAATACCGCCACGTTAATGGATGAGCTTGCTCAACTTGGTTTTCGTCTTCAAAGACTTCAACTCGGACATAGCGTGGATCCAGTTCACGGGTCAAATCCTTAATGACTTGACCCTTCCCAGCCGATTCCCAACCGTCAATGAGTATCAATACCGGTATTTGATTGGCCTGTGCCATGCGTTGCAACTGGTCGAGTTGCTTGCCTAAGTCACTTGTCTTAAATTCTTCAAATCGCCGGTCAATTTGCTGATGATCAAATTCTTTCAACATAAATTAACCCCCTCTATTTATCTTAGACTTATTTTATCATTCAAGTCTATGTCTGACTAATAATAATACTTATCAAAATAAAGCTGGCTATCTCGACAAAATGATCTAATTAGACAAAGGAGTTCACGATGCTAATATACCGGCTTTTTCCCAGTAAATGTGATTACAACGACAAACGCTAAATGACGGTCTCTAAATCTTCGTGCCCAACTCTAATGAAAAAAGATACAACAAAAAATCGAATGATCATTCATGCGACCTTCTTCCAATTGGAAGAAAGTCTCGTTAGCCAAGCCGCACAAGGCGGCTATTTAACGACTTGAATGAACATTCGATTATTTTTTTACATAATGATAGGCACGACGACTCGCTCCATCTGCCAATTGAATGTAGCCACAGAAGTGAAAGCCCAGCTTAGTTAGAATATGCTGCATCAGCTGATTGTCCTCATGGGTGTCGATACGAACATTTCGATAGTGGTCCATTGCCCAACGAATGCAAGCCTGACCAACGCCTTGAATTAGACCATTAGAAGCAATCCGATGAATTGTCACATAAGCTTGCTGATCGAGCCACTGACCGTCAATCTTTAAATAATTTGGATCCGGCTCTTGCATAAGACAAAAGGTCGCCAATATGGTATCCGGTTCAAGGTCGTGTTCCTGTTGATCACTTAAGCAAACATAGCTTTGCTGGCAATCCATATCGGCTAATACATCTTGCTGACTAGGATAATCCCCAGACCATTGGTGGAGATTCCCGCTGGCTCGCATTATTTGCTTAGCATGAGTAAAACAAGTCATCACTGCCGGCAGATCATCGGGTTGAGTTCGACGAATATACATAGTCTTCCTCCTTTTTATCAGCAAACAGGTCAAAAGGATAATCGACCTGATAGAGATAGAGACCATGAGGAGGCGCTGTCGGTCCAGCCTGAGTGCGATCCTTAACCTTTAAGAGACGGGCTAACTCATCAACAGGTTTGAGCCCATCACCAATTTGCAAACTCGTCCCAACCAAAATACGAATCATATTGTACAAAAAACCATTGCCTTTGAAACGAAAAACTAACTCTTCTTGCTCTTTATTCTCGTATACCTGAGCCAATTCAATCGTTCTCACCTTATCTTCTTTATCTGTCTTAGTCGAACAAAAAGACGTAAAATCATGGGTTCCCACCACTTGATTTAAAGCTGCTTGCATCCACTCAAGATTATAGCGGTAGGGATGATGGAGAGTATACTGGCGCTTAAAGGGATCCGGAAAAGCTTGGGTATCCACTCGATAGCGATATTCTTTAGCTTCTACCAAAAAACGAGCATGAAAATCGGATGCCACACGTTGAACTTGAGTAAAACGGATGGATGGATCTAATAAACTATTCATGGCCCGTAAGAGCGCTTGTTCAGCAATGGGGGCCGGATAATCAAAATGAATCACTTGACCCAAAGCATGAACTCCTGCATCTGTTCGGCCTGACGCACAAACGGAAATTGACTGTCCTTTCGGCAATTTGGCCATTTTTGCTAAGGCTACTTCTACAGCTTGTTGGATCGATGGACCATTTGGTTGAACTTGATAGCCCACATACTGACTGCCATCATATTGAATTTTTGCCGCATAACGTGGCATCACGCTCACCCTTTCTAACTAGAATTGACGTAAATAAAGGAGTATGCCGGTTAAGACTACTAGGCCTAACCAAGCAAAGAGATCTTGTCGAGTCAAGGTTAGTTGACGATACTTAGTTCGACCTTGAGCCCCCCGATAGCCACGAGCTTCCATGGCTAAAGCCATTTCTTCCGCCCGATTAAAGGCCGAAATAAAGAGGGGCACTAAAATTGGAATGATGGACTTCATCCGTTGCATTAAAGATCCTTGATCAAATTCAACTCCACGAGAACGTTGGGCATTCATAATTTTACCAGCCTCATCCATCAAGGTAGGCACATAACGCAAAGCAATCGCCAACATTAAGGCAATCTCATGAGCTGGGAAACCAAAGCGTGTTAGTGGTTGAAACAGGTGCTCAATCCCATCAGTCAGTTCTAAAGGGGCTGTTGTCAAAGTGAGCAAGGTCGACATAAAGATAATTAAGACAAGCCGTGCAAAAATAAAGGCCCCACCGATGACCCCTGCTTGAGTAATCATAATCGGTCCTTGATGAAAATACACTTGACCTCCACGCATAAAGAAAACTTGAAAAGCTACAGTAACTAGAATAAGCAAGATCAGTGGCCGTACCCCCTTTAGGAAAAAACCTAAGGGCACTTTTGATAAGACCACCGCAAGCACCATGAAACCAGTTAAAGCCACATAAGTCGCCAAGTTATTGGCTAAAAAGACAATCAAAATAAAGTAAAAAGAAGCCAATAATTTGGTACGCGGATCCAAATGGTGAATCCAAGAATCTAGCTTTAAATAACGACCCAAAATCATCTTATCCATGCTGAATTGCCTCCTCAGTTACAGGCCTTGTTGCTGACTTTTGCCCTTGCTCTTGCTTAGCCATAACTAAATAGTCAGCAACTTGGTCAACGCTGATGGGTGCTGGGGTTAATTTCGGTAAGTCACTGATTCTTTGATGAACTTTTTCAAGAAAAGCCATCGCTTTTGGCAAGCCCAATTGGCGTTGACTTAGCCATTGAGGGTCAGCAAAAATCTCCTGCGGCGTTCCTGTTTTGACCACAGTCCCTTGTTCCATCACTACAACATAATCCGCGTATTCACCCACATCATCCATTTGATGAGTTACCATGATCATGGTCAAATTGTTCTCTTTTTGCAATTGGCTAAACATGGTCATCATTTGATGATGTCCTAAAGGGTCCAAGCCAGCCGTCGGTTCATCCAAAACGAGAACTTGGGGTTCTAACGCTAAGACTCCAGCAATAGCCACACGTCGCATTTGTCCTCCACTTAAGTCAAAGGGCGACCGTTCATATAAATCGGGGCCAACGCCGACACGTTCTAATTGAACTTGAGCTATTTGACGAGCTTCCTCTGGGCTAGCGCCAAAGTTTTGTGGTCCAAACATGACATCCTCGATGACGGTTTCGGCAAATAATTGAGCTTCAGGAAATTGAAACACTACGCCTACTTTCTTGCGTAAGGCTTTCAAAGAGGTGTGTTTTGACTGAGCGGTCACGACCTCTTCATCAATTTGCACTTGTCCCTGACTAGGTCGAACTAAGACATTAAGGTGCTGAATGAGGGTCGATTTACCTGAACCAGTATGACCGATAATGGCCGTTACTTTTCCTTGAGGAATAGTCAAATTTACATCGTGTAAAGCCCCAACCGCAAAGGGACTTTGATCATTATAGGTATAGCTTACTTGCTTAAATACGATTGGCTTATCCACGATAGCAAAGCCTCCTCACTTTGAATTTGTTCGGGAATCTCGACACCCCTAGCTTTCAGTGCCTCTTTTAATTTCCAAGTAAAAGGAATATCCAACCCCGCCTTAATTAGATCTTGTCCTAAGGCAAAGATATCTGATGGCTGATCTTGTTTAACTAAGCGTCCCTGTTCCATGACAAAGATTCGGTCAGCCAAAGCCGCTTCATCGATATCGTGAGTGATTGAGATGACTGTTAGGTTAAATTGATCTTTAATCTTACGCACGACTTGTATCACTTCAGCCCGACCTAAAGGATCCAACATAGCGGTCGCTTCATCGAGAATAATGACATCCGGTCTCAAGGCAATAATCCCCGCTAAGGCTACTCGTTGCTTTTGTCCGCCAGATAAGCGAGCGGGTTCTTTGGTTAAAAAGGCATCCATGCGAACCTCTTTAAGGGCAGAGTGAATACGGCCAACCATTTCGTCACGTTCAATGCCGTTGTTTTCTAAGCCAAAGGCCACATCATCTTCTACTGTTGCCCCCACGAACTGATTGTCGGGGTTTTGAAAGACCATGCCAACACTTCGTCGGGCTTGCCAAACAGTAGTTTCATTAAGCAATTGACCCTTAATCCACACTTGACCTTGACTAGGTATCAATAAACCATTAATAATTTTAGCCATGGTCGACTTACCGGATCCATTAGGGCCGATTACGGCAACCCATTCACCAGGAAATATCTTCATATTGATTGATTTCAAAGCATCTTGCTTACTTGCATAATAGCGGAAGCTTAAATCCCGCAATTCGATAATTGGTTCTGTCATCGTTGACCTCCATTACTGTTCAGTTAACGGCTTACTTGTCTCATTCTGGTACAAAGCTTTTTTCATAATTAAAGATAGGCACAGACCTACTAAGTTCCTACATTTAAGTATAAAAAAAAGCACTTTTAACGATGACAGCACATGAGGATGAGATTCACTAAAAGCAAATCTCATCCGCTGAATAATAATATGAAATTACTATCCGTGCTTTAGAGCTAGACCACTAGGTATAAAGCCTAGCAATCATAACACTCCCATCATAAAAGTGATCCCTTTTTAGCTAGTTTGAGCTAGAAGCTTAAACTAATTCAATGATAACCATTGGGGCAGCATCGCCACGACGTGGTCCTTTTTTAAGGATACGAGTGTAGCCACCTTGACGTTTTGCGTAGCGTTCTGCATATTCACCGAATAAACGTTGTAATACGCGTTCTACTACTACTTCGTCATCTTTGATGCTTGCTTCAGCGATTTCGTTGCGTAAGAAAGCAGCTGCTTGACGACGAGAAGCCAAGTCACCTTTTTTAGCTAAGGTAATCATGTTATCAACGAATTTACGAACTTCTTTAGCGCGAGCTTCAGTTGTTTCAATACGTTCATTGATTAACACATCAGTCGTTAAATCACGTAATAATGCTTTACGTTGAGCACTTTTACGGCCTAATTTACGGTATGCCATGTAAGAGTTCCTCCTTTACAGTTGAATCGGAATTTTATATTAATCGTCTTGACGTAAACCTAATTCTAAGTTAGCCAATTTTTGTTTCACTTCTTCAAGTGATTTGCGTCCTAAATTACGCACTTTAATCATTTCTGCTTCAGATTTGTTAGTTAATTCTTGAATCGTATTAATGCCAGCACGTTTCAAGCAATTATATGAGCGAACGGATAAATCCAATTCTTCAATGGTCATCACTAACATTTTTTCCTTTTCAGCTTCTTCTTTCTCCACCATGATTTCAGCTTGACGAGCTTCATCCGATAAGTTAACGAAGATGTTTAAGTGTTCGGTTAGGATTTTTGCTGCTAGACTTAGTGATTTTTCTGGACTAATTGAACCATCGGTCCAAATATCCATGGTGAGTTTGTCATAGACGTTCTTTTGACCAATTCGCGTATTTTCAACTTGGTAGTTGACCTTTTGAATTGGTGTGTAGATTGAATCAATTGGTAATACACCAATTGGCATATCTTCACGTTTGTTATATTCACTACGAACATAACCGCGACCATTGGCAACATTCATCTGCATATTGAGTTGAGCGCCTTCAGCAATGGTACAAATGTATAACTCAGGGTTTAAGATTTGTACTTCATTGTCCGTGATGATGTCAGCGGCTGTTACTGTTTTAGGACCAGTAACATTTAGTTCAATCACTTTGTCTTCATTTGTCATTAATTTTAAAGCTAATTTTTTCAAGTTGAGGATGATTGTAGGGACATCTTCAATCACACCATCAATTGTGGCAAATTCATGCAACACTCCATCGATTTGGATGCTAGTGATAGCTGATCCAGGTAATGAAGATAATAAAATACGACGTAATGAGTTTCCAAGGGTTGTTCCATATCCACGTTCAAGTGGCTCAATCACGATTTTACCAAATTTGGAATCGTCACTGACTTCAATCGTTGTAATTTCTGGCTTTTCAATTTCGATCATTGATTACTATCCCCTTTCAAAACGTTTCTTTCCGTTTACTTCAATGATAAATCACGATGTAGAAACTTGAGACATTATCATTATACACGGCGGCGTTTTGGAGGACGGCAACCGTTGTGTGGAATTGGAGTAACGTCACGAATTGCGGTTACTTCTAAACCAGTAGCTTGCAATGAACGGATTGCTGATTCGCGGCCTGAACCAGGACCTTTTACTGTAACTTCAACTGATTTCATTCCGTGGTCCATTGCACCTTTTGCAGCCACTTCTGAAGCCATTTGAGCAGCAAATGGAGTTGATTTCTTAGATCCGCGGAACCCTAATGATCCAGCAGATGACCATGAAATTGCATTACCATTTACATCTGTGATCATTACGATGGTGTTGTTAAAAGTAGAACGAATATGTGCTACTCCTTTTTCAACATTTTTTCTAACACGACGGCGTTTACGCGCAACTTGTTTTTTCTTTGCCATGAAGTTTTTGACCTCCTTCATTTCTAATATTTAGCGATTATTTTTTACCTGCAATCGGTTTTTTAGCACCCTTACGAGTACGAGCGTTGTTTTTAGTGTTTTGTCCACGAACTGGTAAACCACGACGGTGACGAAGACCACGGTATGAACCAATTTCTTGTAGACGTTTGATATTTAAGTTGATTTCACGACGTAAGTCACCCTCAACTTTGAATCCGTCGATAATTTCACGGATACGGTCTAACTCATCGTTAGTTAAATCTTTAACACGTGTATCTTCAGATACGTTTGCTTGTTTTAAGATTTCTTGAGATGTGGTTAAGCCAATACCAAAGATATAAGTTAATGAAATAACAACACGTTTTTCACGTGGAATATCTACTCCTGCAATACGAGCCATTGTGCGAAGCACCTCCTTCTAAATTAGCCTTGACGTTGTTTGTGTTTTGGATTTTCGCAAATCACCATAACTTTACCATTACGGCGAATAACTTTGCATTTTTCACAAATTGGTTTTACTGATGCTCTAACTTTCATTATTTTCCCTCCTTAATTCGAAACGGGACGGTTATTTGAAACGGTATGTGATTCTGCCACGAGTCAAATCATATGGAGAAAGTTCGATTGTCACTTTATCTCCTGGTAAAATCCGAATATAGTTCATGCGAATTTTACCTGAAACGTGAGCGAGAATTTCATGCCCATTCTCTAATTCAACCTTAAACATTGCGTTAGGTAAAGTTTCAATGACCGTACCTTCAACTTCGATAACATCATCTTTAGCCATTCATACTTCCTCCTTTTATCAATTATTCATACCTGATTATTGAGTGATAAGTCCTGGATTACTTGATAGTTGCCAAAATATCACGAACATCACGGTACACATCTTCAATGTCTTGTTGACCGTTGATTTTGTGTAATAAGCCGCGTTCTTCATAATAATCAAGTATTGGTCGAATTGATTCCATTTGGAGATTGATACGATGCGCTACTTTTTCAGGTTTGTCATCTTCTCTTTGATAAAAATCGGTTGAGCCACAGTTATCGCACACGCCGTCCACTTTTGGTGGGTTGTAAATACGATGATATGTTGCTCCACAATTTCGACAAATAATTCGGCCACTTAAGCGGTCTTTTAATACTTCTGGATCAACGTCGATGTAAATAACGGCGTCAATTTGGGTATTTAATTCTGCTAAGTTTTGATCGAGCGCTTGAGCTTGAACACTAGTACGAGGGTAGCCATCTAACATAAAACCATTGGTTTTGACATCATCTTTTTCTAAACGTTCTCTGACGATTGCATTGGTTACATCATCAGGAACTAGATTACCATGATCGGTATAAGATTTTGCTTTTAAACCTAGCGGGGTTTCATTTTTAATTGCTTCCCGGAAGATGTCTCCTGTCGCGATATGAATCACTGGATAATCTTTCACGATATGTTCGCTTTGTGTTCCTTTTCCGGCACCCGGTAATCCCATTAATAAAATATTCATCTATTTCATCCTTTATCTTTTATTCACTAAGTCCTATTGAATGAAGCCTTGGTAACGACGTTTTACCATGCGACCTTCAATTTGTTTAGCTGTTTCAATTGCAACCCCAACAACAATCAGTAAGCTGGTTCCACTTAATGAAATATTCATTGGTACTTTCCAGATAAATCCAGCTAAAATTGGCAAGACAGCAATTAAGGTAAGGTATAAAGCCCCTACACCGCTTAAGCGGTTAATCAACTTGGTAATATACAATTCTGTATCCTTACCAGGTCTTACACTTGGAATGTAGCCACCTTGTTTTTGCAAGTTCTCAGCTACTTTCTCAGGATTTACTTGTACTAATGAGTAGAAGTAAGCAAAAGCAATTAATAAGATAGTATAGAATGCTGCACCATATGGATGTTGAATATTAAATAATTTAGTGACAAAATCCATGATGCCTTTCGGATCTTTGTTATTGAAAAATCCAAGTATCGTTTGTGGCGTCGTAATGAACGAACTAGCAAAGATGACTGGGATAACTCCAGCAGAGTTGATTTTCAATGGTAAATGAGCTGTAAATTTGGCACCTGAAGCTCTTTTTGAATGATGGATTGGAATGCGACGTTGCGCCCGTTCCATCAATACTACGATTACAATTAAGACAATGATCACCAAAATGATAGCAGCTAAAATAAGTAAATTTTGGGTGAATTTATCACCTGCATTAACCAAATTAGCTGTTAAGTAATTGTAGAATTCCTTTGGTACCTCTGCCACAATACCGGCAAAGATAATCATTGAAACCCCATTACCAATCCCATTTCGGGTAATTTGTTCACCTAACCAGACTAGGAACATAGAACCTGCGGTTAGTACCAAAGCAATTGACAAATAAGTCGGCATGCCTGGGTTCTTAATTAAGCCAAAACCAGATAATTGGTTAAAGCCAATCGAAATCCCGATAGATTGAACGAAACCAAGAACAATAGCCGTATAGGTTGTTGCTTGATTAAGTTTTCGACGCCCAACCTCACCTTGCTTAGCCCATTCAGTAAATTTAGGCACGATGTCCATTTGTAATAACTGAATGATGATTGAAGCGGTGATGTAAGGAGAAACCCCCATCGCAAAAATAGAGTAACGTTTCAAAGCGCCCCCACCGAAGGTGTTTAGCAGACCAAGCAGACCAGAATTCGCTAAGGATTGGACTGCTGCCGCATTAACACCTGGAACCGGGATATGTGTTCCTAAACGGAATACTGCGAAAATGAATAAGGTAAATAGAATTCGTTGACGAATATCTTTTACAGCAAATGCATTTTTCAAAAAGGTAAACATTAGATCACCTCGATAGATCCGCCAGCGGCTGTAATAGCTTCTTCAGCAGATTTTGAGAATTTAGCTGCCTGTACAGTTAATTTTCTTTCGAGTTGTCCTTCACCTAAAATTTTGATACCTGATAATTCGTTTTTGATAATGCCAGCTTCCATTAATAATGCTGGTGTAACTGTTGTGCCTTCTTCAAAACGGTTTAAAGTTTCTAAGTTAACAATCGCATATTCTTTGCGGTTGATATTTTGGAAACCACGTTTTGGTAAACGACGGAATAAAGGAATTTGACCCCCTTCAAATCCAAGACGTACACCACCGCCTGAACGCGCTTTTTGACCTTTTTGACCACGGCCAGATGTTTTACCATTTCCTGAACCTTGTCCACGACCGACACGGTTACGTGTTTTACGTGAGCCTTCAGCTGGTTGTAATGTATGAAGTTTCATAGTTGGCACCTCCTTATTTTAAAATATCAATTATGCTTCTTTAACTTCTACTAAGTGTTTAATTGTATTAATCATACCACGAACAGCTTCGTTGTCTGGTTTGACGACTGTTTTGTAAGTCTTAGTTAAACCTAAAGCTTTAGCTGTATCGATTTGGTTTTGTGGACGACCAATTAAACTACGTTTCAATTGAATTTGTACGTTTGCCATTTAATTGACCTCCTTAAGCTAAAATTTCTTCAACAGTTTTGCCACGTAAAGCAGCAACTTGTTCAGCAACTTTTAATTGTTTTAATCCTTCGATAGTAGCACGAACCATGTTGATTGGTGTATTTGAACCAAGTGATTTACTTGTAACGTCCGCAACTCCAGCTAATTCCATTACGGCACGGACAGGACCACCAGCGGCAACCCCAGAACCGGCAGTAGCAGGTTTGATTAACACGCGTCCGCCACAGAATTCGCCAATCGCTTCGTGTGGGATTGTTGTACCAGTTCTTGGTACTTCGATTAAGTTTTTCTTAGCATCTTCAACGGCTTTACGGATTGCTTCTGGAACTTCTTGAGCTTTACCCGTACCAAAGCCAACATGACCATTACGGTCACCCACAACAACTAAAGCTGAGAAACGTAGACGACGTCCACCTTTAACTACTTTAGTAACACGGTTGATTGTAACAACACGTTCTTCGATATTTTCCAAATTATTTGGGTTGATGTATACCATGAATAGGTGTCCTCCTTCTCTTAAAATTCTAGGCCGTTTTCACGAGCGCCATCTGCTAGAGCTTTGACACGACCATGGTATAAATACCCACCGCGATCAAATACAACTTTTTTAACGTCTTTAGCGGCACCACGTTCAGCAATTAGTTTGCCGACCATTGTAGCTTGTTCTACTTTAGTTCCTGAAACAGCTTCATCTAGTGAAGAGGCACTTGCAAGCGTCACACCCGCTACGTCATCAATTAATTGAGCGTAGATATGCGTATTTGAACGGAATACGTTTAAGCGTGGGCACTCAGCAGTACCAGAGATTTTATTTCTTACACGTCCATGTCTTTTTAAACGGACTTTGTTTTTATCTGGTTTAGAAATCACAATTGTCACCTCTTTAATATTATTTGCATAATCAGTTTAGGTCGACTATTTACCTGTTTTACCTTCTTTACGACGTACGAATTCGTCAACGTAACGGATACCTTTACCTTTATATGGTTCTGGTGGACGTACGCCACGGATGTTTGCGGCTAATTCGCCAACTTTTTCTTTGTTGAAACCGTGAACGATGATCTTAGTATTTGATGGAACATCGATATCAACGCCTTCTGATGGTTCAAATTCAACTGGGTGAGAAAGTCCAACGTTAAGGACTAATTTGCTACCTTGTTTTTGAGCACGGTAACCAACCCCAATTAAGTCTAATTCTTTTTTGAAACCAGTTGATACACCTTCTACCATGTTAGAAAATACTGAACGGGTAGTTCCGTGTAATGAACGGTTTTCTTTTGAATCATTTGGACGAGTGAATGTAACTTCGTTTTCATTGATATCCATTTGGATATTTGGGTGGAAGTCACGAGTTAAAGTACCTTTAGGTCCTTTGACAGTCACTGTATGACCGTTAACTTCAATGGTTACGCCTGCTGGGATGATGACTGGTTTTTTACCAATACGACTCATTAGGCTGCACCTCCTTATTTTATTTTATAATATTTGGATAAGATTACCAAACGTAAGCTAATACTTCGCCGCCGACACCTTGTTGACGCGCCTGTTTATCAGTAATCACACCATTAGATGTTGAAATCATAGCGATACCTAAGCCATTTAATACTTTTGGTAGATCTTCTGATTTTGAATAGATACGTAAACCTGGTTTAGAAATACGTTTGATACCTGTGATAACTTTTTCATTGTTCTTGCCATATTTCAAGAAGATTTTGATTTCTCCTTGTTTATTATCTTCAGTTACTTCGTAGTTTTTGATGAATCCTTCTTGTTTAAGGATTTCAGCAATGGCTACTTTCATTTGTGAAGATGGAGCAGAAACAGTTTTATGACCCACGCTGTTCGCGTTACGAATACGTGTTAAGAAATCTGCGATTGGATCTGTCATAACCATATTTATTTACCTCCTTTAGATAGTTCTTGGATTACCAGCTAGCTTTTTTAACGCCAGGGATTTGACCTTTATAAGCAAGTTCACGGAAGCAAATACGGCAAAGTTTGAATTTACGGTAAACTGAGTGTGGACGTCCGCAACGTTCGCATCTTGTGTACTCTTGAACTTTGAACTTAGGGGTACGTTGATTTTTGTTAATCATTGATGTTTTAGCCAATTAAATTCGCCTCCTTATTATTTTTTGAAAGGCATGCCTAATTCTTTTAATAAAGCATGTGATTCTTCGTCAGTGTTTGCAGTTGTTACGATAACGATATCCATACCACGTACTTTGTCTACGTTATCAAAGTTGATTTCTGGGAAAATTAATTGTTCTTTAACACCCAATGTATAGTTACCACGACCATCAAAGGCTTTGTTGCTGATTCCTTGGAAGTCACGTACACGAGGTAAAGAAACCGTAATTAATTTGTCCAAGAAGTCATACATACGTTGGCCACGTAAAGTTACTTTACAACCAATTGGCATTCCTTCACGTAAACGGAAACCAGCGATTGATTTCTTAGCTTTAGTGATTACTGGTTTTTGACCTGATAGAAGGGTTAATTCATCAACAGCTTTTTCTAAGTTTTTAGCGTTAGAAGTAGCATCGCCAACCCCCATATTAATCACAATTTTTTCAATTTTAGGCACTTGCATAATTGAAGTGTAGTTGAATTGTTCTACTAATTTTGGTGCGATTTCGTTTGTGTATTTAGCTTTTAAACGATTTTCCATTAAATGGGCTCCTCCTTTCGGCTATTAGTTGATAGTTTCGTTTGATTTTTTAGCAAAACGTACTTTTTTGCCATCTTCCATGCGGTATCCTACGCGTGTAGCATTTCCTGATTTAGGATCCACTAATTGCACGTTTGATACATGGATTGGAGCTGGAATTTCTTCGATTCCGCCTTGGCCACCTTGAGATGGTTTAGTATGTTTTTTTGCAATATTTAAGCCTTCAACGATAACTTTATCTGCTTTAGGTAATGTTTTAAGTACAGTTCCAGTTTTGCCTTTATCCTTACCAGCAATTAACTTAACTGTATCGCCTGTTTTAATACGCATGTATGTTTCCCTCCTTCGTAATTTATGTTTATAAAACTTCTGGAGCTAAAGAAACAATCTTCATGTAGTTGTGGTCACGTAATTCACGTGCAACTGGGCCAAAGATACGAGTTCCACGAGGGCTCTTATCGTCACGAATAATGACACATGCATTTTCGTCAAATTTGATATATGAACCATCTTTACGGCGTGCTCCTGATTTAGTACGTACGATTACCGCTTTAACAACGTCACCTTTTTTAACAACCCCACCGGGTGTTGCGTGTTTTACCGTCGCAACGATTACATCCCCAATGTTAGCAGTTTTACGGTTTGATCCACCTAAAACCCTAATAGTTAACACTTCACGTGCTCCTGAATTGTCAGCGACTTTTAATCGACTTTCTGTTTGAATCATTTCGATGTCCTCCTTCCGAGATTAACTTGTACTATTAGATGATTACTGCTTCTTCAACAATCTCTAATAAGCGGAAGCGTTTCGTTGCAGATAATGGACGAGTTTCCATAATGCGAACGATGTCGCCTTCTTTTGCACGATTTTCTTCATCATGCGCTTTATATTTCTTAGAGTATTTAACACGTTTACCATACTTAGGATGAGTTTTACGTGTTTCAACTAATACGGTAATGGTTTTATCCATTTTGTCTGATACAACCCGACCTTGATATACTTTACGTTGATTACGTTCTTCAGTCATTTAGTTTGCCTCCTTCGCTGTCTTACTTAGACAATTCTTGTTCGCGCAAGACTGTTTTGATACGAGCAATTGATTTACGTACTTGACGTAAACGGGCAGTGTTTTCTAATTGTCCAGTCGCCAATTGGAATCGAAGGTTGAATAATTCTTTTTTGAATTCTTGTTCCTTTGCTACCATTTCAGCAGTGGATAATTCTCTAATTTCTTTAATTTGCATTCGATTCACCACCATATTCTTCACGTTTTACGAATTTTGTTTTAAGCGGTAATTTATGTGAAGCAAGACGTAAAGCTTCGCGCGCAACTTCTTCAGATACGCCGTCAATTTCAAACATAATTTTTCCGCGTTTTACAGGAGATACCCATCCTTCAGGTGCCCCTTTACCAGAACCCATCCGGACCCCGATAGCTTTAGCAGTATAAGATTTGTGAGGGAAAATTTTAATCCATACTTTCCCACCACGTTTCATGTAACGAGTCATAGCGATACGGGCTGCTTCGATTTGACGGTTAGTGATCCATGAAGCTTCGACCGCTTTTAAACCATAAGAACCAAATGCAACTTCTTTACCACCTTTTGCTTCCCCGCGCATTTTGCCACGGAATTCACGACGGTGTTTTACACGTTTAGGTACTAACATGATTATTTTCCTCCCTTCTCAGTGTTCTTCTTTGTAGGTAAGATTTCACCACGGCAAATCCAAACTTTAACGCCTAATTTACCATAAGTTGTGTCTGCTTCTTCCCAAGCGTAATCGATATCTGAACGAAGTGTGTGTAATGGAACTGTTCCTTCAGAGTGCATTTCAGCACGAGCGATATCTGCACCATTTAAACGGCCAGAAACCATTGTTTTGATTCCTTTAGCGCCAGCTTTCATAGTACGTTGGATGGCTTGTTTTTGAGCACGACGGAATGCTACCCGGTTTTCTAATTGTTTAGCAATGTCTTCTGCTACTAATTTAGCATCTAATGAAGGTTCTTTGATTTCCACGATGTTCATGTGGACTTTTTTGCCTGTCATTTTGTTTAATTCAGCACGAATTGCATCTACTTCAGATCCACCTTTACCGATAACCATACCTGGTTTAGCTGTATGAACTGAAACGATGACGCGATTAGCGGCACGTTCGATTTGGATCGTTGAAACAGAGGCATCAGCTAATTTCTTGTATAAGAATTTACGGATGGCTAAGTCTTCGTGTAGGTATTCTGCAAAGTTTTTGTCTGCATACCATTTTGCGTCCCAGTCACGAATGATGCCAACACGCATTCCTATTGGATGTACTTTTTGACCCATGAATTATGCCTCCTCTTTTTCTGATACCACGATTGTGATGTGGCTTGTGCGTTTGTTGATTGGTGAAGCTGAACCTTTTGCACGAGGAGTAAATCTCTTCATGGTTGGTCCTTCATTAACGAATGCTTCACTTACGTATAAGTTTTCTAAGTCTAAATCGTAGTTGTGTTCAGCGTTCGCGATTGCGGACATTAACACTTTTTCTACAACTGATGCACTTGCGTTTGGAGTGAATTTCAAGATTGAAATTGCTTCTCCGATTTTTTTGCCTCTGATAAGATCTACAACTAAGCGAACCTTACGTGGGGCAATACGAACTGTTTTAGCAACAGCTTTTGCAGATGTGATTTGTTCTGTCATTTTATTACCCTCCTTAATTAGCGTTTCTTAGTTTTCTTATCGTCAGCTGCGTGACCTTTATAGGTACGAGTTGGTACGAATTCACCTAATTTATGTCCAACCATGTCTTCTTGAATGTACACTGGTACATGTTTACGGCCATCATATACCGCAATAGTCAACCCAATAAAATTAGGGAAGATGGTAGAACGACGTGACCATGTTTTAATTACTTGTTTTTTAGTATTTTCTGCTTGTTCTTCAACTTTTTTCATTAAATGAGCATCACAGAAAGGTCCTTTTTTCAAACTACGACTCACAGTGTAGCCTCCCTTCGAATTAATTAACTAGTCTTATTTTTTACGAGAACGAATGATTAACTTGCTAGATTTAGCTTTCTTAGAACGTGTTTTTCTACCAAGTGTTGGTTTGCCCCATGGTGACATTGGTGATTTACGTCCGATTGGAGCACGGCCTTCACCACCACCGTGTGGGTGATCATTAGGGTTCATTACCGATCCACGCACTTCAGGACGTTTAGACATCCAACGTGCACGACCTGCTTTACCAATGTTAACTAATTCGTGTTGTTCATTACCAACAACTCCGATAGTTGCACGGCAAGTAGATAAGATCATACGAACTTCGCCTGAATTCAAACGAATTAAAGTGTATTTACCTTCTTGACCTAATACTTGAGCACTTGTACCGGCTGAACGGATTAATTGTCCGCCTTTACCAGGTTTTAACTCAATGTTATGAATGAATGAACCAACTGGGATGTTTGCTAATGGTAATGCATTACCGATTTGGATATCAGCATTTTCCCCTGATTCAATCTTTTGACCTACTTTTAGTCCTTTTGGAGCTAAAATGTAAGTTTTGATACCATCTTCATAGTGTACTAAAGCGATGTTAGCAGTCCGGTTTGGATCGTATTCGATCGTTGCGATGGTTCCTACTACATTGTCTTTGTTACGTTTGAAGTCGATGATACGGTAAGCGCGTTTGTTACCGCCACCTTGGTGACGAACGGTAATTTTACCTTGGTTGTTACGACCTGCGTTTTGTTTTTGTGATGATAATAATGTTTTTTCTGGTTTACTTACTGTAATTTCAGAAAAATCATAGCCCGTCATGTTACGACGGCCGTTTGAGGTCGGTTTATATTTTTTAAGCGCCACTATTTGTCCCTCCTATTTCGATATTTTCTGGAAATTATTCAGCTTCAGCGAATAATTCAATATTCTTAGAATCTTCAGTTAAAGTTACGATTGCTTTTTTGTAACGACGAGTAAAGCCAGTGTAACGGCCCATGCGTTTTGCTTTAGGGTGTACGTTAACAGTATTTACTTGAGCTACTTTAACACCTTCAAACATAGCTTCAACAGCTTGTCTGATGTGGGTTTTGTTAGCACGACGATCAACTTCGAACGTATATTTTCTTTCGTCCATGCCGGCCATTGATTGCTCAGTCACGATTGGACGTAATACTACTTCAGATAATTCCATTATGCTAAAGCCTCCTCTACTGTTGAAAGTGCAGCTTGCGTAATTAATACTTTGTCGTAGTTAATTACATCTAAAACATTCACGTTTAAGTCATCGATAACTTTAACATTTGGAATGTTACGAGCTGATAAGTAAGCATTGGTATTTTCGCCTTCTAAAACGATCAATAATTTAGAATCAACTTTTAAGTTGCCTAATACATCTTTGAACGCTTTTGTTTCTGGCTTGTCAAAGCTTAAGCTATCCACAACAACGAATTTTTCTTCTGCCACTTTTTGTGATAATACTGATTGTAAAGCTAAGCGGCGAACTTTTCTTGGTAATTTGTAACTGTATGAACGAGGTGTTGGTCCAAAGACTGTTCCTCCGCCAACCCATTGTGGTGAGCGTGTTGACCCTTGGCGGGCACGACCTGTTCCTTTTTGACGCCATGGTTTACGTCCTCCACCGCTTACTGCACTTCTGTTCTTAACAGCGTGAGTACCTTGGCGTAATGAAGCACGTTGCATGATAACTGCGTCGAAGATCACTGATTCATTTGGTTCAATTCCGAAAATCGCATCGTTTAATTCAACTTCTCCGATTGAAGAACCGTCTTGTTTAAATAAAGTAACTTTTGGCATTCTCTCGTTCCTCCCCTCTTATGTAATTAATTATTTAACTGTTTTAATTGCTTGTTTAACTTCAACTAAAGATTTTTTAGATCCTGGGACATTACCTTTGATTAAGATAACGTTGTTTTCTGGATCAACGGCTACGATTTCAAGATTTTGAATCGTTACGCGTTCGCCACCCATTTGACCTGGTAAGTTTTTACCTTTGAATACTTTAGAAGCATCAGACGCCATACCCATTGAACCAGGACGACGGTGATAACGAGAACCGTGAGCCATTGGTCCGCGGCTTTGGCCGTGACGTTTGATTGCGCCTTGGAAACCTTTACCTTTGGATGTACCCGTCACATCGACGATGTCACCAGCTGCGAAAGTTTCGACTGTGATTTCTTGTCCTAATTCGTATTCTCCAAGCTCAACATCACGAATTTCGCGAATGAAGCGCTTAGGAGTAGCATTTGCTTTTGCTACATGACCTTTAGCAGGTTTGTTTGATAACACTTCACGCATGTCTTGGTAGCCCAATTGAACTGCTTCATATCCATCGTTTTCCATTGTTTTAACTTGTAAAACAACGTTTGGTGTTGCTTCGATAACAGTAACTGGAACTAATTCACCATTAGCTGTAAAGAATTGTGTCATACCTACTTTTTTACCTAAGATTCCTTTGGTCATGAGTACACCTCCATTTATGTTTTATTTTTATAATTTAATTTCTACGTCTACGCCACTTGGTAAGTCTAATTTCATTAAAGCGTCTACTGTTTTAGGTGTTGGCTCTAAAATATCAATTAAACGTTTGTGCGTACGCATTTCAAATTGTTCGCGAGAATCTTTATATTTGTGTGTTGCACGAATCACTGTGTACAATGAGCGTTCTGTTGGCAATGGAATTGGACCTGCCGTTTTAGCTCCTGTTCTTTGTGCTGCTTCAACAATCTTAGTTGCTGATAAGTCCAACGCACGGTGTTCATAAGCCTTCAAGCGAATGCGAATTTTTTGATTTGCCATTTTCTTTCCTCCTTCGTCAATTTTATAAAATGACTAGCTCCACAAGAATTTCCGACCAAGCTCTTCCGTGGCAAAGCGGCCGGGCGTGTCGCAACCTCTCATTTCATAGCTAAAAACCCTATTCTATAGGGGGTGGTGAGCTTTTTGGGCATAAAAATCCCTATAAGCACAACAAAATTATTATACACAAAACAAAAAAGAGAAGCAAGCACTATTCAAAAGATTTTTATATTTCTATCTAATATCGTCTTTTGACTCGTTTCTTTTCGAAATTTTAAAAATGATTATAGAGATTTATCTTTTATTAATTTGTCGTCGTGCTGCTTTAAGTAACGACCTTTCAGCACAGTTTAAACTCGACAAATCCGTTGAATTTTCCGAGCCTTTTCGCTAGTGATTACGCTTTCTTTAAGGTAAAATTAATTTATCAAAAAATTAGGAGGTTCATCTATGAACAAAAGGTCCATTTTGTTAAGTGCTAGTATTTTGTTGTTAATGGGTCCGGGATTTGCTACAGCTCAAGAACTATCAAAGACAGACTCAAGTTCTGAGACATCGCAAGCTGCTGATGCAACAACTTCAGAATCGTCATCTACTGAATCATCAACAATCGATTGGGCTCCTGCCGAAGCAGCTCTTAAAGAAAAGTTAGAAGCAAAAGAATTAAACCAGTTATTCTCTTCTGAAGGATTAGTAGAAGATTTATCAAAAGATAACATTGATTACAAAATTAATGGTTACGCATTGTATGAAGCAACTGAATTCTCTAAAGATTTCTCCATTCAGTTTGGCGACCAAACCGATAAAGGCGGAATCCTTTTAGTAGATGTAACCGTTAAGAACAACTCAGACAAGCCCGTTTCAACTGGCGTGAATGGGCACGCTGAAATCACAGGAATCGATACTTACTTCACCGATAACTCAGATATCATGTCAGATGACTTGAGTTGGTTCCGTAAAACGATGGACGCTCAGAATGTATTAGAGCCTAATCAAGAATTCCATGGAATCATGGCGATTGCTATTAAACCAGATGCTTTAGAAAAAGCAAAAGAAAACGGCATCATCAATTTCGAAACCCACTATATTAATGAAAAAGATTCAACAGACCCAACAACCGAGATCATCAAACCTAAGTTAATTCAATTAGCGACTTCTTCTCAAGGCCAAGAAGCTGCAACAGCTGCCAAATCTTTCTATGAAGACAAAGCGACCTCTGATAACATGGGAACCAAAACAATGATTAAGGAATATTCAAAACCTCAAACAGACACCTTCGAGGATATCGATGTAACCATTAATGGTACTCAAATAGTAGATTTCGAACCAAACGAAGAAGAAGCGGCTCGCTTTGAAAACTTTAAAGACGGAACCGTCTTAGTAACTTCAGATGTCGTCATTAAAAATAATTCTGAAAAAGAATTACAATTCGGTACAACTTCAGGTAAATTGACTTTAAACGATAGCGTTTATATGTTAAATGAAGGAATGTTACAACATTCTACTACTGAAACTTTAAAACCTGGTGAAGAAAAACAAATGTACTTAGTATTCGCCATGTCTAAAGATGATTATGAACTATACAAAGATCGTAGCTTTGTTATTCAAGTAAATCTTTATGATAAAGAATTCGCAACCATCAATACTGGCGATGAATTATCATTCACCATTCAATAATTCCTTACAAAAAGAAGCAAGTCGGAAGATAGTTCCGACTTGCTTCTTTTTTATATGTTTGCAAATACTTCATTTCCAAGTATCCCATTCACACGATAGGATACAAAAACCCGTTATTAACGGATATATTGGTCAATTTTATCTGCTTCCATCCAGACTGAATGGGTTGGACTAAGTTGATGTTCAACGCCTTTTTGATAATCAAAACCAGAGGTAGCATAATCATAGACTTTTGAAACTCGATTTTTTTCAACCCTAGGATTAGCATGAGGTATCGCCGATAACAAGGACTGAGTGTAAGGGTGAACGGGATGATTAAATATTTCTTCTGTTGTTCCGGTCTCTAATAAGTGGCCCAAATGAAGGACTCCAATCCGATCCGAAATATATTTGACCATGGCCAAGTCATGGGCGATAAACAAGAGTGAAAGATTTTTTTCTTTTTGAATATCTTTCATTAAATTAATAATTTGCGCTTGGATGGAAACATCTAAAGCTGAAATAGCTTCGTCAGAAATAATCAACTGAGGATCCATAATCAAGGCTCTAGCAATCCCTACCCTTTGTCTTTGTCCACCAGAAAATTGATGAGGGTAACGATCTGCAAAATCAGCTGATAAACCAACGCGTTCAAGGATCTCCAAACCTTTTTCTTGACGTTCCTTAGCATCTTTATATAAACCATGAATTTCTAGTCCCTGAACTATACTTTCAATAATTTTTTTACGAGGATTCAATGATGCCATAGGATCTTGAAAAATCATCTGCATTTTTGTTCGAAGCATTTTTTCTTGTTGACGATTTAACTTACCACTAATTTCTTGACCATTAAAACGAATTGACCCATCTGTTGGCTCGTATAGTCGAATCAGCGATCGCCCAATAGTTGACTTACCCGAACCCGACTCGCCGACTAAGCCGTAGGTTTCTCCAGGGTAGATGTTGAAACTAACTCCGTCAACAGCCTTTACCACGAAATACTTATCTCCATCAAAATGCTGTTTCAAATTATGAACTTCCAAAAGAGGCTGTAGTTCTTTAGTCACGCCCTTCACCCACTTTCACCATACGTTCAATCCGCTTACTCAAACTCACTGGCATTTTAACTGCCGGAGCATCAGGATGTACCAACCAAGAAGCCACATAATGGCTTGACGATAATTTAAACATTGGAGCTTCAATACGCTGATCTATTTTTAAGGCAAAATCATTTCGAATAAAGAATGGATCTCCTTGCTTATGATGAGCCAAATTAGGCGGGTTACCTGGGATTGTATATAACTTCTCAGTTTTAGTTTCCAAATCTGGCATAGCCGATAATAAGCCCCAAGTATAAGGATGTCGAGGTTGATAAAAAATATCTTCAACACTTCCTTTTTCCACTATTCTTCCGGCATACATGACACTAACATAATCGGCCACTTTGGCCACCACACCCAAATCATGGGTAATGTAAATCACCGCAATTCCTGTTTTGAGTTGAATTTGTTTAATTAATTCTAGAATTTTGGCTTGAACTGTCACATCCAATGCAGTAGTCGGTTCATCACAAATGAGTATCTCAGGATCACAAGCTAAAGCAATCGCAATCACAATCCGCTGCCTCATTCCTCCTGATAACTGATGGGGATATTGCTTCATACGTTTATCGCCATCATGAATACCTACTAAATCTAATAATTTCAAAGCTTTAGCTCGCGCTTCTTCTTTTGGCGTTTGATAATGGATGAACATCCCTTCCATAATCTGATCACCTATGGTCATAGTTGGATTCAAGGAGGTCATCGGATCTTGGAAAATCATAGCAATTCGCTTACCATTAATCTTACTGCGCATCGTCTGCTTGGATAACTGCAACAAATCAACTTCAATTTCTTGACCTTGTTCTTGATATTTAAAACGAATTTGACCCGAGTCAATGGTCTGATTCTTAGCTTGAATTCCCATAATGGTCTTTACCGTGACGGATTTCCCTGAACCTGACTCGCCTACAATAGCCAACGTTTCTCCCCGGTATAAATCCATGTCTACCTGTCGAATCGTTTGAATCTTGCCCCTAGCTGTTGAGAAAGAAACGGTTAGGTTACGCATCTCTAAAATTTTGTTTGCATCCATTTTTACACCTCCTTCATTGTCGGATCTAAACCATCTCTTAAACCATCAGCCAATAAGTTAAAGCTCAGCATAATTAAAGCTAATACTAATACCGGTGGAACTATCATGAATGGAGCAGCTAAAAAAGATTTAAATGAATCTGAAATTAAAGATCCTAGAGATGCCATCGGCATCGGAATACCAATACCAATAAAGGCCAAAAAGGCTTCTGTAAAGATAGCATTAGGAATTGAAAACATCGACATAATAATTAACTGAGCAAAAATGTTAGGCAGAATTTCCTTGAAAATGAGAGTCCATGAGTTAGCACCTAACGTTTTAGCCGCTAAAACAAACTCCAAATTTTTTAATTTTAAGATTTGTGCCCGAGCTACACGAGCCATCCCAATCCAACCAGTCAATGCAATCGCAATTGTAATCGACAACAAACCTGGTTTAAGGACCAAGATAAGCAATGTCACGATAACTAAACTAGGAATCCCGTTAATAATTTCGATAATCCGTTGCATGACCATATCTACTTTGCCACCAAAGTAACCCGAAATTAATCCATAACTGATTCCAACAAAGATATCGACCACCACTGCCACCAAGGCGATATAAAGTGAGATACGCGTCCCTTCCCAAGTTCGAGTGAAAATATCTCGGCCTAACGTATCTGAACCAAACCAATAATACGTATTTTCTTTACCAGGCTGACTCTTATACTTATTAATTTCTAGTGTAGCGGTTGAGCTTCTCATTGTTTGACTACCATCGAAAATTCCTAACTTTTCAACACCCTGAATCCGAGGAGCCATACTCTCATTACCCGTAATTTGTTGGTTATAGGTATAACCGCTAATCATAGGCCCCACAATGGCCAACAAAATAATAATGAGAATCATATAAAAGCCAAAAACTGAGCCCTTATTCCGTTTAAATTTCCTCAAGAATTGTTGAAAATGTGACTCACGAATATAAACCTCTTGTTGGCCAACTTGACTCTTTTTATCCGCCCATTCAAAATCATCAGCCTGAAATTTGATTTCATTAAGATCGACTTGTGATTCTATCATATTCAAGCTCCTTTCGTAATATGAATCCGCGGATCCAATACACCATACAATAAGTCCACCACAAACATAACCCCAATAAACATAGCCGAGTAGATAAAGGAAATGGCTAAAATCACATTATAATCATTCGATTGAATAGCCTGAATCAACAACTGCCCAATCCCTGGAATTGAAAAAATCTTCTCAATAACTAAGGAGCCTGTCATCAGTCCGACTACCAAGGGAGCCAAAACAGTCAAAATAGGAATAGCCGCATTACGCAAGACATGCTTATAAAACAAACGAAACCCTGTCACTCCCTTACTTTCAGCTAAAAGAATATAATCCGATTGCAAGACTTCAATCATTTCAGTCCGCGTAAACCTAGCTACAGAAGCCATCGTAAACAAACTTAATGAGATAGCAGGCAAGACTAAACTCCGACTCTTATCAGCTAAATCAAACAGAATAGGAAACCATTGATGTTTAAAGCCAAAATAATAAGATAAGGCTAAAGCCATCACATATGAAGGAACACTGACGCCGATTACAGAGAGGATGGTTGCAAATGTATCCCAAATTGTATTTTGTTTGAAGGCAGCTACTGATCCAAAAATTAAACCAACGACCGTTCCGAGCAAAATAGCCCATCCACCCAACTCAAGAGATAAAGGAAAACGTGTTTCTAATAAAGAAGCTACTGGAACATCCCGTGAAATAGAAAAGGACAAGCCAAAATCTCCCGTTACCATATTCTTCAAATAAGTCAAAAACTGCACGAATAATGGCTGGTCTAGTCCATATTTTGCTGCTAAAAGCGCACGCTGATCTAGAGATAGTTTCTCATCATTAAAGGGAGATCCTGGCATAAAATGTAATAGCATAAACAAAATAAACAAAATTAACAGTAAAGTGGCTAACGATATGAGTGTTCGCCGCAAAATATAGCGCTTCATGTTTGACCCCTTTCTTTATTGAGTGCTCATAAGTATCAAAAATATTCAGACTGCCCGTTTTCATACTTGCGGAGGGATAATCCCAAGCATATGCACAAGCAGTCTGAATGGTTCATCGAGATTGGCTTATTGTTTAGTTACCTTATTATATTGACGCGGAACACCCACCGTATTAAATTGAATCCCTTTAACATTGGCTTTCGTCATGATTGCGGCTGATTTTTGATAAACTGGCAAAACAGCTCCTTGGCTCAAAGCGATTTTTTCAGCTTTTGCAAAAGCTTCAAATCGTTCTTTAGGCTTTTGAACAAGTGAACCTGTCATAGCGTCAGCATATAATTGATCATATTCTTTATTTGAATAAGATTCATAATTATAGTTACCACCGGTTAGTAATAATTGAAGATAAGTTGATGGATCCTTATAATCTGGTCCCCAACGTGTTAAGCCTAATTCATAGTCTCCTTTATCCATCCGTTGTAAACGATTCTTTTTAGGAACTTGTTCAATTTGAATGTCCACACCCGGTAAGGTCGATTCAATCTGAGCTTCAAGAGATTGAGAGACATTAATTGAAGCTTCTGTATCCTCACATAAAAGTTTAAATTTAAATTTATCTTTACCCAGTTCTTTTTTTGCTTGTTCGTAGAATTTTTTAGCTTTGGCTTGATCCGATACCATTAAGTCTTTTCCAGCCATTTCCCGATAATCCTTTCCGTCTGGTCCATTCACAATTTTAGTTGGTACAAGATACGTAGCAGGCAGAGATCCATCTTTCAGAACGTTTTCAACAATAGTCTTACGATTAAAAGCTGTCCCTAAAGCTAAACGTAGATTTTGATTAGCTAAATCTTTATTCTTTTCATTTGGTGCAATATACCAAAGATAACTTCCCTCTACTGATTTAAATTCAGGATCTGCCTTGAATAAGTCCACCTGTTCACCCGATAAACTAATGAGATCAACGGATCCTGTCTGATAAGCTAGAACGGCTTGTTGGAAATCTTTAATGACTTGATACTTAATACCATCTAATTTAATAGCATTCTTATTGTAATAATGGTCATTTTTAACTAATTCGAAGGAAGAACCTGCTGGTTGATAGTTCGCCACTTTAAATGGACCATTTGCTAAAATTGTATCGGCTGAAGTAGCGTACTTACCTTTGGTTGATTCAAAGAATTTTTGGTTAATTGGATAGAAAGGCGGGAAAGCCATTAAGTCATTAAAAAAGGCCGTCGGCTGTTCCAACTTCACTTCCAGTGTTTTGTCATCAAGAGCCTTAACCCCTAATTCTTCTACTTTCTTCTTGCCCGAAATAACATCTTTACCATTCTCAATTGAGGCAATATCTAATAAATCCGAATACTCAGAAGCAGTTTTTGGATCAGCTAGACGACGCCATGCAAATACGAAATCTTGCGCTTTAACTGGATCGCCATTAGACCACTGAGCCTCTCTTAACTTGTAAGTAATCGTTTTCCCATCTTGGCTTGTCTCAACCTTTTCTGCCAAGGCTGGAACGGCATTCCCTTTTTCATCTTGAATCATTAACCCTTCACTAATAGCCCCCATTACTTCAAAGGAAGTTCCGTCTGTGGCTACGCATGAATCGAGTGAGGAAGGTTCGACTTCTACTTGCACGTTTAAAACTTGACCTTGAGCCAATACTGGTGCGGCAGGTAATAATGCTCCTCCCAATAAAGTCAGTAACATAAATTTATTAAACCACTTAAACCTCATTTTCATTTTTACTCCTCCGTTGTATTAGAATTTAATGAGATTGTAGCGTTTCAAAACGGTTTAGTCAATACTTTTATTAAAATAAGATTAATAATTATAATTTGATTTTAATATTTATTATCTGTATGATAAATATTCGTTATTGCGATGGAATTGCATTTTTGAATATGGAATGGAATAACTTCTTCTTTTTCTCATTTTATTCTCATTAAATCGTATGTATTCAAGTAAATAAAAAAGTTGCCCACCAACAGTTGACTGTTAGTTAGCAACTTAATAAACACTTTTCTATTATTTCCAAATAATTATTTAGTTATTAGATTTCCAATTAATCTTGAATTTCTCCTACTTTAATCAGGTAGGAATTAATCATTTTGATTGCGCTGAGATGAATCTTCATTCAAAGCATGATCGATTCTTTCCAATTGCTTGGCTGCAAAATCACGCCCTCCCAAACCGAAAGCTAAAGCAAAAGCAAAGGAAATCGAACCTAAAATTAAAACAAAGCCAGTGCTGACAATGGTTTGAGCGAATTTTAGTTGATCTAGGGTCATAAAGACCGATAAGATAATTAACCCATAACGGACAAATTCACCAAATAACTTACTACCCGATACCTCAGACAAGAAAGAGCCTAAAATATTACCACCAATTACACCAAGCGCCAAAATAATAAA
Organism: Vaginisenegalia massiliensis; assembly: GCF_900604935.1. Classification (GTDB taxonomy): domain Bacteria; phylum Bacillota; class Bacilli; order Lactobacillales; family Aerococcaceae; genus Vaginisenegalia; species Vaginisenegalia massiliensis. The sequence continues at coordinate 29,057 of NZ_UWPC01000005.1, forward strand.
GGCACTCAGAAGAAGGGGCATATAGGCTATGATAGCATTACCTATATTATTTAACACTTCAAGTTTGAGAACCGATAAAGCTTCTACAATAAAGAATATCATTAGGACACCGCGTAGAATTTGAGCCGTAACATTAGAAATACGAATCACAGATTGTCCTTTAAAATTTAAATGTTTTGAATATTGATCAATTCCCGAAGTTGCCAGTAAACTCTCGATTAAATCACCAATTAGTTTAGCAATAAAAGAACCTACGATTAAAAGAACAATCGCTACGAAAATATTAGGTATGGTGCTTAGTACCTGATTTAAGACACCAACAATCGGAACAGAAATCGATTTAATACCCATCGTTTCTAAGGAGACGGTCAAAATAGGAATAAAAATCAAGACATAGACTACCGAAGCAAGAACTTCTGCCATCGATAATTCGGACTTTTCTATACTATCTTGTGCTCCAGTTATTTTATCAAACCATCGATCTACCTTCATCGTCTCTAGAATGTTTTGGACAAGTGATTTTACAAATTTACAAAAATAAGAACCAACGACCAAGATAATAATAGCTGCCACTAAATTCGGAATATAACTCAAGAATTTATTGAACATATTCACAATAGGATCCATTACTCCGCCCACATTTAGCCCACTTAAGACTACCGGTAAGAAAAATAGAATAATGACAAAGTAAAGAATAGACCCTATCGTATCGATATAGACATCACTTTCCTGGTCATTCTTAGCCATGCCCCATTTGATCAAATTTTGATCAAAGCTAAGTTTTCGCAAGAGACGACCTAACGATTTTTTAGCGATTGTCGCTAATATAACAGCTACAATTAGTATTAAGACCGCACCTAAAACACCAGGAAGCTCACGGGAAAATGAACTAATTAATTCGTTCCATTGTGACATGCTGTCACTCCTTTACATATTCTTTTCATCTTAAGTATAGCATGCATAAGACCCGTCACCAAGGACTGATTAAATAAAAAAAGCGCTCCGAAGAGCGCTTCAAAAACAAGATTAAAATTAAGCTTCGATTGAAGAAACCACACCAGCACCAACAGTACGGCCGCCTTCACGAATAGAGAACTTAGTTCCTTCTTCGATAGCGATTGGGTGGATTAATTCTACAGTCATAGCTACGTTATCACCAGGCATTACCATTTCAGTACCTTCTGGTAATTCACAAATTCCAGTTACGTCAGTTGTACGGAAGTAGAATTGTGGACGGTAGTTAGTGAAGAATGGAGTATGACGTCCACCTTCTTCTTTAGATAATACGTACACTTCAGCTTTAAACTTAGTGTGAGGAGTGATTGAACCTGGTTTAGCTAAAACTTGTCCACGTTCGATTTGATCACGAGTTACACCACGTAATAAAGTACCGATGTTGTCACCAGCTTCAGCGTAATCTAATAATTTACGGAACATTTCAACACCAGTAACAGTTGTTTTACTGATTTCTTCAGCGATACCAACGATTTCAACTTCGTCGCCGACGCGAACTTGTCCACGTTCAACACGACCAGTTGCTACTGTACCACGACCAGTGATTGAGAATACGTCTTCGACTGGCATCATAAATGGTTTGTCAGTGTCACGTTCTGGTTCTGGAATGTAAGCATCAACTTGTTCCATTAATTCCATAACTTTTTCTTCGTATTCTTCTACGCCTTCTAAAGCTTTAAGAGCTGAACCAGCTACGATTGGAGTATCGTCACCAGGGAATTCGTATTCAGATAATAAGTCACGAACTTCCATTTCAACTAATTCTAATAATTCTTCATCGTCAACCATGTCAGTTTTGTTTAAGAAAACAACGATATAAGGAACACCTACTTGACGTGATAATAAGATGTGTTCACGTGTTTGAGGCATTGGACCATCAGCAGCAGATACTACTAAGATAGCACCGTCCATTTGAGCAGCACCAGTGATCATGTTTTTAACATAGTCCGCGTGTCCTGGGCAGTCAACGTGAGCATAGTGACGAGTAGCTGTTTCATACTCAATGTGAGAAGTGTTGATTGTGATTCCACGTTCTTTTTCTTCTGGAGCGTTATCGATTTGGTCGTATGAACGAGCTTCACCAAAACCTTTTTTAGCTAATACAGTTGCGATTGCAGCTGATAAAGTAGTTTTACCATGGTCAACGTGTCCGATGGTACCGATATTTAAATGGGGTTTAGAACGATCAAATTTTTGTTTTGCCATTTTGAGTATTTCCTCCTAAAGTTTAATGTACTTGTTTTATAGATTTAAAATTAAACCTACCAAAGATAATTATACAGAGAAATCCGCTTAAAATCAATCATTAGGCGGATATTCCCCGCATGATAGAACAATCCTTACTGATTATTCTTCTGATTTACCACCGTATTTTTTGATGATTTCTTCAGCGATTGATTTAGGTACATCTTCATAGTGATCGAAAGTCATTGAGAAGACACCACGTCCTTGAGTTGAAGAACGTAATGTAGTCGCGTAACCAAACATTTCAGATAATGGAATCATTGATTTAACGATTTGAGCATTACCGCGTGTTTCTGTACCTTCGATACGACCACGACGAGAGTTAACGTGACCCATTACATCACCTAAATACTCTTCAGGAACTGTAATTTCTACAGCCATCATTGGTTCTAAGATTGATGGATTAGCTTTCTTAGCCGCCGCTTTCAATGCCATCGATGCAGCCACTTTGAAGGCTGTTTCAGATGAATCGACATCGTGGTAAGAACCATCGTATAACTTAGCTTTGATATCTACCATTGGGAAGCCAGCTAAGACACCATTTTCCATTGCATCTTTAAGACCTGCTTCAACTGCTGGGACATATTCACGAGGAACAACCCCACCGACAATCGCATTTTCAAATTCGAAGCCTTTTCCTTCTTCATTAGGTGTGAATTCAACCCATACGTGACCGTATTGACCTTTACCACCTGATTGACGAACGAACTTACCTTCAGCTTGACATGAAGAGCGGAATGTTTCACGATAAGATACTTGTGGTGCACCTACTGTTGCGTTTACTTTGAATTCACGTTTCAAACGATCAACAATGATATCTAAGTGAAGCTCACCCATACCAGCGATAATTGTTTGACCAGTTTCATGGTCAGTAGACGCACGGAAGGTTGGATCTTCTTCAGCTAATTTACCTAAAGCAATACCCATTTTATCTTGGTCAGCTTTTGAATCTGGTTCAATCGCTACTTCGATAACTGGTTCAGGGAATTCCATTGATTCTAAGATAACTGGAGCTTTTTCATCACATAATGTGTCACCAGTGGTGGTATTTTTCAAACCAACAGCAGCTGCAATATCACCAGAGAATACTTCAGGAATTTCTTGACGTGAGTTGGCGTGCATTTGAAGAATACGACCAACACGTTCACGAACGTCTTTAGTTGCATTCTTAACATAAGAACCTGACTCTAACGTTCCTGAATATACCCGGAAGAAAGTTAAACGTCCTACGAATGGGTCTGTCATAACTTTGAAGGCTAAAGCTGAGAATGGTTCTTCATCACTTGCATGACGTTCAGTTTCAGTTTCTTCATAAGGTACAATACCTTTGATAGCTGGAACATCTAATGGCGATGGTAAGTAGTCAATAACACCATCAAGCATTAATTGTACCCCTTTGTTCTTGAAGGCAGAACCACAGAACACTGGGTAGAACTCAACATTAACAGTCGCTTTACGGATAGCTGCTTTAAGCGTATCGATATCGATTTCTTCGCCATCTAAGTAAGACATCATTAATTCTTCATCAGTTTCAGCAACTGCTTCAACTAACTTCATGCGCCATTCTTCAGCTAATTCACGCATTTCTTCAGGAATTTCACGTTCTTCAATGTTTGTTCCTTCGTCATTTGTGTAGTATTCAGCTTTCATGGTCAACAAGTCAATAATACCTTGGAAGTTGTCTTCAGAACCGATTGGTAATTGCACTGGGTGTGCATTTGCTTGTAAACGTTTGTGGATTGTATCTACAGAGTATAAGAAGTCTGCACCGATTTTATCCATTTTGTTAACGAATACGATACGTGGAACGCCGTAAGTAGTAGCTTGACGCCATACCGTTTCAGTTTGTGGTTCAACACCTGATTGCGCATCTAATAAAGCAACCGCACCATCTAATACCCGAAGAGAACGTTCAACTTCAACAGTGAAGTCTACGTGTCCAGGAGTGTCGATGATATTTACACGGTGGTTTTTCCATTGAGCTGTTGTAGCAGCAGATGTGATGGTGATACCACGTTCTTGTTCTTGTTCCATCCAGTCCATTTGTGAAGCTCCTTCGTGAGTTTCACCAATTTTGTGGATACGGCCAGTATAGTACAAAATACGTTCAGTAGTTGTCGTTTTACCAGCATCGATATGGGCCATGATACCAATGTTACGTGTTTTTTCAAGAGAAAATTCTCTCTTCGCCATGTATATTTACCCCTCTTTCAAATTTGTGAGTTGATGTCAAAAGACACTGCCAGTAGTAAAACACTCTGACAGTATCATTATAAATCTTACCAACGGTAATGTGCAAAAGCTTTGTTAGCTTCAGCCATTTTATGCATGTCTTCACGTTTCTTAACAGAAGCACCGGTATTGTTAGCCGCATCCATTAATTCGCGAGCAAAACGCATTTCCATGGTTTTCTCACCACGTAAACGTGAATAGCTTACTAACCAACGAACAGCTAATGTATAACGACGTTCTGGACGAACTTCAACTGGTACTTGGTAGTTAGAACCCCCTACACGGCGAGCTTTAACTTCTAATAATGGCATGATGTTTTCAATAGCTTGTTCGAAAACTTCCATTGGATCTTGACCGGTTTGTTCACGAACGATATCAAACGCTGAGTATAAGATTGAAGCTGCTTTACCGCGTTTACCATCGACCATCAAACGGTTAATTGTACGAGTTACTAATTTTGAGTTGTAAATTGGATCTGGCAAAACGTCACGTTTCGCGATTTGTCCTTTACGAGTCATTCAAAATCCTCCTTTCTGGATATGGTTAATTAAGTAGTAGATTGGCTAATTAGCCTCTTGGTCTCTTAGTTCCGTATTTAGAACGTCCTTGCATACGGCCGTTTACACCAGCTGTATCCAAAGCGCCACGAACGATATGGTAACGTACCCCTGGTAAGTCTTTTACACGTCCACCACGGATAAGAACAACGCTGTGTTCTTGTAAGTTGTGGCCGATACCTGGGATATAAGCCGTTACTTCCATCAAGTTTGATAAACGTACACGGGCATATTTACGTAAAGCTGAGTTAGGTTTCTTAGGTGTCATAGTGCCGACACGGGTACATACACCACGTTTTTGAGGTGAGTCGTTATCGGTTTGAGACTTTTTGAAACTGTTATAACCTTTATTCAAAGCTGGCGAATTTGATTTCACAACTTTAGATTTACGAGGTTTCTTAACTAATTGATTAATTGTTGGCATTAAAGGTCCTCCTCCCATCACTTGTTCTAGTCCACACATCCAAGTGTGTCATTTTATATTAAAAATAATAAACACCCCAGTCGGGTGATTACTATTGGCGGGTGAATCTAAGGCAGTCAGCACGACTGATTTACAGGAATCTGTCAATAAAAACACCTTAGACATCATAACATGTCCCCCAAAGAGAGTCAACCACTCCAGGCGTTTTATTTTATCAAATTAAAAACTTAAACAGGACCCAATTTATTGTCATTTTGTATTAGTCTTTCAAAATCTTTATAAATTAAAAACTTTTCCAACTATTCTCTTAAAATTATTGAAAGCCCTTTATTGACTAAAAAAACCTTTTAAATATAATAAAAAGTAACAATTACTTTTTATGGAGGAGTTTAGATGAAAAAGTTTCCCTTAGTTCTCTCGTGTTCGTTACTTTTAGCTCAAGTTGCTACACCAGTAGCCAGCCAAGCGGTTTGGGCGGCTGAAGCTCCCCCAATTGTTCAACCTGCAAATTCTACTGCAGATCTTACTCAGGCTCTTAACAAGTTACAACAACAAAAAAGCCATTTAGCAGCATTAGGTTATACTCCGCTCGGTTTTAAATATGAAGACACTATTAATCAGAGCTTCAACATCATCGAAACCCTAATTTCAGACGCTACCGCCATCACTAAAGGCGAAGGTATCGACCCTAGCACAATCTACGCTTTAAATTCAATTGGCCCACGCTTGATTGCCATGACAGAAGTTATCGAGGCCATAGATTTCTGCGTAAATCATTTAGATAAAAAAGTCGTCGAAGCCCATAACATCATGGGTTTAAAAGTAACCCATCTCGTATACACTCTCTTAAATCCTTTAGCTTCTAATGACCGGTTAGAACAACGGATTAGCGAATTACAAGAAATGAAAAAAGTGGCTCAACTTCTTCCTGATTTAAGTCCTGAAGATACCGCTACCATCTACGCAAAAGCTAAACTAGATCGTACTATTTGGCAAACCCGCTTTACCCGAGATAAAAAAATTCTCGGCCAACTCCCAGCTGATGTATATCACGCTTTAAACAAAGCCATTACTAAAGCGGTAGGCATCCAATTAGATCCTACTTCAACAATGGCAGAAATAGACGCAGCCGTAGCTGAACTCGACCAACATTTAAGCCAAGCGCTCCAAGGTCATGTTGTTCAAGTAGAAAAACGGGATCGATCAGCCTACATTGCTAGTAAAATAAATCGTTTGCAACAAAAAGAAACTCAACTTGAGCACCTTAAATTAATTGCTAAAGGTGGTAACTACCAAGATATCATCGAACGTACTCTCAAACTCGTAGAGAAGGTTAAAGATCAAACAGTTGCCGAACCTGGTAGCTCAAGCAATAAAGTTCCACTTAAAGTTGAGACAATTGGTAGTCGTATTGAAGCCTTAGTCACCATCATTGACAGTATTGTCTTCGCTTCTACCGAAGCCACTAACAAAGTCAACGATGCTCATAAACAAATCGGTTACACCATTACCAAAGCCTTGATTGCCTTATCCGATCCTTTCGCCTCTCAAGCTAGCATCGATAAACATGTTCAACGCTTAATCGACTTAAAAACAGAAATCAAAGATTACCCTGATTTAAAAGCTGAAGATATTGCGACCATTTATGTCAAAGCCAAATTAGATAACGCTATTTGGAATACTCGCTTCTTACGCGATCAAAAAGTGCTAGGTAAGCAAAGTGCCGATAAATACCATGCCCTTAACGCCGCGATTACTCATGCCGTTGGTATTCAACTGAATCCGAAAACAACGGTGGCTGAGATTGATTTGGCAGTTAAAGAATTACAAACAGCCTTGGAAACTAGCTTAGGTCACCCAGTTGATTCCATCGTTTCGAAAGATTTAGTACTACCCGATATTGTTAAAGACAAGCTAATCGTGAATAACAAAGAAACATTACAAAGTGAAAAGGAACGCCTCACGACTCTAGCTAATAAAGTTCATCATAAGAAATATGACCAAGCCCTCAAAGAAGCCTTCAAATTAATTGATTTATTAGGTGGCGAAATTGATAAAGTCAAAGAAGTAGATACCCTCTACCCAATCGGCTCGATTGGTTCAAGAATGGCGGCACTTAAAACGGTCATTGATTCAATTGATTATGCCACGAACGAATTAAGAAACAAGGATGTGTCTATCCACAAAGATTATGGTTTCTCCATCACTCGGGCTCTGATCGCTTTATCCGATCCTCACACTGGTAACGATAAAATCCAACAGCGGATAAAAGAGTTAGAACAATTAAAACAAACAGCTGCCCAAACACCTGATTTAAATCTTAATTCACGGGCTAATTTATATGTTAAAGCAGACTTAACCGATTTAATGTGGCAAACACGTCTACGTCGCGACCGCGAAGTCCTCGGCAAAAACCCTGAACACTATCGGGCAATTAATGCTGCTCTCCTTGAAGCTAGCCGAATCAAAGCCAATCCAAATTCAACAGTTAAAGATGTTTACCTGACAATGGAAACCTTAGAACAACTCTTTGCTCCAACAAAAATTGAAGCAAATGAACCTACTCTAACGACTGAACTAAGCCAACCAAATGATGGCCACAATGTTCCAGAAGTTGAATACAATGACCCTGCAGCTCAACAAAATCACACACAAGTATCAAATGAAGCCACAACCACGACAAACCCTATCCTAGAAGAAACAAGCACCCAGACAACTCAAATTACTAGCGAGGAAGTCACCCAAATGAAGCCAACGCTAGCGGATCCAGCTGCCGATGAAGAGGAATCTTCCCATACTACAGAGCAGACCACAGTCGCGTCTGACGCCAAAACAGTGTCACCGACTATCTCTTTAGATTCTCAAAACAATAGTACCGACTTAAACTCTGCAAATCCTGATTCAAACCCTCACAGTCAAAACTAGTTTCAAACTTTCGCTATAAATAAAGCTTGGTTGTTCACTAGACGGTCATTGGCCAAAATAATTAACCCCCATCCCTACGATCTAATTAATCGTAGAGATGGGGGTTTTCTAGTTGAGTCATTACTTTAGCTAAATTAACCGATACTTTTCAGTCTCATGCTTCAATCGCCGCATATTTTTCCGGCTGTTCTCGAAATTTCTTAACTACATATGAACACTCTGCTTTTATTTTCCAACTATTTTCCTGAGCCAAAGCAACTAGTTCCCCTAACAACTTTCCAGCTACACCTTGCCCCCGTAAAGATTCCGCAACGTAGGTGTGATTAGCCGCGATTACCTTGGGATCTGTTGTCGGCAAATAGGTGATTTCTGCATCCATTTGACCCGCTTGATCATAGTGTCGAATAGCTCTCTCTTCGCGAACAAATTCCATAAAATCGCCTCCTTATTATTGGCTATATTATATCAAACAGCCACACAAATAGTATGCAAATGAACTGAATTACGTACAAAAAAATTCGCGAGAGTAGCCGAGCTACTCTCGCGAACAAGTCGTTTAGTTATTACGTAAAGTTGGGAATAAAAGCACATCACGGATGGCTTGTGAATCAGTTAAAAGCATTACTAAACGGTCAATACCAATACCAATACCACCGGTTGGAGGTAAACCATATTCTAAGGCTTCGATAAAATCATCATCCATTGGATGGGCTTCATCATTACCGCCATCTTTCTCTTCAAGTTGTGCTTCAAAACGTTCGCGTTGGTCAATCGGATCGGTTAATTCAGTAAAGGCGTTCGCATATTCGTTACCCATAATGAACAATTCAAAACGATCGGTAAAGCGAGGATCTTCTTCATTCTTACGAGCAAGCGGTGAAACTTCAACCGGATGTCCATAAACGAAAGTTGGTTGGATGCAACGCTCTTCACAGAACTCTTCAAAGAAATTATTGATAATATGGCCAACCCCTGTATCATGGCTAGACACTTCAACGTTATGTTGTTCAGCTAAAGCTTTAGCTTCTTCGAAAGTCATTTCTTGCCAGAAATCAACACCAGTTGCTTCTTTGATCATATCAACCATATGAAGACGTGCCCATGGTTTGCCTAATTCAATATCCGTACCGGCATAGTTGACTGTTGTCCGACCTAAGACACGCTCAGCCACCGTCCGAATAGTATTTTCAACTAAATCCATACAATCTTGGTACATCGTATATGCAGTATAGATTTCAATTGTCGTAAATTCAGGGTTATGCGTTGTATCAACCCCTTCATTCCGGAAGACGCGACCCAATTCATACACTTTTTCAAAACCACCTACAACTAAGCGTTTTAAATGAAGTTCTGTCGCAATACGCAAGTATAATTCCATATCTAATGCATTGTGGTGAGTAATGAATGGCCGAGCCGCAGCACCACCAGCAATGTTATGCAAGACAGGTGTTTCCACTTCTAAATAGCCTTGATCATCAAGATAACGGCGAATTTCGCGAACAATCTTCGAACGTAAAATAAAACGTTGACGGCTGTCTTCATTCGCGATCAAATCAAGATAACGTTGGCGATAACGTTGCTCTGTATTAGTCAATCCATGATATTTATCTGGAAGCGGTCTTAGCGCCTTAGTGAGTGGATAGAATTCAGTTGCATGGATGGAAATTTCGCCAGTGTTTGTACGGAAAACATAACCTTTTACACCAACAATATCGCCTAAGTCAGCTATTTTAAACCAAGGATAGCTTTCTTCACCAACACCATCTTGACGCACATAGACTTGGATCTTTCCAGCCATATCTAACAAATGAGCGAAACCAGCTTTACCCTTAACCCGTTTAGATACGATACGACCAGCTACCGCTACGTACACCTTATCTTGAGTCTCAAATTCTTCTTTGCTGACATGTTCATACGCGCTCATAATCTCCGCTGAGATATGGGTTCTTTCGAAGCCTGAGGCAAACGGATTAACATTTGCTTGGGCCATTTGGTGCATCTTCTCACGACGAACCAATAATTGATCGTTAAGTTCTAATTGTTCATCTACTTGATGGTCTGCCATCTTCTTCCACTCCTTTATCAATATTACTTTTTTCATTCTAACCGATATTCAGACACTTGTCATGGTCTGGAAACGTTTTTTTAATCAATGTGATTAATTTATCATTAATCCTCATCGTGATTTGAATCTAATTGAGCTTTCCGAGCTTCTTCCTTAGCCATGCGTTCTTCCGTCAATTCAACAAATTCACGCAACATTTGTTTCACTTCTTGAGGATTTTCTGTCTCGTTGATTGCTACTTTGACTTTTGAAGATCGCGGAATTCCCTTCAAATAATAATGGGCTTGCGTTCTAAATTCGCGAGCAGCGGTTTTCTCACCTTTAAGATTAACTAGACGATCCAAGTGGTCTATCGCGGTATCAATCTTTTCCCGCGGAGTCATCGGCGGTAATAATTCACCTGTCTCCACATAGTGAACCATCTGCTTGATCACCCAAGGATTACCTAAGGCTGCTCGGCCCACCATCACACCATCAACACCAGTAGTATCCAAAAGATGTTTTGCTTGTTCCGGCGTTCGAACATCACCATTTCCCACAAATGGAATGGTTTTTAATTCCTTCTTCACTTGCGCCAAAATATCCCAATTTGCTTGTCCTTCATACATTTGTACTCGAGTCCGGCCATGCATGGCAACCATCGAAGCGCCCGCTCGTTCAGCTGCTAAGGCATTTTCAATCGCATAGAGATGTTGCTCATCCCAGCCTGTTCGCATTTTAACGGTAACCGGCTTATCAACCGCATCGACAACGGAAGCTACCATCTCATAGACTTTGTTAGGATCCAATAACCAACGGGCACCTGCCTCAGCCTTAATTACTTTATTAACGGGACAGCCCATGTTAATGTCAATGATGGCACAATCTGTATGAGTCGCTACATATTTAGCAGCTTCTACCAATGTATCTTTATTCCCTCCCATAATTTGAATACTTAGAGGGTACTCATTTTCATCGATATGGAGCATGCTCAAGGTTTTTTCATTACGAAACTGGATACCTTTGTCCGATATCATTTCACAGACGACCAAGCCCGCACCGAATTGTTTAACAATGGTCCTAAAGGCCGCATTGGAGACGCCCGCCATCGGCGCTACGACGATTGGGTTATTAATCTGTATATCACCAATTTTAAACATAGGACCTCCTATTCTTCACTTGCTTCTGTCCGTTGTTGATCAATCTCAGCAACTAGTTGACTTAGTTCGTCCTCACTAAAGGTAAAGCGATCACCACAGAAATGGCAGACTACTTCTGCTCCGTGGTCTTCATCAATCATGGCTTGGATTTCTTCCTTACCAATTGACCGAATTCCTTTCGCAAATCGTTCTTTATCACATGGGCAATGGAAGCTAACAGGAATTTCTTCTAACACTTGCGCATTTCCTGGACCAACTAAGAGATCAAGCAATTCTTCTAATGTTTTTTGTGATTCAAGCAAATCAGAGAAGCGTCCCAATTCCTTAATTCGAGCCTCTAATAAGTCGACTAATAGGTCGTCAGCTCCTGGCATCATTTGAAGCATAAAGCCGCCAGCCGCGGCTACACTTTCATCCGCATTGACTAAGACACTTAGGCCAATCGCAGATGGGGTCTGTTCAGAAACAGCCATATAATAAGTAAAATCCTCAGCCAATTCACCCGACACAAGAGGAACTTGACCAGCAAAAGGTTCGCCGCTTCCCATATGTTTGCGCACAACTAGACTTCCTGGCAAGCCCACTGCGCCAGCTACATCAAGTTTGCCTTGACTATTCAATTCTAAAGCAACTTTAGGATTATTGACAAAGCCGCGAACGTTACCTTGACTGTCACCATCTGTCACAATACGTCCTAGGGGACCTGAACCAATGACTTCAACTGAAACCCGCTCTTGCCCTTTTAAATTTGCGGCCAATAAAGCGGTCGCAGCCAAGCTTCTACCTAAAGCCGCTGTCGCTGTGTGCCAAGTTTGATGTCTTTCTTTAGCTTCTTGCACCGTTTGTTTTGCATCCAAAACAAAAACGCGCACCTGCCCATCAAAAGCTAAGGCTTTAATTAATCGATCGGTCATTTTCTTCCTCCTTTTTTTCCTATAAAAAAGCGAACAGAACCCCCAAGGGGCTATTCAATGTAATAGTCCAGAGGGTTCTTGTTCGACAACTTTGCTTCTACATGCTTAAACTCTATCTTGTCCATCTTCTTGGCTGATAACCGGTTTGCCATCTTCTAAGGCTTGACGCACTTTTGATTCAGCTTGTTCCGATTCGAAACTTGCTGTTTGATCATGATCTGAATGCACTTGATCTTCAGATTGTTGAGCTTTTTCTTTAGCTTCTTGGAAATCATCCGGTTGTTCAAGTGGTTCTTGATCATGCTCTGCTTTTTCTGGCATTTGACCTGTTTCAAACAAAGCTTTAATTTGAGCTTTATCAAGCGTTTCGACTTCAAGTAATTTTTCAGCAATAACATTTAATTGCTGACGGTGTTCAGTAATAATACGATGCGCTTCGTCATGGGCTTCTTTCATCATGCGGCGAACTTCTAGATCGATTTCATAGGCTATTTGATCAGAATAAGCCGGAGATTGACCATAATCGCGACCGATGAAGACTTTATGATTGCCTTCAAATTGAATGGTTCCAAGCTTATCTGACATACCATATTCGGTAATCATTGACCGCACAATACGTGTAGCTTGCTCAAAGTCATTGCTAGCGCCTGTTGATTGAGAATTAAAGACAATCTCTTCTGCCACCCGTCCACCGAGTAAACCAACCACTTGTTGGTAAAGCTCTTCTTTGGTCACGATAAATTGATCTTCCTTAGGTAGCATAATGGCATAACCGCCTGCGCGACCGCGAGGAACAATCGTCACTTTGTGAACGATGCGGGCATCATTCAAGACCATACCAATTACGGTATGCCCCGCTTCATGGTAAGCCACTGTCCGCAATTGTTTCTCTGATCGTTCCCGATCTTTCTTAGCTGGACCTGCAATCACTCGATCATGAGCTTCGTCTAAATCATCCGGCATAATTTCAGTATGATTTTGCCGAGCGGCGACTAAAGCGGCCTCATTAAGCAAGTTTTCCAAGTCAGCCCCAGAAAAGCCTGGGGTTTGTTGAGCAATAGTCTTCAAATCAATAAGCGGTGAAATCTTTTTGTTGCGGGCGTGAACAGCTAAAACAGCTTCACGTCCTTTAACATCCGGATTACCTACTAAAATTTGACGGTCAAAACGACCTGGACGTAACAAGGCTGGATCTAAGACATCAGATCGGTTAGTAGCCGCGATCACAATCACGCCTTCATTACCTTCAAACCCATCCATTTCAACCAAGAGTTGGTTCAAGGTTTGTTCCCGTTCATCGTGACCACCGCCCATACCGGTTCCCCGTTGGCGTCCCACCGCATCAATTTCATCAATAAATATAATCGCTGGCGCGTTCTTTTTAGCATTTTCGAATAAGTCACGAACCCGGCTAGCACCGACACCGACAAACATCTCCACAAATTCCGAACCAGAGATACTATAAAATGGCACGCCGGCTTCACCAGCTACCGCTTTTGCTAACAAGGTTTTACCCGTTCCTGGAGGCCCTTCTAAAAGAACACCCGCTGGTATCCGCGCACCTAGTTTAGTAAAGCGTTTAGGGTCTTTTAAAAATTCAACCACTTCAACTAATTCTTGCTTCTCTTCTTCAGCACCGGCTACATCGGTAAAGCGTACTTTAACTTTTTGTTTAGACACATCTTTGGTCTTGGATTTACCAAAATTCAAGACATTTTTACCACCACCAGGTCCACCGCCTTGAAACATTGAGAACATCATCATGGTAGCTGGAATCATCAAAAGCAATAACGGTAAGGACATCAAAATGTCCATCAAATTAGAACGACCTTCGCTTTGGAATTTGACTTCTTTAGCTTTTGCCAATTCTGTAATTTCCTTAACCGTATTGTCGTTGTCCAATACTTTGGCTGAGAAACGATTCAAGGCTTTTGAGCCATTGAACATCGAGATAAAATCTTCGCTTTCTTGTTTCTTTACCTTGCCATTAGCAAATTCCCCGTTAATGAGGTAGATACCATCGGCTTTTTGGATTTCAAATGATTTAATTTTCCCTTGATCTAATTGAGTCATGAACTCAGAGGAAGTCAACTCTTTCGTTGATCCAGAACCTGTCACGCCGTTGCCAGCGAACAATTGAAAAAGTCCCGCTAGGGCAAAAAAAGCCACTAGATAAAACAGGGTACTTCTAAAGAAATTTTTATTTGGATTTGGTTTATTCATTCAGTCTATCTCCTTCTTACCAACTAAGTCAGTCAAATCTTTGCCATCATAGCACAGTTGCTGAATATGTGGTAGCTTTATGCCTCTTGGTAAATAGCGGGTTTTAAGACACCGATATAAGGCAAATTACGGTACCGTTGTTTGAAGTCAAGGCCATATCCGACCACAAATTCATTTGGAATATCCAAACCAACATAGTCAGGTTTCACTTCAGCAATTTCCCGACGTTCAGGTTTATCTAATAAAGTACAGATTCTCACCGAAGCAGCTTTACGATGTTCTAATAGGCCAACAATATAATGTAAGGTCCGTCCTGTATCGATGATGTCTTCAACAATTAAAATGTGTTTGCCCTCAACAGATGAATTTAAATCCTTAAGGATCTTCACTTCACCACTAGATTGGGTAGCATCTCCATAAGAAGACACATCCATAAAGTCAATCGTGACATAAGCATCAATATGACGGACTAAGTCAGCCATAAATACGGCAGCCCCTCTTAAAATACCGATAACCAAGATGTCTTTACCTTCATAATCAGCGGTAATATCTTGGCCTAATCGGCTCAAAGCTTGATCAATTTCTTCCTTAGAAACTAAGACGCGTTCAATATCTTTTT
Organism: Vaginisenegalia massiliensis; assembly: GCF_900604935.1. Classification (GTDB taxonomy): domain Bacteria; phylum Bacillota; class Bacilli; order Lactobacillales; family Aerococcaceae; genus Vaginisenegalia; species Vaginisenegalia massiliensis. The sequence goes on from NZ_UWPC01000005.1 coordinate 44,414, forward strand.
CTAACATAATCTTCTCCTTATCCTTCGAGTGGTAAACGGTTATTTAACAGCCCTTCAAATGTTTTAGTATCAGCTTGATCATAGTCGTTTTGATAAAGAAATACATGAGTTATTGTATCAGTTTGTATGTCACGATACAATTGAGAAATCACTTTAGGAATGCACCAAATAATCTGATCATTCGCATCACATAACAACCAAGTTTGTGTCCGCTCATCGCGTGGAATCTTGGCATCAATCATAATACGATTAATCTTTTTATGATAGGCTTGCCCTTGGCGAATACCTAATCGCATCTTATCCCCTTGTTGGCGATGACGCAAATAGAAACCCTTTATTTTTCGTTCATCAACCAAATTAACCGCTAACTTACCCGTGGCCTCTTTCATCATCTTACCCGTAATCTGGCTACGTTCAAACAATCCCAAGCGTTCATGATCACTAAGAACTAACCAAGTATTAACTTGTTCAATCGGCAACATCACCTGATCTGCTAGCTTGGCTTGCGAGGCCATTGGCATAATCCGCAAATAATCATATTGGCGAATCGCTACCCAGTCGGACCCTAAGGAAATCCGTGCATTCGGATCCCAATGATTCTTCATCAGCTGTTCCACACTCTCCACCGTTTCTTTGGCATATGTGGGCAAATCATTGATGAGGCGCTCTTCAAAGAAAATAGATAGATAGGTCTTTAATTTGGCTTCCGGCAAAGCTAGAAAATTCGGAATATATAAAATCCACCCTTGAATTTGTTGCGAATACATTAACAGATTCGGTTCCATTTGTAAATAGTCAGCAAAATGCGTTTGATAGGAATGCTGTAATTGTTCTTGAATACCTAGAATGTTCTGTAAAAATTGGGGATTCTCTGCTTCCATCCAAGGAATCATCTGATGACGAATACGATTACGAAAATGTTTATCAGTATGATTTGACGCATCCTCAGCAAAAGGCACCTTATAATCTTGTGCGTAAGCATAGAGTTTGTCCTTAGGTATTTGAACTAAAGGCCGCAACATTTGTGTAAAGACAACCTGTTTATCCTCCGTCGTCAAAATACGTTCGTAGGATGATTGAATACCTTGACTTCCCTTTAGCGAGGTCCCACGGATCATCCGCATCAAGAAGGTCTCAGCGACATCATTCAAATGATGAGCTGTCATAAGCACCTGGGCTTGACTCGCTTTCAACACATTAGCAAAAAAAGTATAACGAGCTTGTCGAGCTAAAGCTTCCGTATTCGTCTGGCTCGGTTCTTTCCAAGTTTGACTATAGTAGATACAGCCACATGCTAAAGCATAGTCCTTCACCATTTGTGCTTCTGCCGTACTTTCAAGGCGTAATTGATGATTGAAATGAGCGACAATCAGTTCTTTATGCTGATAATCTTTCAATTGGACGATTTGATGCATCAAATGCAAAAGCACCATGGAATCAACCCCACCTGATACAGCCAAAACAATCTTATCTGCTTCATCAAAGGCTGGCCATTTTTGCAATTGATTCTTAACACGTCGCAACAATTCTTCCATCTTCCATCCCTCGTTTCCCCATCATCCGCTGAGTGCGGCAAAGCTTCCCAACATATTATAACAATCTTCCCCAAATTTGGGTACCAACTTTAGTCGCAAGTAGGAAGCAACCACTAAGCAAAAGAAAAAGCAACCGCTTCTTAGCAGTTGCCTCTATGTTAATCTTTTAATTGCGACGGCCACCACGGCCACCACGTTTGCCTTCCGTATTACGACGCAAAGAAGATAAACGATCCTCACTATCTTTAAGGAAGCCGCTCATCATCGCATCAAAGTCAGACAAGGGCTTAGAACCAGCCGCGTTCCGATTATTATCTGGACGATGGCTCGGACGATTAAAAGGCTTGCGTGGCGCATCATCATCGTCTTTATCTTTGCGGAACTGATTACCACGGTCACGCGGTGTAAATGAACGTTGTGGAGCCGCTTGTTGTTGTGCTTTATCGACAGCTTGACGTAAAGATAAGGAAATTTTGCCATCAGGTGCAATGGTTAGGACTTTAACCTCAACTTCTTGGCCCACTGTCAAAACACTATTGATATCTTTGATATACCCATCTGAAATTTCACTAATATGAATCAACCCTGTCTTACCTTCTGGTAATTCCACAAAGGCGCCGAAATTAGTGATTCCTGTAACCTTACCCGCAACCTTCTGACCGACTTCAATTGACATAAAAAACTAGTTCCTCCTTAAAAAATCAGTGGCAAAGCCACCCTATATAAGACTTATACAGTAAGTCTAATTTTGTTGGTTAAAGATACTGTTTTGATCTTGGTCTTGACCTAAATCAAAAATAATTTCGCCTTCTTTAGAATAATAATAATCACGACGAGCAATCTCTGCTAAATAAGAAGGATCCTTAAGTCGTTGAAGTTCATCTGCCACTTCTTTATTCTGTTGAATGGCGACTTTGTTCGCTGCTTTTGCTGCTTCCAATTTGGTATTTTGGCTCACAGACTGCGCTAAAGTATTAATTAAGGGAACGCCGGTTATCAGAACTGCCACGACTCCCAGTAGAGCAATCCGCTTCGTTGCATTAAAAGAGCGGGTTTTAGGCGACGAAGTCATGCTCAGTTTGGTCCCCATCTGACCTGATCGCGCTTGATTTAATTGAATGATATTTGGTCTTGCTTGTTGCGACCGTTTTTGATTTGTTGGCATCTTCGCTCACCTCTTTTCTAATTGAGTATATCAATAATCTAGTTAAATTTCTATGTTAAAGTACATAAACTTATTTAAATATTCCCGCTACATAGTTAGTCTAGCAAGGAGTCTTCACTTTGATTAGCTATCCGTTCCTCTTTAATGAGCTCATATAGTTCAAGGGCCTGATCCTTCTTAGTCGTTTCTTTCAAATCATTAACCCGTACAGTCACCAAGCGGTTACCGAACCGAATCGTCAATTCATCACCAATTTTTACATCGGTCGATGATTTAGCTACTTTACCATTAATGGTAATTCGTCCTTGGTCTGCCACTTCTTTAGCTACACTACGACGTTTAATCAAACGCGATATTTTTAAAAATTTATCTAAACGCATTATTCTTCCTCCTTTTGTATGTGATTCACTCCACTGCTTGGCCCTTCTCAACCAATTGGGCCGCTCTCTGCGCTAGCTTGTGCAAAGCCGACAACCACTGATAAGATTTTTTGCCTTGGATTAAGAAACGAACTTGTAAGTTGTCTTGATCCATTTGCACCTCAGCTTTAAGTGGGATGTCTTGCATGGCTTCAAAAATCTTCGGTCCCATTAATGCCTTACTCGCTACGGAATTAAAGGAAATAATTAGCCATGGATTTTGTTGCTTAATCTGGGTCATCCCCGCTTTAGAACCAAAGTAACGGATGAGCCCCACTTCCAAGAGGTCAGCCACTTGATCCGGAAATTCCCCAAATCGATCAATTAACTGATCTTGGAGCTGACGATAGGCTTCTTCTGAATCCAATTGTTGGATTGACTTATAAATGGCTATTTTTTGGCGGCCATCTTCAATATAGTCAGACGGCAAATAGGCATCGATCGCTAAATCAATTTCCAAATCAGAACTCGCTACATTCCCAACTGGCGATTTCTTGCCACGTTTAAGATCAACAGCTTCTTTCAACATTTGTGAATACATATCAAAACCAACAGAATCAATAAAACCACTCTGCTGTTTACCGAGTAAGTTACCTGCTCCACGAATGGATAAGTCTCGCATGGCAATCTTAAAGCCTGAACCCAACTCAGTAAATTCTTTAATAGCTTGAAGACGTTTCTCTGAGACTTCACTTAATTGTTTAAATGGTTCGTAAAGCAGATAAGCATAGGCCACCCGATGGGTCCGGCCAACCCGTCCCCGCAATTGATAAAGGGTAGATAAGCCCATCCGATCAGCATCTTCAATAAATAATGTATTCGCGTTAGGGATATCAACCCCGGTCTCAATAATAGTCGTGGTAACTAGAACATCATAGGCGCCTTGGATAAAGTCAATCAAAACTGTTTCTAATTCCGCTTCGGACATCTGCCCGTGAGCGACAGCTACGCGTGCATCGGGAACCAAATCATGAATTTCTAGTGCCCGCTGATCAATCGTAGCAACACGATTGTAAAGGTAAAACACTTGGCCTCCGCGAGCCATCTCTCTTTCGATTGCCGTTTTGATTGCCCCGTCATTACGTTCCATTACATAGGTTTGCACTGGAAAACGGTTGTTTGGCGGCGTTTCAATTAAAGATAGGTCACGGACACCGATCATAGACATATGTAAGGTCCTCGGAATCGGGGTAGCCGTTAGCGTTAAGACATCAACTTGAGCTTTTAATTGTTTCAAACGTTCTTTGTGTTTAACACCAAAGCGTTGCTCCTCGTCGACAATCAACAGACCTAAATCAAGGAAGTGGACATCTTTTGAAAGTAAGCGATGCGTGCCGACAACGATGGCACATTGGCCGGAAGCCAAGCCCTTCAAAGTTTCTTGTTGGCTGGTTTTACTAGCAAAGCGTGATAAGAGCCCAATTTCAAACGGATAGTCAGCAAACCGTTGCACCAATGAATTATAGTGTTGCTGAGCCAAAATAGTCGTAGGTACCAAAAAGGCCACTTGCTTGCCATCCATCACAGCTTTAAAAATCGCCCGCATCGCCACTTCGGTCTTACCATAACCCACATCTCCCACTAATAAGCGGTCCATTGGCCGAATTTTTTCCATATCCGCCTTAATTTCTTGGGTCGAGCGCAATTGATCGGGTGTCTCAACGTAAGCAAATGCTTGTTCAAATTCAGCTTGTTCAGGCGTATCTGGACCAAAAGCATAACCTTGTTCCTGCTCTCGTTGTGCATAGAGCGCAATGAGTTCATCAGCAATGTCTTCAACTTTAGCCGCCACTTTCTGCTTAGTTTTTACCCAGTCCGTGCCACCCAGTTTGTTGATTTTAGGAGTCCGTGATTCAGACGAAACATACTTCTGCAGCAGATGTATTTGGTCGACCGGAATCAGAACACGAGCCTTATTTTGATATTCAATAGCTAACAAATCCTTATGAATCCCATTGATTTCCAAGGTGTCCATGCCCGTATAGAGCCCGATTCCATGATTCACATGGACCACATAGTCACCCACAGTCAATTCATTGTAGGATTTAATTCGTTCAGCATTCGATAGATTTTGCGGTCGAACATGGCGCTTCTTCAGTTGGTTAAAGAGTTCTCGTTCAGTTAAGACAACCCATTTAGCGAGGGGCAGTTCAAACCCATTAGTCAAGGTCAACTGACTAATGTTGATCCTACCTTTCATAATATCGGTCGCTTGTTCCACCAAATACCCCATCATTCCATACTCTTCAAAACGAGCTTGGGTCTTTTGAGCTTGCTTAGCTGATGAGGCCAAAACTTGGATGGTATAACCTTGCTTAATCCAATGATCAACTTCGGTTTTGACCAACGGCATTTGATTAAAGAAAGGGTTCATCGAGCGATATTGAAAAGCGTGAACTGCCGCAAAAGTGAGATTACCCAAACCTCGGTGCATTACTGAAAAATGCAATTTAGGCAAGTCTGATTGGCGGATCAGTTCGATACAATTATGGTGCACCGCAACATTAGGTAGGATAGTCCCTTTTACAATCTCTTGTTCAAGCCAATACTGATCCTCTTGGGCTAATTGATGCTCTTGCGCCACAATTTTACCGTATTCCATCAGCACCAAACAGGCGGATGGCTGAGCATAATCCAATAACGACGCTGGTTTTGATTGGTTGAAACGGAAAAAGGCTGGCGCATATTTCAGGGGCTGTCCCGCCTTTAGTTGCGCCAACTGGTCGACCATCGCACGCTTAATTTGTTGAGCCAGTTCTTGATCTTGCATTCGTTGGGTTACTTGTTCTAATTTTGTTTCTAATTTTGGTAGCAAGGCTTGTTGCTCTTCTAAAGTAAAGAGCAGATCCGTAGCCGGAGCCAACACAACACGATCTCGATTCTCAATTGATTCTTGTGTTTGCGCATCAAATAGACGGATGGAATCCAGTTCAGTATCAAAGAAGTCTAAACGAATGGGATGCGGTTGATTGAGTGGATAGAAATCAACTATCGAACCTCGAATACTGTATTCGCCTGGACTCTGAACCATAGGTTGGTGATGGTAGCCAAAGTTATGAAGTTGGCGTTCAAGTTGTTGGCGATCCATTTCCTGACCTAGCTCTAATGTTTGAACTTGCTGCTGCCATTGCTCAGGTGGATTGAGTTGTTTACGCAAAGCAGCTGGTGAACAAATGATAATGCAGGCTTCTTGATTAAGTAAAGCCACTAGACACTCTAACCGCTGAGCGAGTGAATCAAAGGAAGCATAGGAATATTCTAAAGCTAAGGCTTCCTCAACTGGAAATTCCAACACTTTAACGTTTGGTAGGAGTTGTTGTAAGTCTTCACATAATTGGCTTAAATGAGTGGCCACCGGTTCAACCACGATCATTTGTTGCGGTTGTTCTTGGTAGAGCTGAGCTAATAAGACAGCCCGTGCACTATCATCTAGACCCGTCACCAAATGGGGCAAGTCTTGCCCGCTATTTTTTTTCAGTTGTTGTACGACTGGATCAAAGGGTGCATTAAAGATTGTGGCTAGCATGTTGGCAGCCTCCTTTACTTAATTAGTTCTAACAATAGCCATAGGAAGAAGGGACTCAGTTTCCTGACCCCCTTATCGGCGCTTTGACTTAGGCTTTACGTTGATTATAGCGATTCATCACATCAATAAAATCATGTCCCTGCAACCAATATTCAACAGCATCAGCGGCTAGCTGATTTGCTTGATCAATCAAGGGACGCTGATCAGCTGAAAAAGGGGCCAAGACATGGTCAACCACTTTCCAACCACCACTAGGGCGTCCAATCCCAACTCGGATGCGATTAAAATCTTGACTTCCTAACATTTGGATAATAGATTTAATCCCATTGTGACCACCAGCCGAACCGGTTTGTCGCAAACGAATACGGCCAGGTTCCAAATCTAAATCATCGTAAACAACTAATATGTCTTCCATAGCAACATGATAATAAGACATCAGTGGTAAGAGGGCCTCTCCCGATAGATTCATATAGGTATAAGGTTTAACAAATAGCACCTTTTCTTGCCCTATATGAGCAACCGTATAATCCGCTCGAAACTTCTGATCGGTCATCTTCAAATGATGACGTTCTAAAAGTTGATCCACCACATCAAAACCAATATTATGCCGAGTGCCCGCATATTTTTCGCCAGGGTTTCCTAGACCAATAATTAATTTCATTCTTTCTCACCCAAATACATGTATTTTCTTGCCTTGGTCTGCTTATTATAGCATAAGTTTACGCAAATGCCTTCCTTGATTCTCTCAATCATCATCAAGCAGTAGAACTGTTCAATTCTAGCTTTATCAAACGGCCAAGTATATAAGAGACACTTTTCTTGCAATATCCTAGCAAAAGTTCTATTAATTACTTGTAGACCTTACTATCTCTTGTATTTTTCATCGTGCAGTCACATAATCTGTTACAACCAAATCATATAACTGTTATATTATTTAGGATTATTCTCTTTAAAACAGAACAAAACTGTATATTTTATTTTAAGTAACCCTATGTTATAATTAGAATATACCCTAAGGAGGACTTGCTATGAACCCCAAAAAAGAAATGTCAACTCACAAAATTATTTTAGTTGGCGATGGCGCAGTCGGATCGAGTTTCGCATTTGCATTAGTCACTCAAAATGTTGGTCGCGAGTTAGGTATTATTGATATTAATAAAGATAAAACTGTCGGCGATGCCTTGGATTTAGCAAGTGCTCTCGCCTTCAACTCACCCAAGAAAATTTACGCTGCTGAATACTCTGATTGTCACGATGCAGACATTGTCGTATTAACAGCTGGGGCCGCTCAAAAGCCTGGCGAAACACGCTTAGATTTAGTCCATAAAAACCTCAAAATCTATCAAGGTATCATTAGTCAAATCGTTGAATCTGGCTTCGATGGTATCTTCTTGGTAGCGGCGAATCCTGTTGATATTTTAACTTATGCCACATGGAAATTCTCTGGCTTCCCTAAAGAACGGGTCATCGGATCAGGAACATCACTTGATACTGCCCGCTTCAAACAAGAAATCGCTCAATTAGTCGGCGTAGACGCTCGTAATGTGCATGGTTACATCTTAGGCGAACATGGCGATACTGAATTCCCAGTCTGGTCTCATGCCAACATCGGGGGCTTACAAATTTACGAATGGGTTAAAAAGAACCACACAGACGAACAAGCTTTAGTCGAAGTCTTCTTCAAAGTGCGCGATGCAGCCTATGAAATCATTGCTAAAAAAGGAGCAACTTATTATGGAATAGCTGCTGCCTTAGCACGTATTTGCACAGCTATTCTCAATGATGAAAAAGCCATCTTTCCTTTATCCGTCTATTTAGACGGTGAATATGATCAGGCTGATATTTTTATTGGTTGTCCAGCCGTCATCGGTAGTCAAGGTATTGAAAAGGTTATTGAAATACCTTTAAATGACTCAGAAAAAGAAAAAATGGCCCTTTCTGCTAACACTTTAAGAAAAGTGATTGAAGAAGGTTTTGCCCAATTAGAAAAATAAATTTAATTCACACAAAAAGAGAGCCAAAAAATTTGGCTCTCTTTTTTATTTAACAAATTCTAAACGAATCGAGTTCGTTAAGACATCTCGATAACTATAGGAAACACGATCAAACGCATTTTCATCTTGATCTAAATCAACAACAAAAACAGAGCGATAGGTTTCTCGAAGAACGCCACGGCGTTCTTTTTTCTTTTTGCGACCCATTTGAACCGTTACGACAATCTCTTCACCAAGCTTATCATCTAAAATAGACTTGATTTCTACCAAATCTTTCGGCATGTGCCTCACCTCACAGGGTAAGTATATCACAAATTTATAAAATAATCAATGTTATCACAGAGCTCGCTTATGTGCAAGAAAAAAATAATTTAATTTACTAATGAATTTTGCTGTTGATATAGTTGGAATAAATGGGCAAATTCATGAATGGATAACGTTTCTGCTCGTCGCACTGGTTCTATTCCCGTTTGGTCAAATAATTCTTGTAATCGATCAACCGAATAGTCTGAGTTTACCAAGGCTGTTTTTAAATTATTCCATAAGGTTTTACGCCGTTGTTGAAAAGCTACTTGTACAAAGGATTGAAAAGCTAAAGGATCCGATACATGTACCAAAGGAGATTGACGTCGGGTCAAGACCAAAACAGCTGAATCAACGTTTGGCTTAGGTATGAAGACATTCTTAGGCACAATAAAATCAATCTTAGCTTCCATATTTTGCTGAATGGCAATAGTTAAGGAATTATAGGCTTTAGTACCCACCTGAGCCGTCATTCGCTCAGCGACTTCTTTTTGCATCATCATGACTAAACGGTCAAAAGGCAAGCCGCTTTCAATTAAATGCATAATAATCGGGGTTGTAATATAGTAAGGCAAGTTAGCTACTACCACCAAACGAGACACCTGTCTCAGCCAAGTCAACTCATCGGCAGCAAAATTCACTTTGAGAATATCTTGAGGAATAATTTGGACGTTATCGTAATCGGCTAGCGTTTCACCCAAGATTGAAACAAAGCGTTGATCAATCTCAAAAGCAAGCACCCGTTCAGCATAATGAGCCAGATACTGGGTTAAAGCTCCGATACCCGGACCTATTTCAATAACGGTCGTTGTTTGATCAATCTGTCCAGCCTGAATCATCTTCTCCAACATGCGAGGTTCAATGAGAAAGTTTTGCCCTAGACTTTTCTTCATCTTAATATCATACCGTTTCATGATATCAACTGTCCGTGTAGGTGTAGCAATAGGACGAAATTCTGTCATGGTTTATTCCTCCTTTTCCAAAATAGCTTGAATTTGTTCAAGCCGAATCTGATATTGCGCCAAACGCTTCTGTAACTGCTTGCCATTTACATAGCCAAGATGAAGTTCTTTGGCAATAAGTTGGCGACGAAGGTTGGCCTGAGGATGGCCAATCAAGCCTAATTGAACCAGTTGATGGAGCGGAATCCACTCCATTTGTTCTTGCGAGCTTGGCGTCATAACCTCAGCTAATGCTTGACGAATCGTCTCAGGGGTAGCGTGTTCTACTCCTAAACTAGCTTTGCGCTGTGTCGAACGAGCAAGCTCTGGTTCAATAAAAGCATGCTTGGCTTGAGGCACAAGCTGACTCAGTAGGTTACGCAATCGTTGACCTTGATAATCAGGGTCAGTCAGGATAATAAATTCATAGTCAGCAGCTAAAGCTTTAATTTCGGCTTGGACTTTGCGGCTTAAAGCAGAGCCACCTGTTTCAATCGTTTTAACTTGGGGACCAAAGGTCTCAATTAAACGTTTCGTATCATCGCGTCCTTCGACAATAATAATTTCGCGGGGAACATCCTTTATGTCATATGTCATGCTCAAGGTCTCCAATTAAATAATTTAAAAGCATTGTCCGTGGTCACCTTAGCCAAGGTTTCATAGTCAACTCCTTTGACTCGAGCCAATTCCTCAGCTACTAAACGCACATATTGAGGTTGGTTTTCTTTGCCTCGATAAGGAACCGGGGTCAAATAAGGGGCATCAGTCTCAACCAACAAGCGATCCATCGGGACGACACTTGCTGCTTGGCGTACTTCTTCCGCTTTTTTAAAGGTCAATACTCCCGAAAAAGAAATATGCATACCTAAATCCAGAAATTGCTTGGCTTCTTCGGCATTTCCACCAAAGCTGTGCATGATTCCACCTGCTTGAGGAAGCCCCTCCTCTTTCAATATACGGTAGCAATCCTCAGTTGCTTCACGATTGTGAATGGTAATCGGTAAATTTAATTCCTTAGCTATGCCAATCTGCCGACGGAAAACTTGATCTTGTTTAGATTTGGACGCCGTATCCCAATAATAATCAAGACCAATTTCACCCAACATTTGCACTTTTGGTGCTTGTAGCCATTCATATAACTTAGTTTCGATTTCCGGTGTATAAGATTCCGCTTCGGTTGGATGCCAACCTACCACTGAAATGACATTGGCAAATTGTTGACTCAACTGCAAACTTTTTTCAATGGTGTCTTGATCAAAACCCACCACCGCTAGATAAGCAACATCTTGAGCGAGTGCTGCTTCAACTATTTCAACTTCGCGTCCGACAAATTGCTGGGCATTTAAGTGTGTATGTGTATCAAATAAGGGCATATCATCGCGTCCTTTCTTATTGATAAAACACCCTCAAGTCTTCAGTGGACTTGAGGATGTGTGATAGCTTAATATTCTGGATTAGCCTAACAAAGCACCCACTTGAACAGCATCATCTACAAAAACCAAGGAAAGTTGACCTTCATGTTCAGCAGATAAGATCATACCTTGACTGATATAACCCATCATCTTTCGCGGCGTTAAGTTGGCGACAATGGCCACTTTACGACCTACCAAGGCTGCATAATCTGGATAGTGTTTAGCAATACCCGATAAAATTTGACGATGACCTTGATCACCCGCATCCAAACGGAAGCGCAATAATTTATTAGAACCCGGAACCGGTTGACAATCGATAATTTGAGCGACTTTCATTTCTACTTTCACGAAATCATCAAAAGTAATAGACTGATCATTTGACCGAACTAATTGAACCTCTTCAGGGTGCCATTCAGGGTCATCAACTGATTGATTTTGACTTTGAACTTCTTTTGGTTTCATCGCTTCTTGGATATACGTCACTTCCACTTCAACATCTAAACGCGGAAAAATCGGACTACCTTTAGCAATGACTTGCGCTCCTTCTGGTAATTGACCCCAAGTTAATTGCGTTAAATCGCGTTCCAACTCGTTATCTAGACCTAATTGGTGGAAAATCTGGCTCGGCGCTTGGGTCATGAACGGTCTATATAAGTGAGCAGCTATACGCAAGACTTCAGCTAAATGATACATGACCGAATCAAGTTGACCTTTTTTACTGTCATCTTTAGCCAAAACCCACGGACTCGTTTCATCAATATATTTATTAGCCCGCGATACCATTTGCATAGCATGCTCCAAAGCCAATGAAAACTGAAGTTGATCCATAGCTTGATGATAGGCTTGAATCGTTTGGTTGGCAAAGGACTCTAGGCTAGCATCAACCTCATTTAACTTAGCTGAGTCTAAATTAGTAGGGATGTGTCCTTGACAATATTTATTCATCATAGCCACAGTCCGATTCAATAAGTTACCTAAGTCATTGGCTAATTCTGTGTTAATCCGGCTGACAAAGTCTTCTGGAGTGAAGATAGCGTCATTGCCCTGACTTAATTCTCTTAAGAGGTAATAACGAGTAGCATCCAAACCATAACGCTCAATAAGCATATCGGGATAAACGACATTTCCTTTAGATTTAGACATTTTGCCGTCTTTCATTAATAACCAACCATGGGCAAAGATTTTCTTAGGCAAAGGCAAATCGAGCGCCATTAACATCGTCGGCCAGTAAATCATATGGAAGCGGGAAATATCCTTACCAATTACATGGACATCCGCTGGCCAAAACTTATCAAAATTGCCAGTCTCGTTCGAACCATAGCCTAATGCTGTGATGTAATTAACCAATGCATCAATCCATACGTAGACAACATGTTTAGGATTGGATTTCACTGGTACCCCCCAACTAAAAGTGGTTCGTGAAACAGCCAAATCTTCCAAACCTGGTTTGATGAAATTATTTACCATTTCCGCTTTACGATAGTTAGGCACAATGAAATCTGGATGGCTTTCATAGTAGGCTAATAAGCGGTCAGCATACTTAGACATTCTAAAGAAATAAGACTCTTCTTTGACTAACTTCACTTCATGACCTGACGGAGCTTTACCACCTATCACTTTCCCATCTGCATCGCGATAGACTTCAGCCAATTGACTCTCGGTAAAATACTCTTCATCATTAACGGAGTACCAGCCAGAATATTCACCTAAATAAATATCATCTTGAGCTAATAGACGTTCAAAAATTGCTTGAACAGCCGTTTCATGATAGTCATCAGTTGTCCGAATAAAATGATCATATTGAATATCCAGAGATTGCCAAAGGGCTTTAATCGAATCCGCCATTCCATCCACATAAGCCTGCGGCGTCATGTCTAAGCCACGAGCCTTCATTTCAATTTTTTGTCCGTGTTCATCGGTTCCAGTTACGTAGAACACATCAAAACCCATGAGTCTCTTATAACGCGCCATTGCGTCACAGGCTAAGGTCGAATAAGAATTACCAATATGCAGCTTGCCACTTGGGTAGTAAATCGGTGTTGAAATATAAAAAGTTGGTTTTTTTACTTGATCGGTCACGAATGAGTGCCTCCTTCAAAATTCTGATGGTCCTAGTATACCACAAAGTCCTAATAATAAGTCTATTAGGTCGGTAATTCTTTGCCTTTTAAGACAAAGAAAAAACAGGTTACCCGTGGGTAACCTGCCTTACTTTAAATAACTATTAGTTTGGACGAACTGCAAAGTCAGGAGCAAACCATTCAGTTGTTGAATATTTAACTGATTCACCTGGTTGTGGAGCGTGGATATAACGTCCATTACCTGCTGCAATAGCTACGTGGTATGAAGAACCTGGTGTACCCCAGAAGTATAAGTCCCCAGCTTTAGCATCAGCTACGTTAATACGTGAACCTGATGACTCTTGAGGAACAGTCCAACCACCTAAATCTTTACCGTAAGCTTGTTTATAAACATAGTTTACTAAACCAGAACAGTCAAAACCACTTGGATTTTTTCCGCCCCATACGTATGGAGTTCCTAAGTATTGTTCAGCTGTTTTGATTACGTCACCGTAATTAGAAGATGTGCTAGCTTTTGGAGCTGGAGCTTTCTTCACTGGTTTTGGCGCTTGAGTAGTAACAGGTGCTGCGGTCGTAGCTACTTCCGTTTGAGCAACTGTTGCAGCAGTTGTTTGACCAGCTTCTGTTACAACTTCAGTTGAAGATGCTTGACTTGTTTCTTCAACAGCCACAGTTGTTGTTTGACCATTTTGTTCAGTTTGTGTTTCAGATGCTGCTTGACTTTCTTGTGAAGCAACTTCTTGTTCGCTAGTTGCAGCTTGTGCTTCGGCAGCGGCTTGCGCTTCTGCGGCAGCTTGTGCTTGAGCAGCAGCTTCAGCAGCCATACGAGCTTGTTCAGCTTCAAAGGCTTGTTTTTCAGCGATTAACGCATCACGACTGCTAGCTGCTAATGAAATATCATTAGCTAATTGGTTATAGGCTGCTTCTGCATTCGCCGCTTGAACTTCTAAGTCACCTTTAATCGCTTCAAGTTCACCTAATTTAGCTACTTTAGCTTGTTTAGTTTCTTCTACTTCAGCTTGTTTAGCTACTACAGCTTTTTTATCTTCTTTTTGAGTAGTGATTAAATCTTTGTTTGCTGTAACCATTTTACTTACAACATCCAAACGACCTACAAAATCAGAGATTGACTCAGAAGAAGCTACGAAGTTTAAGTAATCACTTGAGCCGCCATTCACTTGGACAGCACGAGCTTGATCTTCTAATAAGCTTTCGCGCTTCGCAATAAGTTCTTCTAAATCTTTAATTTGTGTTTGTAATTTTTCAATAGCTGCATCGTCTTCCGCAATTAAGCCATTTAATTGATCTGCTTGCGCATATAATTCACTGATTTGACCGTAAGCTGCTTGTAAGCCACTGTAAATTTGAGCTTGTTGTGCTGACATTGCATCGATTTGCGCTTGAGTTCCTTGAATTAATGAATCATAGTCTTGGGCAAAAGTCGCAACAGGATTTGCAACGGTGCCTAACATAATCGCTGAAGCAAACATTGTTTTAACTAAGCGTTTAGGTAATGTCTTTTTCACTGTGTTTCTCTCCCTACTGATGGTTCTTTTTCTATTTAATAATCAAATTCATAATTAGTTCAAATTTCGAATGGATTTTTAGATAAAAATCCATTGTTTTTTGACCTGAGATGATAATAGCACACTTTAAACGCATGAAGTAGCTTTTCTTCAATATGTATACGTTCTGTAACACTACTGTAAAATTTCGAAGAAATTATGACTTTTTTTGAAGCATTATTCCAAAGTCGCTTTGAATCAAGGATTATTTATTGCCTTTTTCCCGCTTGACCATTGCGCATATATGGATAAATTACTATAATTTACCTTAAGCCCCATGCTCGGGGACAAGAAACGATTAAAAGAAATGGAGTGTGAGAATACGATGTCGATTATCGATGATTTGACTTGGCGTGGTGCCATCAATCAGCAAACCGATCCCAATGGTCTAGCAAAACTTACAAGTGAAAAGGCGATTGGACTTTATTGTGGCGTCGATCCTACGGGTGACTCCATGCACATTGGCCATCTAATTCCTTTTATGGTTCTTAAACGATTTCAATTAGCTGGTCACCGCCCAGTCGTCATTATCGGGGGAGCTACCGGATCAATCGGCGATCCTTCAGGTCGAAATAGTGAACGTACTTTACAGACCATGGATGTCGTTAAAGAGAATGCCCGCAAATTGACCTTGCAAATGGAAAAACTCTTCTTAACCGGTCAAACAGACGGTAACTCTTTTACCATTGTCAATAATTACGAGTGGCTAAGCCAACTTTCCTTATTGGAATTCTTACGTGATTATGGTAAACACTTCAATGTAAATACAATGTTAAGTAAAGATATTGTGGCTAGTCGTTTGGAAGTGGGTATCTCATTTACCGAATTTACCTACCAAATTTTACAAGCCATTGATTTCCATTACTTATTTAAACACCACGATGTGCAGTTACAAGTCGGTGGTGCAGACCAATGGGGTAATATTACAGCCGGCTTGGATTTCATCCGCCGCATGGAGGGTCATGAAGCACAAGCATATGGATTAACCATTCCCTTGATGCTCAAAGCCGACGGTACTAAATTCGGCAAATCAGCAGGTGGCGCTATTTGGTTAGACCCTGAAAAAACAACACCCTATGAGTTCTACCAATTTTGGCTCAATCAACAAGACGAAGATGTAGTTAAATTCTTAAAATACTTCACTTTCTTAAGTCATGAAGAAATTGAAGCCTTGGGTCAAAGTGTCCAAGAACAGCCCCATCTTCGACTCGGTCAAAAGCGCTTAGCCGAAGAAATTACTCGTTTTGTCCACGGTCAAGCATCTTTAGATGAGGCACAAGAGATCACCCAAGCTCTCTTTACCGGCGATGTAGCCAACTTAAGTGCTAAACAAATTAAAGAAGGCTTCAAAAATATGCCTCAATTTACTGCCCCACGCCAAAATCAAAACCTAGTCATTTGGTTAACCGAAATTGGTTTGGTTCCTTCTCGTCGCCAAGCACGTGAATTTATCGCCAATGGGGCCATCTCATTAAACGGCGAAAAAATTACCGACCTCGAATTTGAGTTAAGTCCCGATATTGCAATCGGCGGCCAATATATCATTGTTCGTCGCGGAAAGAAAAATTACTATTTAGTCACCTTAAGTGACTAGCTTCTTTTCTACAACATATCAACGTATATAAAGAATTCAGCCCTCCTATGCCGAATGGCTAGGAGGGCTTTTTTGCTCGATAAAAGTTATGAACGCCACTCTTTGGGTGACCAAATTTGACCATCCAACTGATTGGAAACTTGTTGCAAACGCTGCTTTTGCTCTTGATTAAGTCTAACCGCCTGCCAAAGAAGGGCTCTAGTTGGATAATCTTTAGCCCCTTTCAGCCATTTTGCTAACCATTCTTCTTGCCAACGATTTTCTATCATTTTACCATCCTTCCATCAAACGATGATAGTCTGCCAAGGCCTCATCTTGTTGCCCACATTCATCAACAAAAGACTCAAATACCGCCTGTTCAAGCGCCGGTAAATCCAATTGGTTTTCCTGCAACTGTTCAAGTCGTTGAATGATTAACTGGCTTTTAGCCGAAAAATCATCAATCTTACCCGTTTGCAAATACAAAATATAATCCCAAAACAAAGCATATTGTTCTTCAGTACTTAAATATGCAAATTGGTGAATGGTCAAAGGTGGCAAGTAGGTCATATGAAAATGCCCAGCCAAAGCCCGATACGGTGACAGCAAGGCAGAAAGACAGATATCCTCACGGCCTCCAAATTGATAATGGCTCGCCTTGACCCCTGCAATAACCACTAGACCGAGTTCCTTTGCTTGAAGAGCTTGCTTGAAAGCCCGATAATCTCCCTGTAAATCAAAGACTTGATCCAGCCAAATTTTTAAAATGGCCGGGGCTTGATACCAATACAAGTGAAATTGGAAAATTATGCGTTGATATTCCAATAGGCGTTGACGTTCTACCTGCAAATCAAAACCACCATCCTGCTGAAACTGCTGCTGCAAATCAACATAGGTTACTTGACTTGCACTGGTTCCCGCTTGAATCAAGAATTGTTGGCTTTGTGAGGCATCAATCTGTGGATGAGCTAAATATACGATGGTTTTCATTATGATCCCCCTCTTTTCTGTAGCTGATTATAACAAAAAAACGCATTGAGTGACTTATTAGAAAACTCAATGCGTCTAAATTTTATTTTTTTAATTACCCGCAGTAGAATCTGGGGCTTGTGTACCTGGATCTGGATTTGACGTACCCGGATCTGGGGCTTGTGTACCTGGATCTGGCGCCTGTGTACTTGGCGGATTGGTTGGATTAGTTGGATTGGTTGGTGGGATGTAGATAGGATCTGAATAAGACGCCTCTGATGAATGGCTCTCAATCACCTGAGTCTCGGAAGATTCAGTTGAAGACTCACTGGACGTTGCTTCAAATAAAGATCGATTTTCTTGAACAGCTTTAGTAAGTTTTTCTGATGGTTCTACTGCGACTAATAGTAAGTCATAGTAGCCCGGAATTTCCTTAGCAATAACTTGAACTTTGGTTAAGAAATCAGCAATATAACTTTGAATTTCCTGTTCCAAATCAGCCAAAGCTTGAGGATCTTTAATATTAGCTAAAACAGCCTCAAGTTCTTTCATTTTCTTAGCAATGCGACCAATTTGTCCATCTTCCACAGGAATGGCTTTTATTTCTGCTAATAAACTATTGGCCTTTTCAACTCCACCAAAACCTAATTCTACTTTGTCTAGAACCTTATTAACCGCTACTTCAAAGGCATCCAAAGATTTAGCCTTAAAGTAGATAGCTTTTTTTACTTCTTTAAATTGGTCTTCTTTCACGGACTCTAATAGTTCCAACTCAGTCGCTACTTTATCACCCTTAATGGCTGGCTTTTTAGGGTCAAATAATTCATTAAGCTTAGTTAAGGCTTCATACTTGGTCTTTAAATCTTCTAATTGCGTTTGCATTTGAGACTTTTCAGGAGCCACTGCACTAAGCGACGCGACTTTAGTTTCAACTTGACGAAGATCTTCTGCTTTAATATCTGCTTTCAAAAAATCTTTCTTATCATTTAAATAGAGCTGATTTAAATCATGTTGAATTGATTGAATTTGCTGACTACTCACTTGGGGTTGAGAGCCCGCGTGACGATTGTCCATAAATGAATATAACTTCACAACACCCACTAAAAGGCAAACTAGCACAAGAAGAACTAGGGCCTTAACTTTATTACTCATACTATATTCTCCTTTAATAACATTCACAATGCTATTAAGCATGATACCACTAAAGTTTGCAAAAGCCTAGAATTTTTTTAATTTCTTATTTTCTTTTCTTAACAATATTTTTGTCAACTTCGGCTTGGTCGTCATGCCCTTCTTGTGGGGCATGGGGTAATTTGATGGTAAAGGTCGAGCCCTTGCCTAATTCACTTTCAACATCAATTGTGCCACCATGCGCATCCACTAACGAATGAACAACCGATAGACCAATACCCGATTCGCCAAACTTAGTATTCTTGCGCGAAATATCAACTTTATAGAAGCGTTCCCAGATACTCTTGATTTGCGAAGCATCAATCCCTATCCCGTGATCTATCACTTGGATCACAACACCATCAGGCTGATTTTTACCTACGAGCAAAATCTCTTCATTTTCAGAAAATTGTATCGCGTTAGTTGTTAAGTTAATAACAATCTGTACCAGACGATCATAATCAGCCCAAATCACCAAATCAGAGTCTACCTCAAAGCGAACCGTATCATTTTTCTCAGCTGCCTTCGTTTCCATCTGCTGGCGGATTAAAGCAAAGAATTCTCGGCCATTGATTAATTGTTTATTCAAGGTAAATTGGTGACTTCGAATTTTTTCGTAATCTAGATTTTCATTGACTAAGCGAATCAAGCGCTGAGTTTCTTTATTAATTAATTCCATACAACGGTCACGTTGTGATTCAGGTATCAGATCGTGTTGTAAGCCTTCGAGCAAGCCACTCATAGTAGTTAAAGGCGTCCGCATCTCATGAGCAGCGTCCATCATGAATTGTCGTCTCAAACTTTCTTGTCGTTTAATCTCTTCTTGGCTAGCTAAAAGCGAATCAATCATGCCTTGGAAATCACGAGCTAAGTCACCAAATTCATCTTGACCCTTGAGATTGAGCTTGACATCGTATTGGCCTGATGCCACTCGTTTCGTCGCTGTTTGCAGTTGTTTAATTTTCTGCGTTTGAAGCATGGCATAGATAATACTTGCCAAAATTCCAAAACCAGTCGCAATCCCTAAACTCCATTGAATGCTTTTCTGAGCTTCTTCAATTTGTTTATTAACCCCATCTAAAGGGGCTCCAAGCGAAATAAAACCGGCAGGAAAAGCTCCGACATCATAATTAATAGGAAGATAAACAGTCGTAAACTGCAAGTTCCCTTCTGATCCCGCAAAAGCTTGGTTGGTTCGTAACCCGACTACTTTCCCTGAATTAATGGTCGCTAAATCTTCTTGGGACAAGTTAGAATCATAGCGTTGATCATAGGTAGGATAAATAATTCGGCCATCTTCAAGATAAACTTGGATAAAAATCTTTTCACTGGCTAAAAGCTGACTGGCTTTTAGTAAATCCGATCGTGTAAAGTTATTTGATACGATATTTTTCCCATAATTTAACAATTGCTGTTCTTTATCATAATATATTTTTTGGGTCATATACTCGGACATGCGATAGCCACCAATGGCTAAAGCTAGTAACATGACCAAAAGAAAGCCAATAATCTGTTGCCAGAGAAACTTCATTAAGCCTCACCTGAATCCTCGAACTTATAACCCACACCCCAGACTGTATGAATCACTTGTGGACCAACCAATTCAATTTTTTGTCTTAATTTCTTGATATGGGCATCGACCGTTCGTTCATCACCAAAGAATGGATCTTCCCAAATACTCTTTAACAATTGTTCCCGGCTAAATACACGTTTAGGATTCTTAGCAAACATGACCAATAAATCAAATTCTTTAGGGGTCAAATTAGCAATTTCTTGGTCATGATAAAAGGCTTCCCTAGTTACAGTATTAATTTTAACCGTATCCGTTTGGATATTAAATTGGTCTTGATCTTGGTTTTCTGATTCATTAACAACAATATGTGCCCGGCGGTGAAGAGCCTTCATACGAGCTAATAAAGTGAGAGGAGAGAATGGTTTGGTAACATAGTCATCTGCCCCCATCTCTAAACCAATTACTTGATCACTTTCAGAATCTTGAGCGGTCAGCATAATGATGGGGGTTTCTTTTGAAATTTCTCGCATTTTACGACAAATTTGCATACCATCCATGGATGGTAAGTTTAAATCTAGAATGACAATATCCCAAATTGTTGGGTTATCTTTATAAGCTTGGTATCCTTGCGCCCCATCATGATGAAAGGTTGCCGAAAATTGTTCTTTTTCAAAAAACATGGCCATCATTTCGCAAACCGATTCATTATCTTCAATCATTAATATATTCATCTTAATTCCTCCTAGATAATAATTTATCTTCCTAGACCAAAGTCCTTGCACATCTATTATACAATATTCCTTGATCCATATTTTGAATTAATTCAGACCTTTTGTCCAATATTTTAATATTTTTGCATCAATCAGCATAAAATACACGCCACAGACTTTTTTCAAACTATAAAAAAACCGCAAATTTTAGCTCTTGGCTAAAACTTGCGGTTTTCGTTTCTCCCTATTCTTTATCCTCTTCTGGCAAATCATGAGGATCATAATGAATTTCAGCTTCCTGCCCTTGTTCATCCTTAACCATTCGATCTAAAAGGGTAATTTCATTTATGACGCATTCGACAACAAAAACAGACTGTTGATCATGATTCGTATACGTCCGTGACTGCATCCGTCCTACGACCGCAATCCGTTGTCCTTTCTCGCAAAAGCGATCCAAGAGGTCAGCCACATGATCCCAAGCGATAACTGGGATAAAATCCG
Source organism: Vaginisenegalia massiliensis (assembly GCF_900604935.1). Taxonomy (GTDB): domain Bacteria; phylum Bacillota; class Bacilli; order Lactobacillales; family Aerococcaceae; genus Vaginisenegalia; species Vaginisenegalia massiliensis. The sequence goes on from NZ_UWPC01000005.1 coordinate 65,791, forward strand.
TCATCATGCGTCCTTCCTTATCGCGACGATTCCGACTAACTGCTAGGGTATTATTGACCACTCGATGCTGAGGACCAATTAATTTCAATTCAATAGGTCGAACAATTCGCCCAACAAAAAAGACTTGATTCATTCCATTACTTCCTTTCTTCTTCAGCTATGAATAAATAACCGAAACAAGGAAGCAAACATTTTATTTAAGCTAATTGATCAGCAATTTCAATTAATTTTCGTAAACGATGATTGACACCCGACTTGGAGATAGGACCACCGGGTATCGTATCCCCTAATTCTTGCAGACTCATATCGGGATTGTCCATGCGATAGAGCGCCATTTGGCGAAGTTTTTCCGGTAAGCTAGTCAGTCCTTGACGATCCTCAATGAGTTTAATGGCCTCTAACTGCCTTTGCGATGCATCAATCACTTTATTAAGATTAGCATTTTCACAATTGACTAAACGGTTAACTGAATTACGCATATCACGAACAATGCGAATATCTTCCACTTTTAGCATAGCTCGATTGGCTCCAATTACCGCCAAGAAATCAACAATTTTTTCACCTTCTTTTAGATAGGTAATAAAACCGTTGCGGCGAGTAATGGTCCGAGCATTGAGATTAAAGTCATTCATCATTCGACAAATATCCTCATTATGTTCTTGATAATTTGAATAGATTTCTAAATGATAGGAAGATGATTCTGGATTATTTACTGATCCACCAGCTAAAAAGGCTCCTCGTAAATAGGAACGTTTCTTTTGCTCGTCCTCCATAATCGTTTGATCAACGTGGGGGTTAAGCACAAAGCCCTCAAAGATATTCAAATCCGCTAAAATTTCTTTAACTTGATGACGACAGCGCACAATATAGACATTGTTCTTCTTTAATTTCATCTTTCGCCGCACAATCAATTCGCCTTCAGCTTGGTAATGATCTTTCAATAAGGAATAGATTCGCCGAGCGATGGCGGCATTTTCACTTTGAACATTCAAAATTAATTGCTGTTGATAAAAACTAACTGCCCCGTTCATTCGGATCAAAGCCGTAAGTTCCGCTTTAGCATGTTCTTTATGTACTTCAAGCAAGGTACATTCTTTTTTTACTTCAGCTGCAAACGTCACGTCTTTTCCTCCATTCAATCCTTTAGGGGATCGTCTTTATCATTCTTTCGATTTAATTTGATGGTATTAAGCAAGTGGCGAAGTTCTTCAACCACTTTCTCTGTATCATGATAGGCTCCGCCGTCTTTCATACTTAGAAAATCACTGGAAATCACGCGACAGCCTTCCTCACGCAAACCTTTGAAATCATGCTTAACTTGCAAGAGATATTCTTGATTTGGTTGATGCAAAATATATTCTTTCGGCACCTCAGCAATATTCACTAATACCGTGTCGACAAAGCGTTGGTGCAAGTGTTGATGTAAGACTTCCACATGATTTGCATCGGTAAAATTCTCAGTTTCCCCTAGTTGGGTCATAATATTGCAAACGTAAACAACCTCAGCCTTGGTTAAACAAATTGCATAACCAATCTCTTTAATCATCAAGTTAGGTAAAATGCTAGTATACAAGGAACCTGGTCCTAATACAATCATATCAGCTTCGAGAATTGCATCAACAACCCGAGGTGATGCCACAATCGCTTCCTCACCCGCCATCGTTGTCACTAGAACTTCTTGAATTTTTTTGCGGTGCTGGGCTATCTTAGATTCACCAATCGCCAAGGTTCCATCCTCAAACAAGGCATTAAGAACTAAGGGTTCTGGCGCAGCTGGTAGGATTTGGCCGCGAATCTTCATGAAACCAGAAAGAATGTCAATCGATTCCGATAAAGATCCTTGCATTTCTTTCAAAGCCGCAATTAAGAGATTCCCAATAGCATGACCTGCTAAGAAATCATCTTCGGAATTAAAACGATATTGAAATAAGTCAATCATCATTTGATCGGCTTGCGACAGAGCAGACATACAATTTCGGATATCCCCCGGTGGTACCACATTGATGTAGTTCCGGATTGTCCCCGAACTCCCACCATCATCTGCAACGGTCACAATCGCCGATATATCAGCATCTAGTTTTTTTAAGCCTTTTAGAATAACTGGTAGACCGGTTCCGCCACCAATCACACAGACTTTATATTTTCCTTTAATTTGTTCACTCATAGACCTGCTGCTTTCTCTTTCTTTTTATAGCGATCTCGATGGGAGATGTTCACTTTATAGTGGTCATTCTTCAAATGGTTGGCTAAACGTTCCGCTAAAGCAATCGACCGATGCTGACCACCTGTACAACCAATTGCTATCGTGACACTTGACTTGCCTTCTTTCTTATAACCGGGCAAGCAAATTTCAATTAATTCAACAAATTTAGTGTAGAATTGCTGCGTTTCCGATTGTTTCATCACATATTCATAGACTTCGGGATCCAAGCCTGTTTTTGGGCGTAACTCAGCAATATAATGGGGATTTGGTAAGAAACGCACATCCATCATCACATCTGCATCAATCGGAGCTCCATATTTAAATCCAAAGGAGACAATTTCCACATGGAAACCATTCTCATCCCCTTTTGAAAACTTCTGAGTGATTTGACTGCGAAGTTCTCGCGGTGACATCTTAGATGTATCAAAGATAATAGAAGCTCGCGCACGAAGATCCATTAGTAATTCCCGTTCTTTTTGAATCCCTTCTAGAATGCGCCCCTCTACTGCCAATGGATGATTCCGTCTTGATTCTTTATATCGTGACACTAAAGCTTGATCATTGGCTTCCAAAAAGACAATCCGAGTAGTAATAAACTGTGTATTATCCATAGCCGAGATGACATTTTCCAATTCATTAAAGAAATCGCGCGACCGTAAATCAATGACTAAGGCAATTTTGGTTATCTTCCCAGATTCCTTAACTAACTCCCAGAAAGTCGGTAACAAGTTAGGCGGCATATTATCAATACAGTAGTAGCCCAAATCCTCAAATGATTGGACAGCAACTGTCTTACCTGCCCCACTCATACCCGTAATAATCACTAATTCTAATACATCAGACATTGGACTTCGCCTCTTTCTTTATGAATTCTCAGCCCTATTATAGCACAAAGAATAAAACTAAGGGGTATGCTCTCATAATCACCTTACTAAAATAGACAAAAAAGAGGATCTTGTCTAGTCTTTCGACTCAGACAAAATCCCTTAAATACTTATTTAATCTTGATTAATCAAGTTACGAACAGCTTGCTCCAAGGCTTGGGCTTTATTAATCACAGCCTCCATACTTTGATCTTTGGTTCCCAAATATAATTTAATTTTAGGTTCTGTTCCACTTGGACGAAAAGCTACCCATGAACCATCCTCTAATTGATACTTCAAAGCATCTGCTTGAGGATAATCCAGACTGATTTCTTTGCCTTCATGAGTAGTCATCAACCCACGCCAGTAATCCAGTTGATTCTGTACTTGGATTCCAGCAAATGAAGTCAGTCTATCTTGACGAATTTGCGCCATAATCGCCTTCATTTGTTCTTGTCCAGCTAAGCCTGGGAAGGATAAGGAGATTGTTTTTTCATAATAATAGCCATAAGTTTGATAAAGATTTTCCAATGCTTGAGCCAAGTTAAGACCCTTCCGTTTATAATAAGCGGTTAATTCAGCTAGAACCACTAAAGCTTGAATAGCATCCTTATCCCGGACAAAATCTTTAATCAAATAACCATAGCTTTCTTCAAAGCCCATTAAAAATTCGCGCGAACCGTCCTCTTGATATTGAGCAATTTTCTCAGCGATAAACTTGAAGCCTGTCAAGACTTCAACCATTTCTACATCATAATGTTGGCAAATAGACTCGGCTAAATCAGTCGACACCATTGATTTTAACACGACACCATGGCTAGGCAATTCACCCTTAGCCTTTTTGGCCGCTAAGATATAATCCAACATCAAACAAGCTAGTTGATTTCCTGTTAAAAGTTGATACTGACCTTCACTAGTTAAGACTTTAGCACCTAAGCGGTCAGCATCTGGATCAGTCGCCAAAATAATATCTGCTTGGACTTTTTTAGCCAACAATTCGGCCACATCAAAGGCTGACTCTACTTCAGGGTTAGGTGACTTAACCGTCGGGAAATCACCATCTGGCTTAGCTTGAGTTTCAACCAGATGAATATTATCAAAGCCCGCTTGATTGAGAGCTTTCATTCCTAGCATACCACCTGTCCCATGAAGAGGGGTGAAAACAATATTCACTTGATCTGCCATAGCCACGTTTAAGTCGCGATCGATAGTGACCAATTCCATTTCAGTTAAATAGGCTTGGTCTACTCGATCGCCAATAATTTCGATTAAACCCGAACCGAGCAACTCTGTTTTGTTACCCACTTGAACCGTAAGTGGGTCGGTTACTTGGCGAATATGTGCTGTTACTTGGCTTGCTTCTTCAGGAGGCATTTGGCCACCGTCTGCTCCATAAACCTTATAACCATTATATTCAGCCGGGTTATGGCTAGCTGTAATCATAATGCCCGCATAAGTTTGTAAATGGCGTACCGCAAACGACAAGACGGGCGTGGGCCTTAAACTTTCATATACATAGGATTTAATGCCGTGGAATCCAAGCACTAAGGCCGCTTCCATAGCGAAATCGGCCGACCCATGACGAGAATCATAAGCAATAGCTACGCCTCGTTGTTTGGCCGTTTCTCCATTTTGGCAAATCCATTGGGCCAATCCCTCAGTAGCCTGACGAACGGTATAGCGATTCATCCGATTCAGCCCTGGCCCTAGTAAGCCCCTCATTCCGGCTGTACCAAAACTTAAAGGGCCAGCAAAGGCTTCCTCAATCTCGTTTTGATCAGTCATTTCCGCTAAAGCGTTTTGTAATTTTGGATCTAAGTCGGGATAAGCCCGCCATTTTTCATATTCTTCTTGCCAACTCACAGAGTTTAGCCTCCTTTAATCGTCTCAATAGGAACTATTCTAGTCCAAGTCTGAGATAATATCCAGTAAAATAATACCACTTTTTTGATAAAACAGCTAGCCTCATTGACAAGCAGACCACTTATGACAAGCTTTGCTAAATTTACTAATCATTCAAACTTGTAATATATTGATAAGCCATGTGACCAGCATGACTCCCATCACCCACAGCCGTTGCTATTTGACGCAAATGCGTTTGGCGAACATCTCCAACAGCGAAAATACCGTCTACAGCTGTTTCCATCTTTTCGTTAGTGATAATCCAACCCTCAGCATCCGTAATGCCCAGTTGATTAAAGAGCTCTGAATTTGGAATCAAGCCGACATAGACAAAGACCCCATCTGCTTTCAAAGTCGACACTTGGTTGGTCTTGACATGACGAACTTGTAGGCTTTCAACCTTATCCTGGCCTTCAATCGCTTCAACCACGCTATCCCAGACAAATTCAATTTTAGGATTCGCTTTAGCGCGATCTTGTAATACTTGCTGCGCTCGCAATTGATCCCGACGATGAATAATCGTCACTTTCTTAGCAAATTGAGTTAGATAGACGCCTTCTTCAACCGCCGAATCGCCGCCACCCACGACAACTAATTCTTTATCACGGAAGAAAAAGCCATCACAAACGGCGCAATAGGAAACCCCGCGTCCATTGAGACGTTCCTCTCCCTCAACATCCAATTTACGATGTTGAGCACCGGTAGCAATAATGACTACCTTGGTTTGATAGACTTTATCACGAGTATAGACTAAGCGATCTTGGCCGTCTAATTCAATACCTGTCACTTCGGTATAGATATGTTGGGCACCAAAACGCATAGCTGAATCGTACATTTGTTGAGCTAGCTCAGGACCCGCTATTAACGAGAAGCCAGTATAATTTTCTACATCAGCTGTGTTATTGATTTCACCACCTGGCATTCCTTTTTCTAAAATCACAGTCTTTAAATTAGCTCGTGAGGCGTACAAGGCTGCCGTTAATCCACCCGGTCCAGCCCCTATGACAACGACATCCACTACTTCTTTTTCAAGTGTATTATTTTCCAACTATTCTTCCCCCTTTGACTGTAAATGATGACTTAAGGAAGCTTCTTGCTTACCTTGTCGCATCATCAAGGCCTGTAAACTCGTTTTTACGTCTTTCCCTTGATATAAAATACCGTATAAAGCTTGGGTAATCGGCATCTCTACACCAAGTTCCTGGGCTAATTCATAAGCAACAGCACAAGTCGAAACCCCTTCAACTACCATTTGAACACGCTCGACCGTTTCTTCCAGTGAATAGCCTTTAGCCAACCATTGTCCCGCTTGCCAGTTACGCGAATGAGGACTCGTACAGGTAACCACCAAGTCACCAACCCCACTTAAACCAGCAAAGGTTAATGGATCGGCACCCATTTTAATCCCTAGACGTGAGATTTCAGCTAAACCTCGAGTTAGCAAAGCCGCTTTAGCATTATCCCCGTAGCCCACACCAGCTATTAAACCGGCACAAAGAGCGATAATATTCTTTAAGGCCGCCCCTAATTCCACCCCTATAACATCCTGATTAGTATAGACACGGAAATACGGACTCATAAAGGCCTCTTGAACAACTTCAGCTGCCTCAAGAGAATGAGATGCAGCAGTCACTGTAGTTAAATCATGTCGCGCCACTTCTTCAGCATGACTCGGTCCTGATAACACAACGATATCTTGATATAAGCTAGGGTCGATTACTTCCGCCATGACTTGGCTGATTCGATAATGGGTTCCCGGCTCTAATCCCTTGGTCGCATGAACCAAGAGGGGCTTCATTGAAGAATTCAGACTGCGAAGATGGTCTTGAACTTGTTGACATACAGGGCGAATAGCCTGCGTCGGCAAAACCCATACAATCATTTGTGCACCCTCAAGCACAGTCCGCATATCCTGGCTAGCCTTTAAGGCTGGATTTAAGCTAATGTTTTTAAGATAAGCTTGATTGGTATGATTTTGATTTATTTCCTCTACTGGTTCTTGGTCTCGTCCCCAGAAACCCACTTGGTGACCATTTTCAACCAATAATTGAGCAAGGGCTGTTCCCCAAGATCCTGTTCCCAATACTGCAACTTTCATTTAATCTCTTCCTTTTAATTAAATTCTTTAGTTTGACGCCGATGATTAACGATCATTAAAGTAAAACCAATACCAACTAAAACAATCGACAAGCCCTGCGAAACACGAATGGGCCCCCAATAGAGCGAATCAGTCCTCAAACCTTCAATAATTGCCCGACCGATACCATACCAAATTAAATAAAATGCCATGGTATCGCCCTGTTTATAGCCTTTGAACTTTGACCGACAGATGAAAAGTAAGATTAAACCCATAATATTCCAACTTGATTCATACAAAAAAGTTGGATGATAATACACCCCTTCAATCTTCATCTGTTCAATCACGAATTCAGGTAAATGCCAAGCGGCCAATAGGGATCGTTGAATTGGTCCCCCATGCGCTTCTTGATTAACAAAATTCCCCCAGCGACCAATTGCTTGAGCAACCATCAAGGCTGGAGCAGCCATATCACCCATCAAACGAGCAGATATCTGGGCCCGCTTCGTTAATAAATAAGCGGTTAAACCGCCCACTAAGACCCCACCATAAATGGCTAAGCCCCCCTGCCAGACTTGAATAATTTGGTCAGGATGGGCTTGATAGTAATCCCAACGAAAAAGGACATAATAGAGTCGCGCTCCAACAAACCCCAAGAGAATACTCCAAAACATCACATCTGTAGCCCACTCAAGATCAAGGCCGTGTTCTTTAACTTGTTGACTAAACATTTTATAGGCTATGAGAATGCCACAGCCTATGATAATTCCATACCATCTAACCGAAAAAGGACCCAGTTCAAAAGCAACCGGATCAATGACCCAACTAAACATCAGTAAAAATATACTCTTCATGACTGTTTAGCCTTTCGTATTTTTCATAATCAAAGCATCTAACTTCTTATTAAACGCTTCGGTGGCGTCAAAGCCCATTTGATTTGCCCTAAAGTTCATTGAAGCTGCTTCGATAATAGCGGCTAAGTTCCGCCCCGTTTTAACAGGAATACGTATTTTCGGTATTTTTACTTCAAAAATTGTTTCATAATCGCGTAATGAGCCCAAACGATCATATTCAACTGATCCATCATCAATCACGAGTTCAATAATCACTTCAAGCTTCTTATCGCGTCGAATTGCGGCTACCCCGTACAAACTCATGACATCAATAATGCCTAGTCCGCGAATTTCCAATAAGTTTTGTAAGATATCTGGCGCTTCACCCATCAAGGTTAATTCATCTAACATAAAGAGTTCAACTCGATCATCAGCCACTAAACGGTGACCACGTTGAATCAACTCTAAAGCCGTCTCAGATTTTCCGACACCACTTGCACCAACCAAGAGAACACCCATGCCAAAAACTTCGACAAAAACACCGTGCTTGGACAAACGCTCAGCCAAACGTCCTTCCAAGAAATTGGTGATGTTGGCTAAAGCACGACTCGATTTAGATCGTGAGGTCAATAAGGGAATTCGGCAGGCCATAGCTGGTGCGATTAATTCCTCTGGGACTTCCATTCCGCGCGAGACAATAATAGCTGGTGTTTCGGGACGACACATCAATTCAAAAATTTGACTGCGTTGGCGACTGGTCATGGAATTGATATATGCCATTTCAGTCTTCCCGATAATTTGCACCCGATCATGAGGATAAACTTGCGTAAAGCCGGTTAAGACCAAACCTGGCCGGGCGACCTCACTGGAAACGATAATCCGATCTTCAAACTCTTCTCCATAAGCGATATCAATATCTAGGGTATCTACTAATTCTTTCACTGTTACTGCTGTCATGGCTTCAACCTCCCTTGGTCTTTGACACAATCGGCCACACTATACTCTTTGATGTTACCACACTCAGCCCTAGATGACTATTCACAGGATTAAAATTTAGCTAAAGAATACTCACTTAGCATCCTATATAAAGAAAACCGGTTGTCCTTGAGCACACACTAAATGGGCACTATTCAAGGAAAACCGGTTCTTTTCTAACTATTTAACTGTTTTCAAATCAATTTAAAGGTTATAGGCGACGACCATCGCGCCCATAAATCTCTGGTCCACGACTTGGCTTCTTTTCCTTTTCATGGAAGAAAGCTTGCCCAAGTGATAAAAGAATCGAAGCTAGGATGGCAGAGGATAAACCATCGATTGAAAAATTACTTACCAAACCACTGGCCGCATAGAGGACAATGCCATTTACAACAAAAGTAAATAAACCAAGTGTCAGAAAATTTAGAGGCAAAGTCAAAATCATTAATATAGGTTTCAAGATGGCATTTAAACAAGCAAAGACAAAACTCATGATGAAGCAAGCTAAAATTCCATTTAGATGAACACCTGGTAAAATAGCTGCAATCACCATAAACAACAAGGCATTCAGCATAAATTTTTTCATAGAACTTGCTCCTTTCTGGCTTAGTGAGTCATTGATTTAGAAGTCGCCCCAAGCGTCTTCTTCATTTTTACGGGTATCCGTTGTATATTCAGGATAGCTTACTTTAGTGCTTTTAGAGGGATTGACAAACGATTGACGTCCCATGCCACTCGCTTTAACTTCATAATCATATGGAAGCACAAAACCTAAGATAAAATACAGAATGGCAGGTAAACCTGAAACAACTGAGACAGCTACTAAAACCCGCACAATCGTTGGATCAATATTGAAATATTCACCTAAACCGCCGCACACACCCATAATTTTCTTATCCGTTGAAGATTTGTAAATCCGTTTGTAAGTTGACATAGTTTTTCGCTCCTTTTTAATTTTGATGATCTTTCAAATATATTGTGCCACGCACCGTTTCTAAACTCAATAATACCTGAGACTGATTTTGATCGTTGTGTCGTTCTATTTGACCCTTTTCTTTACCAATAGTTTCAGAAGTCAAATCAGTAAAGCGATGTTTCAATTGTCCGAAATGGTAATGTGCATCTGCCTTGAAAGACAGGGCTATTGGAATGGCTACTTTGATATCACCATTGGCAGTCTTTAATTTGATATTGGCAGGGGCTTGATCCGTCTTAGTGATATAATATTGCGTATTGACTGAATCGGCTGTCAAAGTCTCAAAAGCGCCTTTGATTCGCAAATTACCATTAAAATTAGCAAAGACAATATCTTTAATCTGATTATCTTCAAGATGAGTCTCACCGTTCAAATGATTAATATCAAGTAAATCAGTTTGACTTTGTTTAATTGTTAAATCACCATTTTTATTAGCTGACTTCATTTCTTTAACGGTTAGATTGTCAATGAATTGGTCACCATGGGTTGTAGCTAGCTTCACACTTTGATACTGGCGTCGCGGCAAGCGAATAGTGGCATCGACAGCTAGGCGAGGCGTCTTCACCCAGAAAACAAGGTGTCCATCCTGGCAAGAAATAGTGGCTAAGTCTTCAAAGGCTTGGGGACTCACTTCATCATGATCACCATAGAAACTAAGATTCGAAACGACTTCGATTTGATTCCCTTCATAGGTTTCCACTCGAACTTGACCATTCAGCAAATCGACATCAATAAAGTCTACCCCTTCACTTGGGAAAGTAAAGGTATGGGCCAATTGACTGGTCTTCACCCAAGGCATTTTTAATTTGACTTTAGCATCATCAATATGAATATCTTTAAGCTTAAAGTTACGGCTAAATTCTTTCATTTTTTGACCTAAACGTCCCGATTCTTTAACCGCTTCAACCGAGAACTGACTAGCTACTTCAGCTACTTGTTCACTCGCTTGACTGACTAAACGTTTAAACTCTTGCCGAAATTCAGCCTCGGGTTTTTGGGAATCAAGCTGAACTTGCGTCGCTTGGATGTCTGCTTCCAACTGAGTCACTTGCCCTTCAAGCGTTTGGCTTTCTTGCATCAAGCCATTTTGTTTTTCACGCATTTCATCCGACAATTCTTCTAATTCGGCAAACACCTCAAATTCACGAAGCCGTTGGCGAGTAATCAATAAGTCTTGCTCTACAGCCTCTTTCTGTTGTATTAGCTGATCCAGTTTAGTTGATAAACCATTGACTGTTTCAAGAAAATCTGCTGCTTCTTGATCCGTTAATGAAGTCTTATCAACTTGAACCTGAGTTTTACCTTGGCTTGACTTGGTTCTTTGCGCCTCAGCTTCTAATAATCGCAAAGCCTCTTCCATCGAAATAACCTCTTTTTTGACCAGTTCAATAATTCGTTCTTTTTCATTCATGACGTTTCCTCCTAGAAAACATATTGACTAAGTTATTCACAACCACGCTTACTGTCTTCATTATGCCAATACTCGCAGAAAATAACATAGGACTAAGGATGGATTTATTGATCCTTCCTTAGTCCTTCATTCATTTATTTTAATAAATCTTTCAAATAGTGACCCGTATACGAATCTTTCACCTTTGCGACCTCTTCAGGAGTCCCTGTTGCTACCACTTGACCTCCCTTAGCGCCGCCTTCAGGTCCCATATCGATAATATAGTCAGCCGTTTTAATGACATCTAAATTATGTTCAATAATGACCACGGTGTTACCGGCTTCAACTAAGCGATTAATTACTTCGAGAAGTTTACGAATATCGTGCTGATGCAAACCAGTCGTAGGTTCATCCAAAATATAGAAGGTGTTGCCACTAGAAACCCGCTGCAACTCAGCCGCTAATTTCATCCGTTGTGCTTCACCGCCAGAAAGAGTCGTCGCTGACTGTCCCAGTTTTACATAGCCTAGTCCTACATCTAACAAGGTCTGCAACTTACGCTTAATTTTTGGTACCGCCGCAAAGAATTCAACGGCCTCTTCAATGGTCATCTCTAATACTTGGGCAATATTTTTACCTTTGTAGGTGATTTCTAACGTTTCAGAATTGTATCGCTTACCGCCACACACTTCGCACGGAACATAAACATCAGGTAAAAAATGCATCTCAATCTTATTAATTCCTCCACCAGAGCAGGCTTCACAGCGCCCCCCCTTGGTGTTGAAAGAAAAGCGACCCTTATTATAACCTCTAACTTTAGCTTCGTTTGTTTGAGCAAATAAGTCTCGAATATCATCAAAAACACTCGTATAAGTCGCCGGATTCGACCGCGGTGTCCGGCCAATTGGGGTTTGATCAATATCAATCACTTTCTCTAGCCCCTCATAACCCGAAAGTGATTCAAATTTTCCTGGTCGCTCCTTAGTTGAGGTTAACTGTTTGGTTAAAGCAATCTTCAAAATTTTATTGACCAAGGTACTTTTTCCTGAGCCAGAAACTCCCGTCACGCAAGTTAGACGACCAATCGGAAAAGCTACATCCACATTTTGTAAATTATTTTCCTGAGCCCCCTTCACGGACACCCAGCCTCGGTCCTCTTGACGACGGACCTTTGGTACATCAATTCGTTCTTGACCAGAAAGATATTTACCAGTTAAGGAATTAGGATCTTTCATGATTTCCGCTGGCGTGCCTTGAGCTACAACTTGGCCACCGTGTTCACCCGCAGCAGGGCCAATATCAATAATATAATCTGCGCTCAACATAGTTTCTTCATCGTGTTCAACAACGATTAAGGTATTGCCTAAATCACGCATTTTCTTCAAGGAATCAATCAAACGGCCATTATCTCGTTGATGGAGGCCAATCGACGGTTCATCTAAAATATATAGAACCCCACTTAAGTTTGAACCGATTTGAGTAGCTAAACGAATCCGCTGTGCTTCGCCACCTGACAAGGAGCCAGCCACCCGACTAAGCGTTAAATACTCGAGCCCCACATTATTCAAAAATTCCAAACGGTCCACAATTTCTTTAATAATAGGTTTGGCTATCATTTGTTTAGCTTTAGGGAAAGTAAGCTCCTTAAAATACGTTAAAGCTTGTCCAATTGCCATATCGGCAACTTGAGCAATATTCAATTCGCCCACTTTAACCGATAAGGCGACTTCATTTAACCGTTGACCGTGGCAAGTTGGACATTCTAGCTCTGTCATATATTGTCTTAGAGTTTCACGCGTAAAATCTGAATTTGTTTCATGGTAGCGACGACTAATATTATTCATCACGCCTTCAAAATTCATTTCAACTTCTTTCATTTTTCCTTTCGACATCATAGGTTGATAGCGAAATTTAAAAAGCTTATCCGGCGACCCATATTTCACTAATTCTTGTTGGTCTGAACTAAGTTGACGATAAGGAATATCCATAGGGATCTTCATCTGTTGGCAAAATTGTTCCAACATTGATGGATAGTAGGTTGACGATATCGGATTCCAAGCTGACATTGCCCCTTCGGCTAATGTGAGATTCGGATCCGGCACAACAAGATCTTCGTCCACCGTTAAACGTGAACCTAAGCCATCACAATCTGGACAAGCACCAAATGGTGCATTGAAAGAAAAAAGACGAGGTTCGAGCTCATCCACCGAGAAGTCACAGTGAGGACAAGCAAAATGTTCATTAAAGTAAAGGGTTTGACCCTCAATCACATCAACCACTAGATACCCATCAGCTTGTTTGAGAGCGATCTCTACTGAGTCGAATAAACGCGACCGAATTCCCGGCTTAACTACAATCCGGTCAACGACTACTTCAATTGTGTGTTTCGCATTTTTATTTAGCTCAGGTACTTCCATCACATCATAAACCTGGCCATCGACTCTTACGCGAACAAAACCTTCTTTATTAATTCTTTCAAATATTTTTTTATGTTGTCCCTTTTGTTCTCGAACTAGTGGAGCAAATAGTTGTATTTTAGTTCCTTCTGGCAACTCAAGAATTCGATCAACCATCTGTTCGACACTTTGTCGTTCAATGGGAATATGGTGGTGTGGACAATAAGGCACCCCCACCCGCGCATACAATAAACGCAGATAGTCATTAATTTCTGTTACAGTTCCAACAGTAGACCGGGGATTTTGACTGGTGGTTTTTTGGTCAATCGATATGGCTGGACTCAAACCTTCAATCGAATCCACATCCGGCTTATCCATCTGACCGAGAAATTGACGAGCGTACGTCGATAGACTTTCTACATAGCGCCGTTGTCCTTCAGCATATAAAGTATCAAAAGCTAAGGAGCTTTTACCCGAACCCGATAAGCCCGTCATAACGACAAATTTATCACGCGGGATTTCCAAATTCACATTCTTTAAGTTATGGGAACGGGCCCCTTTTACTACAATTTTATCTCTCACCAAGGTTCAAGACCTCCTTCAGTCTTACCATTACATTACTTCTTGAGTATACCATAAACCAGGCTCGACAAGCGAATATATGTTCGCACAACACAAAAAAGACTTGGACAGTAGGGGTTGTCCAAGTCTTTGAATAAGAGTGACTCTTAACGGGAATTAATTATTTTACTTCTTCCCATTCAGTGATTTCACCAAGGAAGATTTTCTTGATGTTTTCTAAAGTGATGTCTTCAGTTTTGCTTTCTTTGTTAACGATAACAGCGATACCGTCTAAAGCAATAGCATCAGCATCTAATTTAGCTTTTTCTTCATCTTTAAGTTCACGAGAAGCCATACCTAAGTCAGCTGATTTATCTTCAGCAGCTTGGATACCAGCAGTTGAACCGTTAGAAGTGATTTCGATTTTAACATCTGGGTTAACTTTTTGGTATTCTTCAGCTAATTTTTCCATTAATGGAGTTACTGAAGTAGAACCTACAACGTTAAGTTGACCTTTTAAGCCATCTTGTTTTTCGTAAGCTTTTAATTCTTGATCTTTAGCATCTTTAGGTGTAACTGAAATGTATTTTTCAGCTTCAACAATAGCTTGACCTTCTTTAGAGTGGATGTAGCTTAAGAAGTCTTTAGCTAAGTCAGACATACCATCTTTAGGCCATACAACGTTGAATGGACGAGAGATTTTGTAGTCACCAGATTTAACGTTTTCAGCAGTTGCTTCAACACCGTCAACTTTTAAAGCTTTGATTGAATCATCTAAAGAACCTAATGAGATATAACCAATAGCTTGAGGGTTACCAGCAACAGCTTGCATAACACCTGAAGTTCCGTTTTGGATATCAGCTGTATCAGTTGTCATGTCATCTTTCTTATCGTTTACTACGCCAACGATTTCAACGAAAGCACCACGAGTACCAGAACCTTCTTCACGAGAGATTACGTTGATTTCACCTTCTTGAGCGAAAACTGGAACTACTGCAGAAAGTCCAAGACCCATAACTGCTACTAATGGTAAAGCTTTTAATGATTTTTTCATCACTATTCTCCTTTTTAATGCTTTGATTCTTTGCGAACGGCAAAGTAAAACCACTGATAGTTTCTTATCAGTACATGTTTATTATAGCGAGCGATTATAAATTCACTGTAAATTCTATGTAAATTTTATGTAAATTCATCCCTTATTCCTTATCTCACGATCTCGTTTTAGACTTTTGTCTTTTGTTTTTAAACTAGTAAACATGAATATTTTACCTTTTTAATTAACATGAATGTTATATAAAAAAGAATGAGAAGTTTTGTCCTTCTCATTCTTTAATAATTCATATAGAGTTTAATTTACTTTAATTTAATTCCACGATTTCGCCGCTATTTAAGAAAATAACACGTTCACAAATATTAGTAACATAATCACCCATTCGTTCAAGGTTAGTCGCTACCCCTATGTAATTTAAACCTAAATTAATTAATTCTGTATCTTGTTGCATACGATAGCTTGTTTCACGATAGATATCTTTTAAGAGCATATCCACTTGTGAGTCACGTGTCGCAATTTCACGAGCAGCTTCGATATCTTGATTGATAAATGCTGAAATCACATCCGTAATCATTGCTTGGGTAATTTCAGCCATAGCTGAAATTTTATCAGCTACTTTAGATACTTCACCTGCGTCTGGTTCTCTTCTTAGTAAAGAACGAGCGATGTTTACTCCATGGTCAGCAATTCGTTCAAGATCCATTGAAGCATGAAGAACCGTAAAAATCATGCGTAAGTCACCCGCAACTGGTTGTTGTAGAGCAATTAAGCGATAAGCTTCTTTTTCAATGTCCGCTGTTGAAGCGTTAATGCGTAAATCATCACTGAATACTTCGTGAGCTAATTCAAGGTCATGTTCAACATAGGCTTTAACAGCTTTATGAACCGATTCGTTCGCTGCATGTCCTAAACGGGTTAAGTGATTGTGGAATTCTTCTAATTCATGAATATAAGTAGTTCTCATGATAAACCTCCTTTAATGGTCCAAATGAACAAAATAATTAACCGAAGCGACCTGAAATGTAGTCGTTTGTACGTTGATCTTGCGGAGTTGAGAAGATTGCTTCAGTATCATTGAATTCTACCACGTCACCTGTTAAGAAGAAAGCAGTTTTATCCGAGATACGAGCGGCCTGTTGCATATTGTGAGTAACGATAATAATCGTATATTTATCTTTTAACTCGTGAACGAGCTCTTCAATCTTGTTAGTTGAAATTGGGTCCAAGGCTGAAGTTGGTTCATCCATAAGTAAAACTTCTGGTTGGTTAGCAATCGCTCTAGCAATACAAATCCGTTGTTGTTGTCCACCAGAAATATCGGTTGCCCGGCGGTCTAACTTATCTTTTACCTCATCCCAAATAGCTGCGCCACGAAGACTTTCTTCAACAATGCGATCTAACTCTTTAGAATCTTTTATCCCATGGGTACGTGGTCCATAAGCGATATTATCATAGATACTCTTAGGGAATGGGTTTGGTTGTTGGAATACCATACCAACTTTTTTCCGTAATAAGTTTACATCGTAATTCTTTTGGTAGATATCTTGTCCATCTAACTCAATCTTACCGTCAACTCGAGTACCAGGAACCAAATCTTGCATACGGTTCAACGTTTTTAAAAATGTCGATTTACCACAACCAGAAGGTCCGATAAAAGCAGTTACCAGTTTTTCTTCAATTTCCATATTAATATTCTTTAACGCATGGAAATCTGAGTAATAGAAATCTAGATCAGTAATTTTAAATTTAACATTATTTGTCATGGTTTATTTTCCTCCTTGGCTAAGCTTGTTACTCAAGTATGTAGATAATGAATTAATAATCAATACCAAGATGATTAAGACGGCTCCAGTCGCATAGGCTTCTTTGACGTGGAATCCTTCTGATGAAAGGACATACATGTGTAAAGCCAAGGTTCGCGAAGAAGAGAATAAATTACGCGGCATACCCGTTGCTGATCCCAGTGTGAAGAGCAGAGCAGCTGTTTCGCCGACAATCCGCCCGATAGCTAAGATGATACCTGAAAGAATCCCTGGCATAGCCACTGGTAAAACCACCGTAAAGATGGTTCTTAATTTACCTGCACCCAAAGCCAATGAGCCCATCCGCAAGGAGTTATTAACTGATAAAAGCCCTTCTTCAGTCGACGAGATAATAACAGGTAAAATCATGATTGAAATTGTCAAAATCCCGGCAATCAATGAAAATTGGAATTTCATTTGAATAACAAAAAATAACATCCCAAACAAACCATATACAATAGATGGAATAGCTGCTAAGGTGTCAGTTGCTAAACGGATAATTGGCAAGAATTTACTCGAACGATCCGCATATTCAACCAAATAAAAACCAGTAAATACACCAATTGGTGTCGAAATAATTAAGGCAACGATGACAACGATTAAAGTTGAAATAATCGATGGCATCATCGAAACATTGCTTGTGTTGTAAGTCCAAGCAAAGATTTCTGGTTTAATGGCGGTAATACCATTCATGAAGATGAACCCTACTATATATAGTAAAATACCTACCGTAAAAATAGCAGAAGCCCAGACTAAATATTTAAAAAATTTCATTAGTTTTGGTCTCCTTTCGCTTTAATCATCATGAAGATGGAGTTAATTATAATAATGAAGACAAATAAGACTACAGAGGTTGCTACTAAAGCCTCACGATGCCGGCCAGCTGCATAGGCCATTTCTAATACAATATTAGTCGTTAAGGTCCGAACTCCATCATTTAATTCTTTAGGAATCCGAGCCTGGTTACCCGCTACTAGGATTACAGCCATGGTTTCACCAATCGCCCGACCAATCCCCAAAATAATACCTGATAAAATCCCTGATTTAGCTGCTGGTACGATGACCTTCAACACAGAGCGTTCATGAGTAGCCCCTAAACCAATACTGGCTTCATAATAAGACGCCGGAACTGCTCTAAGAGAGGCTTCTGAAATCCCAATAATGGTTGGTAAAATCATAATCCCTAATAAAACCGAAGCCGTCGTCAAGTTCATTCCTGAACCTCCTAAAAAGCGGAAGAAAGGAACAAAGATTTGTAACGCGAAGAAACCATATACAATCGACGGAATAGCTGCCATTAAGTTGATAGCTGGTTTTACCCAACGATATAATTTAGGCGGACAAAAATGCGACATAAAGATGGCTGTTAAAACACCGATCGGAACCCCCACAATAATCGCACCAATGGTAACTACTAAGGAACCCACAATCATCGGCAAAATACCGAACAAAGGTTCAGACGCAGTTGGCTTCCATTTCATGCCAAACACAAAATGACCAATTCCTTCTTCCATAATAAAAGGCAGTCCACCTGAAAAAATAAAATAAAAAATCAGGATGATGGAAATAATGGAAATGGACGCACAAAACATAAAGACATACTTCATGAATTTTTCTTTAAAATTTGAACTCATGTCACTACTCCTACTCTAAAAATCTCGAAATCCAGTTACATCACTCTCATGAGGCCTACTGTTCCAAGACTATTGTAACGAGCGAATGTAAATTTTAAGGTTGGTTAATTGTAAAGATTGTTACAAAAACCGCATAATTTTCATGAAAACATACTTAAATTCATGAAAATTATGCGGTTATTGATTTAATAGGCTGTATTGTAAATTTTATGTAAATTTAGTCTTCGCTTGGAAAATATAATTTAAATTTAGATCCTTTGCCAACTTGGCTTTCCACTTCAATATGGCCATTCAATACCTTAACCAGGTTGTTCACGATGGACAAGCCCAGTCCGGTTCCACCTGAATTGCGGCTTCGCCCTTTATCTACTCGATAAAAACGTTCAAAAATTCGGGCTTGGTCTTCTTCAGGAATCCCCATACCGGTATCTTGAACAATAAGCTCGATTTCACTGTCTAAATGATTCACATATAAATCAATCCGCCCCTCAACATCTGAATAGTTCAAGGCATTGTCAATCAAATTAGTTAAGATTTGTTCGATTCGATGTTGATCAGCTTGCATTAAAATTTTATCTTGATTGGCATGAACATGGATAGTAATTGCTTTCTTATGAGCTTTCTTATCAAAATACTGAGCCATAGCATGAGCCACCGCAACTAAATCAAATTCAGCTACAACAGGTGCACTAACCGTCTGCTTTTCAATCCGCGACAATTCAAGAATGTCAGCAATGATTCGTTCCAAACGATTACTTTCATGGGCAATAATACTGACAAACTTATTGGCCAAAACTGGATCAGCTATCGCACCTTCCAACAAGGTTTCAGCAAAGCCTTTAATAGCTGTTACAGGTGTTCTTAATTCATGAGAAGCATTGGAAACAAATTCAGTTCGGACCGTTTCCAACCGTTTAATCTGGGTTATATCATAGAGTAAAACCATCGTAAGCGGTTCGTCTTGATTCGCTTCTTGATAAGGGACTATGTTGACATCGAGGAACAGCGACTTAGGGATAAATAATTCAACTTCATCTCGTAAAGCTGTCCGATTTTCAAGCACCTGCTGGATCATATTGGCTAAGACAAAGGACTTAATCACTGATTGATATGACCGACCCAAGGCGCTCTTTTCTAGTCCTAATAAGGTTGAAGCCGCCGGATTATAGACTTGGATATGGCCTGTCTGATCGACTACTAAAACACCTAAAATAACATGGTCAAGCAGCAAAGAAAGTCTTTGCTCGCTAGAACTCAATTCCACCTGCTGATTGGCTAGATTATTCTTCAAACTCGTTACGGTTTGCCCTAACAAATCAATGGCTGGGTAATAGTGATTATTATAGTCAAAGCTAAAATCCCCTTCTAAAACCTGATGCAAACCTAGATCAATTTCCTGAATGGGTTGGGTAATATAGCGTTCAACTGCCCGGTAAGTAATCGTCGCAATCGCTAACATCAACAACGTCACACTCGCAAAGATTGTCCAATATAACTTGTGTTCTTGACTAAAATTGGCCAAAGGGAAACGTTGAACCAACCAATATTCATGCTGAGTTTGTTTAATCCGGGTCGCTAAAGTATAAAATTGAGCATCTTTCCAAAAAACTTCAAAATTTTTATGGGCTAACATCTTTTTTGCCCAAATCCGGCTTTCTGAGGTTGAAATTTGCAAATTGGCTTGGTTAGTCGAAATGAAATCACGTGTTGGAATGAGCGTCTGCCCTTCTTTTTCTTTGAGAATGGTATTCTCCACGACAAAGATTTGCGCATTTCGTTTCAACCAATACTGATTCAAACGCCCCGCCAATTCCTGCATTTGCTCTGGTCGCACATAGTCCATATCATAAGACAATTCTTTAATAGCAAAATGGGTTTGATCAGCTAATGGTTTGCGAATGAGTTCATGAACATTGAATCTTAAATACTGCGAGAAAAGCAACAGAAGAATCGCTAGCCCTAAAAAAATAATTTTATAGTAGCGATTACGCAGACTATTATAGCCGGACTTCCTCATTCTCCCGGAACCTCAAATTTATAGCCAAAGCCGCGGACAGTCTTAATGTACTGCGGCCGTTTGGTATCTTGTTCGATTTTTTCACGTAAATGACTGACATGGACATCGACAATGCGCGTTTCACCAGCATAATCAAAATTCCAAATACGATTGAGCAATTGCTCCCGGCTCAAAATACGTCCTTTGCGTGACGCCATGTAAACCAGCAATTCAAACTCTTTTGGGGTGATTTCAATCTCTTCCCCTTTCACCCGAACTTCATAGCGATCAGTAAAAATTTCCACATCACCTAATACCATGCATTGGTTGCCATCAGCTTCAGTCTGACTATTTTCAGATGCATCAGCTTGACCTTCTTTATGATCATTCGTTCCAGCGTTTTCTTTAGTCGCTACAATTTGTTCAGGCAAAGCATCTTGACTGACCCGACGCAAAATCGCCTTAACCCGAGCAACCACTTCACGTGGACTAAAGGGCTTAGTCATATAATCGTCTGCTCCCAATTCTAAGCCAATAATTTTTTCATATTCACCATCTTTTGCTGTCAACATGAGGATTGGCGTGGCAACTTGTTTTTGGCGAACACGACGGCAAACATCCATCCCGTCCATGCCTGGCAACATGACATCTAGAATGATAAAATCGAATTTCTCAGCAATAATTCGATTATAGGCATCTAGACCGTTATCAGCCACTTGTACATCGTAGCCCGCTTGGACTAAATTATATTCCAAAAGTGTCAATAAATGAGGTTCATCATCGACGATTAATATTTTACGCACCATTGTTTCCTCCATCTAATTGTGTCTAAGCTTCACTAGGAAGCATATCAATATTTTTTCCCCTAATCAAATATTTCTTTCAATTTCACTGGGATATTATGAACCATAAAAAAAGAATCCTTCCAAATGGAAGGATTCTTTTTTCTATCAATTAGCTATTTATTCTATGACCATTCGATTCTTAAACTTGCAAGAATTTGCTCATGGATCGTCGAGCTCCCACAAAACCTAGTAGGGTCCCCACAACCAACATAATGGCTAAAACATACCAGAAAAGGGGCCAGGTTGGTAATAAGGCTAGGTTTTGAATACCAAATTGTCTTGGCGCTGCCGTTTGAATACCTTCATATACCGCATATAAAGCGCCGAATGCCAATCCAGCTCCAATGATACCAATCAAGGTTCCCTCAATTTGGAATGGTGCACGGATAAAGCCATTCTTGGCACCGACTAAGCGCATAATCTCAATTTCATGGCGACGAGCGTAAATGGTTAAGCGAATGGTGTTCGAGATTAATAAGACCGCAATAATCACGAAAACCGCAGCCACTAAGGCCATAACATAACGAACAACATTGATGCTCTTAAAGAGCTTCTCAGTATTCATACCACCATTTTTGGCATCTGAAATATACTTAAGATTAGCGATTTGTTCTGTCACCGGTTTAACAAACTCAGGTTTATCGACGTCAACAAGATAGACATTATGAAGCGGATTTTTATCCTTTTCAAACAAGTCAAAGTCTTTACCCATCGTCTTAATTAAATCTTGTAATTCCTGATCTTTACTACGGTATGTAATTTTTTTGACATGATCAATGGCTTCTATTTCATGATAAAGGTTGGCTTCATCTTGTTCGTTTGCTGCCAAATCAATATAGGCATGAATTTGAATCCCTTTCTCCATATCGCGAGTTACTTTTTGTACATTGCCCATTAAGATGATTAGTCCGGAAATCATGAACAAAGTCAAAGCCATGGTCAATATCGATGCCATGGTCATCCAACCATTACGGAATAAATTGCGTAAGCCATCACGGACATGACGGAAGAAATTTCTAAAGAGTATCATGATATTCCCCCTCGTGTTCATCACTGACTAAGCGCCCATCTTGTAAACGGATCACTCGATGTTTGTATTGGTTAACCAATTGTTCATTATGAGTACCCATGATTACAGTAGTCCCACTTTGATTGATTGCCTCAAGCACATGGAAGATTTCCAAAGCCGTCTCAGGGTCCAAGTTCCCGGTTGGCTCATCGGCAATAAGAATATTCGGCTCATTAGCAATGGCGCGGGCAATGGCTACCCGTTGTTGTTCTCCTCCGGATAACTCTTGTGGGAGTAAGTTCATCTTGTAGCGTAAGCCAACTAGATCTAAGACTTGGCCCACTCGTTGTTTAATGAATTTACCGCTCTTGCCGGTTACTTCCAAAGCATAGGCCACATTTTCATAAACCGTCAATTGGGGTAATAATTTAAAATCCTGAAAGACCACGCCTACATAACGACGCAACATAGGAATATCCCGTTTTTTAATCTTGTGAACGGCATATTTACCCACTTGGATGGTTCCTGAACTTGCTTTCTCTTCACGATAAAGTAATTTCATAAAGGTCGATTTACCTGACCCAGAGGGCCCAATTAAATAGACAAATTCGCCTTGTTCAATCCGAAGTGAGACATCTTCGATACCCATAATGCCGTTATCATATTGTTTATCGACATGTGATAATTGAATCATTTTTTGTCACCTTCTTTATAGTTTTCCTAATCTATCATACCATGAAGCGAGTCAGAAGGTATCACAGAAGGGTTTCATTTATGTATCAATTAAAGCTTTATTCCGCCAGTGTGTCCTGGATTAACCATTTTAGGTAGGCATCAATAAAGCCCGTCAAGTCACCATCCATAACCGCTTGGGTGTTACCCACTTCATAATTGGTCCGATGGTCTTTGACCATCGAATAAGGATGGAAGACATAAGAACGGATTTGCGATCCCCAGCCAATTTCTTTTTGTTCCCCTTTTAAGGCCGCTAATTCTTTGGCTTTATTCTCTTCTTCTAATTGGTAAAGCTTGGCCTTCAATAGGTTCATCGCCAAATCTTTATTTTGAAATTGAGACCGTTGCGATTGGCTTTGGGTCACAATTCCAGTTGGAATATGGGTAATCCGGACAGCTGAAGAGGTCTTATTGATATGTTGACCACCTGCTCCACTTGCGCGGAAATAATCGACCCGGAGATCATCGGGATTGATATCGACTTCAATCGTGTCGTCTAACATGGGGGTGACTTCAACTGAACAGAAAGAGGTATGGCGCCGACTATTCGAATCAAAAGGTGAGATACGAACCAAACGGTGTACCCCTTTTTCTGATTTCAAATAACCATAGGCATTGATTCCTTCAATCTCAAGGGTCACACTCTTAATCCCTGCTTCTTCGCCATCTTGATAGTCGATCACCGTCACTTGATAACCTTGTTTATCAGCCCAGCGTTGATACATCCGTAACAACATAGACCCCCAGTCTTGCGACTCGGTTCCACCCGCCCCTGGATGGATTTCTAAAATAGCCGAAGCCCGATCGTGTTCACCAGATAAAAGCATTTTTAGTTGGTAATCTGCCAAGGCTGCTTGTAGCGTTTCAACTTGTTGAACCATTTCGTCAAAAATGTCGCTATCTTGGCTCTCTTCATATAGTTCAAGCGCCATTTCAATCTCTTCTAGTTGTGTCTCTAAGTCGTAAGAGGTTTGATAAGAGGCTTTAGCTTCATTTAATTGATTGATGACTTTTTGGGCCGCTTCATTATCATCCCAAAATCCTGGAGCAGTCATTTGATATTCATATTCTGCAATATCCGCTTCTAATTTATCTAAGTCAAAGAGACCCCCTTGTTGTTTCAAGCTGTTGATGGGCCTCTTCAATAAATTGTTTTACTTCATATAGTTCCATTTGTTCACTCCTTTGTTTTTTTAAACCAAAAAATCCTTTAGCAGATAAGGTCTACTAAAGGATTCCATTACAAACTAGAATTAACCTTTTCTGGTTTTGGTTACGTTCGTTGGCAAAGTACCTGGACGACGAACCGCTTGTGGATTATTCACTTGCTCCCGTTCCACATTTTGGCGCACTTGGGCTTTCATGACAAACCGTGTCACATCGTATTCAATACCCGCCGCCATCTCTTGGAACCGTTCATAGCCTTCAGTTTGGTATTCGGTTAAAGGATTCGTTTGCGCATAAGCCCGCAAACCAACACCGGTCCGCAAATGATCCATCATATCGATATGGTCGGTCCATTTAGCGTCAACCACTTTCAAAATAATCACTTTTTCAAATTCCAAGATTTGTTCAGGCCCATTCAATTGAGCTAACTTTTCATCGTAAAGATTTTCAGCCTTATCATAGATATAAGCTGTTAACTCTTTAGGACTCTTACCTTCTAGTTCAGCCATATTCACTTGTTCTGGATTAAAGAGAGCCGATAACATAAATTCTTCTAAGCTTTCTAAATTCCAGTTCTTCTTGTCGCCTTCAGTAGCTAAGGCAACTTGCTGTTCGATTGTTCGCTTGATCATTCCTTTAACAATCGGTGTTAAAGATTCTTCCGAACGAATAATTTGTTGACGTTGATTATAGATAACTTCCCGTTGTTCACGCATAACTTCATCGTATTCAAGGACATTCTTACGTGTATCGTAGTTATTTCCTTCCACTCGTTTTTGCGCAGACTCAACCTGTTTAGATAAGAAACGGCTCTTCAAGACTAAGTCTTCGGTTTCTGCTTCGTTGGCATTTAAATTTTGCCACATAGCTTGAATACGTTCCGAACCAAAGCGACGCATCAAATCATCTTCTAAAGATAAGTAGAATTGAGAAGCACCTGGATCCCCTTGACGACCGGCCCGACCACGCAATTGATTATCAATCCGGCGTGATTCGTGACGTTCTGTACCGATGACACATAAGCCGCCTACTTCCTTAACGCCTGATCCTAACTTGATATCGGTTCCCCGACCAGCCATGTTGGTAGCGATGGTTACCGCTCCCCGTTGACCGGCTTGCATAACGATTTCAGCTTCCTTAAAGTGGTTTTTAGCGTTGAGAACTTCGTGAGGAATGCCTTCTTGATTTAGCAAACGAGAAAGGTATTCAGATGTCTCAACAGCTACAGTACCCACTAGGACCGGTTGGCCTTGAGCATGACGTTCTTTGATATCTTTCACAACGGCTGCAAATTTAGTTTTTAAGTTTGGATACAATAAATCCGGTGCATCCACCCGAATAACAGGTGAATTCGTTGGAATACATACTACATTCATGTTGTAGATTTCGCGGAATTCTTCTTCTTCGGTCTTAGCCGTACCTGTCATCCCACATAATTTTTCATACATACGGAAGTAGTTTTGGAAAGTGATGGTTGCCATTGTTTTAGATTCGTCTTCAATCTCTACACCTTCTTTAGCTTCAATTGCTTGGTGTAAGCCATCAGAGTAACGGCGTCCTTCCATAATCCGTCCTGTAAATGGATCGACGATTTTAACTTTACCTTCGTCCACGACATAGTCAATATCATGTAACATGATATAGTTAGCCCGAAGCGCTTGGTCAATATGGTGAACAAGAGCGGTATTTTCAATATCATATAGGTTTGGCAAGCGGAAGACTTTCTCAGCTTTATCCACACCTAAGTCCGTTAAAGAGATACTCTTAGACGATAACTCAATCGTATAATCGTCTTCTTCCTTCAAACCTTTAACGAAATAATCCGCCCGCGTGTAAAGAGCGGTTGATTTTTCAGCTTGTCCTGAAATAATCAATGGTGTCCGTGCTTCATCGACTAAGATTGAATCAACTTCATCGACAACAGCATAGTAAAGCGGACGTTGAACCATTTGTTCTTGATAAACGACCATGTTATCACGTAAATAGTCGAAACCTAATTCATTATTTGTTGAATAGGTGATGTCACAATTATAAGCTGCTCGTTTTTCAGCAGATGACATCGTATTAAGGTTTAAACCAACAGTTAAACCAAGGAAACGATACACTTCACCCATTTCTTTTGAGTCCCGAGTAGCTAAGTAGTCATTGACTGTTACCACGTGAACCCCTTTACCTGCTAAAGCATTCAAGTATACAGGCATGGTTTCGGTTAATGTTTTACCTTCACCAGTCTTCATTTCGGCGATGTCACCATTGTGAAGGACAAGACCCCCTTGAATTTGCACTTTATATGGGAAAAGACCTAAGACCCGACGCGCTGCTTCACGAACAACCGCAAAAGCTTCTACCAAAATATCGTCTAACGTTTCGCCCTTTGCTAAGCGTTCTTTAAACTCTTTAGTCATACCACGTAGTTCTTCATCAGACATAGGTTTATATGTCGATTCTAACTCCATGACTTTATCAGCAATTTTACCTGTTCTCTTTAATTCAGCTTTGTCATTCTCAAAAAACTGTTTAAGATTAACCATGCTTTAACTCCTTTAATAACACTCAATTTAGTCTGAAAGCTAGTTGCTTTCATGATTTTTGGTATTCACTGATTCATTGTAACATTATTAAATTACAATTTGAACGCTTTTCTATTGAAAGACACAAAAAACCACCAAGAAAATTCAATCTTGGTGGCATTAAATTGCTTTAATTATAAGGTAGCTGTCTCAATTAAGCCAAAACGTCCATCTTTACGACGATAAACAATATTGATTTCATTAGAATCTGCATCCGTGTAGATAAAGAAATCGTGACCGAGCATATTCATCTGTAACACAGCTTCTTCTGAATCCATTGGTTTTAAATCAATGCGTTTTGATCGAACGATTTCCAATTCAGGTTCTTCGTGGATTTCAGCATGGGGCATTTCAACTGGACTAACTTCCACATCAGCAATTCCTTCAAAGCCTTTTTCTCTAGATTTGCGATGAATTTTTGTTTTGTATTTACGGACTTGTCGTTCAAGTTTATCAACCACTAGGTCAATAGACGCATATAAATCTGGGGTTGTTTCTTCTGCCCGAAGCACTAAGAAGGATAGTGGAATGGTTACTTCAGCTTTCGCGGTCTTATCTGGGTAAACTTTCAAGTTTACATGAGCGGTCGCATCTGGCACATCTGTAAAGAATCGTTCAAGCTTACTTACTTTCTTCTCAGCATATTCACGAATGGCTTTGGTTACTTCGATATTTTCCCCACGAACATTGTAACTAAACATACAAATCCCTCATTTCACATTGTTTTCTAACAGATATAAGGCTCACTAGCGCTAACACTTAGCTTCCGCTAGTCAATTGGTATTTAACACAGGGACTAACTAAGCGCTGAACGCCGAGAAAGCAAATATGTGTTAGTTAAAAAAGCAAAAGCTCTTTTGCTTTTTTATAGTATACCACATCCTTATAAAAATGAAAACGCAAACAACCTATTCCTATTCCAATCACATTTATGCTATTTAATTTCCATTAAGTCTCTCTAAAGAGACTAAAACTGATTAAATCGTCCGCCATTAAAGGGGCAGAAACAGCCGCAAACGCTTGTAAAAGACTCCTTTTCGCCCGCATCATTGTTGCCCCTGTTGTATAAACATCATCAAAAATTAAATACGGACGCTGAAGGGACAAAAGCTGTTCACGCTTAAGCTCAAAGGGAGATGCTAATTGAAGACGTTGCTGGCGATTTTTACTAGCTTGACTTTGACCATTCCCCACATAATTCCAGGGGCAAGCATAACCAATATCCGCAACTTGTAACAATAGCTCGCAGGGATGAAAGCCTCTTTCGGCTAAATGTTGCGGCGATGAGGGCAAAACCAACCACTGATAATGGCTATATTTCTTAGCTAGATTTTGTAATTCAGAGACGACAAAGTCAGCCAAACGAGCATCGCCTCCATACTTATACGAGGCAAGCCACTGCTTCATAATTGGGTTGTATTCCAATAGAGCTTGATGACGTAAGCAAATTGCCGGCATTAGCTGACGCCAGCGATAACAATCCCAACAATAATAATGCTTATCTCCGTTTTCTTCTTGATAGATATAACCTTTTTGAAATGGGTCATCAGCAGAAGTGAATGGACGACTGCATCCCTGGCAAAATTGATCGGAAGGAGTAAGCAGCAGCTTATGGCGACTACATGTCGGACAATAATGTTGACGATTCAAGGGGCAACAAGAGAAAATTTCTTGCCATGACAGGGAGCTACTCAAAGAATTTTGACACAAAAGGCAGGTCCTAGTCATCTAATAATCCCCTTTGCCGTGCTAACTGATTCATATGCCGAATAGTTCGCCTAGCTTGCTTCATAGCCCAACTGGCTCCATAGTGTCCGAAAGCCAAGTAACCCGTTGGATAAGTCGGTTTTCGTCCTACTCGCCCAGCAATTTGTACCAAAGAAGCGGCATTAAAAATCGTATCTTCAGCCCCAATCACTAAGACTTGAGCCTGAGTAATCGTAACACCTCTTTCAAGGATGGTCGTCGAAATCAGACCAACTAAGTCTCCTGATCTGAGCGCTTGGACCTTTTCCTTCCGCTCTGGATCACCAGCATGAACACAAGCCCAAGTCTCCTTAAGGCCTAAGCTATCTTTCAGCCAAGCAAATAAGCTTTTTGCTAAACCGATATGAGGCATGAAAATTAACTTGGCCCCTGGCAAACCAACAAAGTATTTCACTTGATCAAATAATCTAGATTTTTCTTGCCGTTCCTCAATCGCTTGCCGCCAATCCCCCAACCAAATAAACTGAGGTTCTACCAAAGAATGGCGATGGTAGCGGGCAGGTAATATCGACTGAATAACTTTTCCCCGTCGAACCGCCTTTAGCAAGTGGATATCCGGCGTCGCTGTCAAATAAATACATTTTCCCTTAGGACAAATGGCGCTTGCGACAGCATCATGAAGACTGGCATCCCCGCGAAAAGGAAAAGCATCAATCTCATCCACGATTACTAAATCAAAAGCCGATTTAAAGCGCCAGAGTTGATGAGTGGTCGCCAATATTAAAGCGGCATACCCCACTTGAAAACTTTGACCGCCGTAACGGACATGTTGCGAAACGACAGGAAAGGCTTCCTTAAAGCGCGGAGCAAGTTCCTGAATCACATCTACCCGCGGGGAAGCAAGAGCAACTCGACCCCCTTCCTGTAAGACCGCCTCAACCACAGCAAAAACCATCTCTGTCTTCCCGGCTCCAGTCACAGCTTGAACAAGATGAGGACGAGGGTCTTTCAAAGATTCAACCAGTTCTTTAGACACTTGGGCTTGTTGAGGTGAAAGCTGACCCTGCCATGCGAGCAAAGGCCCCGCCATTATCGGAATAGGAGCTTTCTCCTTCAAGATCAGCAAGTCTTGCCCCTCAATCTGACGACCCATGACTAGGCAATTAAGACAATAATAGCGTTCTTTCTCAGTAGAAGTCCTGGGCAAACATGCAAAGCTTTGGCGTTGACGATTTCCACAACGCTGACATCTTAAGTGATTCCCCCGGCGTTCGATCATAGGCTGACAAGTAAAGGCCTGCCAGAAAGAGTCATTCAATTGACTGGGCGTTAGACCATTCATTTGGGCAAGCTTTATGACTTCCGGACGACTTAAAACCATGCCATTGAAACAAGCATAGTCCATCTTCATCCCTCCTTTAGTTTAACTACACCAAAACGAGAGAGAGAGCATTTTTATGATTTTCAAAAGCAACAAAAAGACACCCCAAAAGCCAAGTAAGCTAAAAGGGTGTGAGACTGCGGACGATTTTATATTAAAAATGTAAGGGAGCCTGCGGAATCGTGGCCATCCCCTTTGAACGAATTCCGGTATGCGTTCCCACAACCGGACCAAATTCACTAAAGATGACTTTTTGTCCAGGATAGTTAAACAAAATTTCATCGGCTACCCGCTGAATTTCTGATTCATCCTGCGCATGAGCAAAACCAATAGTGACCCCATAAGGATACTGTTCAATGGCTTGTTTAGCCAATTCTTTCCAACGACTATAAACTTTCTTGTTGGTGCGGATTTTCTCAAAGACGACAATTTGACCTTCTTGATTAAAATACAAGAGGGGGCGAATCTTTAACAAGCCACCAATCAAGGCACCAGCCGCACTCAAACGGCCACCTTTGACTAAATTATCTAAGTCTTCCACCATTAGATAGATGCGGGACTCTTGAATGACCCAAGTTAACTTCTCGACCATCAGATCCATAGGCATCCCCAATTGAATCATCTTAAGAGCTTGGTTAACAACGTCTTCCATAACAACTGAAGCTCCTTTAGAGTCCAAGGCAACTAAGGTCATCCGATCCTGGTATTCCTCAAAAATCATCCGAGCTGTTTGATAAGCTCCACTTATTCCCGAAGAAAGAAAAATACCAATCACAGCTTCGTAACCCTGATCCTTGATTTGATCTAAGACCTGATAATAAGCGGCGGGCGAGGGTTGCGAGGTTGTAGGTAAGACTTCTTGATCTTGTAATAATTGATAAAAAGCTGCCTTTTCATGATCTGTGGTCAAATCAGGCAGAATTTGTCCATTACTCAAATGAACAGATAAACTAAGTTGAAAGACATCCGGATGTTGAGCCGTTTTAGGACTCAAATAGGCGGTGCTATCAACAAGGATGGCCGTTTTCATAAAAATCTCCTTCTAACTTGTCATAACTAAACTATATATGATTTACATGCAAAAAATGAACACTAGGCATTATAACAAAAAAGCTTGGTTCTGTCTTGTCCCTATACGTCTAGTCGTTCAATTGTTATAATTAACTCAATTGAAACAACTAGAAAGGATGCATCATGGATTACATCAAATTGGCCCAGGCTATCGATTATGAAATCGAGATAAAAAAATCACGCTTTATTTGTTATCTCTTCCCAATAGCCGATGAAGCAGATTTTAATGATCAACTTGCCAAACTTCGCAAACAACATCCTAAAGCCAGTCACCATTGCTCAGCTATGATCCTAGATATCCATGGCCAAGTTTATCGAACAAGTGATGATGGCGAACCAGGTGGTACGGCTGGCATTCCCATGTTAGAGGTCTTAAACCACCATCATCTACGTCAGATAGGTGCCGTAGTCGTTCGTTACTTTGGCGGTACCAAACTAGGAACTGGCGGCCTCATTCGAGCTTATAGTCAAAGCGTTAGCCAATGTCTCGCACAAGCTTACGAACAAAGAGTGATTGTTCACAGCCGTCAACAAACAGTCTTAACGGTAGGTATGTCCTATAAACAAGTGGATTCAGTCCGCTATTTTATCGATCAAAGTCCCTTGGCTGTTCATCTTTTAGACTGCCAGTATGCCGATACGGTAGTCTTCAAACTCACCATCCAAGATGACCAATGTCAGAAACTAATTGAGCAACTCACCGACCAATTTCATGCTAGCCTAACCATCCTAGAACTAGGCCATCAGCAACTTGATATTCCTCTTAATTCACCCATCATAAAAGAAAACTAGCCGGCTTACCCTTTGGGCTTGCCGGCTAGTTTTGCCATTATTACAACAAGCCCAATAAGCATAACGCCCACAAGGAGCAAAATCTCTTGTCGCCATTGATTAAACACTTGAATAAAGAGAGCCAATAGCGAAAACACCATGGTAATACCCAACATAGCCCACACTACCTGACTTTCCTTTAAGCCTAAACGTAGCAACCGGTGATGTAAGTGTTCTTGATCTGCCCGAACCGGTGATTGACCTTTTAAAATACGTCGAAAAGCAGCATAAAACGCATCAAATAAGGGAACAACATAGAGAATAACCGGCAACAACAAGGAGAAAAACGATGCGTTCTTCAGATTTGAAACGGTTAGCGTGGCATACATAAAACCAATAAAGAGAGCCCCGGTATCTCCTAAATAGATTTTAGCCGGACACCAGTTAAAGGGTAAGAAACCAATAATAGCGGCCACCAATAAGATCAGCATGGCCAAAAAAGAAAAACGAATAGATAAACTGAAGAAATAGGTGGTAATAATTAAAGTCACAAGCGATGTCATAGACAAACTAGCCGCTAAACCATCAATCCCATCTAAGAGATTAATGGCATTGGTTACAAAGAAAATCCAAGCAATCGTTAAAAGATAGGAGATTAAATTAAACATCCAAGGTGACACCTCGGGTAACAAAGTAGTTGAAAATTGAATATCCCCCATAAAGTAAATAATATGAGCCCCTAATAAAATCCCTACTGACTTTTGCCAAGGTCGCAATTCCCAAATATCGTCAGCAAGACCGACTAGCAAGACACAAGAGGCCGCCAAAAAGATTGACCACTGTTCTAGCGTAAACAAATTAAAAGGCATTAGCCAAGCCGACCCCAGCCAAAAACTAAGATACAAGGCAACCCCACCAAAGCTGGGCACCCGCTCTTGATCCGGCTTAAGTTTATGGGGATCACGATCTAGCCACCGATAGCGTTTAGCTAACTTAACTAGGCTGGCTGTTAGGAAAAAAGAGAGTCCCGCTGTTACTAGAAAAGGCATAATAAATTCAGCTAGCATCTTTCTCCTCCTTCAAGTCATCCTTTATGTTTAAGTTTCTACTTACGCCAAAAATCATCAAAAACCGTGATAGGTAGGTGGCGCTTATGTTGGCTTCTCAAATACCAAGTTTCAATTTTATTAGCAGCCTCTTCCGACACCGATTTGCCTTCTAGATAATCATCTATCGCTTGATAAGTTACACCTAAAGCCGTTTCGTCAGCTAACATCGGCCGGTCATCTTCTAAATCGGCAGTAGGAATCTTTTGATATAGAGCGGCTGGCGCTCCTAGATGTTGTAACATAGCAGCCCCTTGCCGTTTATTTAACCGCCATAAAGGCACAATATCTGCTGCCCCATCGCCAAATTTTGTATAAAAGCCCGTCACACTTTCAGCAGCATGATCCGTTCCAATAACCGCCCCTTGTTGCTGCCCGGCAATTGCAAACTGGGCAATCATCCGCTGCCTAGCTTTAATATTTCCTCGATTAAAATCACTAACTGCTTGCCCTTCTTGAATTAATTCAGCCACCATAGCATCAGTCGCCGCTTTAATATTCACTTCGACCACTTGATCGGGTTGGATAAAAGCTAGGGCCGCTTGGGCATCCGCTTCATCAGCTTGCTGTCCATAAGGAAGACGAACCGCAATAAAACGATAGTCTGCTTGTGGCTGTTCCTGCCTTAATTCTTCTACCGCCATCTGGGCCAATCGTCCCGCTAGGGTAGAATCCTGTCCCCCAGAAATACCCAAAATATAACTTTTTAAAAAAGGATGAGCTAACAAATAGGCCTTCATAAAATCGATCGATCGCCGTATCTCTTCTTGGGGATCAATCTGACTTTGCACCTTAAGTTCTTGAATGATTTGAGCTTGTAAAGGGCGCATGACGTCTTCCTTTCTTAATCTTCTTTTCTCAAAAAGATATTGGTATTCTCATAATTTTCTTTGATCTTTTCCCGAATCGCTTTAATCGAAGCCATCTTTTCATCATATAATTTTTGTGATAAGTCAACCGGATAATGTTCGGGGTTAAGGATTCGTTTGTACTCTTCCCACAAGGCATTTATACTTGATTGTGCATATTGCTTGATAGCTTCAAGTGTTGGTAGTTCATAAACTTGTTGCCCTTCTTGATAGATGGTTACTAGCAATGGTTTCGCAGTAAAGTCTTTAACCGTCTTATTGATATAGGTATGAACAGGATGGAACATAAAGAGTTCATCCAATTGATCTGGTCGCTCTTCCATAAAGGTAATATAATCTCCTTCAGATTTTCCATCTTTGTTGCGTGTAATTCGCCAAACTTGTTTAACCCCAGGTGTCGACATTTTACTAGCGTTGCTTGAAATCTTCATTGTCGGCACTCGCTGCCCGTGTTCATCTTCGATGCTTACTAGTTTATAGACTCCTCCTAAGGCTGGCTGGTCATAGGCCGTAATTAGTTTAGTCCCAATTCCCCAATCATCAATCTTAGCACCTTGCATTCGTAAGTTAAGAATCGTTTTTTCATCTAAATCATTCGAAGCAATAATACGGGTTTGCGTAAATCCAGCTTCATCCAATTGCTCACGAATTTTTTTCGACAGATAAGCCATATCCCCAGAATCAATTCGCACACCCACAAAATTAATTTGATCGCCGAGTTCTTTGGCCACACGAATCGCAGTTGGAACCCCTGAACGGAGGGTATCGTAAGTATCAACCAGAAAAACAACATTTCGATGGGTTTTGGCATAAGCCATAAAAGCCTGATATTCATCTCGATAGACCTGAACTAAAGAATGGGCATGGGTTCCGGAAATTGGAATATTAAACATTTTACCCGCTCGTACGTTGGAAGTAGAATCAAAACCCCCAATATAAGCTGCTCGAGTCCCCCATATCGCCGCATCCAATTCTTGAGCCCGCCGCGTTCCGAATTCGGCTAATTTGTCTCCTTCGCCTACGACAGTGCGGATCCGAGCTGCCTTAGTTGCAATCAAGGTTTGATAATTTAATATATTCAAAATCGCTGTTTCAACTAACTGACATTGACCTAAAGGCCCTTCAACTTGAATTAAAGGTTCATCAGCAAAGCAAAGTTCCCCTTCACGCATACAACGAACCGTACATTTAAATTCGAAATTGCGTAAATAAGCTAGAAAAGCAGGCGGATATAGTCCTGTTTGGGCTAGATAATCAAGATCAGTCTCGGAGAAACTTAAATGATTTAGGTAATGAACAATACGCTCTAATCCCGCAAATACCGCATAGCCATTTTCGAAGGGCATTTGTCGGAAATAACCTTCAAAGACGGCCACTCGATCCGCTAACCCTTGCTCCCAATAGGTCTTTAACATATTAATTTGATATAGGTCAGTATGCAACATTAAACTATCATCTGGATATTGATACATATTGAAGCTCCTTCACTCGCCACTGGTTTGCGACGTATAACTTTATCCTATTGTATCATAAAAGTGAGCGTGACTCTTACCTTTTACAACTTTGATTTCTTGCACAAAAAAAGGTTGCCCTTAGGCAACCTTTTTATTCTCTAACTTTTAGAATTAGTTACTTGATGCTTCAGATGATGATTCTGCACCAGCTTCAGGAGCTTTTTGAGCTTCTTCAGGAACTTGCACATCTTGAGCTTCACCTAAACCAGAGAAAGTAAAGTCTAATTTGATGTTTAATTTTTCTGGTGCATCATTTGCTGCGTTTAAGCTTGCACCTGATGCATCACTTTCAGCAGCTGTAGTTGTTTCTGGTTGACCCGCAGCAATCATTTCTTTTAATGGTAAAGTAATATCAGCTACCATCTTAGTTAATTGGTTAGTCTTCTTATCATAGTGAGTTTCGATAACAGGATTATTCTTTAAGAATAAAGCTAGTGTTTCAGGACTATACATTTTGTCAAATGCCTTCTTCATTTCAGCTTCCATTTCAGGAGTCATTTCTTGTCCTTGGGTTTTTGCTTGTTCTTTAGCTTGTTCTAAAGATTTTGTTTTCATGGCTTCAAAATCATAAGCTTTATCTAAGTCAGCATATAACTCTTCCGCTTTGATGTCTTTCTTTAAAGTGAAGATATATTCGTTACCTTCTTCTTTAAAGTCCATGTATTTTTCTTGTAAAGCTAATTGTTCTTTAGTTGGTTCTTTATATTGTGCTTTAGCTTCGTCATATTGTTTCTTAAAGTCATTGACGTATTGAGTAACATCAGCTTGTTGCCATTGATCATTCATTTTGAATGCGGCTTTATTATCTTTAATGTAAGCTTCTAAAGCAATTGGTTTAGAACCAGCCATTTGTGATGCTAAATTCCCTTTAAGGGCTAACATAGGGGCAGCTTTAAGGTCAAATTGGAATTCACCATCAACCGTACCGATTTCTTCTTTATTACCTTTATCTTCAGAGGTAATAGTAATATTGCCTTTGAATAAACCAGAGTCAGCATTTTGATTAGCTTGGCTAATCTTTTTGATCACATCTTGAACATTGGCCGCTGCTTGCGCTGTAGGCAACACTGAAAGCACTAACATGAACGCCACTAAAACGCTCGAAATCCATTTCATCGTTTTCTTCATACACATATCATTCCTCTCTAAGTTGTTGTCTTCATGATAACACAAGATATGGTCAATCCCCTAACAATATGAATGCTAATTCAAAAAAATCTTTAGCCTCAGATAATTTGTACGGATATCCGCTAACTATCAGATAAATGATAGCTATAGTACTGTTGTTCTGACTATAAACAAATCCACGCAAAAGTTTCTTGCGTGGATTGCCTAATTAAAATTCTAGCTATTTGATTGTATTCTTAGCGAATGATCGTCATTTTTTCAGCAAAATCTTGCCAATCTAATGTGCGTGGTCCTTCCTCATCAAGACCCCGGGCTGACACTTTATCGAAAAGAATCTTGACTGTTTGGAAAAGTAATTTAAAATCAAACGCCAAGGAATAATTCTTAATATACAGTAAATCAAAATTCAATTTACTGTTAAAGTCGGTTGAGTATTTACCATATACTTGCGCATAGCCGGTAATCCCTGCCCGTACATGATGGCGCAAGGAATAATAAGGGTTTTGCTCTTTAAACTGTTCAACAAAGAATGGCCGTTCAGGACGGGGGCCAACTAATGACATGTCCCCTAGCAACACATTAATAAGCTGTGGTAACTCATCAATTCGCGTTGAACGGATAAATTTACCTACCCGAGTAATTCGCGCATCGTTAGACGTGGCCAATACTGGTCCTGATTGCGCTTCAGCTGTTGCTGTCATTGAACGGAACTTCAAGATATTAAAGTGGCGGTGGTCTTTGGTAATCCGTTCTTGTTTATAGAAAATAGGCCCAGGTGAATCCATTTTAATCGCCAACATCGTCACAAGCATAATTGGGGAAGCCACAATCAATAAGACTAAAGAAACTAGAATGTCGAAGCTTCGTTTTACGAAATCATCTTCTGCAGAAATTTTAAACGGAGAGACTTCAATGATACTTTCATCTTCAAAATTCATGATATTTGGATTAACCATCATCAAATTTTGAAACGTTGTTGAAATAAATAGTTTCTTATTGTGACTCATCAGGTAATCATAGATCCGAATCCGTTCGGGTTCGTCAATATCTCCTGTTAGATAGACAATATCAACTTGATCCGATAATTCGCGAACATGTTGATAATAATTAGATAAGACAGCATGAGAGACCACATGACGTCGATTGGACATCATATCAAAATTGCGAACGGCTTCCAAAACTCGGTCTGATTGGCCGACGACCATGACCTTCTTGACACCCCGGAAATGATGATAGGCTTTATATACAATAGAATTGAATAAGAACATCACCAAGGTCCCAACAAAAAAGTTGATCAAGATAACGGAGCGCGGGAAGGTTAACCAAGACCCTGCATAAGTCAGAGCCATCATATAAATATTTAGCACAAATTGACTGAGCATCGAAAAATAAAAGAGATCAGTTAGGGTTTTATTGTAAAAAATATAGGTTCCGAACAAGATATTGATGACAACAAAGCCAATCAAAATCCATAAATACGATCCTTGTAGAGCAGCAAAATTGCGTCCCGGTACTTGACCCATAAATTTAATCATAAAAGACAAATAGATACTCATCAGGGAAACTAAAGCCCCAATAATCACCACGCCTAAGCGTAATATACTATTCCATTCATAGCGGTTATTCACAGCTTACTTCCTTTCTTCAACTTAAACGAACGACACCTATTTACTGATGTTTAAGTTTAGCCTTTGGCTAGCGGTATAATTTCACCAACATATTATAATGATAATAAGGCAATTTATCTACCTTTTATCCATAATAATGCTTATTTTTAAGCTTTTGCTCCTTCTTGAGTCTGACTTTTAATTTAATTTAGTTATCCACAAACAAAAAAACTCGAGTTGCTCTCCCAACTCGAGTAAATAGATCTACACTTTGTTTAGTCTTTAATTGCTGATTTGTAAGTTTCGCTAAATAATGGGCTTACAGAGCGATTTTCATGAACCCGTTTAATAGCTTCTGCTAATAATTCATCCACTGAGATAATATCTAATTTGCTTAATGGACGATCTTTTAATTGAATGGAGTCCGTCACAACCACACGTTTAATAGGAGACTCTTCTAAACGTTGGCAAGCAGGTCCAGATAAAATTGGGTGCGTACATGAAGCATAAACTTCTTTAGCCCCTTTATCAATTAACGCTTGCGCAGCTAAGGTAATTGTTCCAGCTGTATCAATCATATCATCGATAATAATACATGTTTTTCCATTAACATCCCCGATAATATTCATTACTTCAGCTACATTTGGTTTTGGACGACGTTTATCGATAATAGCAATTGGCGCTTTTAAGAATTCAGCCAATTTACGTGCTCGAGTCACCCCACCATGGTCAGGAGATACAACCACTACATCTTCTCCCACTAAATCTTTTTCTAAGAAATAGTTGGCAATAAGTGGAGCCCCCATCAAGTGGTCCACTGGGATATCAAAGAAGCCTTGAATTTGAGCAGCGTGTAGATCTAAAGTTAAGACCCGATCCGCACCCGCCATTGTGATCATGTTAGCTACTAATTTTGCTGTAATTGGTTCCCGTGATTGGGCTTTACGATCTTGACGAGCATAACCATAATAAGGTAAAACCACGTTAATCGTTTTCGCACTTGCCCGGCGTAATGCATCAATCATAATTAATAGTTCCATCATGTGGTCGCTAACTGGGAATGATGTTGATTGAATAATATAAACATGGTCCCCACGAACACTTTCTTCGATATTAACTTTGATTTCACCATCAGAGAAGTGTGAAATATTGATTTGGCCTAATTCAATCCCTACTTTTTCGGCTACTTTCTCAGCTAAAGGACGGTTTGAACTTAGTGAAAAGATTTTTAAGCTTGCGTCCGTGTAATGTTTTTCAGTCACTCTAATATTCCCCCATTTAATTATTTATTTAAAAATTTTTGCCAATAGTTAGAAATGTTGCTTTGTTCCACCCGCGAAATTGCTAGCGCTTCATCGGGAACATCGTTAGTGATGGTCGCTCCTGCGGCAATAAAGGCTCGCTGACCAATCTCAACCGGTGACACAATATTTGCATTACAGCCAATGAAGGCTTGATCTCCGACTTTAGAGCGGAATTTGCGCTTGCCATCATAATTAACAAAAATGGTGCCACAACCAATATTGATACCTTCACCTAAATCTGCATCGCCAATATAAGTTAGATGACCAGACTTAGTTCCTTGACCGATTGTTGAATTTTTGACTTCAACGAAATTACCAATATGTACGTCTTTTCCTAAATATGATTTAGGACGCAAATGAGCAAATGGTCCCACTGTTGCTCCCTCAGCTACGGTAGATGACTCAATCACCGATTGCGTAATTTTTACTTGGTCAGCAATTTGACTATCCACTATCTCAGTATTAGCGCCGATATAACATGACGATCCAATGCTAGTCTTGCCTTTGAGTAGGACACCATTCTCAATGACCGTATCTGGTCCAATCGTGACATCGGTTTCAATATAAACCGTATCTGGGTTCATAAACGAAACGCCTGCCACCATGTGCGCTTGATTGATCCGTCGTGACATGATTTGGTTGGCCTGACTTAAGGCCCGACGGTCATTTACGCCAAGGCTTTCTAAGTGATCGGCCATCACATGAGCGCCAACAAGGCCTCCATCCGCTTTGATTAATTCAATGACATCCGTTAAATAATATTCACCTTGAGCATTTTGGTTAGTCACTTTAGCTAGAGCTTTGAACAAGGCTTGATTATCAAAAACAAAGGTTCCAGTATTGATTTCTTTAATTTGACGTTGCTCTTCGGTTGCATCCTTATGTTCCACAATTCGTTCAACATCGTCTTGAGCAGATCGAACAATTCGTCCATAACCCGTTGCATCCGCCAATATAGCCGTAAGTACCGTTGCTTGAGCACCACGGGCTTCATGCTGAGCAAAAAGCTCACTTAAAGTTTCAGCGGTGAATAAAGGCGTATCTCCACAAATAACTAAAGTCTGTCCTTCTTGATCAGCTAATAATTCAGCCGCTTGCAAGACCGCATGCCCTGTTCCCAGTTGCTCTTCTTGCATAGCATAGCGCGAAGCATCACCAAGAACTTCTTTTACTTGTTGAGCTCCATGTCCAATGATGGTGACAATCTCTTCAACCTGACTCGCCTTTACCGCACGAATTACATGTTCAACCATTGGCAAACCACATACTGGGTGCAGAACCTTATAGAGGGATGATTTCATCCGAGTTCCTTTACCTGCAGCTAAAACCACTGCCATTCGTTTACTCATCTAAACACTCCTAATCTTCTTGTCTCTCTTTCTATTATAGAATGACGCAAGCCATCCTGCCATAAAAAACTTTTCTTGCTTTAATTTTATTCTTTAAAGAAAGAGCCGGGTTTAATCCGCAGTTCAAAATGACGGGCATCTTCATTGAAGTTAATTTGGACTTGAACTAGTGACACATAGCGTGGTAATTCTTGTTTCTCTTGATCTGTATTTTCAGCAAAAACACAAATTCCCGCAGCTTGACATTCAAACTCTTCAAGCATGGTAAGGAGTCCGTTGATAGTTCCACCGTTTCGTAAAAAGTCATCGACAATTAACACTTTTGAACCCGGTGCTAAACTTCGTTTGGATAACTCCATCTTCATCACCGTTTGTAACGAACCCGATACGTAGTTAACAGATAAGGTTGACCCTTCACTGTCACTTGAGCCCCGCCGAACCACCACATAAGGAACGTTTAAATAGCGTGCCACGGCCACGGATAATCCAATCCCTTTGGTTTCAATGGTCATAACCGCATCAATTTCTTGATGTTGGTAACGGGTAGCAATTAATTTAGCTATCTTATTTAAGGTGATCGCATCTTCTAGGATATCAGCTACATAGACATAATTCCCTGGTAGAATACGCTTGCCATCTTGTAGTCGTTCTTCGATAGCAGCAAACAAGCTTTGGACTTCCTCTTCTTTAACGGCAGGATAGTAAATAACCCCACCAGCTACACCCGCCACTGTTTGGATGTTTCCTAGCTGATTATATTCAAAAACTTCCCGAACAAAATCAATATCTTCACTAATCGAGGACTTGGCGCAGTTAAAATAATCGACAAATTGCGACAGACTAATGAGTTCATTGGGGTGTTCAACCAGATATTGACAAATATAGAGCATCCGGTGATTGCGTTTGATTTTTAGTGCTTCTTGTTGCATCTTTTCCCCCCTCTCTTACAATGCTTATCTATTATACCAATTAATACTAACTATTACACCGAAAATTTGGCTAAAGTTCGCAATTTTTATCACAATTTAATTTTTCATGAACAAAAAAAGCTCATCGATCATTCACTGAACAAAGCAATAAATGAAAGATGAACTTAGCTATTTTATCGACGGTGGGTGATCAGACGATGAACCACCGTTACTAATATAAAAATCATAATAAAACATAAAGCAATCGATGCCCCTGGCGGGGTATCTAATTGATAAGATGCAGTTAATCCAGCGAAAATACCCAAAAAGTTAATAATTATACCAATAATAATAGCTTGACCAAAACTTTTAGAAATGCGAATCGCAGTCGCTGAAGGTATCACCATTAATGCGGAAACTAATAAGGCCCCCACAATGGGCATCATTATTGAAATAGCTACCCCGGTTACTACCGAGAAAATGATCGAAATCCACTTAACCGGTAACCCACTGGTATGCGCCGTCGCTTCATCGAAGGTGACCACATAAAGGGGCTTGCGGAAGATCAAGTAGAGAATACCTAGAATCAAGGCTAAGCCTAGCAGCATTTTAACCTCTTGATCTGAAATCAGAACAATGGAGCCAAATAAAAATTGTTCAATCTTAAAATTAGTCGCATTGCGATTCAAATTCATCAAGACTAAAGCAACAGACATCCCGGTAGCCATCATCATGGCAATCGAAATTTCAGAATAGTCCCGATAAACCATCCGCAAATATTCAATCAAAACAGAGGCAACTACTACGACCAAAAGAGTGGTATAGGTCGGGTGCACTTGTAGGATAATTCCTAAAGCTACTCCGGCTAAAGAGATATGAGAAAGGGTATCCGCCATCAAGGACTGACGTCGCAAGATTAATAAGAGACCTAAGATTGGTGTAATCAATGAAATAGCTGCTCCGGCTAAGAAGGCACGTTGGATGAAGTCATACTGAAACATCTCCATTGGGTTCCCTCCTCTCTTACTAAGCGAATCTCGCGCGTATAATATCCTTCAATCTCATCATCGGCATGAGTCACCATCAAAATTGTTTTGCCATGATGTTGGCATGCATGCCGTAGCAATTCATAGAAAGACCGCCGAGATTGGCGATCCATCCCTGTAGTCGGTTCATCCATGACAAAGAAATCCGGATCCTGGGCAAAAACACGGGCTAAACAAATCTTTTGCTTCTGACCTCCAGATAATTCACCAATCTTACGGTGACGAAACTGGGTCATGCCCACTGAACTTAAGGCACGATCAACATGTTCATGATCTTGGCGACTTAATTTTTTAAACCAACCATTTTCCGAATAGCGACCCGATTCTACCAATTGCTGCACCGTGGAAGGAAAGCCTGCATTAAAAGAATTAACGTTTTGGGGAACATAGCCCACGCTTAATTTTTTCCCATCAGCAGTGGTTTTTGCCATCGTTACACTACCACTAGCTGGTTTCAATAAACCTAAGATAGTCTTTAATAGGGTTGACTTAGCCGCCCCATTCTCTCCCGTTAAAATAACAAATTCCCCTTGATTCACTTCAAAATTGACACGATTGAGCACTTGCTCCTTTTCATAAAAGAAGGACAAATCTTCTACTTTTAATATGTTCATGTTAGCCCTCCTTGGGAATCATTCTAATCTACATTTTCGTGTAACTGTTACTATTAGCCAAAAGACATCTTACCGACAATTATCACGTTTGTCAAATTCCCCTCTCCAAAATAGGCAAAATAAAGATAGCAACTAAAAATTGAAATAAAAAATCCGTATCACCTTCTTGGCAAGTACAAGGCTACTCGCTTGGAATTTGATACGGATTCATAATCAGAGTGATTGCAAAACAGGATTAGCTCTTTGGATTAGTTTTGAAATATTGGTCAACCCATTGACTGACCGTTTTATCTTTAACAGCGTTAGGTAGATGCTTGCTAATTTCAGCCAATTGTTGATCAAAGGAACGGTTCATTAATTTCTGCAATTCTTTCATAGGAAGGTCGCGGCCCGTCAATTCTGCTTTAGCGATTTGATGTAACATTTCAATGTAGGAATAAGCTAAAGCTAAGGTTAAGGCCCCTGCTGTCACACCCGATAGGATACCACCCGAAATTGTCCCAAGGCCCGGAATCCATTTCATCGCATTGGCGACAATCATCCGCCCCATCACCGTTGTTCCTGTCGTACCCCCTAAACCGGCAATAAGACTGACTAATTGGGCTTTATCTAAAGACAAACCGAAAATAGCCGACAGATGCGCCAACATGGTAATTTGCATGGGTACTAACAGTGCTGCATCAGCTACAGGAATTGGCGTAAAGCCCACACCAAAAGCTGACGTGACATACGTTTTAGCCCAACTTCTCGCTTTATCCAATTTAAGTTGGATATCGATTTGTTGGGCATTGATAAAAGCCTGATGCACC
Organism: Vaginisenegalia massiliensis; assembly: GCF_900604935.1. Classification (GTDB taxonomy): domain Bacteria; phylum Bacillota; class Bacilli; order Lactobacillales; family Aerococcaceae; genus Vaginisenegalia; species Vaginisenegalia massiliensis. Next base: position 109,960 of record NZ_UWPC01000005.1, read on the forward strand.
TGCGACGGGATCACCGCTAAGCTTTGATCAATCAAGGCTTGTAAGCCGAAGCTAGACACCATCTCTTTCTTTTGTATCAAGTATGGCTTGGCCAAGATGGGCACAATGGCCTTAACCGGCCAATTCTGTTGACGTAAGTACTGTTCAAAGGTGACATACTCTTGCCCAATAGCTTGCGTTAAAACCAAGATAACAGGGATTTGCTTGGCTAAAGTTTGAATTAAATCACGTTCGTAATCCTCTATCCGTCCCATGGTAGCATTCAAGCAGTAATAAACAAGATGGATTTCTTCACGAGGTCCCTTAGCTTTTTGTCGTTGAATCAAGTCAGAAAAACTAGTTAAAACTTCCCGTTGTGCTTGAGCACTGAGTTCTAATCCTTTGGTATCATATAAGGTCAGCGGAATACCTGGTTTGGTAATTTTTTGAATTTGTTGGGTAACTGGGCGTCCAATCCCCGTCTCAGCTAACTGTTCGCGAAAGATTGCGTTCACTAGGGTTGACTTTCCCGATCCTGTTTTACCTACTAGCAGAATATTAATCGGAGGCATCTTTTCTACTTCACGATTTATTTTGGCCATCAAGTCATCCACAACTTGTGGATTAACCTTCTTAGGCACTAATCGTTGCCATACTTTCATCGTCCATTCCTCCTTGGGGGTCACCCATCAGGGCTATTAATCCCGATTGCGTGAAATCAAGATAAAACGTAATAATTGAAGCGCCGTACTCAAGGTTGCTGCAACATAGGTTAAAGCTGCCGCATTTAAAACACGGCGTGCGGCTGGCAATTCTTCGGCAGTGAGTAGTCCTTGTTTCTCTAAGACTTTCATCGCTCGGTTACTAGCGTCAAATTCAACCGGTAAAGTCACCACCTGAAACACCAGTACCATGGCAAAGGCGAATATACCTAACCGAATTAATTGCATCATAGATAAAGCAAAACCAATAAAAATAAGAGGCATAGCAATAGTCGATCCTAATTGAGTTACAGGGACTAAAGCCGCACGTAATCTTAAAGGAACATAACCATGAGCATCTTGCACAGCATGACCACATTCATGAGCAGCTACAGCTACAGCAGCGACTGAGGTTGCTTTATCCGTCGCGTCAGATAAACGCAAGACCTTATTTCGTGCATCATAATGATCACTCAAGTCCCCTGGGACATGTTCTAGAGCCACATCTGTAATGCCATTTTCAGCTAAAATAGCCCGAGCGGCATCTTGACCGGTAATCTGTAACTCGGTTGGCCATTCACTATACTTTGCAAACGTTGAGCTGACTTTGTGTTGAGCATACAAGACAAGTGCCATCCCAATAAACACTAAAATAATACTTGAATCATAATACATAGGAACTCCTCCTCTGGGGTCAATTTAATAGTTATCTCTAAACAGAGTATAACAATTTTGAAGCCACAATACATCTGATTTGCTAGAACCCCATAAATAAAAAAATAGCCATCCATTAAGCAAGAAGCTCTTTCTTCTCGTTAATGTATGACTATCATATAGAAGACTCTTTAACTTTATATCCTTCTTAAGACTGATTTAAGTTCTTAATCAAGTAAATCATCATCCGCTTCAGCGGGTAATATTAAATTCAAAATCACACCCACAACCGCACTTAAGGCCGTTCCAGAAATTAAGAAATGTTGACTAATTGGTAAGACTGCCCCACCTAAACCCAACACAAGCATAGCTGAAGCAATCACTAGATTTCGTGGGTGATTAAAATTCGTCTTGGCTTTAATCAAAACTTTTAAACCATTTGAGGCAATAACCCCATACAAAAGAATGGCCATACCACCAAGAACCGCGGTCGGAACGGTTGAGATTAAAGCCGTAAATTTAGCGAAGAAACTGATAGCGATGGCAATTATGGCCGCATTGCGAATCACTGATACAGAAGCGATCCGAGTCATTCCTACGACACCTGTATTTTCTCCATAGGTTGTTTCTGAAGGCCCCCCAATTAAGGCTGATAAACAGATGGCCAAGCCATCGCCCACTAAAGTGCGAGCCAAACCAGGTTTTTTTAAGAAGTTGCGTCCACAAATTTCTCCTAAAACCGTATGGTCGCCGACATGCTCTGCAATCGTGACGACTGAAATCGGAATAATGGCCAAGGCTTCTGGACCAAAATAGAAACGGTGTGTCTTGGCAAAAGCAAAGTGGTGCTTAAATGGAAGACTGACGTCAGGGAAGGCGATCCATGGAGCCTTCAAGACAGGCGTAAAATCAACCTTACCCAAGCAGAGAGCCACAAGATAACCGCCCATGATAGCAATTAGGAAAGGGATCACCCGAACAAAGCCTTTACCGCGCGAAAATATGGTAACTGCAATCAAGAATGTGACTACCGCGATGACCACATTCTTCCAATCGCCATCTTTAACAAAACCAGCATTGGTTACTGCTGAATTAGCTAAGCCAAGACCAATCACAATAATCATCGGACCAATCACAATCGGCGGCAAGAGCTTATCAATCCATTCCGTACCGATAAGGGTAACCAGACCAGCCACGGCAACATAGATCAGACCAACAATAAAGATACCTGATTGAGCAGCGGAGATATCTCCGCCCATTTGTTCTTTGGCAAAAGCCATCGCAGAAATATAAGCAAACGATGAGCCCAAGTACACGGGAACTTGTGCCTTTGTCGCTACAATATAAATAAGTGTTCCCAAACCTGAAGCTAAAAGAGCGGTTGACACAGACATACCTAAAATGAGAGGGACTAGGATTGTTGCCCCAAACATAGCAAAGACGTGTTGCAAGCTTAAAAATAGCCCTTTTACAAAAGGTGGTTTCTCATGTGTATCATACAATAACGCTTTATTTGGTGTTGTTTCCATTTCTTACTCCTTCTGGGCACAAAAAAAGCCCTTGTTTGATTAATCAAGGGCTTAAAAAACGTTTATCAAATTGATACTCGATAAGTGCTTGGTAAACTCTCGGTCTACCTTAAAGTCCTTAATTCTGTTCACAGTATACGTGACTTATTCCTATATTTCAATGCTTAATCAGGGATTGATTAAATTTTGTTTGTCATTCGTGCGATTGCCATCGACATTCAAGTTAAATGCAAATTTAGTCTCTGGCCGTTTCTCCTGAAAACCTAAGTAAACAGCCACAAAATCATTGGCACGAGCAAACAGCTCCCGGAATTCACGGTTGGGCCGGGCCGCTTGTGTCTCTTCAGCTGGTAAACCAACCGCTTCAATGCCCAAGCCATTGGCTATCATCAAAGCTCGAGCCAAGTGGTAGCCTTGGGTCACAATAATCACCTTGTCCTGCTTCAAGACGTGCTTAAGTCGATAAAGGCTTTCATAAGTTGAATAGCCAGCATGATCAAGATAAATACGTTGACTCGGCAAACCTCGTTGGTTTAAAAAGTCTTTCATCACTTGGACTTCATTATAATTATCCTGGCGATGATCGCCACTCATCACATAGGGATTGTCCGGCAAATAGCGATAAAGTCTCTGAGCCGCCTCTAGCCGTAAAGCTAGTATTTCACTAGGCTTTTGATTATCAATAACCCCTGCCCCCAAAACTAATATAGGAGTCTTTTGGTTGACCCATGTCGCTTGGCTAACTTCTTTGGCTGTTAGCATTTGTCCTTGCGTAGACCACACAACATAGGCATTGACTGCCAAAAGAGTTCCCAAGCCTATTAGGCTTATTGTCGTGGCCACTTGTAAACTACGCTGTACTACCCGACCAAAAGTCCTTATTAATTTCACAACTGAATCACCTTTCTCTTGTCTCATCCATCCTATCATGTTTGTCATTATAACATAAAAATTTTTTACCCCTGATATATTTTGAACTTCATATAAAAAAATGGAGTCCCTTTACACAAAAAAGCGAAATCCTAATTTAGAATTTCACTTTCAAAGAATTACTTATATATTGGTCTGACCATTAAGTCACTTTGACAAATTGACTGTTATACAATTCAGCATAGCGGCCATCTAAAGCCATCAATTGTTCATGATTTCCTTGCTCTACAATGTCACCATGCTCCATATACAGAATTAAATCAGCATCCCGAATGGTCGATAGCCGGTGAGCAATCACAAAGCTGGTCCGTCCTTTCATTAAACGGTCCATAGCCTCTTGAATAAGTACCTCAGTTCGAGTATCAACCGAGCTAGTCGCCTCATCGAGGATTAAGACAGGACGATCGGCTAAAATAGCCCGAGCAATGGTTAACAATTGCTTCTGCCCTTGCGAAATATTGGACGCTTCTTCATTCAAGACAAAATCATAACCGTCTGGTAGTGATTGAATAAAGTGATGGACACGGGCTGACTTAGCAGCCTGAATCACCTCTTCATCACTAGCATCTAAACGCCCATAGCGAATATTTTCGCGAATCGTTCCATTAAAGAGCCAGGTATCTTGTAAAACCATTGCCATGGTGTGGCGATAACTTTGCCGCGAATAATTTTTAATATCCTGCCCATCGAGCAAAATACGCCCTTGATTCACATCATAAAAGCGCATCAAAAGTTTAACGATTGTTGATTTACCAGCTCCAGTTGGCCCCACTAAAGCCACTTTTTGTCCAGGTTGGATTAAAGCTGAGAAGTTACCAATAACAGGTTGGTCCGCATGGTAGCCAAAACCAATCTGATCGAAGCTAACTTGTCCATGAACTTGGGACACATCTAACGTTTCACCAACAAGTTGATCTTCTTCCTCTTCGTCCAAGAACTCATATACGCGTTCACCAGCAGCTGCCATCGATTGCATCATATTAACGACTTGCGCAATCTGGGTGATAGGTTGGGTAAATTGATTCACATATTGAGTGAATGCTTGAATATCCCCTACCTGAATCTTACCTTGCATCGCTAAGTAAGCTCCAGCAATCACGACCCCAGCATACCCAAGATTACCCATAAAGCGCATCAAAGGGAACATCAAGCCAGAAAAGAATTGCGATTTCCAAGCTGATTCGCGTAAGCGGTCATTTTCAACATGGAAATTAGCTGCCACTTGGCTTTCCTGGTTAAAAGCTTTTACAATCGTTTGTCCCGCAAAGACTTCTTCAACCTGCCCGTTGATAACTCCCAAAGAAGCTTGTTGGGCTTTAAAGAAGACCTGAGATTTTTTCATTAAGACACCAATAATTCCCATACTTAAAGGAACAATCAGAATGGCAATCAAGGTCATTAAAGGTGAGATGGAGAACATCATATACAAGACACCTACCATGGTCAATACCGAGGTGATAAGCGTTGTCAAAGATTGATTCAAACCATTTCCTAGTGTATCGATATCATTTGTAATCCGGGACAAGACCTCACCATAAGGCTGAGATTCAAAGTATGCCATCGGCATTCGATCAATCTTATCCATCAAATCACGACGTAATTTATAGGTCACTTCTTGCGAAATGGTACTCATCACATAACCCTGAACGGCTTGAAAGACGGCTGATACGACATAGAGCATTAGGACCCAAAATAAAATCTGCCCGATTTTGTCGTATTGGATATCTCCCGTGCCTTGGACTTTTGCCATAATCCCTTTAAATAGTTCAGTTGTCGTTCGACCCATTTGTTTAGGCCCAATGATGTTGAAGACTGTCGCTAAAACAGAGGTCACTAAGACTAAGAGAACACTCCATTTATAGGAAAGGATATCCGCTGTAATTCGTTTAATCGAGGCCATAAAGTTTTTCGGCTTTTCAACAGCCCCTAAATTAGGCCGCCCGCCATGATTTGCAGCTGGGCGCTTTAGTTTTGTATTGTTGGTATTATCTGCCATCTTGTCCCTCCGTTCCTGCCTGACCATATTGAGCTAATTCCACTTGCGACAATTGCGATTGGGCAATTTCTTGATAAACCTTAGATGTCTTCATCAAGCTTGCGTGATTACCCACTCCCGCAATTTGACCTTCATCCAAGACAATAATTTGATCCGCATCCAAAACTGTCGAAATTCGTTGAGCCACAATAATGACCGTCGCATCTTTAATTTGTTCTCCCAAGGCTTTTCTCAAGGAAGCATCTGTACGATAGTCTAAAGCTGAGAAAGAATCATCAAACAAGAAAATTTGAGGATCTTTAGCAATAGCTCGAGCAATAGATAAGCGTTGTTTTTGTCCACCAGAGACATTAGAGCCACCTTGGGCAATCGCAGCTTGGTAACCATCCTCTTTTTCTTGGATAAACTCGCTCGCATGGGCAATTTGAGCTGCCAAATCACGTTTGGCTGGAGATAAATCATCTACCCCATAAGCAATATTCGATTCAATTGTACCCGAGAAGAGCACACCTTTTTGAGGAACGTAACCCATCATGGAGCGAAGATCCGCTTGGCTAAATTGGCGAATATCAATGCCATCAATGGTGATTTGTCCTTTAGTGACATCATAGAAGCGCATCAGTAACTGTAAGATAGTCGATTTCCCTGCTCCAGTTGAACCGATAATGGCGGTCGTTTGACCTGGTTTCGCTTCAAAACTAATCTCTTGCAAGGTATCCTCTTGCGCCCCTTGATAGCGAAAGGCAACATGGTTAAATTTAACTAAGCCTGTGATCTGACTTGGTAAAGGCGTTGCGTTTGCCGGATCTTGAATCGAAAGTGGACTGTCAATTACCTCTTGAACCCGCTCAGCAGCCACCATCGCCCGCGGAAACATCACGGCCATCATGGAAAACATTAAGAAGGAGAAGATAATTTGCATGGCGTAATTCATAAAGGCCGTCATTTCCCCAACTTGCATACTACCTTGACCAATCTTATCACTAGCTACCCAAATAATGAGAATAGAAACCCCATTCATTAATATCATCATGAGGGGCATCATAAAGGACATGGCCCGGTTAGTAAATAAATAAGTGGATTTTAGCTCTTGGCTGGCCCCATCAAAGCGTTGACTTTCTGTCTCTTGGCGACCAAACGCGCGGATAACTTGAAGTCCAGTAAGAATTTCACGGGCAAAGAGATTTACCTTGTCAACTTGGCTTTGAAGTCGTTTAAAGCGTGGCATAGTCAATGCAAACAGCACGCCTACGATTGCCAAGACAGCTACAACCGCCACGACAATAATCCAAGTCATCGTCGATTTGGTCGCAATCACGTGCATAATTCCTCCCACTGCTAAGACTGGGGCAAAGAGTGTAATCCGTAAAACAACAGTGAGAATTAATTGAATCTGCTGAATATCATTTGTAGACCGTGTGATCAAGGAAGCAGCTGAAAAGTCGTTCATCTCTTTTTGAGAGAATTGTAGGACCTTATCAAAAGATAAACGGCGTAAATCATGACCGATATTAGCCGCAACAATAGCTGAATAGTAATGGCCAGCTACCGCCCCTAACATGGCTAATAGTGACACGGCTAGCATCCAACCCCCTTGACGCCATAAGTAACGCATCTGTTGTTGGTCCGCTTTTTTACCACTTGCTTCATACTCACTCTTTACATATCGGATAGCTGCGCTCTTAACCACACTATCGCCTAACTTATCCATTTGTTGGTCCGCTTTTTGTCGTACGGCCTGGACCATCGCTTTGGGATCTCGCTTTGGTTGCAAAGCCATCTGTGATTGCATGGCTTTTTGTTGGGCTGGTGTTAATTGTTGTCGCATTTGACTAATGGCTAAAGGCTTGATTAATTTCTTCTCTAATGCTGATAGGGCCTTTGGCTCAGCTTTGATATCAGCCTTTAACTGGTAATGACCATCACTGGCCTCTTGATAGTTTTGTGTAAGGGCCTCTTGTTCATCCGGTAACATCAACTGACTGAGTGTTTGGTAGCCTTTAGCGGTTAAATCAAAAGGCACGGCATACTCAAAGCCCTTATTCTGAATCCCGGTATCAATTAATTTGGAGGTAATATCGGGTAAAAGTAAGGTCGTATAGGCTTGAACCACGTGGAATAACATAATAACCAGGACGGTCAACCAATAGGGCCTTAATTGTTTACTTAATGCTTTCATTTAGTCACTCCTTTATTCTGCTTGATTATTGTCTTGCTGATAGCTAGCTTTGACTTTTTCCATCGCTCGAGCCAAAGCATAACCCGTTTCAATAAAGGCGTTTAAATCAGCTAGCTCAATCTGATTAAGAGCTTGACCATAAGCCTGGTTAACCCGGTTAACGGTTTCTTGATAGATGGCTTGCCCTTGCTCAGTCAGCTCTAAAGTAATATTGCGCCGATCCTGATCATCTTCATATCGAACTAGCCAATCTTTTTCGACCAAATTTTTTACTGTACGTGAAATGGCCGGATTTGATACGCTCATGCATTGTGCTAAATGTGATGTTGATGCTTTTTCATGACGCTTGTTGATTTCTGTCACCTGATGTAAAATAAAAAACTCGCTCTTGGGAATTGGGGAAACTGCCTCAAATAAATGAACATGAAAGACCTGCCCTTTCATTTGAAAAAAAGCCTGTACAAGCTCAGCTTGCTCCATGACCATCTTCCTTTCTCTAAAAAGATTAACATAGTTAACTATTAACGAGGTTAATTATACAGACTCATTTGAATATTGCAAGAAAAAAATGGTGCACCCTTCCTCACCTAAATTCGCAGATGATACAATAATGTTATCAAGCTGTTATTTATTTTGGCGATAAATCTGCTACAATAGGGCGGAATGGCTTAAGCCAAATGCTAAAAATTGAACCACGAAAGGATCATCTTATGTATAAAAAAATAACGCTCTTTATTGTCTCGCTCATTGCTTTATCTGGTCTCTTATGGCTCTATCTTCACCCGACGAGCCTTAACCTAGCACCTAAAAATCCAAAAGAAGCTCAGTCCAATCAAATGAGCCTTCACTCCACCACTCAAGAAGTGACCACTTTGGATCAGGCGGCTAAACAAAAGTTAGCCGAAGAAAATGCCCACACACCTCTCTTTAAAGAAGAAAAGGTGATGGGCCAATCTGAATACGGTCTTTCAAGCACCCCAGCCAGTCTAAGCCTAGCCGATATCCAAGCCGCCTTAGACCAATATTATACGGATAAATTTTCACCTGAAGAAAAGAAAAACTCCCAAACGCCTCTAGACCAACAAATTTTGGCTGACTTGCAAACAAGCCTTGATCAAGATGCTGCTCTTAGTGGCTTGGGTGCCAAAGTCGATCAAATTGAAATGAAACTTGGCCAAGATAATATCTATGTACCCCGCATCGTAGTCCCATCTACCTATCGCCAAGCTAATCAAATTGATCAAGACAATGATATCCATTTGATGAATGCCGTTCTCACAGAAGTTGGAAATCGTTTGGTTTTACTTTGCTACTATAATGAAGATAATAAACAAGTTATTCCTTATAATTTGTCCAGTGGATCAACACCGCTCTTCTTCAATGATAAATCACCTGAAACCCAACCTTAATATCCTAAAATTGTTGCTCGATAAAAAAGCATCCCTTCCTATTGGATGATATGTACCCCCTTTACTGTGTCCAGTAAAGAGGGTACATATCATGGAAAGGATGCTTTTTTGCTATCTCTTAATACGAATTAATCGTCTAACATTTGCCGGAAATTACCCACCATTCGCTCACTAATAATAATTTTCTTTGCTTCAAGTTCTTGGGCAATCTGCTGGTCTGTCCATTCAGGATAGTCACTAATTAACTTCAATACTAACTGTTTAATATGTAAAGCTGACAAGTGACTTCGGCCTACTTGATGGGTCGCATTAAAGAAATCCGTTAGCGGAACCACCAAACCTTCAATCGATAAGGCTTTATTCTGAACGGCTAAATTGACCAAAGATTCTGGAATTTGTAATTGGCGGGCAATCTTACGAGCAGAAAGAGGCTGCTTGGTTGAACAATCGCCCTGAAGATAGATCGCCTGTTCCCATATAATTTGATAGGTAACATAGGCTAACAATTCTTGTCTTAATGTTAAGGCTTGGGCCAACGCTTGATACGCTTCCCGATGCTGACCACAATATACCTTCAATTCCGGATCATCTTGATTGAGCATTTCTTGATAATAAGAATCATTAAACGTTATTTTCGGCATAATCGCATGATTGACACTCATCAGAAGCTGATCATCTTGGTTGCTGAGAACTAAATCAGCTAGCGGACGTTCACTCATTTGATTATCAAACAAACTAGCCGGTTGAGCAGCCAAGGTATGATAATAATTAACGCAGGCTTGTATTTGTTCTTCATCAAAGCCCGTTTGAGCCTGAATGTAATCATAATCATGATTAACCAATTCAACAAAATAGGCCTCCAATAAGTAATAAGCAATAGAGGGCGACAACTCATCTTGTTCCGTCTGTAGCATTAAACATTCTTGTAGATCATATGCGCCAATACCTGCTGGCTCCAATTGTTTAAACAAGGTCATTGCATCCAAGACAGTCCAAGTTGGCAGCTGAAGTTTCTTTGCCAGTTCCTGATAATCATAGGGTAGATACCCTCGTTGATCTAAATAATCCACTAATTTTACCATGACATCACGGATATCAGTCTGCCGATAGAGCATGATTTGTTCAAACAGATAACTAGCTAAAGACTGTTGCGGACGATAAAGCGCCTGTAAACCTAGCTGATGAGATCCGGGAGCTTTCGAAGCACTCTGACTAGAAGGAGACGTTGGAATTTGTGGATAAGTTAATTCTACAAAGGGATTTTCCAAAATCTTTTCTTCCAAATACTCCGTCAACTGTTGGCTATTCAAACCCAATATCTCTAACAACAACCGATTAGCCGCTAAAGCCGCTTGTGATGTTGTTTGATAAACCAAAGCTTCTTTCACGACGACTGGATTGTGACTTAGATTTAACCTTGGCTTATAACTATCGTCCATATTCATCCCCCTCAAACTCTTTCTTAGCTCCATTATAGTCAAAAAAATAAGACGGGTCTATCATAATTAAAGCGTTTTCTCAATAGTGGGATACGCCATCCCAACTTCACAACAAAAAAGTATAACCCTCCTACTTTCATAAAAAAAGAGATTCAGCGGCTACCCTGAGCCACTAAATCTCTTCAATATTTTCTCTATTTTTATTTATCAATTATCTTATTGCGGTAAATCGATTTCGGAATTAAACGAGTCGCCGTGTTCAAAGTCGCCATATTGATAGCCGCGATTGAACCAACTTGTCCGTTGCTTAGCCGATCCGTGAGTAAAACTATCCGGAACAACCGTCCCATACGCAGCTTTCTGTAAGGTATCGTCTCCTACAGCAATAGCGGCTTGAATCGCCTCTTCTACGTCACCATCCTCAAGCACACCTTGTTGTTCAGCATATTTAGCCCATGCCCCTGCATAGTAATCCGCTTGGACTTCAAGCCGGACATTCAATTGATTACCTTCTTTTTCATTCAATTGACTTTTCAACTTCACATATTGATCCATGGTCCCGACTAATTTTTGCACATGGTGTCCTACCTCATGAGCCAAGACATAAGCCATCGCAAAATCACCAGGAGCTTTATATTTTTCTTTTAGTTCCCGATAGAAGGATAAGTCGATATAGACCTTTTCATCAGCAGGACAATAAAATGGGCCAGCCGCAGCCGTTGAAAAACCACAACCTGAGGTATTCACTTGACCACTATAGACATGGAGAGTCGGGTTACGGTATTCCATTCCATGCTCTTTAAATTTCGCTGCCCACATATCTTCAGTAGAAGCTAAAACAGCAGACAAGAAGGCCATTTCAGGATCGGTGGCCTTATCGCCACCTTGTTCTTGAACGATATCATCTTGAGACTTCGTTTGGCCATCTTGATTAGAGCCAGAACTTTGTTCAGTTGGCGGTACTGAAGAACCCCCTTGATCAAACATTCCGCCTAAACTGCTCAAGCCTCCACCCAGAAACATCACAACTAATAGAAGTAAAATTAAGCCTTTGCCTCCCCGGCCGCTTAGAAGCATCGAAAGAATCAGACTAATTAAGCCTCCACCGCCACCACCTGAGCCCATCATTCCGCCAGGAAACCCTCCGGAAGATGAAGAATTACGAGCATCTTCAACATTAGAGCTTTGACGCATATTTTGCCATTTCATTCCACTCACCCTTTTTCCTATGTTTACTTTAACTCATTCTTTTTCATAGACATATTATAATTGAAATTTTACGATAATTAAAAAGAAAACGCTTAGTCAAATAAAGGGAGCTAATAAACGTAGCACGGCATCCCACAATTCTCCTAATTGTGACTGGTGAGTATCCGCCAAAAATATCTCATGCGCTTGAACTTGACTATCCTCGAAGTCTCGCCGAATATCCTGAATGATAGGTTGATAATAGAGTAAGCTCCCCACTTCAAAGTGTAAAAATAAAGAGCGAAAATCAAGATTTATCGAACCCACAACCGCAATATTATCATCGGAAACAAAGGTTTTTGCATGCACAAAGCCTGGTGTATATTCAAAAATACGAACTCCTGCATGCAATAAGTGTGGATAAAAGGACCTCGTCAAACGGAAAACCAAATTCTTATCCGGAATCCCCGGCACCATCAGGCGAACATCAATGCCCCGCTTAGCTGCCATCATCAGGGCATTTTCCATTTCGTAAGAAATCACTAGGTAAGGCGTATAAATATAAACATAGTCAGTCGCCATATTTAGTATTTGTCGATAGATATTCTCTGCTAAAGGTTCAGTATCTAAAGGTGAGTCGCCAAATGGTTGAATGAAAGCCTTGGCCGCTCCATATGATTCCAGTCTAGGTTCATCTTGCTTGGACAGACGCCGAAAATCACGAAAATGAACATCCAAAGGAAAATAGGCATTCCACATCTCTAAAAACAAATAAGTCAAACTCCAGACTGAATCTCCTGCTAAACGAATCATATTATCCTTCCAATAGCCAAAGCGCGTAACACGGTTAATATATTCATCAGCTAGATTTAACCCACCCGTGTAGGCTACTTTCCCATCGATAATCACGATTTTACGGTGGTCGCGGGTGTTAACAGCTAAGGAAATGACCGGAGTAAAAGGATTAAATTTCAATGTTTTTATCCCTTTACGATCCATTTGCTGATCGAAATCATCAGGTAAACGAATCAAACAGCCAAAATCATCATAGATTAAGCGCACATCAAGTCCCTCAGCTGCTTTTTGGGCCAATATATCAAAGACAGCATGACTAAATTCCCCATAATCGATAATGAAAAATTCCAGGAAAATGAATTCTTTTGCCTGTCGTAAATCTTCTAAAAGAGGATCCATCAAAGATTCCCCATTTGGATAATAGGTCACCTCGCGATCCAAATATAGAGGCAGCCCAGTCTGACTTTCAACGTAAGTCGCTAGCCCTTCATAATGAGGATTAATTTGGCGTAAGGCTGATTTGACTGAAGGTAAATCGCATAACCCCTCGCAATGCAACTTTGATTGCGCTTTAATCTGTTGCGAAAGTTGTTTTGTTGGACGCTTATTACCGACCAATAAATACAAAAGACCCCCAAAAATTGGCAACAAAGCTACCAAAATGATCCAAGATAATTGATAAGCCGGATTCTCCCCCTTATTAATTAAATATAAAATCATCAAAAAAGAAAAACTAACGAAGACAATATTAATCCATACAGAATAATCAACTATATTAGAAAAAATAATCACTAACCAAATGACCTGAACTAGGAGAATTAAGCCAAGCGCTACTAATCGTCCAGTTGATAAAAATCGTCGATGCTTCATTATGACCGCCCTCCTTCCTATTCTTAACCGCATTATACCGTTAAGCCCTAACTGACTCAATAGGACTTAAAACGGACTCCAGACTCAAAAACAAATAAAAAAACGCAAACCGAATCTAGCATCTGCTAGAATCGATTTGCGAGAGTGATAGATTTAATCCAAATTCTCCCCCTATCAAGGGGCAAATTGGGTAATGTGTTAAGAATTAATCTAAATTCAAATAGGTATTCACTACATTGTCAACTGTAAAGCCAAAATGTTCCATGACTTTTTCACCTGGTCCGGAAGCGCCGAATCCATCAATGCCGACGCTTGCTCCTTTATGGCCAAGATATTTAGCCCAACCAAAAGTTGAAGCCATTTCAATGGATACCCGTTTGCTCACAGCTTGCGGTAACACTGACTCACGATAAGCCGCATCTTGTTCGTCAAAGAGATTTTGCGATGGCATCGACACAACAGCCACATCATGACCTTGTTTAGCTAAGGCTGCTTGTGCTTGGATAGCTAAAGCCACTTCTGATCCCGTTGCAATTAAGATACCTTGCGCTGGTTGTGATTGACTTGGCGATACAACGTAAGCCCCTTTGCGAACCCCCTCTTCAGCTAAACTTTGACTAGTCGCTAAAACAGGAAGGTTTTGGCGTGATAAAACTAACATAGTTGGTCGATCTTGAGACTCAACAGCCACTTTCCAAGCAGCAAAGGTTTCATTAACATCAGCTGGGCGAATTACATTTAAATTTGGTGTTGCCCGGAAGGCCGCTAATTGTTCAATCGGCTCATGAGTTGGGCCATCTTCACCAACCGCAATGGAATCATGGGTCATAACATAAGTTACTGGTAATTTAGCTAAAGCAGAAAGACGAACAGCTGGTTTTAGATAATCAGCGAAAACAAAGAAAGTTCCGCCATAGATTTTGCTGCCTCCATGTAAAGCGACCCCATTCATCATCGCTCCCATAGCAAATTCACGCACACCAAACCAAATATTACGCCCTTGGCGATTGTCTGGCATGAAATCATTATCAGCGTTGTTCATCGTTTTGTTAGATCCAGAAAGGTCCGCTGAACCACCCCAGAAGAATGGTAAGTTTTGACCTAAAACTTGAATAGCTTTACCACTTGAGTTACGAGAAGCATCGGCTTTGGTTTCTGCTCCAACATAAGTTAGGCCTTGATCATAGTTGGCAGGTAATTGACCGGCAAAAGCAGCCAATAAGTCTTGAGCTTTTTCTGGATAAGCTTCTTGATAAGCTTTGAAGCCTTCTTGCCACGCTTGATAAGCAGCAAAACCACGTTCTTGCATCTTGCTTTGGAACAATTCTCGAGCCACTTGGGGAACAGTGAAGTCTTCTTCAACCCATTGGTAAGTTGCTTTAGTTGCAGCCCATGCATCAGCGCCAAGAGGAGCCCCGTGGACTTTGCTCGTTCCAGCATTTGGGGCACCGAAACCAATAACTGTTTTGATTTCAATGATACTTGGCTGATTAGTCACCGCTTTGGCTGCTTCAATGGCTTGCGAGATAGCATTCAAATCATTACCATCAGTCACCTTTTGATAGTGCCAGTTTTGTGCTTCAAAACGCCCTTTAATATCTTCAACAAAGGCTTGTTTTAATTCACCGTCTAGCGAAATATCATTACTATCATAAAGCACAACTAACTTGCCTAGTTCTTGTTTACCGGCAAAAGAGCAAGCTTCGTAAGAAATACCTTCCATTAAATCGCCATCACCACATAAAGCGTAGGTGTAATGATCGATAATACTGTGATCGGCTGTATTGTATTGAGCAGCTAAATGCGCTTCTGCTAAAGCCATACCCACAGCCTGAGCAATCCCTTGACCTAAAGGTCCTGTAGTTGCTTCTACCCCTGGTGTGTGGCCGAACTCTGGGTGGCCAGGTGTTAAAGAACCCAATTGACGGAATTGTTTCAAGTCATCAATACTCACTTTAAAGCCAGCAGCATGTAATAAACTATATAACAAGGCTGAGCCATGACCAGCTGACAAAACAAAGCGGTCACGGTTTAGCCAATCTTCTGCTTGAGCTGTAATATTCAAATGCCCTGCCCACAAAGCATAGGCCATAGGCGCTGCTCCTAATGGCAAGCCAGGGTGACCCGAGTTAGCTGCCTCAATTTGGGTAACACTCAACGAACGTAAGCTATTGACAGCAATTAAATCTTTTTCATTAAACATATGGTTCCTCCTTATTTATCTTAACCTATTTAGTTGCTTCTTCATCCACAATCTCTTGTCTAGCTTCATCATCATGAACACGATCGCGGTATTTATCCATGACTGTCGCGAAAATATCTGCCGTTGTAGGGGGTGTATAGGTAATGGCATTGGCGCCTGCTTCAATAGTTGCTAAGATGGATTCCCCATTGGGACCCCCCGTGGCAATAATTGGAAATTCAGGCCCTAATTCATGGCGGAGATGGCGAACTAATTCAACCGTTTTACTGCCACCCGACACATTGAACATATCGGCTCCTGCCTCTTTCTTAGCCATAAAATCGTCAGCAAAGCTCGAGATAGTTGCAATGACTGGCACATCTACTTGCGCCTTAATCTCGGCAATCACCTCAGGAGCCATGGGGGCATTCACAACGACACCATAGGCACCCAACTGTTCGGCCTGAAAGGCCAAGTTAACACTTCGTTGACCGGTGGTTAGGCCTCCACCCACGCCGACAAACACCGGCACAGATGCGCAGGAAATGATTGCTTGCATAATCACTGATTGAGGTGTAAATGGATAGACAGCAATTACAGATCCCGCATTAGAGTTACGAATCAAGGCCACATCGGTTGAAAACAAAAGCGACTTAATTCGTTTACCAAACACCTTAATCCCAGAAGCCTTATATATTTCATGAGGAACTTCGACAATCCGATTGCGCAGACTCGATTGGAATTCAGGAACTTTTTTATCCCATTCGACTTCTACTTGAGTCAAGACCACGTGCGACTCATGGTCTTTATCCTCTTCAACGGTAATTGCTTCATAAGAGCTCGCTTCAGGTAAAAAACCGGAAAAACCTTCCCGTAATTCCTTATCTGTCATTGTTCATCCCCTTTTCCCTTTATTCATCTTCAGCGTGTAATCCTTTAAGCAAGGCTTGAAAGTCTTCTTCTGAAGTCACTACTTGAAATGCTGTATCCACGCATCCCACACATTGTGGGTCTGAAAATGTTTCTTGGTTTACATTTTCAACATCCAATTCCTGTTGATCAACACAAGACCAGCCAATTCCTTCTTCCTTTGTCATGAGGATCCCTCCTAAAAAGTCTGACTTCATTATATCAAAGTTTGAATATGATGTCTGAGCTTTATCTGTTTTTTTTAGACGAATTTACGATAAATCGACAAAAAAACCTAGGTCATGGGGACCTAGGCTCGTTTAGATAAAATCGATTAATTTATGTATATTCAACACTGTCTTAGAAAGCCTCAACTAAGGACCTTTTAGTCTTTATTAGCTTGAGCTTCAATCGCAGCTTTTAACTTGTTACAAGACATGACGGATGTACTAGCAAAGTTGAACA
Source organism: Vaginisenegalia massiliensis (assembly GCF_900604935.1). GTDB lineage: Bacteria > Bacillota > Bacilli > Lactobacillales > Aerococcaceae > Vaginisenegalia > Vaginisenegalia massiliensis. Next base: position 127,185 of record NZ_UWPC01000005.1, read on the forward strand.
GTTTCCCAATATAATCACAATTTAAAGAATAGATGACATGTTTCCCTTCCTTTTGTGACTTGATAAGATTCACACTGCGAAGCGTAATCAAGTGATGGGATGTTGTTGCCACAGATGCATCGATTAAGCGTGAGATTTCGTAGACACATAAACGTTCATAATTCATAAGTACGTTCATAATCTTAATCCGGTTCAAATCACCCAAAACTTTAAAAATATTAGCTTTAATCGCTAAACGATCGTCAGTTAAAACATCTTGCAATTTATCAGATTCTTTATCTAATTGATATGTCTCTAAACATTCGTAGTCGGCCATGCGTTCACCTCTTTTCATTGTGAAAAGTCCACAAAAAAACTTTCCTAAATTTGCTTACTCACTATCTCACAAACTTTTCACGAAGTCAAGGTGAAATCAGTAACGGTTATTATTTTAAAATACCTACTTTTTACATACTTGCTAGAATGCCGATAAAGGATAAAGAATTTTGCAGAATATGAAAGAGGATGGCGTATTCAATTCGTCGGGTACGCCAAAAGACCCAAGTGATTCCTGCCGCTAATAAATAGTAAGTAAAAAATTGATAGACATCCGCCGGTCCATGCACTAGGGCAAATAATATAGAGGAGACCAACGCCCCAACAACAGGCATCAAGGAGAAAGTATATTTCATCATCAACGCTCTAAAAATCAATTCTTCCGTAATAGGAGTAAAAATGGCGATTGTCAAATACAAGAAGATAGGGGTCATATGTTTAAACATCCCAACAATTAACATCTGGTTTTCAGGTTCCTTAAATTCTGGCACGAAATGCTCTAAGTACAATCCGTACAAAATTTGCAAAATATAAAAGAACATAAAAACAAGAACCGTATAGCCGACACCTCGCCAACTAAGTTGACGGAAATCAAAGACTTTTAATTTAAAAAGCATCATTAAGATGACTAAGCCTAAGCACAAAAGTGCCACCTGACCGTGATAGAACCACTCTACTTTGGTTAGATAAACCATAACTTTTTCCTGGTTGGTCACTAATTGATTGAGATTTTCAGGTGTAATTTTTACACCACTCGCTCTAAGCCCCATTGCAATTGCTTTAAATTCCGCAATCGATCGCGCAATAAAATACAGAGCAATAATCACTAACGCTTTCCACCAGGAACCTTTTACTCGGTCCGACCACGAGGCAGTCAAGGGTGTTTGCCAATTAAACATTCGTATCCCCCTTTTCAAACTCTGATAAAAAAGTTTTCACTTTTGAACCAATATAAACTTGACCATTCGGCCCAACAAGAAGGGGGCGCTTAATCAGCATACCATCTTGAGCAATCAACGCCCATTGCTCTTCTAAAGGGAGACATGCCAAGCGATCTTTATAATTTTCTTGCCGATATTTATCGCCACTCGTATTCATTAACTTCTTAGGACTCGTCTCTCCACTCGCTGCAAACCAGTCCGCTAATTCGTCAGCTGAGGGAATCTCTTGAGTGATTTCGCGATAACGATAATTTAGACCAACTTGTTTGGCTAATTTTTCCACTTCTCGACAGGTTGAACAGGTCTTCTTACCGATTAAGGTCCACATAGTCACCCTCCTAATCTTGTTCCCGATTTATCTGATCAATCAGAGCAGGTAATTGTTCCATATGGTCAATTAAATAATCAGCTTCTTTTAAAAAAGTACGGTAGGATTCTTGCTCGGCAAAACCAATAGCTGCTTTAGTGAGACGCCCATAAGTCATGTCCAAAGCTGAATCCCCCACATAAACCATCTCATCAAATGCAAAACCTTCTTTTTGGGCTAAAGCTTCTAGGGCAGCTGGATTAGGTTTAGGTGCATATTGATCGGCACATCCGACGAATCGAAAATACTTTGCTAAGCCCGTTGTTTCTAAAGCCTGTTGGGCTAAGCGATAGTTATCATTGGTAACCAGTCCTAAATAATAGTCCTTAGCCAACGTTTCTAACGTTGCTTCTAAACCTGGCATCAAGACAAAGGCTTCTGGATGTTGACTAATATAGGTTAGAAAGTTGTCTTCAAGCATTTGACTAATTTCCTTCGTAGATAAAGGAAGAATTTTATTAAATTCCTCAGCTTGATCTTGAATAGAACCAGCAGCTGACAAGGAGTTAGGTACCATCTTGCCTTGATCAATTCCCATGTGCAACATAAAGGCTTCTTGTTGGTCTGGATTGAGTTGGCTCTGCTTAAGTAATTTTCGATAAGCCCACTCTGTTGGCTTGTCCCACATATTTCCTAAGGCAAATAAAGTGCCATCTTTATCAAAGATAATCGCTTTAATCATTTTAAACTCCTCATGCTCATATTTTTCGTATCGTGCCCATTGTAACATAGGCTAATAAGGCTCGCTAGTTTGACCTCCAAAGCTCCCCCTAACCCTACTGACCTGGACTTGCTTTTGTTGCCAAAGTCCCACAAAGGCCAGAAAAACGGCCCCATAAATTAAATTCAACACATAGCGCATATTATAGGCCGGCATAGCTAAAAATAAAGTTCCCATCTGTAAAAGTAATGGCAGACTCAGGGTTAAAGTCAAACCTTTACGCCGAACAAGAGCCCAAATAAACCATGCTACAATACTCAAACTCGCATAAGCAGCTGCTCGCGTAAGCGAAGGTCGCGTCTTCCGATCATAGGGGTTTAAAGCAAAACTAAGCTGATCTATTTGCTTTCTCAAGCTTGGCAAAGAATAAGTATAGTCTTGCCCATAAGCCTGATACAAGGATTTAGTTGGCTTAATCATATAGTGAAACATAATCGTTCCCGCCAAACCATGCTCCCATCCATTAATATCCCAGAGAGGTCGCACTTGCTGCAAATGAGCCTTAACAGCAATCAGAGGATATGTCGTTACCAAATGGCGCCAAGTCCGCAGAAAATCTGCCTGATGTTCCTCAAGATACTCTCGCTTAAACTGACTATGAAACTTCAAAGGGTCAGCCATAGCTGGTGTATATTTCTCTGCCCACAGCTCCATTGGTAGGATACGAGCTAAGGTTTCTTGGTCGATTGGTTCAATAGGTTGATTCTCAGCGGCAATGGCACCCACATGTTGAAGTAAGATACTTAATTTTTCACTAGAAGGGCCTGGTGTAACCTGGTAATGATTCATAACGGGTCCTTGATAAAAAGCCGTCAAACAAGCAAAGGCTACTAAAAAAGCTGCACACCACTTACGTAAGCCTTTGGCAAAAAGAACTCCTAACACTAGAGAAGCAGCCACCACATACAGACCATTATGCCGACTCAAAGCTACCACCATCATCATTGCTAATAGGGCTAAACTATTTAAATAACCTTTCCCTTTAAGCCACTGTCCCTGACTACTGCCCACTTTAAAGATCATTAGCAACCAGATAAACAGAGCTGAATTATAAATATTATCCTTATATAAGGTCACCATATTAGGTAAGGTCACAGTTCCCACTAAGAAAAAAGCCAAAGCAAGCCAAATCACCCAACGTTTAACATTCATTTCTACTAAACATTTAGCGAAGTAAGCCAAGGCAATAATATTCAAGACCACCTGGCTCCATAGGTACGGGCGACTATCCCGAGTAAGAAGATAAGATAAACGTAACAAAGCGGTAGAAAAAAATGGATGCCAATCATTATAAGCAATCCCTCCTGAAGCTTGTCCCCATTGTGAATACGAGTCAATATACATATTTCCTGGAGCAAACGCCAGATAAAGGGGTAAGTAAGCTAGAAGCAAAACTAAAACCACTTGACCAGAAAAACGCCAAACTTGCCCTTTGGATAAAGGGACTTCTTCAAACCAGTCAGCCAATGAAAGACTCCATACTCGGCCAACAAATATGAGGATAAAACCAGACCGAACTAAAATTTTTATTTGATCATAAGTTGTAAGCGGAGGATTCAACGTCCAAGACAACCATTGTAACAAAGCAAAAATAATCGCAAAAGTGAGTAATGTTAAACCTAGAGAACGATCCCACTTCCATGAAACTGTCCATGTTTGATAGATAAAAAAAAGCCCGATTAACGCGACTAGGGGATTAAGGTCTTGTAATCCCACTAGAACGAAAAGACCGACTATCAGCAGCCATTTGAGCACGTTTTGTCCGATAACTGACGTTGATAAATGCTTCATATGTCACCTTTTTCTTTCAAGATAGACCCATTATAGCATAGGAACTAACTGACCTGTTGGCAAAATTCAAGCCAAAAAAGCCTCGCTTATTTAGCCAGAAGCTAAATAGGCGAGGTCAGCATCAATATTATATTGTTAAGTCAAAAGTATTTGAGCCACGCTGTTCCAAATCTCAAACATCTGCACCAAGGTATCAACCGGTAAATCTGATCCCCTCTGCAAAAGTGGCATCTGTAAAGATTCTCGAATTAAACAATGTGTTACAAAGTTCCCCAGACTACTACGATTATTAACACCATTATGCTGGAGAACCTGTTGGTAAAACTGGATATAGCGTTTTAATTGTAAAGTCTTCTCGATAATTGTTCCTTTAGGATTAAAAATAGCAAGCGACCTCGTTGCATCAACTGTCTCTTCTTTCGTCCGTGGTTTGCGATCCTTGCCCGTCGTTGTTTTACCCTCAGAACTTGTTTCACTCGTCGCCGAACTAGTTGTGACGGGAAAGTTCGTTGTGATTTCTGGATGAGAAGTTTCTTGGGAGGTTGATGGCTCTTCAAAAGAACCAGGTGGATCAGCGGGCAGCGCCACCGTAGTTGCTTGTTCACTCGCTTGACTATGTTGGTTTAATTGTTCTGTCTCAACTATTCCTTGATTATGATTAATACTATAATCCTGAATCGAGGTAGTCTGAGCATAACTTATTGAACTTGGAACAAACATCATCATGATAGGAACAAATACCACGCTAAGATATCTATAAATCTTTTCTTGTTTCATACTCACACCACCTCCTTAACCCTTGACTTAACTGCCTCCTTATCATAGCACATATTTAGACTAAAGACGTATAATGTCACCTTTTTGTATCAAAAAAAATAATTCTGTAAGTTTGGCATTAGAACAGTCTTTTATCGATATCAAATTGCAACAAAGCTTACGCTTTATAACGTAATTGACCATTTAAATAGGTTGCTTGTAAACTTAAGTCTTGTGCCAACACCACAAAGTCTGCCGCATATCCGGGCGCAATACGTCCACAAACTTGATCCAATCCGACCGAACGAGCAGGTGTGAGTGAGGCCATTCTTAAGGCTTCCTCAGGTGTCGCCATTCCCCAATTGACAACATTACGTACAGCTTGATCCATATCTAGAATAGACCCTGCTAATGAACCATTAGATTTCAAACGGGCTGTTCCATTGGCCACAACTACTTCAAATTCGCCTAACCGTGATTCTCCTTCACCTAAGCCTCCCGCACGCATACAATCCGTGATTAATACCGTTTCTTCGACACCACGACATTTTTTAACAATCCGAGCCGCTGCCGGATGCACATGATGTCCATCACAAATGATCTCTGCAAAGACATTATCAAGTTCCAAGGCTGCACCGACCATCCCTGGCTCACGATGATGAAGACCACTCATACCGTTGAAGGTATGAATAAAAGTGGTGGCACCCGCTTCAACTGCTGCAGAAGCTTCTTGATAAGTCGCATCGCTGTGAGCCAGTGCCACTCGAATTCCTTGAGCATTAGCATGACGGATAAAGGCTTCTACTCCTGAACGTTCCGCTGCAATCGCGATTTTTTTGACTAGGCCACCTGAGGCTTGGTTCCAACGATCAAGAAGATCAGTTGACGGATCTCCCATATATTTTGGATTTTGTGCGCCTTTATATTTTTCAGTAAAGAAAGGCCCTTCTAAGAAAATACCTTGAATTTTAGCACCAGGCATCGCTTGATAATTTTGCCCTATGGTTTGACAAACTTGTTCTAAAAGTTCAGCTGATGAAGTTAAAGTTGTTGGTAGCCAAGAAGTTACGCCCGTTGCAAGGAGAGCTTCTGACATAACTTTAAGTCCTTCCGCATCATTATCCATCACATCATAGGACTGATAGCCATGGATATGGGTTTCAACAAATCCAGGCGCAATGATAGCCTCACTATAATCTACTACCTCTGCACCTGTTTCTACTTGATCAACCACCTGTCCAAAGCGACCCTCTGTCACTTCCAGATACACATTTTCCTTCACTTGGTCATCTAAAATGACTTTTCCAGCTTTAATATACATGTTCCCATTCCTCCACTCATAAAATATCGTCCACACCAAGTATACCACCCAAAAGCTAGGTTGATAATAGGTCAGCAGGCATTGGCGAAAATTTTTTCACAAGCCAACCTCTTTCTGGTGACTTTTGCCCCCTCATTACCAAGTAAAAAACCACTATTGTTAATTTGTCTATTTTTTATCTTTAATTTATAGACATGTGTGATATAATGGCTTTGATAATAAACAAAGGAGGCGTTTGATATAAACGTTTTTATTTTTGCTAACTCACAGGAAGCATCACAAAAGGTAGCCGAACGGATGATTCAAGCACATGATCAAGAAAACGCCCGCGTTTTTGGATTAGCCACTGGCTCTACGCCTATTGAACTATATCAATTATTAAGTCAATCCGCCGTTGATTTTTCTGACTCAATTGCTATTAATTTGGATGAATACTATGGATTAGATCAAAATCATCCACAAAGCTATCATACCTATATGCAAAACCACCTTTTCCGTCACAAACCTTTTGCTCACTCGTACATTCCAAATGGGCACAATCTAGATGTTGACCAAGAAATTCAGGCTTATGACCAAATTCTAAAAAACCATCCCATCGATTTACAATTACTTGGATTAGGAAAAAATGGCCATATTGGCTTTAATGAACCGGGAAGTGACTTTACCTCTCACACCCAACTAGTCAATTTAACAGAATCAACCATTCAAGCCAATCAACGATTCTTTAACCATAACGAAACTGTTCCAACTCAAGCCTATAGTATGGGCATCGCCTCCATATTAGCAGCCAAAGAAATTATTTTATTGGCTTTTGGTGAACACAAAGCACAAGCTGTTCAGGCTATGGTCGAGGGTCCTGTAACTCCCGATTTACCTGCTAGCGTGCTCCAAACTCATCCTAAAGTAAGTCTCTATTTAGATGAAGCAGCTGCTCATCTACTCAAACAGTCTTAATTGCTATCCCCAACTTAACTATAAAAAGCCATCTCTAACCGATTATGGTTAAAGATGGCTTTTCAAATTCAGCAAAAATGTCACTTATTGAAGACTAGACAAATGCGTCTACAAATTTCAATCAAATCATCAAAATAATTAAAGAATTTACCGAAATATTTCGATAATAGAACCTATATTTAGGAAAATCCAACTTATTTGCCTGCTTTTTTTCACAAGCCTCTCTAGATATGGCGTCCTTATTCAACCCCGGGTTCCAAACATGCATTTAAAATAGCAACGACATCATCTGGATCTAATGGCTTATAAGAGTTGACAAGACGAGGAGCAACGCGCTGACCCATTTCGGCAAAATAAGTGCTGTCAATCCCCACTTCAGTTAATGTCATTGGTAACCCTATAGACTCAAGAAAATCATAAGTTTTTTGAATGGCTTCTTTAGCCATGCCCATCTTATCCGCTTGCTGAGGAATATCCCACACTTGATGGGCATACATAGCAAAGCGATCGACAGTGCTATCATCTAAGACATAATTCATCCAGCGAGGTGTTAAAATAGCTAAACCAACCGCGTGGGTAATATCATAGTAAGCTGAAAGCAAATGCTCGATAGCATGACAAGTCCAAGTACCTGGACGGCCTAGAGAGGTTAACCCATTAAGGCCTACGGTAGAAGCCCACAATAAGTTAGCACGTGCTTCATAATTATCTGGTTCTTTTAAAGCTATCGGGCAATAGTGAATACAACATTTTAAGACACCTTCAGCAAGGCGATCAGAAATAAACGCTTGATCATTATGTTGGAAATAAATTTCAAAGGTATGCGACATCGTATCAGCTGTACCGGCGGCTGTCTGATTAGCTGGAACAGTAAAAGTATAAGTTGGGTCGCAAATGGATGCCGCTGGATACATGACGTAAGCGCCTGTCCCTAACTTATCCTTGGTTGCAAAATTCGTAATTACTGCTCCGCGGTTCATTTCCGTGCCCGTTGCTGCTAAGGTCAAAATATCCACCAGAGGTAGAGCGTCATGAATAAGTGAACTATCTTTCACCAAGTCCCAAGCATCACCATCATATTTTGCCCCTGCCGCAATAACTTTAGAACAGTCGATCGTTGATCCGCCACCGACAGCCAAAATCGCATCAAGCTGGTGTTCTTTACATAAAGCTACACCTTGACGCACACTTTCAATACGTGGATTAGGATCAATTCCGCCTAACTCCACTATCGTGAAATCCGCAAGTAAGGCTTTAACTTGATCATATAAACCACTGCGTTTAATGGATCCTCCTCCATAAGTTAAAAGGATTCGCCGACCAAATGGCGCCAATAATTCAGGTAGATGCTGAATTTGGTTGCGACCAAAATAGTATTTAGTTGGGATATCATAAACAAAATTTTCCAATATTTTCTCCTCCATTTAATATTTTTTCTGAATCATATTCAAACCCTTACTTCTTTCCTAACCACAAGAAAATATAAACAAATTTTAAAACTTTAGTCCTAAAGTTTATCTTTTTCAAGTCGATTTACATCAAGAAAATAACATTGTGTACTTTCTACTGCAAAAAAGGGAATAATATTGCTTGTTAAACATAATCCGGAAACTAAAATTTGCCCATTATTTATGTTTTATAAAATCTTATCTGATTGAACCAAGACACTGCTTTTGGTTAACTTATAAATAAAAGACTCTAGCTCCGTGTGCCACTCACTCTTTCAATTTTCTCTTTAAGCCTATCCTATCATGAAATAAATAATTGACCAAATAATAGTTGACCTTAAAAACCAAATTTTAGGCCATTTGCAGAATTTTTGAGATTTTTCACCCATTTTGCAAACTTTTCTTAAGAATTAATATTCCTTTTTCTAATTGAATAAGGTATGATTAAAGAAAGACTTTCCTTCATTTTATCGATATATAAAGGAGTGTGATGAATGAATGTATATCTCCAGTGTTAACTCGGCTTCCATTAAGTTAAAAGACATTAAAACAGAATTTATCTCCGCAACGGAACCGATTACGTTTCATTCCGATGAAGAATTGATTGTCCTATATATCCATAAAGGCGCGGCTAACTTTGTCAGCCAAGGTAAAGAAGGCGAATTAAAGAAACGCGATTTATTAATTATTAATCCGCATCATAGTATTACCATTCATCCAATTCGCAAATTAGAATGGATACGAATTGATTTAACCGGAATTATGTTTACATCTTCCCTAGATATCAATTCACGACATCAAGTCTTTGTTATCTCTGACCAAAATCAATCGCTTAAACGTTACCTAGATCTTGCCTTAATTGAAAGTGCCAACCGATTCCGCGGATCTGATCTCATCTTGAAGAAATTACTCGAATGTATTATGGTCCATGTCCTTCGTCATAACCAACTTTCCATTAAAGATGCGAGTTCCCAAGTTAAACATAATGAAATTGAAATTATTCAATCATACATTCGCGAACATTTTGCCGAAAAAATTACACTCGAGCAATTATCTGACTTAGTTAATATCAATAAATATTACCTCATTCGACTTTTCAAACAACAAACGGGCCTATCTCCAATTGATTATCTCATCCATGTTCGCCTAGAAGAAGCTGAGAAACTCTTAACCCAATCATCAGTAACCATTTCATCTATTTCTGATATCGTCGGTTTCCATTCTCCTTCTCACTTCTCAAAGACATTCAAAGAAAGCAATCATTGTACTCCTTCTGCTTATCGCAAAAAATACATCAATCGTCAATAAGCCGATTATTTTTCTAAAAATCAACCCGATGCCTAGCCGGTTAATGATGAATTTATCATCATACTCCCGGAAAGCATCGGGTTTTCATTATGTCGTTAACCTAGCTTAGACCCTACTAAAACAGATACATCTAAAGTCATTGTTGAGTTTAAATGATCAAGTAATTGCTGTCTGTGTCCATCATCTAAACGCCAAGTTAGGGGCGTCATTGCGACTAAGTCTTGTAAATCTTGATCGGTCAAAATCGCTTGATCGAAGACCTGGACTTGCTGGAAGTCCGGGTACTGGTGCACAAAAGCTTGAATGACTTGTTCGTTATCATAGGGCTTGTCCGTTTGGTAACCCAAACTCATTAATCCCTGACGAATTTCTTGCAAATAACCCCTATTAGGTATTACCTTGATGACTAGACCATTTGCTTTGAGTGTCCGATTGAACTCATCATAATTAGCCGGCGATAATAACGATAAGATAATATCAGTTTGTTGGTCCAACAAAGGCAAATTTGCCAAATCAGCCACCAAAGGCAATAATAGACCGTTGTAATCAGTGGCCAGCTGCACGCCAGCTTTAGATAAATCAAGGCCGATTAAACGATGATTTGGACCTAAAGCTTTTCCTAACCAAGCTAAGTGACTACCCTCACCACAACCCGCATCGACTATTTGTAATTGACTTACTTTCATAGAGGATTGATAAGCCTTAATCTGCTCCAAAAGAGCTTGATGTAAGCCTCGATAGAAGCCACTTTGACAAATGATTCGTCGTCTTGCGCTGAAAAGTGCTTGATCATACTTACTCTCATAGGCTTTTGCGGCCATGAAGCCATATCCTTGCTTAGCTAGATCATAGCGATGACCTTGACCACATACCAAAGAATCCCTTTCTAATTGAAGGGATTCTTGGCAGTGAATACACTTTAAGAAGTTTTGGTCACTAACTTGAAGAAAGGATAGAGTTTGGGCTTTTTTACTTAATTTAGCTGGTATATCTGCCATTTACAGCCCCTTCTTTCTGAACTAGTTGTTATCTAATCCACGTACTTCCCGAATGACTTGGGCGATTTTATTAACATAGAGGTCTACTTTTTCATCAGTTGAGGCTTCGGCCATTACGCGAAGAAGCGGTTCTGTTCCACTAGGGCGAACTAAGATACGACCGTCACCGTTCATCTCACGTTCAACTTCTTCAATGACTGCTTTAACTTTAGGCTCATCCATAACTGTATGTTTATCCCGCACACGGACATTCACTAATTTTTGTGGGAAAATAGTCACTTCACTCGCTAATTCAGACAATTTCTTACCCGTTTGTTTCATGACTGATAATAATTGAACGGCTGACAACAAGCCATCACCGGTCGTATTCATATTTAAGAATACAATATGGCCTGACTGCTCGCCTCCTAAGCTGTAGCCGCCCTTACGCATTTCTTCAACGACATAACGGTCACCTACTTTGGTTTTAAGGGCCACCATTCCATTTGCTTCTACAGCCTTATGGAAACCTATGTTACTCATTACGGTTGAGACGATTGTATCATGTGCTAAACGGCCTTTTGCTTTCAAGTGTTTACCACAGATAAACATAATCTTATCGCCATCAACAATGTCACCATTTTCATCTACAGCAATCAAGCGATCACCGTCACCATCGAAAGCAAGACCTACCATGGCTCCTTTTTCTTTTACAAAGGCTTGTAACTGCTCTGGATGGGTTGAACCAACACCATCATTGATGTTCAAACCATTAGGCCGATCGCCCATTGTATAAAAATCAGTCTCCAAATCAGCAAATAGTTGATTTATTAATGGTGAAGTCGCTCCATTGGCAGCATCTAAACAAATCGTTAACCCTTCTAAATCGGTTGGAATCGTCGTTTGTAGGAATTGGATATATTTAATCGATCCTTCAGGAAATTCATCGACTGTTCCTAATCCTTCAGCACTTGGTCGTGGTAAACGATCTTCTTCTTGATCAAGCAAGGCTTCAATTTCTAATTCCTGATCGTCCGATAGTTTAAAACCATCAGAACCAAAGAATTTAATTCCATTATCTTGCGCAGGATTATGCGAAGCAGAGATCATGACACCTGCAACTGCATTTTGCGTACGAGTTAAATAAGCGACTGCTGGTGTCGAAATGACACCTAATTGCATAACTTCAATTCCGACAGATAATAAACCTGCTATTAACGCACTTTCCAAGACTTGGCCTGAAATACGTGTGTCGCGCGCAACCAAAACACGTGGATGTTCCACTTCTGCTGCATGTTGCATTAAGACATAGCCACCAAAACGACCTAATTTAAATGCTAATTCCGGTGTTAATTTGGCATTTGCAACGCCACGTACACCATCAGTTCCAAAATATTTACCCATTTTCAATCTCCTTTTACTTAATCGCCTAGACAAGAGCTAACTAATTTGAGCTAACACTTTCCTCTGTAGCTTGAGTGGTATTATTTGCTGATTCTACTTTACTACCTTCTTCACTGACTTTGTTCTCGGTTTGACTACTTTCAATTGAGGTCTGACTTTCTTTAACAGGGGTTACATTCACCTGAACTTCCACTGTAGGAACATTACTCTGAATTCCTTGTGGAATTTGAACTTTACCTTGAACAGATCCGCTTGCTTTAAGCTGACTCACATCAACTAGTAAGTCTATCACTGTAAGCCCTGAAATAACTCTCGAATCTCCTTCGATATGAATGGACTGAACGTTTGGATGATAGTCATATCGAAACGCACTGACTTGTTCGCCAATTGGAACGATATTTAAGCCAATATCTTTCCCCTTTTCGTTCAACTCAACATTAGCTTCTACTTCATTGATATCACTGTGAATATTTAGAAACCGCCCTTTACGATCCAAAATCTGAATTTTATATTGTTGGGTGAAACTACGGGTCATATTTTTATCTAACTTAATTTGTATGATTACCCGATCAACTTTCTCCATCTCAACCTTTGAACCAGACAATTTCACTTGATTTGGTTTGATGGTCACTTGACCTAATTCAACACCTGGACGCAAATTCTGTGGATTTGCTTCATATTCTATCGGTAAATTAAGACTTTTCTTCTCATCGATATTAATAACAACTTTAGCTGGATTCACTGAATAATCGACACCCTCCGGTAAGCCGCTAGCCTCAAGGCGAACGGTATGCCGTCCAAAGGATTTTTTCCGTAAGTCTTCCGTTTTCACCTGCATGTTATCCGCTGTCACTTGAGCAACCAAGTTGCGTGGTCCCGAGATTTTTACCGACACTGACTCTGGTAAGCCCGAGATAAAACTCTGCTCATTGTGTTGACCAACATAAACAGGAACATTCGAAATCGTTTCCGTCGTATTGATACTGGCAAAATCGGTCGTCGATCCTCGTTGAAAAGAATGATTCTCTGAAGCCACAAAAGCAAAGAGAAAAATCGCCATAATCAAAGAAAAGAGGCGCACAAACCAAATATTTTCAAATAATTTTGGGTTCATCAACGCTCGCCTCCTTGTCGGAAGTTAGTTGAGAAATAAGCTCTTAATAGCTTCATCACTTTATTGTCTTTATCTGGTTCATCAGTCTCTTCAATTAAATACTGAACCAAGTACATATGTAAATCCGTCGCCGATAAATTACGGTGTAGATGATCTCCCTTAACGAGTGAAATGCCTCCTGTTTCTTCCGAAACAATCAAGGTCAAAGCATCTGTGACTTCCCCTAAACCAATGGCTGCCCGATGCCGCGTCCCTAATTCTTTTGGAATCAGTGAGCTTTCTGACAAAGGAAGATAGCAAGCAGCCGCTGAAATCCGATAATTAGAGATAATGACCGCTCCATCATGTAACGGCGTATTTGGAATAAAAATATTAATTAAAAGTTGGTTGGTAATTTCCGAATCTAAAGGTAAACCTGATTGTATATATTGGTTCAAAGATTCATTACCTTCAATTGAAATTAAGGCCCCTATTTTTCGCTTGGACATATATAGCGCTGATTTTTCCAAATCATCAATTAATTTTTCACTCGGATTGCGCATATCCTTACGATTGCGGAATAAATTACGACCCAAACTCTCAAGTGCCTTGCGCAATTCGGGTTGGAAGAGAATGATACTCGCAATAACTCCCCAAGAAATAATTTGACCTAAAAACCAGTCTATAGTTTGAAGACCAATAATCGCGCTTAAAAATTTAGCCGCAATAATAATAGCGACCCCTTTTAACAGGTTCATCGCTCTCGTACCACGGGCATACATCAACAGGCGATAGATAAGGTACCATACAATTAGAATATCGAGTAAATGAACAATCGGCTTATCCGCCAATACTTGATGAATCCATTCCATCAATGGACAACGCCTCCCCACGCTTTACAATCTGCTCATATTATAGCATATGCTGGCTTTAATAACCGAACATATTCCTTTTTGAATTTGATTTCTTGCTCACCGTCTGCCCAATCAATGCGAGTGATCTCCGTGGTGAATGGCGCTAGATTTTTTAGCTGATTGGCGTCTCAAGGTAAAATGATCCGGTACCGGATCAAAGCCCCCTTCGACAAAAGGATGGCAACGTAAAATTCGAGCACATCCCATAAGAAAGCCTCTGAAAAAGCCAAAATCCTCTACTGCTTGGATCATATACGCTGAGCAAGTCGGACTGTAACGGCATGATGGCGGAAAAAGCGGCGAAATAAATTTCTGATAGCCACGAACTAGTAAGATTAATAAACGTCCCAAAATGCCACATCCTTAGCCAAAAATTAGTTTAAATAAATATTGAATCGTAGTCGACGACAAGAAGGTAAAAACAAATAAAGAAAGGGGCCGATAAATGACGACCAAACGGAAAAATTCTTTATAGGATAACTTCGACATACCCGCAATCATACAGAAAATATCATCCGGAAAAACAGGGGCAATAAAGCCAATCTTCAACAATCGAATAAAACTTTTCCCTTGATTCATCTTTCCTACATAACGATCAAATTGTTCATCGGAAATAAAGGCCCGAATAAAGTCTGGTCCAAACCGCCGACCTAGATAAAAGTTAATACTAGAGCCAATTAGCATACCGATACAATTTAAAGCAAAGCCAAAATAATGACCAAAGACTAAATCGCCTATCACATTGGTCAAGCCAAAAGGAATAATAGGATAGATAATTTGAGTAATGAGGACACAAACATATAAAACCGGTCCAAATAGGCCGACTTGCTGGAGCAAGTGATGAAAGCCTCCATCCGGTTTAAAGTAGGTCGACTTAGCAATAAAAATTGAAGCCATAAAGGTCAAAATAATCCCTACTGTTGTCGTTATTTGAATGATCTTACGTCGTTTTTCAAGTGAAATAGACTTCATGCCGGTCACCTTACCTACTATTAATGAACATTCCTAACTTTTCTAATTAATTCCACTATACTATAATTAAGTCAGAAAAAGAAAGTCCTAATACTTTCAATCAAAAAAGGAGTCTTTAATTATGTATTTATCTCGTTATCAACACTTAGTTGAGCGTTTAAATCAAGAAAGCATTGATCACATTCTCATTAGTGATGCTAGTTCAATATCTTATTTTATCGCCAATCATATGGACGCCGGTGAACGCTTGTTACTTCTGCAAGTCAATCGGAATGGTCACGGTCACCTCTATTGGAATATCCTATTCCCTAAACCTAGCCTACCAGAAGACTTAGCTTCCCTAATTGACATCCACTATTATGCAGACGGAGAAACTATTATTGAAACCATCGCTCAACAATTAACTGGGATCACAAGCGTTGACAAATTCTGGCCAGCTCAATTCCTTCTCGCTCTCATGACAGCAAACCCTAACTTGACCTACCTCAATCGTACCGATTTAGTTGATGACTTGCGGGCCATTAAAAGTCCTGAAGAACAGGCGATTATGCTTGAGGCATCGCGCTTAAATGACCAAGCTATGCTCCAAATTCAAGACCTCTTAAGTCAGGGACTTTCTGAAAAAGAGATGATTGATCGCCTTGCTCAAATTTATCGTGACTTGGGTTGTCAAGGTTTCTCTTTTGATCCGATCATCGCCTATGGAGCCAATTGTGCAGATCCGCACCATGAGACCAATCATGATACACCACAAATTGGAGACTCTATCGTAGTAGATATCGGCGCTATTTATCAAGGCTATTGTTCTGATATGACTCGCACTTTCTTCTTCGGCCAAATCGACGAAGAAAGTCAAACCGTCTACGAATTAGTCAAAAAAGCCAACCAAGCTGCAATCGATCTAATCAAACCTGGTGTACCTTTTACCGCTATCGATGCAGCTGCTCGCGACATCATTAGTCAAGCTGGTTACGGTCAATACTTCACCCATCGTACCGGTCACTTTATTGGCCGCCAAGTGCATGAAGCAGGCGATGTTTCCGCTTATAATAGCCGCTTAACTCAAGAAGGACAGATTTTCTCGATTGAACCAGGAATTTATCTACCAGGAAAAATGGGTGTTCGTATTGAAGACCTAGTCCTTGTCACTGCTGACGGTTGTCAAATCCTTAATCAAGTCAGCAAAGAATTATCCCTCATTGAACCAAAATAAGGTGAAAAAGGCTGTGAAGTCCCATAATGGGTTTCACAGCCTTTTAAATTTAATTACAATATTAAACTTGCGGAATTGCTTCAGTTAAAATTAGACTTTCCTGGTTATCAAAATAGGAAACTTGCATCTTTTCTAAGTCGGTTAGCCAATATTTTACCCCAGCTTTACCCGCCCATTCAATAAATTGACTAAAATTTAACTTTCCCTTTTGTGATTCTTCAAGTGCTGACTTTAATACTTCCTTAGCCGAATGTTCTGCAATCGGAAAAGCTTGACCATTTAAAGTCGCTTCTATCGATCCTTTATCACTCGAAAAGGTATATCGACCCGTCAATACACTAAAATCGTAACGATTAATCCCTTTAGCCTTCAAAGCTTGAATGAGTTGAGGGAAATCACGCCCTTTTTCTTCACTCAACATAATTTTTTCAATATCTGATAATAAGTATTCCATCTATTTCCTCCAACTGGTTAGTCCATTTACTAATCGCTTCATGATAAACCTTTCACAAAGTTAAGTCAAGACAAATATCTTTACCCTCAATTCAATCGCTCAAACTTCAACTAGGCAGAAATCATTATAGTCGAAATGTAATCGTTTTTTTGATATGGTTAGTAGTAGTAAACATGAGGAGGTACTTCTATGTCCAAACAAATTGAAAAGCAATATGGTCTCTTGATTAATGGTGAATGGATAACCCCACAAAATGCCAAGTATTTAGAGGCAATCAATCCTGCTACCGGTCAAACACTCTATCAAATTATAGATGCCAATAACAATGATGTTGACCAAGCAGTCGAGGCTGCCCAGGAAGCTTTCAAAACTTGGTCATTAACCTCAGTCAAAGAAAGGGCCAAATTACTCAACCAGATTGCGGATGCTATTGAAGAAAATGCTGACTTTTTTGCTGAAATTGAATCTATGGATAACGGCAAACCCATTCGTGAAACATCAGCCGCAGACATTCCTTTAGCCATCGACCATTTCCGCTATTTTGCTTCCGTCATTCGAAGTGAAGAAGATAGTATAAAAGTTTTAGATAAAGATAAACTCTCAATCATTTTACGGGAACCCATTGGCGTTGTGGGTCAAATTGTCCCTTGGAACTTTCCATTCCTAATGGCCGCATGGAAACTTGCCCCTGTTATTGCAGCGGGTGATTCCGTCGTATTTAAACCATCATCTAAGACTTCTCTTAGTGTCTTGGAGCTTGGCAAAATCCTAAATACAATTCTGCCTAAAGGAGTGGTAAATATTATCACAGGTCGAGGAAGCGGTGCTGGCGACTATCTCCAACACCATCCTGGCTTAGACAAATTAGCCTTTACTGGTTCAACGGCTGTAGGTAAAGAAATCGCCCTATCCGCAGCTGAACGGCTAATTCCCGCCACGCTAGAACTTGGTGGAAAATCAGCCAACATCTTCTTTGAAGACATGGATATGGATCAAGCATTAGAAGGTGTACAACTTGGCATTCTATTCAATCAAGGGCAAGTATGTTCTGCTGGATCGCGGATTTTCGTTCAAGAAACTATTTGTGATCGCTTTGTCAAAGCTCTCATTAATGAATTTCAAAAAGTAAAAGTCGGTGACCCCTTGGATAAGTCTATTCAAATGGGGGCTCAAATTGATGAGAGCCAAATCAAAACCATCGAAAAATATGTGGCCATTGCCAAAGATGAAGGTGCTAAAATTCTTACAGGTGGTCAACGTTATGCTGATGGACCATTAGCCAAAGGTGCATTTTTCCAACCAACATTAATTGAAGCAACCAATGACATGCAAGTGGCCCAAGAAGAAATCTTCGGACCAGTTGGAACGATTATTAAATTTAAAGACGCTGATGATGTCATTCGATTAGCTAATGAGAACGAATATGGTTTAGGGGGTGGCGTTTGGACTCGTGATTTAAATACTGCCTTTAAAGTAGCTCGCGGTATTCGCACTGGCCGTGTTTGGGTTAACACCTACACTGAATTTGAAGCCGGTGCTCCATTTGGCGGATACAAACAATCAGGTATTGGTCGCGAAACTCATAAAATGATTCTAGATGCTTATACACAATCAAAAAATATTTACTTAAGCTTCACCGAAGGACGTCAAGGCTTGTACTAGTCGAGCAATAAAAAATACTAACCCCGAGAATGAATAGTCATTCTCGGGGTTAATTCTGTTGTTAATGTAGACATATTATAGATATTTACCCAAAATAGGCCTTGAAATCAAAAAAAGGGCAAAAAAAAAGAGCCATTTGCCGGGCTTGAACCGGCGACCTCTTCCTTACCATGGAAGCGCTCTACCTACTGAGCTAAAACGGCATACCGATTAAATGCGACTCCGCAAGTAGGGCTCGAACCTACGACATCATGATTAACAGTCATGCGCTCTGCCAGCTGAGCTATTGCGGAATAAACAAACAAACACCCTGCATGGCAACGTCCTACTCTCACAGGACCAAAGGTCCAACTACCATCGGCGCTAAGAAGCTTAACTGCTGTGTTCGGAATGGGAACAGGTGTGTCCTTCTTGCCATCATCA
>NZ_UWPC01000012.1 GCF_900604935.1 Vaginisenegalia massiliensis
CTATATAGAATATTATAATTTAGTTAGGAAGAAGAGAAAATTAAAAAGCAAGACTCCTGTAGAATACAGAAATCTTGCTTTAATGACAGTGGCTTAATAAAAAGTTCAACTTTTTGGGTCCACTACAAAGTCGGGTGCTTTTTTCGGCAAAGAATCGAGTTCTTCCATCATGTTATCTAATAAATCTTCATAAATTTGAAATTCGATATCTGAAATGCGGCCCATCTGATGGTTCAATTTACAAAAGTACCAATCTTCATAGATCGAGCGATCGAGAACATTATTCTGATCTTTAAGGGCTGCTTTAATTGAACTAAAGCGAGAATTTAAGAAACTCAATTGGAGCAAGAAAGGATAACGCTTAGCTAACTGTTCCTCCTCACTTGCTTGGTAATATAAAGGCAATAAGGCATTATTTTCAACGTCTTCATAAAATACTTGGCTACCCAGATTTTTACTCAATAATTCTGCGATTGAAGTTTTTCCAGCACCAATCATGCCACCTACAACTATCACGCTCATTGTTCAACTCCTTGTATCTATAAAGTGATTAGATATTGACTAATCTTGAAAAGATTAAAAAGAATAAATAGATTATTAAAAGACTTGTGACGAGTAATAATAAGACTTTGATGCGGTCTCCGTGTGTCTTCCGAGGAAACCAACCACTAAGTAGGAGTAGAGGGTAGACGGAGCAAAGCATTAAGATAAAATGACTAAATGTTTGTTTGGCAGCCGTCCAATTGGGTATCTTGAAGACAACATTGGACAACTGAATGACAAGAAGGATGGCGGCAAAATAAAAGATGTTTTTAGCGCTCTTAAAATGTTTTTGATAATTAAAGATAAAAGCAAGGATTAACAAAAGAAAAAACAAACCAAGAGCTTTTATCAAGCTGTGCCAAATAAGTGAAGTTAACATCATCATCCCTCTTTTCTAGCGTCAAACGCTGAACATATATCCTATTATAGCCGAAAGTGGAATAAATAGGCGTTAAAATCTAATTAAAAAAATAATTATTTCTTTGGCCTGATTTCTTGCCAAAAAAATGCTATGATAAAGTTAAATATTGTCCTATATTAGGAGGTCATTTTGTGAAGAAAATCGGAATATTAACCAGTGGTGGCGACGCCCCAGGTATGAATAGTGCGATTCATACAGTCGTCAAAGAGGCTAGTGCGAATGGTCATCAAGTTTTTGGCTTTAATAATGGGTATCGCGGTTTAATTACTCGGGATTATCAATTTTTAGAAACCGCGTGGACTGAACGATTTGAAGGACAGGGTGGAACGATTCTTGGAACGTCCCGGTGCCCAGAATTCAAAGATCCAAGTGTTCGTCAAGAAGCTGCCCAAATGTTAAAAGAAGATGGTTTCGACGCTTTAATCGTGATCGGTGGCGACGGATCTTATCGGGGGGCTTTAGAGTTATCTAAGTTAGGGGTGCCTGTCGTTGCTTTACCGGGTACTATTGACAATGATATTCCGGATACGGATATGACCATTGGTTTTTATACAGCTGTTAAATCAGTAGTTTCTTCGGTGGATCAAGTTAAAACAACCGCAGCTAGCCACGGTTTAATCTTCGCAATTGAGGTTATGGGTCGACATGCACCAGATATTGCCTATTGGGCTGGTACGGCATTGGACGTTGAAGGAATTATTTATCGTCCTGAAGATGTGGACTTAGAGAAAATTAAAAATCAAATTGAACACTCCAAAAATGCGATGAAACGGTATCAACTCTTTATTATTGCTGAGGGGATAATGACCGCCAATGCGTTTGCTGATTTTATCCGCTCAAGTACCAATTATGATGTGCGTGGCTTAACGATTGGGCATGTTCAGCGGGGAGGCGGCCCAGCAGCTTTAGACCGCCTATTAGCGGGAGCTTATGCTAAACGAGCTGTGGAATATATCGTTAAAGAAGAGGGTTCAGGTTGTAATTTAGCGTTAAAATCGCGGCGAATTGTTGTTCAAGATATCGAGGAAACACTAAATAAAGAAAAAGAAATGATTATGCCATTTATGTAGGCTAATTAAAAGTTCGTCAAAAGACGAACTTTTTTTGTTGACTGAGTGATTTTTACTTTATTTCTTATATAGTGCGTGCTATTATCTAATAGCACGCACTATATATTTTCGTTGAAGAGGAGACGACATGATTAAAGTAATTGGCTTTGATTTGGATGACACCTTGTATGATCGCAATCAGATTTATCGTAATACCTATAATATTATGGAAAACAATGTGGTTCGGACCCACATGCGTTTTGAAGAGTTTAATAAAGTTTATCAAGAATTTTCCATTGCCGAATATCAATTATTTATCGCTGGACAAAAATCAAAATTAGCCTATAAGCTTGATCGCGTCATTCGTACCTATGAATTCTTTGGCTATGATATTGATATGGAGAAGGCCTATATTTTTGATGCCTTATATTATTATTTCCGTGATAAAATTGTGCCACGGCCATATATGAAGTTGCTTCTTGAAATGTTAAAGAATACTGATTTGGAGCTCTTTATTTTAACTAACGGGGCTGAAGCGGATCAATTGAATAAATATCATAACCTAGAGTTGGAAGAATATATTCCCCGGGATCGTTTCTTTGTTTCAGAACGGTTAGGTATCTCTAAACCAGATAGACGGATTTTCCAAGCCGTTCAAAGTCAGTTAGGTTACGCGAGTCATGAAATTCTTTATATTGGTGATCACCCGGATAATGATGTGATGGGAGCCGCCGATGCTGGTTGGTTAGCTTTCTACTTGAACCTAAAAGGCCAAAAAGTTGAACATCCAAATGTACGTAGCTTTAGCGATGACGAGGCTATTTTCCGTTACTTTAATAGTAAAATTAATTTTGATTTATCATAGAATAGAGCTAACTTTAACCAATATTCCTTTTAAAATGATAAATCAATATTATACTTATCTGCTCTAAGACTATTGTCAAGTATAGAAGGAATAGCATATAATGAATGCTTAATATAGCATTTTTTGGGAGGATGTCCATGCAGAAAAAACTCGAGCATAAAAATATATTATGGTATACCCTAGCCTTTATGGCGTTTTCTACGGTTTGGTCATTTGGTAACGTAGTCAATGGCTTTTCCGCATACGGTGGTTTAAAAGCCATTATTTCTTGGATTATTATTTTTGCTATTTATTTTATTCCATATTCTTTAATGGTAGGGGAATTGGGTTCGGCATTTAAAGAGGAAGGTGGCGGTGTTTCTTCTTGGATTAATGCCACGGTAGGGCCAAAATTAGCCTATTTAGCTGGATGGACCTATTGGGTGGTTCATATGCCGTATATCTCTCAAAAACCATCACGCATTTTGATTTCCTTATCTTGGATGATTTTTGGTGACAAAAGAATCAGTGATGCCAATGTCGTGATGATTCAAATGGTTTCATTAGTGATTTTTGCGATTGTTCTTGTCCTGGCTTCGCGAGGCGTTGATTTCATTAAGAAAGTTGCTGCATTAGCTGGATCTTCTATGTTTGTTATGTCCTTATTATTTGTCGTGTTAGCCCTAGCAGCTCCATCAATTATGGGAGCAAAGGTCAATCACTTGGACTTATCCGCTAAATCATTAATGCCTGTTTTCGACTGGAAATTCTTATCAAGTTTATCCATTCTTGTCTTTGCGGTCGGGGGTTGTGAGAAAATCTCACCTTATGTAAATAAGATGAAGAGTCCGGCAAAAGACTTTCCTAAAGGGATGATTGCTTTAGTTATCATGGTAGCTATCACAGCTATGTTAGGGACGTTAGCATTAGGTTTAATGTTTGATTCGAACAATATCCCTAAAGACTTAATGACCAATGGAACCTATTATGCTTTCCAAAAATTAGGGGAATATTATCATGTAGGTAATTTATTTATGATTATCTATGCGGTCGCTGATTTTATTGGTCAGGTTTCGATTATGATTATTTCAATTGATGCACCTTTACGTATTTTGATTGAATCATCTGATCGTCGCTTTATTCCTCAATCTTTATACAAACAAAACAAATACGGTGCCTATATTAATGGTCACAAATTAATTGGTGTAATCATCGCTATCTTAATTATTATCCCAGCTTTCGGTATTAAAGATGTGGATACTTTAGTAGTCTGGTTAGTTAAATTAAATGCCGTGTGTATGCCACTTCGTTATTTATGGGTATTCTTTGCCTACTATGCTTTGAAAAAAGCAGGTAGTCGCTTTAATTCTGAATATCGCTTCACTAAAGGAAAAGTTTCAGGTTATATTGCTGCTGCTTGGTGCTTCTTCTTTACCGCATTTGCCTGCATTTTAGGGATGTACTCAGAGGATAGCTTCCAATTAGTCTTAAATATTATTACGCCATTTATTTTGATTGGCTTAGGTCTTGTTTTGCCAACGATTGCTAAGAAACAATTAGCTCAAAACGATTAATTAATTCAAAATAGCAATTTAATGACTCTTAGGTTAAGATAAGCCTAAGAGTCTTTATTCTTTAGGGAGTGTGAGTTCGCGTGAAGATATTCATTGTTGAAGATAATACAAATATTGCTCAATCAATGGCTGAAGAACTAAGAAAATGGCAATATGAGGTTTATCAAGTCGATGACTTTAACCAAGTTTTAGCTGAATTTAAAACGATTCAACCTCATCTCGTCTTGCTGGATATTAATTTACCGAGCTTCAATGGATATCACTGGTGTGGTCAAATTCGTCAAATTTCCAATGTTCCCATTATCATCATTTCATCGCGAAATGAACAAATGGACATGGTGATGGCTATGCAAATGGGAGCTGATGATTTTATTGTTAAACCATTCGATATGACGGTTACGATTGCTAAAATTCAGGCTCTCTTGCGTCGAACCTATGATTTTACTGATAATTTAGATTTGCTCACAATGGATAAGTTAACTTTGTTTTTAGGTCAAGCGCGATTAGTATGGGAAGAGCAAACAGTTGATTTAACTCGGACGGAGTTACAAGTAATGGAAAGTTTGATGTTAGCTAAGGGCCAATTTGTAGCCCGTGAAAGCTTAATGGAGAAATGTTGGCAAAATGATTCTTTTATTGATGACAATACGTTAGCCGTAAATGTCACTCGTTTGCGGAAAAAACTGGCCACATTGACACCGGACTATCAAATTATTTCCAAGCGTAATGTAGGCTATGCCTTGAAACAGGAGACCTTATGAATAAATTCAAAGCCTTTATCCATGATGAAATGAAGTTTATTATTTATTATCTGTTTTGCATGGGCATTATTAGCCTCATTTTCTATCTATATGGGTTACCTTGGGCAGAAGGGTTTCTTTTGTTAGCCTTTTTGAGTTTTATTTGGCTGCTTTTTTTGGGAGTATCTTGGCTTCGTTTCAAGAAAACGACGCAATTAAAGCTGGAGTTGGCTCAAGCGAAATCAGATTATCAAAACTTAATCAATCAGACGCAAGCGCAAACCAAACGCTTAGAGGATTATTTTGTTCTCTGGGTCCATCAAATTAAGACTCCCATTACCAGTATTCAACTCATGCTTGATAACTATAATCCGCAACAAATGGGGAAAATTAAACAAGAATTAGCTAGCATTGAGACTTATACTGGAATGGCCATTTCTTATATGAAATTAGCTAGTAAATCAACAGATTTAGATTTCACCATAGTTGATCTTGATAGTTTAATCCAACCCTTACTAAAGCGGTATTCCATCTGGTTTATCTACGATCATATTCAGCTGGACTATCAGCCACTTGAACAGAAAGTATTAACGGATGCGCGGTGGACAGCTATTATGATTGAACAGATTTTAGCCAATGCGGTGAAATATGCTAAAGGGGAAAAAATAAAACTCTTTTTTGATCCTCATGTCCACGGTTTGGTGATTGAAGATACCGGTATCGGTATTCGTGAAGAAGATTTACCTCGTATTTTTGAACAGGGTTTTTCGGGTTTTAATGGACAATACAATGATAAATCCTCAGGTCTTGGTCTATTTTTAGTAAAAGAAATTAGTCAAAAATTAGATCAAAAAGTAATCATCGAATCAACCCTAGGTCAAGGAACCCGGGTCACCCTCTATTTTAAATACCATTAACTTACAATTTTGTAAGCTAAGTTTTTATTTTGTTATTTAAAATAAAGGCTTGGCTTTTTTTCTTACCTTATACTTAGGGTACAAACACATAAGGGGGAGATAAGATGAGTCTATTAAAAGTAAAACAACTTAATAAAATTTATGGGGGCAAAATAGGTCAGGTCAAGACGCAAGCTTTAAATAATCTATCATTAGCTATCGATGAAGGGGAATTTGTGGCTATTATGGGGGAATCTGGCTCGGGTAAATCGACCTTATTAAATATTATTGCCACTCTTGATCAACCAACCAGTGGACAAATTCAGTTTAATGGACAGGACTTAGCTAAGATTCCGCAAAAGGATTTAGCAGCATTTCGTCGGCAACAACTTGGCTTTGTCTTCCAGGATTTTAATGTTTTGGATAGTTTTACCAATAAAGATAATATACTCTTGCCGTTAGTCTTATCTGGAACATCGGTTAAGCAAATGGAAAGTCAACTCAACAAAGTTGCTAGTCAAGTAGGAGTAGAATCCTTACTTGAAAAGTATCCCTATGAAATATCAGGTGGACAGAAACAGCGGATTGCGATTGCTAGAGCGATTATTACCAATCCTAAATTATTACTAGCTGATGAGCCGACGGGAGCATTAGATTCAAAGACAGCAGAACAAGTCATGAATTTATTTACTCAAATCAATGATGCAGGGAACACGTTGTTAATGGTCACACACTCAATTCGATCTGCCTCATTCGCCAAACGGGTATCTTTCATTAAAGATGGAAGATTATTTCATGAAATCTATCGCGGTCAACTCAGCCAAGCCGACTTCCAAGAAAAAATCTCTCAAGCGATTACCATGTTAAATCAGCGAGGTGATTCATTTGAAGCCTAATTATTTGTTCTCATTTGCAAAACGAAATCTGGCTGCTTTGATGGATCTATATTTACCGTATGTTCTTTCTACCAGTTTAATGACAGCTTTATTCTTTGTAATGGTGTCTTTGTTAAACAACCATTTTGTTCAAACACGACATGCAAGTCTACCAATGATTATTCGATTGGGTATCGTGGTTGTCACTATCTTATTAATCATATTTTATAGTTACGGCAATCATTTTATTCAAAAGCAACGTCAGAAAGAGTATGGCTTGTATAATGTCTTAGGCTTGGAGAAGAAGCATATTTTTTCGATTATTCTTCTTGAACAATGCTTCGTGTGGGTCATTACCAATCTCATTAGTATCTTTGGTGGGTATCTATTAGGGCATCTCTTATTCAAACTCTTAAATTTGCTTATGAAAGATAAGACAGCCGCTCTACAAGATTATGTCTTCGACGGTCAAACACTTGGTGTGACGCTTGCTTTAATTGGTTTGATCAATTTAAGCTTGCTCTTATTAAATGCCTGGCAAATCTATCGTTACAATCCGATTGAACTATTTAATCGAGCTCACGCAGGACAAAAAGAACCCAGAGCGTCTATTTTTCAAGGTGTGTTGGGTCTAGTCTTCATTGCAGTTGGGTATTATTTGGCTTTAAACTCAGAAGGTTTGTTAAAGGCAATTCCGACCTTCTTTTTGGCTGTAATCTTAGTTATGTTCGGAACCTATGCAATCTTTTCCTCTTTGAGTATTTGGCTTTTGAAATATCTTAAAAGTAAAAAAGACTACTATTATTCTAGTCACCATTTCTTAACTATTTCGGGAATGCTTTATCGGATGAAATCTAATGCTGTAAGTTTAGCGAGCATGTGCGTCTTGAGTACGGGAATTATCCTCTGCATTGGCACAACAATCGGTATTTATCAAGGGGCTGAAACCATGATTGATTCGACTATTTCGTCGGATTATCAAGTTACCTGGGATCAGACGATTCCCATTCATTTGCCAGCAAATAAACAGGCAGAAATTCTAAAGAAGGTTCAGACGCAGACAGAGACGATAGAGCGCCGCTATCACATAACTAGCCCAGGTGTAGCTAAGACAGTTAGTTTGTTAGTGGATTTAAAAAAGGACAGTATTGTTCCTAAGGGATTTTCAAAAGAAGCATCTATGCCTAAATATGTGATTGCACAGACATTGGAAAATTATAATCAAATTGAGGGAAGCCACTTGAAGTTAGAGCGGGGGCAAGTGTATTTTGCGACTAACAATCAAGAGTATGAGCAACTAAACCATATCCAATTAGGCCAAGATACTTACCAAATCCAATCCTTTAAACAAACATTTCCAGGAAATATTCTTATGGATGGCTTTTATTTGCTATTCCCGGATCAAGAGGCATTAGATGCGTTTGTCTCTAGCTTTTATAGTCAAGCTGAAAAAATGGGAGCTGTGAATCCTCGATTCCCGATTGAATATCAATTTTCGTCAACTTATGAAATGAGCCAACCCTTAAAAGAGGAGCAGGTAGCCAAACTTAAGGCGGAAATTCAAGAGCTAGGTGGCGAATTGATGACTCGGCAAGACCAAAGCCAAGCTTGGTACGAAATCAATGGTGGTTTCCTATTTATTGGCGGTCTAGTTAGTATCATCTTAATAGTCGGGATGGCCTTAATGCTTTATTACAAACAGATTTCTGAAGGAATTGAAGACCAGAAATCAATGGGGATTATGAAAAATTTAGGCTTGCCTGATCAGATGATTAAAGCAACCATCCGACAACAAATGCGTTGGCTTATTTTTGGACCTATCGTTCTTGCTGTGATTCATGTGGCAGTCGCAGGGAAAATTGTGTTTAATTTGATGAGCCTCTTTGGTTTCTATGATTCGATGAGCTATATAAAAGTCATGTTAGCAGTCATTGTCGTGTTTGTTATTTTGTATGGTTTATTCTATCAATGGATCTCACAAGTTTATTATAAACTTGTGAATCAATAGTCCATCAGAAGCATGAGCTGACATATACAACCAATCAAATTCGGCATTTGTAACATAATGTATAAAGAATCCATTGACAGCAAAAAGCCAGGACACCTGTAGGTGTCCTGGCTTTTATTTGGTTTATTAAATAGTTTAGCTACGAATTATTAGACGGCCTCAACCCGGATTTGTTTATAAATTTGATCAAAATATTGTGGATCAATATGGCCGGTTTGAGCTTGCATAGTGTTTAAAATACCACAGGTCATGCCGGTTTTAATGACAACATCATCATCGACTGCTTGATGCAAGGCCCAAGCCAGTCCAGCGACCGTTGCATCTCCAGATCCGACTGGGGAAACAACCTCAATTTTTGGAATTGAGACCCGATAAAATTGATTACGATGTTTGATGAAAGCCCCATCGGCTCCTAGTGAAATGACTAACCATTCGATATCGGCGAAAAGGGGAATATTTAAATCAGCTTTGCATTGATTAAGTTGATCTAAGTTGAAGGGGCGGCCTGTGATTTGACTAATTTCATCATCATTGGGCTTGATTAAAAAGGGTCTAGCTGGTCCTGTGAGTACATCAATTAGGGTTTGCCCAGAGGAATCAAAGAGAACTTTAACATTCTCTTGTTGAGCCAAAGAGATTAGCTCTTGATAAAATTCAGGACTTAATCCTTTAGGTAGGCTGCCTGAGAGGGTTAAAATTTGACATTCTGCAAGCAAGTGAGGGAAATGCTTTAGAAAAGCTTGAGCCTCTGAGGGTGAAATAAGAGGACCTGATTCAAGGATTTCAGTTTGTTGATGGTCATGAAGGATGGCAATGGATTGCCGTGTTTCATCACTAATGGTAATAAAGTCATGTTGAATATTAGCCTGACTTAATTTATCAGCAAGATAATCACCGAAATGCCCCCCTAAAAAGCCAGTCGCTTTAACGGGTGCTCCTAACTGATGCAAAACTTTAGTCACATTTATTCCTTTACCTCCAGCTACTTTATGAACTTCTTGGCAGCGTTGAACTTGGTCCAAGTGGAAATCAGGAACAAGATAGGAAATGTCGATTGAAGGATTGAGTGTAACCGTAAGTATCATGATAGACCTCCTTTAGATGACACGCATATAGTTTTCATATAAGGTTTTAACTTGGGGATTAATTGATGAGTTAGTAATCAGTGTATCGCTTGGGCGCATTTGATAAAAACGATAGAAGTCGCGTTTGTTAAATTTACTGGTGTCAGCAACAACGTATCTTTGTTGGGAATTATTTAGAATCATCTGTAAAGTAATACCTTCATCCGCGTTGGCCGTATAACACTCATTGAGATTGAGGGCGTTAACGGATACAAAGGCTTTATGAACGTAGATGTTTTGAGCTAAGCTATTGGCGATGGTGCCGAAGAAAGAGCCCGTTTTTTGTCGGTAATTTCCGCCTATGAGGATAAGTTCAAATCGATCGTCATATTTGAATTTATTAAAGGCGTGGATCGAATTGGTGATGATTGTTCCACTGGAAAGGGTCAAAGCATCATAAATCAGTTCAAGACTAGTGCCTGGTCCAATAAAGATGGTTTCACCATCGACAAGCTCTTGATTAATTTTTTTAGCCATTTCGTGTTTCTCTTCAAGATTGAGTAATTTTTTTTCTAGATGACTGAGTTCATTGAGATTATTGGGGATTTCTTCGATAAGTTCAGCGCCCCCATGAATGCGTTTGACTAGGCCTTTTTCTTCTAATTCAATAAAATCACGACGGACAGTCATGTCTGCTACATTAATCATATCGGTAACGTCGGAGACTTTAATAAATTTATTGTTTTTAAGAAAATCCAGAATTAGGCTTTGACGTTCTGCTTTCAGCATTACAAATGTTCACCTTCTTCGAAATGATGTTTGAAAATGTTAACTTTAATTCAAAGATAATAATAGTTATATTATCAATGTTTGTCAACGCTTTTATGAATATTGACAAAATGGATTTCAAGCGGTATTATTATCGAGAAATAACATGTTCGAACATTTTCGAACATGTGGTCGGAAAAGGCGTTAATGATAAGGAGGATATTTATGCGAAAAATTTCAGCTGGAAAAATGGCTCGAATGGAAAAACTTTCAACTGAAAGTAAAGTTATCTCAGCATTGGCCATTGATCAGCGAGGATCATTGCGGAAAATGCTCACAGCCGGTGGCAATGTTGAAGATATTCAAACAGCAGTAGAACAATTTAAGGTGGCTATTTCTGAAGAATTAACCCCCTATTCATCATCCATCCTTTTGGATCCAGAATATGGTTTGCCGGCGTCAACTAAACGCCATGAGCAAGCCGGCTTACTCTTAGCATATGAAGAAACCGGTTATGATGCTTCAGAACCTGGACGCTTGCCTGATTTGTTACCTGAGTGGTCAGCTAAACGTTTAAAAGAAGCGGGGGCTGATGCAGTTAAATTCTTGCTTTATTATGATTGTGACGAGGATGCTAAAATTAACAATTGGAAACACGCCTTTACCCAACGAATCGGTTCAGAATGCCAAGCTGAGGAAATTCCTTTCTTCTTAGAAATTGTTTCCTATGATGCTGAGATTGAAGACGCAAAGGGTGTCGAATATGCTAAAGTGAAACCTCATAAAGTGATCGAAGCCATGAAAGAATTCTCAAAAGCTGAATACAATGTAGATGTATTAAAGGTTGAAGTGCCTGTAAACATGAATTTTGTTGAAGGATTTAGTCAAGGTCAAGTGCTTTACACACGTCAAGAAGCCTTAGACTTCTTCAAAGAACAAGATCAAGCGACCGATTTACCTTATATCTATTTGAGTGCCGGCGTTTCTATTGACTTGTTTAAAGATACGTTATTATTTGCTAAAGAAGCAGGAGCAAGTTTTAATGGAGTTTTATGTGGACGAGCAACATGGAAAGATGCTGTGAATGAATTTGTTCAAGGCGGACAAGAAGCGACCCGTGCTTGGTTACAAAACCAAGGACAAGCCAATATCACTGGCTTAAATCAAGCTATCGAAGCTTCAGCAAGCCCGTGGACTTCTAAATTAGCCTTAGAAGACTAACATAAGAAGGAGTAATGTGATTATGTTTTCAAATAATACCGAAGACTTGTTAAACTTGGGTGCTGAGATTACGACTCGTGAAATCAAGCAACAACCAGAATTATGGCAAGAAGTTTTGAAAGATTATCAAGCTAATGTGAGCAAAATTGAAGATTTTTTGGCTAAATTAGCTAATCAACATGATCATGTCCGCGTTATTTTTACTGGCGCAGGTACCTCTGCCTATGTGGGTCAAGCCATCTATGCTTATTTGAATCAAGTTTATCAGCATCAAGGATTCACCTTTGAAGCTATTGCAACGACGGATATTGTCTCTCATCCCTATACTTATCTTATGGCAGAGCAACCAACTTTATTGGTGTCATTTGCTCGAAGTGGCAATTCTCCTGAGAGTGTGGCAACGGTTCAATTAGCAAAACAATTGATTAAAGATTTATATCAAATGACTATTACCTGTGCACCTGAGGGTAAACTGGCACTAGCGGCTCAAGATGATGTAGATAATCTATTGTTATTGCAACCAAGTCGTTCAAACGATGCGGGCTTCGCGATGACAGGTAGCTATACTTGTATGATGTTAAGCTGCTTGTTAGTTTTTGATAAAGCTGATCTAGCAAGTAAAATTACTGCGGTTGAGCAAATTGTACAGATGGGACAAGATGTTTTACAAAGAGAAGATGAAATTCAAGCCTATGTTGATTTAGATTTTGATCGTCTTGTCTATCTGGGTTCAGCAGGATTGTTTGGTTTGGCCCATGAAGCGCAATTAAAAATTCTTGAATTGACGGCTGGTAAAGTGGCGACACAATATGAAAGCCCATTAGGCTTCCGTCATGGACCTAAATCTTTTGTTAATGACAAGACCATTGTGATTGATTTTGTTTCAAATCAAGCCTATTCACGCCAATATGATGTAGATTTGCTAAATGAAGTGGCTTCTGATCAGATTGCAAAATTAACATTAGCTGTTACCAATCGAAAGCGGCAAGAAATTGAAGCGGCTCAATTCAGTTTAAACCAAAAAACTGATCAATTAGATGATGTCTACTTAGCTTTCCCATATATCATTTTCGGTCAAGCTTTTGCGTTAATGACAGCAGTTAAAGTTGGCAACACTCCAGATACACCTTCGCCATCAGGAACAGTTAATCGTGTGGTTAAAGGGGTAAGCATTCACCCTTATCAAGGTTAAAAATCAATAATAACATAATGGATTGTCCATTATGTTATTATTAGATTCTTTTTGTAAGCGTTATTTTATGAGTTTTTTTAAGGGGGAACATTGTAATGGTTGGAATTTTAGTGACTGGTCATGGTGAGTTTGCTAAAGGAATGATGCAAGCGAGTCAAATGATTGGTGGAAAAGCAGACCATGCCAGATTTGTCATGTTTGAAGATGGCATGAATTTAGACGATTTTGGACGTGAATTACGCCAACAAATGGAGCAATTGCTTGAAAACTGTTCAAACGGGGTAGTGGTATTGACCGACTTACTTGGTGGGACACCATTTAATGTCAGTGTCCTTCAGAGTCAAGATTTAGATTCTGTTGTTGTATTAGCTGGAACGAATTTGCCAATGGTCTTAGAAGGCGTATTAACTGGTCCATTTGCCGAATCAGCTCTAGCCTTAGCAGAAAAATTAGTTGAAACAGGTCGTTCTGCGGTTGTTTTACCTGATTTTAGTCAAAAGCATCAAGACGACTTTGATGGAGAGGGGATTTAATGAATACATTTTGGTATCAAGTTATGGTGACTTCATTTGTAGTGTTGGCCATGGTTTTACTTACGATTGGCCTTTACTATATAGCAAGTCGAAAATCCATCAAAACGCGAAAAACTCACTTTGAACAATTACATCAAAATTTAAAAGTGGGTCAAAAAGTCGAGTTTGGTAACGGACTCAGAGGAACCGTTGCAGAGGTTGGCCTAGATACTTGCGACAT
The DNA here is from genome assembly GCF_900604935.1 of Vaginisenegalia massiliensis. Taxonomy (GTDB): domain Bacteria; phylum Bacillota; class Bacilli; order Lactobacillales; family Aerococcaceae; genus Vaginisenegalia; species Vaginisenegalia massiliensis. Next base: position 13,949 of record NZ_UWPC01000012.1, read on the forward strand.
AAAAGTGAAGTCGGGCGCAATAATTACTGTTTCACGATATACCATTTCAGATATTTTAGATAAATAAGGAGAGAAATAATATATGCCAAATATTTTGTTGACACGGATTGATAACCGACTTATCCATGGTCAGGTTGCTACTCAATGGACGGGTTCAATTGGAGCAAATCTTTTATTAGTTGCCAATGATGAGGTGGCAACTAATAAGATGCGTCAAGGACTCATGGATATGGCTGCACCAGCAGGTGCTCAAACTCGCTACTTCTCGCTTGCCAAGACGATTGAAATTATTCATAAAGCAGCCGATCGTCAAAAGATTTTCATTATTGTGGAATCGCCACAAGATGTATTGACTTTAGTTGAAGGAGGTGTACCAATTAAGAAAGTCAACATCGGTAACATGCATATGGCTGAAGGAAAACGCCAAGTTGCAGGATCTGTTGCCGTTGACGATCAAGATGTCGCTTGCTTTAAGAAGCTTCAAGAACTTGGCGTAGAACTTGAAATTCGTCGTGTTCCTCAAGAGGGAACAGAAAGCATTAATAAATTATTTCAATAAATGAAAGGAGTGTCATAAATGGGAGAATTTAATATTATCCAGATCTTATTAGTTTTTATCGTTACTTTTATTGCTGCCATTGATCAATTTGACTTGTTAGAATCATTGTACCAGCCGATTGTAATGGGGCCTGTAATTGGGGCTATCCTTGGAGATGTCCAAACGGGTTTGATTGTAGGGGGTACTTATCAATTAATGACGATTGGTAATATGCCAGTCGGTGGGGCTCAACCACCTAATGCTGTTATCGGGGGTATTATGGCGACGGTTTTAGCCATTTCGCTTAAATTAGATCCAGCAGCTTCTGTAGGTATGGCTATTCCTTTTGCTTTGTTAGGACAATATGCGGTTATGATGCTCTTTACAGCTATGTCACCAATGATGTCTAAAGCAGATCAATTTGCCGTAGAAGCAAATCCACGGGCGATTGATCGTCTGAACTATACAGCGATGGGAATTTTAGGTTTGTCTTTCGCCTTAATCGTTACCTTATTCTTTATCGGTGGACAAGCTTTCGGTCAAAATATCGCGAACTTCTTTGATCAACATAAATGGGTGATGGATGGCTTCAAAGCGGCTGGCGGAATGATGCGTTTCGTTGGTTTTGCCATTTTACTTAAAGTAATGGTATCGCGCGAATTATGGGGCTTCTATTTCTTAGGTTTTGCTTTAGCTATTATTATCAGTGGTATTGAAAGCTTAGCAGGTCCTGCATTACTCATCTTAGCTATTATTGGTTTTGCGTTTGCGTATTGGGATTTCCAAATTCAAACGCGTTTAAAAGGAGCTGCAGCAACAGCAACTGAAGATTTTGGAGGTGAAGAGGATGGAATCTAATATCCCAACTAACTACATCAATACAACCCCTGCGAAGAAATTAGATAAAAAAACGTTGAATCGTATGGTATGGCGCTCACTTAACTTACAAGGTTCATTTAACTATGAACGGATGCAAGCAGCTGGATGGCTATATTCTATTCTTCCAGGTCTAGAAGAAATCCATAAAGATAATAAAGAAGACTTATCAACTTCAATGCGTCATAACTTGGAATTCTTCAATACCCACCCATTCTTGGTAACCTTTGTTATGGGGATTATTCTATCTTTGGAACAAAATAAAGTCGATGTTCCTACCATTCGTGCCGTGCGTGTAGCCGCAATGGGACCTTTAGGTGGAATAGGCGATGCAATCTTCTGGTTTACTTTAGTTCCAATTACAGCAGGTATCACGTCGCAAATGGCTTTGGATGGTAATGTTTTTGCGCCAATTCTATTCCTCCTTATCTTCAACTTAGTCCAATTTGCTATCCGTTTCTGGTTAATGAACTGGTCATATGAGATGGGAACCAATGCTATCGGCGTTTTAACAGCTAATGCACGTGAATTTACTCGGGCAGCTTCTATCTTAGGTGTTTTCGTTGTAGGTGCTTTAACTTGCGTTTATGGTGCTACTAATGTTTCTGGTTTAGTTATTAATAATGGAACAACGAATACAGCAACTGAAGTGACCACTTATGTGAACGAAGGCGACCTTGGCCAATACAAAAAAATCATCTTTGAAGATGAAGCAGCGGGCAAATTCAAACCAGGTCAAGAAAATTCAACCATTACTAAGATGCAATCGGGTAATTATGAAGTGAAATATTCTGAGTATCTTGAAACACCTGTTACAATTAAGGTTCAAGAAATTTTAGATGGTATCTTACCAAAATTAATTCCATTGGCAATCACTTTCTTACTTTACTATTTACTTGCTTTTAAAGGCTGGACACCAATTAAATGTATCGTCTTATTATTAGTCATCGGTTTAATTGGGGCTGGACCTTTCGGTTGGTGGCCAAGTATCTGGGGTTAAGCCTTAGATATAACTTGTACGACTCATTCAAATAGAATAAAAAGTTAACCCTCGAAGGGCATTTCGATGATACGGCTCGACCGTCATTGGAGTCTCCCTTTGGGGGTTTTTGTTTGTTGATTGAATAATGTATTCGAAAAAATCGTTCTCGCTATTAGAAATGTAGAGGTGAATTAATGTTTTTGAATGTTTGGGTATTAAGATAGATTATATTCATTATTTTATTGGTACGAGTACAAGGAGGGGTATCATTTCAAGATCAATCATAATTTAATGGAATTCCTCGATAAATTAATCACAAAGGCTATTCAATCCAAATACGTACGGAGCTTTGAATGAATAATGTTTTTGAAAGATATAGCAAAAACATTCACAATGTGATATTGTGATAACGTTATCAAATCCATAACAAAAATATAAAGGAGGTAATTAAATGGTTGGAATAATCATTGCATCACATGGTGAATTTGCTGCTGGTATTCGACAATCTTGTGAAATGATTTTTGGTCAGCAAGATCATTTTGAAGTCGTAACCTTTATGCCGAGCGAAGGACCAGATGATTTACAGGCTAAACTTCGTCAAGCTATTGAAACAGTTGATAGCGAAGAAGTTTTATTCTTAGTAGACCTTTGGGGAGGTAGTCCTTTCAATCAAGCAAATATCTTGTTTGAAGAGGCTACTGATAAACGGGCGATTGTGGCAGGTTTAAGTTTGCCGATGCTAATTGAAGCTTGTGCAGCACGCTTATCTATGCAAACAGCTCATGAGATTGCAGCGGCTATCATCCCAACAGCTAAGGATGGAGTTAAAGTAAGACCTGAAGCTTTGCAAGTTGAAGAGAAAGTGACAAGTCCAGTGGAGGGTGCAGCGGTAGGTGGCACTATTCCGGAAGGCACTGTATTAGGAAATGGCAAGATTGATTATGTTCTTGCACGGATTGATTCACGTTTACTTCATGGACAAGTGGCTACTTCTTGGGCCAAATCTACAACTCCTGACCGAATCATTGTGGTATCAGATAAAGTTGCGAAAGACGACTTACGCAAGAAGTTAATTGAACAAGCGGCTCCGCCAGGGATCAAAGCCCATGTTATTCCGATTGATAAATTGGTAGAAATTGACAAAGATCCTCGATTTGGTGCAACACGTGCGTTACTATTATTTGAAAGTCCTCAAGAAGCTTTGGCTACAATTGAAAAAGGGGTTGACTTGAAGGAATTAAACGTGGGCTCAATGGCTCATAGTGTGGGTAAAATTTTAGTAACAAATTCATTGTCAATGGATCAACAGGACGTTGAGACCTTTAAACAATTGGAATCTAAAGGAGTAAGTTTTGACGTTCGTAAAGTGCCATCTGATAAACCATCGTCATTGATGAAATTAATTGCAGCTAAAGCTCATGATGGCTTAAGTCTGTAAGTAAAGGAGGATAAAATATGGAATTCGGTATTATTTCGATTATTTTAATTTTAATTGTCGCATTTTTAGCGGGTATGGAAGGAATTCTTGACCAATTTCAATTTCACCAACCTATTATTGCCTGTTCTTTAATTGGTTTAGCTACTGGTCACGTTGCTGAATGTATTATGCTAGGGGGAGCTTTACAATTATTAGCTCTTGGTTGGTCAAATATTGGGGCAGCCGTGGCACCAGACGCAGCCTTAGCATCCGTGGCTTCTGCAATTATCTTTGTTAAAGCAGGTAATTTTACACCTGGCGGACAAAATGTAGCGATTGCAGCTGCAATCACATTAGCCACTGTTGGTTTAGTATTAACCATGATCGTACGGACTTTATCAGTTGTGATTGTGCACCAAGCCGACCGCGCTGCTGAAGAAGGTTCTTATTCTAAAGTAGAATTTTGGCATTTTGTTGCTTTGGCTTGCCAAGGCTTACGGATCGCTATTCCATCAGGTCTCTTATTATTCATTCCATCAAGCGTGGTTCAATCTGGTTTAGCTTCTTTACCTGCTTGGTTTACTGAAGGGATGACCATCGGTGGTGGATTCGTCGTAGCAGTCGGTTTTGCTATGGTTATCAACTTAATGGCAACTAAAGAAGTATGGCCATTCTTCTTCCTTGGTTTTGCTTTAGCTCCTCTTAAAGAATTAACCTTAATTGCTACCGGTATTGTTGGTCTTTCATTAGCTATTATTTATTTAAATCTTACTAAGAACAAAGGTCAACAAAACGGAAATGTAGCCTCATCAGGTGACCCTTTAGGCGATATACTAAATGACTATTAAGGAGGAAAAGAACATGACTGAAAATAGAATTACCTTAACTAAAGCAGACCGTCGTCGTGTTATGTTACGTTCGCAATTCCTTCAAGGTTCTTGGAACTATGAACGGATGCAAAATGGGGGTTGGGCTTATTCGTTAATCCCAGCTTTGAAAAAATTATATCCAAATAAAGAAGAAGCATCTGAAGCTTTGAAACGTCACTTGGAATTCTTTAATACCCACCCATATATTGCTGCGCCAATCCTAGGTGTAACCTTAGCTTTAGAAGAAGAAAGAGCTAATGGAGCGCCGATCGATGATGCAGCAATCCAAGGGGTTAAAGTTGGTATGATGGGTCCGTTAGCCGGAATTGGGGATCCAGTCTTCTGGTTTACAGTTCGCCCAATTTTAGGTGCAATTGCTGCTTCTTTAGCTACTGGAGGATCCATTATTGCTCCACTATTCTTCTTCATTACTTGGAATTTAATTCGGATTGCCTTCTTGTGGTACACACAAGAATTGGGTTACAAACAAGGTTCAGAAATCACTCAAGACTTATCAGGTGGTTTATTACAAACAGTGACCAAAGGTGCTTCCATTTTGGGGATGTTCGTTATGGGTATTCTTGTACAACGTTGGACCTCAATTAATTTCCCTATGGTAGTTTCTAAAGTTAAATTGGCTAAAGGTGCCTTCATTGAATTCCCTAAAGATTCAGTTACAGGTCCTAAATTACAAGAGATTTTGGGTCAAGCTAATGCTGGACTGTCATTAAGTCCTGAAAAAGTCACCACTTTACAAAATAACCTTGATCAATTAATTCCAGGTTTTGCGGCTTTATTCTTAACCTTTGCTTGTATGTGGTTATTGAAGAAAAATGTTAGCCCAATCGTGATTATCTTTGGCTTGTTTATTTTGGGTATCTTAGGACATTTAGTAGGCATTTTCTAAACAAATAGTGAAGTAGTAAAGGACGGAGAATAAACGTGGCCATTTCCTTAAATAGTCGGGTAGATTTTAATACTAAAGCCAACTTGTTGATGGGGGGCTTTGGTGCAAAACATGGGGATATTTTAATCGGTAACCAAGCTTTGGAGTTTTATAATAGTCGAAATCCAGAAGATTTTTTACAAATTCCGTGGCAGGAGATTCACTTAGTTAGAGCCCAAATATTGTTTGGTAATCGCTATATTCGTGGTTTTTATCTGGATACGAAAGCAAATGGAACGTTTAATTTTGTCGTTAAAGATGCAGGTAAATGTTTAAAACAAATGCAAAGTTATCTAAAGCCAGATCAACTTGTTCGCGCTAAAACACGCTTTTTCAAATAGAATATTGTAAACAAAAAGTCCGACCGAAGCCCTTATTTAGGGTCTTTGGTCGGACTTTTTAGTTTGTAAAAATGGGCATAGATTTATTTTTTTTGGTTAGATGTAAATTTTTCCCAGTCTTTCATGAAGCCGTCAATACCTTTATCAGTTAGGACATGAGACCATAATTTAGGGAAGAGGGTGCCAGGGATGGTGCCGATATGAGCTCCAGCTAAGGCCGCTTGTTCAAAGTGACCAATATGGCGGATAGAAGCGGCAATAATTTCAGCATCTAAGTCGTAGATGTCTAATACTTGACGTAAATCAGCAATTAATTCAATGCCGTTTTCACCCATATCATCAATACGACCGATGAAAGGAGAAATATAAGTTGCACCCGCTTTGGCAGCTAACAAGCCTTGAGCAACCGAAAAAATAAGAGTCACGTTGGTTTTAATCCCTTCTTTAGAAAGGGTACTAACGGCTTTAAGGCCAGCCTCAGTCATGGGGATTTTAACGACAATATTGTCAGCCCATTTTGCTAATTCACGAGCTTCAGCAACCATTTCTTCATATGTTAATCCGGTCACTTCGGCTGAGACGGGACCGTCCACAGTAGAAGCAATATCCTTAATTACTTCTTCGAAATCACGGCCTTCTTTGGCAACTAAAGACGGGTTGGTGGTGACGCCATCACATAAGCCTAAGTCGTTAATTCGTTTGATTTCATCAATATTGGCAGTGTCTAAGAAAAATTTCATCTGATAATCCTCCTTTAACTTAATAATTTAAGTATAAAGAATGTGGATTATACCGTCAACGAAAGGATAAGTTCAAATAAAGGATAATTGATTGAATTAAGCGTTTTCTTTGACTAAAATAGACCTGTTAAGTTGAAAGATGAAGGAGAGTAAAGAACAGTGGATAAATATATTATGGCCATCGATCAAGGAACGACTAGTTCAAGAGCCATCATTGTTGATCGCCAAGGCAAGTTAATTGGATCGAGTCAAGCTGAGTTTGAGCAAATATACCCCCAAGCAGGTTGGGTTGAACACGATGCTAATCAAATTTGGAATAATGTTCAACAGGTGATTGCCGGAGCTTTTATTGAATCGGGGATACGACCTAATCAAATTGCCGCCTTAGGGATAACCAATCAACGAGAGACAACAGTTATTTGGGATAAAACGACCGGACTACCTATTTACAACGCTATTGTTTGGCAGTCACGGCAAACAGCGAGTATTGCAGACCAACTCATTGCCCAAGGTTATCGACAAATGATTCAAGATAAGACAGGCTTGATTATTGATGCCTATTTCTCAGCAACTAAAATTCGTTGGATTCTTGACCATGTTCCCGGAGCTCAAGCAAAGGCAGAGGCTGGCCAACTGTTATTTGGTACTATTGATTCTTGGCTTGTTTATAAATTATCCGGCGGGGCAGTTCATGTCACTGACTATTCCAATGCGGCTAGAACCATGCTCTTTAATATCCATACTTTAGAATGGGATCAAGAAATTTTAAATCTGTTGAATATCCCCGCCTGCATGTTGCCAGAAGTTAAGTCCAATTCAGAAGAATATGCCCGGACCCATACCTATCATTTCTTTAATCATGAGATTCCAATTACCGGTATGGCTGGGGACCAACAGGCTGCCTTATTTGGACAGTTAGCTTTCAAGCCGGGAATGATTAAGTCAACTTATGGTACCGGGGCCTTCATAGTGATGAATACGGGGTCCCAAGCCCATAAGTCGGCAAATAACTTGTTAACCACCATTGCTTATGTGATTGATGGAAAGGTTCACTATGCCTTGGAAGGCTCAATCTTTGTTGCTGGTAGTGCGGTTCAATGGTTACGTGATGGTTTGTCAATGTTTGAACAGTCCTCGGAAACTGAAGACTTGGCCTTTTCTTCTCGAAACCAGGATGAAGTCTATATCGTTCCAGCTTTTACCGGGTTAGGCGCTCCCTACTGGAATTCCAATGCCCGTGGGGCAGCCTTTGGCTTAACTAGAGGAACGACTAAAGCGGATTTTGTTAAAGCAACCTTGCAATCGATTGCTTATCAAGTACGTGACGTGGTTGAGACGATGAAAAAAGATAGTCAAATGGATATCCCAATCTTGAAAGTGGATGGTGGGGCAGCCATGAATAACTATTTGATGCAGTTTCAGTCTGATATTACTGGAATTGAAATTGCTCGAGCGGCTAATTTAGAAACCACCGCCTTGGGGGCAGCCTATTTAGCTGGCTTAGCGATCGGTTATTGGCAAGATTTAGATGAATTACAAGCCCTTGTCTCTGTTGGTAGAACTTATTCACCGAAGATGGGAAAAGAAAATCGTGACCAACTGTATCGAGGATGGAAGCGAGCGGTTAAAGCAACAGAAGTCTTTGCTCAAGATGAGGATTTTCTTGATTAATCTATTGCAAAAGTGGGTGGATTATTGTTTTCAATAATAGTAAACGCTTTTGCATGCTCAAAATAATGGTATAATTTAGTTGAAATAGATCCACTAAGGAGCGATGTCAGTGTATTATGTAGTAGCTTGGCTGACCCTGTTGAGTGCTTGTTTTAGTTTAGCATTTAGCATCAGCTTATTCTTTTCAATCAAAGGAATAGGCAAACCCAACATAACCTTTACTTGTATTCGGAGTTTGACTTTATTAATCTTGGCAATGCTTCCCTTGGTTGTAATTTCGACACGTTTATTAAACTTAATCGGCATATCTTTGGTTATTGTTCATGGATTAGATGCGTTCATTAGCATGGCCAATCATAAAATGAAATCTAGTTGGACACCTGCTTTAGCGGCTGTCATTCAGTTCGCGGCGATGATTGTATTCTGGATTTTTGGCAAGGTCAATTAATAAACAAGGGCATAGAATAATAAGCTTATAAAGAGTCCGTATTAGAAAATAAATGACTTGAAAGTTATTCATTCTCTTTTGAAATCGTGGCGAACATAAGTTGTGAAAATATTGTGATAAGTTTGCGAAAAAAGACAATATTCAGGATATTTTGTGTCTAACTATTCGAACTTACTGTATACTGATAGTAATTAGACTTTAAAATTTTTGTATGATAAAATTACCTAGATTATTCGCTTTTTATCAAGCGTAAGCGTGGTTTTCACCAATAGGGGGATTTAAAATATGTGTGGAATTGTAGGATTTGTTGATCAAAATTCAATCGAAAATAAAGAACAAATTATTAAGGAAATGATGGATACAATTGTTCATCGTGGGCCAAACTCAGCTGGACAATATGTCGATGAGCATGCTGCTTTAGGTTTTCGCCGTTTAAGTATTATTGATTTAGAAGGAGGGAGCCAACCGATTTATAATGAAGATAAATCAATGGTTCTAACTTTTAATGGTGAAATTTATAATTTCCAGTCAATACGCGAAGATTTAGTGGCTAAGGGGCATATCTTTCAGACGCATACGGATTCTGAAGTCTTATTACATGGCTATGAAGAGTACGGAGTTGAACTTCTTAAGAAATTAAGAGGGATGTTTGCTTTTGTGATCTGGGATAAAAATAAACAAGAATTATTTGGTGCAAGGGATCATTTTGGTATCAAGCCTCTATACTATGCCCAAATGAATGGTTCCTTTATTTATGGCTCAGAAATCAAGTCCTTATTAAAACATCCTCAGTTTATTAAGGAATTGAATCAAGAAGCTTTGAAACCATATTTAACTTTTCAATATTCTGCTTTAGATGAAACCTTTTTCAAAGGGGTTTACCGTATTAAAGAGGGTCACTATTTCACCTATAAAGACGGACAATTAACAACAGAAAAATATTGGGATATGCAACCTCAAGAAGCAGAAATGACGTTAGATCAGACGGTTGATTTAATTGAAAAAACCGTGTTGGAATCAGTCGAAACCCATAAAATCGCTGATGTTGAAGTAGGTTCCTTCTTATCAAGTGGGGTTGATTCAAGTTTTGTAGCTAGCGTTTTGCGGCCGAATAATACCTATTCTATTGGTTTTGGTGATCATTCTTATAATGAGTCTGTTGAAGCAAAAGCCTTGACTGATTTAATTGATTTAAAGAATACCTCGCGGGTAGTAACTGGGGAAGAGGCTTTTGCTTATTTCCCACAAATTCAGTATTACTTAGATGAACCAGATTCAAATCCATCTTGTGTCCCTTTATTCTTCCTAGCTGAATTGGCAAGCCGTGATGTGCGGGTTGTCATGAGCGGTGAAGGGGCGGATGAACTATTTGCTGGCTACCAAGAATATGGTTGGTTTTCTAATTCGCGAGCAGTTCGTCGCTTAGGTGAGAAAATTAAGGCTATGCCTAAGGAACGCCGCTACAAATTGGCTAAATTTTTGAAGAAAATGCCTAACTTTAAGGGCCGTCGTCATTTATTACGGGCTGCTTCTCCTGCTGAGGACTTCTTTATCGGTCAAGCTAAAGTGTTTGAAGAATATGAAGCTGACGAACTATTACAAGCTAAGTATAAACAAGCTCCAAGTGTGAAAGAGATTGTTATGGAACAATTTGAAAAAGCAAGCCAATTCTCTGAAACTAAGAAAATGCAATATCTAGATATTCACCAATGGATGCCAAAAGATATCCTGTTAAAGGCTGACAAGATGTCTATGGCCCATTCATTAGAATTGCGTGTTCCTTTGTTAGATAAGCAATTAATGGAAGTGGCTGAAAAAGTACCTACAAAATTCTTATTAACAGATGAGAATACCAAATATGCTTTTCGCTTAGCTGCAGGTCGACATTTGCCAAAAGAGTGGTCAAACCGACCAAAATTGGGCTTCCCAGTGCCTATCAAAGATTGGTTGCATGAGGAAAAATTCTATCAAGTAGTTAAAACAACATTTGAAAAAGACTTTGTTAAAGAATTCTTTGATCAGGACAAGATTCTTCAGTTATTAGAAGATAATTTCCATGATAAAGTGGATGGCCGTCGTAAAATTTGGACCCTCTATACTTTCTTAACTTGGTATGATGTTTACTTTGAACATAATGGGGATAAACCGGCTGTTCAAACCATAGCCTAAGACAATAGAAAGAAGGCGACGTTTTGGATTATAATCAGAAAAAATTTCAACCGGTGTTATTAGGAAGTGACTTTAATGTTTATGGAATGGCAAGAGCCTTTCATGAAGCCTATGGGCTAAAATCAATCGCTTATAGCGCGGGTCATTTGGCACCAACTAAGTATTCAAAAATTGTGGATATTCATGTTATCCCTAATTTTATTGATGATCAGGTTTTCTTGGCAACTTTGAAGACTTTTATAGCTGAACATCAAGGTGACGGAATTCAATATCTTCTCGTTGCCTGTGGTGATGGCTATGCTAAATTAGTTTCAAAGTATATGGCTGAGTTAAGTCAATTCTTTATTTGTCCTTATATTGATTTTGATTTATATGAGAAATTAGAGAATAAGAAAGATTTCTATCAAATCTGTGATCAGTACCACTTACCGTATCCTAGTACAGTGATTGCGACCGACCAAGTGATGAATGATTTGGCTAACTTTGTTGATAACATTCAATTTTCTTATCCTATGGTGTTAAAGCCCAACGATTCAATCTCTTATTTGGAATTGGATTTTCCTGGAAAGAAAAAGGCTTTTATTATCGAATCGGCTCAAGAAATGAAGGACACTTTACAGGCTATCTATCAAGCGGGTTATCCAGGCGAAATGATTATTCAAGATATGATACCCGGCGATGATAGTAAAATGCGGGTTCTAAATGCTTATGTTGACCAAAATCATCAGGTGCGAATGATGTGTCTAGGTCATCCGTTATTAGAAGATCCGAGTCCAGTTGCAGTAGGTAATTACTTGGCTATTTTACCTGATTTTGATATGACCCTATATCAATTGCTTAAGAACTTCTTAGAGCAGATTAAATATGTTGGTTATGCCAATTTTGATATGAAGTTTGATGAGCGTGATGGGCAATATAAGTTATTCGAAATTAACTTGCGTCAAGGACGTTCAAGCTATTATGTAACTTTGAATGGTTATAATATGGCTCGCTATCTAGTTGAAGATCGAATCTTTAACAAACCATTTACTCAAACGGAGTTTGTTAAAGGAGATAAACTTTGGCTAGGTGCACCTAAAGGTTTAGTTGAGAAATATCTTAAAGATGATAAATTAAAAGAGGAAGTTCGATTTTATTTGGACCGTAAGGCCTATGGAACAACGAGCTTTTATAGTAAAGATCGATCATTAAAACGTTGGCTTTTGAATCATTATGTGTTTTATCGTTATTATGGGGCCTTTAAAAAGTATTATAAAGAGGAATTAAAATGAGAGATTTCTTTGTAATTTTGGGGGGGATGGGGACGCTCGCTACGGAGAGTTTTGTCCATTTGTTGAATCAACGGACACCTGCCCATTGTGATCAAGATTATTATAATTATTTAGTCGTCAATCATGCGACTATTCCCGATCGGACTGCGTTTATTAAGGATCGTACCTTGCCAGATCCTCGGCCACAGTTAATTGAAGATGTTCAAAGTTTGACGCCGCTCGAACCAAATTTCTTTGTGATGACTTGCAATACAGCGCATTATTTTTATGATGAGATTGCTGCTCAAACTTCCTATCCAATTCTTCATATGCCTCGGCTTGCTGTTGAGGCTTTGGCTCAGCGTTATCCGGTAGAACAAGCTCCAAATATCATCTTTTTAGGGACAGAGGGCTCATTAATTGCAGGTGTTTATCGCCAAGAGATTGAGTCGAAAGGTTATCGCTATATTGAACCGCAAGTAGATTTACAAGCCAAAGTGAACCATCTTATTTATCAAGATGTTAAAGAAAGAGCTTTTTTAAATTTCGAGTTATTTTATGAAGTTTTAGATCAAGCTGCGAGTCAATATCAAGCGTCAGTTGCTATTTTGGGCTGTACGGAATTATCTTTAATTGAAGCCAATTATCAGGGAGAACACCCATGTCCAGTAGTCGATGCTCAATCTGAGTTAGTGGATCAAGTGATTAGCTTGATGGAAGCAAAAAAAGACAAAGTAAGTTAGAATGATACAAAAAACCCATTTCAAGTCACTGTTTGACACTGAATTGGGTTTTCTTTTTGGTATAAATAGGCGAAATAATAGCTAAACGTAACGTAATGGTTTAACATGATAAGGAAATAGGATAGGGAGGGGAGGAGCAAGATGATGCGAACGGAATGGAAAATCGATCAGACGGTAATTCAAGGATGGCAAGATGGAACAGTGATTAAGGCAACGGGAATTGCCTATGGTCATGCCAAGCGTTTTGAGTTCCCGCAAGCAGTGAATTATCATATTGATCAGGTTATTCAGGCTAATAGCTGGTCACCCATAGCTCCCCAAAACTTTGCTGCTATTAAGAATCAGTTACCTCAAACACGTTCAATGACAATGAGTGAGGACTGCCAACACTTATCGATTACTATACCTAAAGATCTAGAGCCAGGAGAATTAGTTCCGGTTATGGTTTGGATTCATGGTGGGATGAATACAACAGGTGGGGGAGATTTAACGATTTATAACCCTAAAGCTCTAGTTGAAGAACAAAGGGTGATTGTGGTAGCCATCACTTATCGTCTTGGAATTTTGGGTTTCCTACCACAAACAGATCAGTTGCCAGCCAATTTAGCCTTGGCTGATATTATTTTAGCTTTAAAATGGGTACGTGATTATATCATTCATTTTGGTGGGGATCCAACCAATATCACCTTGTTTGGACAGTCGGCTGGAGCCGAAGCCATCTATAATTTGCTTTTGACTGATCAAGCTATAGGTTTATTTAATCGTGTTATTTTACAGAGTCCTCCCTTAGGTTTGATTCGTTCACGTCAATCTTTACTAGTCCAGGTGAGTCATTCGATTCAGAATTGGATTAGCCAAGTCGAACTAAAAGAATTAGTGGTCTTTCAACATCAAATGGAAAAACAATTGTCAGGCATTAAATTAGCCAAGTTAATGCCTTTTTCTGGTCAGTATGGACAGTTTCCATTGCCTGAGGCCAAACAGATTGGCCTTCAGCTTGAAGCGGCGAGTCAAAACGTCCCCATTATGATTGGTTACAATCAACGGGAAGTGGCCTCCTTAACATATACCATGCCTTGGGTGGCAAAAATTCGTTCGTGGCCTTTTATTGGGAAAATCCTCTTCGAAGCAGGGGTGCGAGCGGCTACTTGGTGGGTTTTTGTTCGACCAATAAAAGGAGTGGTTCGCCGGTATCGCCACAGCTTATATCCAAGTTATTTTTACCGTTTCTACTGGGGTCCTGAAGCTAATCCAGAAGCTGCGGGCCACTGTGTTGAACTTCCTTTTATTTTTGCTGATCAAGCTGCTTGGGGACGGCGAAATATTTTACGTGGTTCTAGTTGGCAGGAAGTGAAACAAAAAGGTCAAGAAGTGCGAGCGATTTGGGCTGAATTTGCTCGATCAGGACTTGTGGGCCATAAACAAGTTGATCAGGTATTAACCATAAAGTTAATTAATGAGATAAATCATTAAGGGAGAATGAACCATGTTAGATTATTATTTATGTGCAGTCGTTTGTTTTTTTAGTGCGGTTTTGAGTTTTTCCTTCTCATTACATGATTATTTTAAAAATCAAGAAGCCCTAAGAGTGAGCACGCAATATTTGCTGAGTCGAGAATTGGTTTTTGTAGGCATTTCTATTATTCCTTTTTTTGTGCGGAGCCCATTTTTAATGATGGCGGTCATGTCGCTTTCATTAGTCAAGAATTTTTTAGATATATTGGTGAGCCAGTACTTTAATCAAAAGAGGGTAGGTCGCTTTTCCACCACTATTCTTCTACTTGAATGTCTTGTTTTGGGTCTTTATTTTAGTTAGTGTCTAACTTGATGGGAGGATTAGTCTTTGGACATCTATATTGATGGTGATGGATCACCTGTTAAAGATAGGGTGATCAGCATTGCCAATGATTATGGCTTAAAAGTAAAAATAGTCACTTCGATTGACCATTATACGCATAAAGTCTATCCTGACTATGTCCAAATAGTCTATGTTGACAAGGGGCAGGAAATGGCCGACTATCGACTCTTTGCATTAATTAAAGTGGGAGACATATTAGTGACTCAAGATTATGGTCTAGCTTCTCTAGTTCTAGACAAGGCTCTAGTCATCCATCATACAGGAATGATTTATAACAAAAATAATATTGAAGCTCTCTTGTTTCAGCGTGCGCAAGCCAAACAAATGCGTCAAGCGGGCATTCGAACTAAAGGACCTAAACCATTTTCAGCTAGACAACAAGCCGAATTTGATCTAGCTTTACGGCGCTTAATTGAATCAACTATCGAATCTTAGCCCCTATTTATTTGAGGTAAGTTTACGACAGTAAAGGATAGAATTAAGCTTGCTTATCCTTGTGGTCTAGCATATGATTAAACAAGATAACTGCGTGAGGAGCATGGAATGAATGGAAGAACAGTCACTAAAGAAATTTACTTTTATCGAGATAACTTTATTAATCATATCAATCCTTTCGGTCGGCGTTGCAGGATCGTTTTCACTGAAAGCGGCCATAGGTGTAAGTGCTTGGGATGCTTTGGCTCAAACTCTATCCCAGTTATCCACCATTAAAGTGGGAACCATTGGAATGATTTTAAATGGGTTATGCGTGTTCGGTCAGATTATTATCTTGAAAAAGCAAACGAAATTGTCTACCTTACTCCAAATTCCAATTACGGTTTTATTGGGTTATGTCGTGAATTTTGTTTATTATGGAATATTAGGAAATTGGAATTTAACCTCCTATGGACTACGTTTTCTAGTCTTACTTTTGGCATTTAGTATGATTTGCTTAGCTATCTCGATGATAATGGCCCTTGATATTATTACTTTTCCTCTGGAGGGTTTTGCTTTAGTCTTTGCAAATCATTTTCAATTAAAATTTGGGCAAGTTCGTCAGGCAATTGATGTGATCTCATTAGCCCTTGTCATAGCGGCTACCTTAATTTTTAAATTACCCTTGTTTATTCGTGAAGGAACAGTTTTGATGGCTCTATCATTTGGCCCCGTTCTTAGCTGGATTATTCCGCGATTTAAAAATTTTCTTTACCGTCTGCGCTTCAATTCCAATAAAGATTATCTCTAGAATGTTAGTGTTTAAACCTATTAGTTTATTATAATAATATTTTGCGGTAAAATTAGATTATATAAAATCGAATATACTTGGAGGTAGATTAAGATGGAAGATACGAATGTTATGGAAATGAAGCAATCTTTCTTGTTAAGATCTGTTGCTGTCATTGAGGTCAATAAACATTATTTGATGATGCAACAAGTCCTAGATAATCATTATTATCCAGTTTCTACCCAAGTGGAAGCAGGCGAGGTATCCGAGCAGGCTGTGCTTCGTTTATTAAAAGAAACCTTTGGAATCCAAGCTCAGGTTGAACGATTATTAATGATTGAAGAATCATTTAATACTTATCCACAAATGCATCAGACTCATCATGAAGTAGCTTTCTATTATCGAATTGACCTGGCTGATCATGAAACAGCTTTGGCTGAAGCGATTAAAAAGTATAATCAGCAGAAAAATCCTGAACGCCAGTTTATTTGGCTTGATCAATCCCAAATAAAAGCCAATCAAATAGTTCCAATTTGTTACCAACAAATTCTCTTAGAACCTAAAGAGCACGTACGGATTTTCCGCGATCGACCTCAAGCATAGATTTCGATTCAAGATATTTACTTTCGTCAAAGATACACAAAAAAACCGCTTCATTGGCTGTTGAGCTTAATGAAGCGGTTTTTTGACTGTTCATGATGGTGTGACTGGAGAAATATAAGCTAGGGCTATTTATATTTTTCCTCTAATTGAGCCATCCACCAGCCAAGTAGAGCGCCGGCTAGTAGCATGACAAAGCACATTGCGTATTGTAAAAGACTAAAGTGACTATAGTCCGTTGGAATAATCATAATGGTTGATGCAATCACGACGCCAAAAATGAAGTGGAAGAAGTGGGCGTAATATTTATTAAAGATAAATTCAATTAATTTTGACAGGGTCACAATTGTAAGGAGTCCACCGATTCCGATTGGGATTATTACGCCAAAATCTACTGATTTGAAGCCATCTGACATGTTTTTATATAATCCCATATAGACGATGAAATTAGATGGACTTAGACCAGGGATGAGAATACCTAGGGCAATCAGGGCTCCGGAGATTACCCAAGCAAAGAAGCTTGGTTGAACCTGACTACCAAACATATCTTGACCAAAACGCAAGAGAACAAGTCCGCCAATTAATGAGGCCAAAAGAATAATATAGTCAACGGATTGACGACCTTTCTTACCGGCTTCGGACCATAAACTAGGGGCGGTACCGACTATACAGCCGACAAAGAACCAATAAATAATTGTTGTGTAGTGTTCAAGGACAAAGCTAACGCCAAAAGAAAATAGAACAATTCCCATTAAAGCTCCTAAGCCTACTGGAATGAAGAAGAGAACATTTTCTTTAAAGTTTTTGGTCATATTTGCTAGAAAGTTAATGATTCGCTCATATAATCCAAAGATAGCGGCCAGGGCGCCACCACTAATGCCAGGAACAATAAATCCTGATCCAATTAAGATGCCTTTAAAAAAGCGCAAAATCCAATTTTGATTGTGTTTGGTTTCCATAAATCCTCCTTACAGGGTTAGGCTTTTTCGTCTAACCATTTCTTAAACAGTCTATACTGAATTTGACTATTTGGCAAATCGAAAGAAGATAGGAATTTATTATAAAATACAGTATACTAAAAAAAGAATAAGAAAAGAGGAAGAAGTTATGCTGACCTATCAACTATTTTATAGTAGTCATTGTCCAGATACGGACGCATTTGTAACCGAGCTTGATCGTTTGCCTATCAAATATCAATCTATCGATATTACAGCATCGATGGCAAATCTTAAACAATTTCTTGCCTTGCGTGATAAACAAGATGCCTTTGTCCCAGCTAAGGAGAGAGGACAAGTGGGCATTCCAGTTCTAGTAGGTCCTCAAGGGGTCTTTATTTTTGACCAAGCTCAACTTCAAGGTTTAGTTAAGGAGGGGCATGATCTTCATGAATAAGGTTGAACAATTAATGGAGCAAGCTCGTTCGGTTCGCATTCATTCATATAGTCCATATTCTCATTTTCCAGTTGGCTGTGCTATATTGATGAAGGATGGTTCCGTGATTACCGGGGTAAATGTTGAGAATGTTTCTTTTGGGGTAACGAATTGTGCGGAGCGCAGCGCCATATTTACAGCGGTGAGTCAAGGCTATCACAAGGGAGATATACAAGCAATTGCCATTGCCGGCCAAACGACAGATTTTTTACCCCCATGCAGTGTTTGTCGTCAAGTTCTAGTTGAATTCTGTGGTCCAGAAACACCGGTTTATTTAACACGTCAAGATGGACAAATTAAGAGCCTGAGCTTGGCAGAATTGGTACCCTATGCTTTTGAAAGTTTAGATCTCTAGGGCATCTCATTTGAGCCTTATTATCAATATTTGGTATAGTAAAGCAAAAGGAGTGGTATTCATGACCCAAACATTATTACATGCTTGTATTCGAGTAGCAGATTTAGATGCGAGTTTGAAATTCTATACGGAATTATTTGATTTTCGTATTTCGCGTGAAAAACGGATGCCTGAACACCAATTTGATTTGGTTTACTTAGTGGTTCCGGGTAGTCCTTTTGAGATTGAACTTACCTATAATTATGATCATGGGCCTTATACTGTTGGGGATGGCTTTAGTCATTTAGCCTTAGGTGTCGATGATTTGGAAGCCATTCATGAAAAATGTCAAGCTTCTGGCTATAAAACAACCGAATTAAAAGGCTTGCCTGGTGATCAACCGTATTATTTCTTCGTTTCTGATCCAGACGGTTATCGACTTGAAGTCATGCGAAATAAATAAAAGCTTGCGACTGATTAACAGATATGTTAAACTCTAGAACATGCGATGAGTCGAGAAGCAATCTGATAGATTGCAAGACAGGATACCTGGATTTAATTCCAAGCCAGGAAGGCGGTATGGGTTAGAGTTGCTGTGAACCTCTCTAATCAACTCTGCGGAGTTTTGTCGTTCGAATGGAGTGGTGACACTTCGAACCTTGAAATCTTAGATTTCAAGGTTTTTTTTATTTGGGACTGTTATCTTTGCTTGTGTTTTGTTATGATAAACATGAAAATGTAAACGGATTCATTGGAAGGGGGAGGGGTCATGGATCCTGTCATCATCCTATCACTATCAAGTTTAGCAGCTCATGATTTAGCAATTATGGCCGACTTACCTCACTTTAAACAAGCCATGGCCCAGGGAACGTTAATTAGGTCTTTATCTAGCGTGAGTCCATCTCTGCCTACGGTTGCACAAACTAGCTTAATTACAGGAACATTCCCTAGCCACCATGGCATTATTGATCAGACCCTGATTGAACCTGAATACTATCAGGCAAGCGAGTATCGACTTGCTAAACAGGTGCGGGTACCAAGTTTGTTTCACTATTTTAAAGCTAATGGTTATCGGACAGCGAGTTTAAATTGGCCGGTAGTAGGTAAACATCCAGCCATTGATTATAATTGGTCATGTTTTACACCAAGTCGAACTTGGCAACATGCACGATTAGAAAGTTATAAATTATCGAGTAAGGCTTTTTTTCGTAAGATGGAACAAAAATTTGGTTCCTTTAAAGCTCGCAAGGAAGCGTGTGGAGCCGATCTAGATGACTACTTATTTGACATTCTTTGCTATCTTTTGCAAAATCATCAAGCTGACTTTTTGGCCATTTCCTGTCAAGAGTTGGCCAAAACACGTCAGCGATTCGGCTTAAATTCGATTGAAGCCCAACAAGCCTTAGCTCATTTTGACCAACGACTTGGTCGGCTCATGATGGTATTAAATCAGTTAGGTAAGGGAAAGTCGGCTCATGTGGTTATTGTTGGAGATCAGGCTCCCATTCATACTCATACTTTAATCCGACCGAATCATCTACTCAGCCTTCCACAGGGCTGGCAGTCTCTTTCTAAGCAAGGACGCATTAATCAGTGGCAGGTCTATTGTAAGGCGACACAAGCCAGTGCCTATGTTTATCGTCACCCAAAAGCTGACATTTCCAAAAAAGCAATAGTAGATTGCCTAAGCCCATTAAATCCGATGATCAATCATTACTATGACCAAGAAGAACTTAAACATCTTGGAGCCAATATAAACTGTCTTTTCATGTTAGAAGCCAAACCGGGTTTTGCCTTTAGAGATGATTTGCGCGGATCTTTTGTGGAAGCTTTCAGTTACCAAGATTCTTACGAACACGACAAAGTTAGCTCGGGTTGGATTTCAAATAAAATTAAACATGATAGTTTGGCTCTTTGGATGGGACCAAGAATAAAACAAGGTTACCATCTTCCTGAAGCACGCTTAATAGATATTGCCCCCACCTTAGCGCGAACTTGTGATTTGAAGTTGAACCATTACTTTGATGGAAAGATTTTATTTAATCTCTTCACTTAACTACTTGGAAAACAAGACCCACCTTTTCTCCGTTCTTAAGACTTAATGTCTTGGGAGCGGATTTTTCTTTGCTAATGACTGTGTTATAATGAATAACTCTCAAAAAGAATTGTCTTGCTTGATGGCATATTTTTTTCATCAAAAAGACATAATTTAATGCTATAGTGACAGTGTGGTATATAATTGGGAAAGAAAATTCAGTAAAAAGGCCGAGGTATCGTATGATTGTTTGGCCTAAAATTGAACTTAGATATTATAGAGAGGTACATTATTATGAATGATCATTACTTTGATCCCCATCAAATGACACGTAAGCAGCGAATTTGGCAAGGAATAAAAAATCTATGGCAGTATTATCGTGGTTGGAAATGGTTAATCTTCATAGGTATGTCGCTAGCATTAGTGACATCCAGTTATCTAGTACTCATTGCTAAAACAACTGACGTGGCTACTTTGCAAAATGCTTTAATGTCAAAAACAACTATTTATGATATGAATGATGCAAAAGCAGGGACCTTGTCATCGCAAAAAGGCTCTTACGTTGAATTAGATCATGTGTCACAACAAATGCGTGATACGCTAATCGCGACAGAAGATAAACGTTTCTATCAGCATAATGGTTTTGATTCGATTGGGATTGGTCGCGCGCTAGTTCGGGCGGTTATTCGTCGAAATGCATCAGGGGGCGGTGGGTCGACCCTCACTCAACAACTGGTTAAGAATGCTTTTCTCTCATCCGATCAGACGATTGAACGGAAATTAAAAGAACTCTTCTTAGCCCTAGAAGTAGAAAAACAGTTTACTAAAGATCAGATTTTAGAGATGTATCTGAACCACGCCTATTTCGGCAACGGTGTTTGGGGAATCGAAGATGCTTCTCTTAAGTACTTTGGTCATTCAGCGGACAGTCTTAACTGGAATGAAAGCATGGTTTTAACGGGAATCTTAAAAGGCCCATCTTTGTATAACCCGATTGATGAGTATCAAGGAGCAATTGATCGGCGAAATGTCATTGCTGATTTATTACTTAAACAAGGAATTATTACGGCAGATGATGCTAATTACGTGAAGAATAGTCCGATTACCTTAAATGATGCTTATGCAAGTCAAGCTGGAAATGAGTTTCCTTATTATTTTGACGCTGTCATCACAGAAGCTGTATCTGAAGCCAATATACCAGAAGATGAATTAATGGCTAAAGGGTATAAGATATATACCAATCTCAACACTGGCTATCAAAGTGCAATCGATAGTGCCTATGCAAATAGTAATGTTTTCCCTGATGATGGGACTGGTCAGCCATTGGTGCAGAGTGCCAGTGTTGTGGTAAGTCCAAAAACTGGGGGAATCATGGCTGTTTATGGGGGACGAGGAGATTATGTTTATCGCGGCTTTAACCGTGCCGTTAGCATGAAGCGCTCGCCTGGATCGACCATTAAACCGTTAGCCATCTATACGCCAGCTTTGGAGAATAATTTCAATATTCATTCGCAAGTTCCGGATGTGGTCAAGGCTTATGGTAGCGATCACTATGCTCCTGAAAATTATGACCGCCAAACGGATCCAAGTGGTGAAGTTCCACTCTATTTAGCTTTAGCTCAGAGTAAAAATACCACAGCCGTTTACTTAATGGATAAACTAGGTATTGATCGGTCAGTGAAGAAATTAAGCCAATTTGGCATTAATATTAAAGAGGAAGATCGGTCACTAACCCTAGCCCTTGGAGCCTTGCGAGAAGGCGTTTCACCGGTTCAATTAGCTAGTGCTTATGCTGCGTTTGCTAACGGAGGGGTTCGTCAAGATTCTTATTTCATTCGTAGAATTGAAGATGCCGACGGTAATGTCGTTTATGCCAATGAAAAACCGAAAAAGCACATGGTTATGACACCTAAGGTGGCTGCTGATATGACTAGCATGATGTTAGATACTTATGGAGGTTACGGAACGGGGTACGGTGCCGGACCAGCAAGTGGACAGATTGCCGGTAAAACTGGGTCTACCGAAATTTCGCAAGAAAATATGGCTACTCGAGACAAGTGGATGGTCGGCTATACGCCTGATTTTGTTGTGGTATCTTGGGTCGGTTTGGACCGAGAGGAGCAAGGACAGTCACTTGATGATCTCATGCCTTCAGGTATTCGCGAATTATTTAGTATTCAAACGACGAATTTAATGGCTAACTCGCCTCAAACTCCTTTTGCGGTAGGAATGGCCTCACAGATGAAAGAGAATTCTAACGACGGGGTGGCCTCCGGTATCGATGATCAAGTTAACCAAGTTTTCCAAGAAGGAAAGGACTGGTTTGATCAAAATGGCTCGAATTTATGGGAACAAGGAAAACAAAAAGCTAATGAAATCTGGAATGGTGTGAGTGACTGGGCTGGGAATTTATTGAATCAGTAAAAGCCGGTCAAAACAAGGATTAAGCGTGGATAAATTAGCGTAATTTTGTTATGATATAGAAGATAGAGAGGGGCTTAAATATGGCAGAAATTAATATTTATGATACAGCTAATCAACTTGAACGGGAATTCCGTCAATTAAATGCATTTAAACAATTACAAGCTGCTTTTGCAGCCATTAGAGCTGATGAAGCAAGCGCAAAATTATTTGAACAATTTAAACAAGCAAGCCAAGATTATCAAATGAAACAAATGTCCGGTCAAGAAATCTCTGAAGAGGATCTTAAAGCGTTACAAGACTTATCGGATCAAGTTAGAGATAACGAAGCGATTAATCAATTAATGGCAAGTGAACAACAATTAAGCCAAATTATGGCGGATATTAACCAAATTATCACTAAGCCATTACAAGAAATTTACCAATCCGAAATTTAAAGGGTCAGGTAATTGATTCAACGTTTTACGACAAGTAGCTGGAAGTCAATCGATTCCTTTCGATTTAACTTCTGGCTTTTTTAGTGACAGGGATGGGAGGGTTACTATGAAATTTATGCATGTGGCTGACTTGCATTTGGATACGCCATTTGTTGGGATGGCTAAACAACTTCAGGTCGTGCAAAAACAATTGATTCAAGCACCATTTCTAGCTTTTGAACGATGTGTTTCAATCGCTATTAATCAAAATGTTGATTTTATGTTAATTGCTGGTGATGTTTATGATGCAGAAAGACAGACTATCTATGCGCAGAATTTCTTTTTAAAACAACTCAAGCGGTTAGCAGAAGTTGAGATTCCAGTTGTAGTTGGACATGGGAATCACGATTTTTTAAATTTAGAAAAAGCCGGTTTATCTTATCCGGAAAATGTGTATCATTTTGATCAACAAGAGGTTACTTTTTTTGATTTAAAACACAAGAATCAAGAAGTGACGCGAATTTATGGCTTTTCTTATACTCAACGCTGGATTCAAGAACGGATGATTCAACACTACCCAGTGAATCCTCAAGAGACAGATTATACGATTGGCTACCTACACGGTTCGGTAGAAAGTCTTCAGTCAACCAAAGGAAATTATGCTCCTTTTACCGTTAATGAATTAGTCGCAAAGAATTATGATTATTGGGCGCTAGGTCATATTCATCAAGCCTTAGTACTCAATGAGAACCCACTGATTCAATATCCAGGGACTATCCAAGGACGACACCGTAACGAATCAGGGGATAAGGGAGCCTATATCATTGAACTTAAGCAGGGTCAACCGCCAAAAAGCCGCTTTATTTCATTAGCACCAATCGTATGGCAAGAGGTTCGTTTAGATTGTCACAAAGATTGGCAAGTCAATCACTTGCTTGAGCATTTGGAACAGGTGCTCAATAATTATCAAGAAGAAGCCGATGCCAATCAGCAATCTCAATTATTGACTTTAATATTGGAAAATGCGCAACGATTAAATCCTGAACTTCAAGAGCAGATTGCCCAGGACCAGCTAAGTTTAGTGTTACCTGAACTGAATAACCATATTCCTTTTGTTGCCATTATTAAAGTCCAAATGCAAATGGAAACCAATTTCGATGCTTTTAGCTATGATGCAGGACTTAAAAATAGTTACTTGGAGGCTCTAGAGGCCTTAGTTGACGGTAGTTTATATGATGAGGTAACTAAAGATTTAGCTCAACATGCCACCATGCGCACTTGGTTGGCAGATTTAAGCAAGGATGCGGATTTTAAAGCTGAAATGATCCAAGCTACGCAGCAATTGATGATTCAAACCTTGGGTATCGATGCAGAGGAGGCTGACCATGAAGATTAAAACCTTAGATATTTATGGCTATGGTAAATGGGTCAATCAACGTTTTGAATTGAAAGATCAATTGCAGCTATTTTATGGACAAAATGAAGCCGGTAAATCTACTTTACAATCGTTTATTCGAAGCATGTTGTTTGGCTTCCCAACCAAACGCAAAAAGGTGAATCAGCCCAACCGGTATGAACCCAAATTAGGTGAAGTTTATGGGGGACGATTGTTACTCACTGAAACCAGTCATGGTGACATTTGGATTGAACGTACTCAAAAAGGATTAAAAATTACCAATACGGCAGGGGATTTATTACCAAATAAAACTTTAGATGAAGTACTTGGCGGTTTAAACGAAACACTCTATGATAACTTTTATGCCTTTAATCTGCAAAATTTACAAGAATTAGCCAATATCGATGTTGAACGATTAAGTGACTATTTTCTTTCAATTGGAACGGTCGGATCGGATAAATTTCTGAGCTTAGCTAAACAATTAGAGAAAGCGACCGATGACCTTTATCGACCTCAAGGTCAAAGTCGTCCATTGAATCAAGTGTTAAGCCAATACGATGAATTAGCACAAAAAGTTGATCGCATGAAACAATCGATGGGGCGCTATGATGCTTTAAATCAAGCAAAGCAGGAACAAGAAGCTGCGATTGAACAAATTAATCAATCGATTAATCAGTTAGAAACCCAAATAAGAGATTTAGACAAACTTCTAGGTCGATATGATATTTATCTAAAAGATCGGACAGTTAAACGCGAGTTAGAACAATTGATTTTTACGCCGATTCCTGAAGAAGGGTCGCAAAAATTAATGAAAGCGTCTAACGAAAATAAGCAAGCCAATGAAGAACTGATTCAGTTGCAAGAACGGATTCAGCAGTTGAAGACCGAACTTCATGCTCTGACCCGTTTAAACTGGGCTAACAATCATGAAGATCAAAGACGTCAGTGGGTCGTTCAAACTCTAAAAATCAAAGAAATTCAAGCCAAGATTGAACAGTTGACTGAACGGGTTCGTGAACAAGATGAAACCATGACCCAGTTAGCCGTCCAAGGACAATTTTATCCAGATAAAATAAAAGAAGATCTTGAATTTGATGAACAAATGGAAGCCGGTTTAGCTATTCAAACTCAAAAGATCGAATTAACTAAACAACAAGATACTTTGAAGGCTGAGCGAAAAGTCTTTTTGCAACAAAGGAAAGAACAGCAGCAATATAGCGTGACGGTTAGACAGCAAGTGGCTCAATTGGAAGCTGAACGAATGAACCAAGAAGCACAATTAGTTCAAGAAACGTCACTCAAACATTATTTCTTTGGTGCTTTATTTTTAATAACTGGATTAGCGGTATTACTTGTTAAATTTATGACGCCAGATAGCTCAAAAATGTTCCTAATTTTTGGTTTAATTTTTTCCTTAATTGGATTAGCTAGTATCGGATACATTTTTTCAGCTCACCGTAGACGGTTTGCGGATTATCGCAATGATCCAATCTTAAGTCAAATCCAAGATTTGCGGGAAAAAGAAGCCGATTATTATGAGCAAAGTAAACAAACTGGTTTACAAATTAATCAACGGGATGAAGTCATTGATCAGTTAGCGAATCAATTAGCAAAACTCGGTCAGGAACAAATTCAATGGCTTAAGCAAATTGGTTTCTATCCATCTGCCGATCCTGAGCTTATCTTGAAGGCCAATCCGGTAAAAAATTACTTCCAAGCAAAACAACAGAAGGAACATTTTCTTACTGAAATTAAACAATTAGAACAAAAAGTTGAAGAGTGGAAAACACAAATTCAACCGTTATTAGAACGCTTTCCTAGTCAAGAGGAAGCCACTCGTCAGTTAATCCGGCATGTGGAAGAAATTGAAGTTGATTTGGTTAAAACTCAAGAAAAAGGGCAACAGATCGATGCCCGAATTCAAGAGGCGAAATCCCAAATTCAAAAGAATCAAGAACTGATTTCTTCTAATCAGTCTCTGATACAGTCCCTATTTGATCAAACCAATAGTCAAAATGAATTGGATTTCATGCAGAAAGTGGAGACCAATAATCGCATTGAAGAGTTGAATGATAAACATAGTCTATATCAAGAACAAATGGTAGGTTTTGAAGACGCTCTGGCTCAAATTAAGAATAAGCAAAGTCTTATTGAAGATTATCACCGCTTAGAACACCAATTAGAATTGGCAAAAGAGAGTTTGGCACCTCATCACCACGAACGGGCCAACTTACTAGTTGAGATATCTCATCTTGAGCAAGATGGCACCTATCAAGATTTGAGTCAAGAGTTGGAAAATAAGAAAGCGGAAGTTCGTGAAATGGCATTAACTTGGGGTAAAAAACGCATGGCTATGGAGATGATATACCGCACCTTGCGTCAAGGTTTGGATAACCCATTGCCAGAGATGAACCGAATCGCGGATGAAATTTTCTCGACGCTAAGTTACGGACGCTATACGCAAATCAAACTGAATAAAACGGGTATTAAGGTGAAACAGTTTAGTGATATTCTTTTTGAACCACATGAACTTTCTCAAGGAACCTTAGAACAATTATATGTTGCTTTACGAATTGCCTTCGTTATAAATGCTCGTGAAATGGTTAAGATGCCAATCATTATAGATGATGCTTTTGTGAATTTTGATGAATTACGCAAGACGAGTATGTATCAAGTACTTGAAAAAATTGCCAAAGAAATGCAAGTCCTATTCTTTACCTTTGATTTGCAAGCGCGTGAATCATTTAGTGAGGATATTCGAATTGATTTAAGTGTATTAGAAAACAATAAGGCAAGTAGTGAGGCATAATATAAATCTACTTTTGGGTTTAGGAGGAAATCATGACGCAACTATATGATCTAAAAAACAACGAAGAATTTGGCATGTTTGTTCTAATCAAATCTGCGGATATCCGCATGGCTCGCAATGGCAACCCGTTTATTGCCTTTAGTTTTCAAGATCGGTCAGGCTCCATTGATGGGATGTATTGGTCCGCAACGGAACAAGAGATTGCTAAGTACCAACCTGGTAAGGTAGCTTTCTTACGTGGAGAACGTGATTCTTATCAAGGATCTCCTCAAATCAAAATTAAAGCTCTTCGCTTAGCCGATGAAGGAGAGCCCAATGACCCAAGTTTGTTTATTGAGCGAATA
Source organism: Vaginisenegalia massiliensis (assembly GCF_900604935.1). Taxonomy (GTDB): domain Bacteria; phylum Bacillota; class Bacilli; order Lactobacillales; family Aerococcaceae; genus Vaginisenegalia; species Vaginisenegalia massiliensis. The sequence goes on from NZ_UWPC01000012.1 coordinate 41,787, forward strand.
GAGGTTAACCAAGATGATCTAGAGGCGGAACTTAAAGATGCATTATTTGAGCTCAGAGAACCAAATATAGCACGAATTGTCAGAAAAATTTTGCATCAATTTGAAACAGAGTTCTACTTGCATCCAGCTGCAAAACGCCACCATCATGCCATGGCAGGCGGTTTGAGTTTTCACACGATTACGATGGTACAAATTGGACGCCAACTTTTAAAAATATATCCTCAACTAAATTCTAGCTTGCTGATCGGTGGAATTATACTCCACGACATTGGTAAAACGATTGAGCTCAGCGGGGCCATTTCGACGGAATACACACTAAAAGGAAAATTAATGGGTCATATCGTCATTATGGATGAATTGATTGATCGTGCAGCTGTTGAATTAGGTATTGATCCTGAAATTGAAGCGGTATTAGCTTTAAAACATGTTGTATTAGCCCATCACGGTAAACTCGAGTTTGGTAGTCCGGTTGTGCCGCAACTATTAGAAGCCGAAGTTATTCACCATATCGATAATATGGATGCAACTATTAATATGATGACAACTGCTTTAGCTAAAGTTGAACCTGGTCATTTTTCAGAAGCTATTTATCCATTAGATCGTCGACAAGTGTATAAACCTAAGTTCAAATAACCATCAAAGGGAGAATTATTATGACACAAGAAAAAGAATGTAAATGTCAGCAAAAAGGTCAAATTTGTCAATGCCAAAAGTCAAATGAAGAAGCAGAATGTACTTGCAAGCATCATCATGACCACGAAGGATGCTGCGGAGGTCACGGGCACCAACACGATCACGAAGGATGCTGCGGAGGTCACGGCCATCATCATGATCACGAAGGGGGCTGCGGAGGTCACGGGCACCAACACGACCATGAAGGATGCTGCGGAGGTCACGGCCACCAGCACGATCACGAAGGATGCTGTGGAGGTCATGGCTACCAGCATGACCACGAAGGATGCTGTGGAGGTCACGGCCACCAGCACGATCACGAAGGATGCTGTGGGGGTCACGGCCATCATCATGATCACGAAGGGTGCTGTTGTGGGCATAATCATGAACACTTTAATGATATTGAACCAGATGCTGGTGTTACCGTACAATTCTCAGGCTTATTTGAAGCTCCCATCGCGGAAGTCTGGGCCATGTTAACCGAAAACGAACGCTTGAAACAATGGTTCCCCGAGCTTGAATTTGAAGCAGTGGAACCTGGAGGGCGACTAATTTTTAATTATCGTGACGGTGGTTCGGAAGAGATGATGGTATTAGATGTTGAAAAACCTCATTATTTATCCTTTACTTGGGACATCAACATTGTCTCGTTTGAATTACAATCTGCTGAAGAGGGTCAAACTGAAATGGTCTTTACTGAATGGATTTCTCAAGTCAATGACCATAGTCCAGTTGATTTAACGGGCTGGATGATTTGCTTACAAAACATGGCGGCTGTATTAAATAATGAACCATTTGGTGACCGTGAAGAAAAATTTGATGAATTGTATCCACGGATTAAGACCATGCTAGAACAACAAACAGATCAAGAATTTGATTAAACTAAAAAAAGGAACGATTTCAATTGAAATCGTTCTTTTTTAATGAATATTATTCAGCTTTTGGTTTAGATTCTTGTGCTTGGCTAGCAGGTGCATCTTGACCTGTAGGTTGGGCAGATTGTTTTGAAATATTGATTAAGTCAGTTACAGCTGATTTAAGGTCGGCATCTTTAATATCAATTTTAGCTTTTTTGATTAACTCGCCGATAATGCCATAAGCAAATTTTTGATCAGCAAATTTACTATCGATATACTCTTTTTTCACTTGATCTTTGATTTTATCATAAGGTTTCTTTTCGCCATTATTAATCACTTTAATGACATGGTAGCCATATTGTGATTTAACTGGTTTTTCGGTCATTTGACCATTTTTAAGTTTAGTCACGGCTTTTTCAAATTCAGGTACCATTTGCCCTTTAGTAAAAGGACTTAATAATCCACCGTTTTGAGCAGATCCGTCAGTTGAAACTTCTTTGGCAACATCATCAAATTTTTCACCATTGTTGATACGATCGATGGCTTTTTGAGCTTCTTCTTCGGTTTTAACTAGGATGTGTTGGGCTTCCATCTTAGGTGAGTACCCTTCTTTGTAGTAGGCTTGAACCGCTTTGTCTGAAGTGTCGATTTCTTTTTCTACAACTTCACGGAACATATTACGAACATAAATTTGATGTTTAAATTCATCAATTGAACCTAATTGTTGATATGAAAGTAATTGTTGGAAGGTTTCTTCGCCACCAGCTTCTTTGACTTGCTTAGCAACTTCTTCATCTGCTGCTTTTTTAAGTTTATTAGCATCTTGGACATTAGCTTCTAAAACTTGTTCTAAAATCATAGTCCGTAGGGTGGCAGTACCTGAAGCTTTCTTCATTTCGTTATAAAAATCACCCTTTGTGATTTTTTTATCGCCAATCGTGGCAATAACTTGACTATCATTTTGGCTAGCTTGTTTATCATTGGCTTGTGAGCAGCCAGTAAGTAAAGTTGCGCCAGTAGCAATTGTCATAAAGGTAATTACGTGTTTCTTCATAAGTAATCGGCTCCTATTTATCAAATTAGCAAAAAAATGCTAGGATTATGCATAAAAAAACTATAACATAATCCTAGTTGAAATTGAATATCTTCATAGAAATTACAAGCTTATTTATTAATTTGAATGTCTTCCATTCCATCTTTAATGTCTGTTTGTAAGGTTTCAACTTGATTCATAACGCGGTTAATACGAGGTTTGCTTTCTTCGGAAAAATGTTGAATCGCTGTTTGTAAATCTTTAACAGCACTTTGAGCTTGTGGTAATCCTTCTTTGGATAAGCGTTCAATAGCTACTTTAAGATTATCCACTTTGAAACGAACATCGTCGACATCCGTTCGAGTTTGATCAAGATAAAGTTTTAAATCTTGACGGGTTTCTTCTCCTTTTTTAGGGGCGTTTAATAAAGCTACAATCCCTCCGATGACACTACCAAATAATAATCCTTGTCCGAATTTTGACATAATAACCCTCCTATGATAATTGATTTGAAAGTTTACTTGCGATTTGACCTAAGCTTTCGGCATCATAGTCAGCTTGATGATTCGTGAAAGTTAGACCAAAGCCATCTTCTTTGTGATAACGGGGAATAAGATGGAAGTGTGAATGAAAGACCGATTGATAGGCAAGAGGACGGTTATTGTTAACAATATTAAGTCCCTTCATGTCTGGAAACGCTTGTTCCATAGCACGAGCAATTTTAGGAATTCGAGCGAAGACTTGCCCAGCTAGGTCATCCTCGTAAGCAAAAATATCTGTCACATGTTGTTTTGGAATAACTAAAGTATGACCAGGGGTAACTTGTGAGATGTCTAAGAAAGCTAAAACAAGCTCATCTTCATAAACCTTATGACAAGGAATCTCACCAGCAACTATCTTACAAAAAATACAATCTTCCATTAATAACACTCCTTAAACGGATAAAGTTGGCTTTGTCTAAAGGATAACATACTTTTGCCCAAGTCTGAAATGATTTAGCGCAAAAATAGAGAAATTGAATGATGGCACCAACGTATTTAGTGTTCATAAAAAAATCATATTTTATTCACTATAAATTACATTCTAATCATTTTTTTTCATATTATTTTCTTTATTAAATCCTTTTAACAAGGGTCTCGTATGCTATAATATGTTTGTTATTTAATCAGGAGTGTAAACATTAAGGTGGGTGTGAAGGTGAAAGAAAAACGCAATGGCCATTTTTGGCAAATGATCTTGCTATTAAGTCTTATGGGAAGTCTTATTATCCAAGCTTGGGTAGTTGTTCCTATTTTGGCTCAAGAATCGAGCGAGGAATCGAGTTATGATTCGATTGAATCAGTTAGTGAAATGAGTGAATCTTTCACTTCAGAAGAGGATCCGCTTAGCGAGGATTCTGAGACTAGCGAGGAGTCAACTAGCATGATGGATGAAACGCCGATTCAAGATTTTTCGGCATACGCACCTTATATCCACTATATTAATTATCGTTACCAAACTAATAATCAAAAAGCTGAAACAATGGAAGTTATTATGGAATACACGCCAGATAATAATGGCATTTTTCAAATTGCAGTCTTTGCTAATAAGCAAGTCAGTGCCCATGTACTTCAGATCCGATCTACTGGTCTATATGAGTTAGCGACTTTTGACCAATATAGTGATGTTAAAGATTTGAGATATTCTCCGGAAGCTAGTGATGCGGATGAAAGTCTGATTATGCCAAGTGATTTGACTGTTGGCAAAAGTTTTAAAATGGGTGGTAAAGAAAACGGTCGTCGCAAAATTCTAGCTCCCGTCTCTGAATTGACAATCGGTAACCATCAGACTTTTTCTGATGTAATCTGTATCCAAGAAGAGAAAACAGTAGCGGGTCAGGTTCAAACGCAAAATTATTATTATGCAGCGGGAGTGGGCCTTATCTATGTAGAACAAGTGGATAGCCAAGGACATTCAAATCCTGTATTGCAAATTACAAGTACACAAGGTAAGTTAAACTAAAGGCGTCATAACGAAAAGGGCAATTTTTTCTTGCATTTTTGCTGGATAATTTGTATTATTAAATAGTTAGGTCGCCGTAGTGTAACGGATATCACACAAGATTCCGGTTCTTGTAATGGGGGTTCGATTCCCTCCGGCGATATATTTTATACTATTTTTGCTTATATTAGCTATCAGAAACGTTGATTTATCAACGTTTTTATTTTTTAAAAATGTTAGTTTTAAAATCTTTTGGCACAAATTTGGCACAAATGGCACACATTCGTTTACTTATTCAGCACTTAATTCAATACTTTAGTTTTTTTATCAGAAGCAGAATATTAGACAGATCCTTCTATCTTTACTATCCTTAGGTTAGACTTAGTAGAAGGAGGAATTATAGATGAGTGAAGAAAAATTTGATAGTAAGTTAGATCAAGTAGCTGGCAATGCAAAGGAAATAGCTGGTAAAGTCACTGACAATAAAAGCCTAGAAGCAGAAGGAAAAGTTGAAAAGCTTAAGGGCCAAGCTGGCGAAGCATTAACTGATGCTAAGGAAACCCTCAATGGAGCACTCGATGGGTTGAAGGATAATAAGTAAAGTAAGTAAAAAGCCATCGTTGTAGTGGACCCAAAAAGTTGAACTTTTTATTAAGCCACTGTCATTAAAGCAAGATTTCTGTATTCTACAGGAGTCTTGCTTTTTAATTTTCTCTTCTTCCTAACTAAATTATAATATTCTATATAG
>NZ_UWPC01000006.1 GCF_900604935.1 Vaginisenegalia massiliensis
TGATGATGGCAAGAAGGACACACCTGTTCCCATTCCGAACACAGCAGTTAAGCTTCTTAGCGCCGATGGTAGTTGGACCTTTGGTCCTGTGAGAGTAGGACGTTGCCATGCAGGGTGTTTGTTTGTTTATTCCGCAATAGCTCAGCTGGCAGAGCGCATGACTGTTAATCATGATGTCGTAGGTTCGAGCCCTACTTGCGGAGTGATTGTAATGGTTAGATTGGAGAGTTGTCCGAGCTGGCCGAAGGAGCACGATTGGAAATCGTGTAAACGATTAATACTCGTTTCAAGGGTTCGAATCCCTTACTCTCCGTTTACAATATTTAATGGTCCGTTGGTCAAGTGGTTAAGACACCGCCCTTTCACGGCGGTAACACGGGTTCGAGTCCCGTACGGACTATAGAAGTTTCACCTGGAGGTTTAGCTCAGCTGGGAGAGCATCTGCCTTACAAGCAGAGGGTCAGCGGTTCGATCCCGTTAACCTCCATTATATAGTGGTTCCGTGGTGTAGGGGTTAACATGCCTGCCTGTCACGCAGGAGATCGCGGGTTCAAATCCCGTCGGGACCGTTTATATTGGCTTGGTAGCTCAGTTGGTAGAGCATTTGATTGAAGCTCAAAGTGTCGGCGGTTCGATTCCGTCCCAAGCCATTGGAGGGGTAGCGAAGTGGCTAAACGCGGCGGACTGTAAATCCGCTCCTTCGGGTTCGGCAGTTCGAATCTGCCCCCCTCCATTAATATCGTAGGGAATTCATGATGTTCTCCTATACTGATAGGGACATAGTTTAACGGTAGAACAACGGTCTCCAAAACCGTTAGTGTGGGTTCGATTCCTACTGTCCCTGTTTGTTGTCACGGCGATTGTGGCGAAGTGGTTAACGCATCGGTTTGTGGATCCGACATTCGTGGGTTCGATTCCCATCAGTCGCCTATTGTTTATTATTATTGGGGTATAGCCAAGCGGTAAGGCAACGGACTTTGACTCCGTCACTCGTTGGTTCGAATCCAGCTACCCCAGTTTTTTTTGTATCAATTTTTATTATGGCGGTATAGCCAAGTGGTAAGGCACGGGTCTGCAAAACCCTTATCACCGGTTCAAATCCGGTTACCGCCTTTAACTTAATATATTGCCGGTGTGGCGGAATTGGCAGACGCGCTGGACTCAAAATCCTGTGCCCTCACGGGCGTATCGGTTCGACCCCGATCACCGGTATAATGGCTTTGTATTAAGCATTCTAAGGTTCTTTCTTTTTTGAAAGAGCTTTTTTATTTATCCAATTTTGTATCTAGTTCTTAAAACGAGTTATTCTCGACTTGATATTTCAAATTTTGTATAATGATTGTTTATAACATTATAAAGTTGTATTAACATTAATAGTTATTTAGTTTTATTATGCTATAATGATAAAGAATACCATTTAGTTATAATTATTTGCATTATAATAATGTTTTTATATAAGAAAGGTTGATAATATGTCAACTAATGATCAGCCCCATCAGGCACCTAGTCTAAATTTTGATGAATATTCTCTTGGAGTAGAGGAAATTGCAACAGTTTGCGCAGCATTAAGTGAAGAAATTCGTGTAAAAATATTTCTTTTATTATCCAATCGTGAAATGAGTGTAATGGAAGTTGCTGATTATTTTGGGTTATCAACGGCGAATGCTTCTCATCATTTAATTGTTTTAAAACGGTCTAAGTTATTAAATTGTGAACGAAAAGGTCGAGAACGAATTTATCATTTAAATATTGATTATGTGGAACTTTCTAAACAAATAATCCGTCAACTAACTAAGTAAGCTGTTAGTTGACGGATTTTAATTTTATAGATTATTTGTTTTAAGAGAGTCACTACGAAGAATTCCGGGTTGTGTCATGCTAAATGGATCTAATATTTCAGCTAATTGGCTTTCATTTAAGATGCCATCTCGCAGGATGATTTCGCGGACAGAAACATTTGTTTTCAAAGCTTCTTTCGCAATTTGAGCTGATTTGTGGTAACCAATGTGAGGACATAGAGCGGTTACCATACCCACACTTTGTTCAACGAGTTCTCGGCAGCGGTCTTCGTTAGCTGTAATACCAACAATACAATTGTCAACGAAGGTATTTACTGCGCCCGCTAAGGTATCAATCGATTCAAATAGACAGTAAAAAATGACGGGTTCAAAAGCATTGAGTTCTAATTGTCCCCCTTCAGCTGCCATCGTGATAGTCATATCATTACCGATGACTTTGAAGGCAACTTGATTGACGACTTCAGGAATAACAGGGTTAATCTTACCTGGCATAATAGATGAACCGTTTTGCTTAGCTGGCAAGTTAATTTCACCAAAACCTGTCCGAGGTCCAGAAGAGAGTAGACGTAAGTCGTTTGCAATTTTTGATAGGGTGACAGCACAGGCCTTAATAGCTCCTGATACAGCAACAAATGGGTCGATATTTTGGGTGGCATCGATTAGGTTATTTGCTTGCCTAAAGTGAATTTGGGTAATGTTGGAAAGGTTCGGAACGATTTTATCAAAGTAATATTCATCGGCATTGATACCAGTTCCGATTGCCGTTCCTCCCATATTTAAATCGCGCATTTCGTCTAATGCTTTTTCGATTCGTTTAATATCTCTCATTACGGCATTAGCATAGGCTTTAAATTCTTGACCTAAACGGATGGGTACCGCATCTTGCATTTGGGTTCGACCCATTTTTATAATATGGTCGAATTCATCCGCCTTAGTGTTTAAGGCAACAAATAGGCGAGATAGTTGGCGTTGTAAATCATTTAGTAAGAGGAAGGTCGATATTTTACCAGCTGTCGGGATAACATCGTTGGTTGATTGGCCGTAGTTGACATGGTCATTAGGGTGGACGATTGAGTATTGGCCACGTTCACCGCCTAAAATTTCAATCGCTCGGTTGGCGATGACTTCGTTGGCATTCATATTCATTGAAGTACCCGCTCCACCTTGGATTGGATCAACGATAAATTGATCATGAAGTCGACCTTTGAGTAATTCATCACAGGCTTGTATGATAGCTTGTGTTTTGTCATCGGCAAGTAAACCACTTTGATTGTTGGTTAGAGCAGCGGCTTTCTTAATATACGCTAAACTTTGAATAAAGGCCGGATGAATTTTTAATCCGGTAATGCGGAAGTTTTCCATCCCCCTTAATGATTGGACACCAAAATAAGCATCTTTGGGAACTTGACGTTCACTAATTGAATCCATTTCTAAACGAAATAGCTGTGATTCAGTCATGAGAATTAATAGCCTCCTTAGTTTTTGTAAACGTCATCATTATAATCAGTATATGACTATTAAACCAATACTAATTCGTTTATACTAAGTATAGGGTAAAAGTTATAATTAGGAGGCTAGTATGTTTACTGGATTAGAATATATCTATGCTGTATATAAAGCGGCCAGTTTTTCCAAGGCGGCTGAAGAACTTCATATTTCCCAACCTTCCTTGAGTGCTAATGTGAAGCGGGTAGAAAAACGATTAGGTTATGATATTTTTGATCGAACAACTAAACCTATCTCGTTGACGGAATTTGGTCAAGAATACATGAAAACAGCTGAGCGATTACTAGATTTAGAGAATTCTTTTGAGGAGTTTGTTTCAGATTATAGTGGTCTAAATGCAGGCAAATTACGCTTAGGTGGTTCAAGCTTTTTTTCAGCTTTAATACTGCCTAAAATTATGGCGAAATTTCATAAACTATATCCTAAAGTGAGCCTCATGTTGCTTGAAGAAACAACACATAATTTGGAAGTGGCCTTGCAAGAAGGGCAAATTGACTTAATGTTAGATAATAGTGAGTTAGATGAAAATGTTTTTGAACGAGCAAAATTTGCTGAAGATTATCTGTTGTTAGCTGTGCCGAAATCCTTTGCCATTAATCAGAAGTTAGCATCGTATCAATTAACACATTGGGATATTCGTGAACAAACTTGGCTTTCAGAACAAGTAGAGCCTGTTCCCTTGGTTTATTTTAAAGATGAACATTTTGTTTTGTTAAATAAAGACAACGATACAGGCCAACGTGCTTATAATCTATGTCAACAAGCTTACTTTAAACCGAAAGTCATGATTGAAGTCGAACAACAGCTGACAGCCTACCATATTGTCTCATTAGGAATGGGGATTAGTTTTTTAGGTAACGCTTTGGTTTCAAGAATCGCGAAGACCAACGAAGTGATTTATTATAAACTAGCGGGTCCCGATGTGGAGCGCTCCATTTATTTCTATTGGAAACGGGATCGCTATAAAACTAAGGCTATGGAGTATTTTATTCAGAATGCCATCCAATTAAATAATCATACCATGGTTTGATTTTTTGGTTGATTTGACTAGTCTTTTATGGACTGGTTTGTTATGATTATGACCGTATGTTTAAGATATTTATTGCTGGAGGCAAGAGATGAAAAGTCTAGTCCAATCATATTTCCCTTATGAAGAAATTCCGGTACCGGAAGCTTATTTGACAGTCGAAATTCCTTCTTGGGAGGCAGTGGCCCAGCCAACAATCGATCAGGCCATTCAATATATTAAGAGTGATCAAGAAGAATTAGCCAATGTTGTCTTAACCGATGAGATGGTGGCTAATTTACAATTACCCAATATTCAAACAGTCAACCAATTGAAAAGTTTTGCAATGGATACCTTCAAAGTAAATCAGATTCAACGTAAATTTTATCAAGAAGTTATGCCTTTTATATTAACTTTCCATGCTGAGACGGCTTCTTTATTATTCAATGAAGGAGAGTTTGAGGACTACTGGACCGATTATTTGGCTAAAGTGCAGGCTTACGCCGACGAGATGGACATGAGTTTAAGTGATTATACGCATGAACAGCTAGGATTAAAAGGACAAGCTGAAAGCGTCTTGAAAGAACGGGCTGAAGAAGATTTTATCTTTAAATTAATTGCTCAAGCTGAATATGAAAAGTTGGGATTGACCTTGACTGAAGAAGATTATCAAGTCTTTATTCAAAGAAATATCCTTCATCGTGGTGCCGATGAAATCGAAATTCGTGATCGTTTCCCATATGAAACTTTTAAGGAACAAATGCCTGAAATGATGCTCAGTCAACGTTTATATGATTATTTCAAAGATAAGATCCAGTTTAAAATAAAGAAAGCTGACGATGCCGATGTTTAAATGGGATTATAAAAAATATGGAACGATCTTAGGCGCTGGTCTGGTTTCTGGACTTATTCTATATGCAGTATTAGGTTGGTTTATCCAAGCCCCTTTGAACCGATCGCTTAATAAGATGGCTAACCATTTTGCCTATGTCCAACGGGTTCGGTCTTTACGAGACGGGTCGAATTCCTTGCGCTTTAGTTTTGATCATACGACCGGGCTTATCACTCAAGCCGCATTGAATCAGATGGATAGTCTGCAAGTGGCTAACCGGAACAAGCAAGCATTGACAGAGCAGGTAGCAGATGGACAAGTTCTCGATCCAAATATGCCAGCTTATTATTACAGTCCAATGGTTGATGAAGAAACGCCTTATTCTTTTTCTAACCGTATACGTTTAGTTCGTAAAGAGAAAATTAATGATTTCGCATGGTATATGGTTGATGGGGAGTTGCGACTCTATCAATCGGGTCACCCTTTTTATGGTTGGCATGATACGCCCTTCGACGGTTGGTATTATTACGAGAACGGGCGGATGGATCCAAACGGGACGATTGATACACAAACGGCCTTTGAATTATCACGGGAGCGTAAAGAGATATTACGGTTAACCCCGCGTGCCTTGCATAAAAAAGTCTATCTTGAATCCACCTCTTTATACGCCAATATGATCGAAGTGGAATCCAAGCATTATTCGATTTACTACAAGAATCCTAAGCAGGTGATTTTAAGTGCCCCTCCAGGCACCAAAAATTCAGTCCTTGTGGCATCCACCAAAGAGTATGCAGAAAAACCGATGGAAGTTATTGAAGAAATTGAGACCCCAGATGGAGCTTGGTTACATGTAAACTTGGGTTATGATGAGTTAGGTTGGATTAAGAAAGATGATCAGCTTCAAGATTACCATTTAACCAAGTACAGTGAACGGGAATTACTTGATAATATTCAAGCTATTATTGATCAGGAACTAGGTGCCATTAATGCCCGAGCTGGGGCTTCCTTTGTTAACAATGAATCAATGACTCAAGTCGATATTGATAATCAAATTTTCTTCCCTGCTTCGACGCAAAAAATATATGTTTTGGCTGAGCTCTATAGTCAGTATAAACAAGGCCTCTTGTCGCCTGATACGACGGTGCCTTTAACGGAAGACGATCGAGTACCAGGGGCAGGGGTGATTCAAGGATACCCAGCAGGTAGTGAATTTACCTTGGATGAACTGGTTAATTTAGTGGCCCTTTATTCCGACAATACTGCCGCCAATATGTTAATTACAGCTGTGGGTGGTGGAGAGAAGATTTCTCCCCATATGCATCAATTGGGTATGTTTGATACTTATGTTAATGGCAAATATTACCATGGTGATACGAATCGGGAGTTCTATACCACGCCGCATGATGCTGCTCATATTTTTGCTTTACTCGCTAATGAACGTTTAAACGGGGCACCGTGGGATGGCGAAATGATTGATAAACTCTTTCTCAATTCGCACTCCTATATTCGGACGTATATTCCAGGATCTACCACTTCTTGGAATAAATCAGGAACCGGGGGGACCGAACAGAATGATGTCGCAAGCTTTGTCACTCCATATGGGTCCTATACTTTAGCTGTTTATACGGCTAATCCGGCTATGCGGGATGTGGTGGCTGAGCAGATGGCCATGTTATCTTTACGGGTCCATGATTATTTCAATCAATATCGTCTTTTGCTTTGGGAACCAACGGATCAAACATTGACAGAAAACCAAGTTGAAGCGGACTATTTAAATGAATAGAATGGCTTTAGTTAGAGAAAAGCCCGCCAAAGATTTTGCTTTGGCGGGTATTTTTGTGCTTTTAAAGTCAAGGATTGTCAATGAATGGAAGCTAGTTGTTGTTTGCAGAGTTTAATATGAAAATTATGAGAGTTTTTTTAATTTTTGTTTTTTTCTCAGAATGATTTTGCTATACTAATTTTACTATGATTAAAGAAAGAAGGGTCAATGTGGAACATAAAGAGAAGATTTTACGTTTGCTAGAAACCAATAGTAAATTAGAAGCACGTGAAATTGCCATCATGTTAGGACTCAAAGAAGCCGAAGTTCAAGCTAGTATCGAAAATTTTGAACAGCAACGCATTATCTGCGGTTACCATACTTTAGTTAACTGGGATAAAACGGATGATCAAGATGTTTCTGCTATTATTGAATTGAAAGTGAACCCTCAACGTGGGCAAGGGTTTGATCGGATTGCGGATAAGATTTATCAATTTCCGGAAGTAGAAGCCATGTATTTAATGTCAGGTGGTTTTGACTTTATGGTGGAATTGAAAAAGGCGCCAATGAAAGAAATTGCCAACTTTGTTTCTTCACGTCTTTCAATTATTGAAGAGGTTCAAGCAACGGCCACTCACATTATCTTGAAAAAATATAAGGATCATGGCACGATTTTCGAGAAAGATCAGAAAGATCATCGGATGGTGATCACTCCATGAGAGACTTTCTCAATCAAAAAGTGAAGGAAATTCAACCGTCAGGCATTCGCAAGTTTTTTGATATTGCGAGTGAAATGGAGGAAATCATTTCTTTAGGGGTTGGGGAACCGGATTTTGATACTCCTTGGCATGTTCGTGATGAAGGGATTTTTGCTCTTCAACAAGGGAAAACTTTCTATACTTCTAATGCGGGATTGTTAGAGTTACGTAAGGAAATTAAATTAAAACTGCAGGAAAAATGCCAGATTTCTTATGATGAATATCATGAAATTCTGGTTACAGTCGGTGGATCGGAAGCCATTGATTTAGCGTTGCGGGCGACCTTGGAACCGGGTGATGAGGTCATTTATACGGAACCTTGTTATGTTTCCTACTTACCGTGTATTACTTTGGCTGATGGAGTTCCGGTGGCGATACCACTTAAAGAAGAGAATCAATTCCGCTTGACACCTGCCGAATTGGCTCAAGCCATCACGCCAAATACTAAAGCCATTATCCTATCTTTCCCTAATAATCCAACCGGAGCCATTATGGCTAAAGAGGATTTGATGGCTTTGACAGATTTGATAATTGAACATGATTTATTAGTCATTACCGATGAAATCTATGAAGCTCTAAGCTATGGGGATACCCAGCATACATCCATTGTGTCTTTACCTGGCATGGCGGAAAGAACGGTTTATATTAATGGTTTTTCCAAGGCTTATGCTATGACTGGTTGGCGCTTGGGGTATTGCTGTGGACCGCGGGCCATCATGGAGCAAATGATTAAAATTCATCAGTTTGCGATTATGGCAGCGCCTACGACAAGTCAGTATGCTGCTGTGATGGCATTGCGCAATGGCGATGCCGATGTTCAGCGTATGAAGGAATCATATGACCAACGCCGGCGTTTCTTGATCGCTGAGATGGAGCGGTTAGGATTACCTTGTTTTGAACCGCTAGGGGCCTTTTACGTTTTCCCTAATATCTCAGAATTTGGTATGAGTTCGGAAGCCTTTGCTATGCGCTTAATTCAGGAAGAACATGTAGCGGTAGTACCTGGGTCAGCTTTTGGTCCATCGGGTGAGGGCTATGTGCGGATTTCATACGCTTACTCCATTGACCAATTAAAGACAGCTTTCCAACGAATCGAACGCTTTATCACGCGTTTACGCCAAGAGGATTAGCGAAATCTTTCGAAAAAAATGTTAAATTTAAACTAAACTATCTCTAAAATAAGGAGTCGATGATATGACGGTCTTACCTTTACGTCAAGAACTTGTCCAAGAAGAAACCTGGGATTTAAGTTTATTATTCGCCGATCAAACTGCTTTCGAAACTGCCATGGCGGAATTGAAAGAGCAAGCTGACCATTTTGTGACATATAAAGGTCGCTTAGATCAAAAAGATATCCTACTGTCAGCTCTTGAAGCCTATGAAAAGCTATCCATCTTAGCAACTAGAGTCTTTCACTATGCTTCACTGGCTTATGAAGTAGACAAGCTAAGTGAAGTGAATGAACAAAATCAAGCGGCTGTTGATCATTTAGAAGAATATGTTGGGCAGAAGACCTCCTTCTTTTTACCTGAACTTGGTCAATTAGAAGCGGAGTATTTAACTGACTTGATGGCAGATAGTCAAGGTCAACCATTCCGTTTCTTCCTTGAAGAAGTGGTACGCACCAAGCAGACGCGTTTAGCGGGTCCAGTTGAAGAAGCCTTGTCCGCTTTGTCAGGTTCGATTTATTCTAATTACAAAGCTTACCTTAACACTAAATTTCAAGATTTATCGTTTGATGATTTCCAAGCGAATGGACAAACCTATGGCAATTCCTTTGTGGGATTTGAAGGGGATTATGAAGCTCATCCGGACAAGGAAGTTCGTCGCGCAGCGTGGCAATCCTTCCATCAAGGGTTAGCGAAGTATCAACATACCTTCGCTTTGAACTATATTCAACACGTTCAAACTGAAAAGAAAATGGCAACTTTACGCGGTTTTGATTCGGTTATTGATTACTTATTATTTGACCAAAAAGTGACGCGCGAAGCCTATAATCGTCAAATTGACGTGATTATGAAAGAATTGAGTCCAGTTATGCAACGCTATGCTAAGTTATTAGCCAAAGCCCATCAAATTTCGGATATGAGCTTGGCTGATATCAAAATCGCTTATTCAGCAGCTGATACGAAGAAAGTCTCTATTGCTGAAACGCAAGACTTGATTGAATCGTGTTTTGCTGTCTTTGGTCAAGAATATAGCCAGATTGTTCATCGTTCATTCGCTGAACGCTGGATTGATTATCCAATGAATCAAACAAAATCGACTGGTGGCTTCAATGCGACTATCTATGATGGCCCAAGTTATACCTTATTAAACTGGACGGGTCTTTTAAATGAAGTCTTGACCTTGGCACATGAATTAGGTCATGCTGCTCATTTTGAATTGACATATGATAATCAACTTTGTATCACACCAGAAACCAGTCTCTACTTTGTTGAGGCGCCATCGACAGCTAATGAGGTTATTATGTGTCAATACTTGCTCCAACAACCACTAACAGCCTCACAAAAACAAAATCTTTTAGCAGGTTTTATTGCTAATACTTATTTCCATAATATGGTGACCCATTTATTGGAAGCGGCCTTTCAGCGTAAAGTATATGAAGCAGTTGACCGTCAACAAGCTCTTAATGCCAAGAAATTAAATCAATTCTTTAAAGAGGTCTTAGAGGAATTCTGGGGCGATGCAGTGATTGTTAATGAAGGAGCCGAATTAACCTGGATGCGGCAACCTCATTATTTCTTGGGCTTATATTCGTATACCTATTCAGCTGGGTTAACGATTGGAACTCAAGTAGGGCAAGAAGTAGCTAAAGGCAACCAAGACACGATTCAGCGTTGGATAGATGCTTTAAAAGCGGGAGGTTCTCTATCACCGCTCGAATTAGCTGATAAAGCAGGCGTTTCTATGCATGATGATCAAGCTCTAAAAGCAGCCATCGCCTATGTCGATCATTTAATTGATCAAATCGAGGAGTTAAATGACTAGGCTAGTCAAGATTTCAGCAGCGTTACAAAGATAACAAGGGAAACGCACAAGCGGGCAAACTTAACAATTTAGTTGCAATTGGCAACAAGGGGATTAAAGCTCATTAACAATCTGAGCTTTTTCCCCTTTTTTTGTTTGTAATTGGTTAAAATGGGGCGGTAACCAAAACTTGCCGTCAATTGACGGCTGAGCAGAGCGAGTTTTCTGCCAACAAAAGGAGTTAATAGATAGATGAATAAATCGTTAAAATTAATGACCAGTGCTGCTTTATTATTAAGTTCTATGCCTTTAGCTAGCTTACCAGCGGTTCAAGCCCAAGAAAGCCACACAAGTGTGTGGGTAGCGCGTTCAGTTGAAGAAATTTTGTCAGCTATGAAAGCGGGAGCCTATGGACAAGATAAGGCATATGAAGTTCAATGGGGTGACACCTTATCTTCGATTGCTGAGGCGATAAATATTCCCTTAGCTGATCTAGCCGCTATCAATAATATTGATAATGTGGATATGATTATGGCAGGTTCTGTGCTCTATTTTGATGCGCAAAACAAAACTTTAACCTATGCACAACCACAAGGAAATGTAGTGACGGTTTCTACCGACAATGGCCAAATCGTGGATAATTCGATGAATGCTCAAGAAGTTTATGCTAAAGTGGATCAAAAATTAGCCGAAGAAACAACAGCTGCAGCCACAGCTGTAGTAGAAGCGACACCTGAATGGGTTGCGCCAGAAACGACGACAGTTAATGAAACAAGTAGTCAGACGGCTGAAAGCTCTAGCGAAAGTCAAGCTTCTCAAACAGAAGTGGCTAGTGAGACAAGTAGCGAAAGCCAAGAGTCAATAACGCAAGTTGAAACCAGCCAAGCACCTACAACCGAGGTGACTACTGAACCAACAACCGAAGTAACAACTGAAGCTACTACTCAAGCTCCAGCTGAAACGACTTCTGCTGAAGCCACTCAAGGGCGGGCTGTTCAAGTCGAAGCAACGGCTTATTCATATAACCAACCTGAATTATCGACGATGACAGCCTCTGGAATTGATTTATCACAAAATCCAAATGTGATTGCCGTGGATCCATCCGTTATTCCTTTGGGATCAACTGTATATATTCCAGGTTATGGAACGTTTATTGCCGGTGATACAGGTGGTGCCATTGTGGGTAATCGCATTGACATCCATATGACGGATTTAAGTGCGGCGATGGCCTTTGGTCGTCAAAGTTTAACCGTCTACGTTCAATAAAATATTGTAAATAAATAAACCCCGTTTCTTTCCGGACAAATGGAAAGCGACGGGGTTTCTTTACTTTTTTGATTATGACTGACTTTAGAAGAGATGCAAGAGGGCTAACTCTTGAAGGACCAGAATCCATAGTGGTAAGGTACAGATTGCGATAATGGTCGAAAGAAGGGAAGCTTCAGCAGTCAGCTGAGTTTCGCGATCAAAATTGATGGAATAAGTGGCGGTAACGGTCGAAGTAGGCGTTGCCATCATAATGACGGTCACGGCTAAGGCGACTAAGTTAAAATCAAATAAACCGAATAGTTTTAAAAGGAAAACCCCGACCATGTTGATGATGGGAACAAGGATAATTTTAATAAAACTGTAATACCAGATTAATTTGTGTTTGAGTGCTTCTTTAAAATCAACTTCAGCTAATTGGCAGCCAATAGCTAGCCATGAAAGAGGAGTTGATAGGCTGCTTAGATATTTTAACGGTTGATACAACCAAGGAGCCGTTACATCAATTCGCAGGAAAGATACCTGTTCTGCTCCAACCTTTACTTGGGGAAGAAAATCCTGACCTAGCCAAGTAAAGAGGCCGAGGAAAGTAGCAACCACAATGAGGTTGCCAAAGACTTCTTTGAGGTTCTTCTTAGTAAATTGAAGGCCAGACATGGCGACATAAGCCCAAGTGTAAAGGAACATGCGATAGCCAATATTAAAGATATTAGCGTAAATCGTTCCTTCATCGCCGTAAATGGCGGAAATAATCGGAATAGCAAAGAAAGTCGTTGAGCCAAAAATGCTCAAGACGCTGAGACTCGTGCGACGATCCTTGGGATAACGTAAGTAGAAAACAGGCGTCAAAAAGATAAGGATCATGTAAATCGCTATCCCCCAAATCAGCATACCCAAACTTTGTTTAATAGCCTCAGTTTGAATAGGCTTGATAAAGGCGGTGAGAGCCAGAGCAGGCAAAGCAAGTTTCATGACAACTTGGGAGATAATCTTACTAGTATTAGCATCGAGTATTTGGCGGTAACGGGCTATATAACCTAAACCAATTACAATCAGCGTAGAACTTATGGTTCCTACCACGGTATCATTGGTAAAGGTGCGTATAAGGGTATCGTAAAAGGTCAACTTAACCATCCATTCATCTTTGATAGCCAAAGTATATGCGTAACTTCATTAGATTGCAATGAATTTTTAATCTACTTGCCTAGATTTTGCCCACAAATTAAATAGATGGATTTAGAATGAACAAGCCCCTTCTTAAAAAATTTAAGAAGGAGCTTGTTTTCGTCTTTTGAAGAAGTGATTCGAAGCTGACCGCACGTTATCACTTTTTATGAAATCTAGTTCGTCAGCTCAACTCTGACCTCCATTTGTCTAAAGTCGCGTGTTTAGCTAACGCTAATCTACACGCTTTGCCAAATGCTTCAGAGCTGACCGAGCTTCCTCACTTTTTATCGAATCCAGCTCTCCTTTGCAGAAATGACCTCCACTTTGTTTAAGCTTCTAGCTTGCAGGACAAGCGTCGTCGCTTAAGGCAAAGTGATTCATTTCTTAACGCAAATTCTCACTTTTTATCTTACATTATAGCGAGTAATACGAAGTTTAGGATGAAGAGGGCGACGGAGACCCAAAGGATTGGATGAATTTCTTTTGCTTTGCCTTGGATAATTTTGATAAGGGCATACATGATAAAGCCAGCGGCGATACCATAAGAAATCGAGTAAGCTAAGCCCATAAAGATTGAGGCAAAGAATGCAGGAATAGCTTCGCCAAGATCGTCCCATTGAATGTCACTTAATGAAGAAAGCATCATGACACCGACAATGATTAAAGCTGGAGCAGTCGCAGCAGCTGGAATAATGCCAGCTAAAGGTGCAATGAAAATAGTTAAGAAGAATAAAATTGATGTAACGACTGACGTTAAACCAGTACGACCACCAATACCGATTCCAGCAGCCGATTCGATGAAGACGGTTGTGTTTGATGTACCGAAAAGAGCGCCGATAAAGGTTCCGATTGAATCACCGAAAAGAGCTTTATCCATTTTGGAGTTGAAACCAGAACCTTCTTCAAGGGCTTTTTCGTCCTCGTATGAGAAGATACCTGATTTGCGTCCGGTACCTAAGAAAGTTCCAACTGTATCAAAAATATCAGATAAAGAGAAAGCGAAGATAGTCATTAACACTAACGGTAATTTACTCAAATCACTAAAGAGGGAAGGTAAACCAGCTGGAGTGAAAATGACCAAGAAGGTTTTACCTAAATCGTTAAACGCACTGGCAAGGGAGTTTTGTTGAGCACCTAAACTAGAGAAGTCAATTAAGCCCATTGGAATTGCTAGAAAAGTAGAGGCGATGATGCCTATTAATAGGGCTCCTTTAACTTTACGGATAATTAAGATAACGGTGATAATTAAACCTAATAAGGCTAATTGGGTAGATGGCTGAGTAAAGTCAACCAAGGCTGGGACAATTCCTGAATTGGATACAACGGAATGGATACCATCTTGGAAGTTAGTCGCTTTTGGATCGCCACCGTTAATAGCAATGATGTTAAAGCCATCGGTCGTGAATTGGAGTAAGTTAGCATTTTTAATCCCGATATAGGCGATGAAAACACCAATTCCGGCTGAAATACCAGACTGAAGTGATTCAGGAATCGATTTGATTAAGAGTTTACGTACTTTAGTAACAGTAACTAAAACATTTAAAATACCACAGATAAATACCATGGATAAGGCTTGTTGCCAAGTAAAACCTAGACCAAAGCAAACGGTAAAAGTGAAGAAAGCATTAAGCCCCATACCAGGTGCAAGTGCGTAAGGAACGTTGGCAAATAGTCCCATAAATAAAGTTGAAATAGCGGCAGCAAAGATTGTAGCTAAGAAGACCGCTTGAGTGGGCATACCTGATAGCGATAAAATGGACGGGTTGACAAAAACGATATAAGACATCGCTAAATAAGTGGTTAAACCAGCCATGACTTCAGTTGAGACAGTCGTGTTGTTCTCACTTAATTTGAAAAATTTTTCCAAAAATAATTCCTCCTAAAAATAAAATAAATGATTACTTTGAGAGTATAACACAAAGTGTGCGTCTGTCATCATAAAGATAAACATTTCAATGGTTAAAAAGTCTTAAAGTTCGTGTTTTTGTACGTGTGCGAATCATATCCTTAAATAATGGGGAAATATGTTATAATGAACTGTACGTGTGCAATCGCACCAGATTGATGTAAGAACGGAGAGATAGGATGACAACAAATGAAGCTGACTTAATTAAGTTGATTAGCCAAGAGGTGAGTGTTAAAGCAAGACAAGTTCAAGCCGTTTTGGATTTGTTGAGCCAAGGCAATACAATTCCTTTTATTGCCCGTTATCGTAAGGAGGCAACAGGGTCACTAGATGAAGTCCAAATTCATGCGATTGAACAGCGTTTCCAATATATGACCCAATTAAATCAACGTAAAGCAGAAGTCATACGTTTAATTAGTGAACAGGATAAGTTAACGGATGAGCTAGTTGGGCAGATTGAACATGCGACGACTTTGCAACAAATTGAAGACCTGTATCTACCTTATAAAAAGAAAAAAAGAACCAAAGCTATGATTGCGATTGAGAATGGATTAGAACCATTAGCTCAATGGATACTAACCTATGAAGGAAGCTTACCCACTCTCACTGATAAAGCCCTTGAATTTGTCAGTGATCAAATCGACAGTGCGGAAGCAGTGTTAGATGGGGCTCACGAAATTCTAGCTCAGTGGGTTTCCGAGAACGCACAATATCGGGAGTTTATTCGCAAATATACGCGTTATAATGCCAAGTTAGTTACAAGCTTGAAAGAGGCTGATTTGGATGAAAAGCAAGTTTATGCCATGTATTATGAATTTGATCGTAAACTCTCTCAGGTGCAAAATCATAATGTTTTGGCCATTAATCGAGCTGAAAAAGAGGGCGTCTTGACGGTGAAAATCACGGTTGCTGAAGAACCCGCTGTGCGGTTTATTGAACAACGGTTTATCGAGCATAGCTTATCTGATAGTCAGTTGAATTTTGTTAAAGCTGCCATTGCAGATGCCTATAAACGGTTCATTTCCCCAGCTATCGAACGAGAAATTCGCAATGAACTGACCGAAAAAGCGGATCAATCAGCGATTAATGTATTCGGAGATAACCTACAGAATTTACTCTTACAACCGCCATTGAAGGGGCATGTAGTATTAGGTTTTGACCCAGCCTATCGGACAGGATGCAAACTGGCTATTATCAACGAAACTGGACGTGTTTTGACCAAAGCGGTAATTTATCCGCATCCCCCAGCTCCGGCAGCAAAACGGGCATCCGCGCCGGCTGAGTTCAAGAAATTGCTTATGGATTATAATGTGGATGTTGTCGCTATTGGCAATGGGACAGCTAGTCGCGAGTCAGAACAATTTGTGAGTCAAGTTGTAAAAGAAATTGATCGTCCGGTTAAGTTTATCGTAGTTAACGAAGCGGGAGCTTCCGTTTATTCAGCTAGTGAATTGGCGCGCCAGGAATTTCCGGATTTTGCGGTTGAAGAGCGTTCAGCCGTCTCCATTGCTCGTCGCCTGCAAGATCCCTTAGCTGAATTGATTAAAATTGATCCTAAGTCAATTGGGGTAGGGCAATACCAACATGACGTCTCACAAAAAACTTTAAATGAGGAATTAGATTTCGTCGTTGATACCACCGTTAATAAAGTGGGAGTTGATATAAATACAGCTTCAGTGACTTTATTACAACATATTTCGGGTCTTTCAGCCGCAACGGCTAAAAATGTTATTGCTCTTCGTGACGAATTAGGTCGCTTTACGAATCGCAAGCAAATTAAAGATGTGAAACGTCTTGGTCCTAAAACCTATGAACAAGCCATCGGCTTTATGAGAATTGTTGATGGCGATAATCCTTTAGATCAAACGGGTATTCACCCTGAATCTTATAAGATTGCTGAAGGCGTCTTGAAGGCTGCTGGGCTTAAATTAAATGAAATCGGTAGTGACCATTCAGTTGAAGCACTCAACGCCTTGGAACTTAAGTCGTTAGTGGATGAATTACAGGTTGGGGCGGAAACACTGAAAGATATTGTTGAAGGCTTGAAACATCCTTTACATGATATTCGTGATGGGTATACAGCTCCCATCCTGCGCGAGGATGTCCTTTCCATGGAAGATTTACAGGTAGGTATGACATTGCAAGGCGTTGTTCGCAACGTCGTGGATTTTGGCGCCTTTGTTGATATTGGTGTTAAGCAGGACGGCTTAATTCATATTTCTAAACTCTCAAAAGACAAAATTAAACATCCGTCAGAGGTGGTTGCTGTCGGTGATATTTTAGAAGTTGAAGTCATCAAATTAGATTTAAATAAAAACCGTATCGGATTAGCTCCCATTTTTGAGTAAATAATAAAAGCCAGTACTTGGGTACTGGCTTTTTGCTTTGGGTCTTAGTTATCCTCTTTGTTACCAAAGTAGAAATAGAGTTGGATAGAGAAATATAGCAAAGTAATGATAGCTATAGCTAGATAGAATAGGGGTTTAAGTAGGCTATTCAAATAAATTAGACCAAGTGGAATGAAGGTCCCAATAAGGATTATTTTGGTCAGTTTATGTTCTGGCTTATTTAATTCAATATATACATATCGAAAGGCAAACGATAATGGGCCGATTAAGATGAAAATTGGGAGGGTAAATATGTTGTAAGGAAAGGCATTTGACTTTGCGACTGAGATTTCTTCATTTGCCGCTTTTGGAAGATGTAGCGCTTGATAGAGCAAATTCATTGCTATAGCATCGGGTTGACTCTTATTAAGCTCCCATTTTGAAATAGTCTGACGAGTGACATAAACTTTATCGGCTAGATCTTGTTGGGTAAGACCTAGTTCTAATCGGCGCTCTTTTATGCTAGTGCCATCTAACAATACAATCCCTCCTAATATTAAGTAAAAAAATTATATCATTTGTAAAAGGGGATTCAATTATGGAAACGACAGTAATAGTAGATAGAAATAACCAAATAAACAAGGAGCACGGAAATTATTAGGGAAGCTTTAATTTGTAATAGGCTACTTATAATAAAGAAAATGAAAAATAGATTGTTGAGTGTCGTCGGAGTGTTTCGTGTCAATTCTCTTAAAAAATGATAGATGAATTTAAGCGGAAAGTAGGCTAAACCAAAGAAAATGACACCCATTACATCGAATTTTGATATGGTCATTATAAAACATCCTTTCTAATGATTATGTCCATATCATAGCGGGTAGAAATAGGTTGCGCACGCAACGCAAGAATCATCGGACGCAACGGGTGGAATGCGAGCGACTTTGACAAAAAACTGTTTCATGCTACAATTTAAAAATAATAAATAGTAGTAATTACTTAAAGAAAGAAGTGAAACGCATGGCTTTATTGGGAGTGCCGATAACTCTAGTGACCGGTTTTCTTGGCGCGGGTAAGACAACTTTGATTAATCAAATTCTCCAAGATACCACGGTGCCATCTGATCAAATTGCCATTATCGTGAACGAATTTGGTCAAGTAGGGATTGACCATCAATTGCTTCTCCAAACGGAGGAAAAAGTTTACCAATTAAATAATGGTTGCATTTGTTGCAGTTTACGAACGGACTTAGCGACGACCTTACAAGCCTTAGTAGACTATTTTGAAAAAGAAGAGCGGCCTTTAGCTCATGTCATCATTGAAACAACCGGTATCTCTGATCCAGCACCCATTATTCAAACTTTAACTTTGACGCCGAATCTCAGTCAACGCTTTTTCATTGATGCCATCTTAGTATTAATTGACTGCCTTAACTTTAGCCAGATTTTAGCCCATAACCAAGAAGTTTATCAGCAAATTTCCTATGCAGATCGTTTTATTTTAACCAAGTCTGATCAAGTCTCCCCTTTTACCAAAGCCACTATCTTGAAAGAATTGAAGCAATTAAATCCGTTAGCCGATATGCGCTATTTCTATCTTGATAAACCTTATGCTGTTGAAGAATTCTTTCATTTAGCTAAGTTTCATGGGTTAGCCCAACCCTTAGAGTCTGAATATCAAAAGTTAGATAAAGACACAGCTAAACAGAATAGCTGTCAGGATCCACAATGCCAAGAGGAGGGGCATCACCATCACCATCATCATGAATTTGTTTCCATTGTCTTAACGACTAACCATTATTTGAGAGAAGACCTGTTAGTAAAGTGGTTGGATTGGTTGTTATTTAACTTTAACGGTAAATTATATCGCTATAAAGGTTTAGTGCGGGTGGCTGATCGCGATCTTTTAGTGGCCTTGCAAGGGGTTAATGTGGCCTATCGCTTTGATATGAGTCAATATCTAGCAGATGAGCTTGGGACTCAACTCGTATTAATTGGTAAAGGTCTAGATGAACAGACCATCCGTCATAGTTTTAATGACGTCATTCAACTGTCCCAGGAGCCTAGATAAATTGACTTAGGTAATTGACAAACCGCTAGCTTTTCGCTTACAATAGCTTTTGTCAATTAAATTGCGGTCATGGCGGAATGGCAGACGCGCTAGCTTGAGGGGCTAGTGGGAGTACTCCCGTGGAAGTTCGAGTCTTCTTGGCCGCATCCTAAGTAATACCTATAATATCAACGTTTGTAAGGCTCTACACCTTATGGCGTTGATATTTTTTTGTTTTTAAATTTTGGAAATTTATGGATAAATTTGGATGTTTTTGGATAAAAGTGGGGCAACTTTGGGGCAACTTTGGGGCAACTTTGGGGCAACGAGACACGGATAAAAAACGCACCGCTATAGGCTTTTTCTAAGTGGCTCAGAAAGTTTCATAACTTTTGTTGCGCCTTCTTGGGTTCCGTGAGTGTAATGTAAGGTCATGCGCTCGTCAACGTGGCCGAGATAATTTTGAAGCAAGAGAGAATCGGCTCCCATTGCTGATGCGTATGATGCGAAAGTGTGTCGGAACATATGGGGCGATAGCTTTAAATTTGGATCTATCATCTTAGCGATTCGATTTATTGCGCCGTTTAGAGTTTCGATGTAATAAGGTTTTCCAGAGGATGGGGTTAAGAAGATGAAGTCATCCTCGTGTAGTATTGAATTATGCACCATTTTAACCGATTTGGCGTACTCAATCTGTTCTTTAAGCATAATGGTCGCTTGTTGATCTACAACCACTATACGGTTCGATTTTCGCGTTTTAACGTCTTTGCCATCAAGATACTTCTTTGTGCGGGATTGATTGATGACAATTGATGCGAGGCCGTTATCTAAGAAAGTAATGCTTTTTTGAGTAATACCATATACCTCTGCTCGTCTTAGACCAAATGCAGCAATGTAAATGCAGCGATATAAATCAGGTCTAAGATTTTTCTTTGCCAGATCCATAAATGTATGATAGGTATTAATATCAATCAACTTATTTTTTGGCTTCCAATTCTGTTTGCGATACGAAATTTTCTTGAACCTATTTCTTTTTATATACCCATCATCAACGGCATCTTCAATGACTCGAAGAAATAGCTTAAAAATACCCTTCATCGTTTCTTGTGAGTAATCTTTTTCTTCATAAAGTTCTTCAATCATGTTCTCTACGTCTGATTGCGAAATATTAGCCATTGGTTTGTTTTCGAAATAAGTTAGAATTGGCTTTATTCTGTCGCAATTAGTTGTAGCTGTCTCTTTATTCCAAATTTCATCTTTAATGTGCCTTTTTTTAAGAGAATCCCATTGTTGGCCAAACGTGCGATTACGCTCAATATAAGCTAGATCGTTACTAACATATTTAGATTCAACTTCTAATTTATAGGCCTTGGCACTTAGCGTTGTTTCAAATCCTTGCTTGCTATGCTCCTTTCTTTTCCCTTCATGAGTATATTTAATGCGTACTCTATACCTGGTGCATCCGTCTACTTGATAGGAGTAGATCCCATCGTACTTTGTTTTTTTATATTTAATACTATTATTCATTTTTTATTCCTTTCTTAGCTGGGCGGCTTAGAACATTAAAATGAATAATTTATTGTCACCTTAAAAATTTGGTGATAGAATAGGGTACAGAAAAGAGGCCCTATTTTGGGTTGAATTTTGCATATCTCACTCCGATTGTTTGGCGACAGGGGAGTGGGATTTTTTTATTTCTTATTTAACCATTCTTCTGGAAAACCAATACATGAAATTATTTCATATGCTGATATTGATGAAATTGAATTGTCTAAACTTCTTGTTCTCTTTTTTAGAGCTTTTTTAAAATTATCAAATTCATTTTTCGTCAAAAAGCATCTAAGTAACATTAGTGTATAAAAAATTGAATTAAATTTCGGTTTTTGCAGTGTAAGATCTTGATAAATAATTGGTAAATCAGTCAATGTATTCCTACATATGAAATGAAATAATCGATTATTATGAGCCGCTATATTTCTCAAATCAGTTAAATTAGAAAGCAGGCCATCTATGAATTTTGGTTCCAAAACAATTTGATTTCCTGTGTTTTGAAGAACGTAATACGAAAAATCTTTTGCAATAGTATTTCTTAGTTTTTGATTTAAATGTTTATAAAAATGAGCTATTTCACCCAATGTGCAATAAGGTAATATTACCCAAGCAGGAATATTTCCATGGTGAGATTGATAATGTTTGATTGGGTTGTTCTTTTTATCAAAGGATTTATTTTGAATAATCTTACTAAGTTTCGAAATTGTGGTTGAGATGCCAAGCAAGTCTTCGCCATTATAATTATTGGTCTTTAAATATGCGTATGGCTCATCTTTATATACTTCTGAAAAACGATAAGCAATAATACCTTTAATATGTTTTTCTGCACTAATAATATTTTTTAAAATCAATGATTTGATTTCTGTATCGTAAATATGGGTTTTGATTATTTCTTTGAATGTTGCATCCTTAATATATCTATCATCTTTCATGAAGAATTTACTATGAACGTTTATAACATTATAGTAGCTATTTTCGAGTAAATATTTCTTTGCTGATTCATCATCTTGAATCGTTAATCCACGAGTTCTTAACAAGCAAATTTGTTCATCTAAATTTTTAAATGGTTTCATAGTTAAATCCTTTCATAAACAAAAACACTCCTCATCTGTTAGACAAGGAGTGTTTTGCGCAACTAGGTCCTCCGTTTTAAAACGGTCAGATAACTAGTGCTTATCCGTGTCTAAATAATAATAAACAAAATATTATTTGTCAACTGATGAAACTAAACTAATTTCTACATTTTTGTTGACCTCAACAAAATTGATTGTAATACAACTCCTTTCATATTTTATTGGTTTAACACTTCAACTCTTGGCGGGGTGGGTCGTGTTTTTTAGTTAGAAATTTGCGAATCTAGTATTTTCATTTCGTGTTTTAAATATTCAATATTTTCAGGATATATTTTTTTATAATTAACTAATAACGATGATGTTGCACTTAGCAAATCTTCTGAGGGTTTGTCATAATCAAATAATCTGAGGCAAGCAAAAAAGGATTTTTATATCCATTTATAATTTCGTAATATCCGAATCTCATGAGTGACTCTTTTGCTGCATCTTCGTTCTTTATTATTAATTTTCTACTAGTCAATATCTCTATTTGTTCATCGATTGTTTTAAACGGTTTGGTCATAGGTATCTCCTAAAAGCACAAAAGACTGCAGATAATATATCCGCAGTCTTTTGGTTGGCTGAACTTCAGCCCTTCATTAAGATTAACCAAAGTATATCAGATATATTATGTTTGTCAATTATGTTGTTTGATTTTTATGTTTTTAATCTTGGCGGGGAGGATAGTGTTTTTTTTATTTGTTTAATAGATCTGTTTTTAGTTTAGCAAATTCTTCGTTAGTTATAATTTCACTATCTAAAAGTGATTTTAATTTAATTAATTCATCGGTTACTGAAGTTGATGAGGTTTTAGTAGGTTCTTTGATTGATTTATTATTCTTATTTTGTAGATAGTTATAAAAAAACAAATCAATGTTATTAATTTTTTCAACTAAATTTTTATATTCCTCGCTACCAACAATTATCGGTTTATTAATAAGTTCAACTTTATTATCAAAGTCTCCAACCATATTAAAAACGAGTTTAATTGATTTTATCTTTTTGCCATGAGTTTTTTCGCCAGTTAATCCACCCAAGACCATTCCTGCAGGACCAGCGATGATATTACCAACAATTGCTCTCTTTATTGAAATACCCCCACTAGTAACTTCTTTAGAATCTTCAACTATTTTATATGAAACCAAATCTTTTAGTTTGAAAACCTTTGGTGTGATATGCCCCAATGAAATAAACAAATTGTCAAAATAAAATAATCCATTTTCTTCGTCTATCGTTAAGAATCCGATTTTTTTAGATATTTTCATTGATTTATATAAATCTTTATTATATTTAATAATATCAGCCATTTATATTACTCCTTTAATTCGATACATATTTATTGCTTCTTTTACAAAATTATCAGTAACACCAAATTCTTCAGCTATTTTATACTGCGTATTCATTAAGTAAAACCTTTTTATTCGAAAATGACAAATCATGAATCAGTTGATATAATAGTGAACTTTTTATTTCACAATTACGAATTCTACTAACATAATCATTCGAAATTTTTCTTGAAATATCTTCTGACAAATCATAATTGTCTTTTAGAAAGTTAACAATTCTCCAGTAAATCATTTGTCCTGATACTTTGGAAGTATTCTTAATTGCCGTCATGCTATAGCTACTAAGTATTTGATTTTTTAATACTTTGTCTGGAAGTAATAGATTTGCAGCAAACTGGTTTGCTTCAATTTCTAATATTGATTTTGTTGCATGATTGTCATCAAAGATTGTTGATTCAGTATCAAACATTAAATCATTGTTAATATGTAGTAAAAGGTGTCCGATTTCATGTGCTATAGTAAAATTTTTCCTATTTTGATCAAGGTTACTGTTAATGGTTATAGTGATTCCATTATTATCTTTCAAAGTATGACCAAGAATATTTTTTCTGAAAGAAAATTCCATATATTCAGCATTTTGAGATTTTATGATAGGGTTAAAAAATAGTGAAGTATTACATTTAATATAGTCAATATTGTATGTATCAAGTAACGAGTAAGTTAAATTAGCAGCAATACTTTTATGATTTTTTTGTTGCATATATTATTTACCTCTACGTTTATTCAATAAATTTCTTCTTGCTTCTAAATAAGCTTCTATTTCGTCCTCCAAATTTTCTACTTCATCGTCAGGCAAATCAGATGTTATAGACCTAAATAGTGAAACAAATTTTTCATCTTTGTTGTTACCATTGTTTATATTCATTGCTTCTGTACGCCCTAAGAGATAATCAGTAGAAACGTTCAAGTAATTAGCTACTTTTGATAACGGCTCAGAATTCGGCATTGATTTTGCCCATTTTGACAAAGAACCGTTAGATAAATCTAACTTTCTTTCTAATTCGGCAACTGACATTTGCTTGATATCCAATAATTCTTTAATCCTGTAATATGGATTCATAATAAGACCTCCGAAATAATTCTATAATTTATATTGACATTAGAAATAGTTCAGAGTATTATATGGTTGTACTCAGCCAGTACATAAAACAAATAAACTCCGCTTTACTAAAATCTAATAGTAATATACCTACCATACTGCAATGTGGATAGGATATTTGCTATGTCTGTATATTAGAACTATTTCTAAATATTGTCAATAGCTCGGAAATATTTAGTAGAGTTTATTTCTGCGAAAAGGAGGTGGAAATATGCCGTTATACGACGTAATAAAAAAAATGGCGAAGGAAAAACAGGTAACTATTAGTCAAATTGAAAAAGAATTGGATTTGAGTAATGGAGCTATTAGTAAATGGAATGATCATAAGCCGAATTTGGCACCATTATTAAAAGTTGCTAATTACTTTCAGATTTCAATTGATGATTTGTTAAAAGATTCATTATAGAAAGGAGAAAATCAATGAAAGAACTGTCAGTAATAAAGATTCATGAACAGGATAATGGACAAGTTGCAGTTATGGGTCGTGACTTGCATGATTTTTTAGAGATTGGAACACAATATTCGAAGTGGTTTGAACGAATGAAGGAATATGGGTTTGTTGAAAAACAAGACTATGAAGCTATTAGTCAAAAAAGACTAACAGCTCAAGGAAACATGACTGAGTATATCGATCATGTCTTAACCATGGATATGGCAAAAGAGATTTCTATGATTCAGCGAAATGATAAAGGAAAACAAGCAAGACAGTACTTTATTAAAATCGAAAAAGCATGGAACAGCCCGGAAATGATTATGAAGCGGGCGTTGCAGATTGCGGATAGAAAAATAATTGATCTGAATGAACAAATCGAGCGAGATAAGCCAAAGGTTGTCTTTGCTAATGCTGTTGATGCAAGCAAGTCATCTATCCTTGTCGGGGATATGGCCAAACTATTGGCCCAAAATGGCGTAAAAATTGGCCAGAATCGCTTGTTCCAATGGCTTCGAGAGAATGGCTTCTTAATTAACCGCAGGGGCGAGAGCTGGAACATGCCAACTCAGCGATCAATGGAAATGAAACTGTTCGAAGTTAAAGAACGGACGCATAACAATCCGGACGGAAGCATCGTTATTAGCAAAACAACCAAGATTACTGGTAAAGGTCAAGTGTACTTTATCAACAAATTCTTAAGCGAACAGGCCATTTAAAACAAATATGAAAGGAGAACAGAATGGAGGAAGAACTTCTCACAAAAACAGAGTTGTGCAGGAAGGTTTTGAATTGTGATTACAAAACAGCTGAAGCACACTTCATCAATAAAAAAGGCTTTCCATTCGTAAGAGTAGGAAAGCGAAAAAAATTTCCAAAAAATAAAGTCATTCAATGGCTTGATAAACAAATTCAATATAACTAATAGCTGGGCGGCTTAGTTAGGAATAATTAAAAGGAGGACTAAAAATGGCAGTAGAAACGATGTTTTTTGCAGTAATCGCATTAATTGCAACAGCAATCGCAGCAGATCAGTTAGGTTATAACCGAGGCATGCGTGAGCAATTCGGGCAACTGTTAAATGACGCATATGAGAACGGACTTGAAGACGGCAAGGAAGACAAAATTGTCAGCATGAAAGGAGTAGCAAAATGAAAAAATCAACAAAAATAGCACTAGCCATCACTGCTATTGGGGTAGCAGCGAAGGTAGTGCGAAAAATAGAAAAAAGAATAAGTGAATTAGAAAATGTTGTTTATTGGCTTGATCGGCCAGAGAAAAATGTTGGAGATGAATGTGGTCCATCCGGGATGCCATTTAATTATCCATTATCAGCTTACGACTTAGCAGTAAAACATGGATTCAAAGGTACTGAAGAAGAATGGTTGCAAAGTCTTAAAGGCAATGACGGACGCGACGGCATAAAAGGTCAAGACGGTAAAGATAGCCACATTGACTATAACCAGGTATTAAAAATCTTGAATGTGCAAACAGAAAAAATTAATGAAATCTCAAATAGATTAAATTGGCCAACTATTGTTGACTATCAAGTTAAAAAAGGTTCGCCAGGAATTGCCAGCGAACCAGAAAAAATTATCTATAAAGATAAAAATATTGAAATTTCTAAAAACGAAAATGGCACAAGGATTATTTTTAGTTAAATATCAGGTTTCCATTTTCGATTGCTAATTGCTTATCTGAATAAAAATTAACCTGTTTAATTTCAGAATTATAAATAACTCGTAATAGAGTTCCGTCATCAAACACAATAAGCGAATCATTCATATTAGGATGTAGCTTAATATTTGCAATGATGTCTTTATTCATATTAAGACCATCCATATTATTAACCTCTAGAGCATAGTTAAGCACTTTCGTGCCATTAATTGCTGATTCGATTGAATCAAACATTCCCATATTTTTCACCTCGCTTTCTATTTTATCTATTAACAACTGACTGGAAAGATAGTACACACCAATATCTTTCATAATTTCGTGAGATCAATTATTAACACCTAAATTATACAATGTTATGACATTGGTCACAATACGCAAGTAAGTAATTTTACAATATATAGTGTTAATTTTCATTGATTTTCGGCAACAACACAATATATAGGGGGTTGGCATGGAGAATAATCAATTATTTGAACTTGTTAATCGATCTGGTAAAACGGTTCATCAAATTCAAATTGAAGCTGGAATTAGCTCAGGAACACTATATCGGTTACTAAGCGGAAAACGTAAAAAAATATACTTAGATGCCGGAATCAGATTAGCAGACGCATTGAATGTTGATGTTAAGGAATTAGGGAGGTGTTTTGATGACTAAAAGACCAATGATCTTCGAAGAATACCTAATAAAGAACTACGATGGTCTATCGAAGAAAACTTACTTAAAGTTGGATGAAGACCGCAAGCAAAAGATTACTGCTTGCTACAATCGGTATTTGGATTTATGGGAAAAACAAAAAAGCCCGCACTGCAATGCGGACTAAACAAAACTTAACTAAAAGGAGTATACCACAATGACAACAGTTCAGAAAGTAGAGTTCTCAGAGCTCCATCCGGAAATACAAAAGACAGTTAAAGACACTATCACAGATGCTATGTACGACCAGGGAATGCCACCGACTGAGGAGATGGTTATCAATGCAGCAAATGACTTCTTCTACTCACCTAGTGGCCATGTTTTGGAAAGAAAAGAGGGATCTGCATGATTTTCAGAGGACAACGAGATTCGTTAGGAGTTCCAATTGAACCAGATGAAGAAATGCCAGTCGCAGAGGATTGGCAGGGAGAGCCATTATTTGATGGTGAAGAATGCTATCAAACGGAAGACGGTCTAGTAAAGCTAACGGATATTCATGATTATATGCAACCATCAAAGATGATAGTAGGTGAAGCCTAATGCCATCATACAAGATTGCAAAAGACGACTTCGAATGGCATGCACTAAGAAAGCAGGGACTTGGCGGTTCAGATATCGGAGCTGTGATGGGCGTGAGTCCTTTTAAGTCACCGTACCATGTATGGGTTGAAAAGCGAGGCATGATTGAGCCTGAGGATATTAGCGACAGGCTTCAAATTCAGATTGGTAATGAGCTAGAGGATCTGGTCGCGCGAATCTTCACCCAGGAAACTGGCTTGCAAGTCCAGCGTGACAATAAGACTTATTTCCATAAAGACCATCCGTTCCTTTTAGCAAATATTGATCGCAAGATTATCGGAAAAAAAGCACTTCTTGAATGTAAAACAACTGGTCAATTTAATGCTAAACAGTGGGAAGATGATGAGGTTCCGGCAAATTACTTATTGCAAGTTCAACACTACCTCAATGTCTTAGATTACGACTATGCCTATATAGCGGTCATTATCGGCAACAATCAATTTGAGTTCAAGAAAATCGAACGTGACAACGAGCTAATCGAGCTATACACGGCCAAGGCGAAAGACTTCTGGGAACGGTGTGTAGTTGGCGGTGAAGAACCAGAAATAGATGGGTCTGAATTGACCAAGCAGGCACTTGGGAGTGTGTACTTAGATATCGACTCAAACGAGACGCAAATGGATGCAGACCAAATTAATATGGTCGAGCAGATCGTTAGAATTAAAGGCATGCAAAAACAGCTAGAAAATGACCGAAAACAGCTCGAAAACAGACTCAAAAGCCAAATGGGTAAGGATAATGTCAGCAAGCTAATTTCAGCCGATTTTGAGGCTACATGGCGCAACCAATCATCGCGTATTGTTGATATAGATAAGCTTAAAAAAGATTTTCCGGAAATCCATAAGCAAGTCATCAAAGTGTCGGAATCAAAGGTACTCAGAATAAAGAATTTAAAAAAGGAGAATGATGAATAATGGCAACAAACGACTCACTTAAAGCAGCGTTAGCTCAGCAACCTAAGTCACAATTACCTGCAGAACAAAATTCAGTTAAAAATTTGATGGCTAGCCCAGTCATTCAGAATAAATTTAAGGCATTGCTACGAGAAAAATCAGCCGGCTTTACTTCCAGCGTCATCACATTAGTTAACAGCGACAAATTATTAGCTGAGGCAGCACCTATGAGTGTTATTTCAGGGGCTATGCAAGCAGCACAATTAGACTTACCACTCGAAAAACAATTTGGATTTGCTTACCTGGTTCCATTCGGGGAAAGAGATAAACGAACAGGTGCATGGATTAAAAAGGCCCAATTCATTTTGGGGTATCGTGGTTATATTCAACTCGCCCAGCGATCTGGACAATATCGAAACATCAACGTAATTACAGTCTATGAAGGCCAGCTCAAAGGATGGAACCCATTAACAGAAGAAGTTGACTATGATCCAGACGGAAAGATTAGCGATAAAGCAGTCGCATACATTGGCCGATTTGAATTACTAAATGGCTTCGTCAAACAAACACTTTGGACCAAGGAACAAGTAGAAGCTCATCGTATTAAACATAACAAGAATAAGGACAAGCAGAAGTTGGCAGGCGTTTGGGCTAGTGACTATGATGCTATGGCTCAAAAGACAGTCCTTCGAAGTCTATTGAGCAAATGGGGAATCCTATCAATCGAAATGCAACGAGCAAGCATTGCTGACGAGCAGATCATCGATGACTTTGATGATGACGGCACTCCAATCATTGACGTAACGGAATCAGGCGAAGAAGAACCAGCGACAGAAGACCCAACTGAAACCATCATGAGTCCGGAAGAAATGGCAGAAGCGATGGAGAACATTAAAGTAGATGAAGTTACTGGCGAGATTATCGAACAAGAGCAATTATTCCCGACTGGCGTTAAATCAAAACTGCCTGATAAATAGGTGGTGATGAAATGGCAAGGCCTAAGAAACAAACTGTAGATTATTTTCCACACATAGCAACTAGTGGCAAAACAATGTTTATCATTGAGTCGCTGTTCGGAAATGACGGTTACGCCTTCTGGTTTAAGACATTAGAACTACTAGCAACAACAGAAGGACACGTTATTAACTGTAGAAACTCGAGCGATTGGGAGTTTCTACTAGCAAAAACTAAGCTAGACGATGTTATGGCTCGTAGCATACTAGATAAACTATCAGATTTGGGGTCAATCGACCAAGAATTATGGAATAACGGCTTAATTTGGTCTCAAAACTTCGTTGATAACATAGCTGATGTTTATAAAAACCGTAAAGCCGTAGCACCTAAAAAACCTAATGTTAGTAGTTTCTACGAACAGAAACACCACTACACAATAGTTTCTACTAGTAGAAATGCATCTGAACAAGAGTTTCCAGTACAGCCTACAGACGAAAACCCACAAAGTAAAGTAAAGGAAACTAAAGTAAATAAAACTAAAGTAAACCATACTAAATTATCCGACCAGCAACTGGCAGAGGATTTCGAAAAATTATGGAAATTTTTGCCCAAAAAAACAAACAAGCATGAGGCGTTTGCATTCTACAAAATTGCTATCGAGAATGGGACGACTAATAAAGAAATTCAGACAGGTATTGTTAACTACAACAAACAGTTGGCCATGGATAAAACTGAGAGTCGCTATTTCAAAACAGATGTTAACTTCTTTAAGGATCGCTATTGGGAGAATCATCAAGAACCACCTAAAGACTACAAGACAAAAGAAGAGCCTCTCCCAGAGTGGTTAGAGAAGCAGGAAGATACTCAACAATGTGATGCAGATCCTAAAACAGCCGCTGAACTAAGAGAGAAACTTAAGCGAATTACGGGCGATAAATAATGAAAATATATGCGCTGTACAAAGGCGAAGAGTTGCTTGCTGTTGGAACTAAGCAGGAGATTAGCGAACAGACTAAATTAAAGCTGTCGACTATCCACTGGTTAGCCACTCCGACAGCAAAGTGTTTGGAGCAGAAAAGAAAAAATTCAAAACGAAAAATATTAGTGGAGGTGTAGCATGGCGATTATTATTTCAATTGCAGCCATTGCTCTAGTGTTCTGGTTGGCAAAGGATGATTGGAAATGATACTAGATTTAGACAACCCCATCCACAAACTAGCCATCGAGTGTATACGTGGATATTGGGGTAATGGTATTGATCGATACAACCGCTTAAGACGAGCGGGCTATAACTATGAAGAAATGCAAGAAGTTGTGAATCAGATTTGTAGAGTGACGAGGGGTGCAAAATGAAAAAAGACAAGGTAATTAAAATAAACAAAGTGGTGGAGTAGATGATGAAAGAAATATATTTTTATGAAATCCAAAAACTCGCTAACGAACTTTTGAAACGTAATATCGCTCACGACTACATATATAAGTTACGCAATAACAGGAACTTCTTAGACAATCAAATCAGAGTTGAATACCCTAACGAGCAAGGATTTTTATCCATTATTTGTTGCGAAGGAAGCTATGGTGGAGATAGAGGGTTACTCGAATTTTATGATTGGCAAAATGAGCCAACAGGGTATTTAAACGCTGATGAGTGCTTGGAAATTATAGAACGGTATTTGAAAGAGGTGTCCGATGAAAAATAAACGATTAAAACAAATGATTAAATTATTAAATCAATTAGCCAGCGACTATGCATTGCAAGACGGTAAAGAACACCAAGACTTATCCACCTGCTTATTAGTCATACGCAAACGATTTGAAGAGCTGGTTAAGTTAAACCAACTAATTGAAAAGACTGAACAGTGGTTTATTAATCGTAACTTGGATAGTTTAGATGGAATGGGTCAACTAACTAAATTAAAAGAAGAAGTTGATGAGTTAGTTGATGCACGTTTGAGTGATGATAAGCCAGAAGAAATTGACGCAGTTGGTGATATTACGGTGGTGTTAATTGGTTACTGTATGCAGCGTGGTCTAAACTTCATGGATTGCTTAGATGCAGCTTATGAAGAAATAAAAGACCGTAAAGGGAAAGTCATTAATGGTGTGTTCGTGAAGGAGGCTAAGTAAATGATTACTGTTTATTCAAAACATAATTGCAACAATTGCACACTGATGAAGAATCTCATCAAACAATCAGGATTTACTTATGATGAAATTAATATCGAAGAAAACGAAGAAGCCTTTAAATTTGTGAAAGAGCGTGTTCAGGCACAATCCATGCCAGTGATTATCATTGACGACCAGGAACCAATTATTGGTTTGGATATGCCTAAGTTGATGAAAAAGTTAGGGGTGTAGTCTTGAAAAAGTTTAGTTTAACCATTGCACCTTTGATTGCTGGAATTGCCATCACAATTTGTTACTTGCCTCAATTATGGCTTACCTTTACTACCCATAATGTTGAAGGCCAATCTGTTGGCTTTTGGGTTTTATTATGTATTGCTTTACTTGGATTGGTAATCCAACAAATTGGCTTAGTGGTTTATGTAGGGAATCGTAATTACATTGGCTTATTCACTGAAATGGTAAATTTAGTCTTTGCATTGGCTATGTTAATAATGGTGGTGATGTTTAAATGAGATTAGTCAAATTCTTAGAAACAGTTAATGATTTAGGTTATGAGTTTGATTTGTCGCAAAACGAAGTGCGCATTTATCAACCAGGCGAAATAACAAAGTATCTGATTGCTCGTGTAAATCTGAAGATTGATATGTGTTTTAGTATCAATCAAACGCCAGCCAAAGATAAAGATAAGTTAGTCAACACTATCTTTGAGTTTGCCAAAACTTCAATGCAGGATCGTGGTAATCTATTTAATTTAGCTGCAAGGGATTATTAAGAAGGGGGTAAACTGATGGAACGTGCAACGTTTAATTATATTCGTAAAGTTCTAAGGGACTATCCTCACTTAGAGAAGTATATTGCTGAACGTAAGCAAGAACTGCAAAATCCGTGGAAAGAAACGGATTTGAATGCAGATGTTAAATCAAATGCAACTTCTGATGTAGTAGGTAATTTAATTGTGACCATTGATGATGATAAACGCATCAAAACACTTGAGCGTAATCTTGAGGCAATTAACAAAGTGTTGGCTACGTGTGATGAGAATACACTGACTATTGCTCACGAGTTATACATGAAGCGTTATCCACAATATACTATCGACGGTCTAATAAAGAATGGTCTTATCTTTGTTAGTCGCAGCAAAGCGTTTGAATTACGTAATAAACTATTCGAAGACATTGCTATCGAGTTAGGACTGTGTTAAAGTCTGGACTATTTCTGGACTTTTGACACCTACTAACGTGATATATTTGTATTGTCAATAAGTGGTTCAAATAGTGCCTGTAGGGCTAGATAAGTGTTTAATATCTTATCAATTAAAAGAGGTCTACCTTAATCGGTAGGCCTTTTATTATTGCACCGAGGTGGTCATGATAGATAAGCCGTATTACAACAAACTGTTGAAGTGGATTAAAGAAGATAAGCTAGTTAAGTTCTATCAATCAAAACAATGGCGACAAGTTAGGCAAGAACGAATGAAGATAGATAATAATGAGTGTCAGCTATGTAAGCATGAAGGGCGGTATCACAAAGCAGAGATGGTGCATCACATTGTCCATGTAAAAGATAATCCTTTGCTTGCTTTAAGTATGAGTAACTTACTTAGCTTGTGTAATCACTGCCACAACCTAGAGCATCCAGAGAAGTTATTAAAGCAGAAACCTAAGTTTACAAATGAGGAGAGATGGTAGTCCCCCGGGTGATTTCAAATGGGTTGATTTAAGGGAGGACACGAAACGGGGGAGGGGTACTTGCTCTCTAGATTCACGAAAAATTTATCACGCGCGATGGAGGTGATTTGATGAGTGTTGCATATACACGTAATCGAAATAAAATTGAGCGCGCTTTAGTCGCGCAAATGAAATCTAAAAAAATTTACTATGAGCCATACATTGATATGGTTAATCAGTACATGAATTTGTGGGATGCTTCCCAAATGCTTGATGAAGATATAAAATCACGTGGAGTTCAAGTTGAAGATAACAGGGGAAACTTAAAGAAAAATGATTCTGTTGCCCAGCTGGTAAATGTGGTTAAGCAAATGACTTTGATTTTAGATAAATTAGGACTTCAAGCTACTCCAGTTAAAGAGGAGGCCGGAGCAGATGTATAGTTATAATTGTCGGCATTTAGATGATTGGATAGAAATTGTTGATTCTGGCAAACAACCAACTAACAAAGAAATGAAATTACTAGTGCAAATGGTAAAACTCGCTTTAGAAAGTAAAGATACATTTGTTGATACTCGAAAAATAAATGATTGTATTGAATTTATTGAACGATATCGGCCATATACTCTTGCTCCAATTCAACGTTTTATTCACGCTTGTTATTCTGGAATTTTTTATAATAATGGGGATATAGTTTTTGATGAGACATTATTATTATGTGCACGTGGATTTGGTAAGAACTCAATAGCTTCAGATGCAGCGTTATATCTTACGAGCAATAGACACGGAATTAGTAACTACAATGTTGATATTGTTGCAAATAATGAAACGCAAGCTAAAACATCGTTTACAGATTGTCATGAAACTATTGGTGATAGCAACCAATTAATAAAAGCCTATCGTCGAACGCTATCAGAAATAGAGTTTATTAATACACGATCTAAAATTAAATATCATACTTCAAATGCCAGGACTAAAGATGGGCTTAGACCTGGCATTGTTATTTTCGATGAAATTCACGAATACGAAGATTACTCGCAATTAAAAGTATTTAGGTCTGCTTTGGGAAAGGTGAAGCATGGTCGAATTTTTTATCTTACAACAGACGGGAATCTTCGAGGTGCTGTCATTGATGATTTCAAAGAATTAGCTAAAGAGGTTTTATCGAATCTAGATTGGCGATCCGGATTTTTGCCTATCTATTGCAAAATTGACAAATTTGAGGAGTGGGATACAGAGGTTGGATGGATTAAAGCCAATCCAATGTTACCGTTTCTTCCTGAGTTAATGAAGCGTTATCGAAAGGATTATAAAACGTCGTTAAAAAGCAAGGATATGAAGATTGAATTTTTAACTAAACGATTGAATCACCCATTGGAAGATACGACTTATTCTGTTGCTTCTTGGGATGATATCATTCAAACGAATCAAGAAATACCTGACTTAACTGGTGAAGTTTGTGTAGGAGGACTTGACTACGCAGATGTTCGTGACTTCATTGCTGTAGGATTATTGTTTAAGAAAAATAACAAAAGGTATTGGATTCATCATACATTCATTGTTTCAGAATCTTTAAGGCTGCAGCAATTCAAAATGGATTTTGAGATACCGAGAAGTGAAGGGTTAGTAACAATAGTTCCAGGAAATATAATGGATCCTCAATTAGTAAGTAACTGGTTTGTTGATATGAGTGCGAAGTATAAAATTAAAGCAATTGCAATGGACCGGTTTAGAAAGAATGCTGTAAAGGAAGTATTCGATAAAGACGGACTTCCAATAGAAGAAGTTGGATCTGGTTATGTCACTCATAATAAATTGGCACCACTTGTAGATATGATGTTTGCTAACCATAACTTAGTTTTTGGCAATGATCGTATGATGCGATGGTATACAAATAATGTTTATGTTGATGTTGATCCAAAAGGAAATAAATCTTATAAAAAGATTGATCCTGAAAAACGAAAAACAGATGGATTTATGGCATTTATTCATGCTTTAAGTTTGGATGAACAGTTAGATAAGCCAATTCCAAAAATTAGACGTGGCCTTAAAACTGTTAGTTATTAACTAGAAAGGAGGTAAAAATATATGCTTGGTTTAAAAGATATACCTTGGCTTCGTGGATTCTTTGGAATGGAACAAGTTCATTCAAGTATGACGTATGAAGATTTCAAAGTGTTGTTCGGCAAGATTGAGAACAATATTATTTACCAAAAGTATGCGCTTGAGTTATGCATCAATAAATTAGTGAGTGCTATTTTGTTGTGCGAATTCGAAACGTTCGAAAAAGGAGAACCGAATAAGGGCATTTATTGGTACAAATTAAACTATGAGCCAAACAAGAACACAAACGCATCTGACTTTATTCATCAATTAGTGACTCAAATGGTGAAAGACCCTAGAGGAGCTTTGGTTATTCAAACAGATGATGGAAACCTAGTTGTTGCTAAAAGTTACGAAGTAGTCGAAGCTAGCTTGTTAGAGACGGTCTATACAAATGTAGTTCTTTATGGAGAATATGAATATAATCGTTCATTTTTAGAACATGAAGTGCTTCAGTTTCAGTTACCAAATAAAAATGTTCGCAAACTACTAGAGCAATTGTTCGTTGAATACGGAAAGCTAATTAATTTATCGGCCCAACTGTATGTTAAAGAAAGATCACTGAAATACATTCTTTCCATTGATACAGTATTTGATGAAGTATTTGGTCGTGTAATTAACGAAGAGACAGGAGATACCGAAGCTGACGGTATTCTAGATGATGTGATGACAAATCGTTTGAAAGGTTTATTGACTGGAAACGATGCTGTCATCCCTTTAGAAAAAGGGTTGTCACTTGAAACCCTCAATGGCGGTAGTTCTTTAAAGACGTCAAGTAAGGAATATGATGAATTAATTGACGGCTACATCAATAAGGCGGCTGATTTGTTTGGTATTCCTAGAGGCTTGTTAAAAGGAGATGTTGCTGATGTAGAAGCGATGACGGATAACTTTATTAATTATGCCGTTAGACCTTTAGCAGAAGCTTTGGAAACTGAATTTAACCGAAAACTGTTTGGTTATGATGAGATTAAGCAAGGAACAAAATTAAAAGTGAACACAAACACGATTAAGACTTATAACATTGTGAGTGCTGCTAATGCTGTAGATAAATTGATAGCTTCAACAACAATCACGCCAAACGAAGGACGCACAATTCTTGGTCTAGAAACGGTTGATGACCCGTTAATGAATGAATTTAAGGAAACTAAAAATTATCAGAAAGCAGGAACTAATAGCACAGAGGAGTAGTGATCCAAATGCTGAAAGATGCTGTATCTCGTGACTAAGCGTTAATTAGTGATTAAAAAAGACGGTCTATAAGATGGTCTTATTTTTTATGTCCTGAGTAAGACACTAAACTGCTCTAGCAACTAAGGAAGGAGGAAGTAAATGAATAAGTTAAAGAAAGTCCCTTTTAAGTTCAAAAACGAAGTTGTTAATGGCGCTACTGTCTTAACGTTATCTGGCCCGGTTGGACAACCATATCCTTGGGAAGATGAAGATTCAACGATTAATGCGAAGCTAGTTAAATCTGCACTAGATGGATATGAAGGCGATGTATTAATCAAATTAAATTCACCAGGAGGCGACGTGTTTGAAGGCATTGAAATCTATAACTATCTTAAATCGCTATCAAATCATGTCACGGTGGAAGTTACCGCTTTGGCAGCGTCGGCAGCCTCCATAATTTCTATGTCAGCCGACAAATTAGTAATGGATGTTGGTTCTAACATGATGATTCATAAAGCAAGCACAGTCGCTTGGGGAAATGAAGAAGAAATCATGAAAACAGTCAAAGCTTTACAAAGCATTGATAGTTCTTTAGTTGCTATCTATGCCGAGAAAACGGGTAAATCAGACGATGAAATTCGTGAGTTAATTGCCAATGAAACATGGATGACGGCTAACGAAACTGTAGAAGCTGGATTTGCTGATGAAGTTGGGAATGTTAAAACTAACGAAACTACAGAAGAGTCTGAACCACAAGCGAATATCGTTGAAATGTTGCAAGTTATAAATCAAAAGGTTGAAACCATTGAAGATAAATTAGCTCAACAAGTCGTGCCTATTGATTCAAAAGAATTAGTTGATGTAATTAAAAATAGCGAATCCAAACCAAAACAGAATGTATTAAAAAACCTATTAGGAGGAATTTAAACTATGAAGAATTTAGAAAAACATAAAGTGGATTTTGAAGCGTTAAAAAAATT
This sequence comes from Vaginisenegalia massiliensis, assembly GCF_900604935.1. Lineage (GTDB taxonomy): Bacteria > Bacillota > Bacilli > Lactobacillales > Aerococcaceae > Vaginisenegalia > Vaginisenegalia massiliensis. The sequence continues at coordinate 37,731 of NZ_UWPC01000006.1, forward strand.
AGCGTTTGAAGCAGTTCAATCGGAAGAACAATCAGAAAAACAAGCAGAAGCGTTTAACGCTTTAATGGATGGAATGGCAGAAATGGTTGCTCAACAAGCAGAAACTAAAACTTCTGAAATGTACGCAGCTGTTAAAGACAATGAAATTATGATTTCACGTGGTTCGCGTCGTGCAATGACTTCTCAAGAAATGAAGTTCTTTAATGAAGCCGTTCAAAAACAAAAATTAGATGGATTAGATCAAGCTTTCCCATCAACTATCATTGAGGAAATCGTTTCTGACTTAGTTAAGGAACATCCTTTATTATCAGCAATCGATACACGCTATACCGAAGCGGTTGTTAAATATTTCTACAATGACCCAGAAATTACGGCTAAGGCATACTGGTCTGAAATCCCAGCTGATATCAAACAAATCTTATTAACTGGTATCAAGTACTTAGATTTATCTGTAAGCAAACTATCTGGATACATTGCAGTTCCAAAAGGTTACTTACAATTAGGTCCATCTTGGTTAGCTAACTTTGTTACTTCAACGTTGCGCGAAGTAATGACAGCTACTCTTGAAGAAGCGGTAATCAATGGTGATGGTAACTTAAAACCTATTGGTATGATGCGTAAGCTATCCGGAGCACTTGATGGTGTTTATCCTGAAAAAACAGCTGAAAAGATTACTGAATTAACTCCACAAGCATTCGCTGGAGCGTTAGCTTTATTCAGTAAGCACAAATTAAATAACGGCCAAATGTCGTTGATTGTTAATAAGGTTGATAATGCAACTAAGCTATTTACTGCGCGTTTCTTCAAAGACACAGTGACAGGTGCATGGCACGAAAATGCCTTGCCGCTAGGTATTAATGTTATTGAATCTTATGCAGTGCCTGTTGGTAAGGCTATTCTAGGGAATCCTAAGAACTACTTACTTGCTGTTGCAGGTCAATTAGAACTTAAAAAATATGAAGAAACATTAGCGATTGAGGATATGGATTTGTTTGTTGCGAAGGAATTTGTTCACGGTATGCCTAAAAATCCTAATGCCTTTGTTGTATTAGATATTACTGGTGTCCAAGGCGCGACAATTGTTGCTGATGCAGAACCTGCCAATATTGTTAAACAAGATACAATCAATCCTAAACCCACTGTTTAGTAAAGGAGTGAAAACTTATGAACTATAAAGTTATTAATGGCTTCTATGATGCGGAGGATAATAAGCATAACTATTCAAATGGAGATGCTTATCCCCACGGAACAAATGAGTATCAACCAAGCGAAGAACGAATCAAATTACTAATTAATGGTGGATACATTGCTGATTCAGAAACTGTTGAAGCTAATATCGTGAGCGAGTTAGAGAAGTTGTCTAAAGCTCAATTATTAGATTTAGCTAAGACTCGAAAAGTTGAAATTGAAGGAAATCCAACAAAAGCTGAATTAATCGACCTCCTAAAATAGGGGGTCATTAATTTGGATGAATTATTATTGGCTGAATTATTAAAAGTTGTAAAGGAACATCTAGCTATTACATTTAATCACCTAGACGATTCATTGAAAGATGATATAGCCGAAGGTATAGATGTAATAAATTTGGCATGCGGGCCTTCTGATTTTAGTAAACCAGGCATTGAACGGAAGTTATTGAAGAATTATGTTCGATATGCGCGGAATAATGCGACTGAAATGTTTGAAGATAACTTTCTATCTGATTTATGGAAATTAAAATTAAAGAATGCGCAGAAAGCGAGGCTGACCTAATGAAAAAAGTAGATGAATTATTACAAGACGGACTACTTGAATATGGTCAACTTAAGACTCTGCGTGACGCTCAACGGCGAAATATCGGACAGGAATTCAATAAACTTGGATTCCTGTTTTTTAATTTTGTCAGCATTAATCAACGCTATGATGAATTTAAAGTCGGTAGTCTGTCTGAGGTGGAACAAAAAGTTAAGGTTTATTACACGGAAGACATCCAAAAATCTCATAGGGTAAGAATTGAGAATATTGTTTATGAAATTCTGACGATGGACCCATCATATGACAGAAAGTATATGTTTTTATTCTTGCAGAAAGTGGGGACGTTAGATGAAATCGATCACGTCAAAGTTTAATCGCCTAAATGATTTCCTTGCTATCTTAGACGGAACTGGTTACCCAGTATTTGCCTACGATACCAATGTTGATGAGATGAATGATAACGATTCATTTTGGGTATACATGGACAAGGGAAACATTACAAAAGGTGAAGCGAACACGAATTGGCACCAAGAATTTACGTTTATGTTTATTAGCAAATCTGCTAAAGAAATTGATGAGATATCAATTATTCAACAAGTTGAAGGACTCAATATTCTTTTCGATCGTTTAGAACGGGAAACATTTAAATTGGCAGAAACACAGCAAATGGCCTTAACGGTTACGTTTAATTGCCATACGATTATAAGGGTGTGTGGTTAATGCCAAAATTTCAATTAGATAATCAAGAACTCGAATCGCTAATTAAAGCTATGAAACTCGTTCCTGAAAATACAGAAAGAGTAGCAAATGATTATTTCAAAAATATCGGTAGCAAAAAGGCGATGTTGGAGATTATTGAACTAATACCAGTTGGCGAAGGCAAAGGCCCTCACGCTCATGACGGAAAACCTTTAAAGGCAATTTATTTTAATTTGGGTTTCAGTGTGACGCGTAAGCGTGCGTTTGATTACTTAGCGTATCCAAACTATGGTATTGGACCGCGAAATCCAAGAGAACAATTATTCTTTGAGTTAGGATTAGAAAGTGTATCAGGTGCTTTAACTGAAGAAATTACACAGCGACTTATTGAAGCGGCTGCACCAAAAATATAATAAATAGGAGTGAATGAAATGTTTGAAAATAATCAACAGTTTGATAACTTTGAAATCGTTGATGGTTACTGGATTCCGGTTACGGCAGGTGTGCCAGGCACAGCAGTTCCTCTAGGATGTACTGGTATCCTGGAAGCTGAAGCAGAAACGAAAAAGAAAGTAAAACGATGCGGAGGAAAAGTTGTAAAGGAACGTTCAGTAGTTGAACAAGTAGCATGCAAAATTTCTGGGCACATCAATATTGGTCCATTGCGCGAAATTTATGGACTAACCAACAAAAATACAGAGGTAGGCGTATGGGCATATGGATCTACTTCAATTCCTAAAACAGGGATTCTTACGTTTACCATTTTGGATTTTGATGGTATTAAAAAATTAATTGCATTCCCTAATGTTTCTTGGGCATCTGGTTTGAAGTTTAAAATCGAGAATGGTCAAGATGAATTAGCCCAAACAGAGTTAGAATTTAGTGCGTTAATGGATACAGAAGGTAATGCGTACTATGAAGCAATTGAATCTGATGTAACAACTGAAACGATTAAGACTGACTGGTTGACGAAATTCACACCAGAATTAGTTAAGAAAAAGACAGTCTAGGAGTGGTTAGATGATTGAAGAAATTACGTTAACAAATGGAGTAGTGGTCCCTATTAAGACAGATTTGTCTTTGGGGGCTATGAAACGTTTGAAGGCTCAAGGGTTGTTTTCTGATAAAGCAATTAAGGCTGTATTATCTGGAAATCTAGAAGGATTAATGGAAGATAAATCAGTCGATAATGCCCCGTTTATCGCCTATCAGTTGGCTGGTGGCGAAATGAATCAGGAAGAATTTGAAGAGTTAATGCCTAATGCGATTGATTTAAATATTGCTATTTATGTTCAATTAGTTACATCTAAGCAAAAAAACGAAAACAACAAGAATGCATTCAGAGATGCCCTTAGAAAAAAGTAAAAAATGGCAAGTCTATTCCAGAACGGGCCTTTAAAGATATGAGCGTAGATGACTGGTTCAGTTACTACGCTTATTTTATTGGTATTGATCCACAAACGGTATGGGAAACTGATTTGGAGGACTTGGCCAGAATTGCTGATAATAAAGTCGCTATTGAGAATTTTATTAATGCTGACTAGAAAGGAGTGAATAAGATGGCTGGAAAAGATACTGAAATTAAAGTTACATATAAGCTCCTGAACGACGCATTTACTAGCGGCATTTCAGAAATTAATCAAAGCATGAATACTTTGAACAAAGAGTTCAAGGTTCAAAAAGAGGAAATGAAGAATACCGCCACTGCTTCTGAAAAGTTTGAAGCGAGTATTGCCAAGTTATCAAAAGAGTATGATTTACAAACTCAAAAAACACGCGAAACTGAAGTTGCTTTGCAGAATATGAAGGAAGTTTTTGGAGAGAATTCCAAAGAGGTGCAAACTTGGCAAAACAAACTTTTAGATGCTCAGGCAAGTCAGGCTAAACTAAAAAATGCTTTAGATGATACAAAGCGGTCATTTAGTGAGTATCAGGCTGAACAAGAGCGTATCGCTTCGAAGCAAAAGACGCTTGATAACTTGTTTGAAGCTACCGGAAGAAGTGTCGATGATTATGCAGATGTTTTAGGAGTTAAATTAGTCAATGCTATAAAAGAAGGTAAGGTATCATCGGACGGTCTTGAAACTGCGATTGTAAAAGTTGGTAAATCAGCGCTTGGTTCAGAGGCTGATCTAACTGAAATGAAACGAGTATTAGGAACGCTTGATGATGGAAATAGTATTGAAAATGTCTGCCAGGAGCTCAAACAGTTAGATACTACAGCTGATAGTACTGAAGAAAGCCTTTCTAAAATTGGTGATGGCGTTAAATCAGGTAATCTAATGGCTGCGGCTGAACAATTTCAAGCGGCAGGTGAGAAGATTAAAGAGTTTGCTAAAACAACTCAAGATGCCTTCGCTGAAATTGATGAAGCCTATGATAATATCACTGGTAAAACAGGAAAGTCAGCAGATGAATTTAAAGCGAATTTCGAATCGATTTATTCCACGATGAAAATTGACAATACTGGTGATTTAGGTAATGCCATAGGCGATTTGAATGCCCAGTTAGACTTAAGCGGTGACAAGTTAACAAATGCAGCAAGAGTATCAATGCAGTTTGCAGAAATCAATCAGACAGATGTATCTTCTGCTATTAAATCAGCTAAGGGCGCCATGGAAGCCTATAACATCGAGAACGAAAAGTATGGTTCTGTACTTGATACCGTTACAGCTACAAGCCAACGGACAGGTGTTGCAGTTGATAAACTTTTTGAGTCTGTAACTACTGGAGCTCCGCAAATCAAGGCGTTAGGGCTTAATTTCGCTGAAGGTACTGAATTAATGGGCCAATTCGAAAAAGCTGGTTTAGACGGTAATCAAATGTTATCTGGTTTAACAAAAGCAACTGTTAACTATGCAAAAGAAGGTAAAACACTTCAACAAGGTCTTCAAGGTACTGTTGATAAAATCAAAAACGCTTCTAGTGAAACGGAAGCCCTTAATGAGGCTACAAAAGTATTCGGATCTAAAGCAGCGCCAAGAATGGTAGATGCAATTAAACGTGGTGCCTTTAACTTAGACGAAATGACAAAAGCAGCTCAAAACAATTCTGGAGTAGTGTCTGACACATTTAATAAATCGGTTGATGCTATCGATAAGCAAGCAATTGCAGTTCAAAATGTAAAGTTAGCTATGGCACAAATTGGTGATGAATTAGCAATTGCTTTAGCTCCTTTGGCTGATGTTTTAATTCCTATTATTAGAGATATCGGAAACGGTTTTGCCAATCTACCTGGACCTGTTAAACAATTTATTGTAATACTTGGCGGATTAACTGTTGCGTTTAGCGCATTGCTACCTGTGCTCATGGCAGTAAATGCTGGTCTCTTACCATTTATTCTTATTGGAGTTGCTATTGCTGCTGTAATAGCTGCTATTATAGTTGTCTTTCAAAATTGGGGAGCCATTACTGATTGGTTTTCTAAAAAATGGCAACAGTTGGGCCAATGGTTCAAAGACACTATGAATGGCATAAAAAACAGTGCTGTGTCTGGGTTTAACCAGGTTTCAAATTACGCAAGGCAAATGGTAAACAATGTTAAGAACTGGTTTAGCGGGCTTAAAACAAGTGCTTTGCAAATCTGGGAAGGTATTAAGCAAGGTATATCAGACAAAATAAAAGGTGCTTGGAAAGCAGTAACGGATACTGTAAGCAAAATAAAAAATGCTATGAATTTCAAATGGAGCTTACCTCACCTTAAAATGCCGCATTTCTCTATTAGTGGTGGTTTTAGTTTGAATCCTCCGAGAGTACCTAAGTTCCACATTTCTTGGCACGCGCTAGGTGGTATCTTCGACAAACCAACAATCTTTGGCAATCACGGTGTAGGAGAAGCTGGACCAGAAGCGATCATTCCGTTAACAAAATCAGTGTTAGGTAGAATTGGTGAAGGTATTATTAAACATCTTCCGCAACATGAAATAGCTGGTAATCAAGGTGTGATTGTTGCAATCTCAAACATGGAATTGACTGTTGGCACTAAGACAATGGCTAAAATGTTAATCAATGATATTGAGTATGAAACAGAAATGAAAGTTAAAACAGAAAACAGACGAAAGGGGAAACGGTAAATGATTAAACTATTTGTAAAAGCAAACGAAACAGATGGGTTCATTGATCTGTATTCCCTTGGTTGGTGTCTGTACGAAAGGCCTAAAATTACGGTGGCCGAAGTTAAAACAACTAGCCGGTCTGTTCTTGTTCAAGACGGAGACTATATCAGCAAGAAAGGCCTGAAGGATAAAGTAGTCACTTGCCGATTGAATGAATTGATTGACTCAAATATCAAACCGAAAATAAGAATGATAACTCCTTTGCTCATGGATGCAAAGGAGATTTATTTTTCTGACGAAGAATTAGTTTACACAGTAAAACTTACTCAAATTGAATCGATTGATAACGAAGAAGAATATTGTGCGGACTTTGAAGTTAACTTTACCTGCAGAGGTTACGAACACGAAAAAGAAGAGATTGCCGTTCCCGTAACAACTGAATCTATGATGATTGAAAATAAAGGGACTTATAAAACGTGGCCACGATTCGATATTAAGTTTAATTCGGAATGTGGTTTTGTATCGTTTATTTCACCAGTTGGGACAATGTTGGTTGGGCATCCAGAAGAGGCCGATAAAGTTTATGTTCCAGACAGTGAATGGTTAGTTAATGAAGAATTGAGCGATTTATCTGCATGGAACTATGCAAGCTCTGATGTTTCTAAATTCTTTCATGGATACGGTGCCTTAGGCGCTAAATTTGTTACTAATCAATGGGGCGTCAGACTTGAAGGTGCTGATGCAGTTCCAACAGCTAAGCCTAGCGATTACCGAGGTGCTGTCTTAATTAAGGAGATAACCCCAGACACTGCTGGTCAAACTGAACACGATACATGGGAACAAGTAAATCGTCTTGTTTTTGTTGACGATTCATTTAAAGGTGGCGGAATTTTAACTTTAGGAGTTATGGATGAAAACCAAAATCCTATCACTTATATGACATTGTCTGATTATTCTCAAGGGGCAACAAGCGTTAATATTTATTTTGGATATTATGACGTTGAGAAAGATAAACAGACTAATGTTAAGCACGTAACACAATATCACCCAAAAATTAAAGGTAGTTTCAAACTTGAAAAACGTGAGAATAACTATACTTACACTTTGATTAATGAATTTAATAAAGGAGCAAATAACAAGGTTACTCACGTTATGACAAATAGCGAATTAACAGCAAGAAAGCCACATTATGTGTTCTTGTTTATGGCTCAACCTCAAAAATTGCCGTTAGTAAAAACAATGGAAGTTGATGCGTTTAAATTTTTAAAACATCACTCATCTAATGTAGTTGACATTAAGAATGTGTTTATGAAAGACGATGTTTTAACCATTGATCACTCTGAAGGGAAAATCATGTTGAATGATATGCCATATAACAAGACATTAGCTATCGCTAGTCGTTTCTGGTGGTTTAATCCCGGAACAAGTGAAATGAAGTTTCTTTACAGTTCGTGGGCTACTCAGCCGACAGTAACGATGTACCGTCGAAAGAATTGGAGGTAAATGATGAGGTGTGTATTAAATAGAAAGCATGAATTAATTGGGATTTTAGATAACGATAGCGAGTCTGGGGTTTCGTACTTTGAAGATCAATTAGGGATTAGATCAGAGGACGGATTCTTCACAGGCTCGTTTTCTGTTGATAAGGATGACAAAGCTGACTTTATTCAAGAAGGTAACTTTGTCACATTCTTAAATTCACGCGGTGAACGTCTGTTAACAACGATCATGAAAGTTGAAACGATAGGAAATTATAAGACGTGTGAGATTGAGGATATTGGTCTTGATTTGATTAATGGTTACGCAGAAGACCAAACAATGCCTGAATATCCACAAGATTGTAAATGGTATTTAGAAAATGCTCTTGAAGGAACAGGATGGGAAATCGGTATAAATGAGACTACCGAAGCATTAAGACTTGAGTTTACTACTGATCAAACAATTCTTGAACGTATACAAGCAATTGTAAAAGCTTTTGGAGCTAGGCCTAGATACACTTGCGAATTTGATGGGTTCAAAGTTACTAAGCGGCTAATCAATTTGTATGTGAAAAACAAAGAAAAGAAAGAAATCAGAATAGACTCCGATTTTCATATTGAAGGAATTAAACGTACTGTTGATATGTTTGACTTTGCGACACGAGTTATTGCATCTGGTAGCAATACTCAAACTCAATTAGCACAAAAAGAAACAGAAGAAAAACAAGCTACTCCAGTTGCTAAGTCTAATTGGTCTCCAAAAATTATCGATCGTCGTAACGAAGCGATGGGTGGTCAATCGGTTGATAGACCATTATCACAAATCACTCACATTGCCATTCACTATACAGCTGTTGCTAGAAGTGTAAACAAAAAAATATGGCAGCATGAAGATTATTGGCGTTCGGCTCATGGTTGGGACCGTGGAGGTTATCACTATTACATAGATTCTCAAGGTGTACTTTATCACAACTATAACTATGAACGTATTACGTGGGGTGTGTTGAACAACAACGATTATACAGTTCACGTTTCTGTTGAAGCAAATTCTGCTGCTGACTATTCAGAGGAACAACTAAGAACGCGCGAATGGATTGTCAGAAAGATGATGGCTGATTTAAATATCCCGGCTAAGAATGTATGGGGTCATAAAGAGTTTCCTGGTAACGAAGGTAATTCATGCCCTGGTTACACAAAGGCACAGTTAAACGAAATGCGCGAAAGATTATCAAAACCAGCTAATTTTGTAGCGGTTGAAACTCCTCAACCCGTCCAGTCAGATGACATGTATGAAAAAGCTATTCGTGAAGCTGAGAAGCTTATAGGTGTTCCTTACGCTTGGGGAGGTGTTTCAAATAGAGGTTTCGATTGTTCTGGATTGTGTATCTTAGCGTTTAGAAGAGCAGGATTCAATATTCCTGGTCGCCCAACTACTTACACATTCTGGGGACAACAAGGGCCATATAAGCGAGTTGCTAACAAAGACAGACAACGTGGTGATCTAGTATTGATGGATACTGTGGGAGCACCTCCAGGACACGTAGGCATTTATATTGGTGACAATAAAATGCTTCATACTGGTGGTCCTAATGGTGTACCAATGCGTGGTCCAGTTTCGCTAAGTTCATTCAGGGTAATGGGTTATGTTCGAGTGCTAAAACCGTAATAGGAGGGGAATAAATGCCAACAAATTTTGAAGTTGAAATTAAAAATGCCTGCATAAATGCATGGCATAAAAATAAAATTTGCCCTTCTTTAGCGGGGGCTCAATTAATGCTGGAATCCGGATGGCGACCAGGCCAACCATTGTCTAAATTAGCCGATGCGCCAAACTATAATTTGTTTGGGATAAAAGCAAGTCCTGACTGGAAAGGCGAAACTGTAACGATGGGAACACAAGAATTTATAGGTTCTTGGACTTCAATTAATGGTAGGTTCAGAAAATACGATTCTTGGAATCATTCTCTTGAAGATTACACATATTTCTTCACGAACACCGAATGGAGAAGAAATAATTATCGTAAGGTTGTGGGTCAATCAGACTATAAGATAGCTTGTGCCGAGGTTCAAAAGGCTGGATATGCAACTGATCCGCAATATGCTAAAAAGCTTATTAATCTGATTAATACTTATAAACTATATGAATGGGATAAAGAAGCCTATTCAAATTTGCCGTCTCAGGTAGCTACTGGTGGTGGTAAGTCGGTTGAAGTTGGTGGAAATATTAATCAAACATCAACCGATTATGTAAAGAACATTGCGGCAACTATTATTGGTGACAGTCTTGCGGTTGGAACTTTCCCTTATATTAAGAAACTTATTCCTAAAGCTAATGGAAATGTTAAAGGTAGCCGCCAATTAACGCATGCTTATTCATATGATTTAGATGCCACTCGCGTGACTAAATCAATGCTTTCTTCTGTTGCTCAAAATGTTGTGGTTATATTAGGAACTAACGCAGGTCTTAATAGACAAGATGTGACTAAATATATCGAGATGTTAGGAAACAGAAAAATTTTCTGGGTTAATACGGCTTCTAAAGGTGTTATTAACCAAGATAGACGAGATAACGTTACGAATGAAATTCGCTATCAAGCTCAAAATCGTTCTAATGTGTTCCTGTTAGACTGGGATAAATTCTGTCAATCTAATTGGTCATCGTATTATGGTGGAGATATGGTCCACATGAACGCAACAGGTTATCAGAAACATGCAGAATTTATTGTTCATGGTATTTACCAGGGATTGAACCAAAAACAAACAGAAGTAAATCCTAATGCTAAACCTGAAAAAGGCGATAATAAAAATGCAAAAGGAATTGGTATTGAAAATATCGAATACGATGATGGTCGTTACTACTCATTATTAGGTGAGTCTTCTATTCAAGATAGAGAAGCTAACGAACGGTTTTCTCGTCAGCAATCTTCAACTTTTGGATGGATAACGCGCAAATTTGAATCACAAGCAGAAGACGACCAAACACTGTTTAATGAAGCGCTAGCTAAATTAAAAGAATGGTCTACTCCTAGAGTTACTTATGATGTTCCGATTACATATTTACCAGATGGTATTAATGAGGGTGATTGGGTAGATGTTGTTGATCATAACTTTAACCCGCCACTTTACTTAGAAGCACAAGTAGCAGAAATTATTGAGTCAGAAACCGATGAAACAAAAAACTCTGTTAAGTTAACTAACATTAAGGCTGTTGATTCAGGAATTCCTGATTATATTCAGGTTATGCAAAGTAAGCTTAAATATATCGAAGATAGATTCTTTGATGAATCAAGGATGGAATTAACGATTGAATCATCTGAAGGCTTAGTTTTCCAGGATGGAATAACAAGTACTTTGCTATCAGTTAAACTGCTTCAAAATGGAGCTGAGATAACTTCGTATGCAGATGAATGGGTATGGTGGAGACGGACTGACTTATTAACTGAATCAGAAGACGAATTATGGACAGCCGAAAGCTTACCTCATTTAACTGTAGAAGAAGACGATTTTACCAACTTCGGAATCTATATGGTTGTAGCTAAAAAAGACGGGCGAATTATTGCAGACGCATCCATCAAGCTTAAGAAAGTTAAAACAGCAGATTCTGCTTATCAAATCGCTTTAAATAATGGCTTTAGAGGTACTGAACTTGAATGGCTAGAATCATTAAAAGGTAAAGACGGGCAAGACGGTGTAGGTATTCCAGGTCCTAAAGGTGAGGATGGGAAAACAACCTACACGCACGTTGCGTATGCTAGTGGTGGCTTGGGAGAAAACTTTAGTGTATCAGACCCGACTGGCCGAGCGTATATGGGAACATATGTAGACTTTACTGAAGCAGACAGTTTAGATCCAGCTAAATATAAATGGATGCTTGTTCAAGGACCTAAAGGGGATAAGGGCGACAGGGGTGCCGATGGTATTGCTGGTAAGGATGGTAAAGGTATTAAACTGACGACTGTTACATATGGCATTTCTGCCAATGAATCCACCCAACCAACTTCTTGGACAAGTCAGGTTCCTACTTTAGTCAAAGGTCAATACTTATGGACAAAAACAGTTTGGACTTACACCGATGACACAACAGAAACAGGTTATGTTAAAACTTATATTGCCAAGGATGGCAATAACGGTACTGACGGCATTGCTGGCAAAGATGGCGTAGGTATTAAAGCAACCACTATCACTTATGGGAAATCTACAAGCGGAACTTCAGCAAGTGGTATTACTTGGACTTCAGAAGTTCCTGTTGTTCCAGCAGGTGAATTCTTATGGACTAAGACTGTTTGGACATATACAGATAATACGACAGAAACAGGGTATTCTGTTGCAAAAATGGGGTTAGATGGTGCGAATGGTGTTCCAGGAAAACCTGGCGCCGATGGTAAAACCCCATACATTCACACAGCCTATGCAAATATGCAACCAACCAACATATTAGACACTTCTAAACAACAAGCTAATAAAGGCTATTTAGGTGACCCTGTATTGACAGATTGGAATGGCACTTCAGGTATAGCTGAAAAGATTGCTGTTACAAGTGGAAAAACCTATACATTTGTAAAAGATAGCAATGGAACAGCGGAAATCTATTGGCGTGTTGCAATGTTTGATGCCAATTCAGTCTATGCAGATAGATTTATTATTGGTGATAATTATGGAACTTGGGTTTGTCCACCAAATGTAAAATTTATTTCACCGTCTTATCCTACTGGGTCGAATCCTAAAATTTTTGTTGATACACCAAAAGATTTTTCAACAACAGACCCGAATAGAACACATATCGGACAATATACTGATTATGTTCAAGCGGATTCGACTAATCCTGAAATGTACAAGTGGATTAAGGTTAAAGGTGACCAAGGTCAAGATGGAGTTAACTTGGTTGAAGGTAGTTCAGAATTAATTGTTGATACGAAGAATAATCTTAATATCTATCCAACGACTTCTTATACATATTTAGGATATGCGGACATTACAAGTATAGATAAATCTATATCGGCTGGAGATATAGTTACTGTTTCTTGTGATATTGATGCGGATGCACCAACCAAACTTCAGATTTACGATAAAAACTTTAATCACCTACTTAAATTTGAATCAACAAAATCAGTTGATTTAGTAGCAGGAGCTCAAAGAGTTTCAGTTACTTTCAAAATCGTTTCAGGTGGTCGAGCTAGTGGAAAGCACCGACTAGATTTTTACAACTTTAATAATGGCGTGCATTTTAAAGTAACCAATATCAAAATAGAAAAAGGAAGTTATGCAACCCCTTATTCTAAGAATCCGATGGATATTCAAAAGGATATTGACGAAAAAGCCAAAGCGACTGATGTAGAAAGCGCCAATAAGCTAACACAAGAAGCGCTTAATAATATTCAAGGGCAAGTTCAAAATGCTATGCAAGAAGCACAAGCCAAAGCTAGCAAGGAAGAATTGAGTGCTTTCTTGAGTGCGTACAATGCTTTTATTGATGCGGTAGGTAAAGATAAAATCGCGACTGAAAAGAGTCTAGCTGATTCATTAAATCGTCTTGCCAAAGTTGAAAACAATTTAGGCGATATGGCCGAACGTTGGAGCTTCATTGATACTACTATGCAGATGAGTGAAGAAGGGTTTGTGATTGGGTCAAAATCAAAAGGAACTTATCTTCTTCAACGTGATGATCGTATTTCATTCTTTAACAATGGGGCAGAAGTGGCATTCATTAGTGGTGGTATGTTGCAGATTAATCAAGCAATCTTTGTTGAGCGAGCCCAAATTGGTCAATATATGTTTGTTGCATATGAGAATGACCCAGAGATTCTTGTTCTTAGACACGTTGGGGGTGTTAAATAGTGGCTACAGGAACATATACGACATACACCGCTCAAGTTACAAGCGGTTTGTATGCTCGAATTAAAATAAAAAATGATAATCCGGATACAGTCAATAATAGAACGCTTGTCTATTATGAAGCTGATGTATACCGCGGTGCTGGTTGGGCTTGGTATGACTTGATGAATCATACTGACTTCAAAATCACCATTGATGGCCAAGTAGTTTATTCAACAGCTACAGGAAATTATGATTTAAGAAATTCAGATTCATCGCCAGTTAAATCAGGAAGTATTTATGTTAATCACTCGGAAGATGGGACTAAGACATTTAACTTTGAGTTTTATGTTGATGCGACTGAAACAAAATCAGGAATTTACCCAGCAAGTGTTAAAGGGGCATATCAACTTCCAAATATTGCTCGAGTATCTGATTTTACATTCAGTTCAAGTAGTGTTCCTTTAGGAACGGCAGTCACTGTTAACATCGCTAGAGGAAGCACAGCTTTAACTCATAAGATTTTATACAGTTTTAATGGTGTTGAAACTCAACTTGCTACAGGTGTAGCAACTCAAGCGAGTATTACAATTCCTGCCTCTGTCGCTTCATCATTTACTAATGTTCAGAGCTTTAATATTCCAATTATTGTAGAGACATATAACGGGTCAGCATTGTTAGGAAGAAAAACAAATAACTTAACGTTAACTTTAATCGCAGCAACATATAAGCCTAAGTTAACTAGTGTTACTATCCAAGAACAGACTGCTAGTGTATCGGCCGCCTTTACAGATAATTTGAACTATTTAGCTAATTTGTCGACAATTAAAATTACGGCTAATGGATTGAGCTTAGTAGGTGCGGCTTCTTTATACACGTACGAGTATCGAGTAAAAGAGTATCCAGATTGGGCTACTAGAAATTCAGGAAACTCAATCACGCTTGGACCATTTCCTTTTGCGATTAGTGCGAAAACAGCATTAACTTTAGAAGTTAGAGCAATTGATTCACGTGGATTTGCTTCTGATTGGGTATCTAGCCCAACCGCAACACTGCATCCATACACCTCGCCTGTACTTGGCTCAATGGCTGTATTTCGTGGTGGTAGTGCTACTGATGCCATTGTTAATCGTAACTGGAGTGTTAAGAGCATAACGCCTGGAGATGCCTCAACAGAAAAGAATATTGCAAATTTACGTTTCTTAGTAAGAGAACAAGGCACAACGGCTTGGTATGGAAATACCGGAGCAACTTCAACAGCATTAAGTGGAGTTAACTCTCAAGCGGTTCTCTCAGGAACTTTCTTAGGTAATAAAAATTACGAAATTAAAGCGGTATTGAGTGATAAATTCAATACAGTTGAAAGTGCTATTATGGTGCTTCCAACTGAGCAGCTTCCGATTTCGTTTTACAAAGATAAGATTTCAATTGGTGAGATAGTTGATAAAGCTAGTGCATTTACATTGAATGTATCAACTGGTGGGGTTAAATCGAAAGGCCAAGTCCAAATCAACAAGAACGACAACGCTTTACAACTTAAAGGTGATACTCGAATATTCCAAGAGTTTTTCAAAGCAGGCGTTAGAAAAGGGTATTTAGGATTTCCTTCTGCTGGTAGCGACTTCTTTTATATTGCTAATGAGGCTGTTAGTAAAACTCTAGAGCTCGGAACTCTAGCTAGATATGGTGGCGAAGTATTACTTACAAATTCCACTTTAAGTCCGACCCTGTCTATGTTAAATGGTGGGGTGGTCATGGTGCATGCTGATGTTAATGCGAATAACTATACAACTTCTTTGATGGTATGGGTGTGGGAAACAGCACCTGGTAAGCTGGTAAACTTCCCAACTAACATGGGTCTGCTTTGGAACATAAACGTGAACGGTACACAACTTTATCAAATATTTTTCCCGGCAAATACTTCATTGCCAATTAAACGCAGGGAAAGAAATAATTCGGGGGTGTGGTCCGCATGGGCGTAAAAAATGTATACCTTAATATTGATGAACAAGGAAAGGTCCTAGACTTAAGTTTCGAGTCAGGGACCTTTTATTGTGAAGTGGATGAGGTAGTCACAGCCGATGAAGTGAAACAAAGTATCGGATTTAATGACTACAACTTGTCTTGGCAGAACAACTGTCTGGTAGCTGATCAACCTAAAAAACTATCGGAAATGGATTTACTAAAAGCACAACTCAATGCGTCACTCGAACAAAACAAATTCCTAGAAGACTGTCTAATCGAGTTAGCGAGTGTTGTGTATGCGTAATTTGTTTATCCTATTGATTCGACTTATTGAAAGAAAGGAGGTGTATTCAATGATGGCAATGTTATTTGCAATTAAAATCGTCGCAGGCGATTTAACATTTGCTCAGGTACCGCGTTTATTGAAAGACAAGGTTAAAGCTGAGTTGGAAAACATGGGCGTCGGTGAATTAGCAACCGAGGCTTAATTCTTAGCCACCCGGAGGTGGCTTTTATTTTGGGGGTAATTTATGACTGAATTCTTTTCAGAACTTAGCACACTATTTATAAATCATATGATGGAAGCTATCGTAGCTTCTTTTTTTATTGGCATAGGATGGATTTTTAACAAGGGAGTAAAAGCTTACCGCGAACATTTGGAGTTCAAAGAAGCAAGAATGTCAGAGGAAAGCACTGAGCAAGATTTAATTAAGCAGGGCGTGCTGTCATTGTTAAGATTTAGAATTAATCGAATTTGCAAAATAGTGAAAGAAAATGGAGAAATGACGCTAGACGAAAAACAAGATTTAGATGACATGATGAAAGCTTATGCAAATCTTGGTGGGAATGGTCGAACTAAAATGCTTTACGAAGAAATAATCAAACTAAAAATTAAATTATAGGAGGCAAAACTGATGAAAATTAATTGGAAAGTTAGATTGCAGCACAAATCATTTTGGGTAGCTTTAACAGGTTTAATCATTTTATTAGCTCAGCAATTAGGCTTCGAATTGCCAGGAAATATTGATGCGATTATCAATACAATTCTTTCGATTGCTGTCTTAATAGGAGTAATCAATGATCCGACTACACACGGGTTAAATGACAGTAATCAGGCCATGCTGTATGAAGAACCCAAGTAGGTGACTTATGGATAAAAATATTGAAAGAATTATCAAGGTGTATCGGGCAACTGATACACCTTTCTTTTTATCTGTCGTTATCGCTCAGTACATGATTGAGTCTAACAACGGTACAAGTGAGTTAGCCAAGCAGGCGCATAACTACTTTGGACATAAAATTGGCGAAAACTGGAATGGCCAAATTTACTACAAAGATGCTACCGAAGAACAAAATGGCAAGATGGTTAACGTTGGACAGACCGCTTGGAGAAAATATTCCACCTTAGAAGAATGCGTCGCAGATCACTTAAATTGGCTTACTCAAACTGAGTGGTACAAGAACTATTACGCGGATGCAATTAACGCTAAGACATACAAGGAACAAGCAGAAGTCTTAGAAGGTAAGTATGCGACTGCAAGCTATTATGCCGAAGCGATTATCGACAAAATCGAAAAGTTAAAACTGTACGAATACGATCAAGAGAAAGGATCTGATCAAGTTATGGGAATTAAAAAACCAAAACGCTTATTTGCTGACTATTTGCACGCTGGGTACATGAATCCGATTAAAGGGGTAGTGATCCATAATGATGCAGGGTCTATCGGTGGGACTGCAACTTTCTATAAAGGGTGGCTTCGAAACCGTGATAAAGATCTAGGAATCGCGCACTATTACATTACTGAGGAAGAAATTGGGCGCTATATCAATACGAATGAAGTTGGATGGCATACGGCTAACACAGAAGGCAATGGCCACTATATTGGCTATGAGGTATGCCAGTCTATCGGAGCAAGCCGTGAGGAATTCCTTCGCAATGAAGATATGACTTTGCGTCAAGTGGCGGAAGATATGCTTTTCTACAAGATTCCGGTTAACCGCAACACAGTCCGTTTGCACAAAGAATTCAGCTCAACGACTTGCCCGCATCGCTCTTGGGACTTGCATGGCCAAAGTGTAAACTCAGTTAAAGACTACTGGATTGCTAAAATCAAGCATTATCAATCGTTAGGTAAGACAGTAGATGAAATGATTGATGCAGAAAACAAAGGAGTCAAAGCTCCAGTATCAAAACCACAAGCGCCTAAAAGCGAACCAAAACCAACGATTAAAAAGGCAGAAAATATCTTTGCTGAATTAAAAGAAGGCCAGGAAGTGACGATTCGTAAGCAGATGACTCACTGGTTCATTCCGGATGGAAATGGAGGCAAGAAACCATCTATTTCAGTCGCTGGTAAGAAAGACAAGATTAAGAAGGTCATTTCGTGCGATAAATCTAACTCAAAACGAGCTTACTTATTAGCTGGGTTTAACTCATGGATCCTTGAGCAAGACTTAGAAGAAGCATACGCCTCACTTACTAAAGTTGAAGGTGCACCAGCAAAACAAAATCCAACTCCGGCTGTAGCAATGGTCGACGGTGAAGGATATGTGCATTTGAATGGCGTAAAATACAAAGTGAATTTGACCAAAGAATAATATTCCTTTAAACAGGAATATCTTTAGGTTATTCCACTTAAAAGGAATAAAGGGTATCCCAGAAATGGGGTACCCTCTTTTTTTATGACTTTAATCATATAACAGTTGCAAATTATGTTTACTCAGAGTATATTTGTGATACTAGTATGATAATAGGGGAGGGTATACAAATGTCGCAAAGGGTTCATAGTATTGCAAACTATTTAATCAATTCATATGAGCGAATTACTGAATCTTCATTCAATAATGATGAGATTACCCTTCAGAAGTTGATGTATTTTTCTCAAAAAACAGCATTTGCATTCCAAGGTAAACCAATCATTGATGAAGATTTCGAAGGATGGAAGCACGGTCCAGTATTGCCATCGCTCAGATTCTTTTTTGAATATTACAATCCAAACGATTCTATTCATGATGAGCTTACTGAAACAGAAAAATATATCATTGATAATACTATCTATATGTATGGTAGATTCGCACCATGGACATTGCGTAATATGTCACATGAAGAAAAAGCGTGGAAAAATTCTAGAATAGGATTGTCCGAAGGTGCTTGTGGATCTCGAGTAATTGAATTAGATGATATAAAAAAAGACGCAGAAGAAGTCAGATTATATGACCACCAATTCGATATGTATCTTGATGAATTTGAAGATGTCGAGGGGGAGTTTGTTAGTGTCCAATAGTTCTTCTGAGAGATACATCGGAACAATCGCCAAGGTAAGATTCCCTTATTATGATGTTACGACGTCTCAGCAACAATTTAAATTACGGCCTATGCTCATTATAGGAGCAGAAAAGGAATATTTACCATGTGATTTTACTGTTCTTCCTGTTTCTAGGGTTTCGAATCCACAAAATTTATCTGAAAGTTATGATATTAAGCTTGATAAAGATAAATGCGTATTACTGTCATTGAAAAAATCTCCATCTTATATACGTGTTCATAAACAAAGTTATGCTAATTCTATTGATGTTCGAGATGATATCATAAGTAATTTGAAGGAACTTGATTTAGATTTATATGAAGAAATAAAGGAAAAACATTCTGAATTTAATGAATCATTATTTTAAAAGCACAGCCATTTGGTTGTGCTTTGTCTATTAAAAAGACTCAAACGAGCCTGACATTTTAATAATCTTCTAAACCGCCCATGGTTTTAATGTGGGGCAATAATGGGGCAACGAAATACTTTGTAAAAACTTAAGCCCTCTAATCCTTGATATTACTTGATTTTTAAGAGTATAATTTTGGGTAGGTTAAGCTTGAGGGGCTAGTGGGAGTACTCCCGTGGAAGTTCGAGTCTTCTTGGCCGCATCCTAAGTAATACCTTAATACCAAGCTTACGAGCCTCTACAACTCGGAAGTTTGGTATTTTTTTGTTCTATTTGAGTTCAAGTCCAGATAGTGTTTGATTTATGGCAAAATTGTGGCAAATATTTCAAAAAAATGTCATTTGTTTATTTTAAATTTATTTTAATATGTTAGGATGCTAGTAGGATCACAAGGTCAGTAAAGGGGGCAAATGATGAAAGATTTCAGAATTCTTTTAGTTGATGACGAGATTGGCTTGACCGATATGATAAAAATAGTTCTAAACAAAGAAGGGTTTAATGATGTTTATACCTTTGATAAGGGTCATGATTTGCTGACGTTTTTGCAAGCTAATAAAGCGGATTTAATTCTCCTAGATGTCATGTTGCCAGATACAGATGGTTTTAGCTTGTGTCAGTCTGTTCGCCATTTAACTTCGTGCCCCCTAATTTTCCTTACGGCTAGAACGCGTGAGCAGGATAAAATTATTGGTTTTAATGCTGGTGGCGATGATTATATTACGAAACCCTTTGCCATTTCAGAATTAGTAGCACGAATTAAGGCCCATTATCGACGTAAGTATGAGTATGATCCTGATCAACAAGATTGTGTTTTAGAATTCGGGCCATTGAAAATCAATCTTAATTTGAGCCAAGTTTATTTAAATCAAGAACCTGTTAATTTTCCTGCTAAAGAATTGGAGTTGCTCATTTTCTTAGCGCAACATCCGCAGCGCCTATTTACATCGCAGGAGTTATATAGCTTATTGTGGAATAAAGATGAAGTTGGGGAAGAAAATACGGTAGCGGTTCATATTAATCGAATTCGTAAACGTTTGGCTGAGGATGCCAAACACCCACTCTTTATTAAGACAGTTCGGGGCATTGGCTATAAATTCGCTTTTGAGGAAGGGGTTAATAATGAAGAGTAAACCTATGCAAAGGCGAATTGTGCTTCGTTTAACGGTCCATTTTTTAATTCAACAGTTTATTATTTTATTTATTTTACCCTTGCCTGCCATTTTATTGGTTTATGTTTCCTATGAAAATGTAGAAGAAAATATTTCTTGGCTAGTCCTAATCTTAATCTTATTGTATGCCTTGTTTTATGGGTTCTATTATGGCTTACCTTTAATGGATTTAATTCAATCAATGATGAATATCAAAGAAGGGCGCTATCAGTTAGTCAAGCGGGCTAAACGACCGGGTGTCTTTTCATCGCGTATTTATAAAGAAATTTATGAGACGCTAGAGACTTTGTCTGAGGTGCTTAAACAAGCAGAAGAAGATCGACATCAATTTGCCCTTCAGCGCTCAGAATGGGCTGCTGGCATCACTCATGACTTAAAAACACCTTTAAGCTACATAAAAGGCTATACCGATATGCTTTTAATCGAAGATTATTCTTGGACTTCAGAGGAGCAGTTGAAATTCCTCCAGGGTATTCAAACTAAGATCCAGCATATGGAAGAACTAATTGATGATTTAGGACAAGTCTTTAAAGTCGATCAGATGTCTATGAGTCAAATGATGACGCAAGACTGTTTTGATAGTGTAGCCGTGATGAAGGATTTAATCGATGAGTTGCAAATGACTCAAGAAAGCAATGGATTTAGTTTAAGTGTTAGCCAAAATAGGATGATGCTTGCAGGTGATCAGAAGCTATTTAGACGGGCGATGTTAAATTTGTTAATGAATAGTGTAATCCATAACCCAAGCGATACACAGATTGATTGTCAAATGATTAGTCAAGGCGATCAAATCTTGATACGTTTGACAGATAATGGTGTGGGGATGGATGAAATAACTCGGGCCAATATTTTTAAGAAGTATTATCGAGGAACAGCTACCCATTCACCTAAGGAAGGAACTGGGTTGGGGATGGCTGTAACCAAACAAATAGTGGAAATGTTGCATGGGGAAATCAAGGTAACCAGTGTGGTCGGTCAAGGAAGTGTTTTTTGTGTAACCTTACCAAAGGCCCAGACAAATAAAGAAGTAAAAGGGTGACAGGATGAAAGACATGTTTAAACAAATCAAATTTAAAAATAAGAAGCAAAAATATGGTGTAATAGGCTTAGGAGCCTTATTGGGTCTCGTCTTTGTTTTGAGTATCATCAGTAATATTTTTGCAGGTGATAAGCCTAGTGATGAGGGGGATGTGACTTATGATGTTGCAACTTTGCGCAAACAAGAACCAGTATCGATAGAAGGGATTTCCGTTCTTGAATCGGACTCAAGTTATTATTATGATCCGAGTCGAGGTGAAATTGAATCTATATATGTTAAAACCGGGGACAAAGTTCAAAAAGGCGACACCTTGTTCACGTATCGCCAAGAAGCCATTGATGAGGAACTTGAAGATGCACAACGTGAAAAGAATCGCTTATATGCTAAAAGAGAGCAACTAGTCAAACAATTGAGTCAATTAACTGGCAAAACGTATAATTTTCAAGGCGACTGTATCGATCTTAATCAAGTTCAAGGCAAGCAAAGTTATGCGATTATTGAACCAATAAACCAGGACTTTGATGAAGCAGATATGTCAGTTGTTGTTCAAGCTTCTGATGCTACGGCGGTAACAAGCGATCAGGATGGATCGACCGGACTTAAGGATCAAATTAAGGAGCTTAATTACAATATCGAAGACGTGGAAATTAAACTGATGCGCTTAAAGAAAAAACAACATGGTCCCGTTAAAGCCAAGTTTGCGGGTGAAGTTGTCTTTGACCAGACTGGCGTTTTTAATTCAAATGTCCCTTTGGTTCGTTTAGTGAGTGGACAAAATACCTTGATTCAAGGAAATGTGAGTGAGTATGAATATTATCTAATGCAAGAAGATCGCCCTGTAGATCTACACGTTAAAGCTGAGGATCGAAAAGTCCAAGGGAAAATTACCCATTTTGATAAATTTCCGCCAATTAGTAATGGAGCACCCCTAGCCAGCCCAACTTCTGAAGGGGCGGGTGATTTAATGGCATCAGCAAGTAAAAGTCAGTCGGAAGCTGGACAATTTGGCTTTAGTATTTTGGCCGATGATTTTATTCAACCAGGTTTTTCAGTCAATATAAAGATTGCTATGCCGGGACTTGTCATTCCTAAAGATGCCATTATTAAAGAGAATAATCAAAACTACGTCTTTGTTTACCATGAAGGAAAAGTCAAGAAAACCGCCATTGATCTTGAACGCCAAGGAGCTCAAATGGTTGTTCAATCGGGGTTGAAAGCTGGCGACCAACTGATTCAATTTCCTCAACATTTAAAAGATGGACAAAGTGTACAAATTAATCAAGATCAAGAGCAAACAAATTAGGTTAGTAAAGCATAGATGGGGGATTGTATGGTAGAACCAATTTTAAAAATTGAGAATTTAAATAAATACTATCAATTAGGAGAAAATCGTCTTCATATATTGAAAAATATTAACTTGTCAATCAACAAAGGGGAGTTTGTTTCAATTATGGGACCATCGGGATCAGGAAAATCGACCCTCATTAATGTGCTTGGCTTTTTAGATAATCAATTTGAAGGGAGCTATCTCTTTAAAGGTAAATCCTTAGAACAGCGAACGGATAAACAAATTTCTTATTTGCGAAACAAGGTCGTCGGTTTTATTTTTCAAGATTTTAATCTTTTGCCTAGTTTGTCTGTCCAAGACAATATTCGCTTGCCTCTTTTATACTCAGGGCTTTCACGGCATGAAACGCAAGAGCGGGTTGAGGAAGCTTTAGCTAAAGTTGGTCTTGAGAACAAGGCTTTGCATCGACCTTCGGAATTATCAGGTGGGCAGAAGCAACGGGTAGCGATTGCGCGTGCTTTAATAAATCAACCTGATTTTATCATTGCCGATGAACCGACCGGCGCCTTGGACACGAAGACATCGAAAGCGATTATGGATATTTTAGAAAAATTGCACCGGGAAGATGGCG
This sequence comes from Vaginisenegalia massiliensis, assembly GCF_900604935.1. Classification (GTDB taxonomy): domain Bacteria; phylum Bacillota; class Bacilli; order Lactobacillales; family Aerococcaceae; genus Vaginisenegalia; species Vaginisenegalia massiliensis. The sequence continues at coordinate 61,314 of NZ_UWPC01000006.1, forward strand.
TGACTATTGTGATGGTGACTCATGATCCGGCTTTACAGAAGTATGCGGATAAACACGTCGTAATTGTCGATGGCCGTATTAGTACCGTAGATAAGGTCTTGAATGCCGAAGAATTGGCTCAGAAATTTAATGCCTTGTCACAAGCAAGCGATCAAGGAGAGGATTAAATGAAAATAGAAGAACTTATTTTATCTTCTTTAGCTACTTTACGGATGAATGGTCGGAGAACATTTTTGACTATGATTGGCATCATTATTGGTATTTCTTCGGTAATTACGATTTTGAGCTTAGGAAATGGTTTTAAGCAAGAAACCATGCATTCTTTAGCCAAAGATACCCAAGGAAGGCGGAGTCAGTCCTTCTATTTTCAACCTAATTCTGCCATCAATAACGAGAAATTAAAGCCGTTTAAAGAAGCTGATCAAATAGCGATAAAACGTATTCCAGGCGTGGCTGGCGTGAAATTAGGGGCCGTTGAAGATACTAAAGAGATGGATGTCGAGGTAAAAGCGAATAATAATAGTTTGGCTTATACAGCTGGGATTCGTGAAAACACCGACTTTAACATGATTGAAGGGCGGAATCTCGATGCCTTGGATTCACAGACGCAGAAGCGGTATGTCATTATTAATGAACAAGTGGCTGAAGAGGTATTTGGTACTAGCCGTCATGTCATTAATCAATCAATTAATATTAATAAACGAGCCTACACTATTGTGGGTTTATTTGCGGAGAGTGCTGATAAGGACAGTGGGATGTTTAATATGTCTAAGCCCAGTCAGTTAGTCATTCCCAAAGGAACGTATCAACTGTATGCTAAGGCTAATAATCAAATGTCTGATTTGACGGTTTATTTCACTAAATCCGCTAACATGTCTCAAACCAGTAAGAAAATCCAAAAAATGCTTAATGATCAAGGATCAGAGAAAGCGCGCGGAAGTTACCAATATATGGATATGTCAGAGATTATGTCTCAAATTGGAAAAACACTTAATATGATTACCTACTTCATTTCGGCTGTGGCGGCTATTTCCTTATTTATTGCTGGGGTAGGAGTAATGAATATGATGTATATTTCGGTATCTGAACGCACCAAGGAGATTGGAATTCGCCGTTCATTAGGCGCTACTGAGAAATCAATTAAGTGGCAATTTCTATTAGAGGGAATTGCAATTACAGCTGTTGGTGGCTTAATCGGTTATGTCATCGGTATCTTAATTGCCTCATTGATTGGAAATATGTTACCATTTAAACCACTTATTGATATTAAAATGGCTCTGTTAGCTGTTTTTATTTCTACGATTATTGGTATCGTGTTTAGTGTCTTTCCGGCCAAAAGCGCAGCTAAAAAGAATTTAGTAGAGATTTTGCGTTAATTTTTAATAGTAGGATGAGTATTCACCCAATTAAGAATTGGCTGAAGATTAAATCAATAGTTTAGTGAAGGCATTTGCAGTATAATTAGATTATCTAAGGTAGCGAGGCGATGTAGTTGAAAAAACAAGGATTTTTGTGGTTATTAATGTGTGTTTTATGCATGGGGACGATGACGGTTTATGCAGAAGAGGCTAATTTTCTTAAAGTAAATGTTATTAAAGCTGGGGACCAAGAAATCAGTGGCAAAACCCAAGCCGAAGCGACCGTCTTAGTAAAATTTGAGGCGAGCGAAGATAAAGAAACAGTCCAAGCTGATCGTAAGGGACATTGGCAATTAAAGGTTCCACCTCAGATTCAATTAAAAATTGGTGATCAGGTTAACGTAACCTCAAACTCCAAGAGCAATCAAATGAGCTTTCAATCAGTGGTCGTTCAAATACCCAAGGACATTCAATCCGGATCTGGAGATAAACAAAAGGTCACCTTGGATGGAAATGTAGAAACGATAACTGAAGAAGACACATCACAAAATAGGGTTTGGTATTTTGTAGGCGGAGCTTTATTTGTGGCAATCATACTAGCCTATGCTGTTTATTCAAGGAGGAAACAATGAATTTAATTAAACGAATCGAAGAAATGGAAGCAACATACGACCATTCCCAAGCTATAACTAATGATTTTGAAAAAGTACTAGAAGCTTTCACAAAAGATTTAAATCAGGCTAATCAATTAGTTGATTATTATGGAAGTGCACAGTGGTTTGAAGATGTAGAACAAGCTGAACAAGGTAAGGTTCCTAATAATCTTAAGCGGGGCGTTTTGTCAGAGGATTTAGTATATGATTATATCGTTCAACGCCATCAAATTGGACTTAAATTATTAGAAGTAGCTAGAAATTTATTAGATTAAGTAAAAAAGCGAATCAACAAGCTAGTTGATTCGCTTTTTGATTTAATAAGGAAAATAATATGAAGGCAATCATATCCTTTTGAATAGGAAACGCTTACCAATTTTAAATTAAAATCCCTTTTTGTCTTTATCATTAGCTCAACTAGACTATAATAGACTTATAGAAGCTTTGGGAGGCGTCATATGAAAAAGTTACTTGAGAAGATGGGGGTTTGGCTACTTGCCTTTATTATTATCTGGGCTTTTGCAAGTCCAATACTAAAATCTGGCATTAAGTTTATTAAAGGTGAGCAAGATCCTGTTTATTCAATTGATTCGGCAAATGTCTTGATTCAAGTTAATTCGGATGGTTCAGCAGATTTTACTCAAGCATATGATTATTCGATTGAGCATATAAATGGTGCGCTTATTTGGTTGAAACAAAGTGGAAAAGAGATTTCTAATCTTGAAGTAAGTGTTAAAGATCCAATAAGCGGAAAAATTAGTGATTTTAAGAAAAATAACAGCCAAAAGCCCCTTACCTTTAGCCAAAAGAAAACTCTTTTTGGAGACAATTTAGAATTAAAACTTCATTATCCAACCCAAAAAAATCAAACTTTTATTGTTCGTTATCATGTGAAGGATCTTATAACGAATTACAAAGATGCCGGGGAGTTCAATTGGAAAGTGCTTGGCGATAAAATTGATTTTCCTATTGAATTTGATGCGACTATCATTTTACCAGGAGGCAGACTTGGAAAAGATCAGGTTAAAGCTTGGGGTCATGGAACACGAACAGGTCAGGTCATGATTGATACTGAGGGAGACCGTACCATGATTAAGGCCAAAGGCTTTGTTCCGGCTAATCAATTTGTAGAAGTGTACAGTGTATTTCCGGGAAATATTACAAAAGACAATCAAAATATTAGCAAGGAAGATAAGCGTTTTGATGATTTAGTTCACGACGAGATTGCAATGATTCAAAATAAAGAAGGTCAATCCATTTTAGTTAAGCAAGCCTGTTATGTTTTAGATTGGCTGCTCCTCTTCCTTCCGCTAGTCTATATTTTGATGAGGTTGTTCAAACACGCGAAAGCATACAAAAAGCTTAACCCTCTACCGTTCAAAGCACCTAAACATCTGTATGCTTCACCTGAAAATAAAAAACCAGCGATTGTAGGAGCCCAAATGAATCCAGGTGGGGAGGTTAAAGCCAAAGAATTTTCCGCGACTCTCTTAGATTTGGTTAGACGAAAGTATTTAGCAATTGAAGAGGTATTGCCAAAAGGCATTTTAGCTAACGGATCTGTCAAAGTTAGGCCATTAAAACGAGATTTAGGAGCATTAGAATCGTATGAACTAGCGGTTTACAACTATGTCCAAGACTACGAAGGTCAGATTCGTTCTTTTAAGGAAATGGATCAGCTTCTAAAAACGGATGAAAGATTTCGAAAACGACAAAAAGCTGCTTTGTCAACTTTTAAACGAGAGGTTAAAAAGCATATTAGTCAAAAGACACTCTATCAAGTAAATCTTTTGGCTTTTTGGATAGTGGCTTTCTTCAGTAGTCTAGTCGTGTTATCTTTTGGTTCAATTTATCGTTTTTATGATGTCTTAAGTGTCTATTTATTTGTTGCTCCTTTAACTATCTTAGTCTATTTTGGGGCGAAATATTTTATGAAGAAAAGACCTTTAATATCGGCAAAGGCTGACCAACGCTATAAAGAGTGGCGGGCTTTTGCACAGATGCTAGATGATGTTGGCTCAATGAATATGCGAGAAGTAGCCAGTCTAGCGCTTTGGGAAGAGTATTTGATTTATGCAGTTGTTTTGGGAAAAGCTAAAAAAGTGGCTAAGGCGATGGGGCGTCAATTTAGTGAGCAAGAGTTAGAAGGCATAAACTTGCCTCAGGAAATATTAGTTCACTACGATAGTCTGTCTGCCATTCAGTCTAGTTCATCGAGTAGTTATGTTTCAGGTACGACCATTCAATCTGATGGAACATATGGTGGCGGTGGAGGCTTTTCTAGCGGCTCGTCTGGTGGCGGCGGCGGTGGGGGAGCAGGTGCTTTCTAATGTAACCCGTGGTGATTGAGATTATTAGTTTAATTTTTAACGAACAAGGTTCAAAACATGAGGACAGGATTTAACGCTCGTGTTTTGATCCTTGTTCGTTTTTATTATTTATTCAGACTAGTTAAGATTCATTAATTTTCTCTTTTTTAAGCCAGCTTGCTTAGATTTCGAGATTACTCTGTATCCTTTTCAAAGTCTTTCATTACCCAGCAAAAATATATGTTATCGTTTTTGCAACAATAATATATCTGTTAGAAACAACCTGAAAAATGAGGAATTACTCACAAAAACGGCGCATAATCACTCGGAATTTTCATGAGATTTTCATGTGCGAATAGTGAAAATATAATGAGAAAAATTTGACGTATTTGTTAGTGAGCGGTATCATATAAATACATTTAACAGAAAATATCGATATAGTGAGAGGTTGCTAGGTACAAGAGTCGTTATCCGTATGAATAACAAAAGGGTCACTAGCCGAAATATCAAAGGATGTTGGGGATATGTTGAACAAGCATATCACTGTCTAATAGAGAAGCCTGGTTTCTATTAGTAGTGCTCATTATGTTGTAGGCAAAAGGAAGGTTTATTCTGGACCTGAGGCTTTTGTCTCAGGTTTTTTTGCTGAAGAAAAAGTGCTGTGTTTAAAAATATCAAGGAGGCGTGTTAAATAATGAAAGCGGATCAATCGAAAAAATGGTATCACCAAATTACCATGCCGCATGTGTATGTTTTGTTGTTTAGTTTTATTGTGATTATGGCGATGATGAGTTGGATCGTTCCAGCAGGAGCTTTTGTACGGATAATGGTAGACGGTCGTGAAATGATAAAACCGGGTTCTTTTCACTACGTTAAACAACATGGTCAAGGAATATTCGAAATATTAAAAGCTTTTCCCAAAGGATTTGAACGTGGACAAGCTATTTCTTACTTTTTATTTGCTACCGGTGGGGCCTTTTATTTAATTAATAAGACGGGAGCAATCGAAGCAGCCCTAGCCCATCTAGTTAAAGCATTAAAAGGGAATGAAATTATTGTTATTCCTATTGTTCTCTTTATTATAGGCCTAGGTGGTTCAACTATCGGTATGTCTGAGGAGACTATTGTGTTTATTGGCTTAGCCGTGACATTGGCTCGCGCGATGGGTTACGATGCCCTTGTTGGCATGGGGATGATTTCATTAGGAGCAGGCTTAGGTTTTACTTCCGGCTTTATGAATCCTTTCTCGGTGGGAGTTGCCCAATCGATTGCTGAGTTACCCATGTTTTCTGGTATTTCTTTACGTTTAACCCTTTTCGTTGCGGTGTGGATAGCGACTGTCATCTATTTAGTGACCTATGCACGTCGTGTTAAGAATGATCCCACCACCTCATTCGTTTATGAAGAAGAACAAGCCTATAAAAAAGGGCTCATAAAAGATGAAGATGATATTCAAGTTGGCGAAATGTCAAGCCGGCAGAAACTGATTATGTTGGTCTTTATTGGCGGTTTCTGTATCATTGGTTATGGGGTCTTCAAATTTCAATGGTTTATCAGTGAAATTGGGGCCGTCTTTATTGGAATGGGTCTAGTTTCTGCGGTGATTGGGGGCATGTCGGCTAATGATATAGCAGAGGGATTCATTGAAGGGGCCAAAGAAATGCTTTATGCCGCATTAGTGGTGGGTTTAGCGCAAAGTTTAGTGGTTATTATGGAAGATGGAATGATTATGGACACGATAATTCATGGGTTAACAGGGGCCATATCAACCATGCCAAGTTATTTAGCGGCTGTAGGAATGTATTTTGTTCAAATCATGATTAACTTCTTCTTAAGTTCAGGTACGGGTCAAGCCGCTGTTACCATGCCAATTATGGTACCTTTAGGAGACAATCTTGAAGTTACCCGTCAAACAACTGTTTTGGCGTTTCAATTAGGAAACGGCTTTTTGGATTCCATCATGCCCATGTCGGCTGTATTAATGGCCCAACTAGCGATTGCCAAAATTCCTTATAAAAAATGGTTTAGATTTGCCTTGCCGCTAATGGTTATTTGGCTACTAATTGGATTAGTATTCGTCTTATATGCTCAATTTACTCATTATGGCCCGTTCTAACTGTAGTAACAGTCGCTTTCTTTAAAGGAGGATGTCAAGATGTCAAAAGAACAATTGCACCAAATTGTAGAAGCATTACAACCAGAATTAAAGAAATTAAGTGATTATTTATATGATAATCCTGAATTAGGCCTTAAAGAATTTAAGTCCTCAAAGGCCCATGTAGAATTTTTAAGAAAACATGGCTTTAAAGTCGAATATCCCTATTTGGACTTTGAAACGGCTTTTCGTGCGACTTTTGATTCAGGTAAGCCTGGGCCGACAGTGGCCTATCTTTCGGAATATGATGCCTTACCAGAGATTGGTCATGGCTGTGGTCACAATATGTTAGGGACTGTCGATACTGGAGCAGGAATTGCTTTGTCAAAGGTGCTTTCTGAAACGGGTGGTCGAGTTGTAGTGTTGGGGACACCCGCAGAAGAAACCGACGGAATAAAAGTCGATATGGCTAAGGCTGATACCTTTGATGATATTGATGTTGCGATCTGCTCACACCCATCAGATAAGAATGAAGTGAGTGGTGATTCGCTAGCTATGGATGCGATTAAATTTGAGTTTTTTGGAAAAACAGCCCATGCTGCTGGAGCACCTTGGGAAGGAAAGAATGCCCTCGATGCGGTGATTAATCTGTTTAATGGAATAAATGCTATGCGCCAACAGATGAAACCTACTGCTAGAGTTCATGGCATTATTAGTGATGGGGGTTTGGCAGCTAATGTCATTCCGGATTATACCGCCGCCGAGTTCTATGTTCGAGCACCTAAGAAAGCCGAGAAAGAAGCCTTGTTGGAGCGAGTGATTGCCTGTGCTCAAGCTGCAGCTCAAGCGGCTGGTTGCACAATGAAGCATTCCTTCTACGAAAAATCGTATGATGATATGGTAACTAATCAGGTTTTAAGTCGCTTATTCAATCAGAATGCTCTCGATTTAGGTGTGGAAATGATTGAAAATGAAGGGGATACTATTGGGTCTCTAGATACAGGAAATGTCAGTCAAGTCGTACCCGCCATTCACCCCTATTATGATATTACTGAAGGGAAACCTTTGGCTAAACATACGGTTGAATTTCGTGATTGTACCAAGACAGACTTTGGTTATCAAGCTATGTATCGGACCGTTGAAATATTAGCTAGAACAGGTTACGATGTCTTGGCTGATACGGACAAGCTACAAGCTATTAAGGTTGAATTCGACGAAACATTTAGCCGCTAGATTTATGGTTATTCAGTAATGCCATAGGATGAAAGATCTCTCAAATATCGGGTAAACTATTCAAAAAATTAAAAAAATCCGTCTCGAGTTGGGGCCCCGTCTATTGCAAGTAATCAGTTAGGAATGCTACAATTTCATTATCTGTCAAAGTAAGTTGGGTCATAAAAGAAAGGAGGCCACCATGTCACAATTTAAAAAAATTCAGTTGGCTGTTTGTGTGGCCTTTTTATGGACCATTTGGTTACCTAATATTTGTGTCTTAGGTCAAGAGATTACGACCCAAGAGTCAACCAGTTCACTTTTGGATGAGACTGATCCCCAGAATATTCCTCGGAATCTTATCACACAGTTGGAAGCTCTACGACAATTGAACCAATATCAAGTGAGTTATACATTAACCAATGCCCGAAGCGGCAGTAAGATGGCTAAAGCGGTTTGGCAAGTTGATGAACAAGCTGGTCAGGCTTGGGGCCAATTTGATTTTTATCAAAAAGGGACCAAGCCCGATCACTATCATCTAAATATGCTAAGTTATGATCATTTTAATTTAGTCTATGTCGATCAGTTTGCCTATCTTCAATCCATGGCCTTTTTTGATCAAAAGGGTTTTCCACCTGGTATGAGCCATGAATTGGAGGACTACCAAAATTATTATGTTGGTATTGATGGCGATCAATTAGAACGGGTAATGCAAACCAAGCCGCTTATTGAAAGCCTCTTGTTTTTACCAGACACATCGCGTTTAGCCAAAATAGATCCGCAGAAAGTCTATCATCTAAATGATTGGTACCTTGTATCGCTAAATAAATTAGAAATTCCTGATTTACTTTATGATCGGGCTGCGAGAATGAACCTTAATTACGAATTAAATGTAGCCGTCGATCCAACGGCAAATACAGAATTAGTAACAGATAAAAAATGGGCTTTTCAAACTAAGCAATATTTTTCTTTTGATCAAGATGCGGTGGGAGCCAATGTAGCTTTGAAGATTCAAAGTCAATTACACCCTGACTTGATAAAAGAAGTAGTTACTGAAGGGAACCAAGATGAAGAAGCGAATGATTTCGAGCGGGATATGGCTTTTCAAACCCGAGATATGACGGGCAAATTGACAAAAGTAAACCTGGCTTTTAATCCTCAAAAACAAAGCTATCGGGTAACGATTTGGGGTATTTCCGAAAATTTCAATATCAATATTTTTGAATCGGGAACCGCTTCGTTTAAATCGTATGATTTAAAATTAGAGTATGAAATCACGCCGTGTCAGCCAAACATTCCAGCCTTAGAGGAATTAAAAACGATATCTAATCGAGAATTTATTTATGTGATCGATTCAATTCTTAATAAATCCAGCCATTAAAGCAAAGTCAAAGTTGACTTTGCTTTTTTTATGGTGAATATTTATTTTTTATCTATGCGAGGATAGAGTTTTCTGAGCGTATTCATGGTAAAATGAAGATATCGATATAATAGAATTGAGGATTAAAATGAAAAAATACACCATGAATCCTTTGGCAATTAAACGACTAAAACGAGGGGAAAAGTTGCTCCAAGTTGAGGACTTTGCTGACCGAGCTATTGCAATGCTTGAAGAAGGCCAAAGCATTGAGTTAGTAGATGACAAGGGGCGCTTTTTAGCCTATGCGCTTGTCGGCCATCAAAATAAAGGCTTGGCTTGGACCTATTCTAATCAGAAAAACGAGCGATGGTCACAAGACTGGGTCAGTGACTGTATCGAACAAGCTATCAGGAAGCGAGACACCTTGCTTGCGAGTGCTGAAACCAATGCTTTTCGATTGTTTAATGGCGAAGGTGATGGAATCGGGGGTATGACCTTAGATTGGTATGCGGGTTATGTGCAAATTAATTGGTATTCCCTAGGTCTTTATCAATACCGGAAGTGGGTGATTGAAGCTGTCACCAGTTTATTAGACGTTATAGGAATCTATGAGACCAAACGCTTTAATGGCTTAGGTGAAGAGGTTGCTATTGATCATTCTTGGGGACAAACAGCTCCCCAACCACTTATTATTCTAGAAAATAATGTTCGTTATGCGGTTTATCTAGGACACGAATGGATGACAGGTATTTTCTTGGATCAACGAGAGGTCCGTTCCTTTGTCAAAACCCAAGCTCAAGCGGGTAAGGTATTAAATTTATTTTCTTATACGGGAGCCTTTAGTGTGGCGGCAGCCTTAGGTGGGGCCCAACAAACTGTCTCAGTTGACGTAGCCAAACGTAGTCTTGAACGCACACAAGAACAATTCGCCCTCAATGGAATTGAAGCAAAAGTGCCAGATCATGAGATTCGAGTCATGGATGTCTTTGATTATATTCAGTATGCGAAACGCCATCAGCTTGCCTTTGAATGGGTTATTTGTGACCCACCAAGTTTTGCTCGGACCAAGAAATATCGTTTTCGTGCGGAAAAGGATTATTTGACCTTGGCAAGAGATTTGTTAGGGCTAACCCAGGTTGGGGGTATGTGTCTTTTAAGTACGAATCACGCGGCGTATGATAAAAATCAATTTATTAAGGATATTCAACAAGCGATGCAAGAGGCGAATGGGTCTTATCAAATTATTCAACAATTTGGTTTGCCAGAGGATTTCCCCACTTCACCAGATAAAACAAGTGCTTATTTAAAAGTTGTTATTGTGTATCGTCAAGCCTAAATAAGGAGGACTAGCGTGGCCTATATTGAACTCATTGATGTCGTTAAAGAATACCGAACTGGCCAAGTTGTAACCCGTGCGAATGATGGGGTTAACTTCGAGATAGAAGCGGGCGAATTTGTCGTTATTTTGGGACCATCAGGAGCTGGAAAATCAACCACTTTAAATATTTTAGGCGGTATGGACCAATGTACATCCGGTCAAGTTCTGATTGACCATGAAGATATTGCCCAGTACAACGATAAGCAATTGACCAAATTCCGCCGTCATTCTGTCGGTTTAGTTTTCCAAAATTATAACTTGGTACCGAACCTAACGGCTAAAGAGAATGTTGACTTAATGATTCAAATTGCTAAAAGTCAAGCTAATGCCAGTGAGATTCTGGCTCTTTGTGGTTTAGCCCATCGACAAGATAATTTTCCTGCTCAACTTTCGGGAGGCGAACAACAGCGGGTATCGATTGCTCGTGCCTTAGCCGGCCGACCAAAAATTTTGTTGTGCGATGAACCGACAGGGGCACTGGATTATGAGACAGGTAAGCAAATTTTGCAACTATTACAAGACACCTGTCGACAATTAAAGACGACTGTTATTATTATCACGCACAATGGGGCTATTGCTGAATTAGCCGATCGGGTGATTCAAATTCGTAATGGTAAAGTCAGTGAAGTGTCTTTAAATCAACAACCTAAATCCGTAGCTGAAATTACCTGGTAACTAATGACCTTATATATGGAAAGAAGGTGAGTCAATGAAAGCATTATGGTTGGATATTTTTCGTGAAATTAAAGTGAGTGCAGCTCGCTTTTTGTCACTATTTGCCATTATGTGTTTAGGGGTAGCCTTTTTTGTTGGTATCAAAGCTTCAGCTCCAAGCATGCTCGAGACGGCTCGCCACTACTATTCGGCTTATCATTTGCCAGATGGTAAACTCATGTCTACGATGGGAATTAGTCAATCTGATTTAACAAAATTAAGCGAGCTGAAGGGGCTTGACTATTATCCGCAACGGAGTCTGGATGTGGTGATTCAACCTGGAGCCGAGTCACTCAAGCTGTATACCCGACCTAAAGAAGCAAAGTATAATTTCTTTAAGTTGGTTAAAGGTCGTTATCCTGAAAAAGTGAATGAAATCGCTTTAGACGCCAATTATCTAAGCCATCTTAACCGTCGTTTAAATCACCCGCTAAAAGTCGGTGATCGGGTTCAACTTCAACAACTGAATCTAGAAAAGAAAGAGAACAATCAAGACAGTAAAGCTCCCCATCTCCAAGGACGCCAATTTGTTATTACGGGATTTGTTCAAAGCCCCCTCTATTATGAACGTGTTAATCGTGGCTTAAAGGATGACGGGAAGGGCTCGCTTTCAGCTTTTGCCTTAGTGAATGAACAAGCCATTCAAGGTGATATTTATTCAGAAGTCTATTTCTGGGGTAGAAATACAAGCCGGACAGAAGCTTATACTGAGGCAGACGACCGTCGGTTAGACCGTTTGCAAGATAAGATTGAACGGCAACTGAATCAACAACCTTTAAGCCGTTTGAATGAGCTCAAGGGCCAGGCTCAAAAACGCTTTGATGAGGCCCAAATGAAGATTGATGATGCTTATGATAAACTCGATCAAGCAAAAAATCAGCTAGCTGACCAAGAACAAAAATTGGCTCAAGGGCGAGCAGACTATCAAGCGGGTCAAGCCAAATTGGCTCAAGGTCAAGAAGACTATCAATCAGGCTATCAAAAATGGACCCAAGGGCAAGCTCAATTTCAATTAGCTGTGAGTCAACTTTTGCATCAAGAAAACCAGCTTGAACAGCAAGAACAAGCATACCGAGATGGGTTAAAACAGCTCGATTCAGCTAAAAGCCAAGTTCAACAGAAGTTTGAACAAGCAGAAGTCCTTTTAACGGCCAAAGAAAAAGAACTGAACCAAGCAAATGCAAACTTAATTCAGAGTAAAGATCAACTTCAACAAGGACAGGCTGCCTTGGATCAAGCTAAGTTACAACTAACCGGGATGTATTACTCACTGATACATGAGCTAGGTTCCCAAGGTATGAAGGCTGGGCAAAGTCCGCAAACATACTATCAAGGTCTACAAGATCGCCAACAAAACTTGGAGCAAGAAATCCAGACATTAACCAGTCAACAAAGCCAATTAGAGCAACAAAGTTTGAGTTTGAAGCAAGAACAAATTCAGCTTCAAACTCAATTGACCGTTTTAAAAGCGAATCGTCAAACTGCTCAAAACAAGCTAGATGAAGCCCTGGTTCAAGTAGACTCACTTAAGGCTTCTGTGGCTGAGAAAGAAGGGCATGTCCAACAAGCTGAGGCCCAATTAAACCAAGTAAATCAGCAACTCATTCAGCTAGAACAGCAATTAGCTCTAGATCCAACTAACGCAAACTTATTAGCACAACGCACAAATTTACAACAAGCACTCAGCCAAGCCCAAGAAGGGGTCAGAGGCAGCCAAGCAGATTTAGATGCTAGCCGACAAGCGTATCAAATAGGACAAGAACAGCAAGAACAGGCTCAATCACTAGTGAATCAACTTCAAGAGCAAGTGAGTCAACAAGAAAGCAAAACAAGTCAAGTTCAGGCCAATTTGACGAAAATTCAGCAACAAATAAGCCCTCAGGCCCAGGCCAACCGTCAAAGACAAATCCAAACTTTAAATCAAAGTAAGCAACAGATAGAGGCCTTGATGCGCGACGTTCAACCTAAGATTGCAATCTATAACCAAATAAGTCAAACGGTGGCGCAACAAGAGATGCAATTACACTTGGCTCAACTTCAGTATCAGACAGGACTTGAACAATGGCAGTCGGGACTTGACCAAGTAAAAAAAGGACGCCAAGAATTAGCAGAACAACAATCTCAAGCTCAAAAAGAGCTGAAAGCTAAGGAAGCTGATCTTATTTCTGGCCGTGCCAAATTGAATCAAGGTTGGCAACTCTTAAAAGAGGGGCAAAAACAATTAAGCGAACAAGAGGGTCCCCTACAAGCAGCAAAAATTAAACTTGATCTGGCTTTGGCCCAATTGAATCAAGGTCAAGCGGAAGCCCAAACAGCTTTAACTGAACTGGAGGCTGGCCAAGAAAAGCTTGATCAAGCGAAAAAGAATTTTGCAGACAAAGATAGACAAGCGCGAAAAGAACTGGATGAAAAGCAAGAGCAACTTGACCGCGAGAAAGCTAAGGTCGCTGAACTTGCTCAACCAACTTATTATGTTCATGGCCGCGATTATTTTGTGTCCTATCAGAGTATTTCTGATAATGCTAAAAAATTAGCCACTATTTCTAATGTTTTTCCGACCTTTTTCTTTGCTATCGCTGTATTCGTAACTTTTTCTACTATTAAGCGGATGGCTGATGAGCAACGCAATTATATGGGAACTTTGAAGCAGATGGGTTACCACAATCGTCAAATTTTGACCAAGTTTATCGTCTATGCGGGCTTGGCTTGTAGTTTAGGTTTGATAATCGGTTCCTGGTTGGGCTATCAAATTTTCCCTAAATTAGTAATGAATGCCTATAATACCATGTATTATTTTGACCAAATTGTGATTGATTATGAGCCGTTATTAATTGTAGGGGTGACTTTAATTGCCTTATCTTGTGCATTGATTCCAGCTGTATTGACACCTTTAGGGCTTTTGACAGAAGAACCTGCCCATTTATTGCGACCTCAAGCACCTAAAGCAGGTAAAAAAATTCTTTTAGAACGCATGAATTTCATTTGGTCCTTGTTTAGCTTTAAGCAAAAAATGACTATCCGAAATTTAATCCGGTATCGTGGGCGATCACTTATGGTTATTCTGGGTGTAGCGGGCTGTACCATGTTAATGGTAACCGGTTTTGGGATAGGCGATTCCATCCGCGGAATGGTTGACCGTCAATTTGATCAGATTCAACCTTATGATAGTCTGGTCTATCTGCAAGAAGACCGTCATAATCAAAAGGAACCAGCGGCCTTTAATCAGAATGCTATTCGTGTGAAAGTTCCTGTGATGATTAAGCCCTTTACGGTCCGTCAAGCTGGCAAAACAAGCCAAGAAGTCATGCTCGTTGTGCCTTTAGTGGACCACGCTAGCTTTAGGCAAGTGCAGAAACTACATACCCGATCTATGCCACAAAAAGATTTAGATCTTGACCAGTTTGGGCCGCTTGTCTCTGAAAAATTGGCTCAATTTATTGGGCAGGATCAGGGTGGACAAGTCATCTTGGAATCAGAAACAAAGCAAACATTTAAGATCCCATTTAAATTTGCAACTGAAAATTACATCAACCATTATGTTTATCTGTCAGCTAAGGACTATCGACGAATTTTCCACGAGCCTGCGCAAGTTAATGCCTATTATTTGGATTACCAAAAATCGGCAGCGACCAAAGCTATCGAAGCTAAGTTAGCCCAAGATAAACAGATTACGGCCATCTTAAATATTGCTAGTTTGAGGCAAGCAGCCAGTCAACCTTTGAAAAGTTTGGACATGATTACTCTTGTTCTCATTATTTCAGCTGCCGCCTTAGCCTTTGTAGTCCTTTATAATTTAACGAATATTAATATTTCCGAACGAATGCGGGAGTTATCAACTATTAAAGTGCTTGGTTTTTATAATCGTGAAGTGAGTTTTTATATCTTTGATGAGTTGTTAATTTTAAGTGTTCTGGGAATTGCCTTGGGTTTATGGTTTGGACGTATTTTAAATCAGTACATTTTGACGTCTATGGCTCTAGATAGAATGTATTTCTATCCGCAGATAAGTCTTCTGAGTTATGGACTTTCTGCCTTTCTGACCTTAAGTTTTTCGGTGATATTAATGTTTGTGATGCATCACAAAATCAAGAAAATTAATATGGTGGAAGCTTTAAAAGCAGTGGAATAAAGCAGTATTTTAATAAGAATAGCATGGAATTGTAACTGCATCTAAAACAAGATTATGCTACAATAAAAGAGTGTTGATTAAGAAGATTTTTAGGGGGAATATCCAAATGAAATGTCCTAATTGTGGTAGAGAAATCCGGAGTAAAACACAGTGTGCCTTTTGTGGTCATGTTTTTAATGGTAGAAGCGACCAAATGGTTAAATCAAGTTCAGCAAAACCTGAACGGTCAATGAAAGATGAAATGCCACGTGATAAAGAGTTTGAGACCCGATCATATACTAGTGAACCAGAAATTGGTAGTCGTGAAGCGATTAAGCCTCAAGTTGATTCAATGGAACAATCAAGAACCAAGCAAGATACAAAGGAATCCTTTAAACAAGTAAGCACTCCTAAATCGAAAGATCCAGAAGTTGAGAGTTCTAAAGCCAGAGAAGATAACTTAATCAAGCGTCCGCTACCAACTAGCAAAGCCGATCGTCAAGTTATTCCACGAACGAAAAAGAAACGTGGATCGGTGATCTGGAGCTTTTTGAAGCTCGTCTTATCTGTACTAGCAGTGTTTTTACTTTTCTTCTATGGTCAAACTTATATTGGCAAATTATTTGATAAATTAAGTTCTACAACGGAACAAATGGCTTCAGGTCCAGAGACAACAGAAGCCGAAAATAAAAACAAGTTAACGTTGGCAAACCATCAAGTGAAAGTTGATCAATACCCATTGATTAATTTAGAGTTAGCGTTTGATAAACCTTTAAGTCAATTAAATCGGGAAGATATTCAGTTTGTCTTGAAAGAAGGCGGTAAAACGCAAGCTTTGACTGATTATGCATTAATTAAAGAAGGACAAACACTCAAAGTAAATTTCAACGATTCAAGCGTAGGTCAATCAGCCAATAAGACTAAGCAATTGGCTGTTAAAATTGATAAATATAAATTTGATCAAACGATTGATTTGAAATTACCAGAAGTTAAGGTAGATGCTAAACAAGTAGAGGCTTTAAATAAAGTGGCTGAAGATAACTTCAAAGGCATGGAAGATGTAGCCTTGGCAGCTCAATCCCAAGATCAAAAATTACCGTTTGTTCGAAACAATAAACAAATGCCGGCGTCTAGTCTGATTTCTTGGTTTATCTTGGCTAAAACCTATCAAGCCGTGAACGATGGCGAATTGACTATGGAAGAAGAAGTCAAAGTTCTTAAGGATTTGAAAGCTGAAGGTGATCAAGGAACAGTAGCTAGCATGGAAGATAATGCGCCAATTACGATCAAAGCCTTACTAGATGCAGTTATTCAAAGCCAAGATGTAACTGCTATGAATCATTTGATTCAATTTACAGGGGGACCTAACAAGTTTAACCAATGGTTAAGTGAAAATAATTACTTCTCGACTAAGATTAATCAATTGTTGGCTAAGTCTGAAGAAGAAGGCGTTACAGGAGCGACGACAAGTGCTCAAGATGTTTCGCGCTTATTATTGGCTTTAGGTCAAAACAAATTAGTAAGTCCAGAATTAGATGTACAATTTAAAGAAGCCTTACTGCAAACTCCATCAACTGAAAAATATCCGAAAGATGTGACTGAAATTACGGGCCATTACGAAATTGTTTCACCAGATAGCCTAGGTCAACTTCAATATTACTCTGGTATCTTAATGAATGGTGATAAAGCTCAGGCCGTTGTGGTTATGGCACCGAAAGCAGGAGCGGAAGGCATGACTAAGATTGCCCAAGCCATTGCCCAATTATTTGGAGCATTAAGTTCTTCGAATCAGGGAGATTCAAGTACAACGACCAGTGAAGGCGATAGCCATACCTCTCAAGCAAATGAGCAAGTATCATTAGTTGAAGAGACAGCGGCAGCTACTGATCCGATTCATAATCCCAACGTACAACCAGCGCCAGTATGGGATAACTTTGACGATAATGGTGACGGTGTACCTGAAACTTACCGCCAAGGAAATTGGTATTTTGATAATGCATCAGGTCAATGGTATTACAACTAGATTAGTCTAAAATAAATATAATAAACGGGTCCTCCTCATATGTAGAAGGACCCGTTTAACTTTATCGGATTATGGACGAGCTTAATGACGATTAGATTTTGGGCTAGGTAAGAGATAATTGACTAGGACAGCAATGATACTGCCAATGATGGAGTCAAGAACGCGATTAGCTCCATAATCAAACACATTATTTAAAGGCGTATTATAAATAATGACTAAAAAGGTAGCACTTGAAGCGATGATGCTTTCACTATGATGGGTTAAATTACAAGCTTGGATAACAAGAAGTATACCGATGCCACCGGCAAGAATTTGATACCATGATGTCTGAAAACAAGATAAATAAAGTCCCATATAGATTAAACTGGTTGCAATTAATGCGCCTAAAATATTGCCTAGGATGCGAACACGCGAAAATTTCAGACTATTTTCATGACTATCACGTAAGGCAAATACAGCCGCTAAAGCAGCTAACATTGGTGTGCCACGATGGGTTAATTCAAAAAGCGCAATGACCACCATAACAGCAATGGCTGTTTTGCTAGTTCGCCAGCCAACACTCAAGTTTTGATACCAATTCTCGTCTTTCATAATGTCATCCTCCATTTGTTATATTATACACAATTTTGTCATCAATACTAAAACAATGCCGGACTTAGGCTTTGAAATATCACCTAATAGGTGTATAATGGATGGTAATAAGTCCAACAAAGGGAGTGGGATAATGAATCCAGCATTAATCGCGATTGTGTTAAACGCTATTAGGGAAAAGTATGTCAGTGAGAAAGCTTTCTATGCCGATAAATTGGGTATTTCTCCTCAAAGTTGGGATCGGTGGAAAAAGGGTGAACAAGGGTTAAAATATGATAATATTAAGATTTTGTCGACCTTGTTTACGGATTATGAATGGATGTTAGTGCAAAAAGTGATTCGTAACGCCGAAATCATGCCAGATATTATGGAAGATCCAGTAAAAGAATATATGTATTTAAAGTATCAAATCGCTAAAACTTGGGTCCATCATGGTTTAGTAAAATTGGACTGGCACCATAGCGAGACGAATACAAAAGATTCACCGCGAAAATCTAATATGACTATTTTACAACTTAAGACGGATTATAATTTCTGGGGATATAATGATATTATTGAACTTAGATTACCCGGCGTGATCCGCCAACAAGTTGAGGGTGATCAGATTAAATTACTTCAATGGTTTGATGATGAGAGTGAGAAATTAAAAGATACTAACCATGAAGCTTAAAGGAATAAGGAGGGGACCGTTTGCCAACTAAGCGAAAAAGCCGGCGTAAATATCCAACGCGAACTAAGATGAGTCCGCGTCGCCGAAAACTTCAACGCCAATTTAATCAATTTATGCAGAAGGTGGGTTACCTTTCCTTTTTTATACTCATTTTTATTGCCTTAATTATTTTTTTGGTCATCCGTTATCAAAATTTTCAACCTGAACCGACTCCCGATCCAGGGCAAGAACAACGATTAAGTCAAGCCCAGAAGGAAGCTTTTGTAAAGCAATTGGTGCCAATAGCCCAACGTTTACAACGTGAGTACGGTATTTTAGCTAGTATTTCTTTGAGTCAAGCTATGCTTGAATCTGATTTTGGAGCAAGTCAATTATCAGCTGAATATCATAATCTATTCGGTGTAAAAACGGATGCTTCCGACCCTCAAGGTATTGATTTTTCGACTAAGGAATTTGTTGATGGTGAGTGGATAACGATAGTTGATCGTTTTAAGGTCTATCATTCATGGGAAGAGTCGATGGAAGAGCATGCAAAACTTTTATACTACGGAACTTCCTGGAATGCGGAGTATTACCAAGATGTTAAACAGGGACGGGATTATGTTGCCCAAGCCAAAGGCTTGCAGTCTGCTGGCTATGCAACAGACCCAGGGTATGCGGATAAAATTATCGCCATGATTGAAGAATGGCAGCTTTATCAGTACGACCAGCCTTTACCTTAAAAATTTGCTTAAGGGTGAAAAGTTTATTGAATCTGAGGTCATTCTTAGGTAAGATATATGAGTTATCAAGATAATATTTGAGAAAGGAGTCGGCCAATGCTAGTTAAACATTTTCCTGGTGAAACAATCGGTATAATTGGATCAAGTATGGCTTCCGCTTTACTTGCTCAGGAAGCAGGACGCTTAGGCTATCGCGTGGCTTCTTTAGTTCTACAGGAGCAGAATCCCGTTCGGCAATTCTGTAATTGGCAAACAATTTGTCCAGTTTATGACGAAACAGCATTACGGCATTTTGCCGGTCGGGTGGATGTAGTAGTGGCGGAAACGGGTCTCCTTTCTCATCAAGATTATAAAATTTTAGCTGCCATTACCGATTTAACTTTATCTGATGATTTGATGGCCATTACCACAGATCGCTTGATAGAAAAAGTCTTTCTAGATTCACAGCGCTGTCTAGTGACACCTTTTTCGATGGTGACTAGTCTTAAAGATATTAAAGAAGCTGTAGAATATATTGGTTTTCCTTGTGTTCTTAAAACGACCCAACGTCATCTTCCGCAATCATCAGACCATGTCATTTTGTATAGCGAAGAAGATTATGAACGAGCTGAACGCAAAGTTGAAGAGAGTACCTGTATCCTAGAAGCTTGGATTCCAACTGAGAAGAAAGCTTCCTTAACCTTGGTTCGTAATGAACGAGGCGAAATGTTATTGTACCCAGTCTTTGAAGTGATAGGTAGTGGGGAATTACACTTAAAGCAAGTTCGTTATCCGGCCAATATTTCATCTATGGTTGAAGCAGAAATGAGACGAGTTGCCCAAGTTATTGGCCAAGCCTTAGATTTGATTGGTTCATTAACCCTCGAGTTTTTTATTACATCGGCCGGGGTTGTCTATATCAATGAAGCGAGTGTGGGTTTGTCATCAGAAGCTATCTTTACTTTAGGTTCCATGTCAATGTCGCATTTTGAAGCGACGTGTCGGGCCTTGGTTGGTTTACCATTACCGGATCTTCTTCCGCGCGGCCGGGCAGCCATTGCTTTACCTTTGGTTGATTTAAATTATGATGAAGTGATGACCCAGTACATGATGCGTACGGATTGGCATTTTGCCTTCTTTAACCCACGCGGTCATTCGGTGGAAGATATGCAAGGTTATGTTATCGTTATTGGCGACAGCATTAAGCATTGCGAACGTCAAATCGAGCTAAGCCGCCTTACCCATCATCCAAAATAAACTCTCCTACTTGGGAGAGTTTTTTTGTTTAGCTAAGTCTATGAAATTTTAGAGAAATTTTGTATGAAGCTAAAAGTTTGACCAATTTTTTGTTATAATTAGATACGATTGTATTATCCTTAATTAGTTCAAAATGAAGCAAGGATAATGATTAGGAGGAAGTAGAGTGCCATCACTACTAGAGAATATTAAAGGACTAAATGACCAACAAAGAGAAGCTGTATTGACCACCCAGGGCCCGCTTCTTATTGCTGCCGGAGCTGGTAGTGGCAAGACCCGAGTTTTAACGCATCGCATTGCGTATCTCATTCAAGAACAAAATGTTAATCCATGGAATATTTTAGCCATCACGTTTACAAATAAAGCGGCTAATGAAATGAAACAACGGGTTCAAGCTTTGGTAGGCCCAGAAGCTGAGGCGATTTGGGTAGCCACTTTCCATGCTATGTGCGCCCGCATCCTCAGACGTGAAGCGTTAGCGATTGGCTATGAACGAAATTTTACGATTGTGGATCAATCTCAACAACAAACTTTGATGAAACAAGTGCTTAAAGACTTGAATCTAGATGCCAATGTTTACCCTTATAAAGAGATGTTATGGGTTATTGATGAAGCAAAGAATCAAAATATTCTGCCTGAGGAATTTAGCCAAAAGGCGGACAGCTATCTTGAACAAGTTCAAGCCAAAGTCTACTTAGCTTATCAAAAGACATTGAAAGCAGCTAATGCGATGGACTTTAATGACCTTATTTTGTACACCGTAAAATTGTTGCAAGAGAATGAATCAATTCGCCAATTTTATCAACATAAATTCCAGTATATTCATGTTGATGAATATCAAGACACCAATGAGAGTCAGTATCTTTTAGTAAAATTGTTAACTGGCATCTTGCAAAATGTCTGTGTCGTTGGCGATGCGGATCAATCGATTTATGGTTGGCGGGGCGCTAACATGGAAAACATGTTGAATTTTGAAAAAGACTATCCGCATGCCAAAGTTATCCTGTTGGAACAGAATTATCGCTCAACACAAACGATTCTTAAAGCGGCCAACAGTGTGATCCAACATAATCAAAATCGTCGAGCTAAGAATCTTTGGTCTGATAAAGCAGCTGGCGAGAAAGTCTATTTCTATCATGCGGATAATGACTCAGCTGAAGCCCAGTTTGTGATTCAACAAATCGTTAGACAAAAACAGGATAAAGGCTTATCTTATAAAGATTTTGCTGTTTTATATCGTACCCAAGCGCAATCACGTAGTTTAGAAGACCAGCTTTTAAAAGCTAATGTGCCTTATAAGATTGTCGGTGGTCTCAAATTCTATGCCCGTAAAGAGATATTAGATACCTTAGCATATTTGAAACTCATTGATAATTTAGCGGATAACTTAAGTTTTAATCGAATTGTCAATGTTCCCAAAAGAGGCATTGGGCCGACTAGTCTTGACAAATTAGCCGAGTTTGCGGCGAGCTATGGTTTATCATATTTTGAAGCCATTGAGCACATTCAACAAGCCAATCTATCGGCAGCAGCTAAGCAAAAATTAACACAATTCCGAGAACTCATTTTACAACTAAAAGAACAGAGTCAGTATCTAAATGTCAGTGAATTGGTTGAAGCCGTTTGGAACCATACGGGTTATCAGGCTAGCTTAAAAGCTGAAGGAGATCTTGAAGCGCTGAATCGGTTGGAGAATCTAGAGGAATTTGCTTCGGTTACTAAACAGTTTGATGAACGTGATCCATCAGAACGGATGGAACAAGATCCTGATTTTATTGAGGCTGATCAAGAGAGCCAAAAAGGTGAGACGGTGCCAGTCCTAACTCAATTCTTAACCGAACTGTCACTAGTAACGGACAATACAGAAGAAATTCAAGACGATCAAGTTGTTTTGATGACTATGCATGCGGCCAAAGGTTTAGAGTTCCCGTATGTCTTTATTGTCGGCATGGAAGAAGGGCTCTTTCCTCTAGGGCGTTCTTTAGAGAACGAGGATGATTTAGAGGAAGAACGCCGTCTAGCTTATGTAGGCA
This sequence comes from Vaginisenegalia massiliensis, assembly GCF_900604935.1. Classification (GTDB taxonomy): domain Bacteria; phylum Bacillota; class Bacilli; order Lactobacillales; family Aerococcaceae; genus Vaginisenegalia; species Vaginisenegalia massiliensis. The sequence goes on from NZ_UWPC01000006.1 coordinate 83,776, forward strand.
TGACACGAGCAGAGCAAGTACTTTATCTGTCTGCTGCTCAAAGCCGTCTCTTATATGGACGCTATCAACATAATTTAGTCAGTCGCTTTTTAGAAGAAATCGAAGCAGATTTGGTTGAAAAATTAGGTGTGACTTATCGCCAATTCCAGTCATCATTCGGTTCATATCAACGGGGATCTCATCAATCAGCTAGTCGGGTGAAATTAAACGCACGACCTCAAGTGAGAAATCAAGCTAACACGCAAGCGTTAAGACCGAATCAGTCGGCTACATCCACCCAGTGGACAGTCGGAGACAAGGTTCAACATAAGGCTTGGGGTCAAGGAACCATTGTTAAAGTGAGTCAAACCAAAACGGATACAGTATTATCAATCGCCTTTGCCTCACAAGGCGTGAAAGATTTATTGGCAGCATTTGCTCCGATTACTCGCATTGATTAAGGATTAGAAAGGAAGCTTAATATGACCGAAAAGAAAGTAAGCTTTGCAGATCTTCAGGCTTTGCGTAAACAGCTAAATGAGTATGCCTATCAATATTATGTTTTGGATCAACCGAGTATTTCGGATAGCCAGTATGACCAATTGTATCGTCAACTTGAATTGATCGAAATGGAACATCCAGAATGGATTAGCCCCGATTCGCCTACTCAACGAGTTGGTGACCAGATGTTGACGGGTTTTCAAAAGGTTCGCCATGCTCAACCTTTGTATAGTTTAGGAAATGCCTTTAATGAGCAAGATATGGCTGACTTTGTCAATCGTATTTTAAATCAAGTTCAAGGCCCTGTATCCTTTATTTGTGAATGTAAAATTGACGGTTTGTCAGTGGCTTTGACCTATGAAGAGGGTCAATTTGTACGTGGAGCCACGCGAGGGAATGGTCAAGAAGGTGAAGATGTCACGAGTAATTTACGGACAATTAAGGCCTTGCCGCTTCGTCTGCGCCGACCAGTGTCTGTGGAAGTTCGAGGCGAATGTTATATGCCAAAATCGAGCTTCCTAGCTTTAAATGAGCAAAGAGAAGCAGACGGACTACCTGTTTTAGCTAATCCACGTAATGCCGCTGCCGGAGGATTAAGACAGCTTGATCCTAAAGCAAGTGCTCAACGCAATTTGAATCTATTTCTCTATGGGGCTGTGGTTAGTGAATCCTTCCATCCTCACTCACAAGAGGAGCTCTTTCGTGAGTTAGAAGCCGTTGGTTTACGAACGAATCCTTTGCGGCGGGAGTGTCATAATTTGGCTGAAATTATGGCTTATATTGAAGAAATCAATGAAAAGCGACATGATTTACCTTATGAAATTGATGGAGTTGTTGTGAAAGTAAATGATTTCGCCTTGCAGGAACAGCTAGGTTTTACGGTTAAAGCGCCACGTTGGGCTATTGCTTACAAGTTTCTTGCGCAAGTTGAAGAAACGCAAGTATTGGATGTGGAGTGGACTGTCGGTCGAACAGGTGTAGTCACACCGACGGCTGTTATGCAACCAGTCCAGTTAGCCGGTACGGTGGTTAAACGGGCTAGCCTACACAACGTTGATTATGTTAAGAGCTTAGATTTACGGATAGGCGACTGGGTAACCATTCACAAAGCAGGAGATATAATTCCAGAGGTTACCAGTGTTTTAACTGAACGAAGGGCGGAAGAAACAAAGACCTTAGCCATCCCGCAACACTGTCCAGAATGTCAGGCACCTTTAGTACAAGAAGAGGGTCAAGTAGCCATTCGTTGTGAAAATCCTTTGTGTCCAGCTCAACAGCTGGCCCAAATTTCACATTTTGCTTCGCGAGCGGCTATGAATATTGTCGGATTGGGGCCACAAATTATTAAAGGTTTGTTAGAACAAGATTTGATTCATAATGTAGCCGATTTATATGACTTGACTAGTCAAGACTTGATGAAAGTCGATAAAATTAAAGAAAAATCAGCACAAAAATTAATTCAAGCCATTGAAGCCAGCAAAAAGAATCCCCTCGATTACTTATTGTTTGGGTTGGGTATCCGCCACGTTGGTGCTAAAGCGGCCCGCTTACTGGCACAACGATTTGGTTCCATGGAGGCATTAGCTCAGGCTAGCTTAGATGAAATGGCTTCAGTAGAAGGAATCGGTCTGACAATTAGTCAATCCCTTAGAATGTTTTTCGATCGAGCAGATTCGCAAGAGCTTCTACAACGTTTAGCCCAACAGGGTCTGACTATGACATCGGAGTCAATGGGAGAAAAAATTGAAAGTAAAGACAATCAATGGTATGGTAAAACGGTAGTTTTAACTGGAACGATGGAACATTATACGCGAAGCCAAGCCAAGCAAATTCTTGAAAATTTGGGGGCTAATGTAACGGGCAGTGTTTCGGCTAAAACAGACGTCCTAATTGCTGGTAGTGAAGCCGGAAGTAAACTAAGTAAGGCTCAAGCATTGGGCATCCAAATTATGGATGAGGCCCAATTCCTAAGCAGTTTGTCAGATAAAACAGTAGATGATGAAAAGGAAAGCGAGCGAAGCGATGAATAAACGTTGGAAACAAATTGTGGGTTTTATTTTACCGATGTTAGTCTTAAGTGGATGCATTCAGGATTTAGAGAAAGCCCCATCTAAAGAAAAGAAAGTCGGTCCAGATGAAGTTGTGGTGCAGACGACCAATAATCAATTGTCAGATAATTATTATCGATCAGTTATTCGCGATGGGAAATATCAATTAGCTGCTTCTGCAAGCGTGGATAATAATTTGACGTCTAGTGGCAATAGCCAAGCTTATGAAGAGGGCTTATTACGGATTTCTAAGAAAATTTTCCCTACGGATCAGTATTTCCTTCAAGAAGGTCAAATTATCGATGAAGATACGATGACTTCATGGCTAGGCCGGGAAACAAAAGATAATCCAGACGGCTTGAACCCTGTTTTAGAGGAAGACCAAACGAGTGAAACAACTACTGAGAACGCACAAGCGGCCAATGATCAAGCTGAAAATCAAAGCACAACAAATGAACAAGTTGTGGTTGATGCAGCGGCTACCCCGATATACCTTGCTCAAATTATGGAGAAAGATATCATGGTGGAAGATGGCGATAACTTCAAAATGGGAGGTATTGTTGTTGGTTTAGCTATGAATAGCGAATATTCCTATACGGATGCCAATGGTGTGGTTCACAAACAAGAGATTTCGATGGGGGAATTGCGTGAGCGAGGTAAAGCCTATGCCAATATTATTGTTGGTCGTCTACGTAACACCAAAGAATTACGATCAGTGCCGATTGTAGTGGGGATTTTTAAACAGGCGCCAAGCACCTCGGTTGTGGGAGGAAGTTATGTTTTAAGTGGAGTTTCCCGTGAAGGAAATTATGTTAGCGATTGGACAGAGCATAACGATGTACGGGTGGCTCTTCCAGTTGCTAAAGATGCGGAAGGCAATGATCAGTATAAGTACTTCGATGACTTCTCAAATCAAATTATTAATTTCTTCCCTAATTTAAATGGTGTGAGTGGTGAAGGGCTTTATGTAGATGGGGCTTTAGCAAGTTTGAAAATTAATATTGTATCTCAATTTTATCAACAGACTGAGATAACCGCTTTGACCCAGCAAGTGACCGATTCCGCTCAAAAGAATTTACCAGAGGGTGTGAATATTGAAATTACCATTAATTCTGCGGCTGGGGTAGAATCTTACATTGGTCGTCAGGCAGGCGCCAAAGAATTTCAAACGCATATTTTCCAATAATTTAGTCAAGAGAAGGAGTCTCGTATGATTAATCAAAATGATATCAAGCATGTTGCTAAATTAGCAAAATTACAGTTTCAAGATTCAGAATTAGAAAAATTCACAAGTGAATTCAACCAAATTATTTCATTGGTAGAACATTTGACTGAAGTGGACACACAAGGGATTGAGCCAACGTATCATGGAAATGACTTGATGAATGTCTACCGTCAAGACCAAGCACAATTGACGGCTGATCGACAAGCCATGCTTGCCAATGCTCAAACTATGCAAGATGGCTTCATCAAAGTTCCAGCCATTTTAGAAAGTGAGGAAGCCTAATGACTGAATATCCAACTACCATTAAAGAAATTCAAGCTGGACTAGCCCAAGGTAGCTTTACAGCCGTTGAATTGGTTCAATCTATCTATCAAGGTCTACAAGTTAGCGAACCAAAACTTCAAGCTCTTTTAGCAAGCAATCAAGAGCAAGCGCTAGAGGCTGCTAAACAAGCGGACCAAATTGGTTATGGACCCGACGCGCCTAAGTTGAATGGAGTTCCTATGGTTGTTAAAGATAATATCTTGACCAAAGGATTAACCACTACAGCAGCGAGTAAGATTTTAGCTAACTTTAATCCATCATATGATGCGACAGTTGTAACAAAGCTAAAAGAAGCTGGGGCTATTATTATTGCTAAAGCAAACTTGGATGAATTTGCCATGGGAGCTTCTTGCGAACGCTCAGCCTTTCAAGTTACCCACAATCCTTGGAATTTAAACTGTGTGCCTGGGGGATCTTCTGGTGGTTCATCTGCTACAGTTTCTGGTCGTCAAGTTCCAGCAAGTTTAGGAACAGATACGGGTGGCTCTATTCGTCAGCCAGCTGCTTTTACGGGAATTGTAGGGATGAAACCGACCTATGGAAGTGTCTCACGTTACGGTGTCATTGCCTTTGGGTCGAGTTTAGATCAAGTGGGTCCTATGACCTTAACAGTTGAAGATAATGCTAAAGTTCTGGAGGTTATTGCTGGTCATGATGATCATGATTCTACCTCTTTGAAAGATTTTGATTTGAATTATTCATCTAAGCTTGGTCAATCTCTTGCTGGTTTAAAGATTGCTTTTCCGCGTGAGTATAAGGATGAAGCTATTCATCCAGATATTCGTCAGGCCATGGAACAAGCTGCGGAATTTTATCGTAGCCAAGGGGCTATCGTCGATGAGGTATCTTTACCGCATTCAAAATACGGTATTAATGTCTACTACATCATTGCTTCCTCAGAAGCATCCTCAAACCTCCAGCGTTTTGATGGCGTACGTTACGGGTATCGTTCACAAGCAGCTAAGACTTTAGAAGATGTCTATGTGATGTCACGCTCTGAGGGATTTGGTGATGAAGTTAAACGTCGGATTATGCTAGGAACCTTCTCGTTAAGTTCAGGTTATTACGATGCTTACTTTAATAAAGCTGCACAAGTTCGGACATTAATTAAACAAGAGTTTAATCAAGTGTTGGCTGAATACGATTTGATTATGGGGCCAACTACGACTTCAACAGCTTTTGAAATCGGCGGTAAAGTGAATGATCCAGTTGAAATGTATGTGGCTGACTTATTGACTGTGAATGCGAACTTAACGGGCTTGCCGGCTCTATCAATTCCAGCTGGTTTCGACCACAATGGCTTACCAATCGGGCTCCAATTATTGGGTCGTCCGCTTGACGAAGCGACCATCTATCAAGCAGCTCATGCTTTTGAAACGAACCATGACTTTGCTAGCCAAGTCCCACAGTACTAGGAGGTTCTTAAATGAATTTTGAAACCGTTATTGGACTGGAAGTCCATGTTGAACTGAAAACTGAATCCAAAATGTTTAGCCCTTCACCTGCTCACTTCGGAGCTGAACCAAATACCAATATTAATGAAATTGACTGGGGTTACCCAGGAGTTTTACCTGTGGTCAATCAAGGGGCCATCGAGTTTGGTATGCGAGCGGCACTAGCTTTAAATTGTGATATTGCACGCCGGATGAAATTTGATCGTAAGAACTATTTCTATCCAGATAATCCTAAGGCCTATCAAATTTCACAATTTGATCAGCCTATTGGCTCGAATGGCTATATTGATATTGAAGTAAACGGTCAAACTAAGCGTATTCGGATTGAACGTTTGCACTTAGAAGAAGATGCCGGTAAGAATACGCATGGAACAGACGGCTACTCCTATGTCGATTTAAACCGTCAAGGAACACCATTAATTGAAATTGTTTCTGAAGCGGATATGCGGTCACCCGAAGAAGCGTATGCTTATTTGGAAGCCTTACGACAAAAAATTATGTACACTGAAGTTTCAGACGTTAAGATGGAAGAAGGTTCCATGCGTTGTGATGCCAATATTTCGATTCGACCTTATGGCCAAAAAGCCTTCGGAACGAAAACGGAGTTAAAGAACTTAAACTCCTTTAACTTTGTCAAGAAAGGCTTAGCTTTTGAAGAAAAACGTCAAGCCCAAGTATTATTGTCGGGCGGTATCATTCAACAAGAGACACGACGCTATGATGAAGCGACTGGTAAAACTATCTTAATGCGGGTTAAGGAAGGGTCTGCAGACTATCGTTATTTCCCTGAACCAGACCTACCTCCAATGACTATCGATCAGGAATGGATTGACCGTGTTCAAGCTTCGATCCCAGAAATGCCAGATAGCCGACGCAAACGCTATGTAGAAAAATTTGGTTTACCTGAATATGACGCAATGGTCTTGACTTTATCTAAGGAAATGTCGGATTTCTTCCAAGCGACTGTTGAAGCCGGAGCAGATCCAAAACAAGCCTCTAACTGGCTTATGGGAGAAGTATCTGCTCATATGAATAGTGAAAAAGTGACACTTGCTGAAATGGCTTTAACGCCAACTAATTTAGCTCAAATGATTGGTCTGATTGAAGATGGCACTATTTCATCCAAGATTGCTAAACGTTTATTTAAAATCTTGGCGACTGAAGGCGGCGACGCTCAAACGGTAGTAGAGAAACATGGAATGGCTCAATTGAGTGATCCAGCTAAGTTATTACCGATTATTGAAGAAATTGTAGCGAATAACCAACAATCATTAGAAGATTATAAAAACGGAAAAGACCGTGCCGTTGGCTTCTTTGTTGGTCAGATCATGAAAGCAACTAAAGGGCAAGCTAATCCTCAAGTTGTCAATCAATTATTGCTTGAAACCTTAAAGAAATTGTCATAAACATTTTTATAAGCAAATAAATATGAAAATAGGTAAATTTATCTTCATATTTATTTGCTTTTTCGCTATAATGAGTCTTGAAATATGACAAACTAATGGCTTTGTATTTAGTTTGTTGGTAATTTTTGCTTAATAATTTGAATATATTGGTAATTAATACCATAAGAAGATGGATGATTGGGTGGGAAAAAATTGAAAAAGAGTTTATGGTCAATCATTGGCGTTGTGTTAACATTAGTTATTGTTTATGTGGTGGGAGTGGCCTATTTTGCGAATCGCTTTATGCCAAGTACAAGTCTAGCTAGCGTGAGTATTTCAGGTAAAACGTTAGACCAAGCACAGGAGGCCTTTGTTCAAAAGTTCAATGATCAAAGCATTGAAGTGATGGAAAATAATCAAAATTTAGGACAAGTAAAAATTCAAGATTTACAAGCGCAATATGATATGCAACAAGTATTAAAGATGGCCTTTGAAAAACAAAATCCTAATTTATGGTTTACTTATTTCTTTAGACCTACTAAGATTGATCCACAATTTGCCAATACAGTCACAGTAGATTCGGCTAAATTAGAGTCTGTCTTTACAAAACTAGGAATTGATAATGAAAAACGTAAAGATGGCACCAATGCAACAATTGAGTACGATAAGGCAAAGGGCTACTTTGTAAAAGCTGAGAAAATCGGAACCAAGGTTGACTTTAAAAAATTAGCTTTGGCTGCTATGGACGGGGTGGGTAACCAAGCAGATGAACTTGATTTAACCTCAGGCTATCAAGATCCTGCAGTTAAGTCGACGTCCAAAGTGGTCACTGATACAATGAAACAAATCCACGATGTCGCTGAAAGCAAAATCACATTAACAATTGCCGGTGATGAAGTTAAAATCCCTAAGGAAGTTATTATGGATTGGATTCATTTTGATACCAATGGGCAAATGGCCTTTAGTCCTGAAGGAATTACGACCTATCTTAATCAGTTAAATGAAAAGTATTCAACAATTAACAAGGTTCGTACCATTGACAGTGCCATGCAAGGCAAAGTTGAAGTACAACCAGGAATTTTAGGGTGGAGTATTGACACCGAAAAAGAAACGCAAAATATCATTCGCGATCTATTTGCTAATAAACCGGTAAAACGGGATCCTGCTATTGCTTCTCGGGGAGGCATTCCTAATGCCAAAGATGATATCGGTTCAACATATATTGAAGTGGATTTGACTAATCAAATGATGTGGTATTATGTTGATAAGAAAATCGTTGTAGAAACACCGATCGTTTCGGGACAACCTGCTTCTCCATCAACTCCAGGTGCTTTTGCCATTATTGAAAAATTACAAAATACGGAATTAAAAGGCTATAACCCGTTTTATAAGAAAAAATACTCGGTGCCAGTGGCTTATTGGATGCGTTTTAATGATAATGCTGAAGGTATTCATGATTCATCATGGCAATCATCTTATGGTGGGAATACATGGCAATGGTCAGGGTCACTTGGCTGTATTAATACACCAATCGATGCCGTAGCGACTATTTATGCTACTGCAGATTATGGTACTCCAGTTTTAGTTCACCATTAATCATTGAGAAATGAGTCTAGTAAATTTTAGTCTTATTTTCGTCGAATTGACTTATTTTTAAAAGATGTAATCCACCAGCTAATGTCTAAACCAAGTTTCGTTAAGGCATTAGGCTTGGTGGATTTTTCGTTGGAGATTTACTCGTTTTGGCATTTTGGGGCGAGTAGCTAATCGGACTCAATAATGCTTTTGTGAAGTAGTATAATTTATTTGTGACTAAGGGAGGAAAGAATCATGCAATTTGAAAAGTCTGATTTTGCACTATTTGAGCAGGGTGATTTAGGCCAACGGATGACCCAAATACGGACTCATATTCAACCAAAATTTGCCTTTTTTGGTGCTTTTCTAGCTCAAGTAATGAAAGAACAATCCGAATCGACACTAGAGCTACCGGTTCACATCGCCCAACACTTACGACGTACGGTTTATCCTCCTGAAAGTACTTGGGTGGCTATTGGTGGCAATAAGCGGGGCTATAAGAAATTTCCACATTTTCATTTATTAATTAACAAAGATTATCTCTTTTTTGGCCTTGCTCTGATTGATCAACCGATGCATGAAGGAGCTATGGCCCAGCTTTTACTGGATCAATCTGGATTATTTGATTCAATCACTTCCAATTATGTGATTATTCCCGACCATACTCAAGCGGCATATTATGCTTGTCAAGAAGATATTTTGAATCAGGCGTTGACTCGCTTACGTGATGTAAAGAAAGCGGAATTCATGTTAGGTCGAATGATTGCCAAAGATCAAGTTGCATTACTTGAAAATAAAGCCTTTCAAGCATGGCTTAAACAAACTGTGATCGATTTATTTCCTATTTATCAAGCTTTACTTGCTTGCCAAGCCTCAGCTTACTAGTAAAATAGTACGAATCTGTTTTAGCTGAAATAATATAAAAAATTCCGAATCCAGGTTACAAGCAACATTCAATTTGCTTGCCTGCCTGACAATTCGGAATTTTTTAATTTAGTGTGTAAATTTACTGGTTTGTTTGATTATTTAATTGATCAAGAATTCGTTGGGCCACTTTTTGAGGAATGCCTAGTTTTTGTAAGTCTGTTAAAGAAGCAGATTTTATTGCTTGAAGGGATTTTAATTCTTTTAGTAATTTGGTCCGCGTTTTGGGACCGACCCCTTCAATTTCATCGAGGATAGAGGCAAACTGAGATTTGCTTCTTACTTGACGGTGGTAAGAGATGGCATAACGATGGACTTCTTCTTGAATTCGTTGTAGGAAGTGAAAGGCTTGACTTCGGTGATCCATTTCAACTAGGTTTTCTTGATAGCCATCCATCAAAGCGGCTGTTTTGTGATGTTGGTCTTTGACCATGCCGGCCACTGGAATTGAAAGGCCTAATTCATTTTCGAGAACATCGCGAGCGGCGCGAATTTGAATTTTCCCCCCATCCATCAGGATTAAATCAGGTAGAGGTTTTTCTTCACGCAGAAGGCGTGTGTAGCGACGGCGAATAATTTCTTGCGTATGTGCAAATTCATGAGCTCCTTCAACGCTCTTGATTTTGAATTTTCGGTAATTTTTCCGTTCAGGTTTACCATCTCGATAGACGACCATACCTGACACAGCATGAGTTCCCAAAATATTTGAGTGGTCAAAGGCTTCAATATAGTTGGCACGGGGCAGGTTGAGCAGTTGAGCTAATTCTTCGACAGCCCCTAGGGTTTTTAATTGTTTCATTTCAATTAAACGAAACTTCTCATCGAGGGCAATTTGACTGTTTTTGCGACAGAGTTCGAGAATACTTTTTTTCTTGCCTTTCTGAGGACTGATAATTTTGACGGCTAAGACTTCAGTCAAGAGTTCAGCATCGATGTCTTGGGGGACAATGATAGCCCGGGGTTTGATATGACTTTGCTCTTGATAAAAGCGGGCAATGAAAGTGGTCACTTCTTCAGAGGCAATGCCATAACAAGGATAAATAGCAGCTTCACGTTTTAAAATGGAGCCTTGGCGGAGCATAAAAACTTGAATGGAAAGCCAGCCCTTATTATGGGTATAGCCAAAGACGTCCATATGATCATAATCTTGGCTCATGACGTTTTGTCGTTCAATTGTCGTCTCAATGTAGTGAATCTGATTGCGGTAATCTGCCGCTTGTTCGAAATCTAGTTTTTCGGCTGCTTGGGACATTTTATCTTTTAAGGCTTGTTTGATTGGAGCCACATCGCCATTAAAGAATCGTTTGATCCGTTCGATTTGTTGGTCGTATTCTTGCCGTGAGACCTCGTGGTCGCAAGGACCGATACATTGGCCCAAATGATAGTAAAAGCAAGCTCGCTTTTCATTCTTGGGACACCGTCTTAAGGGATAAACCCGGTGAAGCAATTGCTGGGTATTAGTGGCGGCATAGACATTAGGGAAGGGACCAAAATAATGGCCACCATCTTTAAGAACCTGATTAGTAATAATCAATTGAGGATGACGTTCCTTGGTAATCTTTAGGTAGGGATACATGGTCCCTTCTTTAAGTTTAATATTATAGGGTGGCTTATACTTCTGAATCAGATTAATTTCGAGAATCAGGGCTTCTTTGTTGCTATTGGTCACAATGGTTTCAAAGTGATCAATTTCCGACACTAACTTGGTCGTCTTAGTATCATGGGCCCCGCGAAAATAGGAACGAACCCGGTTTTTAAGGTTTTTAGCTTTTCCGACATAGATAATTTCATCTTGAGCATTTTTCATTAAATAACAGCCAGGTAGATCGGGTAAAAGACGGAGTTTATTTTCAATTTTTTGGCGGATTTCAATTTTATCCAGGACTTTTTGGCGAGAACGGGTCAGCCGTTTAGGGGATTGGTCGGTCATGATAACCTCCTTTATTCGGGACGTTTACTTGGATACGATAGGTGAGGGGGCAGTGAATTGACTTGTGGAGCCTGATGGCGAATCAAGTATTTGTCGATAATGAACTGCTTACGCTGATTATAGTGACCAAACAAGCTAAGTTCGTCACCGACTTGGACTTTTAAGATGAAGTCATAGGCCTGTTTAGCTACTAATGCATGGATTGTTTCTTGATTAGAAGTGAGGACCTTGAGGTGAACTAGGGCTGGGTCTTGTGCTTTAATCAACTTTAACGTTTCAACTAGGCCGATAATAGTTCGTGTTTCCAACTAAAATTCCCCCCTTAACTGTCATTAGATTCATTATACCTTATTTTGAAAAACAGGGGAATTCCATGACATCTAGCGTTCTTTTGCTGTAAATTATGCTATACTTATAAGACCAGAGATAACAAGGAGGAAACCCAATGAAATTTAATGAATATCCATATGAACGTCCTGATTTAAGTGCGATTAAAGTGGACTTCTTAGCAAAAGTAGAAGAAATCAAATCAGCTAGTGATCTTGATCAAACTAAGCAAGCTATTCGTGCCATTCAATCTATGCAAAATCTGATGGAAACACAAATGACGCTCGCATCTGTACGACAATCACTTGATACTAAAGATGACTTCTATAATCAAGAAAAAGCTTTTTGGGACCAACATTCCCCTATTATTCAAGAATGGGTCACTGAATACAAAAAAGCCGTATTAGCTAATCCGTTCAAAGATCAATTAGGTGATTTGTTACCTCAACCATTCTTTGCCATGGCTGAATTAGATTTAAAACTATTTGACGCTGCTTTAATTCCTCTAATGCAAGAAGAAAATCGTTTAGTCAGTGAGTATGAAAATTTGGCAGCTTCTGCAGTCTATGAATATAAGGGCAAAACTTTAAATCTCTATGGCATGATGGCCGAAGCCGAGTCAGTGGATCGTCAACAACGTCAAGAAGTCAATCAAATGTTATTTGACTTCTATCAAGAGCATTTAGCTGAGTTTGATAGTGTGTATGATAAGTTGGTCAAAGTTCGTCATGAATTAGCTACTAAACTTGGTTTCAAAAACTTCATTGAAATGGGCTATGCTCGCATGTATCGGATGGACTATAACCGAGACGATGTCGAAGTATATCGCCGTGAAGTCTTAAAACATGTGGTTCCATTAGCGCAAGAAATTTTCCAACGTCAGGCCAACCGTTTAGGTCTTGATGAATTAAAATATTATGATTTAGCTTTAGAATATGAAAATGGTAATGCGATTCCTAAAGATGTACCGGAGGTTATTGTCGAGAATGGTGTGAAAATGTATCACGAGTTGTCACCTGAAACAGCTGAATTTATTGACTTCATGGTTGAAGGCAGTTTGTTAGATTTAGTGACCAAACCAGGTAAAAAGACAGGCGGGTACTGTACTTATCTACCAGATTTTAAGGCACCATTTATTTTCTCTAACTTTAATGGAACATCAGCAGATATTGATGTCTTGACCCATGAAGCGGGACATGCTTTCCAAGTCTACCAATCGCGTTGGGTACCTGCACCAGAATGTGTTTGGCCAACTTATGAGTCTTGTGAAATTCATTCAATGAGTATGGAATTCTTTGCATGGCCATGGATGGAACTCTTCTTTAAGGAACAAACACCAAAATACAAATACAGTCATTTGTCAGGCGGTGTGAAATTCTTACCTTATGGTGTTTTAGTAGACCATTTCCAACACGAAGTCTATGAACATCCAGAAATGACCCCAGAACAAAGACGGGCAACATGGCGCAAGTTAGAAAAACAATATAATCCGTGGAAGGATTATGATGGCAATGAATTCTTAGAAAATGGGGGCTTCTGGTTTAAACAAGCTCACATTTTTGCTACACCATTCTATTACATTGACTATACGCTGGCTCAGGTATGTGCTTTCCAATTCTGGAAACGTGCTCACGTAGATCAAGATCCTCAAGCATGGCAAGATTACTTGAAAATCTGTCAAATTGGTGGAACACAAACCTTCTTATCCATTGTCAAAGCCGCTAACTTAGCTTCGCCATTTGAAGAAGGAACCTTAGGTAATATCATTGATTCAATTCGACAATATTTAAACAATATTAGTGAGGCTGACCTTGAAATTTAAGCTTCAAAATAGATTTTGAAATAGACACTTAAAAAGGTCCCTGTGTGCTTCAAGTAGACAGGGATCATTTGTCTTTACTGCTAGGAAAGTTATCGGGACGGGTATTAATGAGAAAGGGTGATAGGATGCCTTTTAAATTAAAACAGGTGTCATTGATTAAAGATCCCATTAGCAGACAGGTCATGCATATTGCTTGGCCAATATTAGTTGAAGTAACCTTTGCATCGTTATTTGGCATGATCAATTTGATTATGGTCGGTAAGTATGAAGGCGGTTCTTTCCCCTCAGCAGCCTATGTAGCGGCCATCGGGATGATAAATATTCCCTTTTTCTTTATTTTGGCTTTTGTGCAGTCTGTCGGGGTTGGGGGAACGACGTTGTTGGCTCGAGCCTTTGGAGCTCAAGAACTGGATCGCTTGGATCCCATCCTTAAACATGTTGTTTTGATGGGCTTGGTCTTAGTCGTTCCTTTAATTGTTTTTGTCTTAAGCTTTCAATTACCTATTATGCGCTTTCTTGGCGCCCAAAATGATGCCATTCAAGCCAGTATGATATATTATCGACTAGTTATGGTGGGATTGTTTTTTATATCTCTGACTTCAATGGTTTCGGCCGCCATTCGTGGGGTAGGAGAAACAAAGGCTCCTATGCGTTTTAATTTATTAGCTAATGGTTTGAATATCATTATTGGCTTTTGTCTTATTCGGGGGCGTTTTTTCTTCCCAGAATTAGGGATTGTAGGGGCAGGAATCGCGACACTAGTGGCCAATATTATTGCTTGTGGCTTAATGTTTTGGTATGTAGCCTCAGGTAAATCAGTCATTCAAGTCAATTGGTTTAAACCCTTTAAATTTAGACTGAGTTTAGCTAAGCAAATCTTAGCTATTGGCTTGCCTTCAGCCGGCGAACAGATGATTTTGCGGACGGGCTTGCTTTTATACACACAAATAGTGGCAAGTATGGGAACAGTTATCATGGCCGCCCATCAAATTGCTTTAAATATATTATCTTTTTCATTTACACCAGGCATGGCCTTAGGTATTGCTGCGTCTGCTTTAGTGGGACAGTCTCTTGGTGCAGGAAAAGCAGATATGGCGGATAAATTTGGCCGTCGTTCAAGCTTTTTTGCTTTATTGATTGGTTTAATGATGGGAGCTTTCTTCTATTTGCTTCGGCATGAAATAGGCTATTGGTATAATTCCGATCCGGCCGTCATTCGGGCTGTATCAATTCCTCTTTCCTTGATGGCGATTACGGCTCCGTTTCAATTGCCTCAATTGACAGAGGCCGGGGCTTTACGGGGAGCAGGTGATACCATTTTCCCAATGATTTCTACTGGTTTTTCCGTTATTGCGGTGCGAGTCGCTTTGAGTTATCTTTTTGTTTATTATTTAGGATGGGGGTTATGGGGCGCTTGGTTAGCTGTATTTTGTGATCAAGTCGTCCGTTCAATGATGATTACCATCCGATATCAACGTGGTAAATGGAAAACAATTGAAATTAAACCTGATTAGGAGGTAGAAAATGATCAATGTAGGCACGATTGGAACTTCGTGGATTACAGAAGAATTTATCGAAGGGGCACAATTGACGGAACTTTACCATATTCGTGGTATTTATTCTCGTCAAGCCAGCAAAGCCAAAGCTTTAGCAGAGAAGTATGGCGCTGATTTCTACTGTGATCAATTAAATAATCTATTATATGATCCCGAAATTGATGTGATTTATATTGCCAGTCCCAATAGTATTCACTTTGAACAAGCCATTCGGGCTTTAAAAGTCGGTAAGCATGTCATTGTCGAAAAACCTTGTTTTGCTAGCGTTGAACAGTGGAAGCAAGCGCATGAAACAGCAGAAAAAAATCAAGTCATGATTTTTGAAGCGGCTAAGCACATCCATAGTCGTAACTATAAACGCCTTAAGCAACTTGTGCGCCATAAGCAAGAAGAATTAAAGAGTCCTTTCTTAGGAGCTAACTTTAATTTAGGCCGTTATTCATCAAAATATGACGCATATTTAAAGGCTCTTGAGACTGGAACTGAATTACCGAATATGTTTAATAGTGACTTCGCTACCGGAACATTGATGGATATGGGTGTTTATCCGATTTATGTAGCGGTTGATTTATTTGGCTTGCCAGAGACGGTCCGTTATCACGCATTAACAGGTCAAAAGCAAATTGATCTGCATGGAAATGTAATCTTAAGTTATTCGGATTTTCAAGTGTCCATCTTTATGTCTAAAGCGGTTCATTCGCAATTAGCCAATGAAATTTATTTTGGCAAAGAAACCATCGTGATTGAGGGGATTACTCGAATTGCCAAGGTCGCTTTAATTAATACGCAAGGCCAATATGCCAATGTCATCGATTATAAACCGGAACATCCCATGCTTGATCAACTCACCGATTTTGCTCAAATTATGACTGAGCCTAAAAAGCTTGAAAACCAACTACGCTATGAAGATTGGAAACAACTAAGTCTGCAAGTGGCCCAAGTGATGGCCCAATTAAGAAAGTCAGCTCAGATCGAATTTTCAGTGCTGAAAGATGGGGAAAAATAATGATAAAGAATTTAAAAGACGCTTTGCAAGACCATTGGCAAAGTAAAGGTTTTGCACAAGCGACACCAATCCAAGTTATATGTGCTGAAAAATTTAATCAATCGTCTTCTTTTGTGGCGATTTCTCCAACTGGAACAGGTAAGACTTTGGCTTATCTCTTGCCTCTTTTGAATCAAATTCAAGCTAATCATCAATTACAGGCGCTTATTCTGGTACCATCTCAAGAATTAGCTAAACAAGTGGGAGCTGTAGCGAGTGAATGGGGTCAGCTAGTGGGCATTCATAGCCTTGTTTTATTAGGTGGGGCAAATATTAACCGTCAAGCTGAGGCATTAAAAGCTAAACCTGAGTTAATTGTAGCAACGCCTGGTCGCTTGCATGAGTTTATGACCTACACACGCAAGATAAAGCTACATGAAGTTAAGGCCTTAATATTTGATGAAGCAGACTATTTGCTTGAACAAGAATATTTACCCATGATTCAGGACTTACGTAAACGGGTAATGCGCGATACGCGTTGTGTTTGGGTTTCGGCAACTTTAGGACCAAGCCTAGCCCGACTGGCCGAGGAAGAAAAACTCACGGTAGCCAGTATATCGGTTGAAGATAACCAATTAAATTTGAGTCATTATTACATCATGGGCCAAGATAGACAAAAAGTGACCAAACTGAAGCAATTAACTCAATTAGCTGATTTTCAAGCAATTGTCTTTTTTGAGCAAATTCATCAATTAGAAGAAGTTGCAGCCAAATTGACCTATCAGGGTGTAAAAGTAGCTATGCTCCATAGTCAATTATCGAAACAAGAGCGTGAGCAAGCCATGCGCGTGTTTAGTCAAGGCCAGGCTCAATATTTGCTAACGACGGATGTGGCGGCTAGGGGTCTGGATATTCCAGCTATTCCGTATGTGATCCATTTCAATCGTGTCGATGATCCTCACACCTATCAACATCGGTCAGGGCGGACTGGGCGGATGGGAAGTCAAGGTTATGTCCTTTCATTAGTGAACGAACAAGAATGGCGCGATTTACGAAATTGTCTGCGTGATTTACCAATGAAACTGGAACAACGTTATATTTACTTGGGACAATTAGTGACGGAAGAACAGTTTCTTCTTTTAAGGGAAGAGCAAGTCAGCCAAGATGCTAATCGGACTCCCATTAAAGTTAAGAAGAAAGTAGCCGTTAAAAGCAAAAAAACACTTGATAATAAGACTAAATTGAAGACCAAGAAACGAGTACGTGACCAAAAGAATAAAGGAAAAAGACGAGTGGCTAAGTCCGAATAAAGTGGATTTTTCTTTAGACTTAACCATTTAGGGAATACCAAAGCACTTCCAATCGAAGTTTACATATTCTTTACAGAGTATTTGCATGAATTCAATATTCATTTTATATAGTAGAGGTAGAATGAAACGATTGGGAGTGACATGATGCGGATTGCAATTGCGACTGAAACCTTTTTGCCGGCAACGGATGGGATTTGTACTCGTTTTGCTAATATGGCTGTGGAAATGAAGCGTATGGGCCATGAAGTCATTATTATTTCGCCTGATTTGGGAATCACTGAATATCAAGGAATTCCCGTTTATGGTATGGAGACCTTCAATTTTGCCTTGTATGGTTCGCGACCATGGGGCAAGCCAAATAAGGCCATCAAAAAGATTCTAAAAGAGTTCAAACCAGATGTGGTTCACGCTGTGAATCCATTTATTATGGTAACCTCGGCAGTTCATTATGCCAAAAAGCTCGACATTCCCTTGTTAACTTCCTATCATACCCATATTCCTAATTATTTAGATCATTACCATCTACCTTTGTTGAAGCCTTTATTATGGGAATATTTGCGTTTTTGGCACCAAGGGTCTGATATTAATTTAACTGTTTCTGCTAGTTTAGCTCAAGAATTAGAAGAGCAAGCAATTGACGTGCATGGGGTTATGCCAAGAGGTATTGATTTAAGTCAACGCGACCCCGAATTCTTTGATCAAGACCTTTACCAAGAGCTAACCTTTGGTTTGCCTGATCAAAAATTATTGGTTTATGTAGGTCGATTAGCAGCTGAAAAAGATATTGACCAGTTGCGAGCTATCTTCAATTATCGCCACGATATTTGCTTAGCAATTGTTGGTGATGGACCAGAAAAAGAAAATCTTGAACGCCTTTTTGCTGGGACTAAGACGACATTCGTAGGCTTTAAGTTTGGACAAGAATTAGCAAAAGCTTTTGCCACAGCGGATGCGTTTATTTTCCCATCAACTTCAGAAACGTTTGGCCTAGTTATTTCTGAAGCGATGGCATCTGGTTTACCGGTTATTGCTGCTGAAAGTGGTCCAACTTTAGAACAAATTCAGCCTTTGAAAACAGGTGTTTGCTTCGAAAGTCATAATGAAGCTAGCTTAATTGAAGCTTTGGATTGTTTAGATCAGCCATTATTGATGCAAGCAATGGGCTTGCAAGCACGAAGTGAGGCGCAAAAATATTCATGGCAAGCAGCAGCAAGCTGTCTCGTTGATTATTATGAGCAAGCCATCAATCATCATTTTGGTCAAGAAAATAACTGTAGCAACCTTTAAGAGGTTGCTTTTTTTATTCCCAATCCTCTAACTTTCGTAAAATGGGAGACTATAGTAGAATATATAAGCAAAATGATTGGGAAATTAGGGGAGGATAAAGATGAAAGAATACGATTTGATTACCATTGGAGGGGGTTCTGGTGGCATTGCGGCTGCCAACCGTGCTGCAGAATACGGAGCTAAAGTTGCTGTCATCGAAGCTAAGCAAATTGGTGGCACCTGTGTGAATCTAGGGTGTGTTCCGAAGAAGATTGGCTGGTATGCAGCTGGAATTAATCAAGCTATTGAGCATTATGGACCCGGATATGGTTTTGAAGTGCAAGATAAATCTTTTGATTATGGGCAATTTTTAAAAGCGCGGCAAGCTTATATTGAGCGATCGCGCCAAGCATACTTGCAACGCTTTAATAAAAATGACATTGATTTAATTGAAGGTTTTGCCACATTTAAGTCAGATCATATCGTCCAAGTAAATGGAGAAGACCTTTATGGACGCCATATCATCATAGCGACAGGAGGTCGAGCGATTAAGCCAGATATCCCAGGTGCACAATGGTGCGAAACGTCAGATGACTTCTTTGCTTGGCAAAAACTCCCAAAATCCGTTGCCATTGTAGGGGCGGGTTATATTGCTTTAGAATTAGCTAATTTGCTTAACGATTTTGGAGTAGAGACGCATTTGCTGATTCGGCATGATCGCCCTTTGCGACAATTTGATGCTTTGTTGGGTCAAGAATGGATGCACGCGGCTAAAGCTTCAGGGATTCATCTTCACAGTCATGTAAGGATTGATGAAGTTAAACGCGATGAAGTCAGCCAACAATTAGTCTGTTATCAAGATAATCAAGCTATTGTTCAAGTAGAGCGCGTGATTATGGCGGTCGGCCGTCAGGCTAATACTCAGCAACTAAAACTTGAAACGACACAAATTAAAGTCAATAAGGAGGGCACCATTCAAGTAGATGAGGGGCACCAAACGCATGCAAATGGTGTTTATGCGATTGGAGATGTTATTGGGAAATTGGATTTAACGCCCGTGGCAATTCGAGCAGGGCGCCAATTGGCCGAATACTTGTTTAATCAAGCGCCAAGTTCTAAGATTGATTACGATAATGTTCCTACAGTAATTTTTTCTCATCCTCCTATGGGGAGTATCGGTTTAAGTCAGGAGCAAGCTGAAGAGCGATATGGTCAAGGGCAAATTAAGGTATATCAAGCCAAATTTTATTCAATGTATGCTTCTGCTGCTTTTCACCGCGAAGCTTGTGTCTTTAAATTAATTTGTCAAGGACCTAACGAACGTATTGTCGGACTCCATGCAATCGGTCACGGGGTTGATGAGATGATTCAAGGTTTTGCTGTAGCTATAAAAATGGGAGCAACCAAGCCAGATTTTGACGCAACGGTTGCTATTCATCCAACAGGATCAGAGGAATTTGTGACTATGCGATAGCGACTAATGACAAATTGACTTGTTGTTTTTCATATAGTTTTACAAGTTTTGAGCATATTATTCGCATTTTCGAAGGGCATGCTTTATGATAATACTATCAAGAAGTTGATTCTTGGATAATATACTAATAGAAGAGGTGAACAATATGATTTGGTCATTAATTGTCGGTGGTATCATTGGTTGGTTAGCTGGCCTAATTTTAGGGAAAGACATTCCTGGCGGCGTAATCGGAAACATTATCGCCGGATTTTTAGGATCATGGCTAGGGAACCAATTCTTCGATACGATGGGACCTGTTGTAGGTGGCTTTGCTGTAATTCCATCACTTTTGGGAGCGATTATTCTCATTTTAATTGTCTCATTTATTTTGAAAAAAGTTTAATTGAAAAATATAAGACTAAGCTAGGTTGTCTGTTGACACCTAGCTTTTTTTACTTGTCGATTACTAAAATCGAGGGTCTCATTACTGACAATATTGAAAGCTAATCGAACCATCTTATGTTATAATTATTTATAATTATTCTAAACAAAGGTGGGTCGAAATGATTGAGGTAGATAATATATCCATTGCGAGTGAACAAAAGACGATTTTAGGCCCGGTCAGCTTTAAGCTTGAATCAGGTGACTTCGTAGCCATTACAGGACCATCGGGTAGTGGTAAATCGACGTTATTAAGATATTTGGCTCAGTTACATGATCCAAATTTAAAGGTTCAGGGAACTTATCGATATCAAGATAAAGCAGTAGAAGAATATTCTACTATTGAATTACGTAAAGAAATCTCCTACTGTTTTCAAACTGCCTCTTTATTTGGGCAAACAGTTAGTGATAATCTTCGTTTTCCTTTTGAGATTAGGCGGCAAAACTTTGACCAAGCTAAAGCTTTGAAATTATTAGAACGCGTTCAACTGTCGGCTGATTTTTTGGAAAAGGAAATTAACACCTTATCTGGTGGTGAAAAACAACGAGTTGCTTTAGTACGAAATGTTTTGTTCGAACCAAAAGTATTATTACTAGATGAAGTGACGAGTGCTTTGGATACGAAGACGCGACATCTTGTTTGGGAGTGGTTGGACGAGTTTCGTCGTGAATCTGGGATTTCAGTTGTAATGGTAAGTCATCACGAAGAAGAACAAAACAAAGCTGATCGACGAATTGAACTTAAAGGTCAACATGATGAAGTGGATGAACAATTATCAAATGATGAGGAATCCTTAGAATCAAAATCAGGATCAGCAGAAAATGAAGAGGAAGGTGCATAAAATATGGATAATAACTTACAAGTTACCCCTATCTCTTTAACTTTAACTTTTTCCTTGGTTTTGATTGCCTTTGTTATCTCCTATAAAGAGCAACTTAAGCTTGAAAAAGATCTCATAATTGCTATGGCACGGATGGTCATTCAGCTATTGATCGTGGGTTATCTACTTGCTGGTATTTTTCGAATGAATCAGGCTTGGGTAACCCTCGCAATGGTAGCTGTGATTGTCTTTAATGCAGCTTGGAATGCGGCTCAACGGGGAAGAGGAATGGATCATGTATTTAAAAATTCAGTGATTGCCTTAACGGTGACTTCTGCTATTACCATTATGATTTTAATCTTTTCAGGGTCGTTAAAGTTCATTCCAGCACAGATAATTCCGATTACTGGGATGATTGCCGGCAATACTATGAAAGCCATTGGCATTTGTTATCAAAATTTGAAACAGTTATTTCATGATCGACAACAGGGCGTTTTGGAGATGTTGGCGTTAGGGGCCACTCCTAAACAAGCTGCCAGTGATATCTTTCGCTTAACTATCCGGAGTGGTATGCAGCCAACCATTGATTCTGCCAAGACGACTGGCTTGGTCTCCTTACCGGGGATGATGTCTGGATTGATGTTTGCTGGGATAGATCCTACAAAAGCTATCTTGTATCAAATTATGGTGATGTTTATGCTTGTGGGGGCTACAGCAATAGGGTCTTTTATTGCGACCTATTTATCATACAAGACATTCTTTAATCAGCGCGCTCAGTTAATGACCCATCGTCCTAAAGATTAGGACGATCTTTTTTTGCAAAGAAGCCATGAAAAGTCTATAATATAGGAATTGAAAGAGGTGATTAGGTGGATTTGAAAAATTTTAGGCAAAGGATTAACTTGTCCGAAGAGACTTCGTTGGTAAGAAACCCATTGAAGGACTTGACTGACATCATAGAGCAAGCCTTAAATATAGCCAATCAACATGATCGATTAATTCAAGAAAGTTTAGGACTTAATTTGTTAGCCACAGGTCAGTCTTGGGTAATTACTCAATATCAAATCCGCTTAAACCATGACCTTGTTTTACCACGAGATCTATGGATCGATACGGCAATCATTGAATTGAATCGCTTTTTTATTGTTCGACGCTTTACGGTGAGACAAGGGTCAATTGCTTATATTGAAATTGACACCCAATTTGCTCTTTTTGACCTGAATCAGCGAAAAATGGGTCGAATTAATGTTGACGATTCTCGACTGGAATACATTCTCAATCCTGCAAAGAGTCCGAGTATCCGTGGCCTTAGGAGGCAGCTAGCTGAAACATATCAATCTGTAGCTCATGTGATTCAAGCAGAGGATATCGATGCGAATCATCATGTTAACAATTTAGTTTATTTACGGTGGGCTTTTGCCCAGTTACCGAGTTCGCGGTGGCAACAGGCTCAACTAAAGCAAGTTCAAGTCAAGTATCTGAACGAACTATTACCGTCTGACCAAGTTCAGATTGATACTCTTTTGAGGGCTGACACGTCATCAATCATAGAGGATCAAGTGGTGATTCGAAACGTTACCCAAGCTAAAGATGCTTGCATTATTGGCTTGGAATGGCAAGAAACAAAATAGTAAGGAGAAAATAATGATTAGTTTAAAATCACAAAGAGAAATACAACAAATGACAGAATCAGGAGCTATCTTAGCGGGCATTCACCAAGAGCTTAGAGACTTTATCAAACCAGGGGTGACAACTAAAGCTATCGATCAGTTTGTACAAACACGGATTGAAGGAGCTGGAGCAGTGGCTGCTCAAATTGGTTTTGAAGGGTATGAATATGCGACCTGTACATCGGTCAATGATGAAATTTGTCATGGTTTTCCTTCTGAGCGAGTGCTTAAGGAAGGCGATCTTGTTAAAGTGGATTTCTGTGTTGACTTGAATGGCGCTATCTCTGATTCTTGTTGGACATATGCTGTCGGTCAAGTGGACGACCGGATTGCAGAATTGATGGAAGTGACTCGCCAAGCGATGTACGAAGGTATCAAACAGGCCGTTATTGGTAATCGGATTGGTGATATCGGGGCGGCTATTCAAGAATATGCTGAAGCTCGTGGTTTTGGGGTAGTGCGTGATTTTATTGGTCATGGTATCGGCCCAACCATCCATGAAGAGCCGGCTGTGCCCCATTATGGGACAAAAGGGCGGGGATTGCGCTTGAAGGAAGGCATGACCATCACTATTGAACCAATGATTACGACGGGGACTTGGAAAATGTCCATGGATGATAACGGTTGGACGGCTCGAACCCAAGATGGGGGTTATTGTGCTCAGTATGAACATTCTCTTGCGATTACCAAAGATGGTCCCGTTATTATGACTAAACAAAATGACCAATAAAAATAAGGGTTGTCACAATTGTGACAACCCTTATTTGATTAGTTAAAAATGAATTATTTAACGACTGGAGGAGTTCCTTCAGCGTTACCAACTGTTGCGTCGATTTGAACTGAAGCACCTTTAGGTAATTCAGAAACACCAACGAAACGTAAAGCTGGTTTAGTTTCAGCAAATACAGCTGAGAATACATCTTCTACGTCAGCCATTTGACCTAAGTCAGTCATGTAAACATTGATTTTAACAACGTCAGCCATAACGTGATCAACGCTTTCGATGATAGCTTGGATGTAGTCGAAGCATTGTTGAGCTTGTGCTTTAACATCACTTGCAACTAATTCACCCGTTGAAGCATTGATTGGTAGTTGACCAGAGATATGATTGTAGTGAGAGAAAGCAACCGTTTGGCTTGAGTAACCACATTTTGGTGCTTTATCTGTGTTGCTGTGTTCGACGATTAAACCATGACGATCTTCGATTGCTTGTGGAGGAGTTCCGTCACCATGAGAAACAGTTGCTTCCATTTGAACAAGAGCACCCATTTCAAGAGCTGCAACAGGAACGACTGTGCGAGCTGGTAAGTAGTTAACGGCACGAGCAATACCAGAATCTGGTAAGAAAGTTTTGTAAACTTCGTTAACCACATCTAAGTGAGCTAAGTCAGTTAAGTAAACATTCATTTTTACAACATCGTCAAGTGGAACATCGATGCTTTCAAGAACAGCTTTGATGTTTTTCAAACATTGGATAGCTTGTTCTTTAACATCGCCAACAACTAAGCGACCTGTTTTAGGATCGATTGGTAATTGAGCTGTTACGTTATTGTAGTGAGAGAAAGCCACTGTTTGAGTTGATAAAGCTGATACAGGAGCATTATATGTATTATTCGTTAATTTGATTAAATCGCCTGCTTGTGGAGCGTTAGGAATAGTACCTTCACCATTAGAGATGATAACATCCATTTGCACTTTAGCGTCCATTGGTAAAGCATCAACTGCAACAACAGTACGAGCAGGAACATATGTAGGGAAGAAGCTTGTTTGAACCATGTTAATGGTGTCAACGTCTTGGATGTCAGTGACAAAAATAGTTAAACGAACAACATCAGTTAAGACATGATCAATGCTTTCGATAACCGCTTTTAAGTTTTCAAAACATTGAGTGGCTTGTTCTTTAATTCCTCCCTCAACTAATTGACCAGATTTTGGATCAACTGGTAATTGAGCTGAAAAGTTATTGTAGTGTGAAAAGGCTACAGTATGAGATCCTAAAGTTTTAGGAGCAAGTTCTGTACTTCTTGCTAAGACTTCGTTATTAACGCTCATGCATAAATTCTCCTTTAAATGTTAATTGAATTGAATCCTTTTAGTTTAAAGTAAGCGCAATTTAACCGTTAAACAAAAGTATCCTGTAACCAAGACGGTTACAAACCGAGTATAACAAAATTCCGACGTTAAGAATGGGAGGGATTTCTCATCCAATCTTTTTCTAGAGTTCTTTATTTGAATCTGGAGAACTTTATCTTAGAAAATATTTGGCTAGTCAAAATAACAAGAAAATAATATAAAAAAAGCGACATTAAAGACGGATAATTGTCAGTAAAGTCGCTTTTATATTTATTCTAATTATTCTTCATTTTCTAAACGGTGGCCTAAATCTTTAATAAGCTCTTTGAGGTCTTGACTAATTTGAGGGTGTTTAAGTCCGTATTCAATACTCATTTCCATAAAGCCGATTTTAGAACCCACGTCATAACGTTTGCCATCAAAGCGTTTAGCAAAGACACGTTGCGTTTTGTTAAGGGTATCAATAGCATCCGTTAATTGGATTTCGTTACCAGCTCCAGGTTGTTGGTTTTCTAAAATAGTGAAGATTTCTGGTGTAAGAAGATAACGACCAATAATAGCTAAATTACTTGGTGCTTCTTCGGGTTTTGGTTTTTCCACAAATCGTTCTACATTATATACGCCGTCATCCAATTGGCGTTCAGGAGCGATAATCCCATATTTAGAAGTTTCTTCATGGGGTACTTCCATGACAGCGATATTTGAAGCATGAGTTTGATCGTAGACATCAATGAGTTGTTTGGTTAGTGGAACCTCATCTTCCATGATGTCATCGCCTAACATGACAACGAATGGTTCATTTCCTACAAAAGCTTTGGCTTGTAAGACAGCATGACCCAATCCTTTAGGATAAGGTTGGCGTACAAAGTAAAGATTAAGGTTGGCAGTTTGTTTGATTAGATCAAGCAAATCATTTTTTCCTTGTTGGCGTAAATGTTCCTCTAATTCGATGTTAGAGTCAAAGTGGTCTTCAATTGACCGTTTGCTCTTGCCCGTAACAATCAGAATATCTTCAATTCCTGAAGCAATAGCTTCTTCTACGATAAACTGAATGGTCGGTTTATCAACAATTGGTAACATTTCTTTGGCCATTGCCTTAGTAGCAGGCAAGAAACGAGTTCCTAATCCTGCAGCAGGAATGACAGCTTTTCTAACTTTAACCATGACGATAAGACTCCTTTTATTTTGTTAGTAAATCTTCATAAAGTTGACAATATGTTTGGTGGATTTGTTCCCACTCAAAGTATTCAATGCTTGTTAAAGCATTCTCAACTAATTGAGGATAATGTTTAATGATGAAATCAACAGCTTTATTAAAGCCCAATTGATCTTTTTTGTCAACGCTGACTCCGACAGTATAATTAGCGAAGAAACTATCAAAGCCTTCATTTTTAGTATAGATAACAGGTAGACCTTGGCTCATCGCTTCAGGATAGACTAAACCAAAGGTTTCAGGGGAAGAGAGCAGAGCAAAGATATCCATCTGCCGATAGAGTTGGATCAATTCCTCTTTAGGATGAGCACCATAATAGGATACAGCAGGAAATTGAGCAAATTTCTTAACAATTTTTTGATCCCAAGCAGGGCCAACTATATGGAGTTCGGCCGGGCGAACGGCTTCAGAATAATTTTGAATCATCTCTGCTAATTGTAAGAAACGTTTACCGGCTGTTACTTTACCTACTGTGACAAATCGAATGGGATGATGAAAAACAGCTGGTTTATTCGTATAGGTATGATCATGCCAGTATTGATCTATGCCATTGGCAATGACTTGTGATTTTGCTTTAAGTTCTTGATGGTACTTTTCAGGAATATATTTTTGAAACACCTCTTCGTAAGTGTTTTTACTTATGAAGATGATTTGATTGGCAGCCCGCATAATTTTGATCCCAGTTGCCCGCATCCACGGCATCTTTTGGAAAAAAGTACGTAAGTCTGCATTTCGAACGGCAACAACATACGGAGTTTGGTATTGTTGACTGACTTGCCAAGCTAACCATCCATTAGAAAAGAGCGAATGGGCATGTATTAAATCAAAGTCCTCAAGGGCGTATTGTTCGCGCAAATCTTTTAGAATAGATTGATGTTTTAATGGGAAAATAAAACGATCGCGTTGGACAAACGTGCGACTAACGAGGGTATAATCTCCCGACGTGGCTAAGCGGTCAGCCGGAAATTCTTTGGCGATGGGAACATAGACTTTAATGGCTAATCCATCCCGAACTTGGCGATCATATAGTTGATTGAATAGGCCTGATGTTGAAAAATAAGAATTAATATGTAGTATCTTCATCAGTATTCTCCTTCATATGCCAGGGTTAGTTGGCTTTTTCCTCAATTTTTTCAAGGCGTTGCTGATAATCCTTGACTTGATTTTCTAAATCTTCAACTCGTTTCTCGAGACGAGTTTGATTTTCTGAATATTGATGAATGGATTCATTGGTAGGAATACGGAAAAGCGAGATCATCAAATAAAGCACAAGGAATAAAAGACCAATGACAACAACTAGGTAAAACCAGCCACTTCGATCTAAACGACGGTCAATTTTCTTTGCCATTTCTGGATCAACGTTTAATTGATAAGGTAACTTTTGTTGGACCAAAAGAGCACCCCTTTCTGGATTGAATAGTTAGTAGTTTAAACTTAAATTGCCCATTCACCTTGACGGAAGATAGGGACAACGCTGCCATCTTTACGAATTCCATCAACATTCATTTCAGCATTACCAATCATGAAGTCAACATGGACGTCTGAACGATTCAGACCAGCTGCGGCTAATTCATCTTGTGACATTTGGGTACCGTCTTGAACTGAAGTTGCATAGGCTTGACCAATGGCTAAGTGATTTGAAGCATTTTCATCAAATAAGGTATTGAAAAAGATAATGCCTGATTGTGAGATTGGCGATTTGTGAGGAACTAAGGCCACTTCACCTAAAGAACGGGCACCGTCATTTTCAAAGACTAATTTCTCAAGGGTCTCTTGTCCTTCACTGGCACTTACTTGAGTAATTTTACCTCCTTCGAAATGGAAGGTCATTTGGTCAATCACAACGCCATTGTAACTTAGAGGTTTTGAACTAACAACATAACCATCAGCCCGCCGCCAATCTGGGGCAGTGAAGACTTCTTCAGTCGGCATGTTAGCAATAAAGCTCTCTCCTTGTTGGTTAAGTGAGCCAGCGCTTTCCCAACGATGATTGGCAGGTAAACCTAGTGTTAAATCGGTCCCTGGCCCCGTATAATGTAAGGCGTCAAATTGTTGTTCGTTTAAGAAAGTCGCCTTTTCTTCTAGTGTTGCTTCATGTTGGTTCCAAGCTTGAATTGGGTTATCTTCATAGACGCGAGTTGTTTTGAAGATTTGATCCCATAAGGCATCTACTTGTTCTTCAGTGGTCGCTAAATTAGGGAAAACTAATTTTGCCCAATCAGCATCAGCTGCGGCACACACAATCCATGATACGACATTGGCTTGTGTAGCAATCCGGATATCTTTAAAGGCTTTTGCCGAGGCTGCACTTGCAGCTTGCAATTTTTGTGGATCAACACCTTTTAAGGCATTAGGATTAGACGCTCTTAAAGCCACTTTTTTAGTTCGCTTTGCAATTAGGTCGTTAGCCTCATCTATTTTATATGAAGGAATATCGGTTAAAGTTTCGAGGGATTGGTGATCAAAATGAGTGCGGTTAATCACATCGTCCGTCCAATTGAGGATGACATCTTTTGCCCCGGCTTGGTAGGCTGCTTTAACCATTAAGCGAACAAGTTGCACTTGCTCGACTTCAGCATTAATTTGGACATAATCCTCTGGTCCTACGTTAAGTCCTTTATAAATGATTAAGTCAGCGTATTTACTTAATAGTTGGTCGAAATTAGCTAAAGTCATATTAAATATCTCCTAGTCTTAGTTAAATTTAGCTGCAATTGAATCAGCTAGTGCTTGCAAGTTTGCTTCGTCTTCTTCTTCTGGATTCAAGTTTACTTTAACACTGTCGCCACCTTTTGTTGCGCCAACTGTTAAAAATGCGGATTCCATGGTATCAACTGCTCCGCAGAAGACTTCATAGAATGTATCACCTGAGCCAAACACTCCTGAAACTTTTCCGGTTAAATCTAGCTCGAGAAGATCGTCGTAGAAGTCTAACATCTCGTCAGGAAGTACGCCGTCGACTCCGTAGGTATAGGTACCGACTAAACATATGTCATAGTCAAGAAAATCGTGGGGATCAGCTTGCATGACATCCTCAATCGTAACTTCAATATCGTGTTGTTCTAAGGCATCGGCTAAGAAATCAGCGCAGGCCTCGGTATTACCCGTTAAACTCGTGAAAATAATTAATGCTTGGGGCATTATATTTCCTCCTTAATTAAATTTGAATAGGTCTTCATCAATTTTGAAGACAAGAATGAATTTATCGTGTTTATTATAGCAAATTAAGCGACGCTTGACAGGTTTTTATCTTTTACTATGAGATTCTATTAAATTGACGCGAATAATCCTCGAAATGTTCAAATATAAATTTTATAATGGTAAGGAAGCTAAAGAAGTTTTAACATTTATTTTTTAAAATTATGCTATAATGGCACGGTATATGAAAAATTATAAGAGGTGATATCATGGCTATTTTAGTTACAGGTGGGGCAGGTTATATTGGCAGCCATACCGTAGTAGAATTGCTTGAACAAAATTATCAAGTTGTTGTTGTTGACAACTTATACAATAGCCAAATTGAGGTGCTTGATCGCATCGAGGAAATTACAGGTAAGAAAGTTAAATTTTATCAAATTGATATACTAGATAAAGCGGCTATGACTCAAGTTTTTGCGGAGAATGAAATTGAAGCGGTCATCCACTTTGCTAGCTACAAGGCTGTTGGAGAATCTGTAATAAAGCCACTCATGTATTATCACAATAATATTGAAGGAACGGTTGCTTTGCTTGAGGTGATGAATCACGCTGGGGTAAAAGATATCGTCTTCTCGTCATCCGCTACAGTCTACGGAGAAGACAATCCTTCGCCACTCAAAGAGAGTATGCCAACAGATACTGCTAATAATCCATATGGCTATACGAAAGTAGTCATCGAACATCTTTTGCAAGATTTAGCTAAAGCTGATTCAGAATGGTCTGTTACCTTGTTGCGCTACTTCAATCCTATTGGTGCTCATGAATCAGGTCGAATCGGAGAAAATCCGAATGGGATTCCAAATAATTTAATGCCTTATATTACGCAAGTAGCGATTGGTAAGTTGCCGGAATTAAGTGTCTTCGGACAAGACTATCAAACGCATGATGGTACAGGGGTACGTGACTATATTCACGTTGTTGACTTAGCAAAAGGCCATATAAAAGCCCTAGAGAAAAATAAAGAGCAACTTGGAGTTAAAGTTTATAATTTGGGTACGGGTATAGGTTTTTCTGTTTTAGATTTAGTGAAAGCTTTCCAAACCGTTAATCACATTGAAATACCCTATCGTTTAGCGCCAAGACGTCCAGGCGATATCGATATTTGTTTTGCTGATGCTAGCAAAGCCAAGGAAGAATTGAATTGGCAAACTGAAAAGACACTAGAAGATATGTGCCGTGATTCATGGAATTGGCAAAGTCAAAATCCGAAAGGTTATTGTGAATAGAAGCGCTGGTGCGAGTGGTAGATCAGCAAGAGGAGTTATAACGATACAATGGGATACAATAAAATAAAGCATTTTTATGTAAAGACGAATGGAAAACTTAATACAAAGCGATTGGGACTTAGCCTTCTGGTCGTTTGTTTAATTGGGTTTGCCCTAACAATTGGCCAAGCGTATTTTCATTTAAGTTCAACCCTTAATTCTATTAAAGAAGAGGTAGTAGTAAAGAATCTTCGGGGAAAGAAAGTGTCGGTTAAAGATGGGGAGCCATTAAATATTCTCCTTCTGGGTACAGATGATGATAATTTGGCTCGTAAAGCCCAAGATGGTTATGTTAGTCGGTCAGATACCTTGATGATTGTGTCCCTCAATCCTAAAACACATACAACTAAGATGTTAAGTATCCCTCGTGATACCTATACGGTAATGAAAGGCCAAGACGGTCCGGATAAAATTAATCATGCCTATGCTTTTGGTGGGGTTGAACTTTCAATTGATACAGTACAAAATTATTTGCACGTGCCAATTGATTATTACGCGGTCGTTAATATGAATGGTTTAGTAGAATTAGTCGATGCAGTAGGCGGAATTGAAGTGACTAGCCCTTTAACTTTTGAGTATCGTGGAACCAAATTTGTCAAAGGACAAAAGCGAAAAGTTAACGGCGTCAAAGCGATGAATTTTGCCCGTATGCGTTACGATGATCCTGAAGGTGAAATGGGAAGGCAAACACGACAAAAGATGGTTATCAAGGCATTGGTTGATAAGATGTTAAGTCTTGATGCGGTTTCGAACTATCCTCGACTTTTAGAAGTGATTGCGAAAAATACGCGGACCAATTTTGATCTTTCAACGGCGTTAAACATTTATAAAAGTTATTTGCCGGCCCTAGAAAATATTGCTTCAGTGAAATTTGAAGAATTAGAGGATTTATATGTTGATGAAATCTTCTATTTCTACATTCCTTTAAGCGCCCGTGTAAAAGTGGCTAATGAGTTGCGTCAACATACGGGCTTATCCCCAATAAAAATCAGCGATTTAGTTGATCCTTTGGCAAAAGACCAGCCTAACTTTGTCAAGGCTTCAGCCATTGTTATCAATCAATATCCAACTGGTTTAAGTCAAGAACAAATGGATGCAATCCAATCAAAACAGCAGTCTGTTCAGGAAATACGTTCTGTGGAAAACTATGTTCCGCCGACGTATCAACCTGGGCCGATTAGTCCGGCTTATCCAGTAAATCCGCGGCCAGAACCTACGACACCACCGAATTCAGATACTGTTGCTCCACCACCAGTAACGGATGCGCCAGTAACGGAGCCGGTTCCAGCGCCACCGGTAGAAACGACACCACCGACTCCAGTACCAACACCACCGGTATCCTCCGGTTCAAACCAATAGGGGAAAGGGAAGATTAATAATGAAAATTACAGTTGTAGGAGTAGGCTATGTTGGCCTCTCAAATGCTATTTTATTAGCTCAACATAATCAAGTTGTAGCTTTAGATGTCAATTCCACGATTGTATCTTTAATTAATCAAGGTCAATCTCATATCAAAGATCCAGAGATTGAATACTATCTAGCCAATGAGAAATTAGATCTTACAGCAACCATCGATCGTGACTTGGCCTATGAAGGAACGGAAATGGTTATTATTGCAACGCCAACGAATTATGATGAAGTGACCAATTACTTTGATACGAGTTCAGTTGAATCAGTCATTGATGACGTTCTCGAACGCGGTTTGCAAGTACCGATTATCATTAAATCTACGATACCTGTTGGCTTTACCCAACGTATGCGTCAAGAAAAAAAATACCAACAAATTATTTTTTCACCTGAATTTCTCCGTGAAGGCCAAGCCTTAAAAGATAATCTCTATCCGTCACGGATTATTGTAGGGGATGATTCCCCCCAAGCTCACTTATTTGCTGAATTATTGCAAAAAGGAGCTAAAAAGGATCAGATTGATCTTTTGTTTATGGAGTCAACTGAAGCTGAGGCTGTCAAATTATTCGCTAATACATATTTAGCAATGCGGGTTTCTTTCTTTAATGAGTTAGATACTTATGCTGAAGTAAGGGGATTGGATACCCAGTCAATAATTAAAGGGGTGGGCCTTGATCCACGAATTGGTTCGCATTATAATAATCCTTCCTTTGGTTACGGAGGCTATTGCTTACCTAAAGATACTAAGCAGTTATTAGCTAACTTTAAAGATGTGCCAAATAATTTGATTTCTGCCATTGTGACCTCAAATGATACGCGGATGACCCATATTGCTAATCAAATTATGCAACGTCGGCCAAAAACGGTTGGTGTTTACCGTTTAACCATGAAACAAGGGTCAGACAATTTTAGAGCATCATCTATTCAAGGGGTTATGAAACGTTTGGCAGAACATGATATTGATTTAATTATTTACGAACCAACTTTATCTAGTTCTGAATTCCAAGGATATCCTGTTATTCAAGATTTACAAGTCTTCAAAGATCAGGCGGATGTGATTATCTCTAATCGGATTGCCGATGATTTAGTTGATGTAAAAGAGAAAGTGTATACTAGAGATATTTTTAATATCAGTTAATTTGTATACTTTATAGAAAGGAAGTCAGCATGAGCAAGCAAGAGGAAGAAACTAAGGTGAAAGTCCTACATATAATGAGTGGATTTGGGGGAGGTATTTCCTCATTTATCTTAAATAAAGCTCGGGCTCTAGCACATGGACCAATTCAATTTGACGTAGTTACCTATGATCAGTGTTCGCCTGAATTTACCCAAGCTATTCAATCTACTGGCGGCCAAGTTGCGCAATTAGTGAATCCCAAGAAAGTAGGTTGGTCAGCGTTTAAAGCTAGTTTTAATCAGCTAATTAATCAGAACCACTATGATTATATTCATTGTCATATTGCCGGTTATCGGGCGCTACCTTACTATTATTTAGCTAGAAAAGCTAAGCAAGGTCCCTTTCTCATACATGCTCATTTAACCAGTGATCCTTTCGAAACCAATAAAATACGTTTAGCTCGCCAGGCTTTGAATCAAGCAATAACACGACGTTTATCGGCAATTATTATTGGTTGTGGTCAGCTAGCAATTCAGGGCACATATGGTCCTCAAGTTTCGCACGATGAAATGTTAGTCATTCCAAATAGCATTGAAGTGAGTCAATTTAGTCAAACCCAAGAGCAAAAAAAAGCACTTAGATCTCAAGCATTAGCAGACCTATCCTTGACCGATTTTGAAGGGCTATGGGTGGGACAGATGGCTCGACTCAAACCAATCAAAAACCATCAATTCACCTTGAAATTAGCAGCTTATTTACGTGAACGAGGCGTGCCCGTGCGCTTTATTTTGGCCGGACAAGGGCCCTTGGCAGAGACACTACAAAGTCAAATTGACCAACTAGGTTTAACCGACAGTGTCTACCTGGTTGGACGTTTGCGACCAGAGGTCTTTTTCGCTATGACAGATGTGATGTTATTGCCTTCCTTTTTTGAAGGACTGCCAACAGTGGTTGTTGAATCTCAAGCAGCGGGTGTTCCAACCTTAATGTCCGATACGATTAGTCAAGAAGTGGATTTAGGACTTGGTCTTGTTCAAAGTTTGTCATTGGATGATGAACTAGTTGCATGGGCTCATGTCTTGCAAAGTTTAAGTCAAAGAAAAATACCTAGTTTAGAACAAAGACAAGCTGTGATTGAGGCTAAGAAGTTTACCAATCAAGAATCGGCTGACTTATATGCTGATTTTCTTTTTGGCCGTGTCAGTCATTACCAAATTAGATAGGTGACAAAGCGATGAAACAATTTTTAAAACGATTAGCAGGATTTTCTTACGGCCCTATTCTTGGGGCCCTGATTTCTTTTATGCAAATTCCTTTATTGACCCACTTCTTGTCGGTACAAGATTATGGGAAAGCAGGTTTATTTCGAACATTAATTTTTCAATTACCCAATTTTATTTATATTGGTCTCGATCAAGCTTTTACCCGTGAATATCATGTAGAAAAAGATAAACGGAATTTAATGCAACAAGCCTTGATTATTCCACTTATTGTTGGGGTAACTATATTTGCCGTCTGTGTGTTTTTCGCTAAGCCGATTTCAGCTTGGATGTTTTATGACGCCCAGTATTATTTTATTGTCTGGTATGGTGGCATTTGGGTACTATCAACCATAGTGGAACGATTTTTCCTTTTAATGATTCGAATGGAAGAAAAAGCTAAAGAATTTTCAAATTATTCCTTATTATTAAAGATTAATGTCTTTCTTTTGACTCTTGTACTTATTGCTATTGGAATGCGGGATTTTCGTACCAATGTCTATTCTTTGATCTTCGGACAATTATTAGGGGACCTCGTTTTATATTATAAATACCGACATTTATTTGATTTAAGTCAGTTTGAATTTGATCCAGTCTTAGTTAAACGAATGTTCAAGTTCGGTTTACCGATTATGATTGCTGTGTCTTTATCTACTAGTCTCAACTTAGTCGATAACTTATTTTTGCGTAATTATTCGAGCAAAGAAGAGTTAGGGATTTATAATGGTGTTTTGAGTGTCGTCAATATTATTGGTATTATAAAAACTGCCTTTGCCTCTTTTTGGGTGCCAACAGCTTATCGATGGTATGATGAGAAAAAATCAATGAAGCACTATAAATTTATTTCTGATGCTGTCTTATTTATTTTAACGTTTATTTTCTTTGCCATTGTGGTTGGCAAACCCATTATTGTCATGATTTTAGGAGCTAAGAAATATGCAGATGCACAGTATATTATTGCTCTATTATGTTTTCCTCATATCATGTATACTTTGTCTGAAACTACGACCTTAGGAATTGTCTTCTCTCGTAAAACTCAGTTGAATATCTTAGTGTCCCTAGCAACATTTATTCCTTCAGTAGTGATCAACTTCTTATTAACACCTTCTTGGGGTTATCGTGGAGCAGCTGTGGCTTCATGTGCGGCTAATATCATGTTTTATTTAGCTAGAACATATTTCTCAAGTCGAACTGGATTTTATTTTAGTCAGAAAAAACATATACTTTCAATTCTGATGATGACTTTAGTTGCAACTTTAAATGCCTTTCCTATTCCTTATATCTGGGCTTGGTCCTTCCTTTTGGGCTTGGTTGTTCTGTTCATTCAATTTGGAACGATTCAAGATGGTATTTCGATTAAACGTCAGGCTCACGAATGGGATTTCTCTTAAGAAAGGAGTCGTCGATGTTTATATATCTATTATTGCTGGTTGCCAGCGTCTTTCTGGGATCACAAATTTTAGCGATTCCAACACCTGCTGCCCAAATTACTCTCTATCGTATTATGGCAATAGGAGTGGTGCCGTTATTAGCTGTTCAGTTATTACAAGGTAATCGTAATGTGAAAATCATCCCTCATAGTCATGCGTCTAAAGCTGTTTTGTGCTTCACTGGATGGTGGGCTTTAGCTCTGGTATCAGGGGCTTGGGCTCAAGATTTAAAACTTTGGTTTCAAGCTATGTTTTTAATGACAATTGGTTTATCAACCATCTATGCTGTTTATTTCTGGCTTAAAGATTTTCGGCAGTGGATTCGGCTCTTACAAGCTGTTTGGGTCATGATGTCAGCTTTAATGGTCTGGGGTTATTTTGAAATCATAACGAATATCTATTTGCTAGCTGATATTGATAAACTTGATAAATACAAAACCTTTGTTACTCAGCCTATGACGCGGATTCCGATTACTATTTTTGCTAACCAGAATGATTACGCGACCATGCTGATTGCTTATTTATGCATCGGATGCATATTAATTGTTTTAACTCGTTTTAAGACTTTTCGTCTCATGATTGTGGCTAGCAATTTTCTTGCTGTCTACCTGATTTATCGAAGTCAATCGCGGATGTCATTATTATGTTCTTTGATTTTTCTGACTATGGTAGTCTGTTTAGAGTTCAAATGGGACTTTAGACGATCAGATTATTACCGCGGTTTAATCGGATTTGCCGCCTTGATGGTGGGCTTGCTAGTGCTAAAACCAAGCATTTTAGCTAAAATTCAGTCGCTCTATTATCACGGTGGGGTCGGTCAGTTATCAGGAGACACAGCACGCATGAACTTATGGCGGATGGGTTTTGTTTTCCTAGCTCAAAGCTTTGGTTTGGGTGTGGGAGCGGGAAACATTGAATATTGGGTGACTAATTATCATTTTTTACCGTCAAATGGTATCGTCAATATCCATAATTGGTGGTTAGAGATTTTGGTTGCCTATGGCTGGCCGGCGTTTATTCTTTATGTCTTAGCCTATGTACACTTAGTTTTTCGCTTAATGCAAGTGAGTCGATCGTTGAATTCACGTTATGCTAAAGTAGCCAAATATTTAACGACCTTTTTACTTGTTTTTGTGGCTGCAAGTATTACGAGTGCGAATAATATGTTAATTGAGTGGCATTGGGTATTTTTTGCCCTCATAATTGGGTTTGTTAAACTAGTCGAAATAGCCATTCAAAAACAGAGTCCAGCAGTGGTCAAAATACAGTTAGGAAAGGTATGTGAAAGATGAGTTTATTAACGTTAATTCAAGAGTTGTGGCGCTTTTTCAAAGATTATTTAGTCAAAATTGTTTTAGGAGCTATCTTTGTTGGTCTCTTAACTTCAGGAGGTCGTTATTTTTTAACGAATCAACAGGTAGAAGGTCAGAAGGAAGCATATAATCATTTAGTCCAAGTTTACTCGCAAGAACCAGCTGAATTTCAATTTATTTTAACCAATGCTGATGGTACATTATTTGATAATTCATTTGTTTTTGATGAATATTTCTCTAGTCCCGAAGTGATTAAACAGGTAGAAGCCGAAACGGGCATTAAGTTTGGACGTTTTGTTCAAGATGAACAACTTCTAGAATTATTTAAAACAAGTCAATATCGTGGTGGTTTGTCAGCGGTAAGGAATACTTCAACCAATGTTATTACCATGCGTTTCCTCGTCGGTAAAAATGCTGATGAAAATCTAAAAATCGCCCAAGCTTACTTTAAGTTGTTACAAGAAAATCGTGTGCCTTTTGCGAAAAATCATGAACGCACGATTGTAACTTCACCAGTCAAAGCTGAATTATTGGATTTAAATACAGTACAGAATGTGGCTGTTCCAGAATCTGTAAGTGGCTTAGGCGGTCCAAATGCAAAATCTTCAATTATTTTTGGAATTGCAGGTTTTATGTTTGGTCTGATTTTGACAACTGGTTTGCTCTTCTTATTGCGCTTGTTCAAGCGTACGATTACATATGGATTTGATTATGCTTGGAACATGGAAGATGGTCATTTGATGTATCATCGTCAAAAACAAAGCAAAGCAAGTGATTTAGAAGATTTATTAAAGGTTCCTCACGTTAACCATCGTCTAGTCGTATCACAAGTTAATCCAGAGTCAAGTTTTGAGTCAGCAAATTTTGCTATTCAACCTTTAACTTACGTAAATAAGTTACAAGATTTAGATCAATCAAGTAACCAAGTGGATGACATTGTCATTATGGTTTACTCAAATCAAACAGAAAAATCATGGTACAATGAACAAGCTGCTTTAGCTCACCTTTATCGGGTACCCGTGAAAATAATTCACGTAATTTAGGAGTGTATAATATGCAAGCATCATTTAAACCGGGCTTGGTTTCAATTGTGACACCGGTCTACAATGCTGAACGTTTTATTAGTCAAACCATCAAAGCCGTTCAAGCCCAAACCTATCCTAATTGGGAATTAATTCTAATTAATGATTGTAGTTCTGATCAAAGCCAAGTAATTATTGAGCAAATCCAGAAAGCTGATCAGCGGGTTCAATTAATAAATCTTGAACAAAATAGTGGGGCAGCGGTGGCTCGAAATACAGGACTTGAAGCAGCAAAAGGACAATATATTGCCTTTGTGGATAGCGATGATGTATGGCAACCTACTAAGTTGATGGATCAATTGGCTTATATGCAAGAAAATGGCTATGCTTTTACGTATACTAACTTTGCTTTAATGGATGAGGAAGGACAAATCCTTAAACCAGCAGTGAAATTGCCCGCTGAACTCAATTATAGTGGCCTTTTGAAGAATACAGCGATTGCTTGTTCAACTGTAGTGATTGACCGGACGCTAGTGGGTGATTTCCGCATGCCACTTGTGCGCAAGGGTCAGGATACAGCAACTTGGTTAAAGATAATGCGAGAAACAGGGATTGTCGCGCATGGACTAGACAAAGTTTTAAACCATTACCGACAAGTTTCGGGATCGATTTCGAGCAATAAATGGGGTGCTTTGAAACGAACATGGCATACTTATCGTCGCTTAGAGAAACTCCCTTTACTTAAGGCGATTTATTACTTTGGCCATTATGTATTGCAAGCTATTTTGCGGCGAACTTAAGTTTAATATTATAATTAGTGAGGCTGAGACTCTTAGGAGTTCAGCCTTTTTCGTAATAATTCGGCAGAAATGCCATCGGAGAGGATAACAATGAACCATCAGTCATTTATTAATGAGATTAAAGCACAGGCTAATCTTGATTTGCAGGAACCCATGGCTGCCTATTTACGTCATCAATTCTCCTTTTTAGGTCTGAAAGCTCCTCAACGGAAAGCTTTGCAAAAAGCCTATCTGCAACAATTGAAGCGAACAAAGGAGATCGATTGGGATTTTGTTAATTTGTTATGGGCTCAAGATCAAAGAGAATTTCAATATATCGCCTGTGATTATTTAACGAGCATGCGTCGCTATCATCAACTCAGCGATTTAGACCAGTATCAATACTTTATCCAAAAGAAGTCTTGGTGGGATTCTGTCGACAGTATGGTAAAAAATGTCGGCTATATAAGTCAAATCGATTCGGCGGCTAAGAAACAAATCTTGTCTTGGGCGGAAGATAGAAATCTTTGGCTACGTCGAGCAGCCATTCTACATCAATTAGGCCTAAAAGAGAGGACCGACAAGGCTTTTTTAGCCAAAATAATTCTGATGAATATAAACAGTCAAGAATTCTTTATCAATAAGGCCATCGGCTGGAGTTTGCGTGAATTTGCAAAAACAGATTCAGAGTGGGTAAATACTTTTTTGATTGATCATAAAGCCCAATTAGCCCCCTTGGCCTATCGAGAAGCTAGCAAACACCTTACCCTTGACTAGAAATGATAGTCAAACGAGCATGATTTTGGTATAATGGTGAACGCAATGATTTTTGTTTTTAATGCTAAATATAAGGAGATAGACCTATGAGTTTATATGATAAAATTATCAAACGTCAGGAAAAGATTTCGGTAGTTGGCTTAGGTTATGTAGGGATGCCAATTGCTGTGGAATTTGCTAAACATGTGGATGTCATTGGTTATGATTATAATAAAGCGAAGATTGACCAATATTTGCAAGGTGTTGATCCCACTAAAGAAGTGGGTGACCAAGCTATCAAAGATACTACGCTTATCTTTACCAATGATCCTAAGCGGTTGAAAGAAGCTAAGTTCCATATTGTTGCTGTACCAACACCCATAAACCAAGATAAAACGCCGGATTTATCACCTGTAGAAGGAGCAACCCGAATTGTTGGTCAGAATTTGGTGAAAGGGTCCATCGTTGTTTATGAGTCAACCGTTTATCCAGGTGTTACAGAAGATATCTGTATTCCTATACTTGAAGAAATGTCAGGACTTAAATGCGGACAAGATTTTGAAGTGGGTTACTCACCAGAACGGATTAATCCTGGTGACAAAGTTCACCGATTGGAGACAATCACTAAAATCGTTTCGGCAACGACAGACCAAGCATTGGAAGAGATTGCTAATGTGTATGAAATCGTCATTCAAGCTGGCGTTTACAAAGCGTCATCAATTAAAGTAGCAGAAGCTGCAAAGGTTGTTGAAAATAGCCAACGCGATATTAATATAGCTTTTATGAATGAATTAGCTTTGGTCTTCGATCGTATGGGAATTGATACTCAAGAAGTAGCAGAAGCGATGGATACAAAATGGAATGCCTTGAAGTTCAGACCAGGTTTAGTGGGTGGTCACTGTATAGGTGTGGATCCATATTATTTTGTTTATCAAGCGGAAAATTTAGGCTATCATAGCCAAATCATTCTTGCTGGACGTAAGATTAATGATGACATGGGTGCCTTTGTTGCAGATTCAATCATTAAGCAACTTATCCTTGCGGGCAAGAAAGTCATTGATGCTAAAGTTGTGGTTTTAGGCTTAACCTTCAAAGAAAACTGCCCTGATACCCGCAACTCTAAAGTAGAAGACATTCTAACTCGTTTGACTGAATATGGTATTAAACCAACAGTTGTTGATCCTTGGGCTTCACCAGAGGATGCTATGCATGAATATGGCGTTGAATTGACAGATTTAGCCGATATTAAAGATGCAGATTGCCTTGTTCTTGCTGTTGGTCATAATGAATTTAAAGCCTTGGGTCTTGAACAAATGGATCAATTATTCAATCAATCACTTAAAAATGACGAAAAAGTCATCATTGATGTTAAATCGATTCTAGATCGTAAAGAAGTTGAAGCTGCTGGCTATCGCTTGTGGAGATTATAATCAAGCACTAAAATGCACATAAAAAAACGCAAATCCTTACTTGTTCTCATCTTGATGAGCAGTGAGTGATTTGCGTTTTTGTTATTTAATGTTGGGTCTGTCTTTTTTGTTTTGGCGAAATTTATACATTTCGATCACGGAGTCAATGATGAAGATGGCTAATGCAATGGCCCCAGCAATCATAATGGTTTCAAAGAAGAAATGGCGTGATAAATTTGAATTATTATTTATATAGTAGAAGGCTGTTTTGTAAATACCGATTCCCGGAACTAAAGGGAAAAGAGCAGGAATATAGAAGATAGTTACGGGAGCTTTGAAGGTACGAGCGAATATTTGTCCCATAATGGTGATAACGATCGATGCAAATAAGGTAGCTACAATGGCATTTGAATAGGGTTTAACGACTAAATAGACCAAATAGCCCATACCGCCAATCCAACCTGCTTTATTGATAGTGTAGCGGGGGGCTTCTACGACTAAGGCAGCTGTTACGGTCGCGACGTAGGCGCCGAA
The DNA here is from genome assembly GCF_900604935.1 of Vaginisenegalia massiliensis. Taxonomy (GTDB): domain Bacteria; phylum Bacillota; class Bacilli; order Lactobacillales; family Aerococcaceae; genus Vaginisenegalia; species Vaginisenegalia massiliensis. The sequence goes on from NZ_UWPC01000006.1 coordinate 125,547, forward strand.
TACTTGAATAAGCATACTTATCATTTAATCACTCCTTGTACCAGATATAGACCTAAAGCAATACCCAATGCTAAGAACACCGCTATGGTCATCGCTTCCGCTATCTTGGCTAAACCGGCGTTGTAGTCCCCTTTTAGGGTGTCACGGATACCATTCGTGAAGGCAATTCCCGGAAACAAAGGCATAAGTGCGCTTACAATAATAATGTCACTCGAAATGCTTTGCTGACAAAGATGAATAATGAATGGGACAAAAAAACCTAAAAGGGAGGTTGCAAAAATACCATGAATAAAATCATTCATGCCCCAACGATTTTTTGCATATTCCGCACCAATAATAATGAAGGCAGCAAACGAAGCAACGAATAATTCCATCCAATGCCCACCCAGTAGAACGACAAAAGAGAGAATGAGTAAGAAAATGGCTGCATCGTGGTGGAAAATAGTATATTCTGAGACATCCACTTTTTTAAGCTGGACTAGAGCTTCATCAACGGTAATCTTTTGAGCGGTTAATTGGCGTGAAATGTTGTTAACATTGTATATCTTTCGCATATGATTGCCCCGATGCTCTATTCTCTGAATGCGGGTGATTCCTTCAATGGTAGGATCATCTAGAGTAATAAATAGGGCTGTACCGGTTGCGACAGCTTCAGTCACGGCTAATCCACTAGTATCAAGAATTCGATTGACGGTATCTTCAACCCGATAACTTTCAGCATTTGATTCTAAGAGGATGCGACCAGCGATAGCAGCCGCTTCAGCAATTTTTTTATGTTCTGGTTTCACACGAGTCCCCCTTTATCCCCCATACAAATCTATTCAATATGTTACCATATTATCATGAAAAGGACTAAGTTTTTTGGTACAATCTTAGCATGATATTGCCATTAGAGATATAAAATTTTATAATGGTAATAATATTTTTATCATATAATAAAAGCAAGTCGATTAACAAGGGGGTTTAAGGCATGAAAGAACAAAAAGAAAGTAAACGTAATAGCTATTCAAGCTGTTTTGATGTGATTGGTCCGGTGATGGTGGGGCCTTCTTCATCTCATACTGCCGGAGCAATAAATATCGGGGAAGCGGCTCAAAAAATCTTTCAAGCAAAACCCGACCTTGCAATTGTTGATTACTATGAATCTTTTGCTGAAACCCACCAGGGTCATGGCACGGACTTTGCGATTGTGTCGGGCATCTTAGGTTTTGCATATGATGATCCTAGAGTACCGGATTCAGTGTCTATCGCTGAGAATGAAGGAATTAAGATCGATTTTGTCGAAAATCAAGGGGAAAGTCCTTTTGAACATCCTAATACAGCCGATATTCGTTTAATTAATGACGAGAAAGAGACCCGCCTAGCTGGCATTTCAGTTGGTGGTGGAAAGATAGAAATTCGCTTAATTGCTTTGGACGGTTTTGAGATTAAGCCTCAAGGATGTTTACCAGCATTGCTCTTAATTTCTTCCCATGCTCAACTAGCAGATCAATTTGAACAAATCATTCAGGATGAGCAAGTGGTCATTGTTGATAAAATCCAACAATTTCAAGCAGATAAATTCTTAACATTTTTTGAAATTCAACACCATTTTCCTGCTGCCTTGTTACAGCAACTTGCTGAAATGCCGGGCGTAGAAAAATTAATCCTTCTATAGAAAGTAGGTCAATAATGGCAATTTTCGAATCGATTAAAGAAATTGTAGATTATGCAACTCAACATCAAATGCCTCTTTGGGAGGTCATGATTGAGCAAGAAATGAAAGTCAATCACACCAGTCGAGAATTAATTTTAGATAAAATGTCCGCTAGTTTGTTGGCTATGGAAAATGCCTATAAACGGGGAACAACTGGCCAAGGTGTCTTTTCACCAACAGGCTTAACTGGGGGCGACGCCGTTAAAATGCGTCAATACCGGCAGGCAGGACGGACCTTATCAGGTAACCTAACTTTGGCTGGCGTAGAAGCGGCTCTAGCGACCAATGAAGTAAATGCAGCTATGGGTGTGATTTGTGCTACACCAACAGCGGGGGCAAGCGGGACTTTACCAGGTGTCTTAGTCGCATTAGATGAACAATTTCATCTCTCACATGAACAGAAATTGAACTTATTGTTCGTTGCTTCTCTTTTTGGTATGGTTACAGCCAATAATGCGATGATTGCTGGGGCAGCAGGGGGCTGTCAAGCAGAAGTAGGATCAGCTTCAGCCATGTCAGCGGCTGCCGCTGTCGCGATTATGGGCGGAAGTCCTCAAGCTTCTAGTCATGCATTTGCTATGGCGTTAGGTAATCTACTTGGTCTCGTTTGTGATCCAGTAGCAGGTTTAGTTGAAATTCCTTGCGTCAAACGGAATACTATTGGAGCGACTAATGCTTTAATCTGTGCGGATATGGCTTTGGCAGGAATTGAAAATGTTATTCCAGCTGATGAAGTCATTGATGCGATGCGACGAATTGGGAAAAATATGCCACGTGAACTTCGTGAAACGGGTTTAGGTGGCTTAGCCGGAACTCCAACGGGGAATCAAATTAAATTGAGAATTTTTGGTAAAGAGGTATAATAGATTAAAATACTATTATAGAAAGTTGGAGTTTGTAATGCAAATGCTCAACTATTTCGACGCGTTTATGTTTACACAAGAATCAGCCACGACTTTACGGATTGTGATGGCTGAAGATGAGGCTCTCGCGTACCTTTTGCGCTTTCAACAAGTCAGTCAACTTGAACGGTACTGTTTGATGTTGACTAATTTTGCGCGTGAAATTAAAGATCAATCACTCGCTGATCAAACTAAGTTAGTCTGTGAATTTGTTGAAAGCAATCCTTTTCAATTATCTTATCAATTAAGCAAACTAGCCTAATACAGATGTAGGAGGTTGGCTAATGAAAATTACCAAGATTGAAAGGCAGAAAAAACAGAGCGATCGTTATTCTATTTATCTTGATGGTGAATTTGCATTTGGCGTCCATGAAGCTGTTCTGATTCATTTTGCCTTGCATAAAGATCAAATTCTTAGCCAAGATCAACTCAATCACATTAAAGAAGTGGAGTACCGCGAGAAAGTATACTCGCGAGCGCTTCACTATCTTTCTTTTGGCTTAAGATCCATTAAAGAGATGAGGGACTATTTAGCGAGTCAAGAATGGGCGACAGATACCGATGAAGCAATACTTGAAACGCAACAAATGGTCGTCAGTCAAGAATTAATTGAATCAACGTTACAACGCTTGTGTCAGCAGAACTATCTTAATGATTTGATTTATGCTCAAAGCTATACGCGAACCATGGCCCTAATCAATCGTAAGGGTCCAAAATTAATTGCTCATGAATTGAAGCAGAAGGGATTAGATCAGCAGACCATTTCTCTAGCTTTAGATGAATATTCTCAAGTTGATCAAATGGCTAATGTGACCTATCTCATTGACAAGTATTGTCAAACTAAAGGAAAACAAGCGACAAGATTGTTGAAGAATAAGCTTTATCAACATTTACTTCAAAAGGGATATGATAAAGATCAAATTAAAGAAGGCATGGATTTGGCTGATTTTACCATAATTGAAGCTCAGGAAGATGACTTATTAGCTAAAGAAGCCGCTAAGCAATGGCAACGCTTATCGAGGCGGCAACAAGGCGGGCTTTTACGGCAAAAAGTGACCGCTAGTTTGATGAGAAAAGGGTTTAGCTACGAAGCCATTCAAACTTGGCTGAACGAACAAGAGGATGGAGAATAACACTATGACAATGACTATTTATGAAGACCAGTCGGTTGATATCGGCTGGTCTTCGACTAAAATCCAAGATTTTCGTCGTTGCTTACTCAATTGGTATGATCAAAATGGACGAGATCTACCCTGGCGTCGTAGTTGTGATCCCTATCAAATTTGGGTTAGCGAAATTATGTTACAACAGACTCAAGTCGCGACGGTCATTCCTTATTTTGAACGTTTTATCGCTACTTTACCTAATATTGAGGCCTTAGCTCAAGCTGATCAAGCGACACTGATGAGCCTGTGGCAAGGTTTAGGTTATTATTCACGCGTTCGAAATATGCAAGAAGCGGCCCAACAAATAATGTCGGATTATCAGGGTCGCATGCCTGATACAATGCCTGACTTATTAAGTCTAAAAGGAGTTGGTCCCTATACAGCCGCCGCGATTGGATCGATTGCTTTTGGTTTAGTAGAACCAGCAGTGGATGGGAACCTGATGCGCATTGTAGCGCGACTGTTTGAACTGGATCATGACATCAGCCAAGTCAAAACACGTAAATTGTTTACCCAAATTCTACGTCAATTAATTGATCCTGATCGTCCTGGTGATTTTAATCAAGCATTAATGGATCTTGGGGCTACCGTTATGACTCCAGCTAATCTGAATCCAGAAGCGAGTCCTCTTAAGGAATTTGATGGCTCTTATCAGCATGGCACGGCTCACCTATATCCCGTTAAAAAGAAAAAGGCTAAAGCAAGTCATCACCATCAATTAGTGTATTTTGTGCGTAATCAAAAGGGACAATGGTTACTTAATCGACATCAAGACCAGCAACTACTAACGGGCTTGTGGCATTTTCCTATTTATGAACAAGACTTGATCTTTGAATCCGCTACCCCTTCAGAATTCATTGAGCCTTTTTTTGAATGGTTAGGTCAACAAGATATCAATTTGAAAGAAGTTGCTCTTCACCAACAGGTACATCTTTCTATGGCAAATGCAGAATCTCCTTACATGCCGTTTGACCAGAACTTTTCACCTATCAAACATGTCTTTAGTCATCGCGTATGGCATTTACAAATCATACCTATTTATATGGAAGACGAACTTGCTCAACGACTGGTTGAATTTAATCCAGAAAACTTTGTCTGGGTTCACCCGCAAGATATAAACCTATATCCTTACTCTAGCTTACAAGCTAAACTTTATCAGGCAGTCCAAAGTGACAGTATGGAATAAGAAGTTTTTTTAGCTAAATCACAAGCCTTTAAACACAAAAAAATATTTTTGTGCTATAATGCAAGAGTATAGTTTATGACTCTAAGGGTCACAACCAAAACACACAGAAAGTAGGTTTGGTGATGAAGCAACCAAAAGAGGGTGAATTCATCACTATTAAAAGTTATAAACATGATGGCTCATTACACCGAACTTGGCGTGATACGATGGTACTCAAGACCAGTGATCAGTCCATTATCGGCTGTAATGATCATACTTTAGTAACTGAATCTGATGGTCGGCGATGGGTAACCCGTGAAGCAGCCCTACTGTATTACCATAAACATTATTGGTTTAATATTGTAGCCATGATTCGCAAACGTGGGGTTACTTATTATTGTAATTTAGCTTCACCTTATCTCATTGATAATGAAGCTTTAAAATATATCGACTATGATTTAGATATTAAGGTGTTTCCTGATGGAGAGAAGCGCTTGCTAGATGTTGATGAATATGAAGTGCATAGTCGCCGTTATCAGTATCCTCCTGAAATTGATCGGATTCTTAAATATAACATTCAAGAATTAGTCAGATGGATTGAAGAGGAGAAAGGTCCATTCTCACCGGAATTCATTGATATTTGGTATGAGCGTTATTGTCAACTGACGCATCGGAAAACCACCAAAGATAACTAAATAGTGGTCAGAATTTACTTTTTGGCAAAGATTAAAAGCTTGGAACTTCTGTTCCAAGCTTTTTTGTTTAGTGGCCCAATTTTTTGTTTACTTCTTAAGGTTCACCGAACCTCATCACACCTTAAATAATTGGGTTCTAAAAGGCTGAAATGGCCTCCACTTCCTTACCAATCCGCCGCTTGTGATCAAGCATTGCGTTTGGTATGGGAAGTGCTCCATTTCATGGCGCCTTTTATCTCACCTTGTTAATTTGGCTCTTCGGTTCAGCTTTGACGTCCATTTCGTTATGATCTAGCTTTGCTTAGTGCAAATCGTCGTTCATAAGCTCAATGATTCAAAGCTAATCGAACCTCATCTCACCTTGTTCTTTGACTTTTTTTGTGAGATAGTGTACATTTATCTTTGCTTTTAGAAAATTTTTTCATTGGGGAGGATCGAGGTTTAATTAATGGATAGCGCCAGGCCTTATTAAATAAGGTGACGAGGATTGAGCTTATCGAAGGATTCGGCGGGTGGCTCAAGGCTTATGCAGTCTACAGAAATAGGAAAACTTCTAACCGTGAGGGAGAAACAAAGGCTATTTCACGCATCTAAAAGCGATAATAAAATTTATCGTGAAATGAGGACTAGATGTATGTGTGGTATTGTAGGTTTTATTGGTCAAGGTAATGTTCAAGAAGTTTTAATTAGTGGTTTAGAAAAGCTGGAATATCGTGGTTATGATTCGGCGGGTATTTTTGTTATCGACCAAGCTAATCAAGCTCATTTGTTCAAAGAAGAAGGGCGAATTGCCAAATTAAAAACCGTCGTTGATTTTGAATTAGCCACTAAAGTTGGGATTGGTCATACCCGTTGGGCTACCCATGGTCCAGCAGCTAAGCATAATGCCCATCCACATCAATCACCAAGTGGGCGGTTTGTTTTGGTTCACAATGGAGTTATTGAAAACTTTAACCAATTACGTGAAGAGTATTTGAATGGGGTAACATTACAGTCTCAAACGGATACTGAGATTGCTGTAGCGATTATTGAACATTTTGCTGTTAATGAAGACTTATCGGGTAAAGAAGCTTTCAAGAAAGCTTTATCAGTTATTGAAGGGTCCTATGCTTTTGGCCTAATTGATGTAGAAAATCCTGATGTCATGTATGCAGCTAAAAATAAGAGCCCTTTATTAATCGGAAAGGGTCAAGGCTTCAATATGATTTGTTCAGATGCCATGGCTGGCATTGCTTATACCAATCAGTATATTGAAATTAAAGACAAAGAATTGATCACCTTGACGGCTGATCAAGTTACGATTGAGGATTTCCAAGGTCAAGTTATCGATCGCCCGGCTTATGTGGCTGAACTAGATGCCAGTGATTTGGAAAAAGGGACCTATCCTTACTATATGATTAAGGAAATCGATGAACAACCAGCGGTGATGCGTCGTCTTATCCAAGAATATCAAGGTCCGAATGGACATTTTGAAGTCGAAGCTAGCTTAACTAAAGATTTATTAGCGGCTGATCGGGTCTATATCGTGGCTTGTGGTACGAGTAATCATGCAGGCTGGGTGGGTAAATCTTTATTAGAAAAATTAGTGAAGTTACCTACTGAAGTACATTTGTCTAGTGAATTTGCTTATCAATTGCCATTGTTAAGTGAGCATCCATTCTTTATTTTTCTTACGCAATCTGGTGAAACAGCAGATAGTCGTCAAGCCTTGGTTAAAGTGAATGAATTAGGTTACCCATCATTAACCATTACAAATGTGAAAGGCTCAACCTTATCTCGTGAAGCAAGCCATACACTCTTGCTTCATGCCGGTCCTGAAATTGCCGTTGCTTCTACTAAAGCTTACACCGCCCAAATTGCTGTTATGGCTGTTTTAGCGGATGCCTTAGCTCATGAAAAATATGGTCAAAGTTCAATGGATATGGTTCGAGAATTGAGTATTGTGGCTTCGGCGATGGAGACCATCCTAGCTGATAAAGATAAGATTAATGAGTGGGCAAGTCAGAATTTATTGGCTACCCGAAATGCGTTCTACATCGGTCGTTTGTTAGACTACTATGTAGCGATGGAATCAGCTTTAAAATTGAAAGAGATTTCTTATATTCAAACTGAAGCCTTTGCTGCTGGCGAATTGAAGCATGGAACGATTGCTTTAGTCGAAGAAGGCACACCTGTTATTGGTTTAATCACTGACCCTAGTGTGGCGGCTCATACCCGTGGAAATATTGAAGAAGTGAGAGCTCGTGGTGCTCAAACGATGGTTATCTCCACAAAAGTGACTGCTAAGGCAGAAGATGATTTTGTATTACCAAGTGTTCATGCTAACCTAACGCCTTTAGCAACCGTTATCGTGACTCAATTGATTGCTTACTTTACTACTTTAGGTAAAGGTTACGATGTTGATAAACCGCGTAATTTAGCTAAGTCAGTGACTGTTGAATAAGCGACTATAAACATTCAAACTAATAATAACCCTCTACTTACCATGATTACATTGATCATCATGGTAAGTAGGGGGTTATTTGATTTTCAATTATTCATGCCAGAAAGTCATCCGTTATTAGGTAGGGATGGAAAAGAAGATTTGAATAGTTTTTGGACGCTTTGGGTCATCCAAACGGCTAATTTTTGAACATTTAATCGATTAAATAGTTTAATTCGTAACCAATCGACTAAACTACAGGTGAAATAAATGGCTAAGACGGATAAAACTATGCCCAAATACATGGTGACAAGGGGTTTTTTGAGTAGAAAGGCCAATTGTTGATCAATCGCTTGGAACCAGACTGGATGGACATGGATTAAATACACACTAAAGGTCATCGGCGTTAGGATTTTAATCGGCTTTTGCCAAGCGCTTAAGTCGAGTTTAGCAAATAAGATTAACAGAGCGACGGCATCCAGGACCATAGTAGGTGAAGTATAACGAACAAGATACCAAGAGTTACCGATTTTCGTTTCAGAATGAAGGTCCCACCATTGAATTCCCAATTTAGTCAAGTAAGTAATGGCTGACGCAGAAAGATAAGTGAGCAGAAGTTTGGTTTTAGACCATGATGAAAAACTGTCGAAGCGTTTAAGATATCCACCGAATAAATAGAGAATAGCTAACCATAAGGGGCTGTAACCATAGCCTACAGTGAATAAATCATCGCTGATTAAGGTTGTCATGACTGAGAAGAGGCCAAATAAACTGATCATCATGGCGGTTAAATCGGTTTTATTAAGATTATTTAATATATAATTGAAAGCCGGGACAAAGAAAGATATACAAAAATAGGCCGTAAAATACCAATAGCGCTGGGTTAACAACGGGAAAAATGAAAGTCCTAAATCGGTCAAACCATAATCCTTAGGGAAAATAAAGCAACCAATGGCAGTATTGACTACTGTATAGAAACAGGCTAGCAACCATAAAGCACTGATATTGTGGTAGTTAAAGCGTTTGTTGACCCCGACATAACCAGATATCAAAGCAAACACATTGACCGAACAATAGGCTAAAATCTCAAGTATCCAAATGCTTTGATAGCGGAGACCAAGAATAGGTCCTTTGTCTAAGAGGCCACCATGGCTAAGGGTATGTAAGGTGACAATCATCATCATGGCGACAATACGTAATAAATCAATTCCCCAATTTCGTTGTTTCATTGTTAATATTCACTCATTCCATCAAATTATCTAGTAATTATCATACCGCATTATTGCTATCAAACCTATTCAATCATCCAAATTTTAGTGTAAGTAAACTTATAAGTGATAGGGTTTACATAAAGAAAACTTAAAATTTACATTAAATTAATATTTTCTTCGTATACTAATTGAGGATTCATTTTATCCCAAAAACTATTAGAGGAGCGTATTAAACGATGAAATCATCTGTTTCATATAAGCAATTAGTTTTATCTGGTTTATTATCTGTTTCTTTCTTAAATCTTTATGCAGCGCAAACCCATGCTCAAGATGTAGCACCAGCAAGTACCGAAGCTGTAACTACTCAAGCAGCGGCTCCTGCTGAAGTAGTAAATACTGCAAGTCCAGTCAATACACCTGTGACTGAAACAAGTTCAACTCAAGTTGCAAATCCTACTAGTTTAGCAGCCGCTCCAGTTAGCGAGACAACAACTGAAGCTGCGACAACTCAAGCAGCTCCTACTGTTCAAGTGGGTAACCAAACAATTACTTTAGCTACTGAAAAGCCAGCAGTTGCCCCAGTTAAAGTGAATGATAAGCCTAACCGTTTGGCTGTAAACGTAACAACACATCCTGAATCAGAAATGGCGTTCAACTGGTACACCACAAATGAAGTGAGAGACTCAAAAGTCTTAATTTCTACTGATAAAAACTTTACTAATCCAATCACATACGCTGTTCAAAATATCCAAGTTGAGTCAAACTACGATGATCGTACAGCTGATGGTCATTTAATTTTCACTGTTCGCGATAATAATGAACAAGTTATCGGCTATTATACTGATGCAGTAATCGATCCAAAGAACTTTGGATTTACTGATGGTGATACTGCAGGCTATCCTGATACTCGTACTGTAAACGAATATATTCACCGTGTAGTAGCCAACGGCTTAACTCCAAATACAGTTTATTACTATAAAGTAGGTAGTGAGTCTAAAGGATTTAGCCCAGTAGGTTTATTCAAGACTGCAGCGAATGAATCACAACCTTTCCGCTTCATCCAATACACAGATACTCAAAATGCTGACCACAATGAAAATGTCCGCAATGAAGCTCAATATGGTGCTCAAACACTTAAAGAAGCTTTAGCAACTGCTGGCGATGCAGCTTTCGCTCTTCACACTGGTGACTTTGTTGAGTATTCAGCTTTGGAAGACGAATGGATGGATATTCTTGAAAAAATTAAAGATTCTATGCTAACTACACCTCAAGTCTCAGTAGCGGGTAACCATGACAGCCAAAAAGGCGAATTCACTGAACACTTGAATGTCCCAATTACCAACGATAATAAATCACGTGGAGCATATTATTCATATGATTATAACAATTCTCACTTCGTTGTTTTAAATACTAATGATAACAAGAAAAATGATGATAATCCTGAAGCATGGGCACTAGGTAATATGCAATTAGATTGGTTAGAAAAAGACTTAGCTGATGCTCGTGCGCGTAACGTTGACTGGTTAGTGTTAGCTTATCACAAGACTTTATTCTCAGGTTCATACCACTCATTATTAGACGGTGACATGAATCGTGTTAGAGAACGTTTAATGCAAATTATTGATAAATACGATGTTGATTTAGTTTTAAATGGTCACGATCACGTCTTAACTCGTACTCTACCTTTAGAATACAGCAAAGATGCCTTTGCAAATGGTGTTGTTGATAAAGATGCAAAAGTATTAACTGATGTGAAAGGTAACAAATATATTGATACTAAGGGATCAATTTTCTTAATTCCAAACACTGCAGGTACTAAGAACTACGACAATATTTACAAACATAATATTGACGAATTGAAAAAAATTGATTCAGATTTCGACACTTTAACCGCTGACCAATTAGCTTACTATAATTCATTATTTGAATATAATGCTCAACCTGGTCATTCTGATGGCTTTAAAGAAGGTATTTCTAACTACCGTGAAGGAAATATCCAACATTTTGCTGTCTACAGTGTAACTAAAGATCAACTAAAAGTAGAAATGTACGAAGTAGCGGGCGAATTAGCAAAAGGTGAAAATCCACTTAGAAAAGCTCGCTTAATCGATACTTTCACTTTGGTTAACCATAATTTTGATTTAGAAGCAACAAATAAAGCTTTATTAGCTAAAGATGCAGAAGACGCAGCCAAGAAAGCGGCTGAAGAAGCTACTAAGAATAATAAAGGTGAATTAGTAATCAAAGGTATTGACAAAGTGTATGCTGCTGAACCTAAAGCATCCAAACCATCTAAGAAGCAAGCGACTTTACCATCAACTGGTGAATTTAGTGATATGACAGCTGCCTTTGCAGGATTATTAGCAAGTATGGGCGTGGGTATCTTAGCATGGACTAACAAAAAACGTTAATAATAGCTAAACCAAATGGATAATTAAGAAAAGCTCCCTTTTTGATATTATGTCAAGAAGGGAGCTTTTTTTGCATAAAAAGAGATTTCTGTTGGGACATGAAGGAACCGATTAGCAGTTAATTACTTTTTCTTTTCAACTAACTTAGATTCTAAAATTTCACCGTATTGAAGGGGAACCATTTCGTGGAGGACTTCGGAGTATTCTAGACCAAACCAGGACTCTACTGAAGTAGCCAGATGTTTGATAAAGATTTTACTGTCCATGATGAATCGTTTAACACGTGAGATTTTTGAAATGTTTGATAATTTTTCGTCCACGAAGACAAATTGAAAATCGCCAACTTGACGATCATTAGTAATAGAATATTTTTGCGGTTGAGCTTTGATGCGCCCACTATCAATTAATTCGTGAATAATCTGACGCAAGTAAAGATTGACCGTTTGTGGCATTCTAAAACCGAGAAATAGTTTTACTAAAACAACGGAGTCAGTTCCCATAGTATCAACGGTGTAGGTCTGTGTATAAGGTTCATCTGTTACTTCGACATTGATGAACCAATATACCTGAGCTCGTTTAGGTTTTTTATCCAAAATAGAATAGATATAATGTTCCTCAATCCAGTCATCTTTCATTGAAGAAACGAGATAGACTAAATTGGTTTGGGTATAAGGAATAGAGTCATCCGCTTGTAAGGCAAGCAATTTGGGTAAATAGGCTTTTAAATGTACTTGCTTAAGCATCTCTTGTTTAATTTTATTGGCAAAGAGCCAGATTAACATGATGGAAATTATTACTAAGGCGATAGCAATGGCAACGTAGCCACCTTTGAAGAACTTAGCTGCACTTGATAAGAAGAACATTAATTCTAAAGTAGCAAAGAAGCCTGTGATAATGATTCCCAATAGATGTTTTTTAAGATTGATGCGAATATAGCTCGATAGCAATAGGGTGGTCATTAACATAGTGATGGTAATGGAAAGTCCATAGGCGGCTTCCATATGAGACGAGGTCTTAAAAGTAAGAACGATAAAGGAACAAGCCATCCACAAAAGGATGTTGATGGTTGGAATATACATCTGACCGATGGAAGAACCAGGGTACAGAATTTGTAAGCGAGGTAGTAGTTTTAATTTAATGGCTTCAGATACCAAAGTGAATGAACCTGAGATTAAAGCCTGTGAGGCAATGATAGCGGCCATGGTTGCGAAAATAACCCCCATCAAAATCCAACTTGGTGGTAATTGCATGAAGAACGGATTGATTTCATCCATTTGATTAAAGCTTGCTTGCGATTTATGCTGAATTATCCAAGCTGTTTGACCTAGGTAATTAAGCACTAAACATAGTTTTACATAAGGCCAAGAAAAATGAATATTTTTTTTGCCAACATGACCAAGATCCGAATAGAGGGCTTCTGCTCCAGTAGTAGCTAAAAAGACGTTACCTAGAATAAAGAGGCCTAATTTATTTTCCGACATGAAAAGGACTTTAATGGCATAGTAGGGATTTAAAGCCCGTAAGACTGACCAGTCGGTGACCAGGTTGATCAAGCCAGTTAAGCCCAAAAAAGTGAACCAGAGTAGCATGGCAGGACCAAAGACGCGACCAACGATATCTGTACCAAATTGTTGTAAAGCAAATAGAAACAGTAAGATGGACAACGTAATAATGATAATCACTTCTTGACTGTGACCAAAATAATGAGTGAAGATCGGAATATCACGAAGTCCTTCGATAGCAGTAGTGACAGTAACAGCGGGAGTCAAGACGCCGTCAGCTAAGAGGGCGCCGCCGCCAATAATGGCCGGAATGATTAACCACTTGTGATTGTGGCGAACTAGGCTATATAAAGAGAAAATCCCCCCCTCACCGTGGTTGTCTGCATTTAATGCAATCATCACGTATTTTACCGAGGTTAAAAGGGTCAAGGTCCAAAATATTAAGGAAACTGAGCCAATGACAAAGTCCTCTGAGATACGACTTAATCCACCGTTACCAGCAATAATAGCTTTCATAACATATAAGGGACTGGTACCAATATCACCGTATACAACCCCCATAGCAACGAGAAAGCCACCAAAACTTAATTTGTTTCTTAATGAATGTTGATCGTTCAACTAATTTCCTCCCATAGCTATGATAAAAAAAGAGTAGTTTCTATATAGAAACTACTCTAAAGGTATTTTTATTTAGCCACAAATAATTTCTTTGCGCTCATTATAATCTAATTAGTCGTCGTTGCCAATAAGCTGATTAATTTCTTGACTAAGTAAATCTGCTTTTGCACCGAAAACAGCTTGAACACCGCCATCTACGTCAAATACAGCTGTAGCACCTAGACCTTTGATTCTATTTTTATCAACTTGGTTTTTATCTTTTACTGAGACACGAAGTCGAGTAGCACAAGCAGTGACTGATTCGATATTTGTTTGCGTTCCTAAGGCTTCAAGAATTTGTTGTGCTTCGATATATAAGCTGTCATTTTCGCGATTTTCGGATGCTGTCGTTACATCATCTTGGCTTTCCATACCAGGGATAGCAACATTGAATTTCTTAATACAGAATCTGAAGACAACGTAGTAGATGACAGCCCAAAGTAAGCCAAATGGAATGACAATCATCCAGTTAGTTTTAGCATTGCCTTGGAAAACACCGAAGAGAAGGAAGTCGATTAAACCACCTGAGAAAGAGTTCCCAATTCGGATATTGAAAATATCAGCAAAGTAGAATGATAATCCGTCTAAGAAAGCGTGGATAACATATAACCATGGAGCAACAAAAAGGAATGAAAATTCGATCGGTTCAGTAATCCCGGTTAAGAATGAAGTTAAAGCACTTGAGAAGTATAAACCACCATTCTTTTTGCGATTGATGGCTGGAATTGAATGGTACATAGCTAAGCAGGCAGCAGGTAAACCGAACATCATGGTTGCAAAACGACCAGCAAAGAAACGAGTTCCATAGGTAAATAAACCAGTATGATGAGTATCAGCTAATTGAGCAAAGAAAATGTTTTGAGCCCCTTCAACCATTTTACCAGCAACTTCTTCAGTTCCACCTAATGAGGTATACCAGAATAGAGGATAGATGGTGTGGTGCAAGCCGACAGCCCCAGTTAAACGTAATAAGAAACCATAAAGGAAAGTACCAAAGCTACCCATTTTAGCAATGTTTTCACCAGCGAAGTTCAAACCAGCTTGCATTGGTGGCCAGATGAAGTAAAAGATTAAACCAATAAAGATAGCACAAATTGACGATACGATAGGAATAAAGCGAGATCCACCGAAGAAGCCTAAGAATGGAGGTAAGGCAATTTTACGGTACTTATTATGCAAATGAGCTACTGTTCCACCAATGACGATTGAACCAATGACACCGGTATCAATTTTGGCATCTGGACCAGCAAATTTAGCGAGTAAGCCAGCAATGGTAGCAGTATATACGACATAAGCAACACCAGCAGCTAAACCAGCTGTTCCTTTATCACCTTTAGCTAAACCGACAGCCACACCGATGGCAAAGATTAAAGCTAAGTTTGCAAAAACGGCTCCACCAGCTGAAGACATAACCATAAAGATAGTTTGTAACCAAGGTTGGTTCAAAACAGGATAAGTAGCGACAGCGCTTGGATTAGATAAGGCGCCACCAAGACCTAATAAGAGACCAGCGACAGGTAAAATAGCAATTGGGAGCATGAAAGCTCGACCAAGTTGTGAAAACTTCTTGAACATGATATTTCCTCCTTAATAATGGGTTAGTTTATCGCTTTGATAAAGCGTTTGGTAATTTCTAAGGGACGGGTAATGGCGCTACCAACAACAATCGATATAACCCCTAATTTATTGACTTGGGCGGCTTGCTCAGGTGTATGAATACATCCTTCAGCAATGACAGGGATGTTATGTTCGACTAATTGTTTAATTAAGTCTAGGTTAGGACCATCTAGCTTTTGTGTGTATGAAGTATAACCAGATAAAGTTGTACCGATAAAGTCAATGCCGGCTTTATAAGCATTAAGACCTTCTTCAAAGTTACTGATATCCGCCATCCAAAGTTGATCAGGATATTTTGCTTTGATTTGTTGGATGAACTCATTGATTGTTAGTCCATCATGACGAGGACGTTGAGTGCAATCAAGGGCGATAACATCAACCCCAGTAGCAACTAAGGCATCCACTTCTTTCATTGTTGCGGTAATGAAAGGTTCTTGTGGGGGGTAATCTTGCTTAATAATACCAATAATCGGTAAAGGACAGACTTCTTTAATTTCTAAAATATCCCTGACCGAGTTCGCACGAATTCCTACAGCACCCGCTTGCATGGCAGCTTTAGCCATTAAGGGCATTACCCCTCCTTCCGGACTATACAAGGGTTCATCGGGCAAGGCTTGGCAGGAAACAATCAGGCCTCCTCGAACTTGTTGGATGAATTCTTCTTTTTTCAAACTCCAAAACACTCCAAACTAATATTTATTTTGGATAATTTATCCGGAACAAATATAACATAGGCATTTGAAATTGTAAACGCATTCTAGATATAAATTTCAAACAAGAGTGATATAATGAGTTGACTGAGGATAAGGAGTGCCGTGGATGGAATATCAAGATTTAATACAATCAAAGTATGCAAGTTTAACTCGTTCGGAAAAAAAGATTGCCGATTATTGTTTAAGTAAAGGAAAGCAAGTGGTTCATGCAACTATGCATGAAATTAAAGCTACCACTAAAGTGGGAGATGCAACGATCATTCGCTTCTGTCAAAAACTGGGTTTTACCGGCTTTACCGATTTAAAGATTGAAATTGCAAAGCAAGGATTCTCGCAAGAATATCGAGAAGTAGAGGCTTCCGACTTTTATAGTCGACATTTACAACGCTTAATTAGATGCATGGAAGATACTCGTGCACGGATAAGTGAGGAAAGCGTTGAATTAGCGGTCAAGGCAATTGAAGAAGCAGACCACATTTATTTGTTTGGTGTGGGGTCGAGTGGAACGACAGCTGAAGATTTTGAAAGTTTACTTTTGCGGGTAGGGGTTAAGGCTAATGCGGTCACTGACCCGCATTTTCAAGCACATATTGCTTCTATTATTGGTCCAAAGGATATTGTCATTGCTTTCAGTTTATCGGGTAAAACTAAGGACGTTTATGATAGTTTAACGGTTGCCAAACAATCAGGAGCTAAAGTTATTGCTATTACTACTTATGATTTTACGCCCATTGGCCAGTTGGCCGATTTAACCTTAAGGACAGCAGTTGAAGAATTTATCGACGGAGGATCGGTTGCTGGTAAATTGTCCCAGTTGTATGTTTGTGATTTAATCGTTCAAAGCTACGAAAAATTAAATAATATTAAAACAGTTGAGATAAGGGAAAAAGTCCTTCGTGCCATTTTAGATAAACAATTAGATTAGACTCGATGCCATTTGATCGAGTGAGCTAGATAAAAAAGATTCTCCTTGACGAGTCAAGGAGAATCTTTTTTGGAATATATCATTAGCGATGTTGCATGCTTAACAGTGGTGCCACTAAGTCCTAGCTAAATAAATTGTATTTTTTGCAGTTAATGAAGTTTAGCTAAAGCCTGGCGAACTAAATCAACAACGGCCTGAGCATCTTCAGCGTTATTAACAATATCAAAGTGATCGATATTAATTTTTAAAACTTGTGATGCATGATAGTGCTGATCCACCCAATTATCATAGCCTTCCCAGAGGGCACGATAATAATCCATGAGTGACTGATCTTGTTCAAAGTCACGCCCACGTAACCCTATGCGATACATGATAGTTTCGAAGGAACCGTGTAAATAGACCATTAAGTGTAGTGCACCCCTAAAGTTGAACCTTAAAATTCAACTTTAGGGGTGTTTATTTTGAATAAAAAACATGAATTAGCCTTTAAATTAAAACTTATCAATGAATACAGGGAAGAAAAACTCGGGTATAAATTAATATGCAAAAAGTATAATGTTAATACAAGTTTATTAAAAACATGGATTTACCAAT
>NZ_UWPC01000021.1 GCF_900604935.1 Vaginisenegalia massiliensis
ATCAGAAGATGATCGAAAAGTATATTCGTGATCAAGAAATAGAAGATAGACTGAGTGATAGTATAAGTAAAAAAGAGTATATTGATCCCTTTGCAAAATAGGTAAAGGGAGTTTGCGGTTGGCAGTCCATTAAAAAAAGCCCCTTTAAGGGGCTCGCAGTAACAAGCCCTTCTAGGGCTGACCGTAAAGCCACCAGCTACGCTGGTGGATATTTACTACAGGATAAATTGGCATAGAAAAAAGGCAAAACATAAGAAGGGAAGAAAAGGAAGCGACACTTTGCTAATTCTTCTATCGGGGGATTGAAATAAGCAGACGATTAAAGCAGAAGTTGAGGCAAGAAAAAAATAGATAGCCAACTTAGCAAACGAAAGCGACATAGCCGAACAGATAATAAAAAAGTAATCAGCCAAACCCATTCCATCTTTGTAAAAATAATAGAGAAAGCAAGATAAAACGATACAAAATAGGAAAGTAGAATAGTCAAATTGTACTAGGCCAAGCCATAAAGATAATCCCTGTAAGAATAGAAAAGCGATTAGTAAAAAAAGATGAACGCTCAAGTATAGTAGATCCCAGTAAGAAAGGACGATTAATAAAATACAATAGGCTAAAAATAAAAAAGAAAACAGAGATAATCCCCACTCGCAGTAGGCATAAAGAAAGAGACTTGCAAAACCAAGTTCCCAAAGCAAATAAGACTTGCCAAAGACTCGATGACAGTAACGGCACCGACCAAAAAGGAGCAAATAAGAAAGAATAGGAATAAGATCAAACCATTTTAACGAGTGCTTGCAGAAAGGACAGAAAGAGCCTCGCTGGCAAAAATGCCAAAATTTTTCCTTGTTTCTAAAACTTGTAAGTAAACAGAAAGTAAAGGAACCAATCGAAGCCCCAAAAATTAGTACTAAAAGTCTCATAACGACCCCCTCAAAAGAAAATACACAAAAAGTAAAAAACAATCAAAAAAAGCTTGACGAAAAAAGCAAATCAAAGTAATATATAGGAGTTGCCACATGGCTTAACATTCTTTAACAACGAGTTGAAAGAAATAAAAAATATTTCAAAAAACTTGTTGACAATAAGAAGAAGCGATGGTAATATATAGAAGTTGTCAGCGTAAGATGCGAGACAGCAACGCTCATTGAAAACTGAACAAAGACAAACACCAGGATGTGTAAGGGATCTATTCAAACGAGTAGATACAACCCGAATATAATTCGAGAACAGGAAGCAAACCTGTCAAAAAAATA
>NZ_UWPC01000009.1 GCF_900604935.1 Vaginisenegalia massiliensis
CTATATAGAATATTATAATTTAGTTAGGAAGAAGAGAAAATTAAAAAGCAAGACTCCTGTAGAATACAGAAATCTTGCTTTAATGACAGTGGCTTAATAAAAAGTTCAACTTTTTGGGTCCACTACAGAATCGGGGCTTTTTAACTTTTATAAGTGAAAGGCTTCTTGAATGTTGACTGGCGCATCGGTATTTAAAAGGGCCATCAGTTTCAAACGGGCTTTGACGCCGCTTAAACCTTGGGCAAAAATCACTCCTGCTTGACGCAGTTGCTTACCGCCACCCACATAATCATAAACATCTTCTGTTACCCCATTAAAGGCTCGTGAAACCATGACCACTGGAATTCCTTGTGCCAACAAACCATCGAGCGCTGTCAAGGTTTTAGGTGGCAAGTTACCTGCACCCAAGCCTTCAATGACCAATCCTTGATAACCCGCTTGGCTGATAGCTTGCACGATATCTCCATCCATACCAGCATAGGCTTTGAGTAAGGCTACCCGCTGATCGACTTTGGTGAGTGGATAATACTCTTGTCGAAGTAAATTTTGGAAATAAAGGACCTGGTTTTTGGAAATTAGACCGATTGGCCCAAAGGTTGGCGTTTGGAAAGTAGCTAAATTGGTTGTATGGGTCTTGGTCACATAGGTAGCTGTATGAATTTCTTCGTTCATCACGACTAAGACTCCTTTACCTTGAGAAGCATCGGCCGCTGCTACAAAAATGGACGACCGTAAATTAGCTAGCCCATCTGAGCCAATTTCATTACTGGACCGCATGGCACCCGTTAGGACAACAGGAATAGGTAAGTCTAAGGTTAATTCCAAGAAATAAGCTGTTTCTTCTAATGTATCCGTTCCATGCGTAATCACCATGCCATCAAATTCTGCTGCCCGACTTTGCACATAATGGCTTAGCTCTAACATGCGTTCCTCGGTCATGTGAGGAGACGGCATATTAAAAAGATCAACCACTGTTAACTCAGCAAACTTATTAAAAAAGGCACTTTGGGTATGAATTGGATTTTCCGAAGATGGCGACACCTTCCCGGTCGTTTGATCCTCAGACATGGCAATCGTTCCACCTGTATTAATCAATAAGACTTTTTTCATATTACCACTCCCCGAACATTAATCTGCACCGCTAAAGTATAACGGTTTCATCCGCTAGTCTCAACCGTTCTTAGGGAAGAAACGGCGAGAAAAGTCTTATTTATGGTTCAAATACACGTTGAAATTCATGATTGAGTGTCTCATGATTAGTGTCCACTTGAACAGCTGACACGGTTACAAAGCCTTGGTGCAAGAGACCATAATCGGTTTCTTGATCTGAATCCAATTGTTGATAGAGATTGCGTAACCAATAGACAGGCCGTCCCTTAGGATCATGGTAGCTCTTAAAACTAAACTTCATTTCATCTAATCCTAAAGGAGCAAAACGATAACCTTGAACTTGAGCAGCCGGGCAAGCCGGAATATTTAAGTTTAAAAAGGTCGCCGTAGGAATCTTTAAGGTTAGTAGTTTTGCTAGACTATGATGAAGAATCGGCATAGATTGGTCAAAATTCAAGTCGCCTTCTTCATTGCGTGCTAACGAGACAGCTAAGGAAGCCACCCCATTCAAAGCCCCTTCGCGCGCAGCCCCAATGGTCCCCGAATAGAAGACATCCTGACCGACATTAGCCCCAGCATTCATCCCTGAAATGAGCCAGTCTGGTCGGTGATGGCAGAGTTTTTCAAGAGCTAACTTTACACAATCGGCTGGCGTACCATTGACATGATAAGCCTCTACATCTGGTAGAAGATGGACCTCTTCGACCGATAGTGGATGAGAGACACTAATGGAGTGTCCATAACCTGAACGTTGACCGTCTGGACACACGACTGTCACCTGCCCAAATTCTTTTAAGACTGAAACTAATGTTTTTAAACCTGGAGCATAAATACCATCATCGTTGGTCACTAAAAATCGCATGCCGTTCATCCTTTCATTTTCATTCCATTTTCTATTATACCCAAGGCTTGTCTCCTAACCAAGTTAAAGAAGTTAAAAATTTACTAATCTGGTTTGTATGCAAAAAAAGACCAACAAAAGCTAAAATCAGCTATTGTTGGCCGGCAAAGGTGCTTGAACTAATTGGCAACATTATTTTGTTTTAAGTCAAAGGCTTTAATCATATCCTTGTTCGCGTCTTTGATAGCTACTTTCTCGACTAAGCTTCCTTGAACGACTAAGCGTTGGAAGTTATTTTCTCCGGTCGCACAAGTAACTAATGTAACGATAGGATCACTTGTTGGGTCAATTACATCTACCCGAGTTGGATCCAAAACTTCTTTATAGAAGACTTTGTATACATAGACGCTATCTAAATCCGTTAAGTAAATTAAATCGCCATTTTTCACCCTTAGGAGCGGTTCAAAAAGGTAGCCTTTTTTCAAGGTATGATGGCTAGCAATCGCATAATTGTCGTTGCCCATCTTAACATCGGGTCTTAAAGTCCCTGCCCCTAGATACATCCCTGCATCGGAGACACCCTTATAGATTGGAAGATTCATCTTAACATTTGGAATAGCAATCGCCCCAATCGTTGGTAAATCTTTTGGATTGACATTATTCTTAATCACATCATAAGCATTAAGGTTGCTGACATCATCGAAATCAAAGGTTACGTCCTTTTGTTGGTTGGATTCGATTTGATTACGCGTCATATTGGCAATGGCGTTTTCTTTCGTTCCTTGATCGATCAAATAGTCTTTGATTGGGTTGATAGCTAACAAAGCTAACGCCGCTAAAATTAGTAGAACGCCAACAAAAGTAAGTAAGCTATTTCCTTTGCGTTTCGTTTTTTTGTATTTATCCATTCTAGACATGGTTTATTTCCCTCCGCGTTTATCGCCTGTTTATTTGCTTATCATTCTACCTGTAAGTTATGAACTTGTCACGAATCATTTATGAATAATTTACTTTCTTAGCTTGTCTTTCATTTGCATTGACTTTCAAATTTTATTATACTTTAGATAAATTAGTGTTCATAAGGGAGTAACTAGAGGCTCTGCCTCGTCAGTATCAACAACGATAAGTAGCCACCGGCTGCTGGTACTGTACTTAATTAGTGAGACTTATGCCAGCCGAAGAAAACTTTTGGACTGTGCGTAAGTCTCTTTTAATTTGTCATCCCTTGATTGTGCCAAATAATAGGAGGAAAATATGGTCAAAAATGATTTTGTTCCGTACAAAGATACGGTTGAATCCATTGTCTCTCAACTTGAGACAGATACTGCCAAAGGGTTATCCAGCCAAGAGGCTCAAAAACGCTTGGAGCAATTCGGTAAAAATGAATTGCAAGCCGAAGAAAAAACAACGCTCCTACAGAAATTTATCGAGCAATTCAAAGACTTCATGATTATTGTCTTGCTGGCTGCTGCCGCTATCTCATTCTTTATGGGAATTCAACATGGTGAAGATCCAGCTGATGCTATTATTATTCTTTTAGTAGTCTTCTTAAATGCAATCATGGGTGTCTTCCAAGAAGCTAAAGCCGAAGAATCCATTGATGCTTTACGTAAGATGGCTTCACCGGATGCTCGTGTGCGCCGCGATGGCCACACTTCTACCATCAAGAGTCTTGATCTTGTGCCGGGCGACATCGTTCTATTAGAAGCCGGTGACGTTGTTCCAGCTGATATGCGTTTAATTGAAGCTAACTCCCTTAAAGTCGAAGAAGCAGCTTTAACAGGTGAGTCGGTTCCCGTAGAAAAATCAATCGCTAATATCGAAGGAGAAGAAGTTGGGATTGGTGATCGGTCTAACATGGTCTTCTCTACAACCAACGTGACCTATGGTCGTGGTTTAGCCGTCGTAACCAACACAGCCATGAACACCGAAGTGGGCCATATTGCTAATATGTTAAACGCGACCGAGAAACAAAAAACACCACTCCAACGTGACCAAGATAAATTAGGTAAGTTCTTAACCATTATGATTTTAGTGATCGCGGCTGTCACCTTTATCGTTGGTTTGATGAATGGTCGTCCGTGGTATGAAATGCTCTTAATTGCTATCTCTTTAGCTGTTGCAGCGATTCCCGAAGGTTTACCTGCTATTTCTACCATTATCCTTTCTTTAGGTACACGGACTATGGCTGAACGTAAAGCCTTGGTTCGGACTCTACCTGCGGTGGAAACTTTAGGTGGTACCCAAATTATCTGTTCAGATAAAACAGGAACCTTAACCCTCAACAAAATGACCATTGAAAAGACGTATTCAAATAACGAATTACGTGATGCAAAAGACGGTCTTGATTTAGAATCACCTTTACTTCGTTCGATTGTCTTCGCTAACGACACTAAGATTGATGCCAATGGCGAATTAATCGGTGACCCAACCGAGACAGCTATGATCAAGTTCGCTCTCGATCATCAATATAACTTAAAAGAACGCTTAGCCCAAACACCACGGATTGAAGAAGTTCCTTTTGATTCCACTCGTAAATTAATGTCAACCATTCACAAACTTGAAGATGGTCGCTACTTAGTGGCAGTTAAAGGGGCTCCCGATCAATTATTAAATCGTTGTCAGTCAATTGATATCAATGGTCAAATTCAGCCTCTAGATGATGTCCAACGTCAAGAAATCCTTAAAAACAACTCAGCTATGGCTCATGAAGCGTTACGGGTCTTGGCTGGGGCCTATCAAATCGTTGACCAATTACCAAGCAAAATTGACACTGACACAGTTGAACAGAACTTAATCTTTGCTGGTTTAGTCGGTATGATTGACCCTGAGCGCAAAGAAGCTGCTGAGGCTATCAAAGTAGCTCGAGAAGCCGGTATGCGGGTTGTCATGATTACAGGTGACCATGCTGAAACCGCTCAAGCCATCGCCGAACGCTTAACCATTCTTAACGCCGGCGAAGATAATGCTAGTCACGTTATTACCGGAGCAGAATTAGATACTATTTCTGACGAAGAACTCATTAAGAAAGTCAATGATTTCTCTGTTTATGCCCGTGTTTCGCCTGAGCATAAAGTTCGCATCATTAAAGCTTGGCAAGCTAACGATAAGACTGTTTCCATGACAGGTGATGGCGTGAACGATGCTCCATCCCTTAAACAAGCCGATATCGGGGTTGGTATGGGAATTACCGGTACCGAAGTTTCTAAAGGAGCTTCTGATATGGTTCTAGCCGACGACAACTTCGAAACTATTGTTGTGGCTGTTGAAGAAGGTCGTAAAGTCTTCGCTAACATTCAAAAAGCCATCCAATATCTATTATCAGCTAACTTAGGGGAAGTCTTAACCTTATTCATTGCCACCTTGATGGGTTGGACCATCCTTGAACCGGTTCATATCCTTTGGATTAACCTTGTAACGGATGTTTTCCCAGCAATTGCCTTAGGTATGGAAAAAGCCGAGAAGAACTCAATGAAACGTCCTCCACGGACTAAACAATCTAACTTCTTATCGAACGGTGTCTTACCTTCCATTATTTACCAAGGTATCCTTGAAGGAGGTATTACCCTCTTTGTTTATTGGTTCACTGTTTACCAACAAAAACTATCAATAAATGAAGGAGAAACGATGGCTTTTGCAACCTTAGGTTTGATCCAACTATTCCACGCCTATAACGTGAAATCAGTCTTCCAATCACTCCTAAGCTCAAATCCATTCAATAACAAATACTTAAACATTGCTTCAATTGGTTCGGGTATTCTCTTATTAGGCGTTATCTTAACGCCTGGTATCAACCAATTCTTCTCAGTTACTGTACCAGATTTCCAACATATTGAGATTGTGGTGTTTGCTTCATTCAGCATCATTGTTATTGTCGAAATCATCAAATATATCTTACGAGCAACTGGAGTTGCTGCTAAATATGAAAATGGAATTATCGAATAGTTGATTCTTAATTCCATACAAAAAGGCCCGCGAAAGCGGGCCTTTTAATTAGCTTATTTATTCTGGAACAAGCTTTCTTTGGCATGAATCAATTGGGTGATTGTACGACATACTGGCGTATCAATTCCGTGTTTTTGCCCCATTTGATTCACTGCACCATTCAGATAATCAATCTCCGTTAAGCGTTTATTTTGAACGAGGTCTTGATGCATAGAAGGATAGTGATGAGCCGCTTTAATCGATGTATCCATCACATATTGAACCATTTCGTCTTCATTTAGTACCACACCTTCAGCTTTGGCCACGATCACGAATTCATGAATAATGGCTTTGACTAAGTCTTTCCCTTCTTGGCTGGCAAAAAATTGACCAATCGTGCAATCTACTAGAGCACAGGTTGAATTCATACTACCATTGACACAGGCTTTGCGCCAGATTGATGGAACCACATCTTCGTCATAAGTCGCATTCAAACCAGCTTCATTCAGAACTTGAGCGACAGCTTGACCAGCCTCCTTTTCTGCTGGGTCAATACTTTGTAAATTAACCGTACCGACCCCTTTAAGATTCACATGACCTGGTTCTGGAAGACCCGCTGTCCAAACCGTTACCCCCATCAAGATATTTTTCAAAGGAACATATTGGCTAATCACTTCTTGATGCCCTAAACCATTTAATAAACAAAGCACCTTAGTGTCTGAACCAATTAAGGATTGGATATCACTTAACATAGTTGTTAACTGCATGGCTTTGGTAAATAAGATAATTAAATCAGCTTGCCGGGTCGCTTGGCTAGGCAACATCATTGGAATTTGAACTGTTTCTTCGATATCTCCAGTCACCCGCAAACCTTGTTCGTTCACTGCCTTAATGTGGTCGGCCCAATTATCCAATAAAATCACTTCATGATTTGTTTTACTTAATTGATAACCAAAACGACATCCCATAGCCCCGGATCCAGCAATATAAATTAACATACAAATATCCTCCTTATTTTACTTAACCTTCAAAAACAAAGATGTCATCGGTATATAATTTCAACATATCTTGACAAACTTTATTAGCGATAAAACCACCCACAAAAGGAATGACGATCCATGCCAAAATCATGATAGCCACGCCGCATCCTCCTTGCAAGGAAGCAATCGGACCCACTAAACCTACTAAACCAAAGCCAGAAGTAGCGGGTGTCCCTACCAAATTAAACATAGGCACCATTGCTCCACAGAGAGCCGCATTAATTAATAAGGGCACGGCCATAATCGGATGTTTTAAGAAATTTGGCATCATCATCTTCATAGCACCTAAACCAATCGCAACAGGAACCCCCGTTTTATTACGTTTTAAGGTTCCCCATACTAGGACAGCCGTGGTCGCAGCAATCCCCATCGATGCTGCTCCAGAAGCCAATCCGTCTAAGCCAATAGCTAAACCAATCGCAACGGTTGAAATGGGGCTCACAATAATAATGGCAAAGGACATAGCAATCAAGATAGTCATCAATAAAGGTTGAAGAGTCGTGAAGCTATTGATACCTTGGCCAATTAAGGTCGTAATCGAGGAAACAATAGGCAATAATTTCCAACCTACAAAACCAACACCCGTCCCGATTAAAATAGGTAATAAAATGATATTCAGGGATCCAAACTTATGGCCAACTGCTTTAATAGCTAAGACAGCTAACGATGCTGTTAGCATCATATTGATTAAGTCACCGATTCCCTTTAATTGAAAAGCGCCTTTACCCACCGCGGTTACAATTTCAGGATTAAAGACCCAAGCGCCAGATCCAATAAAAGCAGCGCCACCTACAGCCAACATTTGCATTGGAGTCAATTTAAACTGTTGACCAATAAGAACCCCGGCCATAATTGGCGTTAGAAATTGGAATACAACAACAATATGATAAAAATCCATCGCTAAAGCAGAATTAGCAACAAATGGTTTTAAAACTGTAGCTAAAATTGCATTAGGAATAAGAGCCACGACAATGGCAATAGCAGTTCCGTTTAGAACTTTGTTAATAAACGACGTGACTGTTTCTCTTTCTTCTGATGTCATATCGACACGACCTCTCTTCTAAGTTAGGTCCATTATAAATAAAACAGATTAAATACACAAGTAATTAGTTAAATGATTCACATTCACAACCTCTTTACTATCAATGTTTTTCAATAGACAGCTACGTTCTTTGCTAAAAATTCACATTGTCTAAAATTAATTGGCAACTTCTAAATGGTATCCGACCCCAAAATTCAATTAAACCATCCAGAAAGCAAAACAAAAAAACACGCCCTTATTTTCACAAATAAAAGCGCATTCACAACTGTAATATTATGAATTTGTTATTCTGTTATAATTTCATTGGAACAAATTGGCTTGAATCATGTTTAAAATTCCAGCTAAAAACATTATGCCGATAGCATTGTAGCCTTTCTTTAATAAAACCAAGCATAGTAAGAATATCGCAGCCATTGCCCAATTGAAATGAGCCAAATTAATTTGCGCCGATACGCCAAAGATAGAGGTTAACAAAATAGATAGGCCAGCCCCAGCAATCAAGGCAATAACCGCCGGCCGTAAAACAGATAAGACCGATTGCAGAAGACTAATATCTTTATACTTAACATAAAGGAAAGTAATCAGCGTGACCAAAATACAAGAAGGTAAAACACTCGCAGTGGTAGCCACAACCGCTCCTAGTGGACCCGCTACGCGAATACCAATGAACGTTGCCGAATTGATGGCAATTGGTCCAGGTGTCATCTGCGAAATAGTAACTAAATGATTAAACTCTTCCACACTCAGCCAACCATGAATAGTTACAACTTGATTTTGTAATAAAGGTAAGGCTGCATAGCCCCCACCAAAACTGAACGCACCAATCTGCAAAAAAGCAATAAAGAGTTCCCAAAGAATCATGACGCGACCTCCCCTTCACTATCTGAAGTGGATTTGCGCCAAAAAGTTAAGCCTATGCCTAAAGCAATACAAGCCAAAATGATATAGACCACATTCAAATGATAGACAAAGCTTGCTATAAAAGCCAAGGATAAAATCACGTATTCTAGCCAAGTTGCCTTTTCATTTAACTTCACTAACAAGTCCCACACAACTAAACAGATGACTGCAGCGACACCCGCTTGCATTCCATCTAAGAGTTGATCAAAGAGCGGATTTTGCGCTAACGCCTCATAAAAGAAAGAAATAACTGTGATGATTGTAAAAGGGGGTAAGACAGTACCCAAGACGGCTACTAACACGCCCATCAGACCGGCTACCTTATATCCCACACCAATCGCCCCATTGACAGCTATAACACCCGGCGAGGATTGAGCAATGGCGATTAAGTCGAGCATCTCCTCTTCCTCAAGCCAATGAAGTTGATTGACGAATTTAGACCGCATGAGAGAAATAATGACGTAGCCCCCACCAAAGGTAAAGGCACTCAAAGTAAATGTGGACCAAAATAGGGTTTTTAATTTTTGCTTATCCATTTGTTCACCTCTTCTTGCCTCATCAGTTTAACAAATTTTAAGCCAGTCACCAAAAGTTATCCTATTGTTTCATCCAAATCGATTAAAATTTCTTGCCGTTCCGCTTCAAGCTTAGACAAATCAACATGACCTGCCTTAATCCGCACATAGGCAAAGATATACAAGGCTAAAGAAACAACAACCATCAAGATTTTCTGGAAAGAGGTTAAGCCCACAAACAGTTGATAGCAGACAACAGCCGAAGCTGCCGTCGCCAAAGCCGAAATCAGATAGATACACGGTTTGGGCATATGAAGAATCGATTGCTGCCAACGGCGAGGGTAATCTTTAATCATTTTTAGGCATGCAATGTTCAAATATACATTCATCAGCATTAACGGAATCATAATGGCTGAAACAAGTACATCGAGCGATAAATTGAATAATATTGGACAGATAGCAATCAAATAATAGACACCATAGATGACATATGGATAGCCCTCCTGCGTGGTTTTACTAAAAACCCCCGGTAACCAACCATCTTGGGCCACTTTTAAAATAGGATAGCGAACCATGGTAATCATACTCATTAAGGACGTCGCAATGGCAAACACTGCTCCTGCTAGAACAAAAGCCACAAACACCCAATGAGGAAAGATAGCTTGAGCAACTAAACTAAGATTCTTACCTGCAACATCGTGAGTTGGCAAGACGCCTGAAGCCACTAAGGTAATAAAACCATAGAAGAATGCCAAGGCTAAAGCAACTAAACCCATGGCTTTAGGAATCGTTCGCAAAGAGTCCCGAGTCACCGTAGCCACCGAAATAGGACCTTGAGTAATACCCTGACAGGCAAACGACATTAAAGCAACCGCACTAATAAAACCCGTAAAGCCATGTTTGAAAAAAGGCTCATTTGTAAAATAATGACTATAATCAATCTCCGGCAAGCCGAAGCAAATAAATAATCCCAGAGCTCCCATCAAGATGATTGTCATCACATTATTAACTTGCGACATAAACTTGGAGCCTCGAATGGTCGTTAAAAAGAAAAAAGAAATAATCGCAATTTCAATCCATTTATCATAGACCTTAATTTGTGGAAAAATCATAGACCCATATTGAACTATAGCAATAGCATACATGGCAATTGAACAAGCAAAAATAAAATTAAGGTAGCCCGTTAAGCCTGTCATCAGCGGATTGAACAAGAGTGCTTTCTGGCTATAGTCTCCGCCCGTCAACTTAAACATCGAGGCTAATAAGATTGAGAAGAAGTTAGCTAAAACCATAAAAATAACCGCACAAACGACCGCTAAAATCACCGAACGCCCTGTTGCTTGGATGGCTAACCCTGTCAATACAAAAATTCCGGCTCCCACAGCACCACCAAATCCTAGTGAAAATACATCAAATAAATTTAAATTGGAAACCTCGCGTCCCTCAATTTGTTCTGTTTTAATAGTGATTCACTCCTTCTTGTTATGACAATTTTTCTTGTTCGATGAGGTAAGCAAGTAAAGCCTGACAGCCCAACCGAACATCTTGGTAAGTTTGTTCAAAATCACCCGTATACCACGGATCTGCTATATCACGGGCTTGGTCCGTGTAGTCCAACAATCGCTTGACTTGTCCTTTAATATGCGGACCCAATTGTTGCTTAATATCAGTGATATTTGTCTGATCCATCCCTATCAGGTAATCCGCTTGCCCATCATTCAAATGCAAGGGGCGCGAAACCAAACCGTCACAGCTTAACCCTACTTGCGCTAATTTCTGGCGTGTTCCCGGATGAGTAGGGTTTCCTTCCTCCCAAGAGCTTGTAGCAGCAGAATCTATCTCGATTACATGACTTAAACCCGCTTTGGCTACCTCATCTTGAAAAACGACTTGAGCCATGGGTGAACGACAAATATTGCCTAAACAGATAAATACTACTTTAATCAAGATAGTCCCTCCTTTAAAAAATGTATAAGACAAGCCAGACACCTCATTGTCTGGCTTAAAGCATTATGCTCGAACTTGACCACTACCTAAAACAATATACTTGTAGGAAGTCAAAGCTTCCAATCCCATTGGTCCACGAGCGTGTAATTTTTGCGTGGAAATACCAATTTCACCACCAAAACCAAACATGGCTCCATCGGTAAACCGAGTCGAGGCATTAACATAAACGGCAGCAGAATCGATATCATTAACGAAATCTTGAGCGACTTGATAATTCTGAGTGATAATAACTTCGGAGTGACCGGTTGAGTATTGTTCAATATGATCGATCGCTTCTTGGTAATTATCGACAACCTTAAAGGCAATCACATAATCCAGAAATTCCATCTGGTAATCTATCTTCTTAGCCGAGACAGCTTGTGGTACCAAGTGACAAGTTGCCTCGTCACCCCGAATTTCCACTCCTTGATCTAGCAAGGCTTGGGCCAAGTAAGGAACGGCATGAGCTGCAATCGATCGATCCACTAAGACGGTCTCTAAGGCATTGCAAACCGACGGCCGTTGAACTTTTCCATTTAACAAGATATCTCGAGCCATAGCTAAATCAGCCGCTTCATGACAATAGAGATGACAGTTGCCCGTCCCTGTTTCTATAACCGGAACCGTAGCATTCTTAACCACAGATGAAATGAGCCCTGCTCCCCCGCGAGGAATGAGGCAATCAATACATTCATTAAATTGCATTAAAGCGGTCGCTAATTCACGAGAAGGATCCTCAATCAATTGAACCGCACTTGCAGGAACGACAGTCTGTTTCAAGCCAGTTTGCATGGCTTGGACAATCGCTCGATTACTATTTAAGGCTTCTTTACCTCCACGTAAAATTACCGCATTCCCCGCTTTTAAGCAAAGGCCTGTCGCATCAACTGTCACGTTCGGCCGCGATTCGTAGATAATTCCAATCACGCCAATTGGCACGCGACGGCGGCTAATTAGAAGGCCATCCTCATTCACCCACTGCCGGTCACTCATTTGAGTCGGATCAGCCAAAGTAGCAATAAATCGTAAACCTTGTGCCATAGCGACTACTCGCTCTGGATTTAAACTCAACCGTTCAATCATTGCTGAACTCAATCCATTATTTTGGGCCAACCGGCAATCTTCTTGGTTAGCTTGTAAAATAGCCTCTTGGTGTTCTTCAAGCGCTTGAGCCATTTTCTCTAGAGCTTCATTCTTTTCTTTGACACTAACTTGACGTAAACGACGCGCAGTCGCTTGAGCCGTCTTTCCCATCTCCATTAATACTAAATCTTTCATGGTTTCCTCCTAGACTTGCGAAAATAAGGTGCCCACTTTTTCTCCAGCAACAATATCGAATAAAACAGTCGGATCCGCTGCCGACGTGATAATCATAGCTTGTTGATTGGCCAAAATTAATTCAGCCGCCCGTAATTTTGTCTCCATGCCACCCGTCGCAAAAGTTGAACCCGATCCGCCAGCCATAGCCAAAACCTCTGGCGTAATGGCACTAATGTGGTCGAGGAGTTCCGCATCAGAATGGAGTTTTGGATTTTTATCATAGAGTCCGTCCACATCGCTCATAATCACCAAGAGGTCAGCCTCGATTAAACGGGCAACAATAGCCGATAAGGTATCATTGTCACCAAATTTGGTCTGATGATTCATTTCGTCAACGGATATCGCATCATTTTCATTAATAATCGGAATAATACCCTTCTTTAATAGGGTATTAATTGCTGTTTGACAATTATATTTTGAAGAAGGAAAGTCCACCACGTCACGTGTAATAAGAATTTGACCCACGAATTGTTGATAGGCTCGGAAAAAGCGACTATATAAGTTCATTAAGGCTCCTTGCCCAACGGAAGCGAGCGCTTGTTGCTCAGAAATTTCTTTGGGATAATCACTGACCTTCAACATAGCCGCACCTACTCCTACAGCTCCAGAAGAAACCAAAATAACTTCATAACCCTCTTGTTGTAATGATGAACACACAAACGCTATCCGATCAAGCTTACGGAAGTCAACTTGTTGACCCGGGCGCATAATCGAATTGGTTCCAATTTTAATGACAATTCGTTTTAATGATTTTAACTTCTCACGACTCATAGACTACTCCTCAATCATATACACTAATTTATTATTTCTATTATAGTGATAATCCGTTAACTTGCAAAGGTTAGTCGGGTATATTCGTTTTATTTGACTTAAAAACAATCAGTGTTAGACTTTAATTATAATCATTATTAGTAGAAACGGAGTGAAAAAGATGACAATGGATTACAAAGATCATGGTAAAGAACCTTATGTGTTAGACATCGAGAAAGCAACCGTCGATAATGAGAATTTCCGTGCCACCCTATGGACGGGTGAAAAGCTTCAATTAACCGTTATGACCATTCAACCTGGAGATGATATCGGCCTAGAAGTTCATGAAGGTATTGATCAATTCCTCCGAATCGAAAAAGGTCAAGGCCTCTGCAAAATGGGTCCTAGCAAAGATAATTTGAACTTCCAACAAGAAGTTAGCGATGATGATGCTATCTTCGTTCCAGCGGATATGTGGCATAACGTTGAAAATACAGGTGATCAACCTTTAAAACTTTATACAATTTATGCTGGCCCTGATCATGTGCCTGGCACAATCCACCCAACGCATCAAGATGCAGAAAATGATCCTAACGAACATTAATAAATGTCTAAATAAAACACACCACTTGTTATTTATTTAACATGTGGTGTGTTTTTTTGTTATTATTTTGTTCCTTAACATGCAATATATTTACTTACCTTTGTGACGTAAACCACTTAATTATGAATATCTGAAAACGTAATCATTTACAAAAGCTTATATATAGCCCTTTTTATGAAAAATATTTTCTTGTTATATTGTGAAAAATTGTATATACTTATGTAGCAAAAAATTATTTTTGAAAGGGGAAATATTATGAATATTTCACAAGTTATTGCAGGAACTTTTTCAAACCCTGAAGTATTGAGTGCGATTGCCTCTACCGTTCTCATCATCTTAGTTGGTTTTTATTGCCGCCGCAAAGGGATTTTTGGTGAGAATGTGGCCAAAGTATTATCCAATTTAGTCCTAAAAGTAGCCTTACCAGCATTAGCTTTCACAGCTTTTATGAAACCCATTAATCCAAGCCAATTAAGTCAAAGTATGGGCGTTCTTATTTGGGGTATTGCTCTATATATTATCTTGATTTTCTTAACGCCATTATTCTATATGAAATTTCCTAAAGATCGTCAAACGACTTTATCTGTACTGAGTGTCTTTGGTTCAACCACTTTCTTCGGAATCCCTATGATTGCCGCTATTTATGGTGATGAGGGAACCATTTATGCGAATATATTTAACATTGGTTATCGTATTTTCTTATATACTTGGGCATATGTGACAATGTCTGGTTTAAAATTCGAAAAGAAGAACCTCAAACAAATCTTCGGTAATTTAATTGTCATCGCGACTTTCCTTGGTTTATTCATTTGGGTTTTCCAAGGCTCTCTTCCTCAGGTTACAGTAGCAGGTGAAAAAGTCGCTTTCTTACGTATCGATACAACAGCTCCATGGTTATTCGATCCGATGAAATACTTGAGTAGTTTAGCATCTCCTCTTGCTTGGTTGTCAATCGGGGCTCAATTAGGCGAAGTCGATTTCAAAAAAGCAGCCAGCAACAAAATTGCTTGGTACTATAGCTTTATCAAAGTTGTGATGGTTCCGTTAATTAACTTGGTGGGTATTCTTATCCTTAACGCTCTTGGCATTTTAGACTTACAATTTATTGCGATTGCAGCTACGGCTATTATGATGGCCACTCCAACAGCAACGGTTGCGGCAGCCTATGCAATCGGTTTTGATCGCGATGCTTTATTAACGTCTAACGCTTCACTTCTATCTACATTAGCTGCTGTCATCGCCATTCCAATCTGGATTGTTATTTTACAAGTCCTATCAACAGCTGGCTTATTCTAAATCTGAAAGGAGTCCTCTATGTTTAAAATTGCTTGTTATGGTGTTCGTCCCAATGAAGTGGATATATTCCATTCATTGAATAAATATCACTACCAATTAACTTTAATTCCGGACTTACTGACTCACGATAATATTGAAACGGCTAAAGATCACGACGCTGTCTTATTGCGTGCGAATTGTGTCGCTGACCGTCAAAATTTAAGTCAACTAAAAGACTATGGCATCAAATACGTGTTCACTCGTACAGTCGGTTATAATCATATCGATCTTAAAGCTGCTCAAGAACTTGGCCAAATAGTAGCCCGTGTTCCAGGTTACTCACCTAATGCCATTGCTGAGTTAGCCTTGACCATGGCTTTGTCTCTGTTACGCAATGTCCAATACACCGCAGATCGGACTTCTCATGGTAATTTCAAGGTCAGCCCACAGATGTTCTCACGCGAAATCCGCAAATCAACGGTCGGCATTATTGGTACCGGTAAAATTGGTTTAACTGAAGCCAAACTATACAAGGGCTTAGGAGCCCGTGTCATTGGCTACGATATCTACCAATCTGATGAAGCCAAAGAAATGATTGAATTTGTTGAATTAGATGATTTATTAGCCATGAGTGACATTGTCAGTCTTCATCCAGCCTATATCCCTGGTCAAAACGATAAGATGGTAAATGAAGAATTCATTAATAAAATGCGCCATGATGCTATCTTAGTGAACACCGCTCGTGGCGAATTACAAGACAACGAAGCCATCTTAAAGGCCTTAAAAGCTAATAAATTAGCCGGTTTTGCAACCGACGTCTTAGCAAATGAATCAACTATTTTCTTTAAAGAATTTGATCAAGAGAACCCAATCCCTGATTCGACTATCAAGGAACTAGTTGAACTTTATCCACGCGTCTTAATGACGCCACACATTGGTTCCAACACCGAAGAGGCAGTCAGCAATATGGTTGAATTTTCTTACGATAATTTCCATCAAGTCCTTAACAACGAAGAATGTCCAAACCTACTTTTCTAATATTTATACTCAAAAACTCGCTACGGCGAGTTTTTTTGTTATAATTAGCCCAACATTATGAAAGGGGCAAAAACAATGTCAAGCTTCATAGCATTAGATGTAGAGACAGCTAATCAAAACACAGCTAGTATTTGCTCAATCGGTCTGGTCAAGTTCACGCACGGACAAATTGTTGATCAGTATTATCAACTAATCAATCCCCAAGAAAATTTTTCTTGGCATAATATGCAAATTCATCATATTACCCCGGATGATGTCCATCAACAACCTACTTGGCCCCAAATCCATGAGGATGTCTTATCTTTTATTGCCGATTACCCTATTGTCGCCCATAATGCCCCTTTCGATATGGCGGCTCTTAGTGGCGTCATGAGCAAATATCAACTTCCAATCCCGCCTCTTTCATATTTATGTACGGTTGCTCTTACCAAACAAGTCATAAAGGACGTCCCAAATCATCGATTAAATACCTTAGCCAATTACTACCAACTTCCGTTAGATCACCATAACGCTCTTAGTGATGCCTTAATTTGTGGTCAAATACTCAACGCTTTACTAAAGAATTACGAACTCCAAGAACCAAGTGAATTGGCCTCTTTATTAGGATATCCTCGTTTAGGCTGCTTAGGCCAACACGGTTTTAATAAGCGCGCTAGTCGATCTCCCAAACAGACCAGCCCCTCTTATAAACTCACTCCGCTAGACCAACTGAATCTAGACCCTAATCATCCCTTCTACCAACAGAATCTTGTCATTACCGGTTCTTTTAAGTGTGCGCATCGACAACAATTACTGACCTATTTAATTAAATCAGGGGCCATTATCCAAAATCAACCTACCCAGCATACCCACTATCTCCTTTGCGGCCAACAGAATATAAAACGGAATCCAAAAGGGGTATCTACCAAGACTAAAAAAGCCTTAGAACTTATTGTAGCTAAGACCCCCATTCATATTTTAAACGAAACAGACCTTCTAAAAGTTATTGAAAACTACCCCATACCGCGAGACTAAATAAATAGAACCTACTTAAGGAAACTTAAGTAGGTTCTATTTTTTAGTTTAATCATTTAAATACACACAGACTTCTATGGTAACTACTTGGTTCTCTTGGCCTTGTAAGCTTAAGAGATAGGTATCTTCTAGATCCGTTACATATAAGGACTGTCCTTTTTCAAGGTGAAGAGTTTCCCCTTGACTATCTTGATCCCATTCTGGCATCAAATTAAGTTCTACATCTTGAAGGGCATAAAAGATATAAGTTTCTCCAGCAAATAAAGAGCGCTCTTCTCCTCCCTCTAAAGCATTCATTGTTCCAGAATAATGAGGTTTATATATGAGATTAAAATCAGTGCATTTACCCACGCTGTGAGTTAAATCGCCGCCTTCAAAATAATCTGTTTCAAAGGTCGCAAGCTCAACCACTTCTGCTTGGTCATTTTGACTCGTATGCGTGAGGGTCATTTGACCTTCAAGTGGCATGATAATCCGCTTAAAACCTTCTAGAGGTGAAAATTCCGATTCAGGCAAGTCAACAGTTGCCGTTGAAATACGAAAATTAAAATCACGTTCTTGGTAATTTCCTTGTGGCGGATCTAACAAGATTTCCGTCGTCGTTCCACCACTCCATGTCGACATTCGATAATCATCGTTCGTTAAAATTTTATACATGATTAAACCTCTCCTTCTTTGCCAAACCCATCCAACCTGAAAGCCTTACCATAAATTAGTATAGCATCTCCTTGCATATTCATAAAGCAGAGACCCCAAAAATAATAAACAAAATAGGTCCAAATCAAATTTTTCCGAAAAAATCTTGTGCAAATCAAGGCAAACGCTTACAAACGCAAGTCCTTGTTCAGTATTCACAAATAAAACTCTGGTCAAATATGTTCATGAAAGCGTTTTAACGTTCCGGTTTTCTTGCTCATTTTCGCAACTTACAGACAAGTTTGTTATAATTCTAACTTTATATAAATATAGCCTTGACATTATATATGCATTTATATTACAGTATTCACTGTAGTTTCTCATTAAAAACTAATTTATTGCTCTGGTTTTAACAATCTAAAAGAAAGTAGGAATGAATATGATCGAATTCAAAGACTTCAACAAATACTATGGTGACTACCATGCCTTACGTGATATTAATCTTACCATTAACGAAGGTGAAGTCGTTACTATCCTAGGTCCATCTGGATCAGGTAAATCAACTCTCATTCGTTGTATTAATGGACTAGAGCAATTTGATTCAGGTCGTTTGACCGTATTGGGTCAAGAAATCGGTGCTCCTGAAACAGACATCCGCACCATCCGTCAACAAGTCGGGATGGTATTCCAACATTTTGAGCTCTATCCTCACATGACTGTATTAGAAAATATCACTTTAGCTCCGATGAAGGTCCTTGGTTTAAGCAAGGAAGAAGCCGTGGCACGTGCAGAAAAATTCCTCACTAAAGTTAATATGTGGGATAAAAAAGATCACTATCCACGCCAAATTTCTGGTGGGCAAAAACAACGGGTAGCCATCGCACGCGGCTTAGCCATGAATCCTAAAGCCTTGCTATTTGATGAACCAACCTCTGCTTTAGACCCTGAGACAATCGGAGATGTACTCGACGTTATGAAAAAACTGGCTCAAGAGCATAACATGACGATGATTGTCGTGACTCATGAAATGGGCTTTGCTCGCGAAGTATCCGATCGCACCATCTTTATGAAAGATGGATCTATCCTTGAAGATCGTCCAAGTCAGAATTTCTTTGCTCATCCAGAACACGAAGCAACTATCCACTTCTTAAACAAAGTCATTTCACATTAAGGAGGGCTCTTATGAAACAGAAACGCTTTTTAATCCCCTTATTAATGATTTGCTTCTTTTGCTTATCAGCTTGTAGCAATAAAGCTAGCCAACAAGATATTCTCAGTCGGATTCAAAAACAAGATCAACATGTCATTACCTGGGGCGTCAAAGCCGATACCAACCTATTTGGCATCTATAATATCGAAGCCGCTGAATTGCAAGGATTTGATATTGACATCGCTAAAGCCTTAACGGCTGAAATGACGCAAGGTAAGGGCAAAGCCGTCTTCACCGAAGTCACAGGTAAAACCCGGGTTCCTCTATTAAAGAATGGGAATATCGATGTGATTATTGCCACCATGACTATTACCCCTGAACGACAAAAAATCGTTGATTTCTCAAGTTCTTATTTTGATGCAGGGCAATCACTCCTCGTTCCCAATAACTCTCCTATCC
The DNA here is from genome assembly GCF_900604935.1 of Vaginisenegalia massiliensis. Lineage (GTDB taxonomy): Bacteria > Bacillota > Bacilli > Lactobacillales > Aerococcaceae > Vaginisenegalia > Vaginisenegalia massiliensis. The sequence goes on from NZ_UWPC01000009.1 coordinate 19,605, forward strand.
AGAGTGTTAAAGACTTGACCAGCAAAGATAAAGTACTTGTTGTTAAAGGGACGACAGCCGCTAAACATATTAAAGAATTAGCTCCTCAAACTGGCATCTTAGAATTAGATACCTACAACGAAGCCTTTACTGCCTTAGCTTCCGGTCAAGGACAAGCTATGTCAACTGACAATTCCATTCTTTTAGGTCTAATGAAACAAAATAAAGGATATAAACTCGTTGGAGGCAACTTTACTGAAGATCCTTATGGCATCGCTGTGAATAAGGGGCAAAAACCTTTACTCAACGAAATCAATCGTGCCTTAGAAACTCTTCACCAAAATGGTACCTACGATAAACTCTACCTTAAATGGTTCGGAACTTTACCCCCAAAGGAGGCCAAATAATATGTCTGCACTCTTAAACCAATATGGTCCTCAGTTAGTTGAGGGCTTCCTTCACACTTTATTAGCGAGTTGCATCGCTTTAATCGGTTCGTGCCTCCTAGGTGGTTTGATGGGGGTACTCCAAGTTTCACCCTCAGGTCTTACCCGTCGTCTAGCAACTTGCTACGTTGAATTCTTCCGTAATATTCCCCTTTTGGTCATCGTCATGTTCTTTTATATCGTGATCCCGATGTATGTCTTCCCAATTGATGGCTTTGCAGCAGGGGTTATTGGCTTAACTCTCTATACATCTTCCTTCATTGCTGATAATGTTCGTGCTGGTATCCAATCAATTAGTGTCGGTCAGCATGAAGCTGGCTTAAGCCAAGGTTTTACTCGTCAACAAACCATGCGCTATATTATTTTACCTCAAGCCGTTCGCATCATTATCCCTGCTCTAGGCAATCAATTTATTAACTTAGTCAAAAACTCATCGACTCTAGCCATGGTGGCCGGTCTTGACTTGATGTACTACGGCGATTTAATCTCCCAAGAAACCTTCAACACCTTTGAAACCTATATATTAATTGGCCTATTCTACTTATGCATCACCGTTCCATTAACCTTCTTAATGAAGCATTTGGAACGCCGCTTAGCCCTATCTTAAAAGGAGGAATGACATATGAATTTTACCGATGCCTATCAATGGATTAATCTACGCTTTCTTCTTAAGGGCTTGATAGTAACTTTGGAAGTAGCTGCTTTAACCATTACCTTTAGTATTCTTCTTGGTAACTTATTGGGGATTCTTCGTTATTTGAAAATTCCTGGTTTTTCACAGCTATTAGGCTTAGTCATTGATACCATTCGCAACCTTCCCCTCTTGTTAATCATTTTCTTCACATATTTTGCCTTGCCTCGTTTGGGAGTTCACTTCAATCCCTTCTGGTCCACTATTGTGGCCATGACGGTCTTTGAATCCTGTATGGTATCTGAGATCATCCGCGGCGGCTTGCAAGCCATTCCTCTTGGACAAACCGAAGCCGGTCTAGCCTCTGCCTTCACGCCAAATGAAACCTTACGCTACATCTTACTCCCTCAAGCGGTTCGCCAGACTTTGCCTTCAGTTGTCAGCCAACTGATTGCTTTAATCAAAGATACTTCCTTAGCAACCGTCATCACTTTACCTGAATTAATGCACAGTGCTCAAATTGTCTATGGACAAAATAATAATTATGTTATCCCTATGTTTATGCTCTTGGCCTTGTATTATTTCATCATTTGTTACTCCCTCTCCCTCTTCGCTCGCTATCTTCAAAAAAGATATCGCTACTAGAAAGAGAAGATAAAACAGATCCCCCTAATCTAGACATCGAGTTCTTACTCCTAGTCTAAATTAGGGGGTTTTTAGTTACTTATTGCGCGACTTGGGTCAACAATCGTTCTATTCGCATTAAATCAATAAAACGAGCTTGGCGATGAATCTCCCTGTCATACTGAAAGATTAAGACGACTGGAACGGTCAATACTTCTAAATAAGACGCGACTTGCGGCAAATTATTAGCTTTAATCTGAAAAGCTGGAATTTCCTTATCAGCCAAGATAGCCGATAACGGACCTTCTATGGCATGACAAACGCCACAGGAATCTTGCGTCACTAGAATGACAAAAAGCGATTGGGTCCGTTTAGCTTCCTCGATGAGAGCTAAATCGTCAATTACTTGCATGGGTTCTATCTCCCTTTTGATTCAACAAAACTAGGCTAAATAATCCAAAGCCAAGCTGACAAAAGTCGCTGCCCCTAAGGCAAAATAACTTTCATCCACATCAAATTTCGGATGATGATGACCATGAAAAGCCCCTTCAATCATTCCCGGATTAGTCAAAAAGAAATACGCACCTGGAACCTCTTTTAAATAAAAAGCAAAGTCTTCGCCACCCATTAAGGCTTCCTGACATGCAAATAAGCGGTCAGGGCCAAATTGCCGGCTTAAAGCCGCCACGGACTCCTCGACTACTTGAGCATCATTGAGGACAGCCGGATATTTATAATCATAGGTCACTCGACACGTAACCCCCATTGCCTGGCTAATCCCTTGCGCTATTTGGTCTATTTTCTGATGAATAAAGCGCCGCAATTCATCATCAAAGGTTCTCACCGTTCCTTCTAATTCAACGCAATCCGGAATAATATTTTGGTTATAGCCACCCTCAACACGAGTAATCGAGATAACATGAGCTTGACTCGCCTTAATATTTCGACTTTTGATGGTTTGTAGAGCGGTGATTAATTGTCCAGCCGCCACGATAGGATCGTGGGCCTGTTCTGGGTAGGCTCCATGCCAGCCTTTACCTACTATCTCGATTAGAAAACGATCCATAGAGGCCATTAAGGCTCCAGCTTTATAGGCGATGGTCCCACTGGGTGCGTTGGGATCCAACTGCCCTTCGTGGATGCCAACAATCCGGGTCACTCGCGGATTGTCCAAAGCTCCCTCTTCAATCATAGGCCGAGCGCCACCAGGATATTCCTCACCCGGCTGAAAAATCAATTTAATGGTCCCGGAGAATAGATGACGGTTAGCTTGCAGTATTTTCGCTGCTCCAAGTAAAATAGCCGTATGTCCATCATGACCGCAAGCATGCATATTTTGGTTTAAAGAACTAAAAACCAAACCTGTCGCTTCCTGAATCGGTAGTCCATCCATATCAGCTCGCATAGCTAATACACGTTGGCTAGTTTCAGACTTAGGGCCTTGGCCGTCAATCAAAGCAACAATGCCATTACCCTCCACATAAGACGAATCATAGTCAATACCTAATTCTTCTAGAACGTGACAGACATAAGCCACGGTTTGTGGCAATTCGTTGCCTAACTCTGGTATCTGGTGTAGATCACGTCGCCATTGAATCATATCCGTCAAAACAGCTTGACTAGCTAACTTTATATCCATAAAAGTTCTCCTCTTTTCATCACGATACCGCTTACAAATGCGTTTCTTCCTTGTTTGCACCTAAATTCTAGCGATGATATTCTTGCTAGTCAAGTAGCCTTCCTTAGCATCAAAAAAGCCCAAGCTAAGGATCATTTAGCTTGGACCCAATTAAGATTATTTTTCTGACGCTTCAGCGCGTTTGCGACGTTGTTTACGTAAATATTGACTCCGCAATTGACCACAAGCCGCTTCAATGTCCGTACCGTGCTCTTTTCGCACAACACAATTGATCTTATTTTGCATTAAAATATCAAAGAATTTAGCAATATTTTCAGGCTTGCTTCGTTCATAAGGATTCTCTACAACTGGATTATAAGGAATTAAATTAACATAAGCTAGCTTGCGCATCGGTTTTAATAAATCAGCCAATTCTTGAGCATGCTCAGGCTTATCATTGACCCCATCAATTAAAATGTGTTCGAAAGTTACCCGCCGATTGGTTAAACTTGTATACTCATAAATGGCTTCAAACAGTTCATCCATCGGATATTTATTATTAATCCGCATCATAGATGAGCGGACTTCATTATTGGAAGCATGAAGCGAAACCGCTAAGTTCACTTGAATACCTTCGCGAGCAAATTCTTTAATTTTTGGTGCTAAACCTGAAGTAGAAACGGTGATATGACGAGCCCCAATAGCCAAACCTTTATCATCATTCACGACCCGTAAGAAAGTCATCACATTATCATAATTATCAAACGGCTCACCAATACCCATTACCACAATATGGGAAACTTTGGTTCCAGGTTCTTCCCGATCCAAATACTTCTGAATAAACATAATTTGAGCCACAATTTCACCTGCTGATAGGTCTCGTTGCTTAGGAATTAAGCCACTGGCACAGAATTTGCAACCGATATTGCAACCGATTTGGGTCGTAACACAGACACTGGTTCCATAGGAATGGTACATAAGAACCGTCTCAATCATCGTTTGATCACTTAATTGGAATAAGAACTTAGTAGTCTTATCTTCCGCTTTTTGCACGATTTTAATTTCTAAGGGACTGAAACTAAAGTGTTCGTTCAAGCGATCAATTAGGCTTTGAGGCAGATTATTCATTTCAGCGAATGTATCCACCCGTTGATCATAAAGCCATTTCCAAATTTGATCGGCACGGAACCGTTTTTCACCGACTGAAAGAAGCCATTCGGTTAAATTATCACGTGTTAATCCATAAATTGATTCTTGGGTCATTATTAAATTCCTTTCTCAATAACACTACTGAGTTTCTCTGAACTCAATCATTCTAGATGCTAAACGATCATACCATAAGTTTGGCAAAATTTGGACCTTATTTAAGGCAAAATTTGCCTTTATTTAAGAAAAGTCTTTTTCCGGCATAAAGAAAGCGTTTTAATTATTTTTAATCATTTACTAATTTAATGAAATATTTTATAATAAATCGCATAATTAACTCGGGGGAATGCCATATGAAAACCAAACAGCTCTTTATTGTCGGCTTTATGCTATTTGCCATGTTCTTCGGGGCGGGGAATTTAATTTTTCCCACAGCCTTAGGTTTTAATGCAGGACAGCACTTTATCCCGGCAATTTGCGGTTTTATTCTCACCGGCGTCGGCTTACCACTAATTGGCATGATCGTGGGTTCCATTTCCCAAGGGGGATATCGTCAAGCTATCTATAAAATTCACCCTGTTTTTTCATTCCTCTTCCTTTCGGCTATCTATTTAACCATTGGTCCCTTCTTTGCCATACCTCGGACTGCTACTACGGCCTACGAAATTGGTCTGGTTCCTTTTCTCGACCATCCATCCGGCTTCAGTTTGTTGGTCTACACTGGCTTCTTCTTCTTGGTGACTTTTCTGATCGCCGTTAAACCGAATCAGCTTTCAAACGCTATCGGCAAATTTCTTACCCCAGCTTTGTTACTGACTATTTTAGCCTTGATTATTCAAGCCATCCACTTATATCATAATCATCCTGCTCAAGAAATTGTCAATAAAGAATGGCTCCAACATCCATTAGCCAGTGGCTTTACCGAGGGCTATTTAACTATGGATACCCTGGCTGCCATTGCTTTTTCAATTGTCGTCTTAAATTCCATACAGGCTTTAGGCATTGAGAATCGGCGTGACTTAATGCTAGGCACGATCAAATCTTCCTTCATCGCAGCGGCCTTACTAGTCCTAATCTATGCTGCACTAGGCTGGGCAGGCAATCACGTCGATTTAGCTGGTGCCCAAGCTGGCAAGCAAAATCTGGGTACTTTTCTCTTAATTTTTATTTCCCATCAAGGCTTTGGTAAATTAGGCATCGCTTTATTAGGTACCATCGTTTTTCTAGCTTGTTTGACGACTTCAACTGGTTTAATTGCTGCCGTGTCTGAATATTTTCATTCACTCTTTCCACGTCTCTCTTATGAAGCCTATGCTGTCATCTTCACCCTACTTTCACTTGTTCTTGCTAACCAAGGACTTGATCAAGTGATTAAAACCAGTGTACCGATTCTTTCCATCCTTTATCCCATTTCAATTTCCGTCATTGTTTTAATCATTGTAGCCAGCCTTTGGCCAACTTCTCGTTTAAGTCTCCAAGTTCCTTTAGCTTTGGTCAGCTTACTCAGCCTTTTTACCGTCCTACAGCGGTTTTCCATTATCGACTTTGCCTGGCTAAAACAGCTGCCTTTGTATGAAAGCCAATTAGAATGGCTTCCTGTATTAGTCATCGGCTATATAGTTGGCTATGGCCTTGGTTACAACCAAGAAGTCATTTCCTTCAATGACTAATAGATATGACCCCGAATATAAGCAAAAGAATGCCTAGATCTCACTCAATGTCTACCCTAGTATGGGGGGCAAATTGAATGAAATCTAGGCTATTTTTTATTTTTTACTTACGGCGCTCCACTAATAATACATTCAGAATGAGGGCCGCCAAAGTTCCAGTTGAAATACCTGAAGAAAGGATCATCTGTAAGGCTGTTGGTAAACCTTTCAAGACTTCCGGCCGCACCGTCACGCCAATACCTAAGGCAAAAGCCACAGAAATAATTAAGAGTTCACGATCACCTAAGTGAACTTGAGAAAGAGTCTTAAGTCCTTGAGCCGCAACAAGACCAAACATAATAACACCCACACCACCTAATACTGGTTGAGGCATCACCGCAATCAAGGCACTTAACTTAGGGAAAACGCCTAATAAAGTTAATAAGATACCAGCCAAGATCATAACTTTACGACTCGCTACTTTCGTTAAAGTAATCAGGCCAACGTTTTGTGAGAAAGCTGTATTTGGACCCCCACCAAATAATCCAGAAATCATTGAGCCGACCCCATCGCATAGGACACCGGCAGCCGCCCGTTCACTTGAAATTTTCTCATGCGAAGCTTCACCAATGGCCATCATAATTCCCACTGTCCCAATAGTGGAAACAACATATGCCGGTACAAAAGCTAAGGTCGAAGCCAAATCGAATTTCAAACCATAATGTAAAACGTTGGGAATAGCAATCCAAGGAGCATTAGCGACGGATGCTAAGTCTACCATGCCCAAAGGAATACACACTAAGTAACCGAAGATCATCCCGATAAAGACGGAAGCCGTCGAGAACATGCCCTTACCAAAATGACTTAAAGCTAAGGTAAAGGCCATAATAATGAAGGCAACGGTTAAGTTCTTAGTTGAACCATAATCAGGTGCGCCGAATCCGCCGGCAGCCCAATCGATTGAAACAGGTAATAGCGTAATTCCGATTAGCGAAACAACTGTTCCCGTAATAAGAGGTGGGAAAAAACGCATTAAAGGTTTAATAAAACGACTTAAGATGATTTCGGCAAAAGATGCCGTAATGGTAGCCGTCACGATACCGGCAACCCCAAACTTAGCCCCTACGCTAATGGAAGGATTCACAAAAGTAAAGTCGGTTCCCATCATCCCTGAAACACGTGATCCAATCGGACCTAATCCCTTCGATTGCAAGACGGTGGTAATACCCGAAGCAAAAATAGTTGCCGAAACCATCATCGAAGTTTGCTCTACACTTAGGCCTAAAGCTGAACAAACGACAAGCGGAACAGCTACAATTCCCGCAAAGGCCGCTAGGATATGTTGGAAAGCTAAAATAAAAGATATTCCTAAAGGTGGTTGATCTTCAATCCCATATATTAATGTATCTTGGCCCATTGTTGGGTTTTCTGCCTTAATTTCTGTCAAAATAGTCACTCCTTCTTCTTTTCTAGATAAATTGTATCGTGATTCCCCTCACAATTCAATAAATTTCGAACGAACTAAGGATAGTTTTTAGTGAATGTTCGTGTTTTTGTTTTTATCTAAATTGGACACCAAGTAACTAATTTTTCATAAAAAAACCTACTTTGGGCCACCACATAGTGACCCCAAAGTAGGTTTAATTTAATTGCATTTATCAATGATGAGTCTTTAACCAACCTGGCTGTTTCTGTTCAGCACGCCAATAGACAATTCCAATCATCGCCGCTAGAACCAATGTCGTCGTCACACTAGCTTCTAAACCGAATTGACTACCGCTTACCCAGTCGTGGCCGGCAATAGCTTGGCTTTGAAAGACTGACGCTTTAGTGGTTAAACCTGAGACCTGAACACCTAACAGATTACCTTGAGTAAAATTCCACATGGAATGAAGACCCCCTACATACCAAAGGGAACGTGAAAAATGTTTAATCATACCCATTAAAATTCCAAATAATAAAATATTTAAGATAGCCACCCACATCACACCTGGATTCATGGCATGCATAATGGCAAATAAGGATGCCGAAAGAACAATGGACCAGATAGGACTTAAAAATTGGCCTAATTGGCCCAACACATATCCGCGAATTAAGACTTCTTCACTCATACCTTGAATCAAAAAGGCAAAGAAAAACAAGATAATCAGCCAAACCCGACTAAATTGGACATGCAATTGAGTCGTCATACCACCAAGACCTAGAGCCAAGAGCCAAACGACAAGCATCAGGCAAAAACCCATTAGCAAACCATGGCCATATTTACTAATCATATTCTGGGGTTCAAATGCAATTAAACCAGGTTGACGTTTGCGATAAAAGAAATAAAGAACCAAAATCAACACACCCGTAGCCAGTAAAGAACAGAGCGTATATGTATCCGATTGTAAGGCTGCCATATTTCCATTATTAATTGTCATAAAAATCACTGTAATAGGAATCATTGCCAACATTGTTGTCACAAAATACCAACCAATTGCTTTTAATAAAATTAACAGCGTTTGCGAAACTTTTTTCATTAAACCCCTCCTCAATACCTCAATTGTAATCCTTTACGGACATAAACACAAAGCTAAGCTCGACCTTCGTGCAAAAAAAAATCCCCACAGACTTGTGGGGAAAAGTAAATTATTCACCTAATACCTTAGCAGTTAAGGCAAATGGATCTAAGTATTGGCCATTTTCGTAAGCCCGCATATTGCCGCCTGAAATCTCGTCAATTAGAAGAATTTCTTGAGTGCCTGCTTGGCGACCAAACTCAAGTTTAATATCGTACAATTCAATACCTTGTTTAGCTAATTCGTCCTTGATAATTTGACAGATATCTTTGGTCATTTGTTTGATTGTTTCATATTCTTCCGCAGTTAAAATATCTAATTCGACTAATGCATCTTTAGTAATCGGTGGATCTTGGCGACCATCATCTTTCAATGTTACTTCAACAAAGGAGTCTAAGACTTGGCCCTCTTGACAATACGCACCATAACGACGTAAGAATGACCCTACTGCCCGATAGCGGCAAACAACTTCAAGACCCTTACCAAAAATCGTCGCTTTTTTCACATCCATGGTACAAGCGTCCAAATCTGCTCCTACAAAGTGGGTTTTTACCCCTTTTTCTTCTAAAATAGCAAAGAAATGTTGAGTCAAAGCTAAACCTTTACGGCCTGATCCTTCAACGGTTAAGCCAATTTGATTTTCACCTGGATCAAACACCCCATCTTTACCCGTCATATCATCTTTAAATAATAAACGAACATGGTCTTGATCTAATTCAAAAACATCCTTGGTCTTTCCTTGATAAAGTTTTTTCATAATTGTCCCTCCAAAAATACGAACATTAAAATAAAAATAATAAACAAAGTTCTTTACAAGACCAATATTACTCCTAAATCACCCAAACCGTCAATTAAATGTTCGAAAAATAGCATAAGGATTCATTATAGTTACTTGAGGCTAAACTTATACCTTTAACAAACGAAAACCCCTATCAACTAAACAAAATAGCTAGGCTCACAAGCCTAGCTAAGATTGAAATTATTTTTTACGATTTTTGGCCACAATAAAGCCACCGATTATTAAGAGAACAGCAGCGATACCAATAACAGGTAGCGCCTTTTCTCCTGTATTAGGCAAGAATGATTTATTCTTTTTAGCCACTTCAGTCGTCGTCGCGGTCGTTACAGCTTGGGTGCTTGCTTCCGTAGTCGATTGACTGGTCGTCGTTTCAACCACAAAAGTTGTCGTTGAGCTTGGATCCACGGCTGCCACCATCAAGCTTGCTTCACCCGTTTGACTATCAGCTAACGAAACAGCTACAGGTTGATTATAAACTTCTTTAGCTTGAGGGTTTTCTTTAGCTACATCAGGGTACAACTTAACCATAGAATCTTGGAAACCCATGCCATCCGCACTTTTAGGCTGTGTGGTTAAGAAATCAATCAAGACTTTCTTCATACCATCTTGCGGTAGCTTAGCTAAGGTAGCTTCTGTATAACCAAAGCTGTTGACAAAAAGATCATGAACTTGCGTTAGCATAGCCTCGTTAACCACTTCTTCAGCATGACTTGGTGAATACGGTGTCGACATATAACCCCGATAAGAAGCTTTTTCGTAACTTACACCATCTTGCAATTGAGAAGCTAAGGCCTTAGTATCATTTGCACAATGGAAATAAGCCCATAATACAGCCTCATCCGTAACGCCTGTCACTAAGTTCTTGGATAAGCCTTGTTCTTCAACTAAGGCTGTCTTAACTTGTAAGGCTAATGGAGAAAAAACATCTGGATTCTCTGTCATAGCTAGATGCAATACCGCTTTAAAGTCCATCCCTTTTTGATCCAAGTAGGTTTGCCATTTTTCCTGAGGAATGAGATTCCATTGTTCTGGAGTCATCGGACTTTCATCAATTAATTTTTGATAAAGTTGATCCAAGGTCATACTGACTTCAGTCACCTCAGTTGTCGAACTTTCATCCATTGACATGCCTGATTCAATTGAATCAGCTTCACTTTGGCTAGCGCTGCTTTCTACTTGAACTTGATCAACTGTAGTATCTTCTTGAGCCCATACCGGCACCTGGCCCAACAGCCACAATGAAGCCAAGCTAGTTAAAATGAGTTTATATGATTTCATATATACATCTCCAATTCTTAATCTTCTATCCTATAGCATAATGCTTTTATAGTTCCAATAGCAAGTTTATTCAAAAGAATTCATATTTTATTCATACCTCATCAATATTTAGTCGCTTGCAAGCGAGCTTGAATCACAAGATAAATCACAGCCGCTGTCAAACCAGCAACCGGCATCATGTAAATTGACCAGTTAAAGCCAAGCTGATCCGTCACCCAACCAACTAACTGATTCAAAATCATTGAACCCGCAAAAGTTAAAGTAAGAATTTTACTGGTCATATAAGACACCCGATGTTTGAAAACTTGCGAAATCATCAAAACAGAAGTGGGAAAGACAATCGAATAAAATAACCCCGCCAAAGAAACGCAATAATAGCCTGGCCCTTTCAGCAAAATCCCTACAACAATTAAGACTGAACCGATGATACTGCCACCAATAATGGAACGCAATTTTCCAAGTCGGTCGACGACCCATCCGCCCATTAAGCGGCCAAGGGCCAAGAGCATAAAGAAAGTTGCAATGTATTGACTTCCTTGATTTTCACCCATTTTTTGTGTCACTTTGAGATAATCAACCAACCAATTTCCTAAACCCGTCTCTGCAAAAACATAGAGTGACATCGCTGAGACAAAGAGCCAAAAATAAGGTTGGCGATAAGGATTAAGGGGCGGCGCTGAAGATTCCTTAGCTTCATCTGAATTAACTTTAGGATAATAGATAAAACACGCTAGAAGAGCCAAGACAGCCATAATTCCCATCAAATAGCGATACATCATCGAAAAAGTCCATCCTTGACCAATCAAATAGCCCGCTAGCCGTTGTCCAACAGTAGCGCCAAAACCATACATAAAATGGACCCCGTTCACAGCTATCGATTGATAGGTCACAAACATGGCTGGCATGACAACATTAATTATAACTCCGTTAAAACCAAAACCGATATTCAAGATAATCATACCTAAGATAAAAATACTAAAGGACGGACTAAATCCCATAATGGCGCAGCCCAAGGCTGCCAAACCTATGCCAAGGGCCTCCGTCCATTTACGACCAAAACTTTCAATAATTTCTCCTGCTAAATAAGTTGCTCCAACATAAGCTAACGCACTTAACGTGAGCATAAAAGAGATGTTCGTCGCGTTTAAATGATAGCTAGCTTTAATTTGTGGAATAATCACACCTTTAATATTTTCGACAAAAGCCACACTAAACATCAAAATGAACAATGTCAAACTAGCCCTAAGCCGTTTATTCCGTTCCATATCTGATTCCTCACCTCTGCACATTCATTCCTAACGAGTTTACCACAGGCCATAATCAAAATATACCCATAAAAATACCGTTAAGTAACATTTCTATTCTCATAAAATTGAGAAGAAATGAAACTTAACGGATTAAAATTGTTTGATCTATTCTAAACGTTACTTAACTTCAGCTAGAATCGCGTGTAAGCTTTCTTGATCTGGAGCATTTAATAAGCGTTGTTTAAAATCATCATCCATTAGTTTACGAGCTAACAATTGTAAGATTTTCAAGTGTAAATCACCTTGTTGTTGCTCTGGTACTAAGATGAGGAAGGCCAAATGAGCTGGTTGACCATCCAAGCTAGCCCATTCAATCCCTTGAGCAGATTTACCCACTAAGAGAGCTGCCTCTTTAATCGAAGCTGACTTAGCATGAGGGATTGCGATACCATCACCCATTCCTGTCGTACCTTCTGCTTCGCGCTTATTTAAAGCTGCTAAGACTTCATCATGATCAGTGATAACTTCTTGAGCACCTGACAAGTTTAAGAATTCTAAGAAAGCTTCTTCCTTGCTGGTTGCTGACATATCCATCAAAATGCGACTTGGTTTCGTTAAATCAGCTAAACTAAGTTCTTGGCTTGATTCTGTTTGAGGTGCCAAATCGATCGTTTCTTGTTTTGATTCCTCAGTTACTGCTTCAACTTCCAAACGTGGTTTCAAGAAGAAAAGAAGTAAAATGGTAACAGCCACACCAGCCAAAACAGCTACGAAAAACATAAAGACATTATCAACTGCCCCAAGAACCGCGACAATCGGTCCACCGTGAGCAACGTGGTCGCCGACACCACTTAACATAGCAATAACTGAACCTACCATTGAACCACCCACGATTGACGGAATAACACGTAGTGGATCTTTAGCAGCGAATGGAATCGCTCCTTCAGTGATACCAAACAAGCCCATGGTTAAGGCCGCTGTACCCGCTTGACGATCTGCTTGGCTGAAACGAGATTTCAATAAGTGTGAAGCAAGTCCCATAGCAATTGGTGGAATACAGATAGCTACTGCCACAGCCCCCATTACATGATATTGACCTTCAGTAATTAATCCAAAAGCAAAGAGGAAGGCTGTCTTGTTGAATGGACCTCCCATATCCACGGCAATCATAGCACCTAAGATAGCCGCTAACAGAATTGAAGAAGCGCCTTTCATCGAAGCTAACCAAGCCGTTAAACTAGCAAACAAGCCGGCAACTGGAGCACCTACCAAATAGATAAAAGCTAAACCAACAATGACAGAAGAAATAACCGGAATAAAGATAATTGGCATAACGGCTTCCATGGCTTTAGGCACTTTGATTTTTTTGATAAAGAGTGCCACATAACCAGCGATAAAACCAGCAATAATCCCACCAATAAAACCGGTATTGGCTTCACTACCATAGAATGATCCATTTACCGCAATGAATCCACCAACCATCCCTGGAACTAAACCAGGTCGATCAGCAATTGCATAAGCAATATAACCCGCTAAGATAGGAACCATGAAGCCCATAGCTGCTCCACCAATTTTTAAGACTGAATCCCAGAAAGTTCCTTCAGGAACAACGAAACCAGTCGGAGTTGGGTTACCGCCAACAGATAAAGCAATAGCCCTCCGGTAACTACGAACGGAATCATAAAGGATACCCCGTTCATCAAGGCACGGAACATCACATTCCCAGCTGCTTTGCGCTCTTCTTCAGAACGTGTCACTTGTCCTTGATAGACTTTACCTTCATTATTTAAGACTTTAGTAATTAATTGTTTTGGTTCATGAATCCCTTTTTGCACACCTGTTTCGATAATTTGGATACCATTGAAGCGTGATTTATCAATGTCGGTATCGGCAGCGATAATCAAACCTTCAGCCTCTTTAATTTCTTGGTCGGTAAAGACATTCTCAACACCGATGGATCCGTGAGTTTCAACTTTAATATCGACCCCTAATTCACGTGCTGCTTTTTCTAAATTTTCAGCTGCCATATAAGTATGAGCAATCCCTGTTGGGCAAGCCGTAATAGCTAAAATTTTCTTAGTCAAATTTATTCTTCCTTTCTTTCAATTAATTCATTAATTAATTGGTCTGCCTCATTGGCTTGAAGCAAGCGTTCAAGCAAGGCTTTATCTGAAACCAATTGGTTAAAGTATTTATAGATTAAGCTTATATCCTCGATTTCTTGGGGGTTCAAGGCCATAAAGAAGACGATTCTTACTCGCTGTTTACCCCACTGAATCCCTTTAGGATTCAAATAGAGACTGATACAAGAACGCTTAACATATTGGACATCACTATGTGGCATGGCAAAATCACCCATAGCTGTTGAAGCTAAACGTTCACGCTCATAAGCACTTTCTAAGATGCCAACCTCGCCATATCCTTGGTAAATAAGCTGCGCTGTCATTGTCTGCAGAACCGTTTGATAATTTTCTTGGTCACCTTGACTGAAGAAAATCAAATTGCGATCGAGTAATCGAATAAAAAGATGTCGATAGACCGCTTGAGATTGTTTAGCCAGGAAAGCCTCAATATTGCGACAATCAGCTGGCGTCAACAATGGACTCACGCACAACGTTTGCGTTTGAAATTCTTTAATCGGAATCGTACTAATAATGAGTTCATCACGAATATCTAATTGATTAAGTTGGGTTAGACCCACGATTTGTCGCACATGAAGATAGTCGCCATAGCGTTGGGACAACCTCTGTTCTAACAATCTGGCCGTTCCCATTCCACTCGCACAAACCAAAATAACAGGTAATTGCATCTTTTGTCTACGTTCAAAGAAGGATTGAATATGTACACAAATATAAGCAATTTCATCTGATGTAAAGCGGATATCAAACTGATTAGCCATAGCAAAAGCGACTTCAATCGAACTATTAAACGCCTGGCGGTAATCCGTCCGTATCTGATCAAGGTAGGGATTTTTAATACTGACATTTAATTTAAGGCGCTTAACTGCCGTATTAAGATGGTAGGTTAATTGCGTTATGAGTAACTCATCAGGCTCTAAATAAGTTAAGGTCTCGCTGAGTACCTGCTTTATTTCCCTTCCATATTCTAATTTTTCTAACTTCTCAGGAAGCAATGTTGGATTGGCTTGATCCATAGTTTGCAGATAAATATCAATATAGTAAACCTCTAGTTCCGGAATCATGATAGCAAATTTAGCTTCTAATAATGCAACTAAGCGTTGGGTGATAGGTAGAATTGACAAGTGCTTATCCATATCAGCATGGCTGACATAATAACCTTGCTGAATCCGATCAAGAGCAATGGTTAAATGAATCATCATTGTTTGATACTGGTATTCTGTTGGATTAATGGCTTCTTCTTTCAAGAAAGAATGAAGAACCTCTTGGATTTGATCCAACAATCCGATATCTATCATCGATTGGGTGCGATTGTTCAACATAATATTTAATGAATAGTTATGTTGACGCTCATTTTGAGTGGCAACCACTCCGTGCCAAAGTTCTTTTAATAATTTAGCCATCAGACGGCGCTTGGTTCGCTCACTTACTGGAAGACTCAATCCTTGATTGGTCGACACCAATTGGATCTCCTCTTTACCCAAATAAGCTTTTATCTCGCTCAAGCTTTTTTCGATTGTTGATCAACTTAAATGCATGGAATCAATAAATTGCTGAATCGTAATGGGGGCTTCTGCATTTAATAATTGCATTAAAATATAATGGAATCTATCAGCCTTCTCATTCACTTCAAATGATTTTAAGCCTTGGAGAACAAGCTTCAGTTGCTCATAGTCTCCTTGTAATTCAATTCCTTTTCCCGCTATCGTTTGAAGACTGATATCTTTAGCTACATCAGCCAAAATTTCTTGTAAATCTACTACGTAACGTTGAACGGTCTTAGTTGAAACACCCAAACGTTCTGCTAAATAAGAATACTGACTCAGAGGGTGCTCAATTAAAATAGCTAATAAGTCTAATAGATAATGCTCGATTCTCATTAGCTAATCCTCCTCTTAAAAATCCTTTAACCATTCAATTATCGTTCCTCACCTACAGCTTTATGCTACCTTAACAAGTCTATTTGCACGCGTGCCTTAATGCTGAATATTCATGAATTTATTATACCAAACAAAAAGACACCCTACCGCGTTAAATTTGTCCACATAGACTGGACAAGAACTTGAAGTTTAACGAAAAAAATCTGCCCTATCGACTGATAAAGCAGATATAGGTATGAATTGTATTGTTTAAGTCATTCGACCTGACCATTCTGAAGCAAACAATTATTCTTGTTCCAAATACTCTAGCATGGTATCTTGATCTGCTCGATCAACATTCCCCGCATAATTTGGCGTGGCAAGCGAAATACTACCGAACTTATTATAGAAGAGATATAAGGGGCCAGCTTCTTGAAAAGCTTGCTTAGTTCCTTCTATTTGTTTACCTAAGCGAACCACGGTATTAGCCAAGATTGGGCGCTTAGCTGAACCATCATGGGAAAAAAGCCTGATTGTCTTGTAAGGATGATTTTCTATGGTTACTTGATAGGTAGCATAGGTCTTCCCTGTCGCTTGATCAAGGAAAGTCACTTCTTTACGGTCGACATCGATTTTTATTGCTGTCGGGATATTAGCTCCCTCTAAGCTAAATAGGGTTGGGACTTTCATTTTTTCGGTCTTCACTTGATAAGGGTAAGAATTTTGTTGGTCTTGTTTAAGACGAACATCTGATTCTAAGCCCTGAAACTGTTCAATATACTGAATTAAGCGACTTTCAAGAGCGACAGACAGATGATTCAATTGCTTAACTTTGACCGCATCGCTTAGATGTGCATCCGGAGTCACCACTTCTTTACCTTCAAGCACAGCATTTTCAATCCCCATCAAAATAGCATTGGCTTCGTCATAAGACAATTTAGTATCAGCCTGCTCTTCAAGCATAAGTTGGAGTACGGCTTCCCGTTGATCACCAATTTGACTATTTTGAGCGTGGACCTGTATGGGTAAACCAATCATGATTAACACTAAAAGAAACGTTAATCCTCGCATGAATTGTTTCATAATAACCTCCTAGCCATAGGTTAACTTTACCCATTCAGTTTACCACAAATACATTCTAGCTTCCTAAAGATTCTCCCCAAATTCATTGAAAATTTTTGCCAACAAAAAAGACTGGAATAACTCCAGTCTCAATCATCATTATTTTGTTGCTCGTTTTTGGTAAGTACCGTTGTCAGTATTGATTTCTAAGTACTCTCCTTCTTCAATGAAGTCAGGAACGTTTACTGTTAAGCCAGTTTCTAAAACAGCTGGTTTACCAGAACCTGTTACTGTAGCTCCCTTAATAGAAGGTTGAGTTTCAACAACTTTTAAGACAACCGTTGTTGGTAAAGAAACCCCAATCACTTCTGTTCCGAAGAATTGGATTTTACACTCCATGTTTTCCAATAAGAATTTCATTTCGTGTTCAACAGTTTCAACTGGAATTTCATATTGATCGTAAGTATCTAAGTCCATAAAGAAAGCCATGCCATCCATAGTATATAAATATTGAACAGGTTTAGTTTCTAAATGAGCTTTCTCGAATTTTTCATCTGGGCGGTAAGTATCATCGTATGTAGCACCAGAACGTACATCGTAAAGTTTCATACGCATGATCGTATTCCCTTTACCTGGTTTGTGGTGACTTGCATCGATAACCTTGATTAATTTATCGCCGTTTAAGAAAGTCATACCGGCACGTAAATCACTAGCTGCAATCATAAATAGATTCTCCTTTTATTATAAAATAGTTCTCACTTTTTTATTATAGCAAAAAAACAGCGTCCATGCTACACCCTATAAAGCCTTCTCTACTTGTCTTCAAAGCAGAAGTTGGATACAGTATTCATATCAAATAAAAAAGTAAGGAGTCCCAATAATGAAACGTGCCCTTATCCATATCGATTATACAAATGATTTTGTTGCCGAAAACGGTGCCCTCACGTGTGGTCAACCCGGCCAAACCATCCATGATGAAATTTTGCGCATCACAAAAGAATTTCATCATGCTAAAGACTTTATTGCTTTTACCATCGATTGTCATCAACTCAATGACCCTCTGCATCCGGAAACAGCCCTCTTCCCTCCTCATAACATTAAAGGAAGTTCAGGACGTCAACTTTTCGGTCAACTTGAAGCTTTTTATCAACAAATAAAAGATCAAGATCATGTCTATTATACCGACAAAACACGCTATTCAGCCTTTGCTGGTACGGACTTAGATCTTCAATTGCGTTCTAGAAAGATCGAGGAGCTACATTTAATTGGGGTTTGTACCGATATTTGTGTCCTTCACACAGCCGTAGAGGCTTATAATTTAGGTTATAAACTCGTTATTCATCAAAATGCTGTTGCTTCCTTCAATCCAGTTGGCCATCAATGGGCTTTAGATCATTTCAAACATACCTTAGGCGCAGAAATCCGCTAATATTTCGCTCCCTCTTTAACGGCTATTCGCTTAAATCCATAACCCGCATGATTAATAAAAAATCCGCTATTCTGAATCAGTCGACTCTTTTAACTGATTTTCCAGACTAGCGGATTCTTCTTGATCAAACAGCATTTTATTTAGGAATGACAGAAATCAACGCATTTAAGCGATAATCAGGTCCTTGGCGACGTGCCGAATTCAAGCGTAAATCTGTAAAGGTAGAATAGGGGCAGACTTGTAAGTTCTCTCCTTTAATACCATTGGCTAGCATCATCCATTCATTAGCCCCAGCCATACTAAGGCGGTAACGATCTCCGTCTTCGCGGAAAAATTCATCTCGCCCTGCTAGCCCCGCAAAAGCTTCATAAACTTCTGGGCCGACTTGATAGTGGTCTTGATCAATACAAGGGCCAATGTATACCCGGATATCTTCCCGCTTGCAGGCAAAATCTGCTTCTAACCGTTCAATTGTCCGTAATCCTATCTGTTTTACTGTCCCACGCCAACCCGAGTGAACGCTGGCTTGGACCTTCTTAATGGGATCGTAAAATAAGATGGGCGTACAATCCGCATACTTAATCAGCAAGCCCACCCCTGGTTGATCAGTAATTAGACCATCCGTATCTTCGAATTGTTTACCCAGGTAGTAATCTGGACCCTCTTTCCCATCACAATAAGCAAGATTAGCAGAATGGGTTTGTTGACCTGAATAAAGTTGATCAATCGGACAGTCAAGTTGGCTCATGGCCCGTTGAATTTCTCCGGCTACTTGAGGACCCATGGTTTGGACGCGAAAGTTATAATCAGCCCCCGCTACAAAATGGACTAGGCCTAAATTGGTCAATAAGCTTGATTGCATAAACGATTCTCCCTCCTCATTTCTTCTAGTATAACATGGATATAAAATCATCCCTAGACTGGTACTCAATTTAAGCAAAATATGCTAAGCTAGTAACATCAAAGTTTAGATGGAGGCTATTATGTCAAAAGATTTGAAAACGCTTGCTTTAGAACAAGCAAAAGAATATGGTGGCAAACTCTCTGTGGTACCCAAAGTAGAAATTAATAATGCCCACGAACTCAGTGTGGCTTATACACCAGGCGTAGCCGCTGTTTCAAGTGCCATTGCCGAGAAACCTGAGCTTGCTTATGAATTAACCACTAAAAAAAATACGGTTGCGGTCATTTCAGACGGTTCTGCTGTCCTTGGACTAGGTAATATCGGTCCTGAAGCAGCGATGCCCGTTATGGAAGGGAAAGCAGCCCTCTTCAAACGTTTTGCTGATATCGATTCAATTCCGATTGTCCTTGACACACAAGATACGGAAGCTATTATCGCCACCGTTAAAGCCATTGCCCCAACTTTTGGTGGCATTAACTTAGAAGACATCAGTGCTCCCCGTTGTTTTGAAATTGAACGCCGTTTAATCGAAGAATGCTCGATTCCTGTTTTTCACGACGATCAACACGGAACCGCCATCGTGGTCTTGGCCGCTCTTTATAACGCGATCAAATTAATTAACAAAACCGAAGACCAAGTCAAAATCGTCATCAACGGCGGTGGATCAGCCGGCTTATCAATCTGCCGCTTATTCCTAGCTGCCGGCTTCCAACATATTAAAGTGGTCGATCGTTTTGGCATTATCTCTGCCTCACAAAGTGAACAACTCCAAGCTCATCACGCAGAAATAGCTAAAGTAACCAATCTCGAACAGCAAGAAGGTCAATTGGCTGATGCCCTGATTGGTGCGGATGTCTTTGTCGGTGTCTCAGCACCAGGTGCCCTTAAACCTGAATGGATTGCCAACATGAATGAAAAACCGATTATCTTTGCTATGGCCAATCCAACCCCAGAAATCTATCCGGATGAAGCCCTCACTGCCGGAGCTTATATAGTCGGAACCGGACGCAGTGATTTTCCAAATCAAATTAACAACGTCTTGGCTTTCCCAGGCATTTTCCGTGGCGCTTTGGATGCCCGTGCAACTAGCATAACAACTTCGATGAAAATCGCTGCCGCTCAAGGGATTGCTTCCTTGATTCCAGCTGAGAAGTTAGCTCCTGATTATATTATTCCAGGTGCATTCGAAGATGGAATTGCCCAAGTTGTCGCTAAAGCAGTCATGCAAGCCGTAGAAAAATAAAACAGAATCAACTAATTAAAAAACGGACTAAGTCACCCCAAACTAGGTAGCTTAGTCCGTTAATTTTTAATCTTGAACAATTTGACTGGGCCAAGCTGACATGCCGCCCATCACATTCACAACTTGATATCCAGCTCCACTCAATAACTGACATGCTAACATTGACCGGCCGCCCGAATGACAAATAACATAGTAAGTCTCTTGTTTAGATAGCTGTTTCTTAGCCTGAGCTAAGTGAGTCAGAGGTAAATTAATCGCTTGATCAATATGACCCTGATTAAATTCATGTTTTTCACGAACATCAACCACTTTAAGCGGCTGCTTGTTTTGCTTTTGATAAAATTCTGCCATTGATATACTACTTAACATAGAAAAACCCCCTTTTTCTTATATACCCATAGGGGTATATTAAAAGAAAGAGACTCCATCTGTCAAGAAAAAAGAGGCCTTAATTGGCCTCTTTTTCATGTGCGCAAATAATGCGTCCAAACACTTCAATTCCAGTAGGGATAATGGCATCAGGAAAATCATATGTTGCTAAATGGAGGTCGGGATGTTGCTCACCAGATCCAAGGCCAATGAAACAGCCAGAGATCTGTTTTAAATACCAGCCAAAATCTTCTGAGGGTCTAAATGGTTCCTCTAAATGTCCTAGTGGATGAGCACTATTTTTTAAAGTCTCAGCAATAAATTGAACCTCATCCGGATTATTATCTGTATCAGGAAAGGCATCCGTATACTCTATTTCTAAATCCAAAGGCCACTTAGTTAAACTATCTTGAGCTAAGGATTCAATTTTTTGAGCCAAGCGGTCTAAATCATCTAATTTGGCAGCTCGCAAGGTTAATTGGACTTGGCCATGCGCCGGCGATACGCCAAAATGATCAGGTTCCCCAACGGCCATACTCACGATCGTGACTAAAACCATGTCAGCAAAATGGATACCCCGCCATTCCTTACCTTGGTAACCTGAAAAATGAACAAGTTCTTCCAACTGTTTAACCAGTTCAGCAATCGCATAAGCTGGATTTAATCCTTTCTCTGGCTGAGCCGCATGCGTTTGGTGCCCTTTAAAGTTTAGGCTCATGCCCCGAGAAGCACACATGATCGTTCCAGGTCGAGTAAAGACATGGTTAAGGGGTTGACCCGGGAAATTATGTAGGCCATAGATATGATTGACACCCAAAGCTACCAAATGATCAACAATCTCTGCCGCACCTTGACCATTTTCTTCAGCGTGCTGAAAGACATATACGATATTGACTTTACTTGTTCGTTGACTCATCAACCAAACTAATCCTGCCAAGATCGTCGAATGACCATCGTGTCCACACCCGTGAAAGGCCTGTCCATCCTCACCTAAAATCGCATCATGATCAGCCCGGATAGCAATGGTTTCCGTCGCTCCCTCACCCGGTTGATAAACATAAAACCAAGACCCTAGATCATGAATCGTGACTGTATTTTCAGCATGTTCTTGAATAAAACGGATCAATCGTTTCCGAGTCTCAACTTCTTCGCCCGATAATTCAGGATGAGCATGCAATTCATGTCGTAACCCTTCTAATTCCGGTAAATAGTTCTGCCAATTTATATCCCAATTCATTAATAAGACCCCTTTCAATGCCTCTATTATAGCACCCTCGATCAGGTTTGGAAGGCCTCAACAATAAAAAACGGAAGCATGAGCTTCCGTTTTTTCAGGTATAATTTAATAGGTTTATTCTAGGATTCCAAATTGAAAGCCTTTAGCTTGATAAAAGCGAATAATTTCCGGTAAAGCCTGAACCGTCACTTGATGATCCGGTGAATCATGCATTAATACCACCCGGACTCCCGTATCGGCAAAACGTGTAATGGAATCCTGATGATAATCAACCACCTCAGAGACAGTGGTTGGCCGTACTCCTTTCGGTTCTGCGTCCCCTACGGCGGCATTCCAATCGATCCATTCTAAATCGTACGAGCGCATGACGTTATCAGACTTCTCGACATCTTTCCAGGACATATGCCCGCCAGGATAACGCCAAACATGGGTGACAAAGTCAGGACCTAGTATAGTTTGCAAAGCTTTTTGACTTTCAACATTCTCTTGACCAATCTTTCGACCATCAGCATGCCCACCAGGATATAACTTATCGTATTGGTGATTAAATGAATGAAGCCCAATCGCATGACCTTCTCGAATAATTCGTTCTACTAAATCTTTGTTTTCTTCTTTTATTGACTTACCTACGAGGAAGAAAGTTGCATGGACATCCATTTGTTTAAGAATATCGAGTATTTGAGAAGTTTCTTCACGCGTCACCCCATCATCGAAGGTTAAAAAACAGGTTCTATGGTTGTCGGGATTAGTTTCTTCTCCATCCATATACGCTCTTATTTTTGCTGTTGGAAAGGCGTAGTCTTTAGCTTGAAGATTATGATTTGTCCCTGGCATTAAAGCTGTCGGATCTTGACTTGTTGTAGTAGTTTCTGTTGTTGTTTGAGTTGTCTGCTCTTGGCTCGTTTGTTCTGTAGGAGAGACTTGTTGTGAACGTTGTTCAAAATATACATTAGCTGCATAGTAAAAGCCCACACCGGCAAGCACAATCATAACGACAATAGCCACTAATTTTAAATGGTTCTTTTTCTTTGCTTTTGGTTGAACTTCTTTCATACCTTCTTCAGACATTCTCCCACCTCCTACATTTCTACCCCCAAATGTAGCAAAGTGGCCTTAGAGAGTCAATCAAAATTCAAATATACAGAAAAAATTCTTAATTTTTTCACAAAGTAGGCATCTTACACCATTCTTTGCTGATTCTTTTTAATCATTTTGATCCAAAGTTGGATCAATAATATTAATTATAATCAAGTAATGCACCTGCCTCATTATTAACCGACTAATTTCCAAATTCAAGACTATCTGGGTGATTAGCTAAAATTTAGCTAGCAGATCCGCTGACACAAAAGCTTGAGGGTGGTTCGAGCCAAAAGCTGACGTCACAATAGCAACTTAATCGGTAATGGCATTAACAGCATGACTACCAAACGTAATGATAGTCTGCCCCTTTTTTGTATTTTCTTCCACATCCACTCAAGATTACATTTATGTTACAAAATAACGTGCCCTTTGAGATTAATCATTCAGATGATGAGCTTTTAATAAAAACCGTTGAAAAGGCTACTATAGCAACCACTTATTCACACTTTATTCATAATTGTTGCGAAACCTAGACTTAATCATGATATTATTCGTTTAGCTATTGTAACATGAATGTAACATGATATGATATAGACAAATAAACGAAAGGGAGACCTTAACATGAAAACTAAATTCTGGTTATCAGCTACTTCAATTTTATTAATATCAAATTTATCTACTGCAATTATTTCAACTCCTTCTTTAGCAAACACTAACCCCTTCCAAATGAACCAAGCTTTTGCCCAATCAAGCTTACCTACTAACTTAAATGGAACTTGGCATACGGCAGATCAAGCCCATACCCTTATTATTGATGGCAGTACCTTAACCATGGGAGGACATGATTACGTCATTACAGACGTAACTTCCAGCTCAACTGCAACTAACAAAACTAAATATACTATCTCTTGGGATGTCAATGCTTTTAAAGCCGCTTATCCCGATATGGCTGTAGAAGGTCCTCAAGCCATCGTGTTAGAGTTCGATGCTTCAACTGGCCAACTTTCAGATAGTCAATATACCTATACCAATCCTAATATCGCCCCAACAACTACAACCGAAGCAACCACTAGTGTGACAACCACTCAAGAAGCCCCAACGACTCAAGTGGAAACAACAAGTCAAGAAGTGACCACAATTGTTGAAACAAGTGAACCAACAACCACTGTAGAAGCGACAACTAGCCAAGAAACAACGACGGTGAAAGAGACAACCACTCAAGTGGAAAGCACTACCGCCAAAGAAACAACAACAACTGCTAAAGAAAGCACGACTACAACGACTGCTCCTGTTAAACATGTAAACTTACCGCAAGTTTTAAATGGGGCTTGGGTAACTAAAGATGGCAAAAACACCATTAAAATCAACGGTTCAAGCCTCACTTATGGCGGAAAAACCTACTTAATTACTCAATTCAATGAGACAAAAGATCAAAATGGTCAAATCACTTACACCATTAATTGGGATGAAGCCGACTATCTTAAACAATACAAACCAAATCCAAACGACTTCCACCCACAACCATTCATCTTCACTTATAATGCCAAAAATGATCAATTAAGTGATGGTGCATTAAGCTATCAACGCGCTGGCAAACAAGGCCAAACACCCGTGACAAGTGAAACAACCACTCAAGCTGCTAAAAAATCTGTTGAAAAAACAACTACTACCCAAACAGCTAATAAAGCCCTTCACAAGAAACCTGTCAAAGCTTTACCAAGTACGGGTGAAAAAGCAACCCCAATCGTTATGATCGGTGCTATTCTATTAATCATTGGCGGTATCATCTTAGTCATGAAGAATCGCAAAAAATAAACTATTCCTAAAATAAAACAGACAGGCTCCTAAGTAAATGAGCCTGTCTGTTTTATTTTGTCCTTATTTCCGTCAGGCTATCTGCCAGACGATTAACATAATTCTTTAATTTGATCAAAACGATCTTGTTCTTGTTCAATCTGAACTTTGTTACCGATAACAACCGTAGTAAATGCTTCAACAGCCTTGGCAAAAGTTGGAGCAAACGCTCGAATATCCGCTTGGCTAGTCGCTAAGACTTCTTCTTTCTGGCGAATAAGGTCGGCAACAGTTAAATCAGATAAATAGAGATTTAAGGCCTTTAATCCTTTATCAATCGCTGCGAGCGGGCGATCTAAAGCTGACATGGTTCCAATCATATATTTCAATAGAGCCTCATCTGATAATTCAACCTGATCGATATAGGAAGCTAGACCTTGATAAGTAGTTAAAGTCTGACCTAAGTTAGGATCCCGATAGGAGGCTAAGGTTAGGTGTCCTTGGCGGTTTAAGTTATAACTTGCACCATAAGCCCCACCCTTAACACGAATGTTATTCCAAAGATAATCGTAGCGCAGAATAGTTGCCAACACGTTCACTTGACCCGTATAAGGTAAAATATCATGAACATCCGTCCCTTGGGCCACATAGTTTACATCCTGCGAAGCAATAAAGGCTTCGTTCTGTTTAACACCTGCCGTAAAGACGGTAGCTGGTCCCATCGTTCCTGGTTTTAGGGCTGATCCTAACTCATTAACCAGATCCGTAATGGTTTGCAGGCGACTTTCTTGACCCACATACAAGACACTTAATCTTGGCCGAACGATCACTCGATCCATCAAACGAGCACATACCTGCTTAACCTCGTCTCCATGTCCAGTCTGCAATTGATCTTTCTTGTGTTTAAGTTCGAAATATTGATCAATTCCTGAAATGAGCTCCGCTAGTTTTCCATTTGGACTCATCTGACTGACAACGCGGTTAGCGGCTATAGAATGTGCACGATAGTCCACCGCTTGTTCAAAATTAGAAAGCGCATTTTGAACAACTTTAAGAATTTCCTTGTCGTCTTGCCATTGAGTGTAGAGGAGAATTTCCTTGACCAAATCCAAGAGATGGTGAGTTTGGTTTTCTAATGCCTTGGTTCTGATGATAAAGTATGGTTTGATTTGACCGCTTTGTGATTCGTACAAACTAATGCCTGCTGAAATCCCTCCCGTGTGCAAATCAATGGCCGTTTGCAAATCAGCCACAGAATAATGGTCTGTCGGTAGTTTACCTAATAATTTAGCCACGAGGCTAAGATGAAGAAAATCATCCATGGCCAAATCACTTAAATCAAACATAAAGTGTAAATAATCAATTCCTGAAGTAAATTGAGGGGCAAAGAAAAATTGACCCATATCCGCAAGCGGCGTCACGATTAGCGGCAAGTCTTCCGTGTCAGTGGTCAAATCAGCCTTGGTCAGGGTTGGAATTTTAGCCAAATCCTCTGGCCGATCACCACTTTCTTGGCGCTCAATTAAAGCTTGAGTTGTTTGGATTAAATCCGCTAATTGATCTTCTGACAAGCTTGCTTTATAAGCCTGAAGATCTGCCATCAATTGGGCTTCCTGACGGTCACTCTTACCAGGCTCCGCTTCTAAACAAATTTCTACGCGAACGGGATTGTTTAATAATTTTTCTTGAATTAAGTTTTCAAAATAATCTTGATCCATTTTTTGGTTAACTTGTTCAATTAAAGCTGAGAAAGACAGCGCTTCAAAAGGAGACTCTCCGTATAACCAAGTTGACAAAGCTGTCATCGCGTAGATGACACCACGCGGGTTGGATTCCGAAATGACCATTTCCTTCAAACCAAATAAAACTTTATTGATAGCGGCTTGAATCAAGTCACGAGGAATTTTGTCTTTAACCAATTGTTGAAGGGTTGTTTCAACGACTTCTTTAAATTGAGGCATCTTGTCACTAGATGAATATTTAGCCATAATATCAAAAACATTGGTAAAGCCCCATTCATCACTTGAACCGGAAATATACCCGCCAATTTCAGCATCCAACAAAGCCTTTTTGAGGGGGGCTTGGTTGGTTCCCAGTAAGACTTCGCCTAAAATCTTCATCGCTAAATTATCCAGACTATCTTCGACTGTTCCTACATGCCATGCTAGGGCTAAATAATCCTTATCCTGTGGATCATCCCCTTGCGTAATCGAATAACTTTCGTGAATGGCTTTTGTTGCAGGTTCCTGAACCTCAAAGCGAAGATCAACAGTCTTGTCCTGACGCTGATAACGATCAAAGTATTCCGCTAATAAATCGAACGTTTCTTGCTCTTGAATATCACCATACAGAATAGTCAACGAATTTGATGGGTGATAATACTCTTGATGAAAAGCAACGAATTTTTCTTGTGTAAGAGTTGGAATAGCTGATGGCAGACCACCCGATTCGTGTTGGTAAACACTATTCGGGTAAAGGGCTTTACCTAATTGCCAATATAATTGAGTTTCAGCTGAAGCCATGGCCCCTTTCATTTCGTTATAGACCACCCCTTTATAAATCAAAGGATCGTCAGCATTTTCCAAATGATAATGCCAGCCCTCTTGTTGTAATATTTGCGGATCATGGTAGAGATTCGGCGCAAATACAGCATCGAGATAGACCTCCATCAAATTGCGAAAATCTTTATCATTGGTAGACGCTACTGGATAGCTGGTCTTATCAGGAGAAGTCATCGCGTTGACAAAGGTATTTAAAGAGCCTTTTACTAGTTCAACAAAGGGCTCCTTTGAGGGAAATTTCTGTGACCCATTTAAGACAGAGTGTTCAATAATATGAGCAATCCCATTATCATCATATGGGGGTGTTTTAAAGGCAATGGTGAAGGCCTTGTTGCTATCGCCATTCTTTAGATAGAGCACCTGTGCCCCCGTAGCGGTATGCTCGTATAAATATCCATGCGATTGGATATCATCTAATTCTTGTTCTTCAATTAATTTAAACGTCATCGTATCCTCACCTCTTTACAAAGTTATACCTCATTCTAAGTCTTTTAGTAAAGACATGCAAATTTAGCTAGGCAAATGATACCTATAAAGGTCACCTACCAAAAACTAAAAGGTATCAACCAGTCGATAATGGTTGATACCTTTATTAATAAACGAGCAAAGTTATAAATCCTGAGCTAGCTTACTTTATTTATTTTGCAAACGTTGAAAATAGAAATATGATGCCACTGTTGGAATACCTACAGCAATAATCATAGCAACAGCGAATAAATAACCTAACCAGGTTTGTGGCAATAACAAACCCAACAAGAAGACTAGGCCACCGCCAATCATACATTTCCCACCTAGGCGGTGAGTGAGATACCAGACCCGTTCATCTGCTATGGTCCAAGGAGTCTTAATCCCTGTTGAAAAATTATGTTTAATCTTTGGCATAATATTGCCCAAGCCAATAAACAAAATCGCAATGGATGCTAACATAATTTTATTCACTTCGACATCAATATTATTTGCCACTAAAATGGTCATAACTTGAGTAATCAGCATTAGGCAACCAATCAAGAAAAATAACCAATAGTAAGTTGGTTCAAAACGTTGATAATTACTATGCTTAGGATCAATCCGCTTAATCACTTCTCCCAGCAAATTCATTCCTAAAATAATAGCGGGAGCTAAAAAGATATAACTTTTACTCCCATACTCATCCACTTGCCCATCAAAATTAAAGTGGGTCGCAATTTGATTAGGTAAACTTGGATAAAAGTAAAGAGCAACAACTAGAGCTATAGCGAATAAAACCCAATTTTTAAGTGCTCCTCGCGGAATATATGTACGCATTATTTATCTTCCTTTCTACTCTCTTGATTAAAGCTCAACAACCATTGAATGGCTGACTCCATAACGGAGGTATTCAATTCATAATAAACATATTTACCTTCTTTGGTATCGACCACTAAATCGGCTTGTTTCAAAATCGACAAATGCTTGGAAATCGTTGCTCCACTCGATTCAAACTGTTCGACAATTTCACCAGCCGTCAGCTTACCTGGTCGGAGTAAATCCAAAATTTGCCGCCGGGTCGGATCACTAAGGGCTTTAAAAACTAACTGGAAACTCACTTAATCACCTAACTTTCATTTCGACATTTAGCTAATTGACTAAACATAGTATAGTCCTACTTCATTTAGCCGTCAAGCTAAATAAAAAAACCATCCATCCTCGGTAAGAACTCCTTACTGAGGATGAATGGACTTTCGCTGTACTGGATTAATGACCTGTAGCTTTGCCAGAATCATTCGTAGCAACGTGATCTAAGATGGAAAGGACTGATCGAACTTGATCACTTGCCACTTGTTCATAATCGTATTGGGAATCACAGGCAAAATTAACATGCGATCCCATAGTCGTCGGGTCAAAACACCCTTGTTTAAAACTTCCGTGAAATTGTGTCGCGCCCGTTTCTTGAACTAAGGCTTGCAAATTATGTGGGCGAACACCCGCTGCTAGACACAATTGAATTCGCGAGCCAAAGTCTTGCTGCCATCGTTTTAACACCTGCCGACCCTGATAGGCCGTCTGATGGCCTCCACTGGTCAACAGGCGATCACAACCTAATTGGCAGAGTCTTTCAACCTGTTGGTCTAGCTGACTACAGCAATCAATTGCTCGGTGAAAGACCGCTTCTTTACCGTAGCGATGACAGAGGTCAATCATTTGCCGAGTCAACTCACTATCCACTTCTCGGCGGGGAGTTAAAAAGCCAAATGCTATACCATCTGCCCCGTTTTCTAAGAAAAACTGAGCTTCTTGAAAGATAACTTCTTGCTCAATTTCATCATAACAAAAACCGCCCGGCCGAGGCCGAACCATGCAGATAATAGGGAGTTGCACATGTTGGCGAGCCTTAAGAAAAATGGCTGCACTTGGACTTAAGCCTCCCAATGGCAAGGCGGCATTCAATTCGATACGATGGGCACCTGCCGCTTGAGCTATTACACAATCATTAACTGAACCCGCACAAACTTCTAACAGCATCCTTAACCTCCAGTTTTACCCTTAACTTAACTACCCATGTTCTTCATCGGACCATTGATTAACAATAGTCGTAAACCGTTTAAACTTATTTAAGCATTGACTTAAATAAGCGATTGTTTTCGGATCTTTAAGGCAAGCTTCGGCATCAAAGGCTGCTTTCGCATTCGCTAGAAGAAATTCATTACCCGGCATAACAAAAGCGTTGACACCAGGCGCATCCAATATTTGCCTTAAATGCAATTGGGCTCGAGACGACCCTTGCTGATAATAGGAGGCTCCAATGACCATAACAGGTTTTTGATCCAAAGGGTGAATCTTAAAAGATAACCATTCTAAACAGCTTTTTAGTACAGGCGGAATCGTATGATTATGTTCAGCCGTAGAAATAATGACTCCGTCTGCCGCTTTCAATTTAGTCTCTATGTTCCTAATAACTTCCGTTTGCGTCTGATCTTCGTCTTGGTTAAACAGAGGAATTTGGTCTATTTCCACCAATTCCATATCAAACAAATCGCTAAAATGTACCTTAATATACTGTAAGAGCAGACGATTATAGGACG
Source organism: Vaginisenegalia massiliensis (assembly GCF_900604935.1). Classification (GTDB taxonomy): domain Bacteria; phylum Bacillota; class Bacilli; order Lactobacillales; family Aerococcaceae; genus Vaginisenegalia; species Vaginisenegalia massiliensis. The sequence goes on from NZ_UWPC01000009.1 coordinate 50,297, forward strand.
GTTGCGCATTAGAGCCTACCAGTCCAACTATCTTCATCTGAATTGCCTCCTTAATTTGTTTTGCTTTGATGGTCACTACCTAAACGTAGGCCTGCTTCTTCCTGTGCTTGCATCAAGTCATGACTTAACTGAATAAATATCTGGAAGTCAGCAAATAGTTGATCCAATCTAGCCACTTGTTTGGCATCGATTAATTGGCCATCTTCATCAAAGGCTTGTAACGAATGCCCCAGGAGAAATTCCGAACTTGGCATAATCCGAGCTTTGATTTCAGGCGAATCTAAAATCTGACGCAGATGGGCTTGTGCACGCGAGGATCCAAGTGCGCCATAAGAAGCACCGGTAATCAGCACCGGTTTATTGACCAAAGGATAAGGGCCATAAGATAACCAGGCTAAGGCATTAGATAAAGCGGCTGGCACCGAATGATCGTATTCCGGCGCCGAAATAATGACGCCATCAGCTTGTTGGATGATATGCGCCAATTCCCTAACCCGTTCAGGGATGTGTTGCCGGTCAGGCTTATTAAACAAAGGTAAATCACCAATCTCCATTAAGTCAATCCTAGCCTCGAACTGATAACGGGACTGCATATACTGAAGCAACTGTCGATTGGTCGATTTTTTTGAATTACTACCGACAATAGCGACCAAATGAATCATAGTCTTATTTCCTTTCACTCTTTTATTTATTGGCTACCACTTCCGCTTGGATCTGCTTTCGTTGCCTTATTTTAGCTTAACCGTCTCATGCTGAGCGACATAATCAAGAATCGATTCCCAAATATCGTTACTGGTGTTACGTTTCATTTTTGGCGAACACAAATACCGTAAAGTTAAAGAAATTCCATCACTAGTAACTTGGGTATAGACAATAGGGGTAAAATTATTGTAGTAAATCATGTATTTTTGAGCCGCGAGCTCAACTTCTTCTTGGGCAGCTGTAATGTACTGCTTAGTATGTTTGAGAACGATTTGTTCAAAATCTCGCTTGGCTTGGCGCCAATCGCTATCTGAGGTTAATTTGACTTCAAGCTCATGCCAAATATATTCAAAGCCTTTAACCAAATTAACAATCGGATATAGAAAGACAAAATGATTGGGCACGTCAACCATACAGCCCGTGCTTTGCTCCCCATCCTCTGGAGCGGACACTTCAATCAAAGAAAAATGGAACATGCGAATATCAATGACATCGCCACGTTGGCCATTGATAAAGATTCGGTCACCCACCCGAAAAGGTCGGCGCAAGACGATAAAGAACCAAGCAAAGATATTCGCAAAGAAATCTTTTAATGAGATAGCAATACCTGCTGACAAGAAGCCTAAATACACCGTTAATGAGCCTGCTAGTTCAAACCAAACAAAAAACATAATCACTATGTAAAGTAACGTTCCCACATAATATGTTGATTTTCTAAAGCGATAAAATTTATTTGGATCGGTAATTTGGCTACGCCACACTCGATTTAAAGCCCGTAAACTTACCGTTATAATGATTAACCATAATAGAGACCAAACTAACTTATACAACCATATATTTTGTGTCATTAAATGCCAATATTTATTCATAGACGCCTCCTTCAAACATTTCCTCCCTTATTTTACCGAAAGCCCGGTCGAATGACAATTGAGGACACAGTCCAGTCTGTTTGAAGTAAATGAAAGGCTTAATCCTCCCTTTACACAAAAAACACCCCTAAACACTCAGGCGCTTTCCAAACTTGATTGTCAGTAAGACTCATTGCACTTGAATGATTATGGGGTGTTTCATTTATAAACCCTGTCGCAACTTAATCGACATAGATTAACTTTTGAACAAAAAGGAGGTGACTAACGATATTGAAATGATTTATTAGCCATCACACGATCCACGACTTTTAGGACAAGCATGGCTAAACCAACTTCGATTGGGAAGAGAATAAGGGTCCGAATGATTCGAGGGACAGCAAATAACTCCGTTCCATACAAGATTTTTAACCAAAGCGGCGTTAAGATTAAAGAAATCACCACTGATTTAGCTAAGAAAACACTGATTAAACGACTCCAGCTAATAGATTTTTGCTGATATAAACCATAAGAAAAGATTAAGGCAATCACTAAGGCGTTTAAAGTAAACCCAGGGAAGAACATGCCTGATGGAGTAATAATAAAACCAATAATATCACCTAATACAGCAGAGAGACCTGCCACCGCTGGACCAAATAGATAGGCATTAATCAAGACAGCTAGAAAAGCAAAGTTAATTTCAACTGTCGGACTAATTCTTAAACGGAAAGCATTTAAAACCAAATCCATGGCAATTAATAAAGCGACTGTCGCTAAGACACGACTATTCTTCAATTGTTGTAAACCTGTTTGATTCATACGAACACTCCTCATTCTTAAACTAGCTATAGTTTATCATGAAAGCGCTGTATTTTCTTCTGTGTTTTTGGCTTTAAAATGATACTTTTATGAAAAATAAACTCAATTATCATTGTTTTATCATCAAAAACTCATCATTGTTCTTTGAGCCACTTTAAGGCCTCTTCTTTAGCCTGTTCCGTTATCACATCAGGCTTAATCGGTTCCTCACCATATAGACGACCTTGCGAATCTTGGTTTTGCGACATCGTAATCACCATTTGCGCTCCATCGTACATCGACACAACCGAATTCCCACTTGCATAACCTGCAGTAGCTTGACCAAAGGTTTGAACATTATCACGAGTCGCAAAGATGATGAGAACGGCTTCACCTGAGCTAGCCGTCTGTTTATCTGTTAAGACAGCAATGGGAACCGAAAGCTTAAGTTTACCATCAGCGATTTTGGTCGGTGTCCCTCCGCCTGAAAGCTGGCCATCTTTGAGTGTAACCTCAAATTGGCCTGACTTGCTCTTAAAACTCATTAAGCTTCCATCAGGTAAAAGTGGAGCCAGCCCAGCCACCATCGGACCCATATCGCCGCCGGTATTGCCTTGTAAGTCAAGAATCACACCTTTAATGTCTTTCTGGTGATTTTTTAGAAAATTAAAACAGGTGTCTGCATAGCGTTGGCCTTCCTTGGGCAGGCCACTAAAAGCTGGAAGCTTAATATAAGCAATCCCTTGCTTCATTTCTACTTGTGGATAGATCACTTGCTGAGGATCCTGCCAATTTTTAACTTCTTTTGGAGATAACAGAAACGAATGCTTTTTAGATCCGGCTAATTTTAAATAACTTTCAATGATGGGATAAGTGTCTTGGTAAGTTTTGGACTTCTTCAAGGCTTGCTCTGCCTTTTGACGATCCCCCTTTAGGTCACGACCAGACGGGTTGAGCGCCATAGCATCAATGATATCTAAAGCATCCTTCCCATACTTTTCAGCAGAAGGTTTTACTAAATAAATGGGATGGCCCACCATTGCGCCTACCACCGGACCATAGTGCCATACCAAACCTAAACCAAGTAAACAGAGACAAGCCAGTGCAATTAAACTAATTTTCATTATTTTTTTCATTTTCATCACCCTTTCTGCTATTTAGTTTAATCGAACCCATTTGAAGTAACCTTTATTTTTCCTAACAATTCGAGTGACTATCTTACATATTTGTAAGCTCCAAACTATTATCTGACCAAAGCAAAAAACAGGTTACTCTATATAGAGTAACCCGCCCTTAATTCTTATTAATAAGCCAATGCTTTTCGCCTCATTCACACGTTTAGAACAACCAGTAAACTAGAGGCGTCGCGATAATAATGGATAAGACCACCCGTTCAAACCAAATAATAAGATAATCTTTAAATTTTAATGGAATATCGGTGGCCATCATGCAAGGAATCGAAGCAGAGAAGAAGAGAATCTCCGAAATCGAAACGATGGCAATAACATAACGACTAGCTTCTGGGCCTTTAGCTACCATTAAAGCTGGCAAGAACATCTCAGCAATACTCAAACCTGCTGCCTTAGCCGTTAATAATGGTTCAGGGAGTTGCATCAATAAGGTCACAGGATAGAAAAGCAAACCTAGCCAGTCAAATATTGGCGTATACTTAGCTAAAATCAGCGCCAATACACCAATTGACATTAAAGACGGCGCAATTCGGGTCGCCATAAGTAAACCATCTTTTAAATTGAGAACCACATTTTTTAAAAGGCCTGGGGCCTGACTGGCTACACTTAAGGCTTCTTGCCAAGCTTTAGCAAAATAGGAGCCTTTGGTATCCTGCTCGACATCCCCTTCTTGGTCTTGATAGTAGCTTTCTTTTTTTGATCGTAAAGGATATAAACGAGCTACAAGGGCTGTCACCAAGAAGGTAACAAAAATGGTGGTATTAAAATAAAGTAACCAACGATCCATTAGTCCGACCGTTTTTGCTACGATGACCATAAAAGTAGCCGATACTGTTGAAAAGCCAGTAGCAATGATAGCGGCTTCTTTGTGTGTATATCGTCCTTCTTTATAAACACGGTTAGTTAAAAGAAGAGCTAATGAATAGGATCCCACGAAGGAAGCTACCGCATCGACGGCTGAGCGACCTGGAGTTTTGAAAATAGGAACCATTACCGGTCGCATAAAGACCCCGATAAATTCCATTAAGCCGTATGACACAATAAAAGCCAAAAATACTGACCCAATCGGTACAATCGTCGTGACCGGTGTCACAATTTTATTAAATATGAAGGGAATCATATCTTCAGTTAGTAATTGCTTTGGTCCAATCTGAAAAAGATACATGATTAAAAATGGTATCGCTAACAATTGAATAATCGCAAAAAAAGCCGATACTGAACTTTTCTTCCATGACCGTGTTACAAAGGGTAACATGGCGCCTGCCACAACCAAGATGGCTCCATAAATACGATCAAAAGATGGAATTTTCAAAACCCACCCTACTAGGTGATCTAAGGGAATAGAATCAAGCTCTCCGATTTTGATTGGAATAAAAAACATAAATATCCCAATTAAGCTATAACAAATAAATCGGAATATGGCGTTAGACTGACTTATTTTTCTTTCTTGCATTGAAAAACCTCCTTTATATTTATTTCAAATATTATTATAACATTGCTATTATGTGACTCGCTAATCAAAACACTTGAAAATGATATTTTTTCTTATTATTCTTAACATTTTCTCATTCATTCCACAAAAAAATTCAGCCCCTAGCAGGTTTTACACCTCTAGGGGCTGAACTTAACGTACTTGAATGAATTGGATGAGTGCCTGGGTAGTCAAAATAAGTTGATCTATCTCCAAATACTCTTGACAGGTGTGTACTTCATGCATGCCAACACCAACAATAATGGCGTTAAAGCCCTCCTCAGCAAAATAATTGGCATCAGATCCACCTCCAATGATTTGTGCTTGAGCTTGGACTCCCAACTGCTGATAAATCGCTATCATTTGCTTAGCCAAAGCCAAGTCATCTTTATTTTCTAAGGCCGGATAATCACATTCAAAATAGAAATCATAACCGTCTTCACTCGTTACATTATCCCTTATCACTTCCTGGAAGGTAGCTAACATTTGTTTGACTGCATGATCATTTCTTCCCCGAATTTCGCCAGCAAAGCGACACAAGTCAGGAACTACGTTATTAGGTGATTCAGCAATCATTCGAGCTACATTCACCGTGGTAGACTGATCCACACGTAACATAGGTAGTTGACTAATGATTTTGCTAGCTACCTGGATAGCGTTGATGCCTTTTTCAGGTTCTATCCCCGCATGGGCTTTCTTACCATGAATAGTTATTTCCCAAGAATAAGCGGTGGGCGCTTGATAAGCCACCTTATCTGCTTTGCCCGCATTATCTACCACAATCATATCTTTAGCTGGATCCATCACTTGATAGACTTGCTCCCAGTTAATATGTTGAACACCGTCCATATTATTTTCTTCTCCCGGAGTAATTATAATATAGATATCGGGATAAGTAGCTGTGTCCGATTGAAGCAGATATTCCACCGTAGCCAGAATGGCTGCAATCCCCGCTTTATCATCCCCACCTAGAGTCGTAGTCCCATCTGATTTCCAAATGGAACCTTCTTTAACTATCTTCAACCCTTGATTTGGTTCAATCACATCGGGATGGGCATTCAAGGTTACAGGCTGACCAGGGCGATTACCTCTAATTTTAGCAAATAGGACAGGTGCATTACCTCCATATTGATCTTCATTGTGATCTAAATATATCTGAGCTCCTAACCCTGTTAAAAATCGTTCAATATATTGAATTACGGCTAGCTCGCGACCACTGGGCGAGTGAATTAACAATAGTTCTTCCAAAATGGTTAGTAGACGTTCTTCCTTCATGCGATGCCTCCTCTATTTTTTAAACTAATAATAGCACAAGAAGAAACACATTCGTTCTTCTTGTGCTATTCCTGACTTTTTAGAATGGATCTCCATCTACATAATCTGCAACATATTTTTATAAAAAACTTCCATTAACATCCAAGCAGATTCAGAACCTGGGTCCCGATGCCCAATAGCCCGTTCACCCAGTCGCATGGCTCTCCCCTTTTTAGCTATTAATGGGATTGTTGAATCAGATCCTTTTTTCATTTCTGTAATGAAATTTTGCATCAATAATTCCGGATCGTTCAACTCCAAGTTTTCCTTTAAATAATTAATACCCGGCAGAAAAGCATCTAACATAGTTTTATCCTTAAGTTCTGCTTTTCCGCGCAACTGAATTGCTTCAACGCCATTTTCTAGCATATTAACGAATTCATCAAATGTTACTTCATTCTTACCAACAACATCTTTTCCAAGCTTCATAAAGAAACTTCCATATAAAGGACCAGATGCACCTCCAACCTTACTTAAAAGCATCATCCCAACTTTTTTAAATAAAGCAGAAATATCAACATTATCTTTTTCAAGTTCTTCAATATGAGCGATAACTTCTCGAAAACCTATGGATAAATTTATTCCGTGGTCTCCGTCTCCAATATCAGAATCTAATTTTGTCCAATTATCACGATTCTTTTCTGCTAATTCACCCATATCTTTTAGACTCTTTACAAAAAAATCCTTATCTAATATTAGTTCCGACACTGTAATCCCTCCTTTTTACTTTTTGTAATAGGGAGTATCTGCCGGAAAATCTAATAATTCTTTCCGTTGATCATCTAATCGCATCAAAGTCACAGACATTCCAACCATATCCATAGAAGTGGCATAATTTCCAACTAATGGGCAGTGGATCTTAATGCCTTTTTCTTCCAATATTTGATGAACACGACGATAGCAAACATATAAATCCATTACCGGAAGAGCACCTAAACCATTTACCATTACATGAAATTCTTCGCCAGCTTTTGCCTGAGCATCAGATAAAATATATTGCATGATTTCATCAATGACTTCATCCGCTTTTCCAACCGGTTTCCTTTCTATACCTGGCTCTCCATGAATTCCCATGCCTACCTCCATTTCACCTTCTTCCATATCAAAAATGTGTTCACCTGTAATTGGTAAAGTAGAAGATGAAAGGGCCACTCCCATTGAATAAGTATTTTTATTTGCATTTTCTGCAATTGCTTTTACTGTATCCAAATCGTACCCTTTTGCTGCCGCCGCACTTGCTACTTTAAAGACTGGAACATCTCCAGCTACTCCTCTACGCTCTTCTACGACTTTAGAAGAATACACATCATCTGTAATTAAAACAGTTTCAACGCGAATACCTTCTTCTGCAGCCAATTCTGCCCCCATATCAAAATTCATCACATCGCCTGCATAATTACCATACATAAATAAGCATCCTTTTCCTGAATCAACTGCTTTAACTGCATCAAAGCAAGCATCCGGAGCAGGAGAAGTGTTAATATTCCCAACTACGACTGCATCAGCAAAATTTTTTCCGGCATAACCTATAAATAGTGGTTCATGACCTGATCCACCACCAATAATTATTCTTACTTTTGGATCTTTGCTCATCTTTTTACTTACTAGAACCCTTTTGTTTTCTGAAAATTTTACATATTCGCTGTTTGCATTGCAATAACCTTCTAACATTTCTTCTACTACATTATATCCATCATTTACTAATCTTTTCATACTATCTCTCCTTCATTAGTTGAATTTATGCCATAACAAGGTAACAGATTAAACCGGCTAAAGCTCCTCCTAATAATGCTGCTACAATATTTGGTATAGCTTTCTTAATTTTTCCGCCTCTTAAACTTGATGCAAACAATACCCCAACTCCAACAGCTAATCCTTGATCCACCCAAGCACCAGTCTGATGAATCAATGGTGTAGCACTTCCATGATTAAGAGCCCAAATTGTTCCAACAATAAATGTTGCTGCTAACCAGCCTCCAATTGGACCAAATTTTTCTACCATTTCACCCCAAATCATTCTAACTACAAACGGAAAAATCGCAGCACCAATAACGGTAGCAAGTCCTAATTGTAACGTCATTTACATCCCTCCTGCATTTTCTTCACTACCATACACGTCTAAATCAATTTTTTTCTCCATATCTTTTTCAACCAAAGAAGCAAAATATCCACCAATTAGTCCACCTATGATTACCAAAATAATAGTTGGTATGGCATGATTAAGTGCATTCACTCCTTGTAAAGAAGTATCTCTTACGATTCCTGCTACACCTATCGCAAGTCCCATATCTACAAAAGCTGCATCATCTAAGTTTCCTACCAAATTAACGTAATGGTTCATAAACCATAACGGAGCAATAATAATTAACGCAGCTAAATATCCACCAAAAATTCCAAATTGTGGCCAAACTGCCATTACAACTGTACCGGCAATTGTGTATCCTATGATTTTCCTAAATAAATTCATAATTTCCTCCTTATACATTTTGAGCTTCATGAACAATTAAATCGATATCTGAAGAAACACTTGCTTGAACTGTCGCTGCAAAGGCTCCTTCAACTAATGGAGCATCAACAATTTTAACTTTCTGAGTAATAGAATTATCATCTACTAACTCAATAGCCATTTCAGAGCTTAAAATTGAAGAACCAATATCACAAAAGATTAATATATTAGTGCAATCCTTTAGAGATAAAATTGCTTCGAGAATTTTCACACCATTCGTTCCTAAACGCCCGTCATCAGTACCACCTGCTGAAATAACCTTTACATTATCACAATCACCTACCATTTCATCTACCATAAGTTTTATTCCATCGGTTATTAATTTACAATGTGACACCAAAATAATACCTGTCATCCTATACCTCCTTATTTATTAATACTGCGTCAGCAATTCGTAGGAATGCTTCTGGATTATGACCAAATCGCCCTACAAATAAACCGTTTACATTTTTATCTTCAATAATTGTTGCAGCAGTCTCTTCTGATACAGATCCACCGTAAATGATTCTTATGCTTTCTGCTGTGTTTTTATCAAACATTTCCGTTAGTATTTCTCTAACTATCCTATGAGCTAGACTTATATGGTTAATATCAGCCGCTTCTTTCTGACCAATAGCCCACCAAGGCTCATAAGCAATTACTATATTTTTCACTTGTTCTTGATTTATTCCTGCCAATGCAACTACCAATTGCGCCTTTAAATCCGATTTCAAATTGTCACAATCTTTATCCTCACCTATACATAAAAAGGGAAAGATGCCATTGTTTAATGCCAACTGACACTTTAAGTTAATCATATGATTATCTTCGTGAAAAAATACCCTTCGCTCATAATGACCGATTTCAACAAATTTTCCACCTAAATCAAGGAGCGATTCAATCGAAAGTTCTCCAGTAAATGCCCCATTTTTATTAGGACAGATATTTTGCGATCCAAAATTAATCTCAGAATGATCTAATTCTGCAGCACAAGTTTCTAATGTCCCCATTGATGGAAATAGAATAATTTCCAATTCGGAACTATCAAATTCATATTGTAAAATATTATCTATATAACTACGCATTTTTTGTCGATTATTTATATAATTTTTAAAACTAATTGCTACAATACTTTTCACGAAGAATCACTCCCCCATCAAAAAAATTATTTTAAATGCTCTGCCTCTTTTGCCATAATTTGGGCAATTTTCCGGCCAGAATTACCTCCTTCAAAATTTAAAGATAGGTAGGTTTTGATAATATGTTTTGCAACTTCAGGGCCTACAACTTTTGACCCAAGAGTTATTATTTGAGCATTGTTACTTAACTGAGCTCTTTCAGCAGAATAGGTATCATGGCATTGTGCCGCTCTAATTCCAGGTATTTTATTCGCTGCCATGGCCATACCTATCCCTGTTCCACAGCAAAGAATACCCCTATCAGCCCTGCCATTATTAATGTATTCGCATGCAGAGAAAGCAACATTTGGATAATCAATTTCATCCGTAGAATTACAACCCACATCGATTACTTCATGTCCTAAAACCTCAATGTATTCTTTTAGCATTTTTTTTAATTCATATGCATTGTGATCTGATCCGATAACAATTTTCATAATATACCTCCATAGAAAACGATTACATTTGCTAGCAAAAAAATAATTACTTTCGTTTATTTTAAATATAGGATAACACCGCTTTCGTTTTCTGTCAAATTCTTTCGAAATAAAAAACTAACTTTCGGAAAGGATAGAAAGTTAGTTCAATATTATTTATTAATCGTTGTCATAAATATATTCTGAAAATTCTGTATAGACTTCTGATGCCAATCCTTCATCTGTAATTACACAATCAATGTCACGTAAATATGCAAATGAAGTCAAAGATTTTCTATTAAATTTGCTACTATCAATCAATGCTATTTTAGTAGATGCTGCTTCTAACATTTTTTTCTTTAATTCTATCTCGTAAATATTAAAATCAGTAAACCCTTCTTCTTTGGTTAGACCAAAAGCCGAAAAGAAAATCGTATTAACATATATCCGATTTAAAATGTCACTACCCAATAAGCCTTCAATGGCATTTGAATCACCTTTTATTATTCCGCCAATAACAATTACAGTAATATTTGAAGACTTTTTCAATAGGTTTGCTGTTCGTATTCCATTGGTTACCACAGTTAAATTCAAAGATTTTTCATTTAATAATTTAGCTAATTCATAGCATGTTGAACTTGCATCTAAAATTATGCAATCTTCATCATTAATATGTTCTAACGCAATTCTTGCAATGTATTTCTTTTCATTAATATGCATGTTTTTTCGTATTTCATAATTGTTTGAAATTATCAAATTTTGATCTTTATTTTCAATCTTTACCGCACCACCATGGGTTCTAATTAATTTATTTTGTCTATCTAATATATTTAAATCAGAACGAATTGTAGCTAAAGACACATTGAATTTTTCAGAGAGTTCATTAACTGAAATAGAATTATCTGAATTAACCATATTTACGATCTGTTTTCTTCGTTCTTCAACAAACATCGCCAAGCCCCTCTCATATTTTAAATCAATTATAGTATGTCACTTGTTTATTTACAATCTTTAAATACACCTAAAACGAAAGTAAACGAAAGTAAATCTTGACTACCGAAAATTTTAGCCTTATAATTTTTTATGTACAAACACTGGCCGGTAAAAATATAGGAGGTATAAATTTATGAAATTTTTTGTAGACACTGCCAATATTGAAGAAATCAAACGAATTAACGACTTAGGCTTATGCGATGGCGTCACCACCAACCCGTCTTTAGTTGCCAAAGAAGGCCGTGATTTCGAAGAAGTTATTAAGGATATTGCTTCTACTGTGGACGGTCCCGTTTCAGCCGAAGTGACCGGATTAACATATGAAGAAATGGTTGCTGAAGCTCGTGAATTAGCAAAATGGGCAGACAATATTGTCGTTAAAATCCCCATGACTGAGGCTGGCCTTAAAGCCGTTAGTACCCTTTCAAAAGAAGGGATTAAAACCAACGTGACTCTTATTTTTTCGGTTGCTCAAGGCTTGTTAGCGGCCAAAGCGGGTGCAACTTATATTTCTCCTTTCATCGGTCGTATTGATGATATGGGTGAAAACGGTATTGAATTAATTGCTGATTTACGTCAAGTATTAGACATCTACGACTTAGATGCTGAAATTATTGCCGCTTCTATCCGTCATATTGGTCACTTTGAACAAGCGGCCTTAGCTGGAGCTCATATCGGCACCATCCCTGGAACCCTCTTCCCTAAATTATGGTCTCATGTCCTAACTGATAAAGGTATTGATGGTTTCATGAAAGACTGGGAAAAATTTATTAATCAAAAATAGATTTATATAGTTACTACCATCTAATTTAGATAGAAATAAAAAGGATTTATCGAATAGAAATAGCTATTCGATAAATCCTTTTTAATCATTATTAACTTGTGTACTGCCCAAATAGTAAATTTGGTCGCGAATATTAGCGCCATAGGTTAATTGGTAAGGTTTTAAGTAACTGGCTTCATCCACCCAATCATGGGTAGACATTAATTCCAATTCAATATCAAAATAACGAATAGTTTGGTTGATAAACTTATAGCCATTGCGTTCATAGAATCGGCGACGACGCCAGCGTATATCATTTTGATCGACCAAATCTTGAGTCGGTTCAATCTCCAAGAACAAGGGCTTGTCTGGATAGAGTTGGCTCATATGCGCCAATATTTTGGCTCCATATTGATTATTTCGCATAGCTGGATTAACCGCTAAATACTCGATTAATACTAATTGTTCAGACAATAAGGTCACAGCCAGCCCGATAAAATCGCCTACTTCATTATTAACGGCCCATACATCAGAAGCTTGACCGACTTGATGGGCATATAAATCTTGAATGGGTTTACGTTCTTCTAGTGGGAAAGCGTCCAAATAAAGTTGTTCAACGGCTGAAGCCAACGGATGCCCTTGGTCAGCTACTCGTTCAAAAATTAAATTACTCATTTTACCACCTGCTTTTTGTTTCCTTCACTGTTAGCATACCCTTTAGAAATAGAAATAACAAGCCACTCAACAAAGAAACGCATGGCCCAAGCTAAGCCACGCGTTAAATTAATTCATCTTATCTAATATAAAACCCCTTAATTTGCTAAAGAGCGCTTGCGCAACAAGAAAATAGCGACTGCGATAGCAAAAATGGAGATAGCAGAGATAGCTAAACCAAGATATAGACCTGGTGGAATATAAGTCATCTTGATTTGATGTTGTCCCTTGGTAATTGGGTACGCCAAGAAACCTTGCCAAGCATTAATGGTCGGCACTTGTTCTCCATCCACTTGAACCGCCCAACCTTGATCATAAGGAATGGATGTCATCATCCATTTACTATCATCACTAATCGAAACCGTACCAAGGACTTGATTGTTAGTCCAAGATGTTACCGTCATTCCTTGCGCTTGCCGTTTTTCTAGAACCTGGCGAATCGCTTTCGTATCTTGTTCAACAAAGAGTAAATTATCAAGATTCAAAGGTTCTTTGGTTTGCGTTGTCACATCCACACTGAGTAATTTATCCTTGGCCCCAGCTGAAAGGTTAAATAGTTGAGCCGCGGTAAACTTCTTCAAATAACCATACGGCTGTCCATCTAACGTAATATTATTTTGGTTGGTATCACTAAAACTTAAAGCCGTTGGCGCGAAGAGACTAACTGGGTGATCCGTTTTCGGAGTGAATTGGAATTTAATCAAGCCAGTCTTGGTGGTATCTTTACGTGAAAACACCTGTTTTCCTGCCGTATCTTTACTAATAGCAATATTATTAATGACAATCTTATGCGGTTTTGAAGCCGTAAAATAGATTTGTTTGTTGCCTGCCATGGCTTGCAGAACTTTGTTCTGGTTAGTAATCGGTTGACCATTGACCATTTGGATACCGACTGTCGCTTGGTTAACTCCATAGGCTAACGGTAAGCGAAGCGGATTTTGATAAATGGCAAAATACGGCGTTTCTTTAATAGGAGAGATAGTCTCTACAATATCTTTACGCGTATAGCCGTTATAAAAGCCATAGTAATGCTTGGCATTCGCTTGTTCAAGAGGCTTATCATCCATAAAGTATTCAATGCCAAAGAGTGCATCCGTGAGAGCTGTTCCATTATAAGTCGTAGCCGCATTGATTCCATTTGAACCAAAGCGATCAAAGACATCACGAGTCGACTGTTCCAAACTAGATGAGAAATTCGATACACCAGGAAAATCATACATAAATGGATCATTCTTTGACCGAGTAAAGAGATTCGCTACCCGATAAAAATCCTTTTGACCAGGCCGAACTAAGTCTACCGCTTGGTCAATATTGGTAACCGCATCAGCAAACTTATCAGCTTCAACATAACCAAGAGTGTATTGTGAAAGATACGCATTCGCCCCTAATTCACCCATAGTCACTAAGGCCACCAACCACCATTTCCACTTAATATCTGAAGTTAAGGCTAGAATTACTGTCAACATACAGATAATAGACGCATAAACTTGCCAATCTAATAAGAAACTATAGGTATGAGTTTGAACAACACCATACCAAAGCCCGGTCAAAATTAGACCGAAGCCTACCCATTTTTTATCAATCTGACTTTCATAGCGAAAGGCCCGATAAGCCAAAAACAGTAAGAAAAAGGCAATCAACCACGAAAAACGATGGAAGAAACCGGCTGGATTTTGGCCCATATGCCATAATTTACTAGTGAATTCATGACAGATTGAGAAGAAGAAAATCAGCAAAATCGAAGCGGCCACCGCCTTATCCAGACGACGAAACTGTTTCGAGACAAAGAAATAGATTGAACCAGCCAGACCTAAGCTAGCAACATAAATATTCGGCAAGCTCGGACCCGCTGACCACGATTTGTTATCAAAGGCCCCCATCATAAACTTGGCTAGAATGTCTAGTGGGTTGAGCTGGAATTTCCATTCAAAGGTCATACCCGATTGTAGTTGCCCTTTACTATTCATCAAATTAAATAAGACTGGACTAACAAAAGCCGCAATCACAGCCACACTTAGAATAGCATATAACGCCAAGCGGCCTAACCGTTTAACTAAATCGCCAAGTCGTTGGCCGACCGTTCGTTCAACTTCCTGATGTATTAGGACGTAATATATCGCATAAAAGACAATGAAAATACAAGCCATATAAGCCATATAGAATTGCATCACGACTGAGATAGCTAGCATCACGCAGAATTTCAAAGGTTTTCCGCCATCTAATAGTTCCTCAAGCCCTACTAGTAAAAGTGGCAACATGACTAAAATATCAAAGAAAATAACATTCATTTGATAGGCCACATTAAAACCATTTAAGGCATAGATAGTGGCAAATAAAACAATCAAGCCTTGTCGATTAGCAGGAGCCGGGTAACGCTTGGTTAGAAAATAGGCGAAACTTAAACCCATAGCCGCATAACGAAGCAGAATAATCAGCACCACCGCTATGGGAAACTGCGCCGGCTTAAAGAATAGATAGATAAGGTTAAAGGGACTCATCAGATAATAGGCCCACATCCCAACAGTCGTCCCACCTAATGACTTAGAAAAAGAATAGGCGAAACTGGACCAATCACCCGACAATATCGCTTTACGCATAAAGGCAAACAGATCGATATATTGATAACCAAAATCGACCGCCATCAGCGTCTTATTACCAAAAGGATAAAAATCATTAAACTTCCATGACACTAAAATGACCAAAACGGGCATAATAGCACTTAAAAGATAGACTAATTTCTTCTTCACAGGACACCTCTACTTCTCTTGATCCGATTTGATATTCGTCTGTTCAATAATATAGTGGGGTCTTTGTTTCACTTCATAATAGATTTTGCCAATATACTCTCCTAGAACCCCAATGGAAATCAGTTGAATACCGCCAAATAGTACGACCGCAAAAATAGTCGTGAAATAACCACTAACGGCATCCTCAGGGTGAAGAATATAAGCAAAAAATTGCCAAATAACATACAGCGCTGCAAGTGCCAAGCAACCCAGGCCAACATTTACACACAAACGCAATGGTCTATCATTGAATGAAGTAATACCTTGAATCGCATAATTCATCGAACTCTTAAAGTTAAATTTAGTCGTTCCAGCTTGGCGTAATTGATTTTGATATTCAATCGTCTTTTCCTTGAAACCAATCCAAGAAAAAATACCCTTGGAAAAGCGATTGTACTCGCGTAAGGAAATAATGGCATCCACTGCTCGACGACTAAAAGCACGAAAGTCCGAAACACCATCAACTAAGCGGATATCCATCAAATTATTGGCAACACGGTAAAAAGCTTTAGCAAAGAAGGTTTGCTGACGCGACTCCCCATCTCGGGTTCGTTTAGCCGAGATAATATCATACCCTTCTAAATAGCCTTGAATCATTTGGCGGACGACAGAAGGTGGATGCTGTAAGTCACCATCCATTAAGACCACTAATTCTCCTGTAGCATGCTCAAACCCCGCCAAAATAGCCGCTTCTTTACCAAAATTGCGCGAGAAACTGACAAATTTGACTTTAGGATCCCGAGCCACAATCTCCTTCATCAAATCTAAGGTTCGATCTCGACTACCATCATTAACAAACACATACTCAAAATTAATGTCAGATTCTTTCACAAATTCGTGATTCAACGCTTCATGAGTCTTTACAATGGATTCTTCTTCATTATAGAAGGGGATAACAATTGACACTAACATTTGAAATTCTCCTTATTAACTTTAGATTAACTGTTTTCAGATATAATGGCATAATTTACCCTTATTATAACAAAAATAGTCAAGTTACCAAATGGTCCTTGACTAATATGATGATAAGGCTAAAAGCTTAAACAGGATGATACCTTCAACCCCAATAACTAGATTTCTTGCACATTCACTTGAGATTGACCAAACTCAAAACGGTATTTATGACCTTGAGTTAAACTGTGATAAAATCCCTGCCCTTGATAAAGATGAAACACTTGTACACTAGAACGCTCCTCAGCGTCAGGATAAACTTGCTCCAAATAAGGATTACCCGCCAAAAGAGTTTGAAGTTGATCTCTTCCTACTTGTTGAGCTTTTCCCTCAATGCGGATTACTTGAATCGTATACCCATCCTCTTTCATGGCTGTAATCGCCACATGTGGATTACTCTGTAATTGTTGATAAAAATGAGTTTTGGGACTAGTCATGAAGAAGACCCCTTGTTCATTGGCTACGCCAATATGTGCATGCCGGGCATGGGGTTTACCCTCGTCATCAACAGTCGCAAAGACTGCCACTTTCATATCATCGGCTAATATATGCATAATGTCCTTAATTTCCATCTTCGACTCTCCCTCTCTTCTCTTAGAATTCATTATATCATATTCTATAAAGAACAATCTGCCTTTCGAATACATTTAGCCTATATTTAAATAAAATATTCGATTGATTCGTCAAGGTGAGAGTATGCTTGTCGATACATATTTAAAACATGATGATCTTTAAGCGAATAATAAATTTCTTTGCCTTCGCGGCGACACGTGACTAATTCTTGTTCTTTAAGTAGCTTCAATTGATGCGAGACCGCTGACTGATTCATTTCCATTAATATCGTAAGATCACTGACGCACATTTCTTCGATAGCTAAAATTGAAATTAACTTCATGCGGGTTTCATGGCTAATCGTTTTAAAGAAATTAACCATCTTTTCCAGAAAAGCTGGATCCGGCATTTGATCTTTGACACATTTTAACCGTTCATTGGGTAAATTTGGCTGATTCATAACTTACTCCTTTTATATGAAAATATTTTCATATGTATTTACATTCATATGTCTCGTATGCTATTATACTCGCACTAAATAATATTTACAATGGAGGATACTGATGAACGGACTACTTATCTTATTTCTTGCGATTTTTATCGCTTTACTTTATTTTCTATACTACTTGAGCAATAAGCACTTGGCTTATTCAAAACGAGTGATGACTGGCCTAGCTATGGGGATTATTTTAGGTGGCTTGATTCAATTTACGATTGGCCAAAATCAAAATTTGGTTAGCCAATTAAATGATTGGATTTCAATCATCGGCTCACTCTACATTAAATTACTGCAAATGCTTATTGTTCCTTTAATTTTTGTCTCTTTAGTCACCGCTTTTACCAAAATGAAGGATCAACATAACTTAGGAAAAATTTCATTCAATATCATCGCTCTACTCATGATAACCGTATCAATCGCAGCAGCCATTGGTATTAGTATGATCTTATTGTTTAACTTAGATGGAGCTACCTTTACTAAAGGAGCTCAAGAAGTAGCACGTATTAGCAGCTTAACCGAAAAACAAGCCAGTCTAACCGATTTAACCCTACCTCAGCAAATTATCGCTTTTATTCCAAGCAATATTTTTGAAGACTTCGCCGGTTTACGTCCAACTTCTACGATTGCCGTCGTGATTTTCTCAGCATTAGTCGGCACCGCCTACCTAGGCGTTGAACGAAAACATCCTGACGAAGCAGCTACCTTTAAACGTCTTATCGATGCACTGCATGCAATCGTCATGCGTATGGTCACCCTCGTTCTCCGTTTAGCCCCTTATGGTATTTTAGCTTTAATGACCAATATGGTTGCAAGTTCAAGCCTAAAGGCACTAATGAATATGGGAACTTTCCTAATTGCATCCTATGCGGCTTTCTTCATTATGTTTATGGTTCATGCCCTAATCCTAATTCTTCATGGTTTGTCAGCCAAACGCTTCTTCCAAAAAGTGCGCCAAGTTTTATTATTTGCCTTTACCTCACGGTCGAGTGGTGCTGCTGTCCCATTGAATATTGAAACCCAAGAACAAACATTAGGAGTACCCACTACCATTGCTAATTTTGCTGCTAGCCTAGGGATGTCCATTGGGCAAAACGGCTGTGCCGGCATTTATCCAGCTATGCTTGTGGCCATTCTAGCACCTAAAGTCGGACTTGATTTAAGTCAACCTATGGTTTGGTTAAGCCTCATCGCGACCATCGCCATTTCGTCTTTTGGTGTAGCCGGCGTCGGTGGTGGAGCAACTTTTGCTTCTCTTATTGTCTTTGGTGCCTTAGGTTTACCTATCGAGTTAATTGGTTTGATGGTTTCAATCGAACCCGTTATTGATATGGGTCGCACCGCCTTAAATGTGAATGATTCCATTTTGGCTGGTGTCATCAGCGCTAAAAGAATGAATCAATTAGATTTAGCAGCCTATAATGATCCAAATCGTCAATTAGAACCTACGAATTAAATCATTAAGTAAATATCCACCAGCGTAGCTGGTGGCTTTACGGTCAGCCCTAGAAGGGCTTGTTACTGCGAGCCCCTTAAAGGGGCTTTTTTTAATAGACTGCCAACCGCAAACTCCCTTTACCTATTTTGCAAAGGGATCAATATACTCTTTTTTACTTATACTATCACTCAGTCTATCTTCTATTTCTTGATCACGAATATACTTTTCGATCATCTTCTGAT
>NZ_UWPC01000008.1 GCF_900604935.1 Vaginisenegalia massiliensis
ACTATTATAATCATGAACGTATCCAAGAAAAAACAAAATGGATGCCCCCTGTTAAATTTAGGATGGCATCCATGGCTTAGAAACTACTATAAATCAATGTGTCCAGGATTCTGGGTACATATCACTTCCCTGTCCAAGTTAAAACGGTTATTATTTTTGTTTAGAATCTAGTATGATCGTTACAGGGCCCTGGTTTGTAATCTGGACTTGCATATCCCCACCAAATTGTCCTGTAGCTACTTCAAGACCTTCTGCTCTAAGCATCTGATTAAATTGGTCATACCAGATTTTAGCTTGATCAAAGCGCGCTGCCTGGGTAAAACTTGGTCGATTGCCTTTAGCTGTATTCGCAAACAAGGTAAACTGACTAATCGATAATATTTGCCCTTCTACATCGCGAATAGATAAATTCATTTTACCTTCATGATCCTCGAAAAGGCGCATTTGGCAAATTTTGCGAACGCAATATGCCAAATCTTCTAATTGGTCTTCATGGCAAAATCCAACTAATAGAACCAAGCCCGAATCAATTTGTCCAATTACGTTTTGATCTACACTGACTTGACTGGCTAAACTCCGCTGAATGATAACCCGCACACTTCCCCCTCCTTATCAAACTTGCTTCTTTCTACGTTGATACACGAGTCACTTCGTAAACATCTGGAATATTATTTAATTTAGTCATCAAATCTTGTAATTGGGAAGTATTAGAAATCGCGACTTTAATCGAAACGGTTGCGACGCTATTCCGATCCACTTTACCATTAACATTGCGCAAATTTTTGACGGTATGGTTAACAACATGGAGAATGTCATTAATTAAGCCTGAACGATCAAAACCTACAATTTTGATGACTGTTTCATAATCCGCATTTAATTGGGCTTGTCCTTCCCATTCCACCGGAATCGTGCGTTGAATCAAATCCGGTTCGGTCAGTAAATTAGGACAATCTTTACGATGGACAGAAATCCCTCTCCCCCGAGTAATATATCCTACGATTTCATCACCTGGTACTGGGTTACAACAGCGACTTAAGCGTACCATAAGATTGTCTACCCCGCGTACAATGACCCCATTTTCATGTTGGATCTTATGATTTTCAGTTGTTGTCATCGGTTTTTCGATCGATTGTTCATTAGATCGATCTGATTCAGGTTCTTTATCATCCCGTTTTTCAAATTGATTAACATAATTCAAAATACTAACGGTTGATAATTCATTTAAAGCAATGGCTGCGTATAGATCAATCAAACTAGAGAAATTAAATCGATCAAGGATATCCTTTTCTCGGCCCTTACCTGTTACGGCTTTTAAGGTCAGATTTTGTTCCTTGAGTTCTTTTTCAAGTAACTGTAGTCCACGTTCAGCGTTTTTATCACGATCTAACATCTTGAAATAACGCTTAATTTTATTACGCGCCTTACTCGTAGATGCAAATTTTAACCAGTCGCGACTAGGGCCATTGGAGTTGGGATTCGTTAAAATTTCAATAATATCGCCATTTTGTAACTTGTAATTTAGCGGCACAATTTTGCCATTCACTTTAGCACCTATGGTTTTGTTACCGATTTCCGTATGAACATGGAAGGCAAAGTCAATAGGTCCTGCTCCATTTGGAAGCTCAAATACATCTCCCTTAGGAGAGAAAATGTAAACTTGGTCTTTAAAGATATCTTCTTTGACAAAATCCATAAACTCACTGGCATCTTTGGCATCATCTTGGAGCTCGACGATATCTCTAAACCAATTCAATTGTCGTTTAATTGAATCTTCTTCAATGACCTTTTGTGTTTTACCTTCTTTATAAGCCCAGTGGGCCGCTACCCCATATTCGGCTATCTCATGCATTTGTGTCGTACGAATTTGAATTTCTACAGGTTTACCAAATGGTCCAATAACAGTGGTATGGATCGACTGATACATGTTCGCTTTAGGCATAGCAATGTAATCTTTGAAACGTCCCGGCATGGGTTTCCACTTAGTGTGAATGGCTCCGAGAACGGCATAGCAGTCTTTAATAGTCGCTACGATAACACGAATGGCCAACAGATCATAAATATCGTCGAAATCTTTGTTTTGATCGACCATTTTCCGATAGATTGAATAAATATGTTTAGGGCGACCATATACATCTGCTTCAATATCCAATTCTTCGACGGCATGTTCAATTTCCAAAATAGCATCTTGGATGTACTTTTCTCGCTCATCTCGTTTAGCATCCATTAATTTAACGATGCGATAGTATTGTCCAGGATTGGTATAGCGCAAAGCAATATCTTCCAATTCCCACTTGATTAAATTCATCCCCAAGCGATCGGCTAAAGGGGCATAAATTTCAATGGCTTCCTGAGACTTTTCAACTTGTTTAGCGGCTTTTTGGAATTTAAGGGTTCGCATATTATGCAAGCGGTCAGCCAACTTAACCATAATAATCCGCATATCTTTAGCCATTGCTAAGAGCATTTTGCGATGATTCTCGGCCAAGGCTTCCGCCTTACTTTGAAACTTAAATTTCCCTAATTTAGTAACTCCATCGACTAAGAAAGCGACCGTTTCAGAAAATTCTTGCTCAATATCTTCTAATGTATAAGGTGTATCTTCAACCACATCATGAAGAAAACCTGTAGCAACAGTATCCGGATCACTTTTCAGGCGAGCTAGTATACCTGCCACCTGAATTGGATGAATAATATAGGGCTCCCCTGATAAGCGAACTTGCCCTTGGTGGGCTTTGGTCGCAAAATCAAGGGCTTTCTTTACGAATTCCACGTTTTTATCATTCATATATAACCGGCACAAGTCCAAAACTGCCTCAGCTGATAATTCTTGATTTCTTGGCATTAGCTCACCTCCTTTTATCTAAATATTTACGTTGATTTATTCTGCTTGTTTAGCTGCTTCCATGATGCTAACACCTTTAGAAGCACCAATTCGACTCGCACCTGCTTCAATCATGGCTAGCGCTTCTTGATAATTTCCTACGCCACCGCTGGCTTTAACCCCAACCTTTGGTCCGACTACTTGACGCATTAAGCGAATATCTTCAACTGTTGCTCCACCTGTAGAAAAACCAGTTGATGTTTTTACATAATCAGCACCCGCTTCTTTAGCTTTTCGACAAGCTAAGGTGATTTCATCTTGAGTTAATAAACATGTTTCAATAATAACTTTCACTAATGCCCGATGGTTAGCTGCTCTAACTACAGCCTTGATATCTTCTTTAACAAGATCCCATAGTCCATCTTTAGCTGCACCGATATTGATAACCATATCAATTTCATCAGCCCCATCTTCAATGGCTATTTGAGCTTCAAATGCTTTTACTTTACTTGAATTAGCACCCAAAGGAAAACCAATAACAGTACAGACTTTTACCGAACTCCCCTTTAAGGCTTGAGCAGCATGAGATACCCAAGTTGGATTCACGCAAACCGACATGAATTGATGCTCTTTCGCTTCTTTAATCAATTGGTTTACCATATCTTGAGTAGCATCCGCTTTCAATAAGGTATGATCGATATATTGATTTAATTCCATAGTATTTCCTCTTTTCTTTAATTTAATTCTAAAACATAACTTGCCGCACTTAAAAAATAGATAGGAGCCGTCTCCGCTCGTAAAATTCTTGGCCCCAAACTCATCGCTTTAAAACCAGAAGCCAAAAGTTGATCTACTTCTTCGAATTCTAGACCACCTTCCGACCCAAAAACAACCAAGATTCTTTGCCCCGCCGTTAAATTTGATAGTGTCTGCTTTAGTTGTGTATGGTTACCAGCCTTAGCTGTTTCTTCATATGCTACCAATAAGACGTCAAAATTAGCCACTTGTTCTAACAACTCCGTCATATTACTAAGAGAATGAATATGAGGAATGAAGGTTCTATGAGCCTGTTCAGCCGCTTCTTTGGCTATTTTTTGCAAACGATCGACTTTTTGCTGCGCTTTGAATTCTTGCCACTTAACGACATCTCGTTTTAAGGCCAAGGGAATGAATTCGGTCATGCCGCATTCAGTTGCCTTTTGAACAATCCATTCTAATTTATCGTTTTTTGATAGACCACACGCTAAAGTAATTTCAACGGGGAGTTCAACTTGACTTGCTATAGGTTGAACAACTTCAATACGAGCATGGCTTGCTTGTTTATCAGGACTCAGTACTTGCCCTAACCAAACCTGCCCCTGCCCATCAACTACATATACTTCTTGGCCATGTTGTGCCCGCATGACTCTCAATAAATGGTGGGAATCTTCAGCCATTAGGTTTACTTCTTGTCCTTGATTCAAAGCCTCTTTAACAAAATAACGTTGCATAATTACTCTTTGATTTGGGCAATGTAGCCCAACCAACCTTTCCGTTCATTTTTTTGGATAACTTCCCAACCATATTCTTGAAGACAATCCTCAATAAAACTTCCTTTTTCTTTTAAAATACCTCCAAGAATCAAAAATCCTTGGTGATTTAACAAGCGTTTAGCATCATCAAAAAGTCCAACTAATATATGAGGTAAAATATTTGCTACGATAATATCGGCCTTATGATCAACACCTTTTAGTAAATCATTTACCGCAAATTCATACTGAGTTTGACCGTTTTGATCTTGATACGCCAAATTCTGAAGGGCGCTATCCACAGCTTGAGGATCGAGGTCATAGCCGGCAACGAAGTCAGCTCCTAAAGCTCCTGCTACAAAAGATAGGATTCCTGAACCCGTACCTACATCCAAAACATGTTCATGCCCCCGCATGGTCGTCTCTAGGGCTTGAACTCCTAATTGCGTGGTCGGATGATTACCCGTTCCAAAGGCCAAACCTGGATCAATTTTGACTACTTTCTCATCTGGTCGATTCCTATAATCTTCCCATACCGGTACAATAGTAATAAATCGACTAATCGCTTCTGGTTTATAGTTAACCATCCAACTCTGTTGCCAGTTTTCGTCTTCAACATTTTCATGCGTCAAAGAAAAGTGAACTTGTGGCACAAGGACCTGCAATTCCTCCTTTAGTTGGTCAAGTTCGATCGGCGTTTCATAGTAAGCTATAATCTCAGTATCATGTTCCAAGCGCTCCTTAGGTAAGGGATCGGCTATTTCGCCAAACAAATTAGGATTATTTTCTAGGTAACCTTGAGCATAATCCACTTCCAACCCAATTGCTCCATGACTAAATAATTGTTGACTCATTAAATCAATTTCATTGGGATCAATTGTTGTAGTTGTGACCAACACTTTTTGCCAATTTTGTTTCTTTGTCATCTAGATACTTCACTCCTTATTTTTCTGTTGGAAAGTAGACACGTTGTTCATTGTATCGATGGGTATCAATCAAACTTTGTTTAATTTGCATGAAATGGTCCTGATTCCATTCAGTGACAAAATGCTGTGCCTGACTATCTTGACGAAAGGCCAACCATTTTTGAGGAATTTTAGCCGTTATGATTTTTAAATATTTAATGATTGCTACTAATTCCCCATAAGCAATACCTTGATCTTGCGATACGGGTAAGTGATAAATATAACGTTGTTGATCAATTAGAGCTTGATCTTCCTGATATAGAATGACTCTTATCTCATAAGGTAATCGTTGACTAGATAAGCTAATTTGACCTCCATCACCATATGTTGCCCCATAAGGATTATCTAGATCGTACTGGAAAATGAGTTCAAGATAATGCGTTTCCTCATTCCACTGCATTCCCCACTCACACTGAAAATGATTTTCTTCAATCAACTGTTTTAAGACAACAAATAGATTATTTTTTTCCACTTCTATATCACCTTCTTTATCTATCTATTATGAATGACTGAACGTTAAAATTCAATGAATAACAACATGTTTTAGCGATATTATCCGTCCTTCACGGCTGAGCAAAATAAAATTGAACAAATATTCGCTAGATATTTTTATGTATTAATGGCATAATGTATATTACGAATGCCTTACAATCTAGGGAAAGTCTGAATTTGTTTTAAATGAGACTCCTTCTTTCCCTTTGGCATCTTTATTTTTGAGAACTTAATTGAATGATAAATACTACTGATGAGGTGATTTTTATGGCAGAGAAGAATTTAACCGCAAAAGATATTTTACAGAAAGAATTTTCTAAAACCGTTCGAGGATACAATACCGCAGAAGTAGACGAATACTTAGATAGTATCATCCGTGACTATGATTCTTATCAAAAGGATGTTGTCTACTTAAAGAACGAAAATGAACGACTCATTTCTAAAGTGGATGAGTTAACCAAACAATTAACCCTCGCTAAAAAGAATACTCCAACTACACCTGGATCAGGCGTTACTAACTTTGATATCTTGAAACGTTTATCCAACTTAGAAAAACACGTATTTGGTTCTAAAATCAACAATGATAACACTGGTGATTTAACTCAAACTAAATTTTAATAATAGATAACGAGTAAATTTTAGGTAATCGCGGCGAAAGCTGAGGAAAGTCCATGCTCGCACAAGCTGAGATTGCTTGTAGTGTTCGTGCTTAGCGAAACAATAAGCTAAGGTAGTTTTTACTAACGGCAAAGAAACGGTCTAAGGCTTCGGCTATGACTTAGTACTTTCTAAGGTGCCACAGTGACGATATTCTAAGGAAACTTAGAAGTGGAACGCGGTAAACCCCTCGAGCGAGCAACCCAAACTTTGGTAGGGGCACTTTTTCAACGGAATTCAACGGCGAAAGAGACAAGAAATTGTAGATAGATGATTACCCAGATTGTTTGTGACCTAGCAAGCAATCTTGACAGAACATGGCTTATCGAAATTTACTTTATAGGTTTTAGACTCTTGTAAAAGAGTCTTTTTTAATGAAACAACAAGAAAGGATGGGTTCAGATGTCCAACTATCAACTTGTAGCCACTGTAGCGGCGGGTATCGAAGCGATTACGGCCCAAGAATTAAAAGACTTAGGCTATCAAACTGAAACAGAAAATGGCAAAGTCTTTTTTAAAGGTTCCGATGCGGATATTGCCCGCACCAATCTATGGTTACGAACAGCTGACCGCATCAAAATTGTCTTTGGTCAATTTGAAGCAAAAAGTTTTGAAAGTTTATTCGACCAAACCAAAGCTCTTCCATGGGAAGATATCTTACCCATGGACGCCGAATTCCCTGTTGCTGGCAAATCAGTAAAATCCCAGCTTCATTCCGTTCCAAACTGTCAACGCATCGTCAAAAAAGCCATTGCTAGCCGCTTGATGGATTATTACCACCGTCGAACGGTTCTTCCAGAAACAGGACCCTTATACCCAATCGAAGTTTCACTCGTTAAAGATCAAGTGACTCTCACCTTGGATACTTCAGGAACTTCCCTATTTAAACGCGGTTATCGGGTTGAAAAAGGTGGAGCTCCACTGAAAGAAAATATGGCTGCTGCTTTAGTAAAATTAACCACATGGTACCCTGAACGTCCCATGTACGATCCATGCTGTGGTTCCGGTACAATTCTAATTGAAGCCGGATTAATTGGGAAAAATATTGCTCCCGGCTTAAATCGAAGCTTTGCTGCTGAAAAATGGACATTCTTTGATCAAAACGTTTTTTCATCTGCCCGTCAAGACGCTCAAGCAGCCATCAAAACAGATGTAAAGCTAGACCTCTATGGAACGGATATTGATCATCGAATGATTGAAATAGCTAAAGAAAATGCAAAACGTGCTGGATTAGCCGACGACATCCAATTTAAACAAATGCAACTGAGTGATTATGTACCAAACAAAGAATTTGGTATTTTAATTGCCAATCCTCCCTATGGCGACCGTCTTTTAGATGAAGAAGCAGTTCATAAGCTATATCAACAAATGGGCCAGATTTATCAAAAGATGCCTAGCTGGAGCAAATATATTTTGACTAGTGACGAGCAGTTTGAACAGTATTATGGCCAAAAAGCAACCAAAAAACGCAAACTTTATAATGGGGCTCTCAAAGTAGACTACTATCAATATTGGTCAACCATTAAACCCAATCATAAAAAACAAAACGATAACCAATAAAAGGTTATCGTTTTAATTTTTTATGCAAGGCGTGTCTGGCCACTTGGTCAGCTGCTAGATTTTCTTTTTCTGGGATCCATTTCCAATAAAAATTTGGATATTGAGCAATTTGGTTTAATGATTTCTTTAGTAAAAGATGATAAGCCTCCTGTTTAGCATATTGCTTATCCAGAGATTGAATGACAATTTTACTATCGCAATGCAATAAGATAACCTCGTCTTGGTGACTGACATGTTGACCAAGTTGTTGCATAGCTAATTGAACAGCTGTAAATTCTGCTTCATGATTATCGCCTGCCTGTGGTAAAAACTCATGATAGTCAAAGCGAGACTGATTGACGAAGAGGACTACCCCAAGACCGGCTTCTTTTGTTTTTGGATTATAGGCTGCATCGGTAAATATTCGTATCATTTTTTCCTCACTAACTGATATTTTCTAAAAAATTGTGGTAAAATAATCTATAAATTGATAATAAGGAGCGCCAAGAATGTCAGATATTTATAATCTTCCAAATAAGGCGGAGGCTTATTCTCGTAAAGGTAATACTAGCCTTCAAACAGGTGACTATCCGCAAGCTCTAGAATATTTTCAAAAAAGTTATCAAATCGAAAAAAATCCGGAAATATTTAAGGAGTTAGTAAGCCTACACTTACTTCTTGGACATGAGCAAGAACTAGCTGAACTTTGGCAAAAAGAATTTCCAGATGAAATGGCTATCTTAGCTGACGCGGACTTAGCCCACGACTATGCCTATAGCCTAACTAAGATTTTACCTTCTCAAGAAGCTCTGCTCAAGCTCTACCAGCTAAAAGATCAAGTTAGCCATCAAGCTGGGCTGCAAGACTTATTCCGAGGCCTCATTCGCCAACTTAATGAACAGATTAATTTTGAGCAAGCGATTAAGCAAGTCGATACACTTGAGCAGGCTCATCAAATTATTACAAAATTAAGGGAAGAATCCCCCTTCAACCTGTTAAGCAGAATTAAGCGTCTTTATCGGCTTGATATGGACTCTAGTTTGTTACTTTATTTAGCCATTCTAGAAACACCGACTATCGGCAATTATATTAAAACAGACGTTTTACATCATTTAATTCTCAACAATTATTCTGAAATTGTTAAACTTCTATGGTTTGGTCAAGAGCGTCAGGTGAACTTGTCTGATTTAAGCCCATACCGCCAATTGCCGATCTATCAAAACTTAATGGCAGACGTCGATTCCTATTGTCAAGAACAAAATCCACATCTTTTAAACGAACTCAAAAATCAATTGACTTTACAGGCCTTAGAATTTTATCCCTTTATCGATGAAGTAGTGACCGATGACCAGCTTTGGTTACAAGCCTTTCTCTATCAAATTGGCTTAACGAGCGACTTTCATAGCCAAGAAAATGCTAGACTACTCTCTTACATTGACAAAGCCAACCTCGATATTTTAGACACCCTTGGATAATTACAAACAGATGTTCATATATTCTGTGTAGCTAAAGTTTATTTCATGATATTCAAACTAAAATACCGTCATAAGCTCCTAAATGAATGGTAGCTTCTGACGGTTTTTATTTAATCATTTATGGGATTAATTCGTAAATCTTCATCTTCTTGATGAAGCACAAGACCTTCATCTTCTTGCTGTGGAGGCAATTGAACAAATTCGATGATGTCTTTAAAATTAACAATGGTTCGTTCTTCACAAATATCTTTCATTGTTTTGTCAGATTCTTCCCAGTAAATTTCAACTACTGCACTATTCGTTAATAACTTGGTGATAATACCGGTCATCTTAACTTCTCTAAAGTTAAAGACGATTTTATCGCCTACTTCAGGACGAATAGACATCTTCACCTTATCAATCATTTCTAAACCAGTATCATAGTCCACATTTAATAAGGTGGCGATTCTTGATTTGCTTGTGCCGCGACGGAGTTCTTTTTCAATTAAGCTTCGTTGTTCTTTCGAAAGTCTTGCTACCATGGCCTATCCTCCTAACACATTATTCACACAATCATTATATCATAGTTTAGCTTAGATAAGTTAAGATATGTCTTTGCTAACCTGCGGAACTAATACATTGATGGCTTGAGGATGGACGGTAATTTTAATTGGTAGACTTGGACCTGGATCCCCGTCGATATTGGTGACGACTTTCTCGTTTGTTTGCCGATTCTCAATCGAAAAGGCACGACTAGAAAGACTTATGAGATTTGGTTTGGAAGGTACTTGGATGGCTAATTGACCTGCAGCAATGACTGCATCGACTGGTGTATTCCCTTTGACAGCGATTAAATGGACTTGCCCATCGGCATAATTAGCTTGCGGTATCATGGTTTCAAAGCCAGCAACCGAGTTGGTTAATCCAACCAGTAGAAGCGAAGTCTTAAGTTCTACTTGGGTGCCTTCGGCTGTTGAAATAATGAGGTCATACCCCTTGCCATCAAAGAAGGCTCCCATGGCATCTTTAACATAGGCCAAAGGCCCCCAAAAATTTTTATCTTGCGAGCTAGTATTCATGACTGATTCTGGAACTGAACCAATCGCTAAAACATTGATAAAATATTGATCATTTACTTGAGCAATATCCATCTTTTCTAAAGACATCGTTTTAAATTGTTCTATGGCTTTGAGTGGATGTAAATCATAGCCTATTGCTCTGGCTAAATCGTTGACCGTTCCCATAGGAATAAAGCCAAATTCCACCGAGTGAGAAGCAAGCATAAGCCCATGGGCCGTTTCGTTGACTGTTCCATCACCGCCTAAACAAATAACCGTTGAATAACCCTCGTCACTAGCCTCCTGTGCCCATTGTTTGGCATCCCCAGCTTTTTCGGTTAGCCGAACTTGAGTATGAGAGTGATAAACTTCTCTTAGCAATTCTTCCAATTTATTTGCATAAGTTTCTGCTAACCCTTTTCCCGAACCGGGATTGGCTATTATTAGCACGCGCTCAAACATGATCTTCACGCTCCTTCTTTAACTTCGTCTTGAGTGTAGCATACTCTACTTGTTTTTCGCTATTCATAAACTATGGAGATGTATTTATTAATCAAACTAAGCAAATATTTTGTACCTGAATAATATTATCAGTATAATGGAGAACTGTATGAGCAAAACATACTGTAGCATGCAACTACAAGGAGGAAATTAATATGTCAAAACCATTTAGAGTCTTATTGTATTACAAATATAACCCAATTGCTGATCCTGAAAGCTTTGCTAAAGAACACTTAGCCAAATGTAAAGAAATTGGACTAAAAGGACGCATCCTAGTCGCCCATGAAGGAATCAACGGAACAGTTTCTGGAACTCCGGAACAAACTCAAGCTTATAAAGACTATGTTCATTCACTAGAAGGCTTCGAGGACTTATGGTTCAAAGAAGATGAAGAAGATACCTGTGCTTTTAAAAAAATGTATTGCCGACCACGTAAAGAGCTCGTTTCACTTAAACTTGAAGACGATATCAATCCTTTAGAATTAACTGGACAATATCTTGATCCTAAAGCTTTTAAAGAAGCTTTACTTGATGAAAACACAATCGTATTAGATACTCGGAATGATTATGAATATGATCTAGGTCATTTCCGCGGTGCTGTCCGTCCTGATATTCGTAATTTTAGAGAACTTCCCCAATGGGTACGCGACCATAAGGACGAATTTATGGAAAAACGCGTTGTCGTATACTGTACCGGCGGTATTCGCTGTGAAAAATTCTCTGGTTGGTTAGTCCGTGAAGGATTTAAAGATGTTGGTCAATTACATGGAGGAATTGCAACCTATGGTAAGGATCCTGAAGTTCAAGGAGAACTATGGGATGGTAAAATGTATGTTTTTGATGAACGAATAGCGGTTGACATTAATCATAAAGACCCTACAATTGTAGGTAGAGACTGGTTTGATGGCAGCCCATGTGAACGTTACATCAACTGTGGCAATCCCGAATGTAACGAACAAATTTTAGCCTCAAAAGAAAACGAAGATAAATACCTTAGAGGTTGTTGCCCTACTTGTCGTAAACACCCACGTAACCGCTATGTTGCTGAACATGGTTTATCAACACAAGAGTGGGAAAATCGCTTAAATGCTATTGGTGAATCCTTATCAGGAGAAATTACCGCTTAGCTACTAGCGAAATTCAAAGACAAAGGTTGGTGATTCTATGGATCACAGTAAGAATCCTAATAAACCAAAGCCAAATAAGCAACAAACTATATCAAAAGAAGGTCGGACTTTTTATGATGCTTCTTTCGATTACCCAGAAGACAAAACAAACCCTTCATTATCTAAAACAAGGGTTAAGCATAGGCACTCTACTTCAAAATGGGATGATTTCTATGCTCAACATCGTGATAAAACTCCTTTGAATAATTTTGAATCTAATCATAGAACAAAAGGAGCTGATTCAAAGGCCGCTAGTCCAACCAATGGATCTACTCGTCCATCCCGCCAAGAACGTTTTAGTGATCAGTGGGAGGATGATTGGCATTTTCAACCAAGTGATTCAAAACCCATTACACAACAATCTAGTCTTTTCCTAAATCATTCATTAAAACGGGTAAAATCGTTTCTCGATGAAGAAAAGAAAAAATTAAGTGAATACCAAACTCCTAGACAAAATATCAAAAAGGTCCGGACAAAACTAACTCAGCCCGCTGATAGGACTGATACCTCAGGTCAATTTGAGCGCAAGATTCCCTCTCTAAGGGCTAAACAAACCGAACCAGAACAATCCATAAGGACTGCACCTGAATCTCGTGAAGTATCTAGGCAAAAAAATCTTGCACCATTACCGCCTAAACAAGAGAAAATTTATTCTAATCAACCAATCTTGAACAATAAAGATTCTCGACCGATTCTACCGACCATTCAAACAACTAAAGGACCTGAACCACTTGCAACGCAATCGGTGGAAGAGGCAACCCATATCAAGTCCTCAACTCGTTCGACTCAACAAACTGGCCTGTCTAAAGCGAATACAAGACGCCAGTGGAATTATACACAAAATCTCCCAACTCCGGAGGAAATTGCAAGAGAACGAGAACGTCGTCAACGCTTAGCTAAGCAAAATGTAACTAAAGCACCTTCTCTTGAGTCCGCACTGACTAGACCGGGACAGAATCAGAAGCATTCAACTCCAGATTCTATCTTGGCCAAAACGGTAAAACCGGCTAAACCGGTTCCAACAATCCAAGTCCCACAAGCATCACTTGGTAAGTCAGCTAAAACTAACTTAGTCGAGCAAACTGAAAACCCTAAATCAACACGTGTATCAGAAAGTTCTTCAAATACTGTAAGTTCTCGGCATTACCAGGATAAAATGCAAAATGATCGACCAGCTATTTTGCCAACAAAGTCTAATCTGCACCAAAAGAAAGACTCCCCTTCTCTACTAGAAGAAGCGCCTTATCCTACCAAAACTATCGATAAAACGAAATTCAAGCCAGAGATTCCTCAAGGTGAACGAAAACAAACAACCACTCCGATTGAGGGTATCTCTCTTGATCCACTTACTTCCGAAAAAGAGCTTTCTCAGCCAACAAAAACAAACCATTCAAAAAAAATCGAGAAGTCTAACTTATTGACTGAAACTTCTTTTTTAACGACAGAAATTAAAAAAGAGAACGTTAATGATAAGGACTCTCTAAATTCAAAAAAAATCAATGCAAGGGTAAATCCAGAAAATTCACTTTCTCAGGTCAATGAACCCTATGAATCTTCTGTTTCGGATAAAGCCTCTAAATCTGAGACCCACTCGCATAAAGACTTAGTCTCAGTTCCTATTTCCGAGCCTGTTGAGAAATCAAATGAAAAACTCCTTCATTTAAATGACAGGGAAGCCTCTCAAACTAGTTCTCAAGCTGTTCCTTCATCACCGACTGATAATACGACTTTAAGCCAAGATACTATGGCAAACAAAGCTGACAAAAATACAGCTAAAGTATCCACCAATCACACTGAGTTGGTGGAACCTAGCCCAGCTAAGGTGGAGGACAAGAACGTCATTAGTGACCTAAATTTACATAAGAAAGCTGATCCAAATACAACAGAAACACCTTTAGCAGCACCAAAAGTTTCTCGACGCCGCCAAAATTCCCGAACTAAACGGCCTAAAATTTTTGACCATGCGAAAATAGCTCGCGCTAACTTATTTTCAAGCATAAAGAAAAAACAAAAACCTGAAAGCCATGCTCGTCACAACTCTAACTACGATGAACTTGACCTATCCAGTTTTGATGTAAAGGAACGATGGTCATTTGGCTTTAATGTCTTTTTAAATGTCGCTCGTAAAATTTTGGTCTATATTTTCTTAATTGCCCTACTAGGAGCAGCAGGCGCTGGTGGAACTGCCTTTGGCTATTTCGCTAGCCTTGTGGCTAATAACCAACCGCCAACTAAAGAAAAAATGTACCAAGAGATTACCCAACTTGATCAATTGAGCACTCTTTACTATAACGATGGCAAACCGATTGCAAATGTCCAATCTGATGTGGTCCGATCCTTGACCAAGTTAAAGGAGATTTCGCCTTTAATCATCAACGGCTTAATTGCCACAGAAGATGAATATTTCTACCAACACCAAGGTGTCATACCCAAGGCCATCATTCGAGCAACCATTCAGGAAGTATTGAGTCCTGGGACTGGTACGGGTGGTTCAACTCTTACTCAACAACTCGTCAAGCAGCAAATGCTCAATAATGAAGTTACCTTCTCACGAAAAGCCAATGAAATTTTGTTGGCTCTGCGCTTAGAAAATCACTTCTCTAAAGATGAGATTCTAGAAGCCTATCTAAATGTTTCGCCGTTTGGCCGCAATAACAGTGGAGAAAATGTCGCTGGTATTGCAAAAGCTGCCGAAGGAATTTTCGGTAAAAAAGCAAATGAAGTTAACTTAGCTCAAGCTGCCTATTTAGTCGGTATGCCACAAGATCCATATTCTTATACCCCTTATGATCAATTTGGCCGTCTTAAAAAGGATCTAAGTCCCGGCATAAAGCGGATGAAAGAAGTACTATTCCGCATGTATCGCTCAGAGAAAATTAATAAAGCTGAGTATGAACAGGCCAAAAATTATGATATTAGCAAAGACTTCTTACCTAGCCAAGAAGCCAATGCCAATCGCGAATCTTATCTATATCAAACCGCAATGCATGAAGCCACTGAACAATTAATGCGCATGCAAATTGAGAAAGATGGTGGCGATTGGGACAGCGTTTATGCAAAGACTGATCTGTACAACCAATACTATCAAAAAGCTGAAAACCAGTTAAAAACAGGTGGTTATAAGGTCTACACCACGATTGATAAACAGATATATGACCAGCTTCAAGCAAGTGCCCAAAAACATCAAAATGAATTAGGTGCTACATATGACGGAGTCTATACCGATCCTCAAAGTGGTAAAGATATCTACTATGTTGAATCTGTCCAATCTGGTATGGTTGTTATGGATAATACATCCGGTAAAGTCCTAGGCTTTGTGGCTGGTTTTGATTACAAAAATAATCAAGTTGACCACGCGTTTAAAATGCGGCGATCGCCTGGTTCAACCATCAAACCATTAGCTGTTTATGGACCTGCAATTGAAGAAAACTTGATTAATCCAGCCACTATCATTCCTGATACAGCCTATCAACATCAAAATGCCGATGGTACGTTATGGGAGCCAACAAACTATGGTCAAAGTATTAGTAATGGTTTTGAAAGTGCCCGTACCGCACTATCGCAATCTCATAACTTACCGACTATCCGTATTTACGAAAGTATGATAAATCAAAAAGTTGATATCGGTCAGTATTTAAAGAACATGGGCTTTTCTTTGGCCTCATCCTACCCTGAAACAGATATTCAAAATCTGGCCTTCTCAATTGGAGGAACGACAACTGGCCCAACTGTCTTTGAGCAAACACGTGCCTTCTCTACTATTGCTAACCAAGGTCAGTATACTCATGGTCATATCATTGAAAAAATTGAAGATAATAAAGGCCAAATTATCTTTAGCGCCCCAAGTAAACCCACACAAGTATTTAGTGAAGATACCAATTACCTACTCCTAGATATGCTGAGAGATACCTTAAAAACAGGGACTGGAGTTACCGCCGCCAACTCACTGACAATGGGTGGAGATTGGATTGCTAAAACAGGAACCAGTGAAGATGCTAAAGACCTTTGGTTCATGGCAGCCACTCCAAAAATCTCAGTGGGAACTTGGATTGGCTATGATAACCGCTACAACCAATATCAATTTGATATTAACGATGGCTTCGGAAGCGAAGGCGATCGCATTCAACGTTATTGGGCCAATGTCATGAATGAATTATATGCTGTACGTCCTGAAATTTTTGGTACCGAAGAACGATTCCAACAACCAATGTCAGTTACTCAGACTCCGATAGTTGAATTTACTGGGACTTTACCAGGCTTTGTTAATATTGATGGTCGGTCAATAAATATCAAAGGTCCTCTAAAAGAGGAGCTCTTTAAAGTGAGTCACCCTGCAAAAGAATTAAGCTATGAAGATGTTCTCTTTGCAGCAAGCCAAGAAGATTTAACAAAATTCTGGTCCGATTTTAGAGCTAAATTAGCTGAACAGGAACGTCAAGAGCAACTGAAGAAACAAAAAGAAAAACTTAAACGGGATAAGAAAGAATCAGAAGATGGTTCATCTTCATCAGATTCAAGCAACAAAGACGAAAGCCAAAATAGTCAAAATGAATCGAGTCAATCAACTAAGCCCGGTTTATCTTTTTAGAGTTTAACGTTCATTTAGTTGAGCTTTTTTGACTGTAATTGCTAGATGATAATATACTGCTTACAAGTTAAAAGCGAAAGGGTCTTGCCTTAAGGCAAGACCCTTTTCTTTGGTTGACAATACAAAAGTCTACCCAAGTAGTTAATGACTTGAGTAGACTGGATAAATGTATTTAAACTTTGGTTTTAGCTTTTTGACTTTGACTGATTAATTTTTTTATTGATTGAAATAATTGAAGAGCTAATAAGCCAATTGCAATATATGCTTGAATTTTTTGAACGGTTTGTTTCATAACTATCTACCTCACTTTTAGTTTTTGGTAGAACCTCTATGAACCACTTTAAATGGCAAAATAATTTGACGTTCTTCAATTTCTTCATTATTCATAATTTTAGTTAATAGTCGCATAGCAACTGCACCAATATCATATAATGGAAGTTGGATTGAAGATAATTGTGGTCGAACAATTTCGGTTAGCATCGAATTATTGCTAGTCATAATTTCGAAATCTTCAGGTACTTTAATACCTCGATCTGACAAAGCATTTAAGATAGCAATCGCAATCTCATCATCCGACACCACAACAGCATCAGCTTTTGCCGCTAATAAAGCAGCCACAATTTGTTCTCCATCTTTATATTTAAATGCACTTTGTAATACTAAATCACTCTTATAACGTAATCCGTTTTCTTTCAAGGCATCTTTATAGCCTGCTAAACGATAATCTTTGTTAATATCATAATGTGATGGTCCTGTTACTAAAGCAACATATTCCTTAGTTGCTAATAAAAGGTTAGTCACTGCCTTAATCGCAGCGCGATAATCAATATTAACTGAAGAAATATCGCCTTGAGAAAGAATTGTGCCAGCAAATACGACCGGTGTATGAGTCCGTTTTACTTCTTGCAAGATATGTTCATTAATATCTTCGCCCATGAAGATAATACCATCTACTTGTTTAGCTAATAAGGTATTGAACACTTGAATTTCTTTTTCAGGATTATCATCTGAATTAGCTAAAATAATATTATATTTATACATTGAGGCAATATCATCAATTCCACGAGCTAATGATG
This sequence comes from Vaginisenegalia massiliensis, assembly GCF_900604935.1. Taxonomy (GTDB): domain Bacteria; phylum Bacillota; class Bacilli; order Lactobacillales; family Aerococcaceae; genus Vaginisenegalia; species Vaginisenegalia massiliensis. Next base: position 17,826 of record NZ_UWPC01000008.1, read on the forward strand.
AAAAGAAGAGATTTGTGACATTTGGTATAATTACACCGACAGTCGTGGTTTTCTTACTAGCTAGACCTCGTGCCACTGCATTTGGACGATAATCTAATCGATCAATTACTTCAGAAACCTTTTTTCGCGTACTCGGTTTGACATTGGGATTTCCATTGACGACCCGAGAAACAGTTGCCATTGAAACACCTGCTTCACGCGCAACATCATAGATTGTTATAGTTTGCTTGTCCATTTTTACCCTTCTTTCACTATTTTTATCAAGAATAATGTAACATAGGAGAGCAGAATGTGCAAGCGTTTTAATTACATTAATATGGCGAATATACGCTTTTTTTATGAAATTAAATAGGAGCTTTCATACAGTGTTTCAAAAATAATTTATAAAAGAAAATCGTTGAAACCGAAGTTCCAACGATTGATCTTAAAGCTTAGAACTCTGAATCGATTTTAGGTTCATCCTTTAAATCAACTTTGATATCGTGAGCTTCTTCTTCTACTTTTTCAACTGAATAGCCTGCTTCATGTTTCACAACTTGAGCTGAATTTGATGCTTCATTCATTAGATGCTTGCCTTCGTTAACTAAAACTTCTTTTAGGTTTAAAGCTTCATCTTTTACTTTATCAGCAAATTGTTTCACTGAATCTTTCACATCTTTTTCATCAACAGAAGATTTTAAATTTGAATATTCAGATTTTAAGTTATCAGCAGATTGTTTCAAGTTAACTTTGATATCTTGGCTAGTTTCTTGAGCGGTTTGTTTCACTTGCTCTGTTTTGTTCTTAACTTCTTCTGCATAAGTATTTGCTTTATCTTTCAAGTTAAGCGCTTCGTCATTCAAACGTTGACGTAATGCTTCACCTGATTCTGGAGCATATAATAAAGCTGCTGCGCCAGCAATAGCTGCACCAAAAATAGCACCTAGTACGAAACCACCATTATTTTGTTGTTTTGACATACGAATCTTCCTTTCATTATTAAAGTTAGTTACGACTTATTAGTTTAAAGGTAATTCTTGTTTTTCTGTCTCATCAAGATAATCAACAGGTTCTTCTGAAACTAGGTTTGAATAATCTTGAGTAATGGGTGCGGTTGGTTCTTCCACAACGGGGTGACTTACAGGAACTACTTCGACCTCTTCATCTTGCTCTTCTTTAATCTTAGGCAATTTGGAGGGCTTAGAATCGGCAATCTTTTTGGTTGCCTTTATGAACTTTTCAATCGGTGAAGATTTTTTCTTTGCTGAAATGCCAGACACCAAGTTCGCTGTCATTTCTTTGGTAGAATCATTGACATCCGATACAGTAACACCCAAATCCCCAATAGCAGTAAATAAAGGATCGGTTTTACCTAACTTACCATTCACATCATCAACAAGGGTGTTTGCTTTATTTAATAAGCCTTCCACTTCAATGGATAAATTATCCACATCTTTGGTCACAACATCAACTGTTGAATTTAAACGTTTTACCGTTTCGTTTAAATCTTTCAAGATGCCTAGTGTCTTCATTAAGTTTAAACATAAGAAGATTACCAAGACTGCAAAAGCCACCGCTGAGATGATTGCTGCAATTTCTCCTATCGTCATTTACACTTCACTCCTTTACTGATTTCTTGAATTGAATATAACACGTTTACACCACTACTACAAATAATTCAACTCGTCAATATCTGCAAAATTTTATCAATTTTCTTTTATTAATGTACGCAAATATGATAAAAAGGTCGATATATCAACACTTTCTGTGTGGATATCGACCTTTAGTAGAAAAAATACGGATTTTCATTTTTTACTTTACTTACTCAAATTAGCTAGCAGATTATTTAGTTTTTCATCCTTAGATATTTGATGGATAAAAAAATTCAATCGTTTCATGATGGCCTTCCGAGTAATGATGCCGAGGAATAAGTCATCTCGTTCGGGATCTACCACACATAGGAAGTTATGATCAATTAAATGCTTAATCAAGACTTCTAAATTAGTATCTAAGGTAACTTTAACAACCGGATACAAGTCTAATTCTTCAATTGAATGGTGATCCAATAAGGACATATCAAAACCGTTCAAAGTGGTCACTTTGTTAATAATTTGTGGCATCCCAACTAAGCCAATTATTGTAGATTTTGGTGTCAAAACAGGAATCATCGAATATTTTACTTGTGACAGCACAAGTAGTCCATTATTCAGGGAATGAGTCGAAACAACATTAGCGACATTATCGGCTGGTATCATCAAATTTTCTAGTTGAGGGCAGATATTGTCTTCAATCACGCGACTAATCATCACTATCCCCCCCTAAAGGCGGAAAATGTTGACTTAATTCTGTAATCAGATTTCCTTCTTCATTAAGAAAATCGACTTGAATACCGGCTTGATTGATGTCGATCATGGCTAAGCTTGTGCCATCATACGCCCCGCGGGAATGATTTAAACTCCCAGGATTGCAAAGCAAAATTTGATCCACTACAGTCGCATGTAGGCGATGGGTGTGTCCATGAAAGATAAAGCTAGCTCCATGAGACTGACCATAGGCTACTAATTTATCTAAACCAAAATTTACGCCATGATGATGTCCATGAACAATTAAAACTTTTCCAATTGGGGTTGTCACCCATTCTTCTTTAGCATAATTTGGATCAAAATCCATATTGCCTGCTACTCGTGCATCGATTTGGTCCCAAATCGGATCATCTGCTGGAAATTCAGAATCTCCACAATGAAAGACATAGTCAACTTGACTGGCAAAGCGTTCTAACAAGGCTGAGACAGTTTGCCAACGCCCATGATTATCACTCATTAATAAGAATTTCATGGCTCATCTATCTCCTCTAACCAATCTGGTAAAACTTCTAAGAGTTTAGCCAGCGCTTTTGCTCGGTGACTGATTTGATTTTTTCGTTCCAACGGAATCTCAGCAAAACTCGCTTGTTCTTCATCTGAAAAGAATACTGGATCATAGCCAAAACCTTGATCCCCTGTTACTTGGGGTAAAATATGCCCATAAGCCCGACCTTCAACAACTAAGCTATCAACTTTGGGATGACTTAGTACAAGGCAGGAAACAAAATAAGCTTTTCGTTCTTGAGCAGACTTTCCTTCTAAATTTGCTAATAGTTTATCAATATTGGCTTGATCATTCTTCTCTAAGCCTGCATAACGAGCACTATAGACTCCGGGTTCCCCATTTAATGAAGGAACAACCAAGCCTGAATCATCACTTAAAGCCAAACAATTCATTTGTTGCGCAATGGTCTCTGCTTTTAAACGAGCATTTTCTTCAAACGTCATACCGGTCTCCTCAACCTCGGCAATTTCCGGGTAGTCGATTAAGGAAGTCAATTCAATTTGAGGAAATTGAGAAAAAAGAGCTTGGAACTCCTTAATTTTACCAGTATTATGACTCGCAATGATTAATTTCAATGATTTTCTCTCCTTCTATACGACATGACTTAACCTCAAGCGAGGCTATGGGTAACCATGTTTTAGCAAATTCAGCAAAGGTTTCAGCAGACCCCGTCGTGAAAAATTGATGACTGGCTGGTTTTAAATTTGCCTCTTCAACTGTTCGACTAAGATTAAAGTAATCCAACAAGGCGCTGACTTCACTAATTGTTTCTGCACCTGAATCAATTAACTTAACCTCTGGACCAACAATAGGTCCAATGACACGTTTCATGAGCGGGTAATGGGTACATCCAAGGATTAAAGTATCGATACCTTGCTCTTTAAATTCAGCCAAGTATTCTTGCGTGAGTTGTTTAGTTTCTTCTGAGAAGATACGATTCTCTTCTACAATTGGCACAAAATCTGGGCAAGCTTTTGCATAGACTTCGATTTGGTCAGATTTTTCAAGAAGTATCTCATCATACAAATGACTCTCAACCGTACCTATCGTTCCAATTATTCCTATCTTATCATTCAGGGTCGCTTTTATAGCTGCACGTGATCCAGGATGAATCACACCCACCACTGGAATCGGCAAATTAAAGCGTAAATCATCTAAAGCAGCTGCTGTCCCTGTATTACAAGCAATGACTAACATTTTGATACCCTTTTCCATCAAAAAATGGGCCATTTGCCAAATATAATGTTTTACTTCACTTAAAGGACGCGAACCATAAGGACAACGGGCATTATCACCTAGAAAAATTATTGATTCATTAGGTAATTGCTTAAGGCTCTCTTTAACAACTGTCAAACCGCCAAAGCCAGAATCAATATAACCAATGGGTAAATGTTTCATTTAAATCCCTCTCTTTTCATACCCTTATATTTTAGCATAGTTTCCTTCATTGCGCCTTAAAAGACCTAAGAAGAAATAATGAAATTTATTTAAGTCAGCTATGAAAAATTCTGATTTTCTCTACTTATCAAGAATCATCAATTAAATGAAACCAGTTTCCTCAATATTTTTTGACCTTATAAAAAGGCACTCATGAAAGATAAGCTACCAGCCAAAATTCCATGAGCGCATTTTTTATTATGATGCTTCTCGTTCACTTTTCCATAATTGGTAAGAACGCTTAAACGTGTTAATTAAACCTTTATCACTGTAGACCAAAACATTACTCTTATAGAACATGGCTGACAGATATAAGGCCAGACCCATAAAAATAAGGCTAAGAATAATGGATAAAATAATCTGGCTAGTGCTCACGGTCCCAGCTGCAATTCTAAATGGCATAACGAAAGGTGTAAAGAAAGGAATGAGCGAGCCTATTTGAACAACTGGATTATTGGTTGAGTTTAAGGCATACATGCCAATATAAAAACCAGCTACCGCCAAAAGTGTAATCGGTGTAATCATTTTTTGAACATCTTCAGTTCTCGAAACTAAAGACCCTAAGAAGCCAGCAATGCTTGAGTAGATAAGAATACCGATCAAGGCATAAAGGCCACCTAGCCCAATTACATCGGAACTGTTAGCTAAAATAGATCCTAAATTGATATCGTATTGTTCCAAGACATTGAGCAAATCAAATTGTTCAATAATGACTCGAATCACACCATACATGACGAGATAGATAGCTAATTGAGTCAGAATCACCAAGCCAATCCCAATCATTTTGCCAAAGAAATGACTGGTCGCCGAAACACTAGATAAAATAATTTCCATGATGCGCGAGCCTTTTTCAGCAGCAATCTCTTGAGAGATAATACCAATATAATTCATGATAAACATGAACACGATGAAACAAACACCATAGGCGACAGCGGATTTCATCTGTTCAACCGGATTATTGGCGTCCGTTGCACGCGTCTTACCTTGATTGTCTACCTTAAGTTTAATAGTTTGGATGTTTACCTGATTAGCTTGGATAGCCTTCAATTGATCACTGGTCAATCCCATTTGTTCAACCAATTTTTGCAATTGAAAATGACTTAAGCCTTCTTGAATGGATTTAAGCTTGATATCCTTGCTAGTTGCTTGACGGTAATAGACTGGAGCTAATTCATGTTCTCCCTGCTTAAAGAGGAGATACCCTTCAATTTGATTGGCTTTAAGTGATTTCTCTGCTTCTTCTTTCGTCAAATCAAATTGATAGTTATTTTTAGGTTCACTAGCTTTAATTACCTCTTGAATTTCTGATTTGGCATTAACCACCGCAATCTGTCCATAACTAGAGGCTTGACTATCTTTAACGATTAAGAAGCCAATTCCTCCAACCACAGCCATCATAATAAGCGGACCAAACACCATGAAAAAGAAGGCCCAAGAAAAGATATTCTTACGATAGACTTCTTTAATAATAATACTCATCTTATTCTTTTTCATGACTGGCACCTGCTTTCATTTTAAAAATTTCTTCTAATGTGGGTGGCTGTTGATCAAAGGTTTGAATGTAATTTCCTTGAGTAAGCAATGGGAAAAGGGCCTGTCCAACCGCTTCATCTTGAAGATGAAGCAAATAATGATGTTCTTTTAGTTGGCGTACGCTACGTACCCCTGAAATTTGTTGGAGTTGTTCGGCTGACCATTGGTCCGTCGTAATATACAACTTAGTTCGTCCAAAAGAGGCTCTGACTTCATCAACTGAGCCATATAAAACCCGTTTTCCATTATGAATCATCACTAACTGATCACAAATTTCTTCGACATTATTCATATTATGACTCGAAAAGATGACACACGATCCGTTGGCTTTTAAATCAAGAATACCCTGTTTTAAATAATCAGCGTTGACTGGATCTAAACCCGAGAATGGTTCATCTAAAATGACCAGCTTAGGTTCATGAATGAGTGTAGCAATTAATTGAACTTTTTGTTGATTCCCTTTTGATAAGGTTTTTACTAAGTCTTTGCGTTTACCTTTAACATTAAATTTTTTCAACCATAGATCAATCTTAGCATCGATATCTGCTTTCTTCATCCCGCGAAGTTGGGCGAAATAGAATATTTGTTGTTCGATAGTGAGTTTCTCGTATAAACCCCGTTCTTCAGGTAAATAACCTACTATGTCATAGATTCCTTTACCAATATCCTTGCCATCCCAAAGCACAGTTCCCCCATTTTCAGGCGTTAAAAAATCCAAAATCATCCGGAAAATGGTTGTTTTCCCCGAACCATTTTGCCCGATAATACCCAAAATCGATCCATCTTGGATTTCAAAGGAAACATCTTGCACAGCTTTAACTTCTCCAAAACTTTTATACAATCCTTTAACTTCTAACATCGAACCTTCCTTTCTTTATGGAACTAATTGAAAGACTTCTACTTGCCCCTTGCTATCCGCCTTAAATTGAACTTGATCTCCTTCTTTAATAAACGGCAATTGATCACTTAATTTAATATTTGCCCGATAGATTTTACCATCCATCATAAAGTAATAGACGGTATTTCCATCCACTACAGTCGCTTGTATCGATTGAACCGCTCCTTTTAATTCCTTAAGCTGCCCCTTTAACTCCAATTGCTTGACATCCAAAGGATTATCTTGGGCATATTTGAGTAAAAGACGATTTACACTGCTTTCAATGTATACTGTCTGATAATTTTGCACATCGACTAAGGCATAAGCTTTAATTAAGCCAGAAGCATCCTTTAAGGATAGAATATACATCGGCTTCCCTTCTAGACTAATCAGCAGTGGAAAAGTAGCCTTGTAACCTTTTTCTTGGACAGACCCTTCCGCCGAACTCATGGCCGAGAATTCTTCAGCCGCTGTAACCGGATAGAACGTTGTTTGCTTGGTCCGCATATTGACTAGGACGAAACCGATATTGGATTGGTCAGAATTCACCGAAGTTAAACCAGTATAGAGATAGATATCATCTTTCATAGGAATATAAGAATAGCCCTCTGTTGGTTTGGTAACTCCCTCTTTAGCAAACAATGAGTTCCAAAAGCCTTGTTGATAACGTCCATGCATCTCTAATTGATGGAGTATCAGATCCGAACTATAAACACGATCCACCCATTTAGGCACTTCACCTTTTTTATAGTATTTGGTTTGACCAGTCATAGCATTTAAGGCCACAATCCCTGTCACTTCCGGTTCCCAAATGAAAAAATGTCGCCCATAAGTCGCCGTCACGTAATAAGGATTACCTTGATCATCAACTTCAAAACTAGGTTTGCCTAACAAAGCAAACGGAAAATGGAAGCGGAGAACCCGCATCACATTTCGATCAAATTTATCTGATAAAGAATATTTAAGAGGGCTTTCTGGCTTCTCAACTGTGACTTTACCACTTACCATATCGACTTTTAGATAATAAGGAATTCCTTGACCAAAATTATTCAACCACTTGAAAAAACCTGCATAGGCAAATGGAGTTACCCGATAAGGATGATTCTTAATATTTATCTGCGTATAGTCTTCTTGAGCTTCAAATTGAGAAACCAAATTAGATAAAGCCCCAATCTTTCGATTACCTAAACGGGATGCCGTATCACGATCAATCAATGGAATTTGATTAATATCTGTCTGCGGAAAGTCGTGACTAAAGTCAGCTTTATCAACATGAATCATATCCGCATATGACTTTGCAATGAATAAAGGTGACAAGCAAAGGTAAGCAAGAAATAAGCCCACAACTAAAAATATGATGCTGCCAAGCCATAAACGTGAGTTAAAACGCCTAACCCGTCCTAAGCCAGCATTTTTTATTCCACCAAAGCCATGCAAACCTTCAATTATGATTACACCTACTAAAATTAAAGCTAAAAATTGCCAACATTCTGCAGAGGCATAATGTAGAGGTGGTAAGACCAGATAATAATATAGACCCACTAATAAGACGAGGATGAGATATAGCGGTCCACGACCCAAACCAATCCCCTTGCTTTTATTGAAATTCCCCTTTTGATATTGGCGCCAAAAACCTTGCCAAGCTTTTTGCCCTTCTTTTATTGATTCGGTTACATCCTTCATTCGAGCCACCTCTTTAACTATTTTGGAACTAATATCTTTATTATAACACAGTCTTTTTTAAATAAAATGTTGCCCCTAAACAAGTAAAAGCTCTTTGTCTAACACAATAGACAAAGAGCTTTATCATAGTTCAATTAGATTTATTGACCTATCGGATGATAGCGTCCAACGATTTTACTCATAGGATAGAATAGGAGCGGCACTAAAATAGCGGTCGCAATCGCAGTAAATACACTAGCTGGCATCCCAGTTAAAGCTACCGCCATGGCTTGTTTTAACGGATTACCAAGAAACATTTGCCCGATGACAAATTCCCAATAAATAATGACCACCTTAGAAATAGCAGCGACTAAACCGAGGACCAAGACAGCCAATTGACTCGGTTGACGTTTAAAGAATGTTCGATAAACCCCTTCCATAATCAACAAAACTAAAACCGATTCCATCACCACAAATATGGCTTCATTAGCATAGCCGTATGTCACATCGAAAACAAATAAACCTAGACTAGAAGCTACGAGTCCTCTTCTAAAACCCATTAATAGAATGGATAAGGCTACCAGAGCATTGCCGCAATGAACAAATGAATTGCTCAATGCTGAAGGTAGAGGAATCTTAAAACTAATGGCAACCACAATCAAGGCTGCATACAAACTCATTTCAATTAATTTAAACGTGTTATTTTCTTGTTTCATTAATATCGTTCTCCCTTGTCAATAATGAATTAATTCTGGCTATAAAAGGTTCAATAATTAGACCATATTTCATTTGGTCAGGATCTTGATTCAACGGTAAATCAAAGACCTCATCCAATATCGCAATCGTTTCTATAATGGCTTTTTCAAGTTCACTTCCCTGCCAATAAAAAGCAGCTATCAGAGATGAAGCTAAATCTCCGGAGCCATGGTAGTGAAATGGGCGTTTCTTCTGAGCAAATAATTGTAGAGGCTTTTCCGCTTGAATCAAGGCAAAATATATATAATCAGAATCATCGACCAAATTTATCCCGGTAATAATGGCTTGCTGACAGCCCAATGCAAGCAAGGACTGACCCATTTTCGTAATATCAGAGTGGGTGGACTGAAGGCTATAAGGATAGCCACTTAAATAAGCAGCCTCGGTCACATTAGGCATAATCACGTCTGCTTTTGCTACTAAACCTTTCATTACTTCGACATAAGTCAGATCAAAGCCTGTATATAGGTGACCATCATCTCCCATAATTGGATCAACTATCACTGACATGGGTGCCTCAGCATTTAAGTAAGAATTAAAGCAAGATACTTGATCAGCATCGGCAAAATATCCCGTTAAGCAAGCATCAAATCGATAGCCATTCTCTTGCCAATCGCAAAGAAATTGCTCAAAATCTTCAGCTAAGAAATGGCGACTAACTGGAAAGGGTAAGCCCGTATGACCGCTTAAAATAACAGTCGGCAAAAGCGTGGTTGAAAAATTCGCTGCACTAAGAACTGGCCAATTAATCTTTGCTGCTACTCGCCCAACTCCTGGCCAATCATTAACTAATAAGACTTGCTTCATGAACTCTCCCCTTTTGCCTTACTTTTAGATGCAATTATAGTCTATAACTGGTACTATTAAAAGTATCAGATTTTAATAATTTGAAGGTACCAGAGGTGGCCCATGATTCTAAATCTAAATCCCGATTCAAAACTTGCCCTTTATCGTCAAGTCTATCAACGCATCAAAGAACGTATACTCAGTCAAGAACTGACTCCTGGTAAAAAACTACCTAGTAAGCGCCTCCTTGCTCAACAGAATGGTGTGAGCCAAAACACAATTATTAATGCCTATAACCAGTTACTAGAAGAAGGCTACATTATTGCTCACGAACGAAAAGGTTACTATGTCGCCAATATTCAATACTTAGCTCAACCTATGACCCGCGATATTACTTTTAGCCTTCCAAACAAAACATCAGCAAGTCTTTTAGATTTATCATCTAGTTCTGCTGATTCAAGCTTATTTCCCTATCCAGCCTTTCGCCGCTTAGCTCAAAAAGCCTATCACCCCTCTTCTAATCTCCTAGCTGTAAACCGGGACGAATCAAGGTTCGGTTTAAGTAATTTGCGTCATGCCTTGCAAAACTATTTAAAACAAGCCCGTGGTGTTCATTGTCACCCTGACCAAATTATTATCGGCCCCTCTTCTCAATGGCTATTTCAAGTCTTGTTTTATCTGCTAAAAGATCACCGAGAGATTGGTATTGAAAACCCGGGTTATCAGCGGTTAAATCCCTATTTCAAGTCATTAGGCAAAAAGATAAAATATTTGGATCTTGATCATCATGGCGCAATTCTCAGTCAAAGCTTTGCCAAAAAGTCACTCATCTATCTGACACCCAACCATCAATTCCCTACTGGTGTCATCATGCCCTTGGAGCGTCGTCAAGACTTTATTTCATGGCTAGCTCAATCGCCAGATCATTATTTAATTGAAGATGATTATGACAGCGAGTATAAATATTCGGGTCACCCCATCCCCAGTCTCAAGGAGCTTGATACTCACGACCAAGTCATTTACATGGGAAGTTTCTCGCGCAATTTATCAACCCAATTACGTACCTCATATATGGTTCTTCCCTTACATTTAACTCAACAAATTGCTCAAATCAAAGACTTAATCAGTCCTGCGAGCAATGTCTTCAATCAATGGATCCTTGCTCAATTCATTCTAAATGGCCAATTCGAAAGGCACCTCAATCGTAGCCGCTTGGAATATAAGAAACGACGCGAATTAATTATCGATCAACTCATCCATGTGGATCCTAAGGTTGAACTTCTAGGTGATCAGGCCGGCCTCCATCTCCTTTTTAAACCGAGTCTATCCTTTAATAGTCATCAATTAAAACAAGATCTGTTAAGCAGACAGATCCAAATCCAAACCCTAGCAGATTTTGGCTATAAGCGCCCTCAAATGGAACAATCCTACCTCTTTATCAGCTACTCCCATTTACCTCAAGAGCAAATTCCTACTCTTATTTCGCAAATCTACCAAGTTCTAGCAATCCAAACGTTCGTCTAAAAAAAAGCCCCCTAGATTCATCCTTGGTATGCGTTAAATTACGCAAATTCAAGGAGAACCTAGGGGAAGTTATTTTTACCCAGACTATATCTATTAGGCCATATAACGACTTAAAATATCATTTAAACGTGCTTTATCATGAAGGCCAATTAATTTTTCAACAACTTGACCGTCTTTTTTGACAATTAAAGTTGGAATTGACATAATGCCAAATTCTTGTGGAACCTGACGTTCTTCATCTACATTCATTTTGTAAAATTCTACCTGACCGTCTAATTCCTCGCTTAATTCATCAATAATCGGTGATTGCATGCGGCAAGGTCCACACCAAGGTGCCCAGAAATCAACAACAACAAGACCTTGAGCCGTTTCTTGTTCAAATTGGTTATCCGTTAATGTTTTAGTCATAGCTAAACCCCCTTCTACAGTATTGTAATCCTATCATAGCAAACTTTTAGATGACACGCTAACATATTGCTTATTTAAAGTAGACCACTGTCGATCCATCTCCACCCGCATTTGGAGGAGAATATTCGAAATGATCAACTTGTGGATGTTTCTTCAAAGCTTCTTTAACCCCTTGGCGTAAGGCTCCCGTTCCTTTACCATGGATAATGGTCACAATGGCGTGATGGGATAATAAGGCTGTATCTAAGTATTGATTTAGTTGATAAAGAGCCTCTTCATACCGTTGTCCCCGAATATCTAATGTACTTTGCACTTTACTTGTTGCTTGACGTTGTACGTTAACTTTTCGTTTTTGTTGGATCGCTTTAAGAGGTGCTAAGTCTTCGCGATCAATCTTCATTTTCAAAATTCCCATTTGAACAATAAATTCATTAGCCGAACTCTGTTCAATAATCGTTCCTCTTTGACCATAAGATAAAACTTCAACATCCTGACCAACCACAAAGTTCTGAGCGGCTTTAGCCTTCTTGAGTACTTTATTCTTCTTCAAAGAAGTCTCTTCTTTCAAATGTTGAAAAGCTTGTTTCTTATCAATAAGCACGTGCTCTTTAATCACTGCTTTTTGACCTTGTTCCAATTGTAAGTCACGAATCTCCTGAATAATTTTCTCGGCTTTTTCTTGAGCGGCTTGGACTTTCTCGTTGGCTTCTTGTTTGGCTTTTTCAACCAAATTGTGCTTTTGCTCTAGCCACCGATCATATTCAGTCCGTAAATCTTGATGCAATTGCTCGGCTTGTTCAAGCTGTTCTAAAGCCTCTTGGTGACTTAACTCAGCCAAACGCCGTTCTTTTTCTAATTTTGCTACCATTTCATTGATAGATTGACTATCTGGCGATATTCCCCTACGGGCATCAGCAAGAATCGTCGGATTAAGACCTAAGCGTTGTGATATTTCAAAGGCATTCGATCGACCAGGCACTCCAATCAATAGGCGATATGTTGGCGATAAAGTTTGGCTATCAAATTCCATACTAGCATTAATCGTTTGCGGAGTTTCATGAGCATAGACTTTTAACTCAGGATAGTGCGTGGTGGCCATCACCATGATATCTCTTTGGCGCAAATAATTTAAAATAGCCATAGCCAAAGCAGCCCCTTCTTGCGGATCAGTACCTGAACCCAATTCATCAAATAATATTAAAGACTGGCTAGTCGCTTCTTCTACAATCTGGACAATATTGGTCATATGACTAGAAAAAGTTGATAAATTCTGCTCGATTGATTGTTCATCACCAATATCAGCAAAAATTTGATCAAAAATAGCTACTTGACTGCCTGTTTGGCAAGGGATATGTAGACCCATCTGGGCCATTAACTGAATAATACTTAGGGTTTTAAGGAGGATTGTTTTACCACCCGTATTGGGTCCTGTAATGATTAATGCGCGATAGTCTTGACCGATAATAATATCATTCGCCACAATTCGTTGGCTGTCAATTAAAGGGTGACGGGCTTGCCATAGGGCCACATCATTATGCTCAGAAAAGATTGGCCGCGTGGCGTCAATTTCTTGAGCATATAAAGCCCGCGCTTGAATATAGTCAAGTTGGGCAATAATCCCTTGATTGGCATTGATATCCTGCCAATAGGGTCTTAATTCACTAGATAATTCCTCAAGAATCCGTTCTATTTCTTTTTGTTCATCTGCTTGTAGCTGACTTCGCTTGTTATTCAAAGTAACCGCAGCTTGTGGTTCAATATAAAGGGTTTGGCCCGTCGAACTTTGATCATGGACCATTCCGCCAAATTGCATTCTGTACTCTGCTTTAACCGGTAAAACATAGCGATTGTTCCGAACGGTAATCAAAGCGTCAGATAATTGTCCGCTCTTATTTTTAAGAATATCATTCAATAATTGGCGAATGGCTTGTTCTGTTTGACTCTGGCTACGCCGGATAGCAGCTAACTGAGTTGAAGCCGTCGATAATACCGTTCCATCTTCATTAATTGCCAATTCAATGGCCGCAATCAAATCCGTTAACACAATCAATTGGTCGACCCACGATTTTAAGGCTGGATAGTGTTTATCTTCTTTGGCCAGTCCCTGAAAAAATTGAACCATTTGTTTAACCGTCTTGAGCAGTTTACCCATTTGACTTAATTCACGGCCATTAAGACTCGCTCCTAACTCTAAGCGTTTAAGTGCTTCAGTTAAATTTGTTAAACGCGGAATGGGCATTTGTTTACTTTGTTGTAAGATTTGAAACGCCTGTTCCGTTTCATCTTGCCAAGTTAATAAAATAGTTAAGTCTTGACTCGGACTAGCCGTCATAAGCTTTTGCTCGCCGAGGTCTGTCTGGCTATGGTGGGCCAAGGCTTGACGAATTTTATCAAACTCTAAAGTTGCAAAAATTTTCTTGTTCATAATTCACCTCTCTAGGTAAAACAAAATAAGGAGCACTAACGGCTCCAAAAATCAGGGTCCTTTCGTTGGAAGAACCCTTAACCACGCTTCATTAGCCATATCGGAGACTACTGGGGTGGAAGAAACGACCGAATAAGCGATCGGACTGTCCACAAACATTTGCTGAATCGGTTCTAAAGGAACTAATGATAGGATAAATAAGCCTAAAAATAAGACAAAGTATGTAACAATAGTATTGAAAATAGCACCTGCCACTTTATTTGCTATATTCTCCACATCAAAGTAAGAAGAATCTTTTAAGAAATACGTCACTAATTGAATGATCAACCACCCTAAAAAGAGAATGGCCACAAAAGAAATAGCCCGATAAAAGGCATCATCAATAAAAAAGGATGTCGCTTCATCATAAAGAACTAATTGACTTCCTTGTTGCAAGGCAGGAAATGGAACAAAAAGTTCGGCCAATTTTGCCAATGACTCATTAAATTTTAGTGCAATTAAAATCGTCACGGCTAAGCCAACAAGATGGACTGACTGAAGTAAAATCCCCCGTCGATATCCCATATAAAATCCATACAATAAACCTATCACAATTATCAGTGTTAAAAGCATTCAGAAGCCTCCTTCTTAATTCTTGCTTGACGCCGGTTTGATGCGATTTAAGCGCGGCTCATTTTGATATTTTGCTAATTGTGCTTCCAAATCTAAAATTTTTTTCTCTTTAACCAATTGATCGGAAACAGCATTTACAGCC
This sequence comes from Vaginisenegalia massiliensis, assembly GCF_900604935.1. GTDB lineage: Bacteria > Bacillota > Bacilli > Lactobacillales > Aerococcaceae > Vaginisenegalia > Vaginisenegalia massiliensis. The sequence goes on from NZ_UWPC01000008.1 coordinate 32,835, forward strand.
ATAAGGACGCAGCAATCTGCTTGACTCAAATCTGGAGCCAGTTGGTGCAATTGGTCAATTTGTTGATTCACAATTTCCACGACCGTATTCATATGAGTGGCTGGTCTTTGACCAACAATGGTATAAGTTTTACCAGCTATTTCAGCCTTAAAACGCCGTTTTTCTTCCATGTTTACTCCTCCTATAGGTCGCGACTAGACAGAATCTTTACCATACTATATTATCAAACTATCCGTTATTATGCACTATTGAGTGAATTTTTCCATTGAAAATTCATAAAAAGTCCACTCATTCTTACTTATGAAGATAGAAAGGAGTGCCCTATGAGCTCTCACACAATACTTGCTGATCGCCACACTATACAAGAGATGCAAGCCTACTACCAAGATTATTTAATTTCGCCAGTACCTTATAGCCAATTTCGTGCAAAAAAGCCGGGAGTCGTAATCACCGCTTACCAATCTGGCAAAGTCTTGTTTCAAGGATCAGACATTGAGAATGAAGTCGCTATTTGGTCCAGTATGAGTAAGGAAAAATCTCAGGTCTTTCTGCCTCCTGAGAGTGAAGCATCCACTATAAGCACAAAATGTTTAATAGGATCTGATGAAGTCGGCAATGGTTCCTATTTTGGTGCTCTTACCGTTTGTGCCGTCTATCTTGATCCAGAACACTTTTCTTTAGTTCAACAATTAGGAGTCAAAGATTCAAAGCTCCTCTCTGATTCGCAAATAAAACATTTAGCCCCAAAAATAAAAGCGTCGATACCCTATCATCTAACCACTTGTCCACCCGCCAAGTATAACCAAGTGAATCAAAAGCAAAATGCCAATGCTATCAAAGCCATTTTACATAATTTTACCCTCAATCAACTCTGGCAAAAGCTGAATTCAAATCAACAAAAAGCGTGTGAAGGAATCTTAATCGATCAATTTACTCCAGAAAAACGCTATTGGGAATATGTCAGCGATCAACCTAAAAACTGCCCGGGCCCCTATTATTTTCACCAAAAAGCTGAAAACATTCACCTAGCTGTGGCCTGTGCCTCGATTATAGCCCGCGCAGCCTTCCTTGAATCATTGGTTTCGTTAGGTCAACCATATGGTATCAAACTTTTATCTGGAGCTGGGACAGCCGTTGACCAGCAGGGACGTGACCTCGTTCAAGCTCACGGTCCCCAAGTCTTAAATCAAGTAGCCAAGTATCACTTCGCGAATACCAAGAAAATTCTCAACCACAATAAAAAATAAATTGGTCAGCATGCAAAAAACAGGCGGAAAACTCCTCAAGAGCTTTCTGCCTGTTTTTATAATTAACGTGAATTTACTCAGCTTTCAAGTACTCTGCAACACCGGTTTCTTTCATCACCTTTTCAAATTCAGCAAATTCAATTGGTTTTAATTGATCTCGAGTTTTCAAAGCCTTGTCCGTCGCTTTAAAGACCGTATCGGTATTTAAAGTTGGTCCGACTTGTGGCTTTTGGCCTGATTCAGAAGCCGGTAAAACATGGTCTACTTTCATCTTCATATTCACTGATTGGTCTTTTGGATCAACCACTAACTTAATATCAATGTTAGTCGCTAATGGATCCGCTTGGACAAAGGATACAAAGAACGGTTTATCCTTAACAGAATCAAAATTGACATCAACGGAGACAACGTCACCTTTTTTCTGATATTTTTCAAATTTGACCCCTTTTGTTAAAAACGTTTCTAGTGGGGTTTCAATCTTTTCTTTACCCGTCATTTTTTCATTTTTAGGCAAGGCAATCCATTTTGATTTAACCTTTTTCTCCAACTCTTTTACTTTATTTGCAAAATCAGGTTTTCCTTTGCCAAGTTGGGGTTCAGCAGCTTTTAATTCGCCGATTAAATCACGAACCATAATACCATCTTGATAGATATAATACGCTGTTCGCGAATTAGTCATGAAATTATATTCTTCTGTATAGGTTGCGTTATTAGGACGATCGAATCGGTAAATATTCTCTTGACCTTTTTTAGCTCCCTCCATTGTTGCCACCATTTCTACGCGATCAAGTTTACTAAAATCTTGTAATACACGTTTCACGAAGGCTTCATTAGATAAATTTCCTTGATCAAAGTTGACAGTCTGAGCTGCATAGATGATCTGGTCACTCACTATCATTTGATGACTTACTAAAGGAGCTGTCGTCAAAGCAATCATACCACTCCACTTAACTAAAGACTTGATAAAACTCATGCTTTCTCCACCTTTCGCAATCTACATTTAGTTTAATTGAAAAGGCTTAAGAAGACAATGCCTATCAACCTTTTCTACTATGGCTTGAAGCTTTCGAATAAGAATTTACCGATTGATTATCGAATTTCTAGACCTTCAATTTGGCTAAGTCCCGCTTCTACCGCTTGCATAGCAGCATTAACTTGGTCATCAGTTAGAGTCTGTTGAGGATCTTGGAAAGTTAATCGGTATGCTAATGATTTCTTCCCTGCTTGAATCCGGTCGCCCTGATAAAGGTCAAACAATTCAACTTGAATTAAAGATTGACCTCCTGTTTGTTGGATCGTGCTTTCTAATTCAAGATGACTTTGATTTTCATCGACCAATAAAGCTAAATCTCGAGAAGTCGATGGGAATTTAGGGATTGGCTGTTGAGTTAAAGCTTGCCGTTGATAACCAAGTAATAAATCAAAGTCAAGTTCAGCAAAATAAGTATCCTGATCAAGGTCAAATTCTTTGCATAGGCTTGGATGTATTTGCCCCATGACACCAATAACCTCTTGGCCCAAGTAGATGCGTGCTGAGCGACCAGGATGAAGTTCAGCAATGGTTGAAATGGCTTCAAAGCGAAGCTCTTTATTAAAGCGCATAGCTTGTAAGTAAGACTCAACTATTCCTTTCAGATCATAGAAGTCAAAGTTTTGTTCTGCTTGATACCATGATTTAGCCAATTTTTGACCTGAAATTAGAATAGCTAAACGTTCTTGTTCCAAAGGTTGCTGATTACGACCTTGACCTAGGAAAACTTTCCCCATTTCATAAAAAGCGAGTGGTTTATTAGAACGAGCATGATTATATTTAGCAATTTCCATCAGGGCTGGCATCATAGATTGGCGAAGAACTGACCGATCTTCACTAATTGGAAAATCAAGTCGAACAAAGGCATGGGTATTTTGGGCCATTAACTGAGCCAGTTTTGGCGAAGTCAAAACATATGAAATAGTTTGGTTGAGTCCTAAACTTTCGCAAATTTGACGAGAATGTCTGACTAAACGTTGCTTGGCGTTCAATTTACCTGGAATGGAAGGAACACTTGGTAGAGTCGTTGGCAGGCGGTCATAACCATAAATCCGCGCAATTTCTTCAAGGATGTCTGCTTGAATCTGAATATCCCAACGGCGGGCAGGAACCTTAACAGTAAATTCATTCTCACCTAAAATTAGACCAAAGCCAAGTCGATCAAAGACCTCTTGAAGCTCTTCTTGACTTAATTTTATACCTAATTTAGCTGGTATCTGATCATAAGCTAGACTGACTTCTTGTTCTTTGGCAGCTTGATTGATGATTTCTTTAACATTTGGACTGACTTGTCCCATACCTAATTGGGCAATCAGTTGAGCCGCTTCCGTCCCTGCTTGGTCTAAAATAGCCTGATTAATTCCCTTTTCAAAACGGCTTGACGATTCTGAACGTAAATTGTATCGCTTAGCTGTATTTCGAATATGAACCGGTTCAAAAACAGCTGTCTCTAAGAGTACGTTTTTAGTCTTAGCGGTCACTTCGGTAGCTAAGCCTCCCATCACCCCAGCTAATGCAAGAGCTTGGCCTCCTGAAGCTATTACAATATCTTGATCGGTTAATGACCGTTCTTGACCATCCAAAGTGGTTAATTGATCGTTCGAATTCGCCAATTGGACGGCCATTTGTTTGGATGGTAAACAATCATAATCAAAAGCATGCATTGGTTGACCATAGGTTAAAAGGGCATAATTGGTAATATCCACTACATTGTTTAACGGACGAATACCCGCCTTCATTAATCGCATTTGCAACCAAAGGGGACTTTCTTGAATCGTCACATTTTGAATCAAGCGCAACTGATACCGGTCCGATAATGAAGGATCTGCGATCGAGATAGTTAAATCAGTCAGACCATCTTCTTGACCTAATTGAAGTGCTTTGTGAAGGGGTTCAAAATGAGGAGTTTGTTTAACAATAGCCCCAATTTCATACGCAGAACCATACATACTTAAGGCATCGGCACGGTTAGGCGTAATTGATAATTCCAAAATTGGATCATCTAACTTCAGATAGTCAATAATATCGGCCCCCACTGGTGCATCGGCTGGCAAGATAAAGAGTCCATCAGCATAGTTCTTAGGTACAACTGAATCACTAAAACCTAATTCCTGTAAGGCACAAAGCATACCATTTGATTCTTGCCCTCGTAGCTTACCTTCTTTGATCGTAATGCCACCAGGTAGCGTAGCTCCTGGTAAGGCAACGATCACTTTTGCACCTTGAACAACATTAGGTGCACCGCAGACAATTTGTCTTAATGATTCTTGGCCAACATCAACTTGACAGATATGTAAATGATCACTGTCAGGATGATCAACCATGGTCATTACTTGTCCAACACATAAATGACTCAAGCCATCAGCAAAGTTACTCACGCCCTCAATTTCAATACCTGTTCGTGACATTTTATCGGCAATAACATCTGCTGACCATTCACTTAAATCGAGAAAATCATTCAGCCATTCAATTGATAGATACATTAATTTTGGCCTCCTTTGAATTGAGTTAAGAATCGTAAATCATTTTGATAAAAATGACGAATATCATCTACATTGTATTTCAACATAGCAACTCGATCTGGCCCCATGCCAAATGCGAAACCAGAATAAACCGTTGAATCAATACCGGCCATCTCCAAGACATTTGGATGAACCATGCCTGCACCAAGAATTTCAATCCATCCGGTTTGTTTACATACATTACAGCCATCGCCCCCACACTTGAAACAAGAGACGTCTACTTCCACAGACGGTTCGGTGAATGGGAAGTAAGATGGACGCAAGCGAATCGCACGCTCTTGGCCAAAAAGAGCTTGAGCAAATACTTCCAATGTTCCTTTCAAATCAGCCATAGTAATGTGTTTATCGACAACCAAACCTTCAATTTGGTGGAATTGATGTGAGTGAGTCGCATCATCATTATCACGACGAAAAACTTTCCCTGGGCTAATCATTTTTAAAGGTCCTTTAGTAAAATCGTGTTGTTCCATTACACGTGCTTGAACCGGAGACGTATGGGTCCGCATTAAGGTTTCTGGATCGATATAGAATGTATCTTGCATATCGCGAGCTGGGTGTGATTTAGGTAAGTTCATCATTTCAAAATTATAATGATCCATTTCAACTTCAGGTCCCTCAATGACTTGATAACCCATTCCAATAAATAAATCCTCAATTTCTTCCATCGTTTGGGTAATGATGTGACGCGTTCCCATTGGCATTTGCCGACCTGGCAAACTGATATCTAGTGCTTCACTAGCTAATTGTTGGTTAAGTGCACGGTGCTCTAATTCACTCTTTTTAGAATCAAAAGCTTGACTAAAGGCAGCTTTAAATTCATTCATTGCTTGACCTAAACGTGGACGGTCTTCATTAGAAAGCCCCTTCATCGCGGCAGCGATTTGAGTTAACGCACCTTTTTTACCTAAATAAGTAACACGAATGTCATCCAATTGACTCAATGAATCACTAACTTCAATTTGCGGTAAAGCCTTATTAAGTAAGGCTGTTACAGCCTCAATGTGTTGCTGAATTTGATTTTCCATCTTGTCTCTCCTTTAATTTAATTCAAAATAAAAAACCCCTCCCAAAAAGGGACGAGTTATCGTGGTACCACCCTTGTTCTTAGCTAAAAGGATTGCCCAAATAGTCTAAGCACTTGAAAGCCGGTAACCGCGGCAACGGTATTTTTTTCAAACTTACGTTCTTAACAAATAAACTCCGAAATTGAATAGAAAAAATGACTTACTTACTTGCTTTCAGTCAAGGCAAGTATCCCTGTTGATGGCATTTCTTCACGATTTCATCATCGTCTGTTGCTTTATATCTCTTAGTATACTTGACCAAATGGTCAACGTCAAACCCCTTTAAGCAAGGGTTTTATCCTGTTTTAATATAAGCCGTTTAATCGATAGCAAGCCTTGGCCAATACTCGCCCCAACAACCTCATAGATTGCACATTGTTTATCCATTAATGTCACAATATAACTTTCAGGATATTTTGGCAAAGTCCATGTGCAACCAAACATATGCTTAAGAATAATATCTTGTTCAAGATCATTTAATTCGACTAGTTTCAAGGCATTTTCAAGAGCAATGCGCGGATGATTCTTCAGATGCCCAATACCGCCCACTAATTGAGGATAGTCTTGAGGATAATAGAAGAATAAATCGTGTAGTAAGCCTGCTCGAGCAATAGCCCGACAATCTAACTTAAAGCGTTTAGCCCAACAATATGAACGGTACGACACCGACAAGGAATGAGCCAAGCGATTTGTATAGTAATGATGGCGGAAATTCGCCAAAGATTGGACTTCCTCCAATGCTAATAAGTCTTCAATAAGTGCTAGAAAAGTTGAATCTTGTCGCCATTTTTGCGTCATGCTCTCACCTCTTTGTAGCTAGTGTAACAAACACGTGTAAATTTCCCGTGAATTTTTTGTAAAAGTTCAATCAACGCTTTGAAAAAGCATACCATAGAAAAAACAAGGCTAGCGTCATGCTTTAGACCGAACTTTAGCATAACACTAGCTTATCAATACTTAACTAAAATAAAACATCAACACGGCTGCAGCCACACCAACATTTAAGGACTCCGCTTTTCCCTTCATAGGAATATAGATTTTTTGATCCGCAGCAGCAATCAAATCTGTCGCTAACCCTTGAGCTTCATTCCCCATTAGTAAGGCTAATGATTCATGCTCAAGATTCAAGCGTCGATAATCTTGCGCAGACTGGTGTAAAGCTGTGGCTAACACAGGAACGCCCGCTTGACGGAAAGTCTTAATTAATGAATTCAATTCAGCCTGAACGATTGGCAAATGCCAAAGGGATCCCTGAGTCGAACGTAAAACTTTGTCATTATACAAATCCACTGTTCCTTTTCCTAAGACAACGCCATTAAATCCAGCAGCATCCGCTGTACGAATCATAGTTCCTAAGTTACCAGGATCTTGTATACGATCTAATAGAAGCCATTTGCCTTGCGACCAATCTGGATCAAAAATCTGATTTGACAAGTCAATGACGGCAAAAATCCCTTGGGGTTTAACCGTCCCACTCAATTCTTTAGCCAAATCATCACTAATCCAATGGATGAAAATGTTATCTGGCAAGGTCAAACTAGCCTCAACTAGGTCAAATGACTCAGTTAAAATTAAGTCTGTAATAGGCTGTTGATAGGTCAAAGCCTCTTCTACTAAATGCAACCCCTCAACCAAGTATGCTGCTTGCTGTTGACGTCCCTTACTGGTCAATAACTTACGCCATTCCTTAATTTTACCATTTTGTTTGGAACGAATAATTTCTTTCATTGGCTTAACGTGTTAAAAGATAAATAGCTTCAGCATAGATAGCTGTCGCTCTTAATAAATCGTCAACTGCAATAAATTCATTGGCTTGGTGCATGGTATCAATAGAATCAGGGAAAAGCGCTCCATAAGCCACACCTCTTGGCATCAAACGGCCATAGGTTCCGCCTCCGATTGACATTTCATGGGCAGGCAAACCTGTTTGCCGAGCATAAACATCCAATAAAGTCTTCACTAATGGATCATCAGCTGGCACATAATGGGGTTCTTTAGCATGATCGTAGGCCATTTCAATCTCAAGTTGGTATGATTTGAGCGCATCTTTGATGGCTATCTCCATTTTTTCAGGTGTTTGCCCTGTTGGAAAACGGAAATTAATGACGATTTGACCGCCTTCTAGATGATTGTAGTTGGCAATCCCAACATTCATCGAAACTTGTCCCATAACTTCATGCTCATATTGAACACCCAATTTTGAACCATCTAAGCCAAGATGAAGATCCTCAGCTAAAACTTGAATAAATTCTTGAGCAGAAACTTGATTAAACTCAATATCTTTCAAGAATTGTGCCAAGAAAGTCGCTGCATTAACTCCTTTTTCGGGCGTTGAACCATGGGCCGCTTTACCAACCATTTCAAAGGTTGCCACATCACCATTCAATTCAACTGATCCTTTTAATTGATGCTGTTCGAGATAAGCCGCGTAGTTTTGTGCTAGCTCTTCTGTATTCAATCCAGAAATAACCGCTTTTGCATCTTGAGGAACCATGTTCACCCGTAAACCAGCATTAAAGGATTCTAAGGTTGCACCTAATTCAGCCACTTCACTAGACTTGATATGTAAATGAGTTGAAATATTCCCTTTCTCCCCATTAATAATTGGGAAATCAGCATCGGGAGAAAAACCGAAGTCTGGCATTTCTGCATGTTTGAAATAATAATCCATACAACCCCAGCCACTTTCTTCATCCGTTCCGATAATTAAGTGCAAACGTTGATTTAATTCTAAACCAAGTTCCCTTAATAATTTTAAGGCAAAATAGGCTGCAACCGTTGGTCCCTTGTCGTCACTAGCTCCGCGGGCATAAATTCTATTGTCTTTTATGACTGGTTCAAACGGATCGGTTTCCCAACCTGTCCCAACCGGAACGACATCCACATGGCCTAGAATTCCAACGAGCTGGTCACCTGAGCCCACTTCAATCCGACCAGCCCAAGGGCCGAATTGTTTGGTTTGAAAGCCATCTTCTTGAGCCATGGCTAAGAATTCTTCTAAAGCAGCCTTTGGCCCTGGTCCAACTGGCGCGTCAGGACTAGCTAATTCATCCTCCCGAACCGAGGCAACACGCAAAATTCGAAATAAATCGGCAAATAACTCTTCTTTTCTTGCTGTAACTTCATCTAACCAACTAATCATTCTACATTCTCCTTTATTTTATCAGGCCAAAAGCGACTAAATTTTCTTCCTCTTTGGGTGTTAAAGGCCGATAGTGTCCACGTGGTAAATCCGTGGGTAAGACTAAAGGACCCATTTGTATCCGTTCTAATGATAAGACTTCTTTATCCACTTTATGAAACATTCGTTTCACTTGGTGAAATTTGCCTTCATGGATTTCTACTTCAATCCAAGATTGTTCTTTTTCTGGATTCACTTGCAAAATCAATAGCTGAGCAGGTTGAGTGATAAAATCTCCTAAATCCATTCCTTTAGCAAAGGCATCAACATCATCATTAGAAACGACACCTTGAATTAAAGCTCGGTAACGCTTAGCCACTTTCTTATTAGGGGCAAGTAATTGATGAGCCAGATTTCCATTATTCGTTAACAACAAAAGACCGGTTGTATCTTTATCTAAACGGCCTACTGGAAATAAGCCGACATTTTGTAATTTTAGACTCAAATCATCGATGACTGTCGGCTGATGTGAATCTTCTGTTGCTGATAAGCGACCGGCCGCTTTATTCATTAATAAATAATAATAAGCTTGATAACGCAAAGGTTCCCCATGAACCAAAACCTGATCCTGCTTTTCATTCACTTTTACTGAGCCATCCTTAATGAGAACCCCATTAACTATCACGGCTTTATCACTCAATAATTTCTTAACTTCTTTACGACTGCCAAAACCACTATTGGCTAATAATTTATCTAATCGCATCATTAGAATAACCTTAATTTGTCTTGGAGTTCTTGCTTCTTCTTACCAAGTAAGATTGCAAGAGTTCCTGTTAAGCCACTCACCGTTGCATAGATAAAGATTCCCATGACTACCACGGCTAACAATTTAACAAATGTAAGTAAGCGACCTACAGGTCCAAAGAAAAGATCCAATGATAAATTCCAGAAAGTTGTTGCAATACCCATTAAGACTAATGCTAACAAAATCCGACCTAATTGATTAAGCAAGTAGCGATAATCGAGCAAGACTGTCTGACCGATACGACGCCACATCAAAATACTTGCGACTAAAAAGGCTAGAGCTGAAGCGTAGATAGCCCCTTGGGCTTGCCAAAGTGCCACAAATGGAAATTGAAGGATAAGTTTTACCCCTAAACCAATTAATAAATGTTTAATGGCGCTACGTCGTTGATCCATAGACTGCATAATGATAGATAGAACATTATATAGTCCTAAGAAAATTGACATGATACAAGCTGCAATCAAAAGACTTGGCCCGAATTCACTACCGTTTGGATAGAAGAAGCTGTACATATTATTAGAAACACTAGCTAGACCAATGGCTGCTGGCAGCATAATAAAGAAGAATAACAAGATAATCTTTTCGACTAACTGACTCGTCTGTTTATAATCCCGTTTTGCATAAAGACTGGTTACCGCTGGAATGGCTGAACCTGATAAGGCAATGGATAAGGAAACAATAATCATAATGAGCTTATCCACATCTAAAGAGAAAGTTCCATACAATTCACTGATTTCAGTCAAAGTCAAAGTCGAAGAAACTAATAGAATCTGTTTAAAACTATACGCATCAATTACCTGGGCTAAAATAATGCCTGAACCTAAAATGATGAATGGAATTGAATCCATGATAATCAGTTTGAGACTATTCTTAAAATCAAGTTCTTGGCCTAAATCAACCGCCTGACTCATCAACTCATTCATGGTTGGCAAATGCTTAAGATATAAGAAAATCAAATAAGCTAAGGAAATAACCGCCCCAATAAAAGCAGCAAAAGTTGAATGAACAACCGCCTGAGTCGCTGAACCTTGGAAGACTAACATAATCAGATAAGTAGCCGCTAACATATAGATAACACGAGCAATTTGTTCATAAACTTGAGAAACAGCAAACGGCTTCAAATCTCCCATGCCTTGGAAATAGCCTCGTAATAAGCTCATCGGCGGAATAATTAATAACGCCGGAACAAGCGACCGAATAACACGAATGGCCCCATCAACATTGTTTGTTGGTGACATATTGGCTAATAGCGGGGCAAGAACAAAGAGCAAGGTTCCAGACACAATTCCCGTTCCAATCATCACCATCATAGAATATTTAAAAATCTTATCCGCTTTAACATATTCGCGACGCGAATGATAGGCTGAAATTTGCTTAGCAATCGCACTCGGAAAACCTGCAGTAGAGCAAGCTAGGAATAATGCATAGGGTTTGTAACCAACACTAAATAAGGAGTTAGCCGACATATATTCCGTTCCTAACCAAGCTGCCCAAGGCAGAATGTATATTGCTCCTAAAATCCGCGAGAAGAAAGTTGCACCGGACAACCAAGCCGCACCCACCACAAAATTGTCTTTTTTATCTTTAGAAGACTCAGCTTCTTCAACCATGGTTTGATCTGGCCAAGAATCCGCACCCTCGTCTATCACAATAGGTTGCGAAGCAGTCGCAGTTAAATCGGCTTGGCTTTCATCCGTGACTGTTAGGGCAGTATCACTTGATTCAATCTCAAAATCTATTGGATAGGCCCCGTCCGCTGTCTCTTCACCCACGCTCACTGAATCGTGAAGGAGCTGCTCTTGAGCCAAAGTTGTTGGTTCCTCTGAAGGCGAATTCTCTGGAAGACTTGATTCGTTATCAAAAGGCTGATTGTCTCCTATTTCTTCACTAGAAACTATCTCATCTGGAGAAGATGAAGGCATGTTATCATCCGTTTCTTCATTGACTCTTTCTAACTTAGGACTTTCATCATAAGCGATTTCTTCAACCGTTTGATATGTTAGGATTTGCTTCACACTCGGTGACTCAGACTCACTAGTCTTTTGAGCTAATGAAACTGGTTCTTTTGCGAAGGGATTACTCAAATGCCCTATTTTTAAAGATTTTAAATTGTCTTTAACCGGTTTAAATGTTGAAATTACTTTTTGTCCTAGTGATGAACCTTCAACACTTCTTTCTTCATCATGATTTTCAAGTTCTTCCAGATGAGCTTGAAAAATTTCATCAACTAATTCGTCAACATCACGATTAACTTGATCTTGCTCTTGAACACTCTCTTCAAGACGACCTGTTTCTATATCAGTCTCGTCTGATTCGATATTATGTTGATCTTCGACATCTTCTTCATGGTAGGTATCGAATTGATCATACGTCGCGATATCTTGAATTTCATTGAGGTCATACGTCTCACTGGTTGTTTGGTTAAATAGTCGCTGAAAAATACTGACTTTTTTGTCACGACTAGGCTGTTTACGTTGAACTCTTGAAACATAAACAAAAGGATTTTCTTCTTGAATGTCTACCTGACTATCTTCAGGCTCCACTTCAAGAATTTCTTCTTGACTAAACTCCGGTTTCACTTCTTGACTTTCTTCCTGAATTGACGATCCACTCTCAGTCAGCTGACTATCAACTAGAAAAGGAGTCTGCCCAGGTTCATCAACCGTGTCCTCTAGCTCAGCCAGTCTAATTTTATTTAATTGACTCGGAGTGAATTGAATAGTTTGATCTAAATCAATCTCTACTCGATTAGACTCTGACTGTCCCATTGTCCCTGTGGAATCTGAATGGTGAGGATCAAGTTTATTTAACATGGTTATGTTTCATCTCCTTGTAGCTCATCTAAATTTCAGCATTGCCTTAGGGTAAAAAAGCCCAAAGCATTCGCTAGACGCGCATTTTTTGCATCAACATCCCTATTATATCGGATTTAGCCTAAAATGTGTCAGAATAAAGGAATTTTATTTAATTAATTGGCAACAATATTAACTAATCGATTTGGAATAGCAATAACCTTACGAACGGTCTTGCCAGCTAGAGCTTCTTGAATATCTTCATTGGACAAGGCGACTTTTTCCAATTCTTCTTGTGATAAATCAGTCGCAATCATTTGCTTAGCTTTCAATTTACCATTAATTTGAATCACAATTTCAACTTGATTTTCAACGGTCAATTCTTCTTGATAACTTGGCCAAGCTACTTCAGAAATGGATTCCGTATGCCCCATAATTTGCCAAATTTCTTCCATTAAGAATGGTGCTAATGGTGCTAACAATTGTACAAAACCTTTAGCATATTCTAATGGTAATACCTCTGCATCTTTAGCTGCATTTAAGAAAATCATCATTTGAGAAATGGCTGTATTAAAGTGTAAGGCTTCATAATCTTGGGTAACTTTCTTGACAGTTTGATGATAAATTCGAGTTAAATCTTCATTCATTTGATCTTGAATTGTGTCATTCAATTGCCCCGTCTCTTCATTTACTAATAGGCGATACACTCGATCTAAGAATCGGCGGCTCGCTTCTAAACCTGTTTCGCTCCATGCAATCGAAGCATCCAATGGTCCCATAAACATCTCATAGACCCGCAATGTATCGGCCCCATATTGTTTAACCACATCATCAGGGTTAACCACATTTCCTTTTGATTTAGACATTTTTTCGTTATTTTCACCCAAAATCATCCCTTGATTGAATAATTTTTGGTAAGGTTCCTTGGTTGGTACCACTCCTAAATCATAAAGGAATTTATGCCAGAAACGAGAATATAATAAGTGCAAGACAGCATGTTCTTGACCACCAATATACAAATCAACCGGTAACCATTTCGCTAATTTTTCTGGGTCAGCAATCATTTGATCGTTGCTAGGATCGATATAACGTAAGTAATACCAAGAAGATCCAGCCCAGTTTGGCATCGTATTGGTTTCGCGTTTACCTTTCTTACCTGTAACAGGATCAACCACGTTGACCCATTCATCGATTTTAGCTAGGGGTGATTCACCAGTGTTACTTGGTTTAATTTCTGAAGTAATCGGTAAGGTAACCGGTAGTTGATCTTCAGGAACAAGAGTCGTCGTTCCATCTTCCCAATGAATGATAGGGATAGGTTCTCCCCAATAACGTTGACGAGAAAAGACCCAGTCACGTAAACGATAATTCACTTTCCGTGACCCTTTCTCATTAGCTTCCAACCATTTAATCATGGCTTGAATTGCTTCTTGATTAGACAAGCCGTCTAGGAAATCGGAATCGTAGTGTGGACCATCCCCTTCAAATAATTGGCCTTCTTCGGCTCCCTTAACTACTGATTTAATCGGCAAGTCGTATTTGCTAGCAAATTCAAAGTCGCGTTCATCATGAGCCGGAACCGCCATAACCGCTCCAGTCCCGTAAGAAGCTAAAACATAATCACCAATCCAAACTGGAAGCTCTTTCCCGGTTACGGGATGTTGAACATATGCTCCCGTAAAGACGCCGGTTTTATCTTTATTCAAAGAAGTCCGCTCTAAATCAGATTTGGTCGCAACAGCTTTTTGATATGCGGCTACATCCGCTTGATGAGACGCTGGTGTAATTTGAGCAACTAGATCATGCTCAGGAGCTAAGACAACATAGCTTACGCCAAATAAAGTATCTGCTCGTGAAGTAAAGACTTCCACCGTTTGTTCAGGATGTCCTACGACCGGAAATTGAATTAATGCCCCTTCTGATTTTCCAATCCAATTTCGCTGCATTTCTTTAATGTTTTCTGGCCAATCTAAATCCTCTAAATCCTCTAATAAACGTTCAGCATAGGCTGTAATCTTTAGCACCCATTGCTTCATCGGTTTACGAAATACTGGATGTCCACCTCGTTCACTTAAACCATCAATAACTTCTTCATTAGCTAAGACAGTTCCTAATGCTGGACACCAGTTTACCGCTATCTCATCCTCATAGGCTAAGCCTTTCTCATATAATTTTGAGAAAATCCATTGGGTCCACTTATAGTAACTTGGATCCGTTGTATTAATTTCGCGTTCCCAATCATAAGAGAATCCTAAAGAATTAATTTGTCGTTTGAAAGTAGCGATGTTTTTCATTGTGAATTCAGCTGGGTTATTACCTGTATCTAAGGCATATTGCTCAGCCGGAAGACCAAAAGCATCCCAACCCATTGGGTGTAAAACATCATAACCTTGAGCACGTTTCATCCGTGACACGACATCGGTCGCAGTATAACCTTCTGGGTGCCCCACATGTAAGCCTTGGCCTGATGGAAACGGGAACATATCTAAGGCATAAAATTTTGGATGTCCTGGTCGATCTTTGGTTTTAAATGTCTGTTGATCTAACCAATATTTTTGCCACTTTTCTTCAATTAAACGGTGTTGATATGTCATCTAAATTCCTCCTTTTGATATAAAAAAAGCCCTATGAGATCAACTAATCTCATAGGGCGACTTAATCGCGGTACCACCTATTTTTCGCTTGATAGACTCAAGCCTTAATTCATAACGCTGAATACGCGTCTTTCTCTAATAAGTCAACCTGTTCAAGAAAGAAAAACATAGACGAGTTCAAAATAGAATCAGACTTATTTCCACCAACCATAAGCTCTCTAGGACTGTATCTATTTCTACTACTTCTAATTCTGTTTATCACTATATCAGACTAAAGTGATTATTTCAACTCGATTACTTGACCAATTTGTGCGTATGTTTTACCGCCATTTTGGGCAATCAAATCATAGACATTCAATCCATTTGCTCGTGCAATGCCGTATAAAGTATCGCCAGCTTTGACTGTATAAGTTGTTGGCTTAGCTACCGTAGATGCTGAAGTTGATGTTACAGAGCTCGTTGACGAACTTCCTGTAGCAGGCGTTGGTGAAGGCGCTGTGGTTGGTGCCGTCACAGTCGTTGAAGTTTGACTAGTTGGCGTAGGAGTAGGCGTTACTTGCGAGCTTTGTGTTCCTGGTACTTTAATGCTTTGACCAGGATATAAGAAGTAATTATTTGTGCCATTCAAGCGTTGCAATTCTTGAATCGAAATACCATATTGAGTGGCAATCTTCCAATAACTATCCCCTGCTTTGACCGTATAACCACTGTTAGCCACTGGCTTGGTTGGCGCGGACGAACTTGGAGTCGTTGGTTTAGCTACCGGTGTACTTGGTGTTGTTGGCGCACTTGGACTCACTGTTGAGTTAGTTGGAACTTTTAATTGTTGTCCTGGGTATAAGTTATAATTAGTCGTGCCATTCAAGCGTTGCAATTCTTGAATCGAAATACCATATTGAGTGGCAATCTTCCAATAACTATCCCCTGCTTTAACCGTATAACCACTGTTAGCCACTGGCTTGGTTGGTGCAGACGGACTTGGAGTCGTTGGTTTAGCTACCGGTGTACTTGGTGTTGCTGGCGCACTTGGACTCACTGTTGAGCTAGTTGGAACTTTTAATTGTTGTCCTGGGTATAAGTTATAATTAGTCGTGCCATTCAAGCGTTGCAATTCTTGAATCGAAATACCATATTGAGTAGCAATCTTCCAATAACTATCCCCTGCTTTAACCGTATAACCACTGTTAGCCACTGGCTTAGTTGGTGCAGACGGACTTGGAGTCGTTGGTTTAGCTACCGGTGTACTTGGTGTTGTTGGCGCACTTGGACTCACTGTTGAGTTAGTTGGAACTTTTAATTGTTGTCCTGGGTATAAGTTATAATTAGTCGTGCCATTCAAGCGTTGCAATTCTTGAATCGAAATACCATATTGAGTGGCAATCTTCCAATAACTATCCCCCGCTTTAACCGTATAACCACTGTTAGCCACTGGCTTAGTTGGTGCAGACGGACTTGGAGTCGTTGGTTTAGCTACCGGTGTACTTGGTGTTGTTGGCGCACTTGGACTCACTGTTGAGTTAGTTGGAACTTTTAATTGTTGTCCTGGGTATAAGTTATAATTAGTCGTGCCATTCAAGCGTTGCAATTCTTGAATCGAAATACCATATTGAGTGGCAATCTTCCAATAACTATCCCCCGCTTTAACCGTATAACCACTGTTAGCCACTGGCTTAGTTGGTGTGGACGGACTTGGAGTCGTTGGTTTAACTTCCGGTGTGCTTGGTGTCGCAACATTTGACTGTGACACACTTGAAGTCGTCGTTACTTTCAATACTTGATTTGGATGAATTAAGTATGAAGTTAGACCATTCAATTTCATCAATTCATCGACTGTCATGCCATTTTTTGCAGCAATCAAGTAAAGGGATTCCCCAGCTTTAACTGAATAAGATGATTCTGACTTGTTTACTATTGGACTAGTCGTAGTTGTATTCCCAGTCACTGCTCCTCGTAACATATCATATTGAGTTAAATTGTAATCACGGATAAGGGCATTCAATTTACTTGCATAAGAGGTATCTGTCGCATAGCGTCCAGTTAACCATTGTGTTGCCGCTTGATAAGTCATAGCCTGACTAAAACGAGCCCCGAGGTAATAATTATAGCGCCATTGAGAAGCTCCATTATCCCCAGTTAATACATTTGCATAGTCAGTTAAGGACTCACCATAGTTATTATAACGTCTAAAATCTGCTTGAATCGTATAATAGTTACCGCTGCCATCATCCTCTAAGGTATTCATAACAGCAGACTGTCCATTATACTTTCCTTTAATACCAAATAAGTTATAGTTAGGTGCTTTAGCAAGTGTACTTTGACCCCAACCTGATTCTAATATAGCTTGGGCTATCATAACCGATGCATACAAGTCATTTTCTTTAGCAATTTTCTTAGCATAATCCCCAATTTTATTTAGGAATTCTTGTTGAGTCGTTTTGGCATCATAAGCATAAACAGGCGTTGCTTGAGCAGCTACTTGTGATAAAATAGCCCCTGAAGATAATAATACTAAGCCCGTATTGAATTGTTTAAGTAATGATTTAGCTGAAGCTAATCGCTTTTCGGCTTTCTTCCGTTCAATAACGGTATATCTTGAAATGTTCATAATTGCCTCCTTTACTGTCCATTTCCAGTCGTTGCACTGTATTATTATAACCTAAGCTCTCTATCAAAAGCTTATAATAGCAATGAATTCAAGTATATTTAATAAATGTAATACTTATGTAACAGAAAGAAGGAATTTGCAATGAAAACAGCTCTCCATTACAGTCATGAATTATTGGATCAGCTAATTAATCGCTTCCCTAATGGATACTTTGTCGACGCAACCTTGGGCAACGGATTCGATACATTACATATCTTAAGCCAACCCAATTTTAATGGACATTTATATGGCTTTGATATTCAAGCAATCGCCTTAGAACACACTCTAGAAAAACTAGAGCAAGCAAATATTGCTCCAGATCGCTATGACTTGTTTCACCGAAGTCATGCTGAACTGCAACATGTCATCGCTACTAATCAAGAGCTTCATGGGGCTATTTTTAACCTAGGCTATTTACCAGGTGCAGATCACACCATTACTACCCATGCTGAATCAAGTTGGCAAGCCATTCAACAAATTATGTCTCAATTAATTCAAGGCGGCCAAATTATCTTGGTTGTTTATTGGGGACATGAGGCTGGATTCATTGAAAGTCAACAGTTAGAAAAGCATCTACAAAAAATTAACCAAAGCCATTATCAAGTTTTAAAATATCAGTTCATTAACCAAATCAATCGTCCGCCTTATACCATTGTGATTGAACGAAAGTAAAAAAAAGCAAGTCTTCCAAATGAAGACTTGCTTTTTATAACTCGATTAGTTTAATGCGTCTTTTAATGCTTGAACTTTATCAGTTTTTTCCCAAGTAAAGTCAGCTAATTCACGTCCAAAATGACCATAACTAGCTGTTTGTGAGAAAATCGGGCGCCGCAAATCTAACATATCGATAATTCCACTCGGTGTTAAACAAAATACTTTTCGCACCGCTTGAACTAAAGCACTTGGATCAACGCTCGCCGTACCAAAGGTTTCAATCGAAATAGAAACAGGCTCCGCTACCCCAATCGCATAAGCTAATTGAACTTCACATTTTTTAGCTAGACCCGCTGCTACAATATTTTTGGCTACATAGCGAGCTGCGTAAGAGGCTGAACGATCCACTTTTGTAGCATCCTTACCTGAAAACGCCCCACCACCATGGCGCGCATAGCCGCCATAGGTATCAACGATAATCTTCCGACCAGTCAAACCAGAGTCTCCTTTAGGTCCTCCAATGGTAAAACGGCCAGTTGGATTGATATAGATTTTAGTTTCTTCATCAATCCAGTTGCTTGGTATAACAGCTTCAATTACTTCACGTTTAATATCTTCGCGTAGTTGAGCTAAGTCAATGTCTTCACTATGTTGACTTGACAAAACAATTGTATCAATACGTCTTACTTGTTTATTTTCATCATATTCCACTGTTACTTGTGTTTTACCGTCGGGACGCAAGTATGTTAGACGCCCTTCTTTTCTGACTTGCGTCAACTTCAAGGCTAATTGATGACTCAAAGCAATTGGTAAAGGCATTAATTCCGGTGTCTCATCACAAGCAAATCCAAACATTAACCCTTGATCTCCTGCTCCTAACTCTTTAGTTGCAGTCGCTTCACTTCGGGTTTCCCAAGCATCGTTGACGCCCATAGCGATGTCCGGTGATTGTTCATCCAAACATACCATAACAGCTACATTCTCAGCATCGAAACCATATTTACCACGATCATAACCGATTTCAGCAATTTTTTGACGTACAATTTGTTGAATATCAACATAAGCAGAGGTTGTAATTTCACCAAAAACTAAGACCAAGCCGGTATTAACGGCTGTTTCACAAGCTACCCGAGCCATTGGATCCTGAGCTAAGATAGCATCTAAAATCGCATCTGAAATTTGGTCAGCAATTTTATCGGGATGTCCTTCTGTCACTGACTCAGATGTAAATAAAAATTTTTCCATGTATTTTCCCCCATATTACAATTTGGTTACAAGGCAATATTTACTTGGCGACAAGTAAACCCTATCGGGAAGTTTTGGTTGTAACGCCCTTGATTATACCTTATTATATACTTTATAGATAGGAATTTTCACAAAAATATTTTTTAGATACTGCTTTAGGAAGGAAGTCGCTATGAAGCAATTAATTCACTTCTTACAAAATCCTTTTTTCAAGATTGTTTTAAGCCCATTGGCCTTTATCAGCTTTGGCTTAATTAGTGGCATGGGGGTTAATACTCAAGCAAACTGGATGGGAGTGATCTTACTCTACTTGATTTCTGTATCAGGCCAACTCGTTGATCACTACTATTTTGTTAAATATAACCATCATCTGCAAGCCGCTGCTCCCCGGATTATTTGGTTCGTCTGCGAAATTGTCTTGCTTGTAGCCAGTGGTCTTTTGATTAGTCAACAACATTGGATTGTCAGCCTCTTGCTGATTATGTATATTGCCTTTATTCATTTGCAATATATGCCATATAATATTACCCAAACTTTCTCTCATTTTGCCTTAAGCATCTTCTTTAATGGCTATATCCTGAATTGTATTGCTTATTATAGTCAAACCGGACTTTTAAACAGACGCTTTCTGATTGCGTTAATTCCGATTGTGATCCTGATGGGCGCTATTCAATTCGAAATTATTCAATTAAAAGCTAAGCTGATGAAAGTCGCTCCGCCAAGATGGGCAATCGATAATTCTCTCATTACGTTTGCTATTTCCATCGTAGCCCTCTTCTTCAGCTTATATCTCTGCTTGCCAAGTAAAAGTTTCTTTATTATTCAACTGCTCCATGCCCTCTTAACCGGAGCTGCTATCTTACCTTTAGCTATCCGTACACAGCGCAACAAGCAAAATCAAAATAAATTAAATTACTTGCATTCTGTCGCTCTTATCTTTACCATCATGTATGCCTTGTCTTACATTTATTAATTAACCTAAGCTCGCCCCTAGCTACGACTAGGGGCTTTTTAATTTACTTAGACGATAACAATCCATGTTCACAGCGCTCGTAACGGTAAGTGCGAACTAACTTATTGGCCTGACTGCCACAGACTTTAAAGTAAAAATAGTGGTCACGATTATCACATGCTTGAAAAGCCGGTAATTTAAAGTAATTCTTTTGTCCCTTTACCATGGTTGCTAGAATATCATCTGTCAAGAAAGTTAACGGCGTCAGCATCTTGGAGTAGCGATAAAAATCCTCTTCAAACCGCAAATAATTTTCCGAAAAATAATCAAATTGAACTTGATTATTCTGGTAGGATCGATTCTCCATTCTCTCTCTCCTCTGCTAAAAATACAGCCCGGATAGACTGTAAATATATCCTTTGATGAATTTGATTAGCTGATTGAAAATAAAGTTGATCAGCCTGAATCTGCTTTATCTGACCCCACAAACAGGTTACTTTACCTGCTTGCTTATAATACAGCTGAACTTCAAGTCCCTGTTGATAAGCTTGGTTAATTGCACTTACTATGTGATGAAAGGCCATCGATTGAATGGAGTCATTATCCTCTGTCATCAGCTGAGACAGACTGGCTGTGTGTTCAGAAATAAAAAAGCCTAACCATTTTGCCATTCCTCGATCCTGATATTCACGGGCAGCTTTATAGGGTAAATATGACCGATCTACCATTAGTTTAATCCTTCCAATCCGCCAGCAGAGTGTCCACCAATCAATTTGCTTCGTTCCCTTACCCGCGAACCTTCTTGAAGAGCGTTTGCTTTCAAAACAGCCACATGACCAAATCGCTGACGAATTTGATCCACTGCGTGATCTAATTGAGTTTCCTTATCCATCAAGTCAGAATCTTCAAATAAAGAATATATATGATAGCGTTCGTTGATTAATCCGCCATAGCGAATTCCAATTTGACGAACCGGCCCTCCCAGGTAGTTTTGCCGAAACAAGGATAAGACACATCGAATCAAAGGCCGATTGGCTTGAGTCGGCGTAATCCGACACTGAACCTGAATAGACTTATGTGAGGCCGTCTTTGAAAAGCCAACATATAGGCTGACACTTGTCGCTTTTAACTGAGCACGCCTCAAGCGAATAGCTACTTGCTCTGCCATCTCAGCAAGAACTATTTCAATCTCATGGAGATGATGGTAATCCCGAGGCAAAATCTGAGAATTACCTATGGCTTTAGACTTAGGTCGATAGGGACGCCCAAGTTGACTCTCATCGACTCCATTCGCATGAAAATACAACTGAACCCCGATTATTCCAAGTTCACGCTTTAACTCGTCAGGATTGGCATGAGCTAAATCGTAAATCGTTTGAATACCCATTTTGTTCAGGCGTCGTGCCATCCGGGAACCAATTCCCCAGAAATCGGTCAAATCATTTATAGCCCAAACTTTCATCGGTACATCTTCATAAGACCAATTAGCCCGTAAAAGTGGGCTCTTCTTTGCTTCATTATCTAAGGCCAACTTAGCCAATAAAGGATTAGCATTTGACATACCTATAGCGGCGAATAAACCTGTTTCGCGCCAAATCTGCTGTTGAATTCGATTAGCAACTAAAGCTAATTTATGGCGGCGTGATAGTTGCTGAGACGCTACAAAATAATTCAATGATTTCGTTAAATCAATAAAACCCTCATCAATAGAATAAGGATATATATCCTGACCAGGTGCAAAATTTTGCAATAAACGTTGGATTTTGAGATTTCGGTCAATATATAGAGCCATTCTTGGCGGAACGAACAAGGTCCGTTTGGCCCAAGACTCAATCTCTCTAATTTGACTTGGCGATAAATAAATCCCTTTTTGTTGAGCACGCTGATACTGATAGCGTCTTGTTTGAACATCGAACGGCAAGTCATAAACCCGACCAACATTGTCCTTACCAAAAACACGTTTAAAGGTCGGTGACGAAGCCAGGATGAGTCCCTTAGAGTTGGCAGCTGAACTCATAACGCATAAAGAAGTAGTCAGAGGGTTTAACCCCCGCTCCACACATTCAACACTGGCATAGAAAGATTTAATATCAAAAAAAGCAATATCAGAATGCGGTTCACGGGTATAATCTATTAAGCTCATCTTACACCTCCTCACGACTCCTTCATCTTAATACGAACAAATGTTCGTGTCAAGACTCAAATACATAAAAAAAACGCCCTTAACAGGCGATTCTTCTTTACTCGTCATATAGTCAACTATTTAAAATAATTCTTAGCTACAGTGCCTACAATCAGCTACTATTGAAATAAAACTCGTTGCCTAGTTACCTAAATAGAAGTTCACATTATCATCTAATCACAAGAACATTTTGAGGATCAAGCTGACTAAAGGTCTGAATCTTAGCTTCAATCTGATTACGCACTTCTTGAAAGACAGACCAGTCTTGCCCAGCTGGATCAATAAAACCCCAATGTTGTTTTTGAACACCGGGTGGTGTAATTGGGCATACATCCTTGGCATGATTGCATAAAGTAACGACTAAATCAGCTTGACTCAACAAGTCAATTTGAATGACATCAGAGGTTTGCTGACTGATGTCGATCCCCACTTCAGCCATCGCTTGAACGGCTTGTGGATTGACTCCATGAGCTTCAATACCAGCCGAATAGACCTCCCATTGTGTTAAATAACGACGTCCAAAGCCTTCTGCCATCTGACTTCGACAAGAATTTCCCGTGCATAAAAAATAAATAATCGGTTTCTTTGTCATGAATCTTCCCTTCCTATCGAGCATTGACCATCCAACTAATTCCAAATGGATCTGTAAACATACCGTATAAAGGTGACCACGGTGTTGCACCTAAAGGAACCAAAATTTGACTATCTGACTGAATAGCACGTTCATAAAAAGCTTGCGCTTGAACCATAGCCTCTTGGTCTTTGCCATCAAAATTAAAGGCCACATATACACCTTCATTATTGACTGGAGTTTTATCAGGAGTGGTCGAAAGCATAAATCGTTGACCCAAGAGTTCGAATTCTGCATTCATGATTACATCTTCATCCGCATCTGCTTGCCCAAACAATGGATCATTAGCCATAAATTTGCTTGTCACTTTAGCTCCTAACGTTTCTTCATAATAAGTAAGAGCCTCTAAGGCATTCGGAAAATTAAAATAAGGGATCACCGTAAACATGAGCAAAACTCTCCTTTATTGGTTTATTTTCTTCATTATACGCTATATTTTACTTCAATCTTATCTTTTTAATAAAAATAGAAGCTTTTTATTCAAAACTATGTTTTAATATAAACACGTTGATTATATACCTCTTCTACACCATGCTAACCATTTTAGCAGTCAACTAATTATCTAAAAAGAACGACATTACGATATAAAGGAGTTACAATTATCATGAAACCTATGTGTCAATCCTGCGGCATGCCGCTTCAATTGCATGACGAAGACGTTCGCGGTAGTCAAGCAGATGGACAAGTATCCAACGATTATTGCCGTTACTGCTATCAAAACGGTCACTTTACCGAACCTGATATTACTTTTGAGCAAATGCTTTCTAAGGGTAAAACGGCTATTAGCCAAGGCCAAGGGAATCCACTAGTCAAGAGCTTAATGAAAGCCACTTATCCATTTATGCTAAAAAAATGCCGTCGTTGGCAAAAATAAGCCCATATCTTATCAATAAAAAGCCCGAAACTTCCGCTGACCCTTTTGCAAAAGAGAAGATCAGCCAAGCTTCGGGCTTATTTTATATTTAATAAGATTGTTTTTGACGATTAAACTTTGTACGCAAAGCTAACAATAAGATAGGAGTAACCAAACCCGCCACAATCATCTCTGGAATTCCGTTGGCAACCACAATGCCTCCTAATAATTTCCATAAGGCAGCTGTATCTGTCACACCTTTCATTTGCATAAAAGCACTTTGTTTAAAAAGCGCCATTGCTCCCAATACAAAAACCGTATTCAGCAACGACCCTAACATGCCACAAACCAAGCCTTCCGCTTTGTGCAAATTGGGTTTACGATGAAAGGCCATCGCCACACCCCCCACTACTAAAGGCATCAAAACTCGAGGCAAAACACTTACCAAAGGTGATGAGAAGATAAGTAAGTGTAAGGGAGACACAGGCATAATAAGGGAACGTGCCAAAGAATTAAGCCCCCAAACCAAACCGATAATCATTCCTTCTTTTGTTCCCAACCATAGGGTGGTGACAATCACGGTCACATGAATGAAGGTAATGGAAAAAGGAGGAATGTTAATGTTACCTAAAAAAGGCACCCACGTTTGCAGAATAATAATAGCAATTAATACACTCAAGGTTACCAAACGTTGAGTATCAAAACGACGTTGACTCATGGTCATACTCCTTAACGATAGATTTTAATCTTGGCTGGCCAAAAGCTGACCATTCTTACAATATTCATAGCGGGGTTCCGCTAATTGCTCATCATAGACTACATTCAAATCATAACCATCAAAAAACCACAGATCACTTTCCTCAATATAATAGTAAATCCCTTCTTGATCGCGGAAATCGGCAGCAGGTTGCTTAGGGTAATTCGTTTCCATGGCTAACGAAAAACCACTATTTATTGGACTGCATCCATATACTTTTGCTAAAAAACGTATGCCAGCACCTTGAGAAAGACCCACTTCTTCTTTAAACCAAGCAGCCGCTTGTGGTTCAACCGTTAATTTCATCTTTATTCGTTCCTTTCTCAAAATCAATCAATAAGACGATTATACTAATAATCGTCAACCTGTCAACTTGAGTGGACTAGGCTTTCTTTTCAACTAATTTATGTTGGAAGGCATAAATGGCCGCTTGAGTGCGATCAGCCACCTCTAACTTAGAAAGCACATTTGATACATGCGTTTTCACTGTCTTTAGAGTAATAAATAACTCATCGGCAATTTCTTGGTTCGAATAGCCTTGCGCAATTAATTGGAGAACTTCGGCTTCTCTTGTGGTTAAATCATCATGCAACTGAGGCTGACTCTTTTGATAATTATGTTCCAAAATTTTTGTCGTCACTTCTGGCTCTAAAATCTTTTGACCAGCAAAGGTTGCCCGAATAGCCTGAGCTATTTCTTCAGCAGAAGAAGTCTTTAATAAATACGAAGATGCACCAGCCTCAATAGCTGGATAGACTTTCTCATCATCAAGAAAAGAAGTAACAATAATAATCTTAGCTTGGGGCCAGTCTGCCATAATTTTTTGCGTCGACTCAATCCCATCCATCACATCCATCACCAAATCCATTAAAATAACATCTGGTCGTAAAGCCAACGCCTTTTGATAACCTACAAGGCCATTTTCTGCTTCACCAACAACTTCAATATCATCTTGAATTGAAAGATAAGACGAAACCCCTAGGCGCACCATCTCATGATCGTCGATCAATAATACTTTAATCACTACATTTCCTCCTCATCTTCATGTTTTGCCGGTATATTTTCATCTTCAAAAATAGGTTTTAACGGTACCATAATATCCACTACGGTTCCTTGACCTATGATAGACATAATCTTACAGGTGCCACCAAGACTGGTCACTCGCTCTTTGATATTGCGCAAACCATAGGATCCTAACTTTTCCGGTTGACTCGTATCAAAGCCTACTCCATTATCAACAATTTTTAGTTGAATGGTAGCATTGGCTTCGCGAAGATAGACCTCTAATTGACTGGCCTTTGAGTGACGCAAAGTATTGGATAAGACTTCCTGAACAATGCGAAAAAGATGGTCTTCAATACCTGACTCGAATTTAGTCTCATCTAACTGCCATATCATATCCATATCCACTTTGGTCTTTAGCTCCATAAGCAACTGAGTAATTCCTTGCTTAAGAGATCGACCTTCTAAACCTATTGGCCGTAGATGAAGCAATAAGGCCCGCATTTCTGTCTGGGCATTGGAAATAATCTCTTCAACCTTAGCCAATTGCTGCTTCAACTTAGGACTTGAATCCTTTTGCGCTAATTGATTAGCCGCTGACATTAACATCATCGCTGCAAATAATTGCTGACTGACCGAATCATGTAATTCGCGAGCAATTCGATGACGCTCTTCTTCAATAATTTCTTCTTTGGTCTCTTCGCCAACAAAAGTCGGGCTGGCCGAAAAGGCTTGCAAGTCCGTTGATAGTTGAACTAATTTATCACGCAAACGAGTCACATCGCTCAACAAAATCGTGTCGGAATCATACCAAGATTTCAAATAAACCTTATTAGCAAAAATCGGATGTTTATACTTGCCTAACAGGAGCCAATTGATCCGCGCTCGCACCTGCTCATAAGGTGCAGTCAAAGCATGAGATAGATAGCCAGCATATACAGCCGCTAAAGCTACACTAAAGGCCATTAGAAGCAAATAAAACGGAGTTTTAAAATAATGAAGCTCGACCAGTGACTGCCAAGTCAGATCATCAAAGGCATAGACGAAGGTTCCCACTAAAATGAGAATAATCAAAGTAATGAGAGCAAATTGATGCAAGAACAGACGTAACCACAGGCGTAGATTCATACAAAAATCACCTCAACATCTCCCCAAACAACCGAAACCATCAAACGCATACTCCGATTAGCTTCTTGATAATCCGGACTTTGCCAACGAAAATTTTCACCACTTAAACTATAATCTTGGTTTTCGAATTTTACCTGTCCAGCCATCACTGAGATATTTAATTTCAGGCCCACTTCTTTAGGAATGATTAAACGCGTCCGTCCAAATACTTTGCGCACCATGATTAAACTCTCGCCATTAGGTAATATCGTATTACCCAAATCAATGATGGAATCCCCACCAAAATAAACCAAATTAATATCATCCCAAGGATATGCTTGCGTATTCGTCTCTTCTTCAAACAAAGATTGTTTCTTTAATAATGTTTTTTGTCCAACCTGAGGTTCAATCAACTGGATTCCATGGTAGGCTTGCTTAGCAAAGGGATGTAAGAGGCTTTCACCCGTAAAGAAAAATTCATTTCCGTCCGGCGCATCAAAAATCGAATAAATTAAGATAAAGCAAATCACAACCATCCAGATGGAATCAGTCATCAATAACGACAAAATAATCATAAACAAACCGACTAACTTCAAAAAACGGCCTGGTTTTGATTCGTTATTTACCAAACCGCCCATTAGCATAGCCACTCCCAAAGCAAAAAAGATTAATATTCCCCACGAAGACACGACTTCTAACACTGTAACCAATATACATACCAATAATATCAAAAAAATATTTCGCTTCAGATAGGCTTTCATAGACAACCCTCACCTTCACAGTCTCTTAGTTCTATTCTGCCAAATAATAGTTCCTACCGCATCCGCCCCTAGTCGGAAATCTATTCCCATTATACACGATTTCATATTTTGTTTCTAAATTTGCCATTAAAAAAAGGAGGCCACATGGCCTCCTTTTTCGAGTGCTATTCTAAGCAAGATTCACTCAATAACTTAATTAGCTTTCTCAATATTGATGATTTTAACATCAAACGCGCCACCTGGCGTTTGAATGGATACTACATCATTCAATTTACGGTTGATGATAGCTTTAGCAATCGGTGAATCGTTTGAAATTTTAGCTTCTAATGGATTCGCTTCAGCTGAGCCGACAATGGTGTAGGTTTCTTCATCCCCATCAGGCAACTCAACAAACGTCACTTTACGACCTAGAGTAACCACATCATCGGCTACATTTTTATCGTCAATAATTTCGGCAAAGCGAATCATTTTTTCAATTGTTGAAATCCGACCTTCGACAAAGGCTTGTTCATCTTTAGCCGCTTCATATTCTGAATTTTCTGATAAATCGCCGAAACTCCGCGCAATCTTAATTCGTTCGATAATTTCTTGACGTTTATTTACTTTTAATTCTTCTAATTCAGCTTCTAATTTTGCTTTACCTTCTAAAGTCATTGGATAAACTTTCTCTTCCATACTTCTCCTCCTAACTCCCTACGGTAAAATAACACGATTAAGATACCACTTACCGCAAGAAATAGCAATCATTTTTTATGATAACGCTTTATTTTTTTATATTTGGCTCCATTAGGCTCTTTATTCTACTTCGTGAGCTAAAATTGCTTTAATCTTAGTCGCTAATAAATCAATTGCTACATCATTGTAGCCTCCCTCAGGAACAATCAGATCCGCATATCGCTTGGTCGGCTCGGTAAATTGATGATGCATTGGCTTTACAACTTGGGTATACTGCTCAATCACTGAGTCAACTGACCGCCCCCGTTCGTTAATGTCACGCAAAATCCGTCGTGCTAAGCGAATGTCATCATCTGTATCAACGTAGACCTTAATATCCATCAAGTCACGAACACGTGGATCTTCTAGAATAAGGATTCCTTCAACAATAATAACTTCTTTCGATTCTTGATGAATTACTTCTTTTGAACGGGTATGTTGGGCAAAATCATATACTGGTTTGTCTATGGCTTGTCCATTTAAGAGACAAGTCAAATGTTCAATAAATAAATCATTATCAAAAGCGAAGGGGTGATCATAATTCGTCAAAACCCGTTCTTCAAATGATAAATGGGATTGATCTTTATAGTAAGAATCTTGTTGAAGTAGCATGACTGACAGACCCTTAAAAATCTGTAATATTTTCTTTGATACGCTAGATTTCCCTGATCCTGAACCGCCGGTTACACCAATCACAATGGGTTTTCTTTTTGCCATTTCTTTCCTCCTGATCATCATATTACATAGGAAAATGAGGTCCACAACCTGGTGAGTTCACCAAGGCTATGCACCTCATCCATTAGTTCCCTTCGTTTTATCTATTCAGCTGATTGACTTTCGCTGCTAGCTGATTGATCGCTGACCGTCGTTGAATCAGATTGATTCTCTTGATTGACATATTTAGCCACCAAGGCTTCATGTTCTTCTTGTGTTGCTGAGAAATAGACTTTTTGCGTTTTCAAGTCAGCTACAAAATAATAATAGTTAGAAGGTGTTGGATGAATGACTGCATTAATTGATTCTACACTAGGACTATTAAAAGGTCCAGGCGCTAGACCTGAATTTTTATATAAATTATAAGGAGAATCAATTTCAAGATCTTTATAAGTAACCATTTCCTTATGCTTACCCAAGGCATAGAGCACAGTAATATCACTTTGTAAAGGCATGCCTGCATTCAAGCGATTCAAGAAAACACCCGCAATTAAGCCTCGATCTTCAGGGGTAATGCCTTCTTTTTCAACAATGGATGCCAAAGTTAACAACTGATGATAAGAATAACCGGTAGCTGGAATATCAGCTTCCAATTTCTGGTATTCAATATTGGCTTTAGAGACCATCTCCGTAATTAATTCCGGTCCAGTGTTTCCTTCCATATAATCATAAGTCGCCGGCGCCAGATAACCTTCAAGTTTATATTTTAAACCTTGAGCTTGGCTCACTCCAGCCAATAAATCTGGATACTTACTTTGTAAGGTTGCGATAAATTTGTCGTCGTTGACTAATTTAAGAAATTCCTTAGCGGAGATATCCGTCTTCGCTTCAACCTCTTTGGCAATATCTTCAACTTGCATGCCTTCTTTAACGACAATTTTATTATCCGATTCTGCTGAGATGGGGATGCCCCCTTTTTGTAGTTGGGCAATCACTTGGTCAACATTCATGCTTTGTTTGAGTTGATAATGTCCCGCTTTGAGATTACCGATACTCTTAGATTTAAGATACACGATAAAAACATCAGCATTGCGGATGAGGCCGTGCTTTTCTAACACTTTAGCGATTCCTTTATTACTACTATTGATAGGAACCGTCACTTGAATCTCTTTTTGATTATGGGAATCGACCGGCCCTAAAGCATATTTAAAATAAGCTAATCCACTGATAATCCCCAAGACTCCCAGGGTCACGATTGTAAGAATAATCGTCTTAACAATTCGGTTAGTCCAGGCTCTTTCTTTTATTTTATAGTTTTGCTGACTATTGCTATTTGCCCGTTCAGTTTTGATGTGTTCTTTATTCATATTACTCTCCTTATGAAGGATACTTTTATTGCTAGCATTATAACAAAGATTTTTTCCGATGGCTATTTTTCGACCAATTAGACTTAATTTTTTCTTAAATGCACCTTTATTTTGACAAAAAATTCATAGACCGATCAAACAAAATAAAAAGCCCCGTCCAAATTGGACGGAGCAAGTTAGCTAATTAAGCTTGGGTGTCTTCTTCATCTTCTTCGTCAAGGAAAGTGTTCAATACTTCTTCTACCATTTCCCATTCTTCTTCGGTCTCGATAGGTTGTAATTCGCCTGACTGACCATCTTCTAATTCAACGAATGAATAAGCTTGCAATTCGACATCATCATCATCTAAAGTTCCCGCAGGATATACTAAGACATATGATTTACCAAAATCATCCGATTCAAAGGTGAAGAGAATCTCGTAAAGGGATTCATTTCCGTCCTCGTCCACAATCGTAATATGCTCGTGATCATGTTCTTCCAAATGATCGTGCTCTTCTAAGTGGTCGTGTTCATGTGTCATGCAAAAAACTCCTTCTATAATATATTTTGCTTTAGAGTCTTCACTCTAATCTAAAGCCGCGTTTGTTGGTCAAGATAATTCTGCAGGATGATTACCGCTGCTAATTTATCAATGACTTGTTTTCGTTTCTTTCGCGAAACATTTGCTTCGGAAATGAGCATTCTTTCCGCTTGAGAAGTGGTTAAGCGCTCATCAATATAAACAATGTTTAGATCTTCGCGCCGACTCTTTAACTGATCTCCATATGCCATCGCTGCTTCAGCTCGCGGGCCAACGGAATTATTCATGTTTTTAGGAAAGCCAATAACCACTGTGGAAACATCATATTCTTCAATTAATTGAAAAATCCGGTCAATTCCAAAATCACCTTCATCTTCATTAATTCGTACTGTTTCTAAACCTTGAGCCGTCCATCCCATCAGGTCACTAACCGCTACACCAACGGTACGTGACCCTACGTCTAACCCCATTGAACGTTGATATTTACTCATCTTATTCTTGATTAGTTAAGTAAAACTCAACTAATTTCTCCACAATTTCATCTCGTTCATGACGGCGAATCAAGTTACGTGCATCCATATGACGAGGGATGTAGGCTGGATCACCTGACATAAGATAACCTACAATTTGATTAATTGGATCATAGCCCTTTTCTTCTAAAGCTTGATAAACAATCGATAAAGTGTCCCGAACAGAACGTTTATGTAGATCATCCATATTAAATAAAATAGTTTCATCTAATGATTGCATCGCTATCACCAGTCCTTTCTCATACTTACATTCTACATGACTTAAGCCATAAAGGAAATGATAAACTATTTTATCACTCAAAAACTTGGTGAAGTTGTTTATTTCACTTCTTGTTCAGTAATCACTTGCGGAATCGCTGCGATTAAATCTGAAACACCAGCTGGGTTCTTACCGCCTGCTTGGGCCATTTGTGGTTTACCCCCACCACCGCCGCCAACTAATTTAGCCAATGGTTTAATCATATTGCCTGCTTTATAACCGCGAGCAACCGCTTGGTCACTAACAAACACCATCACATTCACTTTTTCTTCATCCGTTGACGCGATGATGAAGATATCGGATGGATTTTGTTGGCGCCAAATATCACCTAAATTACGCATAGCGTCCATAGATTGGTTGGCCATTTCTAAAGCGATATAAGTCGTGTCATTCACTGTTTCCACTTGACTGAATAGCTTCGCTGACTCTGCTTGCAACATTTTTGCTGTTAACGAATCTACATGAGCTTGAGCTTCTTTCAATTCTTCCTGCAATTGACTCACTTTATGCAATAATTGATCACTTTGGGCAACCTTCAATTGTTCTTGTACTTGTTGCAAGAGTTGTTCTTGTTTTTGGTAATCAGCAATCGCTGCTTGACCGGTTAATGCTTCGATACGACGAATTCCCGCACCAATACCAGATTCAGAAATTAGTTTAAATGTACCAATTTCATTGGTATTGCTGACATGGGTTCCCCCACATAGTTCAATTGATTCATTGGCAATATTTACTACGCGAACAACCTCGCCATATTTTTCACCGAATAAAGCCATAGCCCCCGTTGCTTTCGCTTCATCTAAAGACATCTCATTCACATGGACATCGGCTGCATTTTCAATCCAATAATTAACAAAAGCAGAAATTTGTTGAAGTTCTTCCGGTGTAACTTTTGCAAAATGAGAAAAGTCAAAACGCAAGCGATCAGGACCGACATAAGAACCAGCTTGATGAGCATGTTCACCTAAGATGGTGCGTAAAGCTTTATGAAGTAAATGCGTCGCCGAATGGTTTTGGTTAGTCTTAATCCGTGAAGCCCGATCAACCTCTAACGAATAGGATTGTTCCACTAATAATGGCATATCAAACGTTTTTAATAGATGCATAAATTGGCCGTTTGGTGCTTTTTTAACATCTAATACTTCCGCTAACATGGTTTCGCCGTCGAAGATACCACCTTTATCTGCCACTTGTCCCCCCATCTCTGCGTAGAAAGGACTGCGATTGAATACAACCCATCCTTGTGAATGAGGTGCTAGCTTGTCGATTTGTTGATCGTCTTGAATGATCACTTTGATTGTTCCGTTAGTTTCAAGTTGAGTGTAGCCAACGAATTCAAAATCAACATCGATTTGTTTAAAGGCTTCCGATTTAACAGAGAAGCTTTCTTCTTGGCTACGAGCAGACCGCGCACGTTGCCGTTGAGCCTCCATCTCTACTTCAAAACCAGCTTCATCTACTGTAAAGCCATTTTCATGCGCCATTTCTTGAGTTAATTCTAGCGGGAAACCAAACGTATCATATAATTGGAAGACTTGAGGTCCAGCAATTTGTGTTTGGCCAGCTTCTTTTAGATCAGCTAGAATTTGAGCTAACTGACTTTCGCCACCCTCAATAGTTTCATGGAAGCGTTCTTCTTCACTTAAAATAATTTTTTGGACAAAGGCAACATTTGCTTCCAATTCAGCGTAAAATTCACCCATTACTTTCGCAATAACGGGTACTAATTGGCTTAAGAAAGTATGGTTAATACCTAATTTACGGCCGTGCATCACTGAACGACGAATCAAACGACGAATGATATAGCCCCGGCCTTCATTGGATGGTAAAGCTCCATCACTAATCGCAAATGAAACCGCCCGGATATGGTCCGCAATAACTTTGAAGCTGACTTGTTTTGCACCGGCTTCTTCAAAGACGATTCCCTTTGTTAAGCTTTCAATGGCTTTAATAATAGGCATAAACAAATCGGTTTCATAGTTAGTTGGCGTATTTTGAATAACAGAAGATACTCGCTCTAAGCCCATACCCGTATCAACATTCTTAGCAGGTAGGGGAACATAGGTTCCATCAGGCAAATGATTAAATTCAGAGAATACAAGGTTCCAAATTTCCAACCAGCGTTCATTTTCTCCACCAGGGTAATTTTCTGGATCATCTTCAGCTAAATTACTAAAACTTGGCCCCCGGTCATAAAAGATTTCAGTGTCTGGCCCACATGGACCGGCACCAATATCCCAGAAATTATCTTCAACAGGCACCAAATGGCTCGCATCAAAATTAGCTTGTTTAGCCCAAATCTTTGGTGTCTCCTCATCTTTTGGATAATAAGTGACGAATAATTTTTCTGGTTCAAAAGCTAACCATTCAGGGCTAGTTAAAAATTCCCACGCCCAAGCAATTGCCTCTTCTTTAAAATAGTCACCAATAGACCAGTTTCCTAACATTTCAAATAAAGTATGGTGCCGAGCTGTTACCCCTACATTTTCAATGTCATTAGTCCGAATGGATTTTTGTGCATTGGTCATTCTTGGATTATTAGGAATTTCTGTTCCATCGAAATATTTCTTCAAGGGAGCCACACCTGCATTAATCCATAATAGTGTTGGATCATTTACTGGAATCAAGGATGCACTAGGAATCACCTCATGACCCTTACTGGCAAAGAAATCGAGATACATTTGACGAACTTGAGCACTAGTTAAAGTTTTCATCTTCATTCTCCTTTTATTTTTTGCTAAAAAAATAGAGTCGTTATGTACAAGGGCGACTACCGCGGTACCACCTTGCTTATAACGACTCCAGTTCATTATGTCTTTAGCATTCGTTAACGCCGAAAGGTACGCCAGTCTTTCGACCGGTTATCTTGAGGGAGCATTATTTGCCTCTCGCTTCTTTCACCAAGTAAAGCGTCTCTAGTTAAAATGACAAAAATAATATGGCCTCAATCACTGATAATTATAGGTTTAATCCCATTAAAAGTCAATTATGACTTCAATCTTTTAAGATAAATTCGTCGATAACTTTTATCAGACCATCTTGGTCATTGGATAAGGTTATATAATCACTGATTGATTTCAAATAATCACTAGCATTAGCCATGGCAACCCCCAAACCAGCTACTTGAATCATGGATGCATCATTATTACCATCACCACACGCTATCACCGCGTCAAGATTCATATTTAAGTAGTGACATAGTTTTGATATAGCCTCCCCTTTAGAGACATCTTGATGCATAAATTCTAAGAAAAATGGTTTCGATGTGGTGGCATACACTTTCTTGCCAAAATGTCCTTGTAATTCTTGGTTCCATTCAGCAACTTGACTTGGATCACCTACAGCCATAAATTTCAAACAAGGTTTATCTAATTCAGCGATAGTTTGCGGAGAATAATTTGCTTCTAGACCCGTCAGTTCTGCCTCTACATCACTGTATTGATTAGGATAGTCTAGCAGAATTTTTCCGTCGACATAGGTTGTCAAACATAGATGGCGGGACTGAATAGCTTGAATTAAGGCTTTTTGATCTTCTATTTCAAGACGCTGACTAAATAATTCTTTTTGATCGCTCATGCGGGTTACAACGGCCCCATTATAAGAAATGATATATGATTGATAGAGATCTAGTCTAAGATGGCGGGCTGTTTCAACCATCGATTCGGTTGGCCTTCCACTGGCTAACACTAAATAGACACCTGCTGCTTGTAAATCTTGCAATCTCTGATAGGTCAAGGCCGAGATCTCGTGATTAGAATTTAAAAGAGTGTCGTCAATATCAACAACAAGCATTTTATAGGTCATGAATAAACTCCTTTATGATTTGTGCACTCTTTCATTATATTAAAGCTAGTTATTTTACGCAAATGGAGGTCAATTTTCAGCAAATATTTTCCCCTTTTACATTTAATTCAGTATAATAAACCCATAGTGCCTATCATTCTACAAGGCAAGATTGAACCATTTTGGAGGTTATTATGACACAGCGGATTTCCATCATTTGCCATCGTGAAGCTGGCGGCGGCAAAGCTAGCCAAGTCCTTAAAGAAGTTGAGCGTATCCTAACTGAATATAAAGTCCACTATCTAGTGTACCCTACTGATTATATTAATCAGGCTCCTCTTTTGGCTAAGCAAATTGCTTCTAGCTATAAAGCCGACTCACAAAGAGTTGTAGTGATTGGTGGCGATGGAACTCTCCATCAGGTCGTCTCTACCTTTTATAACTTACAGATTAAGATTCCCATTTGTTACATCAAGGCGGGTACCGGAAATGATTTTAGTCGTGCTTGGCAAAAAGATATTAAAACGGTCCGCCAAGCTGTAGACCGAATACTCTTTGCTCATCAGGCCAAGGAGCTACCCATCTTTACCTACCGGGAAAGTGTCTCAGGAACGCGCGGTATTATCTTGAACAGTTTAGGAATTGGCTTTGATGCCGAGGTCAATTATGCTAGTTCTAAGCAGGCTTTCAAACCCTTTTTAACCAATCATAATCTAGGGTCCTTGTCTTATCTCTTAGCCATCTTCACTAGCTTTAAAAAGCTAAAGGATTTTCAAGTAACGGCGCAAATAGATAATCAAATCATTACGCAACCTCATTGTGTTATTGCTTGTGCACTAAATAATCCTTATTTTGGTGGCGGTATCCAACTCGATCAAGAAGTTCAAGCAGATAAAGCCGAAATTGTCTTGACCTTAATCCATCACATTAATTTTTGGGCCGTGGTCGAATTAATTTGGCGTATTCTCGTAACCAAAACACCCAACCAATCAAAACACGTGTCCAATTTTAAAGGTCAAACCCTTTCGCTCAGCGTTGATCAACCTCTACGCTCACAGACTGATGGCGAAGATCAAAGCGTCATTCAAAGTCACTATCAATTGGCTATCGATCACTACCCGTTTTACTTATAAATAAAAAGCATTGATGACCAGGTACATATTACCTTATCATCAATGCCTTTTCATTCAGTTTAAAATTAATTTCACCGTATAAGCTAGCGTCCCATTTTCGTACATAATATATATGCCCAATAAAATAAATATTAAAGGCACTAGGACCCGCTCATATCGTTCTACAGTTTCTTCTATGAAGTTAAGCCGCGCTAATTTCATACTGATATAGCATAACAACGCTATAGCCAAGAAGAAAATGAATATAACTACTAGAAATTCATATCCTGCTAAGGAGGTAAAGTAAGGGACATATATACCTACATTATCGCCTCCAGATGCAATCGTTAAAAAGGCTACTGTCCAAATCAGATTACCACCTTGAGATTCTTCCAATCGCTCTTGAATTTCTGCTTTATCAGCTTCTTCTTCTCCTTTAAAGGCCAAATGTAATCCCAAGGCAATCGGAATCAAACCTAATAAACCAATCATCCATTCGTCTGGCACATAATGAAGTAAGTAAGTTGCTACTAAACTTAGAATGACCAAGATGGCAGTTCCCAGATATTCACCGCCGAACACTTGGATCACGCCTTTTCGAGTATGGGTTTGAGTGAAAATAATCATCAATAATAATAAATAATCCATACTAGTTGAGGCAAAGACTAAGATAGCCGATAACAGTAATTGAAACATTTCTTAACTCCTAATATTAGCGATTATCAGCAGCTTGGTATTCTCTAACAAAAGACATTAGTTCATCTGGCGTGCTTGCAAAACCAATACGCTCATAATCTGTTTGACTAAGAAAGCCATGCTCAACCATTTGTAAATAAACTTGTTTTAAGCCATCATAGTAACCATCAATGTTATAGAACACACAAGGATTCGGATTTTGACCAATCCGTGTCCAAGAAATGGCTTCAACAATTTCCTCTAAGGTACCAGGGCCACCAGGCAAAGCTAAGCAGACCTGACTTTGATCTAGCATGATTTGTTTACGCTCAGCCATTGATTTTACTTCAATCAATTGATCCAGACCTTGGTGGGAAATCTCACGTGCAATTAAAAAATCTGGCATCACACCAATAACCTGCCCGCCATTGGCTAGGACTTGATCGGCTATTACACCCATAAGGCCTATTTTACCTCCACCATAGACAATGTCATGGCCATTTTCTCCTAACCATTGACCCAGTTTTGCCACTTCTTCTTGATAAATAGGTCTATTTCCGGTAGCGGCTCCACAGTACACAGCAAATTTCATTTTCTTCAACATCCTTCTAAGTTTATTTTACATCCACAATATTGTAACATGGTATCAATGTCATTTTAAAGGAGAAGATATGATGAATCTACACGACTACCAAACGTGGATTTGTGACTTTTATAAAAAAAGGGGTTGGTATGAATATAATGCCTTTATTCGTGTTAATTTTATCAGTGAAGAGGTCGGAGAAGTTGCACGAGCTGTTCGTGCCATCGAAATTGGACGAGATCGACCGGATGAAGCAAATGAAACACAAGAAACTTTATTAGCTAATTTACAAGAAGAAATTGGTGATGTGCTAGACAGTCTCTTTATCTTAGCTAATAAGTACGACCTCTCATTAGAAGAAATTATGGTTAGTCATATCCAAAAATTTCAAACACGTTACCCAGAATAAAAATAGCTCTAAGTTCTTTTACGAACTTAGAGCCTTTTTATTAGTTGTCAGAACGTGAAAAAGCATTTTTCATGCCATTTGAAGCTAAATATAAGACTTTATCCAAGACTTGATCCGTTTCTTTTTTCAACATATCGACTATATTTTGATTAGCTTTCTCACATAGAGCGAGGCTATCTTGGCTTGGATCAGCTAATAAAACTTGCTCATTCTCTTTTAGAAGTTGTACAGCTTGTTTTGCAACCGCTAGTTGATAACGCTCAATAGCTGTTTCAGTCGCATAATAATGGGCATCAGCCAAGGCACCGACAATGCGACTCGCCCAATAAATGTTATCGGTATTCACCCGAGCTCCTGTATTAGCTAGATAATCAGGAATCTTTGTCACTTGGGTGTACAATGGGATCATAGCATTAAAGACATTGGATCCAAAAGCCATCCATTGAAGCGAACGAATAGATTCAGGTAAATAAGGTCTAATTTGGGTTAAGCCCAAGAAATTGTTACGGTTTACTCCGATACTTCGGTAAATGCCTCGCAAAGAAGAATCCCCACTTTTTCCGTACGGATCATACGGCGTTCCTTGATAATGATTAGATAAAATCGTCTTAATATCCTGAATCGTAATCTTCCGTTCTGGAACAAAGGACCAAGGAATATTGTCTGAGGTTGGCGTGAAATCAGCATCCGGTCCATCCCATTTAAAGGTATTAAAGTTAAAATAGCGACCCATTACCCAAGCACGTGGCGTATTATAAACATGATCAGCATCCGAATAACTACCAAAAGCTAAGCGCGCTTGAAATTCTGACTCCAAGGATAAATCTAAGAAATTATCTTTAATAAATTCACGCATATCTTTAGAACAAAGATGATCTTTTTGTTGTCCGAAAGCATCCTCAAAATCAAATGAATCAATACCCTGTTGGTTTGGCATCACGACATAAGCCTCATCTGGTACGCGTTTAGCAATCCAATGGTGACCACCAATCGTTTCTAACCACCAAATTTCCTCAACATCTTGAAAGGCTATTCCGTTCATCTCCGACGTGCCATATTCTTCAAGAAGTTGACCTAAGCGCAAGACACCTTCCCGCGCAGAATGAATATAGGGTAAAACCAAAGAAACCATATCTTCTTCACTGATACCACCTAATTTCTCAGCTTGGTAATCGGCTTCACCAGGTTGACCTTGGGCTTCTTGATATTCAACTAACGGATCGGCTCCTAAAACACGATCATTGCTCGTAATCGTTTCAGTAGCTGACATAGCAACATTTTTTTCATTGATCCCACAGGCGCCCCAAACCCCAATTGTTGGCACGGCGTCAGGGGTTAAAGTATAAGATAAAGCTGTCTCTGGCAACTCAACTTCAAAATGCCCTAACACCGATTTGTAACGAGTAGGATGATTTTTACTAGAAACAGCTATCATCTTCTTAGGAGTATATTCTCCTGAAGGTGAATCCTCATTTCTGGCCACCAAAGTAGACCCATCATAAGAAGCCTTCTTACCGACTAAAATCGTTGTACATGCCATCGTTTTCACTCTTCCTTTAACTATTAATTTATTTGATTTCCACTCTCCTATTTTAAGACAAGAAATGCCGTAATACTAGCCAAATTCAGTAATTTATCCAAAATCAAATTCTTGCTTCTTTAATCTGTTCAAAAAGTTTATGATGGCCAATACCCAACATTAAAGTAAAGACTGCCACCAAACCAATTACCTGATACAAACTTTTAGCTGTCAAATGGTCACCAAGCCAACCATAGATATATTGACCCATGGGCATGGCTACCGTTGATAAAAAGAACACAATTGACATCACACGTCCAACCATCTCTTTAGGCGTATGCAACTGGATATAACCTAGTAAATGTAAAGAAACAATGGAAAAAATAGCTAGGCAAAAACTAATAAATCCACCTAACAGCCAGCTAGATTGACTATCCACTACCCTATAAGATAAGGTTAGCCAACTAGCAAATAAACAGAAGGAAATCAATAGAAAGAAAAACCAAATGTTAGTCCGCAATAATTTTTTTGCCCTTAAACT
Source organism: Vaginisenegalia massiliensis (assembly GCF_900604935.1). GTDB lineage: Bacteria > Bacillota > Bacilli > Lactobacillales > Aerococcaceae > Vaginisenegalia > Vaginisenegalia massiliensis. The sequence goes on from NZ_UWPC01000008.1 coordinate 73,464, forward strand.
ATATAAAAGTACACCACATAAAGGACCCAATCCCCAATTTAACTGAATCATAGAGTAGGTAAAATTATCGGCTTTTAAATGAATCCGCAAGATAAAAGGTAAGATCGTTTGAAACATAGACGCAATAGCAAAATTTAAAACAGTAGCTAGCAGACAAATTTTTAGCATCTGTTTCTGTTCTAACATAAAGTGGATGGCTTCCTTCCCATCTTCAAGATAATCGTGTAGTCGAAACTTTGCCCCATTATTATGTTGCTTCCATGCTATTGGTAAACAAGCTTCTGCCAAAATCGCGAATAGATAAAAAATTAAGCACAAAATCATCCCGAATTCCAATGGAATGGTCGCATATAAATACCCTCCTATAGCAGGTGCTACAATATTAGCAAAATAGCCAATACCACTAATCAAGCTATTGGCTTTTAAGAGGCTTACTCCTTGGCTAAATAAAGGTAAACTGGCTTGAACTAAAGGCGTTTCAACAGCTGAGACCAAGCCCATCATAAATCCTAACAACAGAATCTGATCAAAGCTATTCTGCCTAATACATACGATGGAATACAGCGTCATCATAAAATATAGTCCATCTAAACTAACCATTATTTTCTTCTTATTATAGCGATCAACTAGGATCCCACCTATGGGTAATCCCATTAATCTTCCAATTGTCATGACCGCCATAAGTGAGGCAAAATAGTTAATCGATCGCGTTTGATCCAAAACAAACAATATGAGTGAAAATTGACAGATCATGGTCCCCATAACTGAACATAACTGACTCATTACTAATAAGTGAATGGCTCTCTTGTTCAACATACGGAACTCCTTTCTCTATCTTGTAAACGAAACTTGATCTAAAAAATAGCTTTCTAAGTCAATGTGTTCTGCATTTAATTCAGCCATTTCTACCTCTTTAATTAATTGTCCTTCCTTTATAATTCCAATTTTATCAGCGACTTGGGCAATTTCACTGAGGATATGACTAGAAATTAAAATACTCACATTTTCATTTTTTGCTAAATCCTGCAAGAGTTGTCGCATTTCTCGAACTCCCTGTGGATCTAATCCATTAATAGGCTCATCTAAGATTAACAATTGAGGATTCCCTACCAAAGCCCGGCCAATTCCTAAGCGTTGTTTCATTCCAAGTGAATAAGCTTTAACCGCTTTATCTGAATTTTTTAAGCCAACTTTATCTAAGATCGTTTTTACATTTACCTGACAACCCAAGTAAGCAGCTTGTAATTCCAATACTTGTTTGGCTGTCAAATGTTCATAGAAAGCCGGTGTCTCAATTAATGACCCTACTTCTTTTAATGCTGCTTCACGTTGAATTTCTAAGTCAAATTGCCCAATCGAAACATTTCCCCGATCAGCTTCCAAAAGACTGATAATAATCTTCATTAAAGTCGTTTTTCCTGCTCCGTTGGGTCCTAATAATCCATATATCTGACCTGGTAAGATTGAAAAATTAATATCATTCAAAATCAATTGTTGACCAAATTCTTTACTAATATGAGATACTTCCAAAATTTTATTCATTGTATTTCCTCCTATATATTATAAAATATCCACTTTTTCTTGTTTGTTAATCATAATAACTAGGCCAATGAGGACTAAACAGCTAATTAAAATTAAAGGTAGGTAAACCATAAAGTTAGATTGATTAATTTGCAGCATAAAACTATTGCCAAACAATTGAGCTAAGACGAGAGAAGTGACATAAGCAATAACATTGGAATATTTAATTAAACCAGTAATAATAGGAAGTAAACCAATTAAAGTTAATAAGATAACTTGAACCAAAAGATGAACTAACATCAAAACGTTCAATTGGTAGCTCGCCCCTAAAATCAGACTGAGCAATTTAATACCCGTTAGGATAAGTAAACTTCCACCTAATTGAAATACAAAACTGATGCAAGTAATAAGAAATACTTTGGCCCACAGAATATGTGACCGTTTATAAGGCATTGAAAATAAATTGTAAATGGTTTTGTGTTTAAATTCATTAATCATAACATCCCCAATTAAATAGCCTTCAAACAATAAACCAAAAACGGTGGTAAATAAGACACCCATCGTTCCTGCTATCACAGGCCAAGCCGTTTGACTTCCAATCGGTAAATTCATAGTTTCGATAAATTGGCTAAAGCCTTGATCTTTGTTGATACCATGTAGAACAACTCCAACTAAGCTGACTATTACCACAAATAAAGTTCCCATAATCAATCCGATTTTCGCCCAATTTACTTTGCTTGCTTCCAATTTAATTAATTTCATTATTTTTCCTCCTTTTACATACCTTTGGTATGTTTTAAATAAAAAATAAAGCCTAATTCAATGAATAGTAGTAATAAAACAAAAAATAACATTGGTATGTTTTGCTAATAAAGAAATAATTCCTATTTCTTTAAATGCCTAATCAGACGATGAGCAGCCGACATAATCTCTTCATCTAGTAAGTTTAATTCCATGCTTTCAAACATATATTTAAAAAAATCTAGCTTACGTTCTGCTTCTTCTACGGAATAAGAGGGCAACTGAAGTCCTAACCATAAATTAAAAGTTAACATGATTAGCTCCGCTAATTCTAGAGGATACTCTGTTTTAATCGAGCCATCCTGAATCCCCTCATCAATCCATGTCTTGATATATGGCGCTAATTCTTCAAAAGTTACTCGATACTGTTCGCCAATCATTCTTGGTGTACTTAAAATTACTTTTCCAGAATAGCCAATCGACTGCTTATTGACATTTAACAGTTCACTTAATAACAAGGCTTTTATTTTTTCTAAGCCGTTATCAGCTTCAATCTGTACTGCCTTATGATCTTCCGAATATAACTCTAATATCTGTTCGAAAATATCTTGTTTAGATTTGAAATGGTGATAGATAACACCTTTAGTCATTCCATTAAGACCTTTAACTATATCTTGGATAGTTGTATTATCGTAGCCTTTCTCAGCAAATAACCGTGAGGCAACTTCTAGAATTTGCCGTCTCGATTCTTCCCCTGTGCCCTCTCTAGACATTTGAGAACCTCCTTTTTCTTATACATACCACCGGTATGTATAAGATACATCATATCCGAACAGGTGTCAACTATCTATCCAGAAAAAGTTTCAACAAAATCAATTTATTAAAAAACAAAAAAAGCAACCCTAAGGTTGCTTACTAAGCGGGTGACGAGAATCGAACTCGCGACAACAGCTTGGAAGGCTGTAGTTTTACCACTAAACTACACCCGCAAAATAAAAAAAACGGTCCCGACGGGATTTGAACCCGCGATCTCCTGCGTGACAGGCAGGCATGTTAACCCCTACACCACGGAACCAATTGCGGGGGTAGGACTCGAACCTACGACCTTCGGGTTATGAGCCCGACGAGATGCCAACTTCTCCACCCCGCGATAATTTTAAAGGAGGATAAGGGATTCGAACCCTTGCACGATTTTACTCGCCTGACGGTTTTCAAGACCGTTCCCTTCAGCCGGACTTGGGTAATCCTCCAAAAATAAAAAAATAGTCCGTACGGGACTCGAACCCGTGTTACCGCCGTGAAAGGGCGGTGTCTTAACCACTTGACCAACGGACCAGATTAACAATAAAACACTACGGAGAAGGAGGGATTTGAACCCTCGCGCCGCTTACGCGACCTACACCCTTAGCAGGGGCGCCTCTTCAGCCACTTGAGTACTTCCCCATCATCCAAAGGATTATTGTTAAATGGGCCTGAATGGATTCGAACCATCGACCTCACCCTTATCAGGGGTGCGCTCTAACCGACTGAGCTACAGGCCCGTACAAAACAAAGCGGGTGACGAGAATCGAACTCGCGACAACAGCTTGGAAGGCTGTAGTTTTACCACTAAACTACACCCGCATAAGTTTATACGATTGCGGGGGTAGGACTCGAACCTACGACCTTCGGGTTATGAGCCCGACGAGATGCCAACTTCTCCACCCCGCGATAATTTTAAAGGAGGATAAGGGATTCGAACCCTTGCACGATTTTACTCGCCTGACGGTTTTCAAGACCGTTCCCTTCAGCCGGACTTGGGTAATCCTCCAAAATATAATAATAAATCAACTACAAAGAATGGACCTTGTAGGACTCGAACCTACGACCCGACGGTTATGAGCCGTCTGCTCTAACCACCTGAGCTAAAGGTNGAGATGCCAACTTCTCCACCCCGCGATAATTTTAAAGGAGGATAAGGGATTCGAACCCTTGCACGATTTTACTCGCCTGACGGTTTTCAAGACCGTTCCCTTCAGCCGGACTTGGGTAATCCTCCAAAATATAATAATAAATCAACTACAAAGAATGGACCTTGTAGGACTCGAACCTACGACCCGACGGTTATGAGCCGTCTGCTCTAACCACCTGAGCTAAAGGTCCAAGGTTTCAAAAAAATAGCGGCGAAGGGGATCGAACCCATGACCTCCCGGGTATGAACCGGACGCTCTAGCCAGCTGAGCTACACCGCCATAAAAATTAAAAAATGGAGACTAGCGGGATCGAACCGCTGACCTCCTGCGTGCAAAGCAGGCGCTCTCCCAGCTGAGCTAAGCCCCCATTAGATAAAAAATCGGGAAGACAGGATTCGAACCTGCGACCCCTTGGTCCCAAACCAAGTGCTCTACCAAGCTGAGCTACTTCCCGATAATATAATACACCCAACAGGAGTCGAACCTGTAACCGCTTGATTCGTAGTCAAGTACTCTATCCAATTGAGCTATGGGTGCATGTTTGTATCAGCAACAAAGTTGCTTATGCCGAGGACCGGAATCGAACCGGTACGGTTATCACTAACCGCAGGATTTTAAGTCCTGTGCGTCTGCCAGTTCCGCCACCCCGGCAAGGATGTCTTAATCTGACAAAGCGGAAAACGGGGTTCGAACCCGCGACCCCCACCTTGGCAAGGTGATGTTCTACCGCTGAACTATTTCCGCAAAAAGTGCCGGCTAAAGGACTTGAACCCTCGACCCTCTGATTACAAATCAGATGCTCTACCAACTGAGCTAAGCCGGCGTAATAATTTAAATAAAGTGCGGGTGAAGGGACTTGAACCCCCACGCCTTGCGGCGCCAGATCCTAAGTCTGGTGCGTCTGCCAATTCCGCCACACCCGCAAATTCTCTCAAAGAGAATGACCCGTGCAGGATTCGAACCTGCGACCCACTGATTAAAAGTCAGTTGCTCTACCGACTGAGCTAACGAGTCATGGTGGAGGTTAACGGGATCGAACCGCTGACCCTCTGCTTGTAAGGCAGATGCTCTCCCAGCTGAGCTAAACCTCCATTTAACAAACAAACACCCTGCATGGCAACGTCCTACTCTCACAGGACCAAAGGTCCAACTACCATCGGCGCTAAGAAGCTTAACTGCTGTGTTCGGAATGGGAACAGGTGTGTCCTTCTTGCCATCATCA
>NZ_UWPC01000010.1 GCF_900604935.1 Vaginisenegalia massiliensis
GTAAGACCTGTAGGCGTTTCGGGATAATTTCCCTCATGATACATCTCTACACATAATAATTTAAATTCATAACTATAGCGCACAAAATTACCCCCTTTACTGTGTCCAGTAAAGGGGGTACATATCAAAGTTTAGGCGAGACTGATGGGTCGTTTTTTTTCTTAGCGGTCGAAAGTAGGTAAAAAGATGGCCTTGCCAGAATTTGAAGAATATCTAACAAAAATTGATGATATCGACCAACGAGAATATCTAACAACAGTACTAACCTGGATTAAGAATAACTTTCCTCAACTAACCGGGGTAATCAAATGGAATCAACCAATGTTCACGGATCATGGGACCTATATAATTGGTTTTTCACTGGCCAAGCACCATATGAGTGTGGCACCGGAATTGAAGACTATGGCTCAATTTGCGGATCAAATCGCGCAAGCAGGCTATAGTTCTACTAAAGGCCTTTTTCGCATTCGTTATGACCAAGCCCTCGATTATGATCTCTTGGCTAAGCTAATTGAATATAATATTGAAGATAAAAAAGATTATGACAAATTTTGGCGTTAAAAAGGCCCTCAAGTCTACCGCATTATTGTGGCAAGGCTTGAGGGATTTTTTTGTATCGAGTTAGTTAATAAATGTGGATAGCACTTGGATGAAGCTAAACTTGCAAGCTTGGATTGGCCGATAGGAATTCCTCTAAGGCTAAGGCGCTAGCTTCCCAATCTTCTAAGGCTTGTTCCTGAGCAGCTTCGGCCTCAACAAGGGCTTGATGCAATTGCGCTAAATGCGATTGGTCATTGTCTTGGGATGCTTGTGCCATATCTAGATGAAGTTGAGCAATTTTTGCTTCTAAGTCCTCGTTGGCTTGGGTCGCTTGCTCTAAGGCTGTTTGTAATTTTCGCAAGTCTCGTTTTAAGGCTTTGCTTTCTTGGTAACTGATCTGGGCTTGACCTTGTTCAAGGGATGCTGTTGCTTGGTCAGAATTTAGGCTACTTGCTTGAGTTTGCTCGTTTTGTTCTGCTTTTTTAGCCAGATAATAATCGTAATCCCCTAGATAAAGAGTGGAACCTTGCGGTGTCATTTCCCAAATTTGCGTGGCAATCCGGTTGATAAAGTAGCGGTCATGAGAGACAAATAAGAGGGTACCGTCATAGTCTATGAGGGCATCTTCAAGAACTTCCTTAGAGTCAATATCCAAGTGGTTAGTGGGTTCGTCAAGGAGGAGGGTGTTATCATGATTGGCCGCTAATAAGGCTAGGGCTAACCGGGCTTTTTCGCCACCGGACAACATGGACACTTTCTTTTCGACCGTTTCACCCGAGAATAAAAAACTACCTAGGAGGGTGCGGATAACCCGTTCATCTGTGTTGTCATGAGCTCGCCATAGTGTCTCTAAGACGGTCGTGTTAGGGTCTAAGTGATTGACGTTTTGATCATAATAGCCAATCGTCACGTTGGCACCAAACTTATATTGCCCAGCTAAAGGGGTCAATTGGTGGAGCAGTGTTTTTAAGAGCGTCGTTTTACCAACCCCATTTGGACCAACAATTGCAATGGCTTCTTGACGTCGAAGGTCTAAGTTTAGGTTGTCAGCTAAGGGGGCAGGGGTGTCAGCGTAACCGATAGCTAAGCCTTCAACTTCCAGGACACGCTCGCCTGATTCTTTATCGGCGCTGAATTGGATGCGCGGAGCCCGAACATCTTGCTTAGGTCGGTCTAAGCGGACCATTTTTTCTAATTGTTTACGGCGACTTTGAGCCCGCTTGGTGGTTGAGGCGCGGGTAATATTTTTTTGGACGAAATCCTCAAGTTTAGCGATGGTTTCTTGTTGTTTGTCATAAAGCTTTTGTTCTTGTTCAAGGCGCAGAGCTTTTTCATCTATATAGTAAGAATAATTTCCTTTATAGCGATGCAAGGTTTGGTGGCGAAGCTCGATGACTTGGGTGGCTACCCGATCGAGGAAATAGCGATCGTGAGAGACGATTAAGAGGGCTCCGCGATAACTGGCAAGATAGTTTTCAAGCCAGGCTAGCATCTGCATGTCTAGGTGGTTGGTGGGTTCGTCAAGAATCAACAAGTCGTAGTCCATCAATAAGATTTGTGCCAAAGCTAATCGTGTTTTCTGACCACCAGACAGGGATTGGACGGGGCGGTCATAATCTTCCTCGTAGAAGCGGAAACCATGGAGAACGGTTCGGATTTCAGATTCAATGGCGTAAGCATTCTTTTGTTCCAGGCTAACTAAGAGTTGATCATAGTTAGCTAGGGCGGTCTGATAGTCAGCGGATTCAGGGTGCTCAGCTAATTCTGCGAGTTGATCGGCCGCTCGTTGAGCTTGATCGCGCAGAGCAAGTGTTTCTTGGAATACCGATAACATTTCTTCCCAGATGGTTCGGTCAGAATTAATCGCGACATGTTGTTCCAAGTAGCCTAGTTTAAGCCCTTTAGCTTTCGTGATGGTTCCAGAAGATAGGGGCTCTTGGCCAATCAGTTGTTTGATTAAGGTCGATTTACCCGTGCCGTTGCGCCCTACTAACGCGATACGATCTTGGTTTTGGATAGAGAATGAGACGTCCGCATATAGTGTTCGGTCAGCAAAGCGACGACTCACTTGGTTGGCTTGTAATAAAATCATGTTGCAAGCTCCTTTTTTAAATAATATCGGTCCTAGTATACCATATCCATTGGCTAAAAAGTGTCTATTCCTTTCGGGTAACAAGGTGTAACTTAAGTCCTTCTTCTTGTTGCAAAGTAGAATTGTCTAACTTATGCCAGCAGTGATTTAGAAAAGAATCGATTGAATATTTCCAATGAAGACTTAGCTTTTAATGAAGAAATGTACCAAGCAAGGAAAAGTAGTGCTGGAAATTTAATCGTAAAAGTTAAGAAATTTCCTAATTGTAAAGATAAATATTTCGATTATATCAAAGTGTTAACAAATATAGTAAAGACTTTTAAAAAATATTTAAGAGGATTATAATGAATTTATCAAAATTAGGAGGAAATCACCTTGAATAAAAAATCGACTTTAATGACCTCTATGACTCTAGCTGCTGGAATTTTAGCAGTTGCCAATGTTGAAGATGTTCAAGCAGCTAACGCACCCGCTTCAGTTACAACCGAAACGGCGACAACTCAAGCCACTAACCCTGTTCAAGCTCCAGTAACTTCACAAGAAGTAGCGACAGCTAAAGAGGCAGTTGATGCAGCTCAAGTTGCAGTAGACCAACAAACTAGTGTTGTTTCCGACGCCCAAGCGGCTGAAAAAACGGCTGATGCTCAGCTTGCTCAAGCAAATGACAATCTCTTAAATGCCAATAATAATTTAAAGATTGCTGAAACAGGTGGTATTTCGAATGCAGAAACGGCTGTTAATCAAGCTCAAGCAGAGTTAACAAGCGCACAAGAAGTAAGCAATGATAAATTAATTGTTGCAAATGTTCTAGAACAACAAGTCCAACAATATCAAAGTCTGGTTAATCAAGCTCAGAACCAAGTTGATGAGAAAGCTCAACAAGTTGCCCTTGCTCAAGCGGCAGTTGATGCAGCCCAAGCGGCTCTAGATGCCACTAATTCCGCCCAATTACAACAAGAATTAGAAGCGGCTAAAGCGAATTTACAAGCGGCTGATACAGCCTATATAGAAGCTCAAGCTGATTTAGTGGCTGCTCAAGCACACGACCAAGCCTTAAAAGATCAACAAGCTAAATTATTTGCGGATCTTAACCAAGCTCAAGCGGATTTAACTGCTGCTCAAACAACTCAAACAAACCAAACAAATCAGGTGAATAACAGCCAAACAGCCGTTGATGCAGCCGAAGCTGCTGTGGCTGCTGCAAACCAAACGGTAGCGGACATTACCGGTCAATTGACACCAGCTAATCCGGCATTAAGTAATTTGTGCTATCCAGAAGTGACAACTCCTGATGCCGGCAACGTGTTGGTTGCGGTCGAGGGAGAATTCTACAGCCCAGAAGTTGCGGCAATTCTAACCCGTCTGAATGAAATCCGAAAAGAAGCGTTTGATTTGGGGCTAGTTGATCGCTACGTTCCAATAAAATGTTCGAAAGAGTTAGAGAAGATGGCCATGACTCGGTCTGCGGAAAGTTCTTCAACTTTAAACCATGAGCGGTGGACAAACAAAGATATTTTTACTGTTGATGCGGGATCAAATATGGATGTCAATGGGGAAAATTTAGCTTGGAATAATAACCTAGATAGTTCTGCTTTTGTTGAAGCTATCGGTCAATGGTATGAAGAAAAAGAAAATTTAATTAGTAACAACGGAGGGGTGACCGGACATTATACTAGTATAATTAATCCAGATTATACCCATACGGGCTTAGGTGCTTTCCAAACAGTTGCTGATATTGGAGGTCAGGATTGGACCTGTATTACACAACTTTTTGCGATATCAGCAAATGCTGAAGATGAAGCCCCTGTAAGTGATTATGGACTTAAAAATCAAGTACTTGAAGCTGACCCTAGTAAATTAAACGACATTAAAATAAGTCCAACTAGTCTTGTGTTGGATAAAGGATCATCGTTGAACGTCCAAATGACGGGCAACTTTAATTATCAAGAACCTGGTTTTGTTTTGAACACACCATTTGTTTTCCTTTCTGGTATTAATTGGCAAGTGACTGATTCTAGTGTTGCTTCAATTGACTCGATAGGTAAATTGACTGGCTTGAAGGTGGGTAACACGACCGTTTCAGCTAACTTGAATGGCACTACTTATATGGCTGATATTAAAGTTGTCGATTTGGCCCAAGCAAAAGCAGAATTGCAAGCGAAACAAGCCCTCTTAATCGCTACACAGTCTACTTTGGCAACGGTTAAAGCTATGTTAGCCGAAACGTCGAAGCAAGTAGCAGAATTACAATCGCAAGTAAACACCTTACAAAACGAATATGATCAGGCTGTTTCGCAATCACTTATTGTTCCTACAGCACAAGCGAAAGTGAGTCAAGCATATGCGAATTTACAATTAGCAAATGAAAGCTATGATTTAGCCCAGATAGCATTTGATGAAATTCAGGTAGTTGCAGCAGAAAAATTACAAGTGCTTGAAGCGGCGCAAGCTGAACTAGCGTTTAAGAATCAAGACTTAACAAAAGCACAAGCCGATTTAACAGCTGCTCAAGCTGAATTGGACCAAGTGAAAGTTGAACAAATTAAAGCGCAAGAAGAATTGGCTAAATCCCAAGAAATTGTTAAACAAGCAGAAGCGAATTTAGCTGCTAAAAAACAAGCCCTTTTGGACTTAGAAAACGCGCCTGCTTTAGTTGAAAAAGCAAAAGCTGAACAAGAAGCCGCCTATAAGGCTTGGTTAGCGGCTAAGGATGAACTTGGCTTAGAAGAAGCAAAATTAAAAGATTTGGAATTAGTGTTAAAACAAGCACAGGATAAGTACCAACGTTTATTAGCTGCTTTCTTAGATCAACTAGCTAACAAGAAGCTAACCATTGAAAAAGAAGGTAAAATTGCTAAAGAAGTGCTCAATGATAAAGGGGAATTGGTTGACTATTTAGCCATTGCAAAACCGGATAAAAATATGAAACCAGTTGTGAAGCGTATAGAAGGCAAACCAATTGCTAAGAAATCAGCAGTTAAACCGGCTTCTAAAGATACGAGTCTGCCAGCGACTGGAGAGGATTTGACACATCCAATTTTTACACCCGCTGTCGTATCAATCTTATTAGGTCTAGGCATCAGCATAGTTGGTAATAAGAAAGGTATTGAAGAATAGGATTAATTGAACATTACCACCTTGCAAAAAGAGTATCCTCTACCAATTATTTCATTTTTGGTAGGGGATATTTTTATCGGATAAGTTCTGAGTATTTTAGAACAATAATCTTAGTCGATTAATTGATTGGATTCGTTAAGAATTTTTGTTTACAAGTTTAACTTTGTCTGGTCTAACTTAGACAAAAAATATTTCTAATGGCTAAATTATTAAAAAAAGGTAAAGATATCTATTTTGGTATCTCTATTAAGCTAAGTTCCAATTCGAACTTGTATATTTTTGGTGGACAAATTCTTGGGTTTGATGAGAAACAATCCTTAATTGTTCACAAGATTATCTGTCTATATTTTTGTAAAAAATATGATTGGAGCGCTAGTCTGTTGTTACAAGGGATGAAAGGGTTCACAAGACATAAATAAACAAAAAATGAACAAGTGATAGACAGGTTTTGCTATCCGCTTACAAAAATGAGAAAGATTTCTCATTTGTGATACTGAATATTTCGCCTTTCGAAAACGGTTGATATATCTGAATTTTTGTAGTGTCACCTCTAGTAATGTTTGTGAAAGGGTGATATAATTTCAGCTAGTGTTATTTAATTAATACATCATCATATAGAAAATTTGTGAAAGAGGGATCATGATGAAAGAAATTCCTAGAGCGACGGCACGCCGTTTGCCTATTTATCATCGCTATTTGCGTTTCTTACAAAATGCAGGTAAGAAGCGAATTTCTTCTACAGAGCTAAGCGATGCTGTAAAAGTCGATAGTGCGACTATTCGTCGTGACTTTTCTTACTTTGGAGCCTTGGGTAAACGAGGCTATGGATATGATGTAGATTATCTACTAGAATTCTTCGGCAAAACGCTCAATCAAGATCGTTTAACATCGGTTGGGTTAGTCGGAGTAGGTAATCTTGGTAACGCCTTGTTGAATTACAATTTCCGTAAGAACAATAATGTGCGTATTGGTGCTGCCTTTGATGTGAATCCAGAAATTGTTGGCACTATATTATCTGGGGTACCGGTGTATTCTATGGATGATTTGGAAGAGCAAATCGAAATCCAAGATATTGAAGTGGTTATCTTAACTGTTCCCCAAGAGACGGCCCAAGAGGTTGTTGATCGCTTGGTTAAGTGTGGAATCAAAGGAATATTGAATTTTACTCCGCTTCGTTTCGATGTACCTCGTTCGGTTCGGATTCAAAATGTTGATTTAACCAATGAATTGCAAACGTTGATTTATTTCATCGATTCTAATTTAGATGAAGGCGATGATTACCGCAATATGTATTAATTAAAATCTTTATGTTATTTTTTTCTATAACTCTATTGAAGAATTTGTTTTTTTGAAACAAATTTTTCAATAGAGTTTTTTTACTGTATCAAAAATTAATTAAATTCTATTTAGTGGCTTTATATAGGCTTTTATACCGAAGTGTTTACATTAAATTTACATAGTTCGAAGACCATCTTGTGTGTATTTACATGAAATATACAGTAAATTTATATTTAATTAATATTTGTTTTGTATACTTTTACCGTAAACAAACAGATAACAAAAGAAAAAACAAACTTTTGTTGGGGAGGTTAGGAATGTCAACAATACGGATTGAACATTTGTATAAAGAATATGCTAACGGCGCCCGAGCGGTGACGGATTTTAATTTAGAAATCAAAGATAAAGAATTTGTGGTATTAGTAGGTCCGTCAGGATGTGGCAAGTCGACGACCCTTCGTATGCTAGCGGGGCTAGAAGATATTACGACAGGTAACATCTACATCGATGATGCCTTGCAAAATAATCTACACCCTAAGGATCGTGATATAGCCATGGTTTTTCAAAACTACGCTTTGTATCCACATATGACGGTTAGAGAGAACATGGCATTCGGTTTAAAGATGAAGAAATTAATGTCAGAAAGCATTCAACAACGAGTTGAAGAAGTAGCAGCGACGATTGGATTGACAGCCTATCTGGACCGCTTACCTAAAGAGTTATCAGGGGGGCAGCGTCAACGGGTCGCTTTAGGGAGGGCGATCGTCCGCCAGGCCAAAGTCTTTTTAATGGATGAGCCCTTGTCTAATTTGGATGCCAAACTGAGAGGACAAACACGAGCTGAAATTATTCAGCTTAATCGAAATCTGGGTATCACGACCGTTTATGTGACCCATGACCAAGTTGAAGCTATGACCATGGCAGATCGTATCGTTATTATGAATCAAGGTCTGATTCAGCAAGTAGGGACACCAAGGGAATTGTACTTGAAACCGGCTAATAAATTCGTGGCTAGCTTTATGGGATCACCAGCTATGAATTTTATTGAAGGGGTCGTAACAGAACATGGTCTAGAGGTAGGCGATCAATTGATCCTCTTGCCAGATGCGATTCTTAAAGAATTAGAACAAAAGGGTTATCTCCTTAAAGGGGTTATCTTAGGCATCCGGCCAGAAAATATTCTTTATCAGGATCAAATCCCTCAAGGATATCAAAATTATCACTTCAAGGCTAAGAATCGTCTTGCTGAGATGCTGAGTGGGGAAACCTTATTGCATTTCAATATAGCGGATCAAGCTATGATTGCTAAGGTTTTTACAATAGATCCTTTTGTTTATGACCAAGAATTGAAGCTGTGTTTTGATTTTAATCAGATTCATTTCTTCGATCAGGATACGGAAAAAGCGATTCCTCTAGATTTAACCAGATTAGCTGATGGAGGTGATTCGCTTGCAAAGGCAACCGAGCTGGAGTCTTAAGGGATTAACCAAGTCAAGGGCAAAACATGAGCCATCAAAAACTTCGGATCCTAACTTTGTACCAAATAAGCCGAGCTTTAGATTGCAATGGCAACGTTATCGTGTTTTTTACTTGATGTTATTACCTGCACTGGTATTCTTTTTAATTTTTTCTTACTGGCCGATGACGGGAATTGTTTTGGCCTTTCGTAAATTCACCTTCACGTCTGGTATGTACGGCAAAATGTGGGTCGGTTTTGACTATTTTAATGATTTCTTTTCTGACCGCGAAGCTTTGACTTATGTGAAGAACACTTTAATGATTTCGCTGATCAAACTATTCGTTTACTTACCATTTCCAATTGCTTTGGCTTTGATTTTCAACGAGGTTCGCAAACCTAAATTAAGAAGTTTGTACCAAAGTATTTCCTACTTACCTTATTTTATTTCTTGGGTCGTAGTTGTCGGCATCATTAGTCGACTATTCGCCCCAGATACAGGTTTCATTAATGTCCTGATGAGGAATTTACATCTTTCGGATGGAACGACTTTTTGGATGATGGAAGACAAGTTTTTCTATCCAGCCATTTTTGGTTCGTATTTGTGGAAGAATATCGGTTGGGATTCCATTATTTACTTTGCGGCCATGATGGGGATTTCCCCTTCATTATATGAAGCGGCAGCGATTGATGGAGCTAATCGATGGAAGCAAACCCGTCATATTACTTTGCCGGGTATTCGTGGGACGATCATGATCCTTTTCATCTTATCTTTAGGGGGGATTTTGACAGCAGGTTTTGATCAAGTCTATCTGATGCAAAATCCAGGAAATTATGCTGTTTCTGAAACGATTGATACGTATATCGTTAAGACAGGGCTTGAACAAGCCAAGTACGGGCCAGCCACGGCCGTTGGTCTGATGCAAGGATTAGTTGGTCTGGTTTTGACTGTTACAGTTAACAAACTTGCTGATAAATATGGAGATAATGCCGTTTGGTAAAACTCAAAACAAAAAAGGAGAAATAGAAATGAAATCAATCTTAAAAAAAGGTTTACAATGTGCGACCGCTGCTCTACTGATGATGACGAGTGGTCTTCCATTAGTTCAAGCGGAGCAAAAACCAGATACTTATATTGCTGATCGTGAGATTAAAGGATTGATCTTCCAATCAGCGGGCGATGCTGGTGTGGATACCATGTCACCTGAAATCGCAGCCTACATCAAGAAGCGTACGGGGATTACTTTGAAATTAGAGACTGTTACGTCAGAAGATTCAACCGAAGCATTAGCCGCTGGTTTAGCTGCCGGTGATATGCCAGATTTTATTGCTTTCTATTTGAACCACTCGGGTCGACCAGAATTCCCTTTATTATTACAAGCGTCTAATGAAGGTATGTTTCATGATATCGCTCCTTATCTTAAGAAGACAAAAACTTACGGTAAATATTATGAAAAAGGTTACCTACCAAAAGATACCCGGGACAATATTATGATGCGCAAAGATCAAGATGGAGCTACTTATCTGGTTCATATGGCTATTAATCAGAAAGCAGCTGATGCAGGCAGTAAAGAAATCGGTGGACCTTATATTCGTAAAGATATTGCTGATAAATTAGGCATTAATCCACAAGAGATCAACACATCAAAACAAGTCAAAGAATTAGTAGAAAAAATTGCTAAGGGTGGTTTTAAAGATGGTAACGGTAACCCGGTTGTGCCATTGGGCCCAACTGTTTGGGGAGGATCTGATCGTCCATTTATCTATAATGATTTAGTTTGGCAAGGGGCTGGTGGTGAGAAATTCTGGAAAGATGGCAAAAAAGTAAAACATGAGTCCATGACAGAATTTGGTGAAAAACGAGTAGCTTTTGTCCGTGAATTATTAGCTAAAAAGTTAATGCATCCTGAATACTATACTATGGAAGAAACACGTGCTCAAGAAGGTGTGACTAACGGATCGTTTGCGATTGTGTCAGACATCCATAATTACCGTCCAGAAATTGGCGACCTTAAATATGTCCCGTTAGGGCCAATCAATCGTGTAGATGGTAAGAATAACATGGTTAAACCATACAAATCAGGTTATGCAGGTTGGGCTGTGCCAGCGACAACTAAGAATCCAGAAGAAGTGGTGAAGTTTGCTGATTGGTTAGCAGGACCAGAAGGGAAACTGTTGTACTTCTATGGTTTAGAGGGCAAACACTATACCTTAGATAAAGATGGTAAACCCGTTCCAAATAAAGATTTAGTTAAATTACAGGAAGAAAACCCAGATAAAGCGATTAAAGAAGGTTTCCGTGGTGTCCGTGCTTTCTGGGGTGAGCACTTAGGCTTTACTGATATGAATAACGTTGATCAATTTGGCGAAGCAGCTTGGGGAGACAAAGTAAGAAATAGCGAAACGACAGCTGCACAAAAAATTATTGAGATGTGGGATTATGACAAACGCTATGCAGAAAAAGAAGTCATTGACGGCTTGTATCCACGGGCATATCTGTATGAGTTTGAAGGCGAAGACGGCAAGCTAAATGCAGCCCTCGATGCCTGGGATGAAAGTCTAGTCAAAGCGTATTATGCAAAATCAGATGATGAAGCGAAGAAAATTTTAGATGCCGCTCGCAAAGATTTAAAAGCAGCGAAAATTGAAGATTACTGCAAATTCTTAGAAAAGAAAGAAGCTAAAGGAGAAGTAATCTTCTACTAATTAAGAAGAATTTAGGCAGAGACTAGCTTGACTAGTCTCTCATCTTTTAGGAGGAAGAAAATGTCTGAAACAATGCAAACCAATCGAGGGGTAAGGATCGCATTTCATCTAGTACTCATCGTGATTTGTTTGTTAATTATCCTGCCGTTTTTGCATATTTTGGCTTTGGCGTTCAATTCAGGTAAAGATGCTGCTACAGGGGGTATCTGGTTTTGGCCACGGGCCTGGTCGCTAGGGAATTTTGCCGAAGTATTTAAACAACATAACTTATTAACTGGCTTAGGAATATCCTTGTTTAGAACCATTTTGGGGACGGTCCTCGGCGTATTTTTGATGTGTATGTGTGCTTGGGCCTTAAGTATTCCTGGTTTACCTTTTTCGGGGCCCATAACCTTCTTTATTTTCTTTACCTTATTATTTTCTGGGGGGACGATTCCTTACTATTTGGTCTTAAGTGAGCTGAAATTAACCAATTCTATTTGGGTCTATGTGCTCCCTAATCTATATTCGGTGACCAATATTTTGCTCTTACGTTCGTCCTTTAAACAGTTACCTATGTCAATTATTGAGGCTGCCCGAATTGATGGCATGGGGGAATTCAAGATTTTCACGAATATTGTCTTACCTATGTCTAAACCGACGATTGCGACCGTTTCTTTATTCACTGCTGTCGGTCATTGGAATGATTGGTTCGCGGGATCTTTCTACGTACGTAAAGCTGAGTTGAAACCCTTAGCGACGATTCTGCAAGAGATGTTGACTCGACAAGCCAATTTAGCTGATGTCCTCTTGAAAGCAGGGTCGGGCTCAGCTGCTTATCAACAACTTGATGCGGTTGAATTAACGGGACAGTCTTTACAAATGGCTACTATTATCGTCGTTATTTTACCGATTGTCATTCTGTATCCTTTTATCCAGAAGTACTTTGTCAAAGGGATTACGATTGGTTCGGTTAAGGAATAATCCTAGCCGTTAGGATGAGAGAAGATGGACAAGTAAAGGAGGAGAGCTAGGGTGACTTTACGTTATCGAGCAGATGGAACATTTAAAATTATTCAATTTACGGATACACATATTGGGAACATGCCTTTTCATGAGGATGACCACCGGACCTTTGCTTTAATCGAAGCCGCTTTGAAACGGTTTGATGTAGACCTTATTGTACACACAGGCGACCTCATTTGGTCGCAAGGAGTCAAAGATGCAGATCAAGTTTTTGCTAAAACCTTAGCCAAATTCGATCAATTTAAGCAGCCGATGGCCATTACCTTTGGTAATCATGACAGTGAAGAATTGGTTAGCCGGTCGGATTTACGGCGGATATTTGATCAACAGGTGGCGCGTAGAGCTGACAAAAAACACTCGCTGATTCATGACGATCGAGAAGCTTATGTAGTTGAAATCATGAATCATGAGGGGACACAAGTTGAAAACGTCCTTTACTTCTTGGATTCAGGAGCGGATGCCCCCTTACCGATTGGGACCTATGACTGGAATCAACCGGAACAAGTTGAGTGGTTTAACAAGGTATCCCGCCTCTATCGTCGAGGTGATCAAGTGAAACGCAACTTAGTCTTTCAACATATTCCTGTTCCTGAATATTGGCAAGCGGCCAATCATATCGTGTCAGGGGTTAATCTAGAGACGAATGAGGCTATTTCAGCTCCGCACCTTAATACAGGATTATTTGCCAATATGGTCTTAGATGGGGAAACGTGGGGGATGTTTGTTGGTCACGATCATGAGAATGACTTCGACGGCCTTTGTCATGGCTTGCATTTGGTCTATGGGAATATCTCAGGTTATCAAGCATATGGTTGCTTAGAGCGAGGGGTTCGGATTATCGAATTGAATCAAAAACAGTCGTCAGTTAAAACATATACGGTGAAAGTGAATGAATTTGATCAAGCCTAAGTTGCCGAAAGCTTACTTCCCCTTGCTGTGGCCATTGTTAATTGAACAAGTTTTTATGATGATTATTGGTAATGTCAATGTTTATATCTATTCGCTTTATAGCGATCAAATCGTGGCTTCAATTGGGATTGCTGATCAAGTAACTTCGGTAGGAACAATGGCCATGGGCATTGTCAGTTTAGGCTCTACCATTCTTTTTCTGCAGAATGCAGAATCTTCGCGGCTCTCCTATTTCCAAGCAGTTGCCCGTCAGACGATGTGGTTGAATGTGGCTTTGGCTGTACTGATTAGTCTGAGCACCTTTATGTTTGGCGGTTATTTTATGGAATGGATGCAGACGCCGAATGAAATTCGGGGATTTGCCATTCGCTATTTGCAAATTGTGAGTTTCAGCCTTTTATTTCAAGGATTATCCACTTCAATTGGCGCCATATTAAGGGCGCATGGGTTATCCAAACAGTCTATGCAACTATCGATTCTGAATACGGTTATCGTCATTATGGGGAATGTTTTAGTGGTCTTTTTACCCATTAAGGATCTATCGCAACGAGTGATCGTTATTTCTTGGATGACGGTCTTGACTCGCTTGGTGGGAACCCTCTTCAGTGCTCGAGTCCTCAGGAAACAATTGACAAATATCTGGCAAGGTTTAGGTCAGTTTAAGCGGTCAGATCTCCAAGTTGGGCGCAAATTATTAGCCTTAGGTATTCCGTCAGGGATGGAAAATGTATCCTACAATTTCTCACAAACCGTCATTACAGCTATTATCGCTTCTTTGGGAACAGTAGAGGTCAGTGCGCGCATCTATGTTCAGACGATCACGGCGCTCGTATTTACTCTGTCCGTTGCAGCTGGTCAAGCCGGTCAAGTGATGGTGGGGAATTATTTTCGTGCCAAGCGCTGGTCTGAATTACAAGCTTTTAGCTTGGAAAATACCCGTCTATTTATGGGGATTGGCGTAGCTATTAATCTCCTTTTAGCGATTTGTGGGACCCATATTATGACGATTTTTACGGATAATTCGGCCATTATCCAGTTAGGAACGCACCTGTTATGGTTGAATGTATTCTACGATCCGTGTCGTGTAGGAAATGAGATTATGATTGCTTCGTTGAATGTTTTAGGAGAAGTCCGCTTCCCAGTAAAAATGGGGATATTAATGACTTACATCTTTACCGTCCCGGTTTGTTATTTGGTCGGCAAAGTTCTTCAACTTGATTTAACGCTAATTTGGTTAGTCTTTATTACAGATGAAGCGATTCGTTTGACATTGTTTATTCGACGCTGGATAAGTCTAACAAAAGAAAAAGGAATGATAAGATGACGAGTGGAGAAAGTACTTTACAAAAGGCGGTTCGTTACTTGTATCTATTTATGCTTAGCCATCTAGCTATCGTGTTGAATTTTATGATCGGCTGTGGGCTGTTTTTTAGTTTAACAGGCTGGATGGTAGTCTTTGATATCTTTGCTCAAGTTAAAGATACCACAGATGTAATCCGCTTGAAGGAAATATCTCTTTTGAAAAACAAAACATGGCTTTATGGTCGGCGCTTCTATAAAGTAAGCTTGGCATGGTCGCTTGCTTTGTTGGCCTTAGGCTTCAGCTTTATGTATTTTATGACGAGTGGACAGTGGTGGGCTTTTGGCTGTGCGTTACTCTCTTTGATTTCTATCGCTGTTTTAGCCATGACTGGTTTAATTTTCGCTTATTTAGTTGTCCATTTTCCTAACCATTCAATTAAGGATTGGGGACAAAACGCCTTGGCCTATACGCTAGTCAAAGCACGTGAATTAATCTTATTATCAGGCTGTTTAATAGGGTTGCTATTTGCTTTGGCAAAGATTCATTTGGCCGTCCTCTTCTTATTAGGGTTTGGTATAATAGGGATGACTTATCATATTGGTTTTACCTATTTGATAAAAGAGCAAGTTAGTCTCTTTTCTAAACATGCTGATTGGCGTTACTAGGCTAGTATAGAGATACTATAGGATTAGAGGTTAGAAGTATGAACAAGGATCAAAGACAAGAAACAATTAAAGATTTGGTGAAAGAAACGGGAAAAATTTCCGTTAATGATCTGGCGAATCGGCTAGCGGTTACGCCTGAGACGATTCGGCGAGATTTGGATGAATTGGAGCAAGTCAATGAAATCACCCGAATTCATGGTGCGGCCATTCCTTATTCGCCCTCTGAAGTTGAGATGGCCTTTAATAAGAAAATGGTAGTTAACCAACAAGCTAAAAAAGATATTGCTCGACAAGCGGCTATGATGATTAAAAGTGGCGATACGGTGGCGGTAGATATCGGTACAACGACTATGCATATTGGTAATTATGTTGATCGTTTGACAGGAGTGACGGTGATTACTAATTCTCTTGCGGCAGCCCAAACTTTTAACAATGCGATTGAAGAAGGGCGAATGGCTGGACAAGTGATTGTTTTGCCAGGGGTGACTAACCCTATGCAAGCCTCGATAAAAGGCTCATATACGATTAACTTTCTTAAGAAATTTCATTTTGATAAGACGTTTATTTCGTGTGGAGGTTTGTTGGAACAAGCTGTATATGACTTTGATATGGAAGAGTCTTTGGTGTCGAGTACTATGATAGAATGTAGTGATGAAGCAATTCTCTTAGTTGATAAGAGTAAACTTCATCAACGAACCCTGTTTGAAGTGGCGGGCATGAATCAGGTAAATGCCGTCATTTGTGACGCGGACTGTCCTGATGGATGGCGGACTTATGGCTATAGTTGGTACCGGGTCTGATGAAAAAATAAAATTAATAGACGAATTTGAATAATAAACCGTTTAGTTATATCAGAAGGATGAGAATGGTGCTACTGTCCGATGAACTAACTAGACGGTTTTCTTTTTTATTAGCTAGTCTAGTTAGGGTAACTGAAAGTAAGAGAATCATAAAGGCGATTGAAAAAATTAAATTTACAAGCAGAAAAACTTGCATTTTTGCTTTGAATCAACTAATATTAAAAATGGAATTAGCACTCTAACTTATAGAGTGCTAAAATAACTAAAATTGAAAGTTTCAAGGAGGAAAATTCAATGCTTAAACCGATTGGAGAACGTGTTGTTGTCGAAGTTGAAGTGAAAGAAGCTGTTACAGCTGGAGGTTTAGTGTTACCTTCTTCAGCTAAAGAAGAACAACAAACTGGAAAAATCATGGCGATTGGTTCTGGGGTTAAAGAAGATGTTAAAGTGGGGGATACTGTAGTATTCCGTTCATTTGCCGGTTCACGTGTTGAATACGACGGAAAAGAATACTTAATTGCGGATATCGAAGATATCATGGCGATTATTGACTAATTATCTCGCAACTATGACTAAATTTTAAGGAGTGAATTATTTATGGCAAAAGAATTGAAATTCTCTGAAGACGCGCGTGCCTCATTACTTCGTGGTGTGGATATTTTAGCAAATACGGTTAAGACGACCTTAGGACCAAAAGGTCGTAATGTTGTCCTTGATAAGACCTATGGCTCACCACTTATCACCAATGATGGGGTGACCATTGCACGTGAAATCGAATTAGAAGATCGTTTCGAAAATATGGGAGCTCAATTAGTTCTTGAAGTGGCGTCTAAAACCAATGATATCGCTGGTGATGGAACGACGACTGCGACTGTATTAACTCAAGCTATCGCCCGTGAAGGGATGAAGAATGTTACAGCTGGTGCCAACCCAGTCGGCATCCGTCGTGGTATTGACATGGCGACTAAAGTGGCTGTAGAAGCCTTGAAAGAAATTTCAATGCCAGTCTCATCTAAAGAATCAATTGCCCAAGTTGCAGCGGTATCTTCTGGCGATCAAGAAATTGGTGATTTAATTGCCGATGCAATGGAACGGGTTGGTAAAGATGGTGTCATTACCATTGAAGAATCAAAATCAATTGAAACAGAATTATCAGTAGTAGAAGGTATGCAATTCGATCGCGGTTACCTTTCTCAATACATGGTAACGGATAACGAAAAAATGATTGCAGATTTAGAAAATCCACTTGTGTTCATTACTGATCGCAAGATTACCAATATTCAAGATGTGTTACCATTATTGGAAAACGTGATGCAATCAGGTCGCCCACTCTTAATTATTGCTGAAGATATTGATGGCGAAGCTTTACCTACGCTTGTCTTAAATAAATTACGCGGTACGTTAAATGTGGTAGCTGTTAAAGCGCCAGGATTTGGTGACCGTCGCAAAGCAATGCTAGAAGATATTGCAGTCTTAACTGGTGCAACGGTAATCTCTGAAGAATTAGGTTTTGAATTGAAAGATGCAAGCCCTGAACACTTAGGTCGTGCAGGTAAAGTCAATGTAACCAAAGATTCGACGACTATCGTAGAAGGTGCGGGCGACAAACAACAAATTGCCAACCGTATCGCTATTATCCGCGCGCAAGCAGAAGAAACCACTTCAAGCTTCGATAAAGAAAAATTACAAGAACGTTTAGCGAAATTGTCTGGTGGTGTAGCAGTCATCAAAGTTGGTGCGGCGACTGAAACGGAACAAAAAGAACGTAAATTACGCATTGAAGACGCCTTGAATGCGACACGCGCAGCGGTAGAAGAAGGTATCGTTGCTGGCGGTGGAACAGCTTTAATCAATGTTCAAGAAAAAGTAAGCTCAATTGAAGCTCAAGGTGATGAAGCTACCGGTGTTCGCATCGTTGCTCGTGCTTTGGAAGAACCTGTTCGCCAAATTGCTGAAAATGCAGGTAAAGAAGGATCTGTCATTGTCGATACTCTTCGCCGTTCTGAAAAAGGTGTGGGTTATAACGCAGCAACCGATACATTCGAAAATATGATCGAATCGGGAATCGTTGATCCAACTAAAGTAACACGTTCAGCTCTTCAAAATGCTGCTTCTGTAGCGGCACTTCTATTGACGACCGAAGCGGTTGTGGCAGAATTACCTAAAGAAGGTCCTGAAATGCCTCCAATGGGCGGCATGCCAGGAATGATGTAATCCTGAACACGCTGAAATAACTAGATATCATATTAGACTAAAAGGCCTACCAATCTTATTTAAAGGTTGGGTAGGCCTTTTTGTGTGGGATGAGCACCCATCTTAAAGCGATTGGGTATGAAGCAAATAAGTTTACGTCCTATACTTTGCATTCTCGGTGCCGAACTAGCCTAAAATGGGATAGTATGCTATAGTAAATTTGATTTTTTATGGATATAAAGCCGAAAAGACAGGCTTTTTCAAAAAATAACAATACATATTTCAAAGGAGTAATTATGACTAAGACACTAACCATAACGATCCCATCCTACAATGCAGCGAGCTATTTGCAAGAGACCATCCCTACTATGGCTGAGATTGAATTAGCTCAGGAGCTAGAAATTCTTATCGTCAATGATGGTTCGAAAGATAATACCTTAGCGGTCGCTCAAGAACTGAGTCAACAGTATTCTGGTGTGGTTAAGGTCATCGATAAGGAAAACGGCGGTCACGGATCGACGATTAATGCGGGTATTCAGCAAGCAACTGGGCGCTATTTTAAAGTGGTTGATGCAGATGACTGGGTGAAGACAGCCAATT
This sequence comes from Vaginisenegalia massiliensis, assembly GCF_900604935.1. Classification (GTDB taxonomy): domain Bacteria; phylum Bacillota; class Bacilli; order Lactobacillales; family Aerococcaceae; genus Vaginisenegalia; species Vaginisenegalia massiliensis. The sequence goes on from NZ_UWPC01000010.1 coordinate 18,665, forward strand.
TGAACGAGTTGGTTTCTTTTCTCGATAAACTTGAGGTGGATCAGGTGATCTCTCCTTATGATGAAGTATATGAAGATGGCCCGATAGTGCCGATTCAGTATCAAGGAGTTGATGATCAAGGTCAATACACTCGGGATGAATTATATCGTCGGATTGGTCAGATTCCAGAGATGCATGCCATTTGCTACCGAACGAGTTTATTGAAGGAACATCAGATTCGTATTGATGAAAATCGTTTCTATGTTGACTTAGAATACATTATGTTTCCGATTCCTTTCATTGAGTCAGTAGCGTATTTTGATCGGCCAATCTATCAGTATCGGAAGGGGACCTCGACGCAAAGTGTCAATATCAACTCGTACATTAAGAATCGACAAATGCATCGAGATGTTAGCTTGGCTTTAATGGATTTCTATGGTCGCCATCAAGCAGAATTGAGTCAAGTAGCAAAGGAAGTCATTCAAAGACGCATTCAAGAAGTGGTTGCTATTCAAAAAGGCATCTTCTTAGCTATGCCAGATAGTCGACAAAGTCAACAAGAGTATCGTGATTATGAAGCTGAGTTACAAAGCAAACATCCTTATTTTTATCAGCATATTGTAGGTAAAAAGTATCAGCTTATTCGTCACAGTCATTATTTATTATATCCAGTGATTTCAGCATGGGCAAAGCACCAACATGCTTAAAGTTTAGGAGTATTCAATGAAAGCAAAAGAAAATATAGAAGTCTATCTCTTCTTTTTCATCTATCTGCTTTATTTATTGCCAAGGTTAATTATGACTTCAACTATTCAAGCCTATCTGACGGTGGGTTCGCCCGTCTATTGGACTATTCGTCTAGTCGTTATCGGAGCCTTGCTTTATAAATATTTAATTCTGCATCCGCTTGATATAAAACAAGAGTGGCGTATGATTTTAGTTTTCGTGTTGGTGATTCTACAAGGGCTGTGGGTCCGCAACACCGTACTATTTGATTTAACTATGCTGGTAGCAGCTAGTAGGGGTGTGAGCTTAAGAGTAATCTTTAAGCAATATCTCTTTGTTGTTGGTAGCGTGACCTTGCTGTTTTTTCTCTTTAGTTTGGTTGGCGTGATTGATAATTTTGCCTATGATGCGGGAATTCGTGGCGTACGTTATGCCTTTGGTAATATCTATGCGACGAATTTTGCGGCTTTAATATTTATGTTGCAGATGATTGTGACCTATCTCTATGTTCGACGCATCGACGCTATCTATCTAATGAGTTTCGTGCTGACGGTAGCGTTTGTCTTCTATTTTACCGACGCTCGAACAACGTTGATTGCCATGTGGCTTTATACGCTAGTGGTGGCTATTTTATTAAATACAGAACGGCGGATACCTGAATCTTGGCTCAAACGTAGTTGGTTGGCCATGCCGATCATGGCTGTGGCTAGCTTTTTCATGTCCTACCTCTATAGAAGTGACTGGTTATTATGGCAGATTTTGGATAAAGCTTTATCCAGTCGTATTAATCTAGGCCAAAAGGCTTTAAATGATATTGGTCTAACTCTGTTGGGGAAGGATTTTACCATGCAAGGTAATGGTTGGAACAAGATGGAACGACTACAGACGGCAGTCAATTATTTTGTTGACTCTTCTTATTTACAAGTGGGTCTGCTTTATGGAGTGGTAGTCCTAAGTTTAATAATCTGGGCCTATGTTCGCTTGACTAAAGAAGCCTATCGTCAAGGAAACTGGCATTTGATACTCCTTGTGGTAATGCTTAGTTTGGTCTCGGTTATTGAACACCATTTAATTGATATTGTATATAATCCTCTAGTGTTTTCTTTAGGTGCTTTGTGGTTAACGCCGTCAGAAATAACAGAGACATACCGAAAATAAATAAGTTGAAGTTAGGAAGAGTGTATCATGATTAAAGTGCTTGTCTACGGCATGACAGATAATTATGGGGGCGTGGAGTCCTTCATCAAGAACTACTATCGATATATGGATAAAAGTCAGGTTCAATTTGATTTTTTAACGAATACACATCAACCGATTGCCTTTGAGGCTGAACTAGAAGCTATGGGTGCAAAGATATATAAGACTTGTCGGCGCATGCCTAATCCTTGGCGCTATCACCAAGAGATTAATCAGTTTTTCGCTCAGCATGGTAGTCAATACGATGTCTTCTGGATGAATGCGATTAACCTTGTTAACTTGGACTATTTAAAATTAGCAAAGCGTTATGGCATTAAACGGCGCATTATTCATAGTCACAATTCCCAGAATATGGCTGACCCAGTTAGGGGAAGAATTCATCAGTGGCATAAAGAGCAAGTGGCTCGATATGCGACTGATTTTTGGGCGTGTTCGAAGGAGGCTGTTACCTTCTTTTATCCGCCAGCTATTCAGGGTCAAGCGCGGGTAATCAATAATGCGATTGATTTAGCGCCGGTAGCTTTTGATCCTCAGTTGCGCCATGTGAAACGCCAGAATTTAGGTATCGATGAGGACACTTATTTGATAGGGAATGTGGGCCGACTACATTTCCAGAAAAATCAATCGTTTTTAATCCAACTTGCCCAATATTTGAAACAGAATGAACAGGTCAAATTCCGTCTTTATTTAATTGGATTAGGGCCGGATCAAGAAGCGTTAACTCAGCAAATTCAAAACTTAGGTCTGGAACATCATGTCATAATGGCGGGGAGTCAGACGGATATCGCAGCATGGCTATCGGCTATGGATTGTTTTGTGATGCCGTCAGTATTTGAGGGCTTACCGGTAGCGGCTTTGGAAGCACAGGCCAATGGCTTGCCTTTCCTGTATGCGAAAGACGGAATTCCACCAGAAGTGGAAATTGTCCGTGAACCCTACGTTAAGGGGTTATGTCTGGATGATGATCTGGCTATATGGGCAGATCAACTTAAAACGATGTTAAATTTAAAACGTAACGATTCAGCGGAAATCCGTAATCAATTTGGAAAAGCGGGCTTTGATGTACAAGCAGCGGCTAAAGAATTGCAAGCGGAATTTTGTAAAGAGGGTGGGAAGAATCATGGCGAATAGAACGATATCAGTGGTGATTCCCATATATAATGTGGAAAAATATTTGCCGCGTTGCTTAGATTCGGTCGTGAATCAGTCATATCGAGACTTGCAAATCATTTTAGTAAATGATGGAAGTAGCGACCAATCCTTGGCTATTGCGCAAGCTTATGCTGATAAAGATGAGCGGATTGAATTAATCAGTCAAGAAAATCAAGGACTATCAGCCGCAAGAAACACGGGAATGCGATTAGTCAAAGGTGATTATTTAGCCTTTGTTGATTCGGATGATTGGTTGGAACTGGATGCGTTTAGTTATTTATTGGATGCAATGGATCGCTACCAAGTTGATATGGTAGTAGCCGGTTTGCAACGTAAAAGTTCTACGTCTCAAGCTACGGAACAAGCTCCCATCCAGGAACAAGTGTTTAATCAGGAAGACTATATGCGCCGTTACTTTAAGATTGGGAGTCAGACAACCGAATATTACGCATGGAATAAACTTTATAAAACCGATCTAGTTAAAGATATCACCTATCCAGTGGGCTTAACTTCTGAAGATGTTTTGGCAACCTTCGAGATGGTCCTTAAGGCACAAAATATTCTAGTATCTAATAAAGTGATTTATAATTATTTCCGTAATGATGCGGGCATCACCGGTGCTTTTTCAGCTAAAGACTTCGACCTGTTGACGATTTGGGATCGGGTGGTGGAGCTAGCTCAAGCAAAGGGTAACTCCGATTATGTAGCTTATGCCAAACTTAACCGTTATCGGATCGATATGACCTTGTTAACTCGTATTGCCGTAGCCGATGGTTGGCGAGAGAATCGGGTAACTTACGCAAAACTTATTAAGCAAATGGTAAACGATTTACGCATACATAAAAAAATCTTGCTTCAAGCCGATATTCCTTTTACCCGCAAGATTTTCATTCGGGCTTTTGTCTGGAATTATTTCTTGGTCGCGCAAGTTTTAAATATTTTTAGGTCCAAATTGCAGTTTATTCGTGGCTAACAATAAAGAATATGCGGTTTTTAAAAAATGAATTAAGATAGCTAGGAATATTTAATTATTTTGAGTATAATAATGGTGTTGTAGTCTATAAATTTTAGAATGGAGCGAAAAAATGATGAGACACCCTTATAGCCAAATGAGTAAACGGGTTTATTCATTGCGCAAATTGAAAGTTGGATTAGCATCGGTGGCTGTTGGTTTGACTTTCTTTGGTATGGGACAAGAAGTTCAAGCACAAGAATCGACATCAAGTGTCGCTACACCTGACCAAACAGAAACTAATTCAACACAAGCAGTTCTAGAAGAGTCAGTTGTAACAAGTCAAGCACAAACAGAGACTGTGACTAGTGTCAGCCCTGTATTAGATAGCGAAATGACGCAAACTAGCGTAGAGACGACTTCTGAGACAGTATCAACAACAGAAGTTGTTGAAGCTAACACAGGTGTTGCCCCAATAGAGACAAAAGAAACGATCCAAAGTTCGTCGACAATAGTTCGAGAAGAAACTGCATTGCTGTCAGGTTCGCAAGTTAAGAATGGCTTGGTAGTTGAAAATGGACAAACTGTCTACTATAAAGATGGTCAACGAGTGTATGATCAACTGATTGTTGACGGTAATAAGAAGTATTATTTTGATCCGCAAGCTTATGATGGAGGTTTAGCTAAGAATAAGTGGGCTTATTCGCCTAGCACCTATTCGTGGTATTATGCTGATGAGACAGGACAAGTCACTAAAGAAGTGACCCCTTTAAAATATTTACTCCAAGGTATCCAACAGTTTGACTGTCTAGTGACCGTTGATGCTAATAACAAATTCTACTTTGAGCCAAAAGCCTATGGCGGCGTAATGGCTCGTAATAAATGGTCTTATTCACCAAGTACTTATTCATGGTACAAGGCGTTAGATACGGCGCAAATTGTTCAAGAAGTGACTCCGAACGGTTATTGGGAACGTGGCGTTCGTAAATATGATCAATTGGTGACGGTTGATGCTAATAACAAATTCTACTTTGAACCAAAAGCCTATGGTGGCGTAATGGCCCGTAATAAATGGTCTTATTCACCAAGCACTTACTCTTGGTATCACGCCAAAGATACCGCTCAAATTAATCAAGAAGTGACTCCTAAAGGATATTGGGAAAATGGCCTTCGTAAGTACGATCAACTAGTAACGATTGATGCTAATAATAAATTCTACTTTGAACCACAATTCTATGGTGGAGCTATGGCTCGCAATAAATGGGCCTATTCGCCAAGTACCTATTCTTGGTATCACGCTAAGGAAACCGCACAAGTAGATCGTGAAGTGACTCCACAAGCTTACCTTAAAGACGGAATCCGTCAGTATGATGTCTTAGTTGATGTGAACGGACAAAAATTCTATTTTGATCCTAAAGCTTATGGTGGGGCTATGGCTCGTAATAAATGGGCTTATTCGCCAAGTGCCAATGCTTGGTATCATGCTCCTGAAACAGCGGTAATTGACCAACAAGTAACACCGGTTGGATATTGGGTAAATGGGATTCAACAATTTGATAAAAAAGTTTCTGTGAATAACTTTGATTTTTACTTCCAACCTAAAGCGCAAAATGGGTTTATGGCTCGTAATCAGTGGGCATGGAGTCCAGCTAACCAAACTTGGTATTATGCGTATAATAACTATGGACATATTAATCAAAGTCTGAATAATAATGGCTATTATTTAGATAAGGTTAAACAATATGATGCGATTGTCACGATCAATAACAAACGCTACTATGTCCAAACGCGTCCTTACAAGGGAGCCTTAGCTCTTAATAAATGGTCCTACAGTGATAAGAATAAAGCCTACTATCTAACCGATGGTGCTGGGGTCATTACCCAAGTGGATACGACGGGTAGTCACTTACCAAAAGTTGTGACCAACGATAAGGGAACCTATATTTATTCTTATGCTGATACCGGTTGGGATTGGGATACTGGATGCTATATTCGTGCAGCAGCAAGTGGTGTGGAATTTGCAGGCGGACACATAAATCCTCAGCAATTACTCAATGCTTTGCCAAAAACCAACGATCCACGTACTGGTGTCATTGGTAGCCCAACTCTAATGCATAACTGGGGTTATTTACAAGGTGCTTACTCACAAGCATTCCCTGAAGCTATGGTTCCTGTATTAAAGAAATTTGCACCAAATACTGAAGACTTGACGGGTATTTCACTTGAAGGGATTAAGCAAGAGCTAGCGAACGGAAATGCCGTTCAAGTATTCTATGCTCGCACAGATCTTGATATTACAATCTATCCGAATGGTCAGCCAGTAAAAATCAGTGATGATTATCATTCAATTTTATTAACAGGTTATAATGCAGATGGCTTCTTCCACCAAGAAAATGTGGAACCGATTCGAAACCGTCACGTTGGAGATTGGTATTTACGTCCAAATTATGCTAGATTTGGTTACAAGGCAATTGGATTCCGACCAAAATAACATGTCGTCTTTCTTGTAATAGATGAATAAAATATGAAATAATAAGTCCAATTGAGTCACATTTGTTATCGGTGACTGGTTGGACTTTTCTGTTGAAAGTGGTGTGGGTGTGAAACAAAGACAAAATAATTTGGATAGGCTACGCGTGTTGGCTATGCTACTCATTGTTTTCCATCATTATGGCGTCCATAGTGATTGGTCTAATATTCCAAGTGCAAGTTGGGAACGAATTTGCTTAAATATATTGAGTCCTTTTGGCAAAGTGGGGGTATCCTATTTTATCCTGATTTCTGGTTATTTTATGTCGAGGTCTCATTTGACTTCTAAGAAAATATGGAATCTAATGCAATATGTACGTAAATATAGTTTATTGATTGCAGGCTTGTTTTTTATTTTGGGTTATCATTTGGATTATATTAGTATGTGGTCTTATTTCTTACCGACCATTTTTCAAGTATATTGGTTTTTTACATATTATGTTATTTTGCAATTTTTGATACCTGTAATTAGACCGTGGTTACGTCAAACCGATCGATCCATTCAAGCAAAATTAATTTTGCTTTTTGTTGCTATAAATTATATTCCACGAATTCTTGGTGTGGGATTAAAAGTTCCAAATGCATATTATCCAAACGAAGCTCTGGCTTTTCTATCCATAGCTTTATTGGGACATCTAATCTTTATTTATCAATTAAAATTTAAGAAGTATTTACCAATATTCGGTGTTTTGAGTTTGATTTCTGTTTTTATAATGTTTCAGCAACATTATTTTATTGAGAATTATCCGTGGTCATTTGATCCTAGTATGAATGATTTTTATTTTTCTTTGACTGGTTTAAATAGTTTAACTATGTTGGTCTTTTCGGTTTCGACTTTCATACTAGTTCTTTATTTGCCAAATTGGCCTGCTAAATTTCCTAAATTAAATCAATTAATGTTTGGGGTCTATCTAGTTCATGATCATCCTCTTATGCGAGAATGGTTATGGAAAAAGTTAATTCATAATGAATTACTTTTTCCCCACTATAAGCGTTTTATACTGGCGAGTTTAATTACACCATTAATTGTGTTTTTGCTGTCGATATTGGCAGTTTATGTGATAGATATTCTAGGTATTAAAATTTGGCTTCTTTGTGAGACAAAGTTAAAAAAACTAAATAAGGCAAATTATCTTAGTTAACCGATGATATTTCAGTTGGTTTGGTTGTTTTTTTGCAAATTGTATATAAGAAGGTTAAATAGTTGAAAAATTTAGACAAATTAAGGGCGGTAAATAAATATCGTTATTTCGTGCCTTGTTTTATGGCAGTTGGCATGCTTATTTTTCTAGCTAGTTGTCAAAAGCTTGCCCCCTTTGGTTCAAACTCATTATTATTTTCAGATGCAAATATCCAATATATTGAATTTTTTCGTTGGTGGAGAAGAGTATTACTGACAGGAGATACAATAAGCTACTCGTTTAATAAATCTCTGGGTGGTCCGATGATCGCTTTTTGGAGTTATTACTTATCATCACCGCTAAATTTATTAGTTATTTTCTTTAAAGAGCATCATTTAGCCGTTTTTTTTGATTATCTTGTAGCATTAAAGATAGTGTTAGCTACATTTTCAATGGCATATTACTTAAATTGGCGATTCAAGGATCTCTCTTTGGACTGGTTGTCTGCTGCTGCTTTAGCTTATGCTTTTTCACAATACATTTTCATGCAAATTTATAATGTGATGTGGTTAGATGGAGTTTATCTTCTTCCATTGTTGGTAATGGGAGTTCAATTGTTGCTTAAAGATGGCAAAAGTCATGTTTTATTTTTATTTTGTATACTATCGATTTTATTTAATTGGTACACCGCATACATGAATTTCCTCTTTCTTGCATTATTTTACTTGAGTGAACTAATTTCACATGGAAATCAGTTAGATTTGAAGCAAGTGAGTAGGAAGTTTTTAAATTTTTGCAGAGTTATTATTTTAGCTCTATTATCAAGTATGGTTTTATTTTTGCCGGTAATCCTGGCTTTATATCAAGGCAAAGGGCAAGCTGAGAAAAACATTTTTCAATGGGGGACAAATAACACCCTTTTTGAATTTTGCCGAGGATTTATATTGGGTATTATTCGTACAGAGCCGAATTCCGCTTTGTTTTGCGGCATCGTTATTATTTTGGGGTGTTTTAGTTATTTCTTAAATCAACAAATTAATTTAAAGCAACGTATAAGTAATGGTGAATTGCTTTTGTTTTTATTTGCCTCAATTTATTTGAAACCTCTTGAACATGTATGGAATGGATTTAGAGAAGCCCAAGGGCACCCAATCCGATTCGGTTATATTGTCATATTTTTGATGATTTACTATGCAGTATTAAATATTGAATGTAAAGCGAAAATCTCAAAGTGGGTTGTCTTGCTGTACATCGTAATGTTATTTGGATTAAATTTCCATCAGGCATTAGGTATCAAAAAGATGGGGTTAAGTATTGCGATATGTTTATTAATTTTATTTGGACAACGTCTAAAGTTGCAACGACGGTTCAATACTTTGATACTTTTATGTCTGATTGCAGAATTGGTTTTGAATGGCAACTTGATTTTAAAACATCACTTGGCTAATAATTTGCCTCAATTTTATGATATTACTTTGAGAAAGCAATATGATGTTAATCAAGAACAACTGGTTGAAGATGTACAGAAATATGATCAATCGGCTTTTTATCGTGTCGACCAAACATGGAATCGTGGAATGGGGACATATGGTAAAATTACGAGGGGAAATGAAGGCCTAGCTTTTGGCTATCCTTCTATATCGGCGTATAGTTCAACTATGGATAAGAATGTGAACGAACTTATTTTTTCAGCAGGTTATTCACCGTTGAACACAACGATTGTGGGCATGAATGAATCTATGATTGCTATGGAAAGTTTATTGGGTGTTAAATACCTCTTTTCAGAAAAAAATTATCCCTGTTATGAACGAGTGAAAGAAATAGAATTACGCAATCAAAAGAACGTTTATCAAAATCCTTATGCTCTCCCTTTGGGTTTGGTAGTTGATCCTCTTAGTGATGAAGGGATTGTTGAGAATAATCCTTTTGAATTTCAAAATCAACTATTTAGTCAATTGCTTAAAAGAAAAGTTAAGCTTTATACACCTGTTAGATATAATGATTCCTATGTTAATCATCAGTATCGCTTAACGACTATCCGTCAATCTAAAAGATCCTTGCTTTATGGATGGGGAGATTTTACCTTTGCTAATGCTGTATTAACGATTGATGGTATTTATAGAATCAATTATCCTGAATGGTACTATAATCGTGTTTTCTTAATTGGAAATGGAGAGGATAAACATTCTGTTTTGTTTGATCAAGTTAATATTTTGAGTGAGAAAGATCATCTTCATTTATATAGTTTAGATTTAGACCATTTTGATGGGATTATTAACAACTTGAAAACAAAAGGAATCAATCCTACAGAATTTCAGGATGGTAAAGTTCAGTTTCATTTAAATGCTGGCCACGGTAAGGTTTTGTTTACAACAATTCCGTATGATAAAGGTTGGCAGGTTACGATTAATGGTAAACGAGTGATTCCTAAAAAAGCGATAGGATCATTTATTCAAATTCCGTTATTGGAAGGTGATAACCAGATTGAATTAAACTATCGTATAGTAGGATTTGTACCGGGAATTATTTTGTCGTTTATAGGAATGAGTGGTTATGGGTATTTTTATGTCTGGAAAATGAGTATTAAAAATTGTGTAGCCTTAAATAAAAATTGAAATGTGAAATAAGTATGAATATGGTGAATTGAGTTGACATTACAGTCGATTGACTTCATTATATATGAATAGAATAATTAAGTTTTTATAAACATTGTGGGGTCTAGCTAGGGGGAAGTAGGATGAAAAGACAGAAGGATGTGCAGCAATTGCTCATTATGTTGTACGAGTTATTTGGTGTCCTATTCAGCGCTATCCTAGTTATGAATATTCCTCATTCTGAATTGAACAAAGTCAGTGTATTAGTTATTGGCTTAATCCATATTGTGATTTTCTATGTTATTGATTATTACAGCCACTATACTCACCGAGGCATTATTGAAGAGTTACGTTTAACCATTTTTTATTCTATCGTGATGATGTTAGGGATGTCCTTCGTTTCCTTTATATCTAAAGATTATTTCATGATCTCAAGACGAGGGATGATGTTCTTTTTGGTGATTAATTTCGTGGTTCTTTTGGTCTTGAATCGCTTGATGCAGCGATGGTGGTCGAGCTATGCGGCTGATTCCGATGCTAGCAAGAAAGTCTATTTGTTGACCGTGGCTAATCGTTTAGAAAAGATTAGGCAACTTGAGGAAGGATCTGGTTATTGGGGCGGCAAAATTGTTGGTGTCACTCTTCTAGATCAAGCTAAGACAGACATGCAAGCGATGGTGGCTCAGTTCCCTTCTTTTACCTTCATACCATGCGAAAATATGTGGGATTTTGCTACCCACTCCGTAGTCGATGAGATTTTTGTTAATTTACCGGCAGAAGGGGAGTTCGATCTTAAACATTATGTGGCGGATTTTGAACGCTTAGGGGCGGATGTGAGTGTAAATATTAATGCCTTTGATTTTCCTTCAGAAGGTGATAAGAAGGTTCAACAGTTAGCTGGCCATACGGTCGTAACTTTCTCAACGAAATTTTATGACTATGATCAAATCATTCTCAAACGATTGATGGATATTGTTGGGGCGATTTTTGGCCTCATTCTTTGTGGTCTAGTTACTTTAGTTATTGGTCCTATGATTTATTCGGCAGATAAGGGGCCTGTCTTCTTCTGCCAGAATCGGATTGGTAAGAACGGTCGGGTCTTTAAGTTTTATAAATTCCGCTCCATGTATAGAGATGCAGAAGAACGAAAGCAAGAATTGTTGGCCCAAAATAAGATGGAAGGCCTTATGTTTAAAGTTGAGAATGATCCTCGGATTACGCCAATTGGTCATTTTATTCGTCGGACGAGTTTAGATGAGCTTCCTCAATTTTGGAATGTCCTTAAAGGAGACATGAGTTTAGTCGGTACACGGCCACCGACCGAAGATGAATATAATCATTACACACCGGAACAGAAACGGCGTTTAAGTTTCAAACCTGGAATTACTGGTTTATGGCAAGTTAGTGGACGCAGTGACCTCACTGACTTTGAGGAAATCGTTCGATTGGACGTCTCTTATATTGATAATTGGTCCATTTGGCAAGATATCAAAATCTTATTGAAGACTATCAAAGTTGTCGCTTTGAGAGAAGGAGCAGAATAAGTGGATTTAAGCAAAAATTCGATTAAAATATTGATTGCAACCCATAAAAGTTACACTATGCCGGCAGATACAGATTTGTATCTGCCTATTCATGTTGGAAGTCTAAATAAACCAAGCTTAGGCTATCAAACGGATGCCCAAGGGGATCATATTGCTGATTTGAACCCTAAATATTGTGAATTAACAGGACTCTATTGGGCTTGGAAAAATTTGACTTGTGATTATGTTGGCTTAGTTCATTATCGCCGCTACTTTGCTAGTCATAAGAAACGGTCAAATTCGGAAGAATCAGTGGATGATTTGGTCTTAACACGGGCAGAGTTAGAGTCAGCTTTACAAGAAGCAACCATTATCGTGCCTCGCAAACGCCACTATTATATCGAAAGTTTGGCTTCTCACTATGGCAATACTTTCACTTCAGAACATATAGAAGCAGCGCGAGCAGCTATTCAGGAATTAGAGCCAACCTATCTGGCAACATTTGACCGGGTTATGGCTCGCCGTTGGGGTTATATGTTTAATATGTTCATCATGCCCAAGGACTTACTGGATGCATATTGTCAGTGGCTATTTCCAATCTTGGCGGCAGTTGATCAAAAAGTTGATAGCCAAAATTACACAGCTTTTGAAGCACGTTATATTGGTCGGGTCAGTGAACTGCTCTTTAATGTTTGGTTGGATCAACAAGATTTAAAAGTTAAAGAATTGCCTGTTGTATACTTAGGTAAAGTCGATTATGTGAAGAAAATCAAAGGCTTTTTGATGGCCAAATTCTTCAAAAAGAAATATACGCAAAGTTTTTAGAAGGGAGGGTCAGGTTTGAAGCAAAAATCGGTTAAATTAAACTTTATCATGAACTTCATCCTAACCTTATCCAACTTCATTTTTCCGTTAATTACCTTTCCTTATGTATCCCGCGTTTTAGGGGCTCAAGGGGTTGGAGCGGTTCAATTTGCAACCTCTAATGTGACTTATTTTGTTATGCTGGCTATGTTGGGAATTCCTACCTATGGAATCCGTGCTTGCGCTAAAGTACGTCATGATCGTCACTTACTTTCAAAGACGGTTCAGGAAATCCTCTGGCTAAATGCCTTGGTAGCTGTAGTCGCTTATGTCGGTTTGGCGCTGACCATAGCGTGGGTTCCTCAATTTCACCAACAAAGGCTTCTTTATTGGTTGCTGTCATTAAATATTGTTTTAAACCTTATTGGGGTAGAGTGGCTTTATAAGGGGACGGAGCAATATACCTATATCACCATTCGATCGATAGCTGCTAAATTATTGGGTCTTATTTTAATGTTCTGGTGGGTCCACAAACCTGAAGATTATGTGATATATGGCCTCATCACCGTCATTGGGGCTTTTGGCTTAAATGTGCTGAATTTTCTAAATTTGCCAAAACTGATAGATTGTCGCGTCATTCCTTTACGTCGACTTGACTTTAAACCGCACATTAAACCCATTTTGCGTTTCTTTCTGCTTACCGTTTCGGCTACTATTTATTTAAACTTAGATACGACGCTTTTAGGTTTTATTCAAGGTGACCGTGTCGTCGGTTATTATTCAGCTGCGATTAAGATCAAACAAATACTCGTCAGCATTGTAACCTCTTTAGGGGTGGTCCTCTTACCGCGTTTATCCTATTATTTTGAGCATCATTTACAAGAAGAATTCAAGACTTTAACTCAGAAAGCTTTAGACTTTGTTCTTTTGATTGCATTGCCGATTAGCTTGTATTTTATTTTCTTTGCGAAGGAGAGTATCCTTTTTCTTTCTGGATCGGATTATTTAGCCGCAGTTTTGCCAATGCAGTTGATTCTGCCAGCCGTGCTTTTTATTGGTTTATCTAATCTAACTGGGATTCAGATTCTAGTTCCGACTAACCGAGAAATGTTGGTGGTCTATTCGACGCTTGTTGGAGCGGTAGTGGATTTAGTTCTGAATGTGATAGCTATACCTCTTTGGGGGGCAGCAGGTGCCGCTTTATCGGGTTGTTTGGCTGAAGCGATGGTATTATTCGTTCAGATTTACTTTTTGAGGGATTTAGTGATTCCAATGTTTAAACGTGTGAATTGGTTACGCTTGGGGCTAGCTTTGATATTGCCAAGCTTTTTAATGATTGTAGTTCGACCTTGGGCCTACCACTTAAGCAGTCAATGGCATTTTGGTGATACGTTAGCCATTCTTTGGGTTTTAGTGGTGACGGCGGGTCTCTATTTCTTGGTGTACGGATTGGTTCTTTTGGGACTTAAGCATCCCTTGGTTATGGAGTTGTTAGATAGTGTTAAAATTAAAGTTAGGAGAGATTAAATGACACAGTATGATTATTTGATCGTGGGAGCAGGCCTATTTGGTTCAGTCTTTGCTCATGAAGCGGCTAAGGCAGGCAAGCGACTTAAAGTGATTGAGAAACGGGAACATATTGCCGGTAATATTTACACGGAAGAAGTTGAAGGTATTCAAGTCCATAAATACGGAGCCCATATCTTCCATACTTCGGATCCAAAGATTTGGGATTATGTGCAGCAATTTGCAGAATTTAATCACTATGTTAATTCACCAATCGCCAACTATAAAGGTGAGATATATAACTTGCCTTTTAATATGAATACCTTTAACAAATTGTGGGGGGTTGTGACGCCTGAGCAAGCGCAAGCAAAGATTGAAGAGCAAAAACAAGTGCTCAAGGGTAAAAAGCCAGAGAATCTAGAAGAACAAGCCATCTCCTTGGTGGGAACGGATATCTATGAGAAGTTAATCAAGGGTTACACTCAGAAACAATGGGGTCAAGCCTGTGACCAATTACCCGCTTTTATCATTCGCCGTTTGCCAGTCCGTTTGACTTATGATAATAACTACTTCAATGATAAGTATCAAGGTATTCCAATTGGCGGCTATACCGCCATGGTAGAGAAGATGTTAGATCACGAGTTAATTGATGTGGAAACAGGGGTGGACTTCTTTGCCAATAAAGAACACTATTTAGCAGATTTTCCACGCATCGTCTATACGGGTATGATTGATGAATATTTTGACTACTGCTTAGGTGAGTTAGAATATCGTAGTCTTCGATTTGAAAGTGAAGTATTGGATACTGATAATTATCAAGGTAATGCGGTGGTTAACTATACGGATGCCGAGACGCCTTATACTCGAGTTATCGAACATAAGCATTTTGACTTTGGTCGACAAGCAAAGACCATTATTACCAAGGAATATTCCAAACAATGGGAACCGGGTGATGAGCCATATTATCCAGTTAACAATGATCGTAATAATGAATTATATAAACAATACGCTGAGATGGCAGCTCAGACTAACCAAGTCATTTTTGGTGGTCGTTTAGGTCACTATCGTTACTATGATATGCACCAAGTGATTGCAGCGGCTTTACAATGTGTCCGCAAGGAATTGGATAACCATTCTAGTGGTATTTAGTAGTCATTATTTTAACAAGTGAATAGCGTGAGCAACACTAGACAAAATTCTTGAGTAGGGATTTCTGTCTAGTGTTTTTCTTGTCTTTATGCCAGTTCCTTACAAAAAATTTACTTGCGTAAGTAATTTGCAAACATTTAAATGTGTTTGAAACATTGTGGGAATTATTTAAAAAATATTAAGCCAGAATGAGTGAAATCCGGGCCCAAACCTTGCTATTTAGAATAAGGATAGGTAAAATTAGTGAGAAAGTATGAAATATTATAGAAGACTTTTGCAATTATTTGAATGTTAGGTGGAGAGTGGAATGAATTCGAGTTTTGGAATCTCGAAATGGTTAATTGAATTAGCCGAAAGTTTAAGTAAGACACAAAGAAGGCATATCTGGGGAATTAGTGACTCTCTCAGTTTAATTTTGGCTTCTTTTTGTTCTTATTTATTTTTTTTCAACATAATAGAGTTGCCTTTTAAATATTATTTAGTTTTTACTACTATTATTGTATTAGGCTATAACGGATTAACCCAGTTATTGCAATTGGATGCACATATTCATCGCTATTTAAAAATCATAGATTTAATTAAGCTATTCAATATAATTTTGCTTTGCGGAATAGTCTCGGGAATAGTTACGTCGCTTGTTTTTGCTACCATCTCATATCGTTATATTCTTTTTTCAATAATTATAGGTGGCTTATTCGTCTGTGGATTAAGAGTAATATGGATGATTACCTATTCTTCTCGTTTTCGCACACAAGTTTATGCAAATCAGACTCGCGTATTAGTGGTCGGTGCAGGAGATGGAGGCTCCATCTTCATGGATAGCTATCTTCGTAATCCAGGTAATATGAAAGTGATGGGAATACTCGATCAAGATCCTAAAAAGAAGGGCTTGACGATTGGTGGGATTAAAGTATTAGGTGATCGAGATTTAATCCCTGAATTGGTAGAAGAATTAGGCATCGAACAAGTAATTGTGGCCGTCCCATCAATGAAACCGGCCGAATACGAAGCTATTATAGCTATATGTAATCAATGCAAATTAAAAGTGTATAAGATGCCTAAAGTAGAAGATGTACTACTGGGTATTAATATGCCTAATAATAAATATAAAAAAGTCGAAATTGCTGACTTATTAGGGCGACCAGAGATTAAGCTGAATGAAGAGAAGTTACGTAATGAATTAGAGGGCAAAACGATTCTAGTGACAGGGGCAGGTGGGTCCATCGGTTCGGAAATTTGCCGGCAAATTTCAAGATTCAATCCACGCCGGGTCTTGTTATTGGGTCATGGTGAGAATTCAATCTACCTAATTTATCATGAATTACTCAAACTAGGCTCAATGACGGAATATGTGCCGATTATTGCGGATGTACAAGACTATCAACGTATTATTGAAGTCTTTAAAGCAGAGCATCCGGATATTGTCTACCACGCTGCGGCTCATAAGCATGTTCCTATGATGGAAATGAACCCCCGTGAGGCATATAAGAATAATATTCTAGGAACTTATAATGTAGCCAAAGCTGTAGATGAGGCAAAAGTAGCTAAGATGGTGATGATTTCTACGGATAAAGCAGTTAATCCACCGAATGTCATGGGGGCTACGAAACGTGTAGCAGAATTGATTATTACTGGCTTTAATCAGATTAGTTCTTCAACTTATTGTGCAGTACGATTCGGTAACGTGCTTGGAAGTCGGGGATCGGTCATCCCTCTTTTTAAGAAGCAAATCGAAGAAGGGGGACCTGTTACAGTCACTGATTTTAGAATGACGCGTTACTTTATGACTATTCCTGAGGCTAGTCGTTTAGTTATCCATGCGGGGGCTTTCGCAAATGGTGGGGAAGTCTTCATCCTTGATATGGGGCAACCGGTCAAAATTGTGGACTTAGCCAAGAAACTTATTCTTTTAAGTGGCCATTCAGAGTCCGAAATTCAAATAGTAGAGTCGGGTATTCGTCCGGGAGAGAAATTGTATGAGGAATTATTGACCTCATCTGAATTAGTTCAAAAGAAATTACAAGATAAGATTTTTATTGGCAAAGTTATAACAATGCCTTTAGAGCAAACAAAAGAATTTATCGATAGTTTAAGTTATTATGACAACCGTCAAATCAAAGAAAAAATAATTGCCTTTGCTAATCAAAGTGCAAAATAATTGGAGGCCTTTATGCAACAAGAACTCAGTTTGAAAGATTTATATCTATTGATGAAAAAACATTTTTTTACTATTACGATTATAACAATTTTGGGGGCAATAATTGCGGCTATTGGAATGATGTTGCTTATTAAACCAACCTACTCTTCTACGGCACAGTTGTTGGTAAATCAGAAAAACACAAGCTCTGAAGCGTCAGCTCAATATAGTGAAATTCAAACTAATATCCAGCTTATTAATACTTATAGAGATATATTACTAGGTCAAGAGGTTCTGACCAAAACTAATAATAATTTGGGTGGAAAGTATGATGTTGAATCTTTGAAATCTGTTTTACAAGTTAATCAATCACCGAATTCACAATCGTTCTATATTTCTGCAACAATGCAATCACCTGAAGAAGCACAAAAATTAGTTGCAGAAGTGACTTCGAATTTTGAAGCTACCTTAAAGGAAGTATATGGAAAAGAAGGTGCAAAAATTTATGTTTTATCACCTGCTTCTTTTGAGCCAAATAAAGTGGGACCAAGTTTGAGTAAATTTTTAATTTTAGGTGCATTTGCGGGGCTATTAGTGAGTCTGGCTTATGCATTCATTAATGCAATGTTAGATACAACTGTGAAAGATGAATCATTTTTAAATCAGCTTGGTTTAATTAATTTAGGTGAAATATACGAATTGAACAGTAAAGAATTACATAATTCACGACTTTCAACACGTAAGACGGATAATCGTTCAAGAAGAAAGGTGTAGAGTATGTTTAAGAATAGACAGAATTTAGAAAAGAAATTACTTAAAGAACAGTTGCATGGGGCTTCCCTGATTACTTTTACTGATCCTAAATCAGTTAATGCTGAACAATTTCGTGCTTTACGAACAAATATCGAATTTGCTCAGTTAGACAAACAGTTAAAATCTTTATTAGTTTCTTCAAGTATTCCAACTGAAGGCAAATCAACTATTTCTTCGAATCTAGCTTATGTCATGGGCCAAACTGAGAAGAAGGTCTTAATTGTGGATGCAGACTTACGGAAGCCGACGGTTCATAAGACCTTTAAATTGAATAATGAACAAGGTCTATCTAATTTGATTGTTAATCGTGATATGAAATTCAATGAAGTAGTGCAACATTCTTATGACTTGAACTTATACTTCTTACCGTCAGGACCTATTCCACCAAACCCTTCGGAACTTTTATCTTCGGCACGAATGAATCAAATTATGCAAGAACTTTCAACCTATTTCGATTTGGTTATTTATGATGCTCCGCCAATTACTGCGGTTGCCGACCCACAGATCTTGGCTACTCGAGTGGATGGTGTCTTGATGGTTGTTCGCCAGAATTTTGCTAAGAAAGAAGAAGTTAGAGCGGCTAAGAAAGCTCTAGATACAGTGAACGCTAATATTTTGGGTTATGTTATGAATGGTAAACCGGTTTCGAATTCAAGTGGCTACTATGCATATTACGGGTATGGTGAGAAATTAAATGATAATTGATTTACATTCCCATTTACTTCCGGGAGTTGACGACGGAGCTCAAACGGTGGAACAATCGCTTGAATTAGCTCGTTTAGGAGTAAAAGAAGGGGTTAAGCATCTAGTCTTAACACCGCATCATCGTAATGGACAATATTTAAATTACAAGGCGGATGTTTTACATGCGGCGGATGCTTTAAATCGCATTTATCAGGAAAATGGAATTGAACTTGAAGTGTATCCTTCGCAGGAAATTCGGATAAATGAGAAATTCATGGACGATTTATATAATGATAAATTGCTGTCACTTGATGCCGACGGTAAGTATTATTTGATTGAATTTCCTACAGCGTCCATTCCAGACTTTGCTTTGCCTCTAATAGATGGGTTATGTGCTGAGGGAATTACGCCCGTCATTGCCCATCCTGAAAGAAATCATATTTTTGGCAAAGATTTAAATCGTTTATACGAATTTATTGAGTTAGGCTGTCTAGCTCAACTGACTACCTCGTCTTATGCAGGGATGTTTGGCCAGAAGATTCATGACATCTGTTGTCAGATGATCGAGCGAAATTTGGTTCACATCTTAGCTTCAGATGTTCATCATATTACAGGTCGGCCTTTTAATTGGCAGGCTGCGCTTCAACAGATGCAAAGTGAATACGACCAGGAAATGGTAGATTATTTTATGCAAAATGCGCGAGATATTTTTAATGGTGATGCTGTTAAACGATATAAACCAGAAAAAGGAAAAAAATCGTGGTTTAAATTATTTTAAGGCAGGGACTAACTATGAAGAGAACGGGTCGCTTGTTGTACGTCTTGTTGGTGGTGGGGTTTGTTAACTGTACATATTCTCTGAAGCAAGTTCGAGCTGAAGAGCATTCCGTGATGACTTTTGCTATCATTGGTGTGGATTCGGGTGCCTTTGGACGTAGCGATAGAGGACGTTCAGATGTCTTGATGTTAGGGCAAGTGAATACAACCAATCGGCAAGTTAAATTAATTAGTATACCAAGAGATGCCTATGTTGAGATTCCTGGACACGGTCTAGATAAGATTAATCATGCTTATGCCTTTGGTGGGGTCAATTTAACTAAACAAGTATTAAGTCAGCTATTTGATCTTGATGTGCAACATTACTTAGCGGTGGATATGGGAAGTTTTGAGGAATTGGTCGATCAGGTGGGAGGACTTGATGTGGTCTCACTCGCTAGTTTTAGTCAAAATGACTATCAATTTTACCAAGGACAAGCCGTGCACTTGGATGGGTCCATGGCTTTGGCTTATGCGCGAGAACGCTATCAATCAGGCGGCGATTATGGACGGATGGCTCGTCAGCGGCAGTTGATTCAAGCTCTGATTGAGAAGCTGACAAATATAGATTCTCAAGTTAACTTTATGAAAAATATGGTCCTGGTCCATCGGTCGATTGAAACGGATTTATCTATGGAAAGCTTGTTAAATCTGTGGCAATCGCAAACGAATCAAACAAGTGATGTTAAAGTAGCATTAAGGCAGTTAGAAGGCACTGGATTGATGATTAATGGGATTTATTATGATCAAATTAAAGAAGAGTCTCTGTTAGATAGTAAACAATGGTTATGGGATACTCGAAATTAGTAAGAAGAAAGGCGATAAAAAAAATGGAAAGAATTTTATTATCATCTCCCCATATGAGTCAAGAAGGGTATGAACAAGCGTATATTAAAGAAGCTTTTGATACTAACTGGATAGCACCGCTTGGTGCCAATGTGACGAAATTTGAAGAAGACTTGGCTCGAATGGTTGGGATTGATTATGCAACGGCCTTGTCTTCGGGGACAGCGGCTATTCATTTAGCTTTGAAAAATATCGGCTTGCAACAAGGCGATATTGTTTTTTGCCAATCATTAACTTTCTCAGCTAGTGCAAATCCAATTTGTTACGAGAAAGCTACACCTGTCTTTATCGACTCAGAGCCAGAAACATGGAATATGGATCCTGAAATGCTCCGCAAAGCTTTTGAAAAGTATACGCCAAAAGCAGTAATTGTGGTTCATTTATATGGGATTTCAGCCAAAATTGATGAGATTAAAGCTATTTGCCAAGAACATAATACTCCGCTAATTGAAGATGCAGCTGAAAGTCTAGGAACTATCTACAAGGGAAAATGGACAGGAACCTTCGGGGATTATGGCATTTTTTCATTCAATGGAAATAAGATTATTACGACTTCTGGTGGGGGAATGCTAGTTTCAAATAATAAGGCGGGTATTGAAAAAGCTACTTTTTGGGCAACTCAGGCACGTGAGAAAGCACGTCATTACCAGCATGAAGAAATTGGTTACAATTACCGTTTAAGTAATATATCAGCTGGAATTGGCCGAGGTCAATTGAAAGTTTTAGAAGAACGAGTGGAGAAGAAACGATACATCTATCAACGATACGTGGAAGGCCTAGCCGATATTGAGGATATTGAAATGATACCTGATCATGATTATGAACGATCAAATCACTGGTTAAGTGCTATGTTAATTGGGCCTTCTAGTTCAGTTACCCCCACTATGGTAATGGATGTACTAGATAAAGAAAATATTGAATCTCGACCAGTATGGAAACCAATGCATTTACAACCTGTCTTTGCTGATTGTGATTATATTGGTGGTCATGTGGCTGAAGATTTATTTAATCGTGGTTTGTGTTTGCCTAGTGATTCCAAGATGACTGATCAAGATATTGACCGTGTTATTGCGACTATTCGTTCATTATGGGATTAAGGAGTCCATCATGAAGCTATATCAGCACTTCCTTAAACGTTGTCAGGATTGTTTTCTTGCACTTATTGCGGTGATAATATTGAGTCCTCTCTTAATTATCGTTGCCTTATTAGTTAGAACTCAACTGGGTAGTCCAATTTTGTTCTCTCAAGAGCGTCCAGGCTTGAATGGGAAGATATTCAAAATGTATAAATTTCGGTCAATGACTGATCAACGAGATTCACAAGGGCAATTGCTCCCTGACGAGGTAAGATTAACACTTTTCGGGAAAAAATTACGGGCTAGTTCTTTGGATGAGCTGCCTGAATTATTTAATATTATAAAGGGAGATATGGCGATTGTGGGTCCGCGTCCTTTATTAGTTCAATATTTACCACTCTACAGTCAAGAACAGATGCGACGGCATGAGGTTAGACCCGGTTTAACAGGCTATGCTCAGGTAAATGGGCGAAATAGTCTTACTTGGCAAGATAAATTTAAACTCGATGTACATTATGTCGATCATGTTTCATTTATTCTTGATTGGAAAATTATTTTTCAAACAGTCCTAAAGGTTTTTCAGAAAGATGGCATAAATTCAGATACTTCTTCAACTATGGAAATATTTAGGGGAAATGATGATGAAGGATAGACTTGTGATTATTGGAGCTGGCGGTCATGCTAAAGTATGTTATGAAATTGCAAAATTATTGAATTGTTGGAGAAATATTATATTCTTGGATGATTGTTTAGAAAATAACTATTTTCATATCCAAGGACCTATTTCGAATTACAAATATTTTCTTGAATCAGATTTTTTTGTTGCAATAGGAAGTAATGAGATTCGCAAAAAATTCATTACAATCCTCGAGGAGTCAGGAGCCAGTTTAATTAAGCTAGTTCACCCGCAATCAATAGTAAGCGATTCGGTTTCTATCGGCGCGGGAAGTGTTGTAATGGGCGGAGTAGTTATAAACGCGTGCTCTAAAATTGGTAGAGGCTGTATAATTAATACTGGATGTACGATAGATCATGATTGTAACATTAAAGATTTTGTTCATATATCACCAGGGACAAATGTTTCTGGGAGTGTGCAAATTGGCTGTCTATCTTGGTTGGGAACAGGCACTACTGTAATTAATAATATTGAAATTTCAGAAAAAGTAATTATTGGGGCAGGTTCAGTTATTCTAAAAAATATTAAAGATCAAGGTACTTATGTGGGACACCCGTGTAAAAAGATAAAATAGTTAGGAGAATAATTGTGTCGAAAATAATTATTATAAATCATTATGGTATAACACCAGAATTTCCGGGTGCAACAAAGCATTATGAAATCTCAAAATATTTTTCGGAATATAGTGATTATGATATTGAATTTTGGATTTGTGGATTTAATCATCACACAGGAAAAAATCATGATAATCTAAAAGGATTTAAATTGCAAAGCAAAGAAAAAACAGAAAATTTTCATACTGTTCGAATTAAAAGTACTCCGTATAGAAAAAGTGCATTAGCCAGACAGATTAATATAACTGTGTTTGACATAATCACTGCAATTAAGATTCTATTTTCAAAAGATGTGGAGTTAGTATTGTTGAGTTCACCTCCAGTTGGGATATTTAATACGTGGGCAATTAAATTGAAACATATTAAATTGTTAGCCGACATTGAAGATCTTTGGCCAATGTTTCTAATTGATATGGGTTTGAAAAATAAATTTGCCATTAAATATATGGATTATTCAATGAATGAATTATATAAGTTGGCTGATCAAATCATTGCTGTTTCCGATGGAATGGTGAACTTTGTTAAAAGTAAGGTCTCACAAAAGGATAAAGTTACACTTGTTCCGTTAGGTGTAAACTTAAACAAGTATGAAAATAAGGAAAAAAAGATTGAGCTAATTAAAGGGAACCCATGGGAAGATAAATTAAAAATAATGTACATTGGTGCACATGGAAGGGCGAATGATTTAGGCTCAGTTATTAATACGATAGAAAGATTTAATAAATTACAGGATAATTATGATGAATTTGCTTTTGTGTTTATTGGTGACGGGGATCAAAAAAAACAATTGATAAATCAAACGTTGCAAAAACATTTATCAAATGTTTTTTTTGAAGATGCTATTCCTAGCGAATTAGTTGCTGATTATTTATTACATGCAGATATTTGTTTAACCAATTTAAAGAATATTGAAAGCTTTAAGTTGGTAAGACCAAATAAATTATTTCAATATATGGCACTTTCAAAGCCTATAATTTGTGGAATCGATGGGGAAGCGAGACAAATTGTTGAAGAAGCTAACGCAGGTAGTTATATAAATTTTGATGGTTCTGTAGAGGCAGCAACAAGGCTAGCAGATATTTTAAATGATTCTATTAAATTCGAGCAACTAGGTGAGAATGGTAATGAATATGTTCATAAATATGGTGACAGAGCTAAAATATTCAAAAATTTACTAGACTTAGTCACTAACATGATAAAGGAGTAAATAAATGCGATGATTGCATTAGTATTTGTTTCTGAACTTAAATATTGCCCATATCTTAGAAAATATGTTGATTTTCTTGATAAGAATGGATTAGAATATGAAATTCTGTTTTGGAATCGAGAAGAAATAGAAGATGGGTATCCAAGTAATTATAAAGCATTCACTCACTATTCGAAAAAGAAAAAGAGTCCATTTAGAAAAATCAGTGATTTTATTAGGTTCAGATGGTGGCTAAAAAAGAATTTGGACAGTTCTAAATATTCACAGATAATTTTTTTGTCAACACTTTCGGGAATGCTCCTCTTTGATGTTGCAATTAAAAGATTTTCAAATAAATACATCTTGGATATTAGAGATTTTAGCTATGAACATTTAGCGATTTTTAGATTTTTTGAAAAGAAGTTAGTAGAAGATTCTTTTTCTACATTTATATCTTCTAGAGGTTTTATTGAATTTTTACCATCAAGTAAAAAGTATTTACCCGTACATAATTTTAATAGAAGTGAGCTAAGCTACCAAAAACCTTTTGAAAAAAACATAGAAACACCGGTAAATGTGGTATTCATTGGTGGAATTCGATATTTTGCACATCAAAAATTACTTATAGATAAGCTAAAAAATAATTCTAACTTTCATATGATTTATCATGGATCAGGGATTGAGTTAGATATATATAAAGAATATTGTAAGCAAAACGGGATAAAAAACATTGAATTCACAGGTGCGTATAATAATTCGGATAAATTTAAGCTGTTGGCGAATGCTCAAATACTAAATAATAGCTACAGTACAAAGAAAATCTTAGAAACAAAATATGCAATTTCAAATAAGTTTTACGACGGAATTATCTTTGGATTACCTCAAATAGTTGAATCTAACTCATATAAATCTGAAATAGTTTCAGAGTTTAAAATGGGAATAAAATTTAATGAAGATGATGAATGTTTTGCTGAAACGTTATTTAAGTATTATGATCAAATAGATGAAGATGAATTTAATAAGAATAGAGAAAAATTGCTTAATAGTATAGTAGAAGAAGATGACATATTTTATGATGTGTTGGCGCAATTTATTAGAAATGAGGATTTAAATGGAAAAGATTAAACTATTATTTGTTTCAACATATCCATTGGATAGTAGTTCATCTGCTTCTGTAAGAAATACTGCTTTGCTCGATGGTTTAGTGAAGAATGGAGTCGAAGTTTATTCGTTAACAAGAACACCAGATAAAAAAAATTCTATTCAAGGTGTAACGGAGTTTTATTTTTCTGATAACAGTAATCTTGTATACAACATCTCAAAAAAATTTCGACCGAAAAATCATTTGATGCTGAAACTTAGAATTTTTTTGTCTAACTTATATTCAAAAGGACAAATATATGATAATCAACGAATGCTTTTGAATGATTTAGATAAATTAGTTTTGGAAGAGACAAATTTTGATTATATTATCAGCTCATCTGATTCTAAAGTTGCACATAAGATTGTTGAACAATTATTAGCTAACAACCGTTTAAAAGCCCGAAAATGGATTCAATATTGGGGGGACCCTTTTTTTGCAGATATTAATGGGAAAAAAGGGTTGGTTAAGAGAAAAATCTTCAAAGAAGAAGATAGACTATTAAATCTAGCAAATATCATTTTATATACATCACCGGCCACTGTTGAAGAACAAAAAAAATTATTTAGTAAATATGCAAGTAAAATGCTATTTATTCCAACACCATTTCTTGATTTGAGAGAAAAAGAAACGAATAATAACATTATTAATGTTGGATATTTTGGATCATATTTTAGTAAAGATAGGAATATTCTACCCTTTTATTCTGCAGCAAAAAAATTGCCTAATATACAATTTACAATAATGGGGCCAAGTAATCATGATTTAAAATCTAGACAAAATATTCTCATAAAAAAAATGGCAGAGCGTAATGAAGCGGTAAAAGAAGAGGATAAAATGGACTTGCTAGTTTGTATAGGAAATAAAGGAGAGTCAAATCAAATTCCAGGCAAAATTTTTCATTATGCCTCAACAAATAAGCAAGTTTTGGTTTTATATGAGAAAAATGCAAAAGATGTATATTCTTATTTTAATCAATATGATAAATATATTTTTTTAGAAAATAATCAGGAAAGCATACTAAGTTTTTTTGAAAATTATTTACCTAAGCAAAATTCTCCTTTATATGAGTTTAAGAGCGATCGAGTAGTAAAAGATTTGTTAAATAAAATTGAAAAATTTGGGTGATTATGTGGGGTATGATTTTTACTTCTTATTATTTTTAATAGTAGGTATTATTATTCAAAGTGTAATATGGAAAAATGAGAAAATTTCGGCGTTCTTCGTTTTGTCGACAACTTTTGTGTTCTATTATGTGTTCATTCCAGTTGTATTATTTCTGTTTAACAACAATGATGTATTTAAAAATATGAGGTTTACTACTCAATTTATCTATGCGTCACAAGCAGAGTATGGAAATTTCTTCTATGTTGTTTTTTTATCGTATTTAATAATGATTTCTGTTTATTTTTTTAATAGAGTTCTTCGGAAACAGTTTGGCGAAATGATTGTAAAGAAAAAATTCTCAGAAAATATTGAGAAGATTATCTATAATTATGGATGTTTTTTCTTTATTGTTGGTGGAGGATCAGTTATTTTGTTCTTCTATAGTATGGGTGGAATAAGGGAAGCGCTTGAGGCTGCTGATGCGCTAAGATATGCAGGAACAGATTCCTCTCAATATTATGGCCCACTGACAGCTATTTTTAGAATGCTATCTTTTTTGGTAATGGGAGCAGCATATTGTTTTAAATCTCACTATGATTTGACCAAGTCTAATTTAAGTCGTATTCTTTTTATTATTTCGTTTGGTTTAGCTAGTATATATTTGATTTTTAATTCTGGACGCTCAACAATAATTTTCTTTTTATTCCCATTTATTCTGAGTTATGCCAAAAAAAGGAATATCAATTTAATTTTTATTTCGTGCGTTGTCGTTATTGTTGCGATTTCAACTGCTCAAGTTTTTGACGTTATTTTATATCAAATTTCCCACGGAGGAATAAATACTGCACATATTAATTCTTCAATTTGGGATAATATTAACAGTGCTATTAATGACTTTTCTTTTCCGTCTGCAAATATAATTAATATTGAAAAAATGAACAGTATTTTTGGGCTAAGAAATGGGAAAGACTATATTATTTGGATTTTAGATATCATTCCAACTCGAGCGTTTAATATGTTGGGGATTACTTTACCAGATTATCAGACATTAAATTTTGAAACCTCAAATTACTTTCAGAGTATTAATCCCTTGCTGATGGGGGGCGTTCCAACAGATTTTATTACAACTGGTTTAAGACAACATGAAATGCTAGGACTTATCATAAATACTTTAGTGTATGCCTTATTTGCTTTACGAGTAGATAAATTGGTTAGAAGTTTTGATTTGAATTTAACGGTTATTTTTGCAAGACTTCAAATTTTATTCTTTTCCTTTATCTCGAATAATGATTTAACAGATATTGTTCGGGGAAATTTGTTTATATTTATCATGTTAATAATGCTTGTACAAATAGATCTATACAGTAATAAAGTGAATAGATCTAATCATTCAATAGAATGAAGAAAGTAGGATAATATGAAATCAGTATTAATAATAGGGGATGTTAATCATCCCCTAATCTATCAATTGTATAAAAGAATACATGAAAAAAAAGATATAGATATTGATATTCTGAGCTTCGAAAAGAGTTATTATAGAAACACTAAATATTTTCGAAACTTGTATTTAATTCCATCAATGGGTCAGGATAGAAATTTTTTTAAAAGAAAGTTTGAACAAATGGCGTATTTGCTGACCCTAAAAAATGTTATTAAGAATTTACCTAAATATGATTCCATTCATATTCACTATTATAATCCTATATATCGATACATTATTTCGATTTTAAGAAGAAAAACGGATAACTTAATCATTACTATTTGGGGCAGTGATTATTATAGGGTTTCAAAAAAACAACTTAATATGAATTCTAATGCATTTAATTTAGCTGATAAAATTACATTTACTAATGAGAAAACGTTAGATGATTTCATCAAAAATTTTAATATAAGTTTAAATAGATTGAAAATTACAAGATTTGGATTAGAAACCCTTGACTATATTGATAAAATTGAAAATAGCTCAGAAATGCAAAGCAAAATATCTTTCTTTAAGAAAAAATATCACATTCCCGAAAAATTAAAAGTTATTACCTGTGGATATAACTCAAGTCCAGGACAGCAACATGAACTTATCTTAAACGCAATTAATAAGTTGCCACAAGATTATGCTGAAAAGTGTGTATTTTTATTTCCTCTGGCATATGGAGATAATGTCCATAAAGAGAAGATAAAGGAAATAATACGGAATATTGGTAGAAATATTTTGGTCTTAGAGGCCTTTATGGTTGAGGAAGAGTTAGCAATTTTAAGATTAATATCTGATATTATGATTAATATTCAAGTAACTGATCAATTAAGTGGAAGTATGCAAGAAACATTGTATGCAGGAAATATAGTGATAAACGGGTCTTGGTTACCCTATGATATTTTTCATAAGAATAATGTTTTTTTCCTAAATGTGGATAATCCTATTCATCTGGATAAATTAATTTGTTCTTCAATTGAAAAATATGATGATCTAAAAAATATGGTAAGAAATAACAAAAGCTATATTCGAAGTTTATCTGGTTGGGATGAAAACTTAGAAGACTGGTACAATTTATATCTTGGTAATAAGGATGATAATGATGGTGAAACTATTGATTAAAAAAATATAAGAAAGTTATCTAAAAAAGAAGTAATTCCAAAATATAAAATTGGAAATGTAAAACATCATAATTCATTAATCGATACATTGGTACCACAATGTGTAGAAATAGGAGACAATTTTATATCTGCACCCTATTCAATAGTTTTAGCACATGATGCAAGTACTTTTTTTCATTCAGGAAAATATCGAGTTGAAAAAACTATTATTGGAAATAATGTATTTCTAGGTGCACATTCGGTGGTACTACCAGGTGTTAAAATTGGAAATAATGTCATAGTTGGAGCAGGTGCAGTAGTTACGAAAGATGTACCTGATGATGTTGTTGTTGCAGGCAATCCTGCGAAAATATTGAAGACAGTTGCTGAGTACATTAATGATTTAGAAAATAAAGGTGTTCTAATTGAGCCACCAAATTCATTTGAAAAAGTGTTTAGAAACGAAAGACTAAACGAGAAAGATATACTAGAATTCCAGTCTGCGGTATTGAAAGGGAAATCATAAGATGATAAATAAACTGAAAAACATTATTTCTGATTATTCAAGAAGGGGAGGATTTCATATTCTACTTTCATCGATAATCAGCAATATCTCTGGGCTAGTTTTGACAATTATCATTGTACGTATCTTGAGTCAAAATGAATATGGAGAACTGATGTTTTTGCAGTCGTTTGTTACTGTCTTTATTCCATTTGCTGGTCTGGGATTAAATTATTCATTATTAAGATTTGGGGCAATTGCAAAAACTGAAAATGAAAAGAATAAAATATTTTCTTTATGTTTGAAATATGGATTCATTAGTTCATTAATTATTAGTGCAGTTTACTGTTTAGCTGTAATTTTTGGAAATGTAAAAATTGTTACAACAAATTATTTAATAGTTCTTAATGCACTGTATTTGATAACATATTTTCTAAAAGAGCTCTCACAGTCTTATCTAAGAATAGTGCATAAAAATAAACAATTTGCATATAGTAACATTGTTTTTTCTTTATTGGTTTTAATTTTAGGAGTTGCAGGAACATATTTTTTAAATCAAGAGGGTTTTTTAATAGCAAGATTCATAGCTCCATTGATTATTTTTATGGCAATAATTTATGTGGTTAAACCACATAAATTGCAAATTGAATATCAAGAGAATTTAGAAATAAGAGAAATGATAAAGTATGGTGTTTTTGTTGGTTTAGGAAGTATGGCGAGTAGTTTAATGATGCAAGTTGATACTCTGGCATTAGGATTTATGTCAATTTCTGCAAGTCTAATTGCCATGTATAAAGTTGCATGCCAAATACCATTAGCCGTACAGTTTATCCCAGCAGTTATTTTGACAACAGATTTTGTTATGATATCAGAGAATTATTTGAATGGTTCTTTTTTAAAAAAGTATAGAAAAAGATTATCTTTAATTTTATTAGTTGTATCATTGATAATAGGAATTATTATTTTAATATTTGGAAACTATATTATTGTTATGTTGTATGGAGATAATTATGCGCAAGCTTCTAACGTGCTAAAAATTTTAACTTTTGGTGTTGTTTGTGATTTTGTACTTAAAATCCCAAATGGAAATATTTTGGCTGCTGTTGGAAAGTCCAAATGGAATGCAATATTATCTTATGTTGGATTAATAGGTGACATTGTTTTAAATATTCTTTTTATTAAAATGTGGGGTTGGTATGGGGCTGCTATTTCGACAGCGTTAATGTCTGTAATAGTGGGGTTGATTAGCTTCTCTTTATGTACGTTTTATATTAATTCGATTAATAACAATAAGAGTGCTACATAGTTTGTAATAGATTGTTGGTTGGCAATGTCTATTGGTTTTAAGCATACAAATACATATGATGAGGTGATCTTGTGAAAAAAATTATGGTTTCCTTTGGAACAAGGCCAGAAGCGATAAAGATGTGTCCATTAGTAAAAGAATTAAAATCACGTGAAGATGTAGAGTTAGTGGTTTGTGTAACTGGACAACATAAGGAAATGTTACAACAAGTACTTGATGCTTTTGATGTAGTTCCTGACTATAACTTAGCAATTATGAAGAGTCAGCAAACTCTATTTGATGTAACAATTAATATTTTAGATAAAATGAAGGAAGTATTAATTAAGGAAAAGCCAGATATTGTATTGGTACATGGAGATACATCTACAACTTTTGTTTCTAGTTTAGCTTGTTTTTATTTACAGATTCCAGTTGGACATGTTGAAGCTGGACTTAGAACTTATAATATTTATTCGCCATTCCCGGAGGAGTTTAACCGTCAAGCAGTTGGCCTAGTTGCTAAATATAATTTTGCACCTACTGAAACCTCAAAACAAAATTTACTCAATGAAGGAAAAGACGCTAATAGTATTTTTGTTACAGGAAATACCGCAATAGATGCCTTAAGTACTACGGTTAGAAAAGACTATTCACATGAATATTTAGAGTGGGCAGCAGATAGTAAATTAATACTCATCACAGCGCATCGAAGAGAAAATCTTGGCGAACCAATGAGAGCAATGTTCAGAGCAATAAACAGAATTATTATGGAAAATCCAGATACAAAAGCGATTTATCCTATTCATATGAATCCAATTGTACGAAAAGTAGCGGATGAAGTTTTTGGCAATAATGATAGAATCAAAATTATTGAGCCTCTTGAAGTGGTCGACTTTCATAATTTTATGGCAAATTCATATTTAATTTTGACAGACAGTGGGGGTATTCAAGAAGAAGCTCCTGGATTAGGAATTCCTGTTTTAGTTATGAGGGATACAACTGAACGGCCTGAAGGAATTGCTGCTGGTACGTTAAAATTAGTTGGAACCGATGAAAATAGAATTTATGAAGCTTTTGATGAGTTGTTAAATAACAACGAAATATATGAAAAAATGAGTCGAGCATCTAATCCGTATGGAGATGGGACTGCTTCAAAACAAATTGCTGACATTTTATTAAAAAATTAGTTATGAGGGATTGGAAATTATTTTCAATCCCTAAATGTGTGGAAAAATGTACTAGAATAGTTAATTTTTATGTTTATTTTTTTATGAATCTTTTCTTTGTGTTTTTGCTGTTTTTAATTAAATAACTGATGCGAACCAATTAATTTGTAGTCGATCAAGAAATTTTTATTCAAATTATTCAGCAAATGAATGTGGTAAATTCTCAAGTTTTTTAGTATTTTATTTGGCATAGACAGTAATGGAATTTGAATGTTAAAATATTTGTAATGAATTAATAATGATTAATTAAGGAGAAAAATATGATAAATGTTATTGGTTTGGGATACATCGGGTTACCAACTGCGTTAATGCTAGCTGCGAATGGAAATGAAGTTGTTGGAACAGATATATTACAAAAAACAGTAGAAAATCTTCAACAGGGAAAACTTACATTCGAAGAAAAAAATTTGGACACTTTATTTAAAAAAGCAGTAGATAATGGAATACAATTTTCAACCAATTATCAAGAAACTGATATGTATATTATTACTGTGCCTACCCCATATGATTTAAAGACAAAAAAGATTGATCCAAGTTATGTAATTGAAGCAGTTAAAACAACTGTTCAAAATGCTAAGAATAATTCAATAATTGTAGTAGAATCTACTGTTTCTCCTGGAACACATGATAAATTTGTAAAACCTATTATTCATGACGCACAAAAAATTTTAGGAAAGACATTACATTTGGTTCATGCGCCAGAACGGATTTTACCTGGTAATATGGTCTATGAATTGGAACATAATTCTAGAACGATTGGTGCGGATGATATTGAAGCAGCAAATAAAGTCAAAAAACTTTATGAAACTTTCTGCAAGGGAGAAATTGTCGTAACTGATATTAGATCTGCTGAAATGTCAAAAGTAATTGAGAATACGTTTAGAGATGTTAATATTGCTTTTGCTAATGAGTTAGCAAAAATTGCATCATATAATGATATGGATGTTTATGAGATTATTCGAATCGCTAATAAACATCCACGGGTAAATATTTTAAACCCTGGACCTGGAGTAGGAGGGCACTGTATTTCTGTCGATCCATGGTTTTTAGTGGGGGATTTTCCTGAGCTAACAAAACTTATTAAAATCTCTCGGGATATAAATGATTCTATGCCGACATATGTATTAAAAAAAATACATGATATTATGAAAGAAAAGCAAATATCAGATATTTCTAGAGTAGGTTTATATGGATTGACTTACAAACCAAATGTTGATGATGTTCGTGAATCTCCTACACTACAGTTACTTGAAAAGCAAAGAGAACATTTAGCTCCAGAATTAAAAGTATTTGACCCATATATTAGTAAAAAAATTGCAGAAAATCAGTATTTTAATTTTGAGGAGTTTTTAAAGGACATAGATTTGGTGGTAATTATGGTTGCTCACGAACATATTAAGCAAAACAAGGAACTGCTGAATGAAAAAGTAATTTTTGATACTCAAAATATATTTGAAAATTCAGAAAAAGTTTATAAATTATAGTATTCTTAGGTAGAATACATAACTATAATGTTAAAATCTTCAGGAGGGTCCTATGAAAAAAATTCGTAAAGCAGTTATACCTGCAGCAGGTTACGGGACTGGCTTTCTACCGGTTACTAAGGCGATTGCCAAAGAGATGTTGCCCATTGTAGATAAACCTGTTATTCAATTTATTGTTGAGGAAGCAGTCGCTTCAGGAATTGAAGAAATTCTGATCATTACGGGTAAATCAAAACGGCCAATTGAAGACCATTTTGATTCTAATATTGAATTAGAAGAGAACCTAGAATCTAAAGGTAAAGTTAAAATGCTTGAGATGGTTCAATCGATTACCCAAGCTAATCTTTTCTTTGTTCGCCAATCATATCCCTTAGGTTTGGGTGATGCGATATATCAAGCCAAAGCCTTTGTCGGAGATGAACCGTTTGTCGTGATGCTAGGCGATAATATTATGGACAGCGAAACGCCTGTGACCAAGCAAATTATGGATCTTTATCACGAGACTGGAGCACCGAATGTGGCTTTAGTTGAAGTTGAAGCAAAAGAAACTCGTAAATATGGGATTGCTGATGTACAAACAAGCTCATCCCATAAGTTGGCGGAAGATGTCGTACATATCAACCATTTTGTTGAGAAACCACAGCCTGAGAAAGCACCAAGTAATTTAGCCATTGCAGGTCGTTATGTCTTAACACCAGAAATCTTTGATTTATTGGAGAATTTAGCACCTGGTTTAGATGATGAAGTTCAATTAACTGATGCAATTGAACAGTTAAATGAGTCTAAGCGAGTTCTAGGTAAAGTCATTGAAGGCAAACGCTATGATGTGGGTAATCCAATGGGTTACATGCAAATGAGCATTGAATATGCTCTTAAACATCCGGAAACAGCTGAAGATTTTAAACAATACCTTATTAGAATGAGCAAAGAATTATCCGAATAATTATAAATTAAAAGATATTCCTCTAAGGAATATCTTTTTTTGCTAGGAGATAAGAATGAACCCAATAATGTAATAAAAAAATTGAAATAATAAAATGGAACTCAGTTTATAGCGGTTATTTATAGATGGTTACGTTGATATTGTCGTAACCGCTTGATAGGTCGGGCTTGGAAAACCCCTTATCAATGCCCAGATGGCGGAGTCTAATTGTGAACATGGGCTTCGCTGTCCCCCTTTGTATTTTAATCATCTTCTCGAAGGGGAAATTAAGAAAACGCCAAATCCTAGCGACGGTTTGGCGTTTTTCTATTGGTTTGAGGATTAAAGAGGGTCGGAGTCTTTCTTTAATCCTTTTTGTCATAATGAGGATAGTTTTCTTGATAGAAAAGAAGTGATTCCCGGAGTGTATCTTGATCTAAGGCAAACTGACTAAGATAGGCAGAAGTTTGAGCCATTAACGGCTGACTTTTATAGTGGAAATAAGTCAGGATCGTATTAAAAGTCAGAAATTCTTTTAGATGCTTAATCTGAATTTCAAAAGGGTCCTTTAGGTGTTTGATGTCGCTGGTGAAAATAGGTGGATAGTCAGAACGGTGCATATAATAATGCGGTAACTTAGCTTTATCATGTTCGGCAATGGCATAGTAGCCCCAAGCTTTCATTAAGATATAGGCGTAATGAATTTGCTGGATAATATAGGCCTGATTTTGGGTCAAACTAAGCTTTATACTTGTTGGTTGGGTATCTGACGTTTGATAGACAAAGTCTAGGATTAAATTTTTATCATGGCGCAATGGCGGAAAGGGGACGCCGTCTTCATGATGAGGCGTAAATTTTTGACAGGCTCTTAGATTGAGCCAATGGCCGCGACGACCCAAGTCTGAATGAGGAAGCCGCATGTAAGCATGGCCGTAATATACAAAAGGGAAGCTATCGTGGCAACGATTGGTACAAAGCCGCAAGAATCGTTGCCAGTATTGGTGACGATAGCCTAGCTCCATGAAGCGACTTTCAGCTAAGCGGTGAGTTGTTTCTTTGCATAAGTAGAGACGGCCTTCTTGGGTGAGCATTAAGCTAGCGTATTGATTAGAATAAGATTCAATATTTAGTAGTAAAAGGAAATCCTGACTACAAATCAGATTGAATGGGGCCTCGGTGGCCGAATGGATGAGTTGAGGTAGCCAATCACTTGGGTCTTCTTGAAGATATAGATGTAATTGCTTTAACTGTTCATATTCAATATCAGAATGGTGAGATGACATAATAATAAACTCCTTTCATAATAAAGTGACTAAAGAGTAAAATATGTCAATTTCAGGACAAAATGGCAACGTCCAGATATTAGACGAAAATATGGATGACTTTGCCGTAACCAAGTCTGGTTAGGAAAAGCTGTTAACCAAATCATCGCTGCAATCTCCTTTCTAATCATTATTTGTGAACAAATATAGTTTAGCACGATCATGCAAAATATAAAATGTTTTCTTTAAAATAATAAATTTTAGTTACAAATTATTTTAAGAATTTGAAAAGGGGATAATTTTGTTATCTAGCTTCAATAGGCAAAATCGGAGTATAACAGTTGATGCAAGGCCTTGTAAATTTAAACTACGGAGTGAATTTACATGGAAAATAATCAATTTGTCTCCACGGAAGAGGCTATTATTCAACAATACCGTCCGTTAGTCTGGTCATGTTTACGCAAAGCAGGTATTGATATGAAGCGATTTGATTATGACGATTACCTCCAGATTGGTCTTCTGGCCCTCGTTCAAGCAGCGCGGACGAGCCAGACAGATCCTCTGGTTCCACCCTATTATCAATTCTTAGCTTATGCCAGACGGCAAATTATGTGGAAACTACGTGACCAACAACGACGTTCGATTCCGCATGAACAAGCTGAGCAATTGGCTGAAAGTATACCCGAATATGGCGATGATGGAGGGCTCCAGCGTTTAGAAGATACCCTGGTGGATCAAGATTTAATTCGCTTTCTATTAAGTAAATTAGCAGCAGAGGATCGGACCTTCTTAGCTTTTCTGATGCTTCATGGCGAGGAAAAGATAGCCTGTCAAGCGCAGCTATTAGGAATTTCACGCAAAACCTTCTATCAACGTCGTGCCAAGTTAGCTAAAAGGATTCGCCCTCTACTTGAACAATGGGGGTAACACTTTCTAAGATTTGCTCGTCTTTATAGGTGTAAGCTAGTTTACAAGACATCATTTTAAGGAGGAATACAAGATGGAAACAGCATTTGATCGCGCAAGTTTGGAGGTCTTCTATCAAGAAGGTCCGGATAAGGTCGGCCGTTTAACGGTTAAACATTTAAAAGAAGGGGTATCTGAGGCAACAATTGGTCAAATCAAAGCGGCTCTAGATAAAGTTGTCAAAGATATTACCGGAGACGTTATCTTAGTGAATCGCACACGTTACAGCCAAGTGGAAGGAGCATAATAGATGAGCAAAGTTTTAAATTTAACATTTCGAGCAACCGATGGTAAGACCCATAGTATGACGATTGCTAATCCTATTGAGAATTTAGATCAAGCTACGGTCGAAGCCATGATGGATCAATTAATTGCAGCGGATGCCATTTACGATGATCAGGTCAAACTCTTCAATGAAAAAGTGGGTGCCCGCTACGTTGAAACGATTGCTAGTCCAATTTTTGAAGTGACGGGCAAGTAAGTTCTAAGCTAACCCAATAATTGGGTCTCTCACTCGACGTTTATGAAGAAAGAGGTCCTAAACACTCACAGTGTTTAGGGCCTCTTTTTTGTCGATTAGTTAAGGGATTGGGCTAATTCGCGCTTCCATTGGTCGATGCTAGGAGCGTTCAGGGCAAAATCAAAATCTTTAAGGTTGATTTGGACGATGACTTCTTGCTTTTCTTTGCGGACCATCAAGGTCATGTTGGCTTGGTCAGGACCGAAATACCAGAAGTAAAGAGTGTGACCAGGATTCATTTCTAAGTCATTTTTTATGACTTGAACTAAGTTTCTTTGTATGTCACTTTGGCAATTAAAGATTTGACCATAAGGATGGTCAGTCATAAGATTGGCTTGATACCAGATGTGAAGACTATCATCGTATTGTTCTTTAGCAAGTTGTTCCATGTTAACGCTCCTTTAATTTGAGGATGGTTTTATTTAGTTAGAGTATAGCAGATGGCCAACAGGTCGAACAGTCTGCAGTTTGAAAGGGGCTTCCTTTTTGATTGGGAAGAAGCTAGTAAATATTAGGAGTCTAATCATGATATGATTAGCTTAGATAAAGTTAGGGGAGTGAGATGCATGGAAATCATCAGTTATTTTGAATCGAGTAATCCGTCAGTATGGCTCAAACAACTGGCTAATCTTGAATGGCCACCTAGTCGCCACTTGAGTCAAATGATTGGCGAGGGAGAATTTTATCATCGACTCGGTCAAACGAGTCAGTTATTCTTATTGGTAGAAGATCAATATTTGATAGGCCATTGTACCCTATCTGAGCAAGATAATATCTCTGATTTAAGTCGTCAACCCTGGATTGGGTATGTATATGTTCATCCTGACTATCGCGGGCAAAAATTATTTATGCATCTTTTAGCATATGCTGAGAGTTGGGCTCGGCAAAAGAGCTATAATCAAGTCTATATTTCTAGTTCGCACCAAGGACTTTATGAGCAATATGATTATCAGGTTATCGATCAGTGTTTAGATAATAAAGGGCGTCCGACTCAAGTTTTTTGTAAAAGCTTAGACTAAAGTTGGACGTGCATCTGTCCGTGGACGTGATAAAATACAGGTAACAAATCTAGCCATCAAAGGGGTCCTATTCATGAATTTAGTTATTTACCAATCGCGCTATGGTCATACTCAACAATACGCCGAATGGATTGCCCAAGAATTAACCTGTCCACTTAAGACCTTTAAAACGGTGACACTGGCTGATATCGAAGCAGCTGACACTATTATCTTTGGTAGTGGGGTTATGGCAGGTCAATATAAGGATTTAGGCAAGTTTATCGAGTTGGTTAAGCAGTATCCAGACAAACATTATGCCTTCTTTAGTGTGAGTATTACTGACCCAGCCAAAGCAGATAATGTTGCTTTCTTAACGAAACAAATTAATCAACGCATAGAGTTAGGGCTTCAAGAAAAGATAAAATATTTCTTCTTCCGGGGCGGGCTAGATTATGAACGAATGAATGGGTTGCATCGTCTAATTATGCGAGTAATGATTGGTAGTCTGAAGAAAAAGCCGGCTTTATCACCCGATGACCAACGTCTAGTGGATACCTATGGCAAGCGACTAGACTATCTTGATCGCCAGGCCATTGCCCCCTTGTTAGACTATGTTCATCAAATGAACCATTAGTATTTCCATCGGGAAAATCAGACAATTAATAGAGTCATTTTGGCGACTGAATTCCGCTTCTCTTAATGGAGATTGCAGAGTTCGGTCGTATTTTTTCTTAGCAAAGTTAAGCTGGGATATTCAGTGGGGAAGGAGAATGAAATAATTGACAGGGCATTTGACTGGTGGTACTCTATTTATGAAAACGCTATCATTTTTGATGGGAGAGGAGAGCTGAGCAAACATCTATAGCGAAAACCCTGTTGTGACGGTGAGGTTATGGCAAGTCTTAGTCAAACAAAGAAGGGGGAGGTAGTATGACAGTTGAATTGATTGACGGCGTTCAAGTTCTTAAGACAGATATGATTATGACGACAGCGATTGCTGGGGTCTTATTAATTTTAGGGTATTTTATTCGGAGTCGAGTTAAACTTTTTGAGCGTTTATGTATTCCAGCAGCTGTTATTGGCGGTTTTATTTTGGCCTTTTTATTAGCATTTCTGCGTTCTGCCAATATTTTACAGGTAGAGATGGATACAAGCCTGCAATTGCCTTTCATGTTAGCTTTCTTTACTTGCGTTGGCTTTGGTGGTTCCTTTAAACTGCTCAAAGCGGGTGGACGGTTACTCATTGTTTATTTAGTTGGAACTTGGTTATTAGCCGTCGTTCAAGCAGCCGTAGGGATCTCCTTGGCTAAAGTTTTGGGAATCCAACCGGTCTTAGGCTTGATGGCTGGGACCGTCTCGCTAGTTGGCGGTCATGGGAATGCAGCCGCTTTTGGCCCAGTTGCCGAAGCAGCTGGTGTGAGTGGGGCAACGACGGTTGCGGTCGCCTCAGCGACCTATGGTTTGGTAATGGGTTCCTTACTGGGCGGACCTGTTGGTGACTGGTTAATTAAACGAAACAAAGTTAAGATCGAAACGAATGAAGAAGGGTTGCAAAAAGTAGATTCGCAAGAGGTACAAACGCCGATATCGAGTACTTTATTCTTACATCACTTATCATTAATATTCGTTTTTATGGCTTTTGGAACGGTCTTTTCGGCTCTAGTAGGACTGTTAAACTTGAAGAATTTTGCTATCCCATCTTATGTGGGTGCTATGTTCTTAGCGATTCTATTTAGAAATATTAATGATAAACATCAATTATTCGAGTTTGATGCGCGTATCATTGATTTAATTACCGATATTGGTCTTGGTTTCTTCTTAACGATGGCGATTATGACTTTGAAAGTCTGGGAATTAGTTGACTTAGCTTTACCTCTAATTGTGATCTTACTTGTCCAAACGGTTGTACTCTTCTTCTTTGTCGTTCTGCTCTTATTCCCTGCATTGAAGAAAAATTATGATGCCGGTGTATTATCGGGCGGCTTCATGGGTTGGGGCCTAGGAATTGCGGCGACAGCGGTTGTCTGTATGTCAGCTATTTGTGAAAAGTATGATTTACGGTCAACAAAGGCCTTCGTGATTGCACCTCTATGTGGAGCGGTCTTCGTCGACGTCTTCGCTATTCCAACTATCATTACCTGTATCTCGATGTTCTCGTAGTGACATTTGTAAATTAGAGTTAATTAGGAATATTTTGAGTTACTGGAAAAATCAAAAAATGAAAATGCCATGATTAATTCAAAGCGAATCTAAGTTAAAAATAACTAGTTCTTATAGAATTGGACAATATAAACTTAGACGCATTGATTAAATCATGGTTTTTTATTTATTCATCTTGGATAATGAAAACCTCAAATTCATTACAAAGGAGTGTAAGTGTGCTAATATTGAAAAAAATACCACTTACTCATTTATAGGAGCATATAAATCACCTAAATAGCTTGACCTAATTTTCAAA
The DNA here is from genome assembly GCF_900604935.1 of Vaginisenegalia massiliensis. Classification (GTDB taxonomy): domain Bacteria; phylum Bacillota; class Bacilli; order Lactobacillales; family Aerococcaceae; genus Vaginisenegalia; species Vaginisenegalia massiliensis. The sequence goes on from NZ_UWPC01000010.1 coordinate 59,184, forward strand.
AAGACTGATAAGCTAATTAGCAGAGGTAAAGAAGGTAATTGAGAAACTATTCTGCATGGAACTATAAAATATATCTATTAACTATAACTTTAGATAAAAGGATAAAAGAATGATATGAATGAAATTAGTTTTTTGAAGTTAAGAAATAAATTAAGTGAATCTGAAAAAGTGATTTTTGATTATTGCATTCAACATCGTAAGGACTTAGATGCTTTTACGATACAGTGCTTATCAAAAAAATTATTTGTTTCTCCTGCTAGTATTTCTAGAATGGCTCAAAGATTAGGTTTTTCTGGATATAAGGAGTTTAAGTATACTTTATTGTTTTTAAATACTAAGGAGATTCCTATTTCGGATAGTTTTACTTCTTTGGTAAAAGATTATCAACTTTTAATACAAGAAAATTTGTCGGGTTCTCTTTCGCAGCTAAATGATGAGCGCATAAATAAATTTCAAGAGTTAATTTTGAAAGCTCAAAATATTGAAGTGTTTGCTGTAGGAGGGTCTTGTGTGAATGGACAAGACTTTTCTCGAAAATTACAAAGTCTAAATCTTAATATTTTTGCTAGAAAAGATTGGGATGAATTGGTTCGAGTGTCTCAAAATTTGAAAAACAAAGATTTAGCAGTATTCTTTAGTCAGTCAGGACAAACAAAATTAATTTTGGATTGTGCTAAAAATTTGAATAAGAATAATGTATCAATTATTTCTTTTGTTGCAAATAAAGATGCGACATTACTATCACTATCTAAATTAGGCTTTGTATGTCCTTGTATTTATCATTATAAAAATGACGCGGATCTTAGTTCTAGGATTATGTTTAATCTTGTAAGTGATTTATTAATATGGAAACTTGCTGAAAATATTTCCTAAGTATGGAAAAAATTTTCGCAAATCATGAAAACGATTACTTGTGCTATTTTATTGACTATAATGTAAGTAAAGGAGATGAGTTTATTGAAGACAAAAAGTAGTAAAATGGAATTTTTCCAAGGGTTAGGTAAAACATTTATGTTACCAGTTGCATTATTAGCTTTTATGGGCTTATTGTTGGGGATTGGAAGTTCATTTACTAGTCCTGCAGTTATTAAGCAATTACCATTTCTTGGCAATCCAACTTTGCAACTATTCTTTAGTTTTATTTCTACTATTGGGGGATTTGCCTTCTCTTATTTACCAGTTATGTTTGCTATGGCTATTCCTTTAGGATTAGTGAGAAAGGAAAAAGGTGTAGCCGCATTTGCTGGATTTGTAGGATATACAGTAATGAATCTAGCTATAAATTTTGTCCTAAATGCTCGAGGAATGCTTGCTAATGAAGAACAATTAAGAACTTCTGGTCAAGGTATGGTATTTGGTATTCAAACCCTTGAGATGGGAGTATTAGGTGGAATTATTGCGGGATTGATTGTTTATAAGCTTCATAAGCGGTTTTATAGAATTCAACTTCATGATAGTTTTTCATTCTTTTCTGGTGTTCGCTTTGTACCTATAGTTTCTTCGTTAGTTCTAGCACTAACTGGATTAATTATTCCGTTTGTTTGGCCTTTATTTGCTACCGGAATTGCGTTAATTGGTATCGCAATTCAAAAATCAGGTGTTTTTGGTCCATTCCTATTTGGTTCAGGAGAGCGGTTATTATTACCGTTTGGATTACATCATATATTGGTAGCCATGATTCGATTCACACAGGCTGGAGGTACGGAAACGGTTGCTGGGCATGAAGTTTCAGGAGCATTGAATATTTTTTATGAACAATTGAGTAAAGGTGTTCCTATTTCCCCCCAAGCGACTGCCTTTTTGTCTCAAGGTAAAATGCCGACATTTATATTTGGACTTCCTGCGGTAGCCTTAGCAATGTACCATACTGCGGCACCAGAAAGAAGGGCTTCCATTAAGGGATTGCTTCTTTCTGGAGTAGTAGCTACTGCTGTAACAGGAATTACAGAACCAATTGAATTTTTATTCTTATTTGTTAGCCCTCTTTTGTGGTTCTTCCATGTTGTTATGACTGGCTTAGGATTTATGGTCATGTCTATGTTGGGGGTGACAATTGGTAATACTGATGGCGGAATCTTAGATTTCTTGATTTTTGGTTTACTCCAAGGAAATGGAACTAAGTGGTATCTTGTTATTATTGTGGGACTGTTTTGGTTTGCAATTTATTATTTTGTATTTAAGACGGTAATAATAAAGAAAAACTTGCCGACCCCTGGCCGTATAATAAAATATGAAGATACAATTTACTCTGAAGAGGAATTAAAATCTAAAGGTAGTAGTCAATATGATGCAGAAGAAATTTTAAAGGCATTAGGGGGTAAAGAAAATTTAATATCTTTAGATAACTGTGTCACACGATTACGATTAGTAGTTGAAGATGATTCTCGAGTGAAAGATGAAAAATTAAAAGAATTGGGTGCGCTGGGTGTTGTTCATCTTGATACACAAAATATACAAGTAATTATAGGAACAAAGGTAACAACGGTTCGTAACGAATTAGAAGAGTTACTCTAAGGTAGGGATTATATGGACTTTAATCAAATAATTGATCGACGGGGGACATACTGTACTCAATGGGATTATGTGGCTGATCGCTTTGGACAGGCGAATCTATTACCTTTTACTATTTCTGATACTGATTTTTTGTTACCAAAAGAAATAATAGAAATACTTCATCATCGGGTCGACCATGGAGTTTTTGGTTATAGTCGATGGAACCATGATGATTTTAAAAATTGTGTCAAAAAATGGTTTGATGATCAATTTGATGCCAAAATTGAAAGCGAATGGATTACATATAGCCCAAGTGTCATTTACGCGGTATCTCAACTAATCAAGATAAAGTCTGAGGTTGGCCAAGGAGTTATTATTCAAACTCCGGCTTATGATGCTTTCTTTAAAACAATTAGGCAGAATGATCGATTAGTTGTTGAAAATCCACTAATTTATACGGACGGGAAATATTTTATAGATTTTGTTGATTTAGAAAAATTAATGAGTAAAAAAGAGAATAGAATATTGTTATTTTGCTCCCCGCATAATCCTTCTGGACGAGTGTGGACAAAGGATGAATTAGATAAAGTAATATCTTTATGTAAGAAGTATGATGTCTTCCTAATTTCGGATGAAATTCATATGGATATTGTTAGAAAATCTTTCAAGCATATACCTATAACTGAAATGATTCAAGAAAACGTGGCTTTATTGACGTCTGGATCGAAAACATTCAATTTTGCCGGCTTACTATTTTCTTATCTTTTGATTCCGGATAATGAAACTAAAGAATTATTTTTAATTCAGTTAAAGAATGCAGATGGACTTTCTTCCCCAAGTGTATTAGGAATGTTAGCAACTATGACAGCTTATTCAAAATGTGGTAGTTGGGTTCAGGACTTAAATGAATACATTCAAAGTAATGAATTATTTGTAAAAAAATTTTTGAAAGAGAATTGCCCGTGCATTGTTCCTGTAAACTCAGAGGCTACTTATTTAATGTGGTTGGATATTTCAAAAATGAGAGTTGAAATGAATCAGCTGCAAAATTGGTTAGTGAATAAAGGAAAAGTTGCTATTATGAACGGAATTGTTTATGGGGGTAATGGAGAACAATTTTTAAGACTAAATATTGGATGTTCAAAGGGGAAAATAGAACAAGGGTTATTGCGGTTAAAAGAAGTTTATAACTCTCTAATGTAAGAGATATACATAATAAAGAAGAGGACTATTTATAAAATGATAATAAGTCATTTTTAATATAGCTTCATGTAAAAAATAATATCAAATGTTTTAATGAAGAAGCGTCTGAGAATCGCCTAAGATTTTCAGACGTTTTTTATTACAACGTAATAAAACCACCCGTTTTACGGGTGAGCTGCCAAGAGCTTTAGCGTTAAAAACTCCTTTCGATTATACTTAAATGTGGCTACCAACCGCATTAAGATCGAAAGGAGTTTTTCTATGTC